>NZ_JBITKT010000001.1:0-1464155 GCF_044461265.1 Streptomyces sp. NPDC049879 | reverse complement strand
CCGTCGTCGCCTTGGTAGGCCATCACCCCACCAACAAGCTGATAGGCCGCGGGCCCATCCCACACCGCAAAAGCTTTCCACCAGAAACCATGCGATTCCTGGTCATATCCGGTATTAGACCCAGTTTCCCGAGCTTATCCCAGAGTGCAGGGCAGATTACCCACGTGTTACTCACCCGTTCGCCACTAATCACCGGCCGAAACCGGATCATCGTTCGACTTGCATGTGTTAAGCACGCCGCCAGCGTTCGTCCTGAGCCAGGATCAAACTCTCCGTGAATGTCTCTCACGCGAGTCGATTCTCGCAGCACCCCAGGAATCAGTCGGGGTGCATATCAATCAAACAATTGGCATTGACTTTTGGCACGCTGTTGAGTTCTCAAGGAACGGACGCTTCCTTCAAGACCCTCTCAGGCCTCTCCGGGCGCTTCCCTTCGGTGTTCACCACCTTAGCGGACCCCCGGATCATTTCCTAATCCGGTCCCGGCCGGTGGATTTCAGAGCACCCGGAATTACTTCCGGGGACCACGAAAAGGCCCGGTCGGGGAGGTTTTCTGCTGAGGTGTTGTCGCCTGCCGGATACTGGCGGAGGGTCTTGACGACCGCTTTCCGCTGTGTCCCGCTCCAGGCGACTCGACCTACGTTACGACTCCCCGGCGGCGGCGTCAAGTCTCGTCGGCCGGCGGCGCGGCTGGTGCGCGCGGTAGGGGCTGACGGTGCTGTCCCCGGCGATCCAGAACCGCCAGGGATGGGCGGCCCCTTCACCGCCCACGCCGGTGCGCGGACCGGCGCTGACCTGCCGCGGCCGCACGGGAGTTCCCGTCAGGACGCGGAACGGCGAGGCCGGGTCGTCCCCGCAGGCATCCGAGCCGTCCAGGAGCCGGTCCACGCCCAGGGCCGTCGCCAGACGGGCCGGCCCCTTCGCCAACTCGGCGTCCCTACGGGCCGACACCCGCCGCGCGCGGGCCAGGTCCGCGCCCTCCACCATCTCCCCGGCCCGCAGCAGGACCCCGCTCGCGTGCCCCTCGGGTCCGCAGACCAGGTTCATGCAGTGCCACATGCCGTAGGTGAAGTAGACGTAGACGTGGCCGGGAGGCCCGTACATCGTCGCGTTGCGGGATGTCCGTCCGCGGTAGGCGTGGCTTCCCGGGTCGATCTCGCCCGCGTAGGCCTCCACCTCGGTGAGGCGCAGCCGCATCTCGCCCTCGGGTGTCGTCCTGACGAGCACGCGCCCGAGGAGGTCCGGCGCGACGTCGAGGACGGGCCGGTCGAAGAACGCGCGCGGCAGGGGCGTGGCCGGGTCGGGTGCGCCGGCCGGGGTGGTGCGCTTCACGGGTGCGGTGTCTCCGGACGATCGGACGATCAAGGGGGCGGGCGGCTGACTAGGCTAGCCGGGAGACAGCGCCACGCGACGAGGAGGTCCGTAATGTCCGATCCACGGAGGCGTCCCCTTCCCCATGACTTCCACCCGCCGGTGCCCGCGTTCACGGTGGAGAGCGACGACGTCAGGGAGGGCGCGCGGCTGAAGGACGCGCAGGTGTACGCGGCGGGGAACGTGTCGCCGCAGCTGCGCTGGTCCGGCTTCCCGCCGGAGACGAAGAGCTTCGCGGTGACCTGCTTCGACCCGGACGCGCCGACCGGCAGCGGGTTCTGGCACTGGGTGGTGTTCGACATCCCCGCGACGGTGACCGAGCTGCCCGCCGGTGCGGGGAGCGGCGACTTCGCGGCCCTGCCGCCCGGCGCCGTGCACGCGCGCAACGACTACGGGACGCGCGACTTCGGGGGCGCCGCGCCGCCGCCCGGGGACGGGCCGCACCGCTATGTCTTCACGGTCTACGCCGTGGACAGCGAGCGGCTCGGTCCCGACCAGGACGCGTCCCCCGCGTTCGTCGGCTTCAACCTGCGCTTCCACACCGTCGCGCGCGCCCAGCTCGTGGGCGAGTACGAGGTCCCGGCCGGGGACTGACCGCGGGACCGTGTCGGGCCCGTAACGGTCACGCGTCACCTTCTGTTCGCCTCTCTGTTCCGCTGCGCGGGCGGGTAGCTCTCCTGTGCGTGGTTCTCCGCGCGCAAAATGCATTGTCGGGCCTGCTCGGCGGGGGGACAGTGGTGCCAGCCGCCGCCGGGGCGGGGAGGGAACGGGAGGTGGGCGGGGTGCGGCAGACCCTGGTGCTCAACGCGACGTACGAGCCGCTGACGACGGTGTCGCTGCGTCGTGCGGTGGTGCTGGTCGTCCAGCACAAGGTGGTGGTGGAGCAGGCGCATCCCGGTCTGCGGGTGCGCGCGGCGGCGGTGGACCTGCCGGTGCCGCAGGTGATCAGACTGCGGCGGTACGTCAAGGTGCCGTTCCGACAACGGGCCCCGTGGTCGAGGCGCGGTGTCCTGGTCAGGGACCGGCACCGGTGCGCGTACTGCGGGCGGCGTGCGACCACGATCGACCATGTCGTGCCGCGTTCGCAGGGGGGCGGGGACACGTGGCTGAACACGGTGGCCGCGTGCTCGGAGGACAACCAGCGGAAGGCGAACCGCACGCCCGTCCAGGCGGGGATGCGGCTGCTCACGCAGCCGTTCGAGCCGACTCCGGCGGCGGCGCTGCTGCTGGCGGTCGGCGCGCGTGACGGGGACGCGCTGCCGGACTGGCTGCTCGCGACCGAGGGCGCGGCCTCGGCGTAGGCGGGCCGGCGGGGCGCACCGCGCATGACGACGCCCGCCCCTTCCTGCACGGGAGGGGCGGGCGTCGTGATGTGCGGCGGCAGGGGCGCCGTCACTCGATGCGGGGCTGCTCGCGCGTCGGGGGCTTGTCGAGGCTGGGGCCGTCGCCGTTCCCGCCGGACCCGTCGCCGTTGCCGCCCGGGTTGGTGAAGCGGCCGATGTTGCCGCCGAGGCCCTTGAGGGCGTCGCCGAGCTCGCTCGGCACGATCCAGAGCTTGTTCGCGTCGCCCTCGGCGATCTTCGGGAGCATCTGGACGTACTGGTAGGAGAGGAGCTTCTGGTCGGCGTCGCCCGCGTGGATGGCCTCGAAGACCGTGCGGATGGCCTGGGCCTCGCCCTCGGCGCGGAGCGCGGCGGCGCGGGCGTCACCCTCGGCGCGCAGGATCTCCGACTGCTTGGCGCCCTCGGCCTGGAGGATCTCGGACTGCCGGACACCCTCGGCCTGGAGGATGGCGGCGCGCTTGTCGCGGTCGGCGCGCATCTGCTTCTCCATCGAGTCCTGGATGGAGGTGGGCGGCTCGATCGCCTTCAGCTCGACGCGGTTGACGCGGATGCCCCACTTGCCGGTGGCCTCGTCGAGGACGCCGCGCAGGGCCGCGTTGATCTCCTCGCGGGAGGTGAGGGTGCGCTCCAGGTCCATGCCGCCGATGATGTTGCGCAGGGTGGTGACGGTCAGCTGCTCGATGGCCTGGATGTAGTTGGACACCTCGTAGGTCGCGGCGCGCGCGTCGGTCACCTGGTAGTAGATGACCGTGTCGATGTTGACGACGAGGTTGTCCTGCGTGATCACCGGCTGGGGCGGGAACGGGACGACCTGCTCGCGCAGGTCGATGCGGTTGCGGATGCGGTCGATGAACGGGACGACGATGTTGAGGCCCGCGTTCAGCGTCCTGGTGTAACGGCCGAAGCGTTCGACGATGGCCGCGCTCGCCTGCTGGATGACCTGGATGGTCTGGACGAGCGCGATGACGACCAGCACCACCAGGACCACCAGCACGATGATGATGGGTCCCATCGTGTACTCCCCCTGCGTCTAGATGAGTTGGGATGATTGTCGATGAAGTGACCGGTCCATCACATCACGACGGCGGTGGCCCCGTCGATCTCAACTACGCTGACCTGACTCCCCGGTTCGTAGACGTCGTCCTCGCCGAGCGCGCGGGCCGACCACTCCTCGCCCGCGAGTCTGACGCGGCCTCCGCTGCCGGTGACGCGCACCAGGACGACCGCGGTCCTGCCGATGAGGGCGTCCACTCCGCTGCTGAGCGCGGGGGAACCGCCGCGCGCGCGGCGGGCGATGGGCTGGACGACGAGGATCAGGGCCGTCGAGACGACGGCGAAGACGACCACCTGCACGGCGATGCTGTCGGTGACCCCCGCGGCGAGGGCACCGGCGACGGCACCGGCGGCGAGCATGCCCAGCTCGGGCATGGCGGTCAGGACGAGGACGATCGCGAATCCGCCGGCGGCGACGAGCCACCACACCCAGAAGTCCACGGGGTCATGGTAGAGCGGGTGACCGCGTCGCGAACAGGGCTCGTCCCGGGACGGACCGGGACGAGCCCGAGGTGAACGGGCGGGGGTCAGCCGAGCGGCAGGCCGCGGGCGGTCCAGCGGTCGCCCTGGCGTTCGACGACGAGGGGCAGGCCGAAGCAGTGCGAGAGATTGGCCGAGGTGAGGGTCGTCTCCAGCGGGCCCGCGTTCAGCAGCTGCCCCTGGCGGACGAGCAGGACGTGCGTGAAGCCGGGCGCGATCTCCTCGACGTGGTGCGTGACCATGATCATCGACGGGGCGTACGGGTCGCGCGCGAGGCGGCCGAGGCGGCGGACGAGGTCCTCGCGGCCGCCGAGGTCGAGTCCGGCGGCGGGCTCGTCGAGCAGGAGGAGTTCCGGGTCGGTCATCAGGGCGCGGGCGATCTGGGTGCGCTTGCGCTCGCCCTCCGAGAGGGTGCCGAACTTGCGGTCGAGGTGGCCGCTCATGCCGAGCCGGTCGAGGAACGCGCGGGCGCGGCGTTCGTCCATCTCGTCGTAGCTCTCCTGCCAGCCGACGGTCATGCCGTAGGCGGCGGTGAGGACGGTCTGCAGGACGGTGGCGCGGCGGGAGAGCTTGTCGGCGAGCGCGCTGCTCGCCATGCCGATGCGGGGGCGCAGCTCGAACACGTCGACGTGCCCCATCTCCTCACCGAGGATGCGGACGCTGCCCGAGGTGGGGTAGAGGTAGCTGGACGCCACGTTGAGCAGCGTGGTCTTGCCCGCGCCGTTGGGGCCCAGGATGACCCAGCGTTCGCCCTCGGCGACCGACCAGGAGACCTTCTCGACCAGGGGCCGGCCGTCGCGGACCACGGATACGTCCACCAGCTCCAGTACATCGCTCATGCGCGCGGTCTCTCCCCTTGCAGTCGCTGTCAGTCAAAACCTACGCCACCGCCTCCCGCGCCCTGTCGTCAGGAGGGTTGTTGGGCATTCTTCTCTAAGGTAGAGGGCATGCTCATCGAACCTCGTGCGGGGCGGCTCGCCGCCTGGGGCAATGCGCTGTTCGCCGGACAGGTGGCGCCCGACGACGCCGCGTCACGCGCGGTGGGCGACGACACGGTGCACCGCGTCGTCGGCCTGCCGGGCGAGGAGGGGCCCGTCGGGCTGACGCTCGCGCTCGGCCGGATGCGGGCCCAGGGGGTGTACGGGCTGCGGATCGCGCTGCCGGCGCCGGGGCATCCGCTGGGGCTGAGCGGGCCGCCGGAGTTCAACGCGGCGGCGCTCGCGGCCGGGGAGGCCGTGCTCGCGTCGGGCGCCCCGCTGGGTCTCGTGCCCGAGGTGAAGGAGGCGGGGCCCGCCGGTGACGTGCTGACCGAGGTGGTGTGGCGGTGTCTGCCGGTGCGGCAGGCGCCCGGGGCCGACGTGCCGTCGCTCGGCGAGGCGGAACGGGAGCTGGCCGAGGTGCTGCGGGACGCGACGGAGGCGCTGGCGCGTCTTGACGTGGCGGGGGCGGGGCCGGTGGCGCAGGCGCGGCTGGCGGCGTACCGGGCGCGGATGGAGCGGGGGCGCCAGGTGCTGGCGCCTGGCTATCCGGTGCGCGCGGTGCGGGTGCTCGAACTGGCGCAGCGGGTCGGTGCGCTGGTGGCGATCGCGGTGGAGCCGGACGGGATGGCGCCGGGTGCGGTGAGCGCGGGGCAGATCGCGGAGCGGGACCGGTTGCTGCGGCCGGTGGAGCGGGCGGCGCGGCGGGCGCGGGTGGCGGCGTACAACGCGTACGCGGAGTCGTGGGAGCGGCAGCGGGATTAGCGGGGCTGACGGGGCGGGGACGGGGAAGGCCCCTCGGACCTGGGTCCGGGGGGCCTTCGTGTCAGCTGCCTGTCGGCTGCGTCGTGTCGTCCGTCGTGACGAGGTCAGTCGATGACGCCGACGTTGCCGAACGCGGGGTTCAGGATCCCGATGACGTTGATGGAGTTGCCCACGACGTTCGGGGCGATCTCGACCGGGACCTGGATGACGTTCCCGGAGATGACACCCGGGGACTTCACCGCCTTGCCGGCAGCTTCCGCGTCGGCGGCGGCGGAACCCGCGCCGGCACCGATGGCGGCACCGGCGGCGGCCAGCACGAGGGCGGCCTTCTTGGCAGTGTTCATGGGTTGTGCTCCTCTTGGACGTTGCTGTGCGCGCGACTCCTTGGGCACGGAGTCACGTGTTGCACAACGCGCGGGCCGAAGGCACGGCACGGGCTCGGGGCTCGTTACGCACGATCGGCCCAACGCGTCCGAGGCGGCGTCCGTCAGAAGTTGACGCTGTGGTTGCCGAACACCGGGTTGAGGACACCGATGACGTTCACGGAGTTGCCGGTGGCGTTGACCGGGACGTGCACCGGGACCTGGACCTCGTTGCCCGCCACGACGCCCGGGGAGGCCACGGCCGCGCCGGTGGCGTCGGAGGCGGCGGAGGCGACGCCGGAGGCGGTGGCGGCGATCCCGCCGACCATCAGGGTGACGGCGGCGGCCTTCTTCAGGTTCTTCACTTCTCTTGACCTTCCTCGCACGTTCGCCGCGGCCAGCCGCCGCGGCTCGCCATGGAGAACGGCGCCACGCCCGGGAGGATGCGCCGTACGGGTGACATCCACACGACCGTATGAATCTCAGCCCGGAGGGGCTCCTGGGTTTGGTGGGACAGGGCCGAATGGGGTAACGGCGTGCTGCCCCGCCGGGGCGGGGATCAGTCGGACAGACCGTGGCGTACGGCCCACAGCGCCGCCTGGGTGCGGTCGGCGAGGTCCAGCTTCATCAGGATGTTCGACACGTGCGTCTTGACGGTCTTCTCGGACAGGACGAGCGCGCGGGCGATCTCGCGGTTGGAGCGGCCCCGCGCGATGAGGCCGAGCACCTCCGTCTCCCGTTCGGTCAGCGCGCCCGCCCGGGTGCCGCCGCCCTGGGACTCCTGGGCGAGCAGCGCGGCGGCGATGCCGGGCTCCAGCAGGACGTGCCCCGCGTGCACGGACCTGATGGCGCCGGCCAGCGCGTCCGGGTCGATGTCCTTCTGCACGTACCCGGCCGCCCCCGCGCGGAGGGCGGGCACGACGGTGCGCTGCTCGGCGAAGCTCGTGACGACGAGGACGCGGGCGGGGTTGTCCAGCTCGCGCAGCCTGCGCAGGGCCTCGATGCCGTCGCCGCCCGGCATCTTCACGTCCATCAGGACGACGTCGGGGCGCAGCTCCTCCGCGCACGCCACGGCGGCCGGGCCGTCGGCGGCCTCGCCGACGACCTCGATGTCGTCCTGGATCTCCAGGAACGTGCGCAGACCGCGGCGCACGACCTGGTGGTCGTCCACCACGAGGACGCGGATCACCTTCGCCAGGTCAGCCACCCGGCACCTCCATCTCGATGACGCAGCCCGCGCCGGGGGCCGACCTGACTGTCAGGGTGCCGCCGACCGCGGCGGCACGGTCGCGCATGGACACGAGGCCGAGGTGGCGGCCCCGCGCCCGTACGGCTTCGGGGTCGAAGCCGGTGCCGTCGTCCGCGACGCGCAGGACGGTGGCGCCGCCGCGGCGGCAGAGGGAGACCTCGACGAGGGTGGGCGCCGCGTGCCGCAGCGCGTTGTGCAGGGCCTCCTGGGCGACCCGCAGCAGGGCCTCCTCCTGGGCGGCGGGCAGGGCGCGGGGCTCCTGGCAGCTGAGGGTGACGCGGGCCGGGTGCGCGCGGTCGAGGACGTTGACCTGGGCGCGGAGCGTGGCGAGGAGGCCGTCCTCATCCAGGGCCGCGGGGCGCAGCTCGATGACGGCGGCGCGCAGTTCCTCGGCGGCCTCGGCGGCCAGCTCCGCGATCTGGCCCAGCTCGCTGCGCGCGCGGGCGGGGTCGCGGTCCAGGAGGGCGGTGGCGGCCTGGGCGGTGAGGCGGAGGGAGAAGAGCTTCTGGGAGACGGCGTCGTGCAGTTCGTGGGCGATGCGGGCGCGTTCGTCGGCGATGGTCAGCTCGCGGCTGCGCTCGTAGAGGCGGGCGTTGGTCAGGGCGATGGCGGCGTGTTCGGCGAGGAGGCTGAGGAGGTCCTCGTCCTCGGCGGTGAAGGCGCAGCCGTCGGCGGGGGCGGGCGCCGGGCGGGCGCTCCGCTTCCCTGCCGGGCCTCTCTGGTTTCCTGCCAGGCCCCTCTGTTTCCCTGCCAAGAAGAGTGCGCCGAGGACTTCGCCGTCGTCCGTGATGGGCATGCCGAGGAAGTCGGACATCTCGGGGTGGGCGGACGGCCATCCCCCGAAGCGCGGGTCGAGGCGGACGTCGGCGAGGCGTACGGGGGTGGCGGACGTGAGCATGGCGGCGAGGATGCCGTGCTGGCGCGGGAGGGGGCCGATGGCCTTCCACTGGCGGTCGCTGACGCCGTCCACGAGGAACTGGGCGAAGCCCCCGTTGCCGTCGGGGATGCCGAGGGCGGCGTAGCGGGCGCCGAGGAGGTCGCGCGCGCTGCTGACGATGGTCTGGAGCACGTCCCGCACTTCGAGGGTGCGGTTCATCGCGAGGAGCGCGGCGCTGACGGCGGCCAGTCCGGTACGGGGGGCCATGCACCGACCGTAACGCGTCGGGGCGGTGGCGGGATCGGGCGGGCGCAGGGGCCGCGTAGGGCGCTGGGCGTAGGGCCGGAGCAGGGGGAACGCGCGGGTGGCGGGCATCTGCGTACGGGATGCCCGCCACCGTGGTGCGGGAGTCAGTGGGGCGAGGGAGGTCAGTTGCGCATGACCTCGGGCTCGTGGCGGCGCAGGAACTTCATGACGAAGTAGCCGCAGATCGCCGCCAGGACGCCGAGCATGAGGACGTCGAGCAGCCAGATGCCCGCCTCGTGGTCCCACAGCGGGTCGGGGTCCGGGGACTCGGGGGACGCGCTGAGGTCGTTGAGGTACGCCGTGGAGCCGACGCCCGCGAGGGCCCAGCGGGACGGCATGAGCCAGGCGATCTGCTCGACGCCCAGGGTGCCGTGGACCTTGAAGAGCGCGCCGGTGAAGACGAGCTGGACGACGGAGATCATGACCAGCAGCGGCATCGTCATCTCGGAGGTGCGCACCAGCGCGGAGATGACGAGGCCGATCATCATCGACGTGCAGCCCAGGGCCATCAGGACGAGGGTCATCTCCAGGGCGGGCGAGCCGTCGAGGATCACGCCGTCGGTGGGCATGTCGCGGGGGGCGAAGCCGATGGCGGCGAGGATGGCGGCCTGGACGACCGTGACGATGCCGAGGACGAAGACCTTCGACATGAGGTAGGCGGAGCGGGAGAGGCCGACGGCCCGTTCCCGTTCGTAGATGACGCGTTCCTTGATCAGCTCGCGGACGGAGTTGGCCGCGCCGGTGAAGCACATGCCGACGACGAGGACGAGCAGGATGATGCTCGCGTCGCCGTTGCGGCCCTGCCGGTCGAGCGGGCCGGGGCCGAGGCCGTGGTCGGCGGGGATGACGGCGCTGACCAGGCCGAGGACGATGGGCAGCGCGAGGCTGAGGCCGAGGAAGCCGCGGTCGGCGAAGATGACGGCGGCGTAGCGCCGCATGAGGGTCCAGACCTGCGAGCCCCAGGTCTGCGCCTTCTGCTGCTGGCCCATCGCGGCCATCTGCGGGGGCGCCATCTGCTGCGGCGGCTGGGCCGGTCCCGCGTCGGACTCGGCGGCGTACATCTGGTAGTGCTGCGAGCCGCGCCAGCGGCCCATCCAGTCGTAGTCGCGGTAGTTCTCGAAGGCGGAGAAGACGTCGGCCCAGGTCTCGTAGCCGAAGAAGTTGAGCGCTTCCTTGGGCGGGCCGAAGTAGGAGACGCCGCCGCCGGGCGCCATGACGAGGACGCGGTCGCACAGGTCCAGCTCGGCGACCGAGTGGGTGACGACGAGGACGGTGCGGCCGTCGTCCGCCATGCCGCGCAGGAGCTGCATGACGTCCCGGTCCATGCCGGGGTCGAGTCCCGAGGTGGGCTCGTCCAGGAAGATCAGCGACGGCTTGGTGAGCAGTTCGAGGGCGACGGAGACGCGCTTGCGCTGGCCGCCGGAGAGGGAGGAGATCCGCTTGGTGGCGTGGTGGGTCAGCTTCAGCTCGGCGAGGACCTCCTCGACGCGGGCGTTGCGCTCGGCCTCGGCGACGTCGCCGGGGAAGCGGAGCTTGGCGGCCAGCCGCAGCGCCTGCCGGATGGGCAGGGCGGTGTGGAGGATGTCGTCCTGGGGGACGAGGCCGATGCGGTTGCGCAGCTCGGCGAAGTGCGTGTACAGGTTGCGGCCGTCGTAGAGGACCTCGCCGTAGGTGGCGGGGCGGTAGCCGGTGAGGGCGCGCAGCAGGGTGGACTTGCCGGAGCCCGACGGGCCGATGACGCCGACGAGGGACTTCTCGGGGACGCCGAACGACACGTCGTTGAGGATCGTGAGCTTGCCGCCGTTGACCTGCACGGTGAGGTGGCGGGCGGAGAAGGAGACCTCGCCGGTGTCGACGAACTCCTGGAGCTGGTTGCCGACCAGGCGGAACGTCGAGTGGCCGATGCCGACGGTGTCCTGCGGGCCGATGGCGCGGCGGCCGTTCTTCTCCAAGCGCTGGCCGTTGACGAACGTGCCGTTGTGGCTGCCGAGGTCGTGGATCTCGAAGCGGCCGTCCGGCTGGGCGAGGAACTCGGCGTGGAGCCGGGACACCTGGAGGTCGGAGACGACGAGTTCGTTCTCCAGGGCGCGGCCGATACGGGTGACCTTGCCTATGGCGAGCTGGTGCAGGCTGGTCGCGCCGCGGTCGGGGGCGTAGCCGCCGGGGTCCTGCGCGGGGCGCTGGGGCGGGACCGCCTGGGCCTGCGGGGTGTACTGCGGTTGCTGGTACTGCGGCTGGGCGGGTGCCTGATGCGGCGGCGGGGTGCCCGGGGCCTGGGCGGCGAGGCCGCCGGCGCCGTAGGGCGGCTGCTGCGGCTGCGGCTGGTACTGCGGGGGCTGCTGTGAGCCCGCTATGACGGCGGGAGCGGACGCGGTGAGCCGCGGTCCGTCGCTCGCGTTGCCCAGGTGCACCACGGTGCCCGGGGTGAGCGGTACGAACTGGACGCGCTGGCCGTTGACGTACGTGCCGTTGGTGCTGCCCGGGTCCTCCAGCGTCCAGGCCTGTCCGGTCCAGCGGACGATGGCGTGGCGCCATGAGACGCGGGTGTCCTGGAGGACCATGTCCGCCTGGGGGTCGCGCCCCAGCGTGTAGGACCTGGACGCGTCCAGGTTCCAGGTCCGTCCGTTCAATTCGAGTACGAGTTCCGGCACTCCATGCCCCAAATGTCGTCCCCCGAGCAACCTCCGACCGGAGGTCAAGGGATGGTTGTCGTGGGTCGGAACTATTCCAGGCACGGACCATGATCGGGAAGCCGACCCCCGGAAGTCACGAAGCTGGTGCGAAGCGTGGGCCGGGCCGTGACGTTCCCGCAGCGCGAGGGCCGCCCCGGCGGGTCGCGGGCGCGGGGAGCGGCTACCGTGGGACCACCATGTTCTCTGCGCACACGACCGCCGGGGGCAGTGCCCGCGCGGACACGCCCACCCTGCTGGTGAAGATCTTCGGCAAGGACCGGCCGGGGCTGACGGCCGGCCTCTTCGAGACCCTGGCGGCCTTCGCGGTCGACGTGATCGACATCGAGCAGGTCGTCACCCGGGGCAGGATCGTGCTGTGCGCGCTGGTCAGCGCGCCGGCCGTCGGCACGGGCACGGAGGGCGGGCTGCGGGCCACCGTCCACACGTGGGCCGAGGAGCACGGGATGCAGGCCGAGATCCTCTCCGGCACGGGCGACAACCCGTCGCGAGGTGCGGGCCGTTCCCATGTGACGGTGCTGGGCGCGCCGCTGACCGCCGACACGACGGCCGCCATAGCGGCGCGGATCGCCGGGGCGGGCGCGAACATCGACCGGATCTCGCGGCTGGCGAAGTACCCGGTGACGGCCGTGGAGTTCGCGGTGTCGGGCGTGGGGACCGAGGAGCTGCGCACGGCGCTGGCGAGGGAGGCGGCGGCCCGTTCGGTGGACGTCGCCGTCGTGGCGTCGGGGCTGGCGCGGCGTGCGCCGCGGCTGGTCGTGATGGACGTGGACTCGACGCTGATCCAGGACGAGGTGATCGAGCTGTTCGCGGCCCACGCGGGGTGCGAGGAGCAGGTCGCGGAGGTCACGGCCGCCGCCATGCGCGGGGAGCTGGACTTCGAGCAGTCGCTGCACGCGCGGGTGGCGCTGCTGGCGGGCCTCGACGCGTCGGTGGTGGACAAGGTGCGCGGACAGGTGCGGCTGACGCCGGGCGCGCGGACGCTGATCCGGACGCTGAAGCGGCTCGGCTGCCAGGTGGGCGTGGTGTCGGGCGGGTTCACGCAGGTGACGGACTCGCTGGCGGACCGGCTCGGGCTCGACTTCGCCGCCGCCAACACGCTGGAGATCGTGGACGGGCGGCTGACCGGGCGCGTGACGGGCGAGATCGTGGACCGGGCGGGGAAGGCGCGGCTGCTGCGGCGGTTCGCGGCGGAGGCGGGTGTGCCGCTGTCGCGGACGGTGGCGATCGGCGACGGGGCGAACGACCTGGACATGCTGAACGCGGCCGGGCTCGGCGTGGCGTTCAACGCGAAGCCCGTCGTGCGGGAGGCGGCGCACACGGCGGTGTCGGTGCCGTTCCTCGACACCGTGCTGTACCTGCTGGGGATCACCCGCGAGGAGGTCGAGGCGGCCGACGCGCAGGGCGGTCCGGTGGCGGCGGGGCTGCGGTCGGTCTGACGGCGGGCGCGGTGCCGCGGGCGATCCGGCGGCCCATGCGGGCGAGGAGGGCGATCAGCTCGGGCGGGCCGTGGACCTCGTAGTCGAGGTCGATCAGGGCGATGCGGCAGGCCAGCCAGTCCAGGGCGTCGCCGCCGGTGGTCAGCAGGGTGCGTCCGGCGTCGAGGGGGGTCAGCTCGCCGGTGCCGGGCGGCAGTGCGACGGTGGCCGTGGCGAGCGGGGCGTGCAGCGTGAGGGTGGCCTGGTGGCGGGCGCGGTGGCCCGCGATGGACTCGGTCACGTACCGGGCGGCGTCGGGGGCGGGCAGCGTACGGGGTGGTACGCGGACGCCGGTGCGCAGCGGCCGGGTGATGCGGTCGGCGCGGAAGGTGCGCCAGCCGTCGCGGTCGAGGTCCCAGGCGACGAGGTACCAGCGGCGGCCGTCGCCGACGAGGCGGTGCGGTTCGGTGTGGCGGGGTGCGGGGTCGCCGGTGCGGGGGGCGTAGTGGAAGCGGAGCCGTTCGGTGTCGCGGCAGGCGGTGGCCAGGGTGGTGAGGACGTCGGCGGCGACGGGTGCGGTGGGGGTGCTCAGCTCGCCGGTGGCGGGGAGGGTCGCCTGCTGGTAGGCGCGTACGGCGGGGCGCAGCCGGGCGGGGAGGACCTGTTCGAGCTTGGCCAGGGCACGCGTGGAGCTGTCGGTGATGCCGGTGACGGGCCCGGTGGCGGCGGTGCGCAGGCCGACGGCGATGGCGACGGTCTCGTCGTCGTCCAGGAGCAGCGGGGGCATGGCGGTTCCGGCGGTGAGGCGGTAGCCGCCGGTGGAGCCGCGGTCGGCGAGGACGGGGTAGCCGAGGTCGCGGAGGCGGTCGATGTCCCGGCGGACGGTGCGCTCGCTGACGCCGAGGCGCTCGGCCAGGAGCGGTCCCGGCCAGGGGCGGGCGTTCTGGAGGAGGGCGAGCAGGCGGAGCAGCCTGCCCGGCGTGTCGGTCATGCGGTCCAGGGTGGCAGGACCCGGCGCGGTCAGGCGTGCGGGGCCCAGAAGGCGACGAGGCGGGCGACGCCGTGCTCGACGGACTTCCAGCCGCCGGTGAACGTGAGGACGGCGAGGCCGCAGGTGGGGTAGCCGGAGCGGTTCATGCGGGTCAGGGTGTCGCCCTCGGCCTGGCCGGTGAGGGCGTCGGCGAGGCCGTGGACGCCGGGGTTGTGGCCGATGAGCAGGAGGTCCCGCACGGCGTCGTCCACGCCGTTCACGACGGCGATCAGCTCGCCGACGGACGCCTCGTAGAGCCGGTCCTCGTAGGTGGTCCTGGGGCGCTCGGGCAGTTCGGGGGCGACCAGCTTCCAGGTCTCGCGGGCGCGGACGGCCGTCGAGCAGAGGGCGAGGCCGGGGTGGACGCCCGCACCGGCGAGCCACCGTCCGGCGGTCGGCGCGTCCTTGCGGCCCCGCTCGGCGAGCGGCCGGTCGTGGTCGGCCACGTCTGGCCAGTCGGCCTTGGCGTGGCGGAGGAGGACGATCCTGCGGGGGCTGTCGGCGCTCATGATCCCAGCTTCCCATGGAAGTGCCTGGTGGCGAGCGGTGATCGGGGAGGACGGCGGCTCACGGTGCCAGCGCCTCGTGGAGGTGGTGCAGCAGTTCGGCGGCGGGCTGGAGCGAGGGGGCGGCCTGGGCGTCGGCGCCGGTGACGAGGAGCACCAGCAGGGCGGCGAACGCGAGTGCCGGGAGCACCAGGGCGCGGCGGCGCAGTCGTATCTCCGTGTCGGTCGGGTGGTCTGCTGCCGGGACGGACATGACGCAGGTCGCCTCCATGCGGTCGCGTCGGGTCGTACGCGGGGTGGTCCCCCGGACGCTCCCAGGAGCGTCATGACGAACCTATGGGCCGCGGGGCGCGGGGCCCATCCGGTGAGCCACCCAGTCGCCCCTGAACCTGGCCCCCTAGGGGATGGTGGGGAAGGCCCCACCATCGGGCCGGGCGGCGCGGCGGAGGCGGCGCGGTCAGGGCGAGGCGATGGTCGCGATCACGGCGATGACGACGGTGATCCCCAGCATGGCGCCGAGGACGAGCAGCAGCTTCCGCTGGCCGCCGGTGGGGTTGGGGTCGAGCGCTGGCATGGGCCCAGTGTCCCACTCAGGCGCCGTCCTCCACGCACCGGTCCCGTCCGGCGGCGAAGCCGAGCACGATCTGGACGGCCATCAGCGCGGACACGAGGAGCAGCGGGCCGTGCCAGCTGCCCGTCGCCTCGTTGAGCGTGCCGACCAGGAGCGGTCCCGGCACGGAGATCAGGTAGCCGGTGCTCTGGGCGAACGCCGACAGGCGCGCGACGCCCCCCGGCGTGCGCGAGCGCAGGCCGATCAGGGTCAGGGCGACGGGGAACGATGTGTTGGCCAGGCCGAGGAGGACGGCCCAGGCCCAGGCGCCGCCCGCCGGGGCGATCCACAGCCCGGCGTAACCGGCGAGGCCGCACAGGCCGAGGACGGCGGTGAGCGGCCCCTGGTTGCGCATGCGGGTCGCGACGCGCGGCAGGACGAAGCCGAGCGGGGCGCCGATCGCCATGACGACGGCGAGGAGCACGCCCGCGGTGGCGGCGGGGACCCCGGCGTCGCGGAAGATCTGGGGGACCCAGCCCATGCTGACGTAGGCGGCGGTGGCCTGGAGGCCGAAGAATCCGGCGAGGCTCCAAGCGGTGCGGGAGCGGGCGACGCGGTAGGCGGCGGCGGGGGGCGCGGGCCTGGGGTCCGGGGCGTGCGCGGGCGTGCGCGCGGCGCGGTGGCGGCGTTCGGCGAGGGTCCACAGCGGTATGGCGGCGACCGCCGCGAAGGCCCATATCCCGAGGCCGACGCGCCAGTTGTCGCCGGTGGCGCGGGTGACCGGGATGGTGAGGGCGGCGGCGACGGCGGTGCCGGCCGCCATCGTCATCGAGTAGAGGCCGGTGACGGTGCCGACGCGGTCGGGGAAGTACCGCTTCGTGAGGACGGGCATCAGCACGTTGTTCACGGCGATGCCGGCGAGGGCGAGGGTGCTCGCGGCGAGGAACAGGGCGGTCTCGCCCGCCAGGGAGCGCAGCACGAGGCCCGCGGCGATGGCGGCCAGCCCTGCCGTGACGACGGCGGACGGGCCGAAGCGGCGGGCCAGCCGGGGCGCGGTGACGCCGAAGGCGGCGAAGCAGAGGGAGGGGACGGCGGTGACCGCCCCGGCGACCGTGCCGTTCATCCCGAGTCCGTCGCGGGCCTCGGCCAGCACCGGGCTGAGGCTGGACACGGCGGGGCGGAGGTTGAACGCCGTCAGCATCAGGCCGGCCGCGAGCAGCCAGGAGGCACCGCGGGCCGCCGTTCCCGCAGGGCTGGGCGCGGGCCGATCGGGGGAGGGTGTCGGAAGAGTACGGTCGTTCTTCGCCTGCTGCATGAAGAACATCATAGAATCATGGGATGAATCCTCGCCGCGGGATTCGCCGTCCTTCCGGGAGAGCCATGTCACTGACCGCGCCACGCCGCTCCGCGCTCGCCGACCAGGTGATCGACCAGCTGCGCCACCAGATCACATCGGGCGAGTGGCCCGTCGGCTCGCGCATCCCGACCGAGCCGGAGCTGGTCGAGCGGCTCGGCGTGGCCAGGAACACCGTGCGCGAGGCGATCCGCGCCCTCGCCCACAACGGCCTGCTCGACATCCGGCAGGGCTCCGGCACCTATGTGACCGCCACCAGCGAGCTGGCCGGGGTGATGCTGCGGCGCTTCGAGGACGCCGAGCCGCGCGACGTCGCCGAGCTGCGCAGCGCGCTGGAGGCCCGCGCCGCCCGGCTGGCGGCCGAGCGGCGCACCGAGCGCGAGCTGCGGCAGCTGGAGACGCTGCTCGCCCGGCGCGAGGCGGCGTGGGAGGCGGGCGAGGCGGAGCGTTTCATCGAGGCCGACGCCACGTTCCACATGGCCGTCGTCAAGGCGTCGCACAACGACGTGCTGACCGCGCTGTACGCGGATCTCGGCGGCGTGGTGCGCGCGTTCCTGCGGCACGACGTAGGCGACCGGCTGCACCCGGCCGCCTACTCGGACCACTCGGGGCTGCTGACGGCCCTGCGCGCGGCCGACCCGGCGGCGGCCGAGGAGGCGGCGGGCTCGTACGCGCTGTCCTGCCGCACGGTCGCGGCCGCCGGCTGACATGCCGCCGCCCCCGGCGGCGCGGTGGCCGCCGGGGGCAGGACAGGGGACGGGGGCGGTCTCAGGCACCCATCATGTGCACGCCGCCGTCCACGTGGACGACCTCGCCCGTCGTCTTCGGGAACCAGTCGGACAGCAGCGCCACGACGCCGCGGGCCGCGGGCTCCGGGTCCGTCACGTCCCAGCCGATGGGGGAACGGGTGTCCCACACGTCGGCCAGCTCCTCGAAGCCCGGGATCGACTTGGCCGCGATCGACTTGATCGGCCCGGCCGAGACGAGGTTGACGCGGATGTTCCGCGAGCCGAGGTCGCGCGCCAGGTAGCGCGAGGTCGCCTCCAGGGCCGCCTTGGCGACGCCCATCCAGTCGTACTTCGGCCAGGCCACCTGCGCGTCGAAATCCATGCCGACGACCGAGCCGCCGCGCTGTTCGAGCAGCGGGAGCAGCGCCATCGTCAGGGACTTGAGGGAGTACGCGGAGACCTCGACGGCCGTCGCGACCGAGGGCCACTCGGTGTTGAGGAAGTTGCCGCCGAGCGCGTCCTGCGGGGCGAAGCCGATGGAGTGGACGACGCCGTCGAGGCCGATGCCCTCGCCGATCTGCTCGGCCACCTTCCCTGCCAGGCCCGCCAGGTGCTCCTGGTTCTGCACGTCCAGCTCGATGACCGGGACCGGCTTGGGCAGCCGCTTCGCGATCCGTTCGACCAGGCTCAGGCGCCCGAAGCCGGTCAGCACGACCTCGGCGCCCTCCTCCTGGGCGAGGCGCGCCGTGTGGAAGGCGATCGAGGACTCGGTGAGCACCCCGGTGACGAGGATGCGCTTGCCGGCGAGAAGTCCGCTCATGTTCAGTGACCCATGCCCAATCCGCCGTCAACGGGGATGACGGCTCCAGTGATGTACGAGGCCTCGTCGGAGAGCAGGAAGCGGACGGCGGCGGCCACTTCCTCGGTCTGCGCGTAGCGGCCGAGCGGGATCTCGGCCATGACGGTGGCCCGGCGCTCCTCGCTGACGGCCTGGGACATCTCGGTGTCCACCCAGCCGGGCGCGACGACGTTGCAGGTGATGTTGCGCGAGCCCAGCTCACGGGCGACGGAGCGGGCGAGGCCGATCAGACCGGCCTTGGAGGCGGCGTAGTTGACCTGGCCGGGCGAGCCCATCATGCCGACGACGGACGAGATGAGGACGATGCGGCCGCGCCGCGCCCGCAGCATGCCCTTGGACGCGGCCTTCACGACGCGGAACGTGCCGGTCAGGTTGGTCTGGAGGACGGAGTCGAAGTCCTCGTCCGACATGCGCAGCATCAACTGGTCGCGCGTGATGCCCGCGTTGGCGACCAGGCTCTCGACCTTGCCGTGCACGGCCTCGATCTCTTTGTATGCCTGCTCCACCTGTTCCGTGTCGGTGATGTCGCACCGCACGGGCAGGCAGCCCCGTTCGACGAGCTCCTCCGGGGGCTCGCCCGACCGGTAGGTGAAGGCGACCTTGTCGCCCGAGTCGGCCAGTACGCGGGCGATGGCCAGGCCGATGCCGCGATTGCCTCCGGTGACCAGAACCGAGCGGCTCAAGGTGGCACCTTCTTTCTGCGTCGTATGCTCCGGACAACGCTAGCCTCCCCCACCTGCCCGACGGGGGGCGGGGCGTGACAGGCGCTCGGTCGCCGAGCTGTCGGGTTCCTACACGTCGGCGTGTGCTACGGGCGGTGACAGCGGCGCGGCTCCGACCGGGACCACCCTGGGCATCGACCGTGCCGGAAGGCATGATCGGGTGGGGCCCCGCCGGGACAGCGCCGTGCCCCGGACAGCGGTGGCACACGGACAGGAGAGATTGTGCCCAGAACGATCGACGAGTCCTTCCTCGCCCTCCCCCTGCGGCAGCTGGCCGACGCCGCGCTCGCGCGGGCCCGCGCGCTGGGCGCCGAGCACGCCGACTTCCGCCTCGAACGGGTCCGCAGCGCCAACTGGCTGCTGCGCGACGCCCGTCCGGCCGGGGCGGCGGACAGGACCGAGACGGGCTTCGCGGTACGGGTCGTGCACGGCGGCGCCTGGGGCTTCGCGGCCGGTGTCGACATGACGATGGACGCCGCCGCCCGGGTCGCGTCCCAGGCGGTCGAGATGGCGAAGCTCTCCGCCCGGATCATCGCGGCGGCCGGTTCCGACGAGCGCGTGGAGCTGGCCCCCGAGCCGTCGCACGGCGAGCGGACGTGGATCTCGCCGTACGAGGTGAACCCGTTCGACGTGCCCGAGGAGGAGCGGATCGGGCGGCTCGCCGACTGGAGCGCGCGGCTGCTCGCGGGCGAGGGCGTGAGCCACGTGGACGCGCGCCTGTGGGCCGTGCAGGAGAACAAGTTCTACGCCGACACCGCCGGCACCGTCACGACACAGCAGCGCGTCCGCGTCCTGCCCGAGCTGACGGCGACGTCCATCGCGCCCGACGGCGGCCGGTTCGACACGATGCGCACCCTCGCCCCGCCCGCCGCGCGCGGCTGGGAGTACCTGACCGGCACCGGCTGGGACTGGGACGGCGAACTGGACCGCATCCCGGGCCTGCTGGCCGGGAAGATGGCGGCGCCCTCGGTGGAGGCGGGCCCCTACGACCTGGTGATCGCGCCGTCGAACCTCTGGCTCACCATCCACGAGTCGATCGGCCACGCCACCGAGCTGGACCGCGCGCTCGGCTACGAGGCGGCGTACGCGGGCACGTCGTTCGCGACCTTCGACCGGCTCGGCAGCCTGAAGTACGGCTCCGAGGTGATGAACGTGACCGGCGACCGCACCGCCGAGCACGGCCTCGCGACGACCGGGTACGACGACGACGGCGTGGAGACGCAGGTCTGGGACCTGGTGCGCGACGGCGTGCTCGTCGGCTACCAGACGGACCGCCGCACCGCCGCGCTGACGGGCTACGAGCGGTCCAACGGCTGCGCGTTCGCCGACTCGCCCGCGCACGTGCCGCTCCAGCGCATGGCCAACGTGTCGCTGCGGCCGGACCCGGAGGGCCCCGACACGGACGGGCTGATCTCGCGGGTGGAGCGCGGCATCTTCATCGAGGGCAACGGGTCGTGGTCCATCGACATGCAGCGCTACAACTTCCAGTTCACCGGGCAGCGGTTCTTCCGCATCGAGAACGGCGAGCTGGCCGGGCAGCTGCGGGACGTCGCGTACCAGGCGACGACCACCGACTTCTGGGGCGCGATGGAGGCGGTCGGCGGCCCGCAGACGTACGTGCTCGGCGGCTCGTTCATGTGCGGCAAGGCCCAGCCGGGCCAGACCGCCGCCGTCTCGCACGGCTGCCCCTCGGCGCTCTTCCGTCAGATCAACGTCCTCAACACCACGCAGGAGGCGGGCCGATGAGCCGTACGCGCGCACCCCACGAGACCGTCGAGCGCGCCCTGGAGCTGTCCCGGGCGGACAGCACGGTCGTCATCGCCGACGAGACGTCCACCGCCAACCTCCGCTGGGCGGGCAACGCGCTGACGACCAACGGCGCCACGCGGGGCAGGTCCCTGACCGTCGTCGCCACCGTGGACGGCGCCACCGGGACGGCCGCGGGCGTCGTGTCGCGCTCGGCCGTCACCGACGACGACCTGGAACCGCTGGTGCGCGCCGCCGAGGAGGCCGCCCGCCGCTCCCCCGCCGCCGAGGACGCGCGGCCGCTGCCCACCGGGACGGCGGCGTCGGCGGCCGGCGGACAGCGCTTCGCGGAGCCGCCCGCGCGGACGTCGCCCGCCGTGTTCGGCGCCTTCGCGCCCGCGCTCGGCGAGACGTTCGCCCGCGCCGCCGCGGCGGGCCGCGAGCTGTTCGGCTACGCCGAGCACGCCGTCGTCTCCACCTATCTGGGGACCTCGAGCGGCCTGCGGCTGCGGCACGACCAGCCGGCCGGCAGCGTGGACCTGAACGCCAAGTCGCACGCCCGTACGCGTTCCGCCTTCGTCACCGTCCCCACCGACGACTTCACGGACGTCGATCCGCGCGCGCTGGACGAGGCGCTCGCCGGCCGCCTGGCGTGGGCCGAGCGCCGCGTGGACCTCCCGGCCGGGCGGTACGAGACGCTGCTGCCGCCCTCCTCGGTGGCCGACCTGCTGATCTACCAGCACTGGATGGCCGACGGGCGGAAGGCGCACGACGGCCGCACCGTCTTCAGCGCTCCGGGCGGCGGGACGCGCGTCGGCGAGCGGCTGACCGGGCTGCCCGTCACCCTGTGGAGCGACCCGGCGGCGCCGGGGCTGGCATCGAGCCCGTTCGTGGTGGCGCGCTCGTCGGCCGACGCGTTCGGGCCCGCGGCGTCCGTCTTCGACAACGGGCTGCCGCTCGGCCGCACGGAGTGGATCGCCGACGGGGAGCTGCGGCGGCTGGTCACCACCCGGCACACGGCGGAGGTGACGAACCTGCCGGTCGCGCCGGTGCCGGGCAACCTGCTGCTCGACGCGGGCGGCACCGGGACGCTCGACGACCTGGTCGCCGGTACGGAGCGCGGGCTGCTCCTCACGTCGCTGTGGTACATCCGCGAGGTCGATCCGAAGAACCTGCTGCTCACCGGCCTGACCAGGGACGGCGTGTACCTGGTCGAGAACGGCGAGGTGACGGGTGCGGTGAACAACTTCCGCTTCAACGAGTCGCCCCTGGACGTGCTCGGGCGCGCGACCGGGGCGAGCGCGCGCGTGCGGACGCTGTCGCGGGAGTGGGGCGAGAGCTTCCCGCGCGTCGAGATGCCCGCGCTGCGCGTGCCCGCGTTCCACATGAGTTCGGTGAGCCCCGGCGTGTGACGGCGGCGGGGGGCGGCGTCCGTCCGGGCCCGGCGGCGGCACGCGCCGGGCCCGTAGGATGGTCGCCGCCCCTTCCCCGCCTCCGACCTCCGGGATGATCCACGTGACACGCCTCGGCGCATCCGTGCAGCGCGCGTCCGCGCTGCTCGCGCAGGACCTCTCCTCAGAAACCACCGTGCGGCAGCTACTGGCGGAGACCGGGGCGCGGCGTTCGCTCGACCTGGCGGACCTCCCGGCGGGCGAGCAGGCCGAGCTGATCACGGCCCGCACGGTGAACGTCCTGCCGTCCGCCGAGGCCCTCGCCGAGCGCATCGCCGCCGCGCAGGCGGCGGGCCGGGGCCTGTGCGTGAAGCTCGGCATCGACCCGACGGCGGCCGACGTCCACCTCGGGCACACCGTGCCGATGATCGTGCTCAGCCGCTTCCAGCGGATGGGGCACGACGTGACGCTGATCATCGGCGACATCACGGCGAAGATCGGCGACCCGAGCGGCCGGTCCAGCGAGCGCCCGCCGCTCACCGACGAGGACATCGCCCGCAACCTGGCCGGCTACCGGGACCAGGTGCGGCCGTTCTTCGACTTCGGGCGGGTGCGCTACCGGCACAACAGCGAGTGGCTCGCCGGGATCACGCTGCCCCGGCTGATCGGCATCCTGTCCCAGGTGTCGGCGTCCGCGCTGCTCCAGCGCGAGGACTTCAGGAAGCGGCTCGACGCGGGGCACGGGCTGTCGATGTCCGAGCTGATCTACCCGGTGGCGATGGCGATCGACTCCGCCGAGATCGAGGCGGACGTGGAGCTGGGCGGCGTGGACCAGCTGCTCAACCTCCAGATGGGCCGCCGCGTGATGGAGATCTACGGGCAGACGCCGCAGCTCGTCGTCACGATGCCGCTGATCGAGGGGACCGACGGGTCCGGTGCCAAGATGTCCAAGTCGAAGGGCAACTACATCGCGCTCTCGGCCTCGCCCGAGGACCTCTTCGGCAAGGTCATGTCGATCCCGGACCGGCTGATGGACCCGTACCTGCGGACGCTGACCGAGTGGACGGACGCCGAGGTGGCGATCGTCACGGGGCGGCTCGCGGACGGCACGCTGCACCCGATGGACCTGAAGCGCGTGCTGGCCGGGGAGATCGTCACGGCGCTGCACGGCGTGGACGCGGCGATGGCGGCGCGTGACGCGTTCGCCGCGCAGTTCTCGCGGCGGAGCTTCACCGAGGTGACGGCGCTGCCCGAGGTGTCGCTCGCGGAGCACGGCGCGGAGACGGTGACGACGGTGCTGACCAAGGTGCTCGACTTCACGCCGAGCGCCTCCGCCGCGCGGCGGCTGGCCAAACAGAACGGCCTGCGGCTCGTGCTGGAGACCGCGGACGGCCAGCAGGCGGCGGCGCTGGCGGAGGAGGACGCGCTGCGCCCGCTCGCCGAGGTCGTCGCCGAGCGCACGGGCGGGCCCGGCGGGGCCCCGGACGGGGTGTACCTCAAGGCGGGGCGCAAGCTGGCCCGGGTCCGCGACTGAACGCCGGACCGCAGGCGTACCGTGGAGGCGGGTGGTGAGGCATCGTGCGCACAGGGCAGCGAGCGGGACACAAGGAAGCGGGTCCCGAGGTCTTCCGGATCACCGGGGCCAGGCAGGGTCTGACGGAGGACGTCCGCGGGCGGCAGCGGAGGTACGTGATCTCCATGCTGGTCAGGACGGCCGCGGTGATCGCGACCGTGGTGCTGTGGGACGTCAGCAGGCCCGTCGCCGTGGTGACGCTCGTGCTGGGCGCGCTGCTGCCGTACGTGGCGGTGGTCGTCGCGAACGCGGGGCGGGAGAACGTGCCGTCGCTTCCGTCCACCTTCGTGACCGGCGCCTCACGCAGCGCACTGCCCCCGGAGGACACCGGCCTGCACAACCGGAACTGACCCGTCCGGCGGCCGAAGTACGGATGCCGTCGGACCAATTGGGCCGTTCGGCTGCGCCCGGGAGGGCATTGCATGTCATACTTCTAGGGCGCTCCGTATCCCCCGTCGGAGCGACGGACCGACGCCGGGCGGCTCCCCCCGTGGCTGCCCGGCGTCGCCCTTTTCCCCCGTCGCCCGCCGCGCTTGTGCGCCCGGTGCGGACACGATGGGTGGGAGAAGAGAGGAATCCGTGGTGAACGCGCCCGCCGACGACAGCGTGGTCTGCTCCGCGAAGGGCTGCCGGGACGCCGCCGCGTGGGTGCTGGCGTGGAACAACCCGAAGCTCCACACGCCCGAGCGCCGCAAGACATGGGTCGCCTGCGAGGAGCACCGTGAGTATCTGTCGCGCTTCCTCGGGCTGCGGGGCTTCCTGAAGGACGTCGTCCCGCTCGCCGACTGGCCCCCCGCGTCAGCCGCCGATCGCTGACATCGGGCGGTCCGGCTGGACGAACGCCGGGTCGTCGAGCCCCGAGCCCGCCTTCTTGCCCCACATCGCGGCCCGCCACAGGCGGGCGACCTCCGCGTCGCCGGCGCCGGAGCGCAGGGCGCCGCGCAGGTCGGTCTCCTCGCGCGCGAACAGGCAGTTGCGGACCTGGCCGTCGGCCGTGAGGCGGGTGCGGTCGCAGGCGCGGCAGAACGGGCGGGTGACGGACGCGATGACGCCGACGCGGTGGGGACCGCCGTCCACGAGCCAGCGCTCGGCGGGCGCGGAGCCGCGCCGCCCCGTGTCCTCCGGGGTGAGGGTGAACCGGGTGCGCAGCGACGTGAGGATGTCGTCGGCGGTGACCATGCCGGCGCGCTGCCAGCCGTGCTGGGCGTCCAGCGGCATCTGCTCGATGAACCGCAGTTCGTAGCCGTGCTCCACGGCCCAGGCGAGCAGGTCGGGGGCCTCGGCGTCGTTGACCCCCGGCATGAGCACGGAGTTGACCTTCACGGGGGCGAGGCCCGCGGCGCGCGCGGCGGCGAGGCCGCGCAGGACGTCGCCGTGCCGGTGGCGGCGCGTCAGGCGGTGGAACGTGTCGGGGTCCAGGGTGTCGAGCGAGACGTTCACCCGGTCGAGTCCCGCCGACGCGAGGGCGGCGGCGGTCCGTTCGAGCCCGATGCCGTTGGTGGTGAGGGAGAGGCGGGGCCGGGGCGTGAGCGCGGCGCAGCGGGCGACGATACCGGCGAGGCCGGGCCGCAGCAGGGGCTCGCCGCCGGTGAACCTGACCTCGGTGATGCCCAGTTCGGTGACGGCGAGGCGGACGAGGCGGACGATCTCGTCGTCGGTGAGCAACTCGGGTCTGGCCAGCCAGGACAGGCCTTCCTCCGGCATGCAGTAGGTGCACCGCAGGTTGCACCGGTCGGTCAGCGAGACGCGCAGGTCCGTGGCGGTACGGCCGTGTGTGTCGAGCAGCATGGTGAACCTCCGCCGCGTGGGGACCGGATGCTTCGCAGCGTACGGCACACCGCCGACAGCGCCGCGGGTCCGCCGTACGGGACCGTCCGGCGCCGCCGTGTCAACTCGTGCCGCGCGGGGCGCTGTCGGTGGCGGCCCGTATCCTCGGGAACCATGCTCGAAGACCAGCAGGCACCCGCGCTAGACGTCCCCGTCCAGCGGAACGCCGACGGACCGTGGCCCGTCGGCTATCCGACCGGGTACGCCGTGGTGGACGTCGAGACGACCGGCCTGGCCACGCACGACCGGATCGTGTCCGCGGCCGTCTACCGGCTCACGGCGCGGGGCGAGGTCGAGGACCACTGGTACTCGACGGTCAACCCGCAGCGCGACCCGGGGCCCGTGCACATCCACGGTCTGACGGCGCGGATGCTGGCGGACGCGCCGCTGTTCGCCGATGTGGCCGGGGAGTTGGCGGAGCGGCTGGCGGACCGCGTCCTGGTCGCGCACAACGCGAAGTTCGACTGGTCGATGCTGGCGCACGAGTACGCGCGGGCGGGGCGGATCGCGCCCGTCAAGCAGCGCCTGTGCACCATCCACCTGTCGAAGGCGCTGGGGCTGCCGCTCGCCAACCACCGGCTGGAGACGCTCGTCACGCACTTCGGCGTCGTCCAGCGGCAGGCGCACCACGCGCTGGACGACGCGCGCGTCCTCGCCGAGGCGTTCCGCCCGAGCCTGCACCAGGCGGCGGGCCTCGGGCTGCCGCTGCCGCTGCTGGCGTGCCTGCCGGTGACCCGCTGGTCCGACCCGCCGGCCGCCGAGCGCGGCACGCGGTGGGGCGCCTGGGGCGGCGGCGGGCAGCGCGGCTGGCGGCAGACGAAGCGGCGCCCGCCGTGCCCCTGGGCCAACCCGGGCCGGTACACGCCGGGCGGGCGGCTGGCGCAGGGCATGCGGGTGGCGTTCTCCGGTGACACGTCGGTGGACAGGGAGCTGCTGGAGGACCAGGCGTTCGACGCGGGGCTGCACATCGCGGGCAGCGTGTCGCGGCTGACGAGCCTGCTGGTGTCGAACGATCCGCTGGCGCCGACCGGGAAGGCGTCGCGGGCGCGCGAGCTGGGCACGCCCATCCTCGACGAGGCGACGTTCACCCGGCTGCTCGGCGACGTGGCGCCCGGCGTCCGCGCGGAGGACCCGGACGCCTGAGCGGGCGGCCGCGGGCGCCGCTCCGGAGGGGGACCCTGCCGGGGGCGGAGCGTCCCCCCTCGGGTACGGTCGGGTGGTGTGTACCGCTTTCTGCTGTCCCGGCAGTGGGTGATCCTCACCCTCATCTCGCTGGCCCTGATCCCGTTCCTGATCTGGCTCGGGTTCTGGCAGCTGCACCGGCATGAGCAGCGGGTGGAGCGCAACGAGCTGATCGGCTCCAGCCTGGCCGCGCCCGAGGTGCCGATGGCCCAGCTGACCTCGGTGGGCGGCGAGCCCGACCCGGACGACAGGTACCGGCCCGTCACGGCGACCGGCGTGTACGACGCGGAGCACGAGGTCGTGGTCCGCAACCGCGCCTCGAACGACGACACGGTCGGCTACTGGGTGCTGACCCCGCTGGTCCAGGACGACGGCACCGCCGCGCTGGTGAACCGGGGCTGGATCGACGCGGGCGAGGACCTGACGGCGGTCCCCGACGTCCCCGCGGCGCCCCCGGGCGAGGTGACCGTCACCGGCCGCCTGATGACGGACGAGACGCAGGGGAACAGCGGCATCCGCGACCGGGAGGGCCTCCCGGACGGCATGGTGATGATGATCAACAGCCAGGAGCGGTCCGAGGCGATGGGCGGCGTCCCGACGCTCGGCGGCTACCTCGTGCTGACCGGCACGTCCCCCGCGCCCGCCGACGCCGACGCCCAGCCCGAACTCCTCGACGCGCCCGACCACTCCAGCATCGGGGCGCACTTCGCGTACGCCATCCAGTGGTGGCTGTTCACCGGCGGCGTGCCGGTGGGCTGGATCATCCTCTTCCGCCGCGAGGTCAAGGACATCAGGGCGGCCGAGGCGAAGGAACGGCGCGCCGCCGCCGCCCCGCGCGCCCCGGAACCGGCGGCCTCCTCGTCCGTGGGCGGCTGACCCTCCCAGAGGGGGACCGCCGGTCCCCGGACAGGTACGCCCTTCATCCGCCGCCCGCGCGGCGCGAGGGTGGAACGCGTGGCGGAGGGCATCCGAGCCGCGCCGAGGACGCGCGGCGGCCCTCCCCGGGACCGGGAGACACCCCCTCATGACCACGCACAGCACCCCGTCCACCGGCAGGATCGCGCTCGTCACCGGCGCCAACCGGGGCATCGGCCGCGCCACCGCGCTGCGGCTCGCGGAGCACGGCACCGACGTGGTGATCACCTACCGCTCGCACGCCGGCGAGGCCGCCGAGACCGTCGGGGCCGCCACCGCGCTGGGCCGCACCGCACGCGCCCTCCAGCTCGACGCCGGCCGCGTCGCGGGCTTCGGCGCCTTCGCCGACGCGCTGCGCGGTGTCCTCAAGGAGGGCTGGGACCGCGACACGTTCGACTTCCTGGTGAACAACGCGGGCACCGCCCTGTACGCCCCCTTCGCCGAGACGTCCGCCGAGGACTTCGACCGGCTGCTCGACGTCCACTTCCGCGGCGTCTTCTTCCTCACCCAGACGCTGCTGCCGCTCCTCGCGGACGGCGGGCGGGTGATCAACGTGTCCACCGGCCTGACGCGCTTCGGCAGCCCCGGCTCGTCCGCGTACGCCGCGATGAAGGGCGCCGTGGAGGTCCTGACGCGCTACCTGGCGCTGGAGCTCGGCCCGCGCGGCATCCGCGCCAACACGGTGGCGCCCGGACCCGTCGCGACCGACTTCGGCGGCGGGCGGCTGCGCGGCGACGAGGCGATGCGGTCCGCGCTCGCCGCGCACACGGCGCTCGGACGCGTCGGCGAGTCCGGCGACATCGCGGGCGTCGTCGCCACGCTGCTGGCCGAGGACACCGGCTGGCTGACCGGCCAGCGCGTCGAGGCGTCGGGCGGCATCCTGCTGTAGGGCGGCACCGGACCGGGACGGAGGAGAATGGCGGCATGGACCGTGCACAACTGGCGGACTTCCTGCGCACCCGCAGGGAGGCGCTCCAGCCGGAGGACGTCGGGCTGCCGCGCGGGCCGCGCCGCAGGACGCGCGGGCTGCGCCGCGAGGAGGTCGCCGCGCTGTGCGGCATGTCCACGGACTACTACGGCAGGCTGGAGCAGCGGCGCGGCCCGCAGCCGTCCGAGCCGATGCTCGGCGCGATCGCCCAGGGCCTGCGCCTGTCGCTGGACGAGCGCGACCACCTCTTCCGTCTGGCCGGGCACAACACCCCGGGCAGGCGGCTGCGCGGCGGCCACATCCCGCCCGGGATGATGCGGATCTTCGACCGGCTCCAGGACACGCCCGTCCACATCGTGGGGGCGCTGTCCGAGACGCTGGCGCAGACGCGTCCCGCCGTCGCGCTGTTCGGGGACGAGACGCGCTTCACCGGGCCGGAGCGCAGCATGGTCCACCGCTGGTTCACCGACCCGCGCACGCGCCGCGTGTACCCGGAGGAGGACCACCCGATGCACGGCCGCGTGTTCGCCGCCAGCCTGCGCACGGCGGTCTCGCGGTACGGCGCGGACTCGGAGGCGCACCGGATGGCCGAGGACTTGCAGGGGCGCAGCGAGGAGTTCGCCCGGCTGTGGAGCGCGCACGAGATCGGCGTGAACCGCCCGGACGACCGCAAGCGCGTCCTGCACCCCGACCTCGGCACGCTCGACCTCCAGTGCCAGGTCCTCTTCGGGCCGGACCAGACGCACGCGTTGCTCGTCTACACGGCGACGCCGGGCAGCGAGAGCCACGAGAAGCTCCAGCTGCTGTCCGCCGTGGGCGACCGCCCGCCGTACGCGTGACCGTGCGCGGGACGGTCAGGAGACGCGTTCGGGCGCGTGGTGCGCGGACCGCACGCGGATCTCGGCCGGGAGCACCGCGAGACCGGCGGAACGGCGCGCGTTCTCGATGGCCACCGACCGCAGGGCGCCGACCGCCTCCTCCGGGCGCGCCTGCGGCGCGAGGATCAGCCCGACCTTGAGCCGCGGCTGCGTACGGCGCCCCACCAGCGTGACCCGCGCGCGGTCGATGCCCGGCAGGGCCTCGGCCTCGGCGGTGACGACCTCCTCCAGGGCCCGTCCCCTGACCAGCGCCGGGATGCCCTCGCCGGTGTCCACCAGGACGCCGGCGAGGCGCGGGCGGCGGGACTGGGCGAGCAGCCACCACAGGGCGAGGACCAGCAGCAGGGACAGCGCGCCGATCACGACGGGCCAGAACCAGCCCTGCTCGCGCAGGTGGACGCGTTCGGCGTGGCTGAGGACGGCGTCGCCGGTGCGGTGCCAGGGCCACGCCCAGGTGTCGGGGACCAGTCCCGCGACCGTCGCCAGCCCGGCGGCGCCCGCCGCGATCAGCAGCAGCCCGGCAAGCAGGAGCAGGACCCGGTTCGTCACACGCAGCATCTGTGGTGTCCCTGTCGCTTGTGGGTCGCTTGTGGGTCGCTTGTGGGTCGCTTCTGCGGTGCTACCGCTTCGCGGGCCGGTGGGCGTGGACGGTGACGGACGGCCGCCGCGACAGGCCGAGGGCCCCGACCGCGTCGTCCAGCACGGCGTCCAGGTCGGCGCGTACGACGTCCAGGTCACGGAAGTGCGACTCGGCGAGGACCCGTACGCGGTGGCGGCCCACGGTGACGCGCACCGTGCGGACGCCCGACACCGCCAGGGCCCGGTCGCGCAGCACGACGCCCACCGCGCCGCGCTCGATGCCAGACCGCAGCTGCTCCGCCTCGCGGCGGCGCATCGGCAGGATGCCGCGCAGCCCCGGCGTCACGGCGAGGACCACCAGGCAGACGCCCGCGAGGACGGCGGCCACGCAGCCGGTGACCACCCAGGCGTCGCCCACGGCCGTGGAGTCCAGGCTGTCCGCCAGGCGGCGGCGCCACTCGGTCGCGGGGCGGTCGGCCCGTACGGCGACGATGTCGTACAGCAGCGGCCCGCCGGTGATCAGCACGGCGGCGGCGACCAGGACGGCGGGGACGCGGCGTTCCGACCAGAAGCGCCGCGCGGGGCGGGCGGGCGGGTCCGCCTCCGCCGCCTCGACGGGGGCGGGAGCGGGACCGGCGGGCTCCGGCGGACGGGTCGGCGCGGCGCTCACAGGACGCGCCTCCTGCCGGGGCCGCCGGGGGCCGCGCTGTGCCGGGAGTGCAGACGCGTCACGGTGACGGCGACATCGGCGGTGGCCATGCCCGCCAGCTCCCCGAGCCGGGCGGCGATGTGCTGCCGGACGGCGCGGCAGCGCGCGCCGATGTCGCAGGGGTAGCCCAGTTCCAGCTCGACGCGGACGACGGCGCTCGCACCCGTGTCGCCCGCGGCGCCCGGCGGGCGGCGCACGACGGCGGTGGCGAGGGGATGCCCGTCGTGGCGCGGGGGCGGCGGGGGGCCCGAGCGGTCGGCGGTGAGCGCCTCCCAGGCCGCCTGCGCGGCGAGCTTGGCGACCACGCGCTCCGAGACGCGCGTGGTGCCGCGTTCCCCGGCCGGCACGCGGGTCACGGTCTCCACGGGTCAGCTCCGCCGGTCGTCACGGCGCTCCCGCGGGCGGAAGAAGTCGCCCGGGTCCAGGTCGCCGTCGGCGAACCTGCCGACGACGAAGCCGATGGCGCCGAGCGCCGCCACCAGCAGGAAGGCGGCGAACCCGCCGAAGTACCCGGCGAAGCCGAGTGCCATGCCGGCGATCATGCCGACGACGGCCATGCTGTTCATCGTTGCGCTCCTCCGGCGGCGCCCGGCGGGCCGCTGCTCTGGTGCTGTGGCCGGACATGTGGACCGTGCGCGCCGCCCGGCACGGCAAACATATCCGGTCGCAGTACTGGCTGTTGTGCCCCGGGCGCGCCGGCTTATTGCAGTGCGGGGCGCTCTTCCTCGGCGAGGTCGTCGTCCGGGACCCAGACGTCGCCGATGGTGACGTTGACCTCGACCACTTCGAGGCCGGTCATGCGCTCCACGGCGGCGACGACGTTCTCCCGCACGGTGCGCGACACCTCGGCGAGGGAGACGCCGTACTCCACCACGAGGTCGAGGTCGAGGGCCGTCTGCACCTCGCCGACCTCGGCCCTGACGCCCCGGGCGGCGGACCTGCCGCCGCCCGGCACCCGGTCGCGCACCGCGTCGACGGCGCGGCCGAGGCCGCCGCCCATGGCGTGCACCCCGAGGACGTCGCGGGCCGCCAGTCCCGCGATCTTGGCGACGACGCCCTCGGCGATGGTGGTGCGCCCGCGCTCGGCGGGCTCGCAGGAGCCGGGCCGCGGCGGCTCGTCGGGCGACACGGGGTCGTCGGGGAGGCCGGTGGTGCCGGTGACCGGATCGGTCATGGTCCGTTCACTCCTTCCGGGGGCGCGCTGCCCACCCCCCACACGCCACCCTAGGTCGGCCGCCCCGGACGCGGGCGGCGCGCGCGGGCCGAACGAGTGGCGCGGCCGGTGCTACTCCCCCAAGCCCGCCAGGTCGCGGAAGCGGCGGGCCTGCGCGGCGCGCTCGGCGGCGCACTGGGCGTCGAAGTCGCGTCCGGCGGCGTCGCGCAGCAGCGCCTTGGTCTCGACGAGGGCGTCCCGGGGCGCGGCGAGGAGCGCGGCGACGAGGTCGTCCGTGGCCGCGGCCAGCTCCGCGGCGGGGACGACGAGACCGGCGAGCCCGATGCGTTCGGCCTCCGCGGCGTGCACGGTGCGGCCGGTGGCGCAGATCTCCAGCGCCCGCGCGTAGCCGACGAGGGAGACCAGCGGCTTCGTCCCCGTGAGGTCGGGGACGAGGCCGAGGGAGGTCTCGCGCATGGCGAACGCCGCGTCGTCGGCGCAGACGCGCAGGTCGCAGGCGAGCGCGAGCTGGAATCCGGCGCCGATGGCGTGGCCCTGCACGGCCGCGACCGTGAGGACGTCGGGGCGGCGCAGCCAGGTGAAGCCGGCCTGGAAGCCGCGGAGGGCGGCGTCGAGGGCGGCGTCGTCGAGGCGGGCCAGTGCGGTGAACGACGGCTCGCCCTCGATGCCGTCGGCGGTGAAGGCCTGCCGGTCCAGGCCCGCCGAGAAGGACGGGCCCTCGCCGCGCAGCACGACGACGCGGACGTCGCCGGGGAGCACGCGCCCGGCCTCGGCCAGGGCGCGCCACATGGCGGGGGTCTGCGCGTTGCGCCGGTCGGCGCGGGTGAGCGTGACCGTCGCCACGGCGTCGTGGACGGTGACACGCACACCGTCGCGGTCGAGCGGGCTCATGGGCGGCCTCCGGTTACCAGTCGGTAGTACTGCGGGGTACTCCGCAGGGTAAACGGCCGGGCCGCCGGTGCTGTCAGGGGGTCGGGGTCTTCTTGCCGCGAGTGGCGCCGCCCCTGCCGCGCAGGGTGACGTCCGACTCGCTGAGCATGCGGTGGACGAACCCGTAGCTCCGGCCGGTCTCCTCGGCCAGTGCCCGGATGCTCGCCCCGGACTCGTACTTGCGCTTGAGGTCTGCCGCGAGCTTCTCGCGCGCGGGGCCGGTCACCCGGCTGCCCTTCTTCAGAGTCTCGGCCACCCGTGCCTCCTCGTGGAAGTGCGCTGACGTGACTCTCATGATCACCCCTATCCGGCATCCTGGCCACCCATTCGTCGGCGCCCGTACGACAAACGGACCAGGGTCCGGGGGGTGCGGGGCGGTCCGCGGGGGTGCGGGGGGCCGGTCACGGCGGGGGAACGCGCTGGTCAGCGCGGTCGGCGCGGAGACGTCACGACGGCTCGCCCCGCGGCGTGGCGACACGCCGCGGTACGAGCCGTCCTCACTCAGATGAATGATCAAGCGTCGGCCGAATGATCCACCGCGCATGATCACCCGTGCCGGGAACGGCGGGTGCGGCGGCCGTCAGGCGAGGGCGACCAGGTCCGCGTAGTCGGGGCTCCACAGGTCCTCGACGCCGTCCGGCAGCATGATGATCCGCTCGGGCTGGAGGGCGTCCACGGCGCCCTCGTCGTGCGTGACGAGGACGACGGCGCCCGTGAAGCTGTGCAGGGCGCCGAGGATCTCCTCGCGGCTGGCGGGGTCGAGGTTGTTCGTCGGCTCGTCGAGGAGCAGGACGTTGGCGGACGAGACGACGAGGGTGGCCAGCGCCAGCCGGGTCTTCTCGCCGCCGGAGAGCACCCCGGCGGGCTTGTCCACGTCGTCGCCCGAGAAGAGGAACGAGCCGAGCGTCTTGCGGACGTCCACCATGTCGAGGTCGGGCGCGGACGAGCGCATGTTCTCCAGGACGGTGCGCTCCGGGTCCAGCGTCTCGTGCTCCTGCGCGTAGTAGCCGAGCTTGAGGCCGTGGCCGGGGGTGACCCCGCCCGTGTCCGGCTTCTCGACGCCCGCGAGCAGCCGCAGCAGCGTCGTCTTGCCCGCGCCGTTGAGGCCCAGGATGACGACGCGTGAGCCCTTGTCGATGGCGAGGGAGACGTCGGTGAAGATCTCCAGCGAGCCGTACGACTTGGACAGGCCCTCGGCGGTGAGGGGCGTACGGCCGCAGGGCGCGGGGTCGGGGAAGCGGAGCTTGGCGACCTTGTCGTGCTGGCGCTCGGCCTCCAGGCCCGACAGCAGCCGTTCGGCGCGGCGCGCCATGTTCTGCGCGGCGGTCGCCTTCGTCGCCTTGGCGCGCATCTTGTCGGCCTGGGCGTTGAGGGCGGCGGCCTTCTTCTCGGCGTTGGCGCGCTCGCGCTTGCGGCGCTTCTCGTCCGCCTCGCGCTGGATCTGGTACTGCTTCCAGCCCATGTTGTAGACGTCGATCGCGGCGCGGTTGGCGTCGAGGTAGAAGACCTTGTTGACGACCGTCTCGACGAGGTCGATGTCGTGCGAGATGACGACGAGGCCGCCGCGGTAGGTCTTCAGGAAGTCCCGCAGCCAGACGATGGAGTCGGCGTCGAGGTGGTTCGTGGGCTCGTCCAGGAGCAGGATGTCGGCGTCCGAGAAGAGGATGCGGGCCAGCTCGACGCGGCGGCGCTGGCCGCCGGAGAGCGTGTGCAGCGGCTGGCCGAGGACGCGGTCCGGCAGGCCCAGGCTGGCGGCGATGGTCGCGGCCTCGGCCTCGGCGGCGTACCCGCCGCGGGTGAGGAACTCGGTCTCCAGGCGCTCGTACCGGCGCATCGCGCGGTCGCGGACGTCGCCCTGCCCGCTGGCCATGCGCTCCTCGCTCTCGCGCATGCCGCGCAGGACCGAGTCGAGGCCGCGGGCGGCGAGGATGCGGTCGCGGGCCAGGACGTCGAGGTCGCCGGTGCGGGGGTCCTGCGGGAGGTAGCCGACCTCGCCCGAGCGTGTGATGGCGCCGCCCGCCGGGTTCCCCTCCCCCGCGAGGCACTTGGTGAGGGTGGTCTTGCCTGCGCCGTTGCGGCCGACGAGGCCGATCCGGTCGCCCTGCGCGATGCGGAAGGAGGCGCTCTCGATCAGGATGCGGGCGCCGGCGCGCAGTTCGACTCCACTGGCGGTGATCATGGACGGGTACTCCGAAGCGGGACGTGTACGTGCGGACAGGGGGACGGGCAGCTGCCGGGAGGGCTTACGTCCGCTAGGCCAGGAGGGGGCGAGTGTCCATGCGGCCAGTCTAACGGCGTGCGGCAACCGCTTTTCCGCTGAGGGCAGGGGCCCGTCGAGGGAGGGGCCGTTGAGGGCAGGGGCCGTCGAGGGAGGGGGCCTGCCGCGGGCGCGGGGGCGGGGTGCGCGGCGGCGGGGCGGGGCGTGCGCGCCGCGCGGGGGCGCCCGTACCGGCCCGCCCGCGCCCGTGCGCCCGCCCGCCGGTCAGGCGCCGCCCGCGTGGACCTGGAACGCGGCCCTGCGGACCCGGCGGGCCGTCGCGGGGTCGGGGTGGGCGGCGGCGAGCGCCATCAGGACCTGGACGGTGCGGGGGTGGCCGCAGGTCCTGATGTCGGTGAGCAGCTGGGCGAGCGAGGTCTGGGGCGCGGCGTCGAGGTGGTCGAGGAGGAGGCGTTCCGAGCCGTTCTCCTGGGCGGCGGACGCGGTGTCCACCCACAGCCAGGTGGCCTCGCCCGGGGTGAGGACGCCCTGGTGGGAGTCGGCGTGGTCGCGGGGGTCGCCGCCCTCGTGGTCGGCGAGCCACAGCAGGGCGTACGGGCGCAGCACGGGCTCGGCGGCGGCGGCCCGTACGGCGCCGATGGCGGGGGCGCCGACGACGCGCAGGGCCTCGAAGGCGAGGCCGCGGATGAGGGCGTCCTCGCCGCGCGCCGCGTCGAGCAGCTCGGCGACGGCGGGGCCCGCGGCACGGACGGCGAGCCAGGCGCGGTACTCGGCGCGCGAGGGGCCAGGCGTGAGGTTGGCGCAGCCGCGCAGCATGTCCACGGCGGACTGCTCGATGTTCCCCGCGCCCGTGGTGCTCTGGGCGGCGATGCAGATCTGCTCCAGCTTGGTCCACATGGCCCAGCTGCCGAGGTCGGTGAGGCGGGCGCGGGCGGGGCGGACGCCGCGGGCGTGGAGGGTGAGGGCGCCGACCCCGGCGAGCGCGTCCAGGGCCCAGCCGAGGAGGCGTTCCTGCTCCGCCGCGTCGCCCTCGGCGGGTATGCCGGGGCCGGTGCGGTCCGCGCGCAGCTCGCTGACGCGGCGGGTGAGGAGGTCGATGAGGCCGTCGGCGGTGACCGGTCCGGCCGACAGGTGCATCACGGACAGCAGTTGGGGGACGGCGGCGACGATGTCGGCGGCCTCGTACGGGTCCGCGTCGGCGGGTGCGGGGCGGGAGAGCGACCAGGCGTCGAAGAGGGCGACCCAGCCGCGCAGGACGGCGGTGTCGTCGCGCTCCCAGGCGCGCAGGCGCCAGCCGGCCCGCACGGTCCCGGCGTCGGCCTGTTCGATGAGGCCGGCGAGGCGGGCGCGGCCCCAGTGCTCGCTGACCTGACTCGGGCTCAGGCCGAGGTCGTCCGCCGCCTGCTGGAGTGCCGCCTCGGGCGAGCTGCCGGTGCGGTCGGCCCAGCGGGCGAGGCGTACGGCGTCGGCCAGGAGTCTGCGTGCCTGGCCGGCGAGGCGCTCCTGGGGGGCGATGCCTCGGGGAGGGCGTGGTGTGCGTCTGCCGACCGCGCCGCGCCTGCCGCCGTCGGCGGTGCGCTGGGGAGGGGTCTGGGGGACAAGTCGCAACCGGGGCTCACGCGGAGTTCGGGACGTCACCCGAGCAGTTTCACCGGTCGGGCCCGGAATCCCAAACTCCCCGTACAGGGGCTTGTATGACGAGTCACATGAGCGGGGTGAGGAAGCGCCGGAGTACCTCCTCGTAGGCGGTGGGGTCGGCGTTCCACATGGCGGCGTGGCCCGCGTCGGGCACCGGGTGCAGGGTCGCCGTCTGCGGGTGGCGTTCGACGAGCGCGCGCGACGCCTCCCAGGGGGCGATCGTGTCGCCGGGGCCGTGGATCACGAGGACGGGCAGGGCCGAGCCGCGGCCCTTCTCGTCCAGGTCGGGCGGGGGCTGTTCGACGTCCTCCGTGGTCCGCAGGGCCAGCGGCCACAGGGCGCCGGGGACGCCGCGGTGCTGCGCGAGGGCGCGGACGGTGGTGGCGGGGTCGAGGACCGGGGAGTCGAGGACCAGGCCGCTGATCCGGCCGCGCAGGGGGGAGCGGACGGCGGTGTTCAGGGCCATGGTCGCGCCGGTGGAGCTGCCGTAGAGGACGACGCTGCCCGCGCCGCAGCGCACGGCGTAGCGCAGGGCGGCCTCGGCGTCGGTCCACTCGGCGGAGCCGAGGCCGGTGGGCTCGGTCCCGTCCTTGGCGTTCCCCCGGTCGCCGTGCCCTTCGGGGGAGCCGGGGACGAGGACGGACAGTTCCTGGTGGTGGAGGAACGGCAGGACGTTGAGCGCCTGTTCGCGTGTCGCGCCCAGGCCGTGCAGGAGGATCACCCAGGTGTCGCGCAGGCCGGGGACGAACCAGGAGGGCAGCGTTCCCCGGTCGCCGGTGACGTCCACCTCGGAGAAGTCGATGCCGAGGGCGCTGCCGGGGTCGCCCGCGTAGAGCTGCGGGGACAGCGTGACGGTCGCGCCGGGCGCGAGGTCGCCCCGGGTGACGCGTTCGAGGCGGCGCACCACCGTGTCGGGGGTGCCGTTCGGGGCGTGGTCGACGACGGGGCCGACGACGGCGCGGCAGTCCTTGCCGACCAGGGCGTAGGTGCCGGGCAGGACGGACTCGGCGGTGCGGGTGAGCGTGACCCGGCCCGCGGCCGTGCCGTGCACGGTGAGCCGCGCGGTCGGGAAGGCCGTGGGACCGCCGCGGGAACGGCGGTTCGTCACGGCGACGGCCAGGGCCGCCGCCGCTCCGGCACTCAGGAGTGTGGTGGCGGCTACGGCCGCCTGGGTGCGCCGACGCATGATCTCTAGCATGCGCCCGTGGCGGCTGTTCGGCCACCGGGAGCGCGTGCGGGGGTCAGCCCTTGCCGTAGTCGCGCAGGTGGGAGGCGACGTCGGCGAGGTCGCCTGGGGACAGCAGCGAGGGGTGGTGGCCCGGGACGGAGGAGGCGGCCAGCCAGAGCCTGCACATCCATTCGAGCTGGGCGGTGTTGTCGAACGCCTGGCGCAGGTCGCGGCCGTGGACGAGGGTGCCGTGGTTGCGCAGGAGGCAGCCGCTGCGGTCGCGGAGTGCGGCCAGGGCGTGGGCGGCCAGGGTGTCGCTGCCGTAGCGGGCGTAGGGGGCGACGCGTACGGGGCCGCCCAGGGCGGCGGTCATGTAGTGGATCGCGGGCAGTTCGTCGACGAGGGTGGACACGGCCGTGGCGTGCACGGCGTGGGTGTGGACGATGGCGTGTGCCGCGTCCGTGGCGCGGTAGACGGCCAGGTGCATCGGCAGCTCGCTGGTGGGCGGGCGCGGGCCGGTGATGCGGTTGCCTTCGAGATCGACGGCCAGCAGGTCGCGGGGGCCGAGCAGGTCGTAGGGGACACCGCTCGGGGTGACCAGGACGGCGCCCGGCACGCGCACCGAGAGGTTGCCCGACGTGCCGACGACGAGGCCGTCTTCGACGGTCCGGCGGGCGTACGCGAGCAGCTCCCTCCAGGCCCGGCGCCAAGTATCAGGAACACGCCGCCGCAAATTCATCTGCTGTTCACCTATTCACCTTACGTTAACGGCGTTTGCCCCCCGGCCCGCCGAATGATTGTCCAGGTACATGGAACACATCACGCTGTTGATCACCATCGTGATCATCACGGCCCTGGCGTTCGACTTCACCAACGGATTCCACGACACGGCCAACGCGATGGCCACCACGATCTCGACCGGGGCCATGAAGCCCCGTGCGGCGGTGGCGATGTCGGCCGCCCTGAATCTGATCGGCGCGTTCCTCTCCGTGGAGGTGGCCCGCACGATCTCCGGCGGGATCATCGACGAGGAGGCGGGCGTCCGCCCCGAAGTGATCTTCGCCGGCCTCGTCGGCGCGATCGTGTGGAACCTCCTCACCTGGCTGGCGGGCCTGCCCTCCAGCTCGTCGCACGCCCTGTTCGGCGGCCTGATCGGCGCGACCCTCGCGTCCGTCGGCTCCGGCGCGATCAACGGCGACGCGGTCGTCACCAAGGTGCTGATCCCGGCCGTGGCCGCCCCGCTGGTCGCCGGTGTCGCCGCGATGCTCGCGACCCGGCTGACGTACCGCGTCACCCGGGGCACCGACGAGCGGTCCGCCGCGCGCGGCTACCGCACCGGCCAGATCGCCTCGGCCGCGCTCGTCTCCCTGGCGCACGGCACCAACGACGCGCAGAAGACCATGGGCGTCATGACGCTCGCGCTGATCACCGGCGGGTCGCTCGCCCCGGGCGCCGACCCGCCGATGTGGGTCATCGCCTCGGCGGGCACGGCGATCGCGCTGGGCACGTACCTGGGCGGCTGGCGCATCATCCGCACGATGGGGCGCGGCCTGACCGACATCCAGCCGCCGCAGGGCTTCGCCGCCCAGACCGGCGCGGCGACCACGATCCTCGCCTCCTCGCACATGGGCTTCGCGCTGTCCACCACGCAGGTCTGCTCCGGCGCGGTGATGGGCTGCGGGCTCGGCCGCAAGGGCGGCGTGGTCCGCTGGTCCACGGCGGCGCGGATGGTCGTCGCCTGGGGGCTGACGCTGCCGGCCGCCGGGCTCATCGGCGCGGGCGGCGCGCTGCTCGCCGACCAGGGCGACTGGGGCGTGGCGGCGGTCGCGGTGCTGCTGGTCGCGGCGTCCGGGCTGATCTGGTCCCTGTCGCGCCGCCGCCCCGTGGACGCGGCGAACGTCAACGAGCTGGATGACACCGGTCTCCCGAGTGCCGCCGCCCAGGCGGACGGCACGGCGGCCGGGGTGAACGGGAGCGTGGCGGCGAAGGTGAACGGCGACGGGACCGCCGTGGCGGCCGCGCCGCAGGTCGTCCTCCCCGCCCCCGCCGCACCGGTGTCCGCCCCGGCCCCCGCCACGGGACCGGTGCCGTGACCGGCCGCGTGACACGGCCGTACGGCCCGCTCCTCCCGCCCGCCTCCCCCTCCCCCGCTCCTGGACCGAGGTAATCCGATGGACATCGACTGGGGCACGCTCGCCCAGGTCATCGTCGTCTCCGTGGTGCTGACCATCGCGCTGGTCGGCTTCTTCTCGCTCGGCATCAGGGCGGGGTCGTCGGAGCGCGCCGCCGTACGCCCGGTGGGCTACCTGGGCTTCGGCCTGTGCGCGCTGGCCGTCGGTTACGGGATCTTCCTCATCACGGCGTAGCCCGCGCGACCGGCGCCCGGCCGGGGAGGGGTGCGGCGGACCGCCGCCGCGCCGCCGCCCGGCCGGGCGCCGTGCTGTCCGGACCGCGGCGAGGCGACCCCCGGGCGCCGCGCCGCCGCAACACCGGCGAAAATGGATCATGTTGACTGCTTGTGCGTCCCCGGGGAGCCATCCGTGAGTCCGTCCGATCCGCCCGCCCTGCTCGTCGCGCACGAGGGACCGCTGGACGACGAGGGCGCCGCCGCGTTCCGCTCGTTCGTCGGCGGGCTGTCCGACCGGCCGGACGCCGCGGGTGTGCCGGTGGCGGGCCACGGACCCGGTACTCCCCCCGGCCCCGCCCCGGGCGCGGTGGTCGTCGGCCTGGACGCCGCCCCGCTCGCCGCCGAGCTGCTGTACGCGCTGGAGCGGCGCGTCGGCGACGCCGTGACGCTGCCGGAGCGCGCCCGCACGACGGTGCTCCTCGCCGCGCCCGGATCGAGCGACCCCGAGGTGAACGCGGCGGCGCACCGGACGGCGCGGCTGCTGTGGGAGGGCAGCGGGCTGGCGGGCGTCGAGGTGGCGTTCGTCTCGGTGGCGGCGCCGGACGTGCCCTCCGGCCTCGACCGCTGCGTGGCGCTGGGCGCGGAGCGGGTCGTCCTGCTGCCGCTCGCCGTCTTCCCCGGCGGTCACGCCGACCGGGCCAGGGCGCACGCGGAGGGCTGGGCCGCGGCCAGGCCGGGGACCGAGGTGCGGTACGCGGACGTGCTCGGTCCTGTGGACGAGCTGGGCGGCCTGGTGCTGGCGCGCTACCGCGCCGCGGTGGCCGCCGGGCGGTGCGACGCCTGCGGCCACCGCGCGGAACCACTGGCCCCGGCCTGATCCGACCGGTCGTCGAGGAACGGCGTCACGTGAACCGGACGGTGGCCGCGCCCGCCGCCGACACCGCCGGTCCCGGCGAGGTCCGAGCCCTCACCGGCCTGCGGCCGGGCGCCCTCGCCGTCCGCCGGACGGGTGGCGTCCCTGACCGGGGACGCCACCACGCTTCCGTCGGACGGACCGGCGGCCGCCGACGGCCGACGGCCGACGGCGTACCGGGACTGCCGGAACGGCGGCGCCCCGGTGGCCGCCTGGCGGTGCGTCGAACCGCCGACCCCGGCATGACCGACCGGCCGCCGGTGAGCGGCGTCCCCGCCCGGGGACGCCGCTCGGAGCACGGTCAGGCCGACCGGCGGCGCCGTGTGATCCAGACGGTGGCCGCGCCCGCCGCGAGCAGCGCCGCGGCGCCGCCGACGACGAGCGGCGTGCCGGAGCCGCCGCCGGTCTCGGCGAGGTCGGGGCCCTGACCGGTCTGCGGCCGGGTGCCCTCGGCGTCGGCGGGGGGCGCCTCGGTGCCGGGCCGCTCCTCGCCCGGCTCCTCAGTGGGCTCCTCCCCCGGCTCCTCGGCCGCGGCGGGGGCGGTGCAGGCCGCCTCGGCGAGGGTGACCTCGCCGGTGACCTCGGCGACGTTCAGCTCCAGCGGGTTGACGCGGACACCGAGCCGCAGCGCGGCGGCGGACGCGGACGCGTCCGTGGTCTCGGTGCGGGACAGGTCGAGCGTGACCTCGCCGACGCCCGGGACGTCCACCTCGGTGGTGCCCGAGGCGCTCAGCTCGACGGTGCGGCCGAGGACGGTGACGGCGGCCGGCATCGTGACGTCGGCGCGCGGCGCCTCGCCGGGGGCGCAGACGGCGCTGGCCCCGACCACGTCGGCGGCGATCAGCGCGACGCCCGGCAGGCCGGGGACGTGCACCTGGGCGTTGACGAGGGAGACCTCGGCGGCGGCGCCGTCCTCCTCGTCCGCGGTGGCGGTCGCGGACGCGGCCTCGGCCCGCAGGAGTTCGAACGGTGAGCCGCCCGCGACGCCGTCGAGCGTCGCGGTCAGCAGCGTCTCGTCCTCGGTGCCGCCCCCCTCGGGCGCGCCGACCTCGTTGAGGGTGACGGCGAGCGGCAGTTCGAGCGTGCGGTTGAGGAGCGAGACGTTCAGGCCGGTACGGAGCACCGCCGCGTTCGCGGTCCCGCCCGGGGCGTCCTCGCGGTCGTCGGCGGCGGCTGCCGGGGCGAGCGCCCCGAGGAGTGCGGCGACGGTGGCGACGGCTGCGGCGGTGGACCTGCGGAAGGCGGAGTTGGACACGGGTGGCTTACCCCTCTGCGAAGGAGGGACACCGCCGGGTGTGCGGCGGTGTCCGGGACGTCGGTCATCCTTCGGTGCGTGGGGGTGAAAGACCCGTGAAACAGGACCGCTTCACTCGATCGGGCGTAGTTGCGGAGGTTTAGGCAACCACCTGTCCGCGCAGGACGACGCGGGTCGGGCGGGCCAGGACGCGGATGTCCGCGCGGGGGTCGGCCGGGTAGACGACCAGATCGGCCGGGGCGCCCTCGGTGAGCCCCGGGCGGCCGAGCCAGGCGCGGGCGCCCCAGGTGGCGGCGGAGAGCGCGTCGAGCGGCGGGAGACCCGCCCTGACCAGCTCGGCGACCTCGGCGGCGATCAGGCCGTGCGCCACGCCGCCGCCCGCGTCCGTCCCCGTGTAGACGGGCACTCCTGCGTCCCACGCGGCGCGCACGGTGTGGTATCTGCGCTCGTGCAGCCGCCGCATGTGGGCGGACCAGCGGGGGTACTTGGCGTCGCCCCCGGCGGCGAGCGCGGGGAATGTCGCGATGTTGACGAGTGTGGGGACGATGGCGACGCCGTGCTCGGCGAAGAGCGGGATGGTGTCCTCGGTGAGACCGGTCGCGTGCTCGACGCAGTCGATGCCCGCCTCCACGAGGTCGCGCAGGGAGTCCCCGGCGAAGCAGTGGGCGGTGACGCGGGCGCCCTCGGCGTGGGCGGCGGCGACCGCGGCGCGGACGGCGCCGGCGGGCCAGCAGGGGGCGAGGTCGCCGGTGGCGCGGTCGATCCAGTCGCCGACGATCTTCACCCAGCCGTCGCCGCGGCGCGCCTCGCGGCGCACGGCGGCCGCCAGGCCCTCCGGTTCGACCTCGTCGGCGTAGCCGCGGATGTAGCGGCGGGTGCGGGCGATGTGGCGGCCCGCGCGGATGACCGGCGGCAGGTCGGGGCGCGCGTCGGTCCAGCGGGTGTCGGCGGGCGATCCGGCGTCGCGCAGCAGGAGGGCGCCCGCGTCGCGGTCGGCGCGCGCCTGCCGTTCGGTCTCCGCCCTGTCCACGGCGCCGTGCCGTCCGAGGCCGACGTGGCAGTGGGCGTCCACGAGGCCGGGCAGCACCCAGCCGTCGACCGTGACCGTGTCGCGGTCGTGGGCGGGCGGGGTGAGGCTGACGCGTCCGCCGACGACCCACAGGCCGTCCCGTACGTCGTCGGGACCGGCGAGCACGCGTCCCGTGAGATGGAGGTCGGGCACGGGCCCCATGATCACACGGTCCCGGCGGTCTGCACACGGGGGCGACGGCCGCACACCGTGTCGAACGAATCAGGCACTCGGGGTGGTCGCGCGGGGGCCGGCCGCGGGGAATCCGATACGGTGCGGAAGGTGGCGGTCATGTTCCCGACAGAGAGAATTCAGCGGTTTTTCCACCGCGTATTCCGGTGAATATCGAGGGGAGGTTACCGGCGCACTTCTGCCCGCTTTCGCGGACCCTAAACCCCCTTTCGCGGACTCCCCCGACGGTCACCGGATCAGGCCAAGACAAGGACAAGAAGGTCACACGGACGTTACACATCTGTGATGACCCCCACACGAGCGCCCCTTTTGTCCGGTAACTAACGGACAGAACGCCCGTTTTCGCCGACCCGGCCGTCCGCCTTCACGCGCGCGTTACCACAGGAGGGCACGCTTGGTAACCCGAATCCGCCATGCGTTTTTCAGCGTTACTGGGTAAATTCAATCTCCATGACCCCCGCACAACCAGACCCCGCTGACACCGATATCGATGCCCGGCGCGACGGACGTGATCGCGCACATCGCGAAGCGCCCGGCAGTGTGCGAGAACGCGATTTCCCCGCCGATCCCGACGACCGCTTCGAGGCCGGGAGCGACGCCTCCCCCGCCGGCGACGGCCTCGTCCTGGACGCCCCGATGCCCGCCGACGGAGCCGCGCTGTGGCGCATCGCCCGCGACTCCCGCGTCCTTGACCTGAACTCCTCCTACAGCTACCTGCTGTGGTGCCGCGACTACGCGGCGACCTCTATCGTGGCCCGCGACGGATCGGGCGAGGCGGTCGGCTTCATCACCGGGTACACCCGTCCGGAGGCCCCGCGCACCCTGCTGGTCTGGCAGGTGGCGGTCGATCACGCGCAGCGTGGCAAGGGCGTCGCCGCCGCCATGCTGGACGCCCTGGTCCGGCGGGCGGGGAGCGCGCGGGGGGTGAACGCCGTCGAGACCACCGTCACGCCGGACAACCACGCCTCCGACCGCCTCTTCACGTCCTTCGCCGAACGCCACGGCGCCGTCGTCGAGCGCGAGGTGCTGTTCGACGCGGCGCTGTTCCCCGAGGGCGGGCACGCGCCCGAACTGCTCTACCGGATCGGGCCGATAGAGGCCCGCGAAGGCGCGCTCCACCCCTGACCCGACGGCCGCGCGCCCACCCGCACCCCCTGTTGTTCCCCCCACCCGCCGAATCCCTGAGACCTCTCGCAGACCAGGAGACCGCTGTGACCATCACCCAGCCCGACCTGAGCGTCTTCACGACCCTGGAGTCGGAGGTGCGCAGCTACTGCCGTGGCTGGCCCACGATCTTCGACCGCGCCCGCGGCAGCCGCATGTACGACGAGGACGGCCGCACGTACCTCGACTTCTTCGCCGGGGCGGGGTCGCTCAACTACGGCCACAACAACCCGGTCCTCAAGCGCGCCCTGCTCGACTACCTGGAGCGCGACGGCGTCACCCACGGCCTCGACATGTCGACGACGGCCAAACGCGCGTTCCTGGAGACGTTCCGCAGCACCGTGCTGCACCCGCGCGGGCTCGACTACAAGGTGATGTTCCCCGGCCCGACCGGGACCAACGCCGTCGAGGCCGCGCTGAAGCTGGCGCGCAAGGTGAAGGGGCGCGAGTCGATCGTGTCGTTCACCAACGCGTTCCACGGCATGTCGCTGGGCGCGCTGGCCGTCACGGGCAACGCGTTCAAGCGCGCCGGGGCGGGCATCCCGCTGGTGCACGGCACCCCGATGCCGTTCGACGACTACCTGGACGGGCGCACGCCGGACTTCATCTGGTTCGAGCGCCTGCTGGGCGACGCGGGGTCCGGGCTGAACAAGCCGGCCGCCGTGATCGTGGAGACGGTGCAGGGCGAGGGCGGCATCAACGTGGCGCGGCCCGAGTGGCTGCGCGGCCTCGCGGACCTGTGCAAGCGGCACGACATGCTGCTGATCGTCGACGACATCCAGATGGGCTGCGGGCGCACCGGCGCGTTCTTCTCCTTCGAGGAGGCGGGCATCGTCCCCGACATCGTGACGCTGTCGAAGTCCATCAGCGGGTACGGGCTGCCCATGTCGCTGGCGCTGTTCTCGCCCGAGCTGGACATCTGGGAGCCGGGCGAGCACAACGGCACCTTCCGCGGGAACAACCCGGCGTTCGTCACGGCCGCCGCCGCGCTGGACACGTACTGGTCGGACGGCGGCATGGAGAAGCAGACCCTCGCCCGGGGCGAGCAGGTCGAGACGGCGCTGCGCCAGCTGGCCGCCGAGCACACCGGCGCGGCGTACCGGGGGCGCGGGCTCGTGTGGGGCCTCACGTTCGAGGACCCGGAGCGGGCGACGGCGGTGTGCAGGCGCGCGTTCGAGCTGGGGCTGCTGGTGGAGACGTCGGGGCCGCAGAGCGAGGTCGTGAAGCTGCTGCCCGCGCTGACCGTCACGCCCGAGGAGCTGGACGAGGGCCTGCGGACGCTGACCCGCGCGGTGCGCGAGACGGACTGACCGGGCCCCACGCCGCACACACCACTGACCGAGAGCAGACCGAGAGGGAGAAGCGTGATCGTCCGATCGCTGAAGGACATCGAGGGCACCGACCGGGACGTCGAGTCGGCGTCCGGGACCTGGCGCAGCAAGCGCATCGTGCTGGCCAAGGAAGGCGTCGGCTTCTCGCTGCACGAGACGGTGCTCTACGCGGGCACGGAGACGCGGATGTGGTACGCGAACCACATCGAGGCCGTGCTGTGCGTGGAGGGCGAGGCCGAGCTGACCAACGAGGAGACGGGCGAGAAGCACCTGATCACGCCCGGGACCATGTACCTCCTCGACGGGCACGAGAAGCACACGCTGCGCCCGCGCACCGACTTCCGCACCATCTGCGTCTTCAACCCGCCGGTCACCGGCAGGGAGGACCACGACGAGAACGGCGTCTACCCGCTGCTGACCGAGGCGTCGTAGCACGGCGCGGGGCACGCAGCGCGCGCAGGACACGCAGGACACGCAGGACCACGAGGAGAGGAGTCAGTCATGACAGCCGCACCCGAGCGGACAGCCGACCTGTACCCGACCCGGGGCGCCACCGAGGTGGCCACCCCGCGCCAGGACCCGGTGGTGTGGGCGGGCACGGACGCGCCGGGCCCGTTCGCCTCGGCGGAGCTGGCGGCGTTCGAGCGTGACGGGTTCGCCGCGGTCGGGGAGCTGATCACGCCGGACGAGGTGGCGGTCTACCGGGCCGAGCTGGACCGGCTGGTGGACGACCCGCGGATCAGGGCCGACGAACGGTCGATCGTGGAGCCGCAGTCCGGGGAGATCCGCTCGGTCTTCGAGGTGCACCGGATCAGCGAGGTGTTCGCCCGCCTGGTGCGCGACCCGCGGGTGGTGGACCGGGCGCGGCAGATCCTCGGCTCGGAGGTGTACGTCCACCAGAGCCGGATCAACGTGAAGCCGGGCTTCGGGGCCAGCGGGTTCTACTGGCACTCGGACTTCGAGACCTGGCACGCGGAGGACGGCATGCCGCGCATGCGGGCGGTGTCGGTGTCCATCGCGCTGACCGAGAACTACGACACCAACGGCGGCCTGATGATCATGCCGGGCTCGCACACGTCGTTCCTCGGCTGCGCGGGCGAGACGCCGAAGGACAACTACAAGAAGTCGCTCCAGATGCAGGACGCGGGCACGCCGTCGGACGACGCGCTGACGGACTTCGCGGACCGGCACGGGATCAAGCTGTTCACGGGGCGGGCCGGGTCGGCGACCTGGTTCGACTGCAACTGCATGCACGGCTCGGGGGACAACATCACCCCGTATCCGCGCAGCAATGTGTTCATCGTGTTCAACAGCGTGGAGAACGCGGCGGTGGAGCCGTTCGCGGCGCCGGTGCGGCGCCCGGACTTCATCGGCGCGCGGGACTTCACCCCCGTGCGCTAACCGCGCGGCGACGGCGCGACCGGGCCCGGACACCCCTGGGGTGTCCGGGCCCGCGCCGTTGCGTGCGATGGGCGGAGCGGGTCAGGCGCCGATGACCCCGCCGTCCCTGCGGCGGACGGCGACCGTCGCCGAGCGGGGACGCCCGTCGGGGGCGAAGTCGGGCCAGTTGCTGACGGCGCGCGGGTCGTCCGGGCTCGGCGTGCCCCAGGCGGTCGTCGCCTCGCCGGGGTGCTGGACGTTCACGAACATCGTCCTGCGGTCGGGGGTGAACGTGATGCCGCTGATCTCGGCGCCGCGCGGGCCGGTGAGGAAGCGGCGGATCTCGCCGGTGCGCGGGTCGGCGGCGAGCATCTGGTTGTTGCCGATGTTCTCGTGGCCGCGCTCGGGGAGGTTCTGCGTCGAGTTGGAGACGTCGGTCTGGATCCACAGGCGGCCGTCGGCGTCGAAGGCCAGGCCGTCGGGCGAGCCGAAGACGTCGCGCTCGTCGAGGGTCGTCTCCGGGTCGTGCGCCGGGTCGCCCGCGAGGAGGAAGAGGTCCCACTCGAAGGTGGTCGCGGCGTTGTCCCTGTGGTGCTCGGTCCAGCGGACGATGTGGCCGTACGGGTTGGGGCGGCGGGGGCTGACCGCGCTGTCCCAGCCGCTGCCGTTCGTCAGCGTGCAGTAGACGTCCTGGTTGTCGGGGTTGACGGAGATCCACTCGGGGCGGTCCATGCGCGTGGCGCCGACCGCGTCGGCCGCCTCACGGGTGCGCAGGAGGACGTCCGCCTGGTCGGCCCAGCCGTTGGCGCGGGTGAGGGGGCCGCGGCCGTGTTCGAGCGGGAGCCAGGTGCCGGTGCCGTCGTCGTCGAAGCGGGCGACGTAGAGCGTGCCGTGGTCGAGCGGGCTGCGGCCGAGGGCGCGCTGGACCCGCCAGTTGCCCTGGCCGACGAACTTGTAGATGTAGTCGCCGTCCTGGTCGTCGCCGGTGTAGGCGACGATGCGCCCGCGCGACTCGGTGACGGTGCAGCCCTCGTGCTTGACGCGGCCGAGCGCGGTGCGCTTGACGGGCTTGGCCTGCGGGTTCTCCGGGTCGATCTCGACGACCCAGCCGAAGCGGTTGATCTCGTTCGGGTTGGCCGCGAGGTCGAAGCGCGGGTCGGCGAGGTGCCAGCGGAAGCCGCCGCCGCTGCGGGAGACGCCGTAGCGGGCCTGGCTGGGGGTGGGCTGCCAGTCGGGGTCGGTCGTGCCGAAGTAGTTGTTCCAGTTTTCCTCGCACGTGAGGTACGTGCCCCAGGGCGTCCAGCCGTTGGAGCAGTTGTTGAGCGTGCCCAGCGGCGGGCCGTCCGCGCGCAGGGCCGGGTGGTCGGCGCGGACGGGGCCCGAGAACGTGACGGGGGTGCTGCCGGTGATGCGGCGGGCGCGGCGCGACTCGGCGACGCGCCAGGTGTCGCCGCGCCGTTCGATCTCGACGACGCTGACGCCGTGCGCGGCGAGGGCCTTGGCGACCTTCTCCGGCGTCATCTCGGCGGGGCCGTCGGGGAAGAGGAGTTCCTGGTCGATGTACTCGTGGTTCAGCACGAGCAGGCCGCGGCGGCTGCCCTCGGAGCCCCGGCCGAGGGGGAAGTAGTGCATGCCGTCGTGGTTCATGCCGACCTGCTGGGCCTGTTCCTCGGCGGTGTTGCCCGCGTCGGGGCGCCAGGCGGGGCCGCTGGGGCGGACCGGGGTGCCCCACGGGATGAGGACCTGGGCGACGTAGCCGTCGGGGACGGTGAGCGCGTCGTCGGTGCTGGTGGGGACCGGGGTGAAGCCCAGCAGGCCGCGGCCGCCGCCGTGCCGTGCCGGTGCGGCGGCGGGTGCGGCAGCCGTGGCGGTCGCGGCCGAGGCGGTGCCGGCGCCGGCTGCCGCCAGGAACCCGGCGGCAGCGGCGGCCGTTCCCCCGAGGAGGGCGTCGCGGCGGGACAGCCGGCGTGCGGCCACCTCCCCGAAGGTGCGGTTTCCGGAGGGGTTGGAGCTCACGTCGTCGGGGTCGATCTCCGGGAAGACGGGCAGCTGTCCTGACATCGCGTGACCTCACGTGTGGGGCGGCAGTGACGTTTCCGTGAGGCTAGGAGCCGCCGGTGGCGCCGAGAAGCCCCGAAGGTGAACGTCCGGCCACCTCCATTCGTACGGCCTATTCATCTCCGGCCGCGGCGTGCGGACGGCCGCGTGTCAGCCCTGCCGTACGCCGTCCACGCGGCGCGGAAGGCCGAGGGGGTTGTCGTCGCGCAGTTCCGGGGGGAGCAGGGCCTCCGGGGTGGACTGGTAGGCGACGGGGCGCAGCCACCGTTCGATCGCCGTCGCGCCGACTGAGGTGAACAGCGAGGTGGTGGCGGGGTACGGGCCGCCGTGGTGCTGGGCGGGGGTGACGGCGACGCCGGTGGGCCAGCCGCCGACGAGGACGCGGCCCGCGAGGGGGGTGAGGGCGGCGAGCAGGGCCCCGCCGGTCGCGGTGTGCTCGCCGCCGGTCTCGGAGGCGGCGAGGTGGACGGTCGCGGTGAGGCTGCCGCCGAGGCGGGCGAGGAGCGCGGCGGCCGGGCCCTGCGTGGCATCGCCGGTGTGGCGGACGACGACGGTGACCGGGCCGAAGCACTCGTCGAGCAGCAGGTCGTGCGGGCCTTCGGCGGCGAGCCCGGCGGCGTCCACGGTGAGGAAGCCCGGCGTGACGGTGCCGTCGGCGGCCCGGCCGGGGGCGACCGGCGCCGTCACGCCGTCGAGGGCCGTCCGCGCGGCGACGCCGGAGGCGAACGCGTCGCGCATCCCGGCGTCGAGCAGCACCCCGGGGGCGGCCTCGCCGAGGCGGGCGGCGAGCGCGGCGACGAGGGCGTCGCCCGCGTCGCCGGAGGGGACGAGGACGAGGCCGGGCTTGGTGCAGAACTGGCCGGTGCCCTGGGTCATCGAGGCGGCGAGCCCGGCGCCGATCTCGTCCGCGCGCTCGCGGGCGGCCCGTTCCGTGACGACGACCGGGTTGAGGCTGCCGAGTTCGCCGTAGAAGGGGATGGGGACCGGCCGGGCGGCGGCGGCGTCGAACAGGGCGCGGCCGCCGCGTACCGAGCCGGTGAAGCCGGCGGCGGTGACGAGGGGGTGGCCGATGAGGTCGATCCCGGCCTGGAAGCCGTGGACGAGGGTGACGACGTCCTCGGGCAGCCCGGCGTCGGCGGCAGCGAGGCGCAGGGCGGCGGCGGCGCGTTCGGAGGTCTCGGGGTGGTCCGGGTGGGCCTTGACGACGACGGGGCAGCCCGCCGCGAGGGCGCTGGCCGTGTCGCCGCCGGGGACGGAGAAGGCGAGCGGGAAGTTGGAGGCGGCGTAGACGGCGACGACGCCGAGCGGCACCTTGTAGCGGCGCAGGTCGGGGCGCGGCGGGGTGGCGGCGGGGTCGGCGTGGTCGATGACGACGCCGAGCGCGCCGCCGTCCGCGACCTCGTCGGCGAAGGCGAGGAACTGGCCGGTGGTGCGGGCGAGTTCGCCGGTGAGGCGGGGGACGCCGAGGGCCGTCTCGGCGTCGGCGGCGGCGATCAGGGCGTCCCCCGCCTCGGTGAGCCGCGCGGCCGCCGCGCGCAGCAGGGCGGTGCGGCGGTCGCGGTCGGCGAGGGCGGCGCGGGTGGCGTGCGCGGCGCGGACGGCGGCGTCCACACCGGCGGCCGTGGCTTCCTCGGCGGCCTGCCCGCGCCGCGTTCCGGTCCGCGGGTCCACGCTCCACACTGGTACGGCCACCGGGCTCGCGCCTCCTCCTGTCGCACGCCGCCCGGTTCTCTATACTGAACGACGTCCCTGTATGTGAATAACGGGACTGTAATATGTCGCTGCGGCGCGGAACAAGGGGGTCAGGCCGGATGGCTGTACCGGAGACGGGCGGAGCGCAGGTCAAGTCGGCGGTGCGCACGGTCGAGCTGCTGGAGTACTTCGCCGGGCAGCCCGGCATGCACTCCCTCGCCGACGTGCAGGCGGCCGTCGGCTACCCGAAGTCGAGCCTCTACATGCTGCTGCGCACCCTGGTGGACCTCGGCTGGGTGGAGACCGACGCGACCGGCACCCGCTACGGCATCGGCGTACGGGCGCTGCTGGTCGGCACGTCGTACATCGACGGCGACGAGGTGGTGGCCGCCGCGCGGCCGACGCTGGACCGGCTGTCGGACGACACGTCGGAGACGATCCACCTCGCCCGCCTCGACGGGACCAACGTCGTCTACCTCGCGACGCGCCAGTCGCAGCACTACCTGCGGCCGTTCACGCGCGTCGGGCGGCGGCTCCCGGCGCACTCGACGTCGCTCGGCAAGGCGCTGCTCGCCACGCACTCGGACGACCAGGTGCGGGCGCTGCTGCCGGAGAAGCTGGAGCCGCTGACCGAGCACACGGTGACCGACCGCGAGCGGCTGATCGGGGAGCTGGCGGTCATCCGCGAGCGCGGCTACGCCATCGACCGCGAGGAGAACACGCTCGGGCTCACCTGCTTCGGCATCGCGATCCCCTACCGCCGTCCGGCGCGGGACGCGATCAGCTGCTCGGTGCCGGTGGCGCGGCTGCGTCCGGGGCACGAGCAGCTGATCCGCGAGGCGCTCTTCGACGCCCGCGACCGGCTGGCGCTGGCGACCAGGCACCTCTAGGGTCTGTCCGGCGGATCTTGTCGCGGCTCACGGCTCCCCCAGCCTGGCGGCTGGGGGTGCCCCCAGGTGCCGGTGCATCGCAAGGCGCCGGATCGCAGCTCATACCCGGCCGTATTCGCGCGATGCGGCAACGCAGCGAGGTTCCCCCAGGCCCGGAGGCCCGGGAGGCCCCCCACGCCGGACGTCGTGAGACAGGCAAGACCCGCCGGACAGACCCTAGAACGCCGGGCGTCTCCCCGGAGGGCGCCGTCCGCTCAGTGGTGCCAGGGCAGTTCGACGGGCCGGGCGGAAACGCGGCCCGCGATCAGGTCGGTGAGCAGGGGGGCGAGGGCGAAGGGGACGACGCGTTCGGCCGTCGCCGCTATCTCGGGCACGGTCCACCAGCGGAACGCGGTGGTGGCGCCGCGCTCGAACTCCTCCATCCCGCTGGTGTCGACGGTGTGCGCGGTCACGCGGTGGAGGAAGAAGGTGTCCTCGACCAGGCCGGTCAGCCAGTCGGAGGCCAGGTGCCCGTGCGTGCGGGCCACCGGGGCGCCGAGCGCGGCGGTGGTGACGTGCAGGCCTGTCTCCTCGCGCAGTTCCCTGGCCGCCGCGGCGGCCAGGTCCTCGTGCCGCCCGACGCCGCCGCCCGGCGTGAGCCAGTAGGCGGCGGCGGTCGCGCGGTCCTCCATGCGCTGGAGCAGGAGCCGGTCGTCTGCGTCGAGCAGGAGGACGCGCGCGGTGCGGCGTGCGTAGCGGTGTCCCGTTCCGGGGAGGCGCGGCATGGCGTCAGTCGACCCCGAGCAGCTGCTCGATCGGGTTGATCCCGAAGTAGACGAGGAACAGGGCGGCGGTCAGCCACAGCAGCCAGCTGACCTCGCGGGCGCGGCCGAGGACGACCTTGAGGACGACGAAGGCGATGAACCCGGCGCCGATGCCGTTGGTGATCGAGTAGGTGAACGGCATGACCGCGATGGTGACGAACGCGGGGATGGCGATCGCGTAGTCGGTCCAGTCGATGCGGCCGACCTGGACCATCATCAGGAAGCCGACGGCGACCAGGGCGGGGGCGGCGGCCTGCGGCGGGACGACGGCGGCCAGCGGGGACAGGAAGATCGCGGCGGCGAACAGGCCGCCGGTGACGATGTTGGCCAGGCCGGTGCGCGCGCCCTCGCCGACGCCTGCGGCGGACTCGACGAACGACGTGTTGGACGAGGCGGACGCGGCGCCGCCCGCCGCGGCGGCCAGGCCGTCCACGAACAGCAGGCGGCCCAGGCGCGGCACGCGCCCGTTCTCGTCCAGGAGCCCGGCCTCGTTGGTGACGCCGACGGCGGTGCCCATGGTGTCGAAGAAGTCGGTCAGGAAGAGGGTGAAGATCAGCAGGACGACGGTGACGGTGCCGACCTCGCCGAACGCGCCGAAGAGGCTGAAGTTGCCGAGCAGGCCGAGGTCGGGGCTGGCCACGATGTCGTCGGGCAGCTTGGGCGCGGTGACGCCCCAGGCGGCGTCGTCCACGTCGGCGATCGCGTTCACGATGATCGCGAAGACGGTCATCGCCAGGATGCTGATGAGTATCGCGCCCTTCACCTTGCGGGCGAGCAGCGCCAGCGTGAGCAGCAGGCCGAGGCAGAAGACGAGGATGGGCCAGCCGTGCAGCTCGCCGGTGCCGCCGAGGCTCAGCGGCGGGGAGCCGGCGAGGCCGGTGGTGAAGCCCGCGTCCACGAAGCCGATCAGCGCGATGAACAGGCCGATGCCGACGCCGATGGCCTGCTTGAGGCCCATGGGGATCGCGTTCATCACCGCCTCGCGCAGCCCGGTCGCGGAGAGGACGCACAGGATGATGCCCTCGATGACGATGAGGCCCATCGCGTCGGGCCAGGTCATCTGCGGGGCGATCTGGAACGCCAGCATCGCGTTGATGCCGAGGCCGGCGGCGAGGGCGAGGGGCAGGTTGGCGGTGATGCCCATGAGGATGGTCATCACGGCCGCGACGAGCGCGGTGACGGTGACCAGCTGCGGGAACGACAGCTGGTCGCCGTTGATGTCCTGGACGTTGTCGCCGCCGAGGATCAGCGGGTTGAGGACCAGGATGTAGGCCATCGCGAAGAACGTGACGAGTCCGCCGCGCACCTCCCGGCCGATGGTGGAGCCGCGCTCCGAGATCTGGAAGAAGCGGTCCAAGCGCTGCGCGGGCGCAGGAGGCATGACGTCATCCTCTGTAACGGGGTGGGGGACGGTTTTACGGGGACCCCGGGATTCTGCCTGCTCAGCAGCTTGGGGAGGTTTTCCCTGTGTAACACGATGCCGCACCGTTACGGAATTGCGCCCTCGGCTCAGCTCCCCAGCGCGACCGCCACCGCGTCGAGGTCGGCGTCCGGCGCGAGGCCGAAGTGGTAGAGCCGCAGCTCGGTGGCGCCCAGGGACGCCGCGTGGCGCGCGTCGTCGGCGAGGGTGGCGGGGCTGCCTCCCATGCCGGTGACGACGGGGAAGTTCGCCGCGACGGTGTGATGAGCTTCACGGTGTGCGGCGAACGGCGCGAGGACGTCGGCGCGCGCCGTCGCGCCGCCCGCGCAGGGCAGGACGACGCCGTCGGCGTGGGCGAGCACGGCCGCCGGGTCCACGCCCGCGTTGGCGCCGCAGCGGTGCGGCGCCGGGTCGGCGTGCAGGAGGACGCGGAAGCCCTCGACGCCCCGGCGCGCGGCCTCCTCGCGGACGGCGGTGACGGCGGCGCGCTGGAACGTGCCGGCGGTCGCGCCGCGCCAGGCGGCGACGGCGGCGGCCGTCTCCTCCCCCAGCAGGTCGCGGACGGCGGTCCACTCGTCCGCACGGTAGGCGGGGCGTGGCCTGGCGGGGCCGTCCGTCCACCAGGGGTCGAGCGCCTTCACGACGGACGCGCGCAGCGCCTCCGGGTCGATGCCGTGGGCGGCGGCGCCGGTGCGGCAGATGTCGCAGAAGCACAGCGACATGAGGAAGCCGCCGACGCCGCCGAGCGCCGCGCCGCCGGTCTTGTCGTGCGCGTGGAGGTGGTCGAGGCCGTACCAGCCGCAGGATTCCAGCTCGGTGCCGCGCGCGCCCGGTCGTACGGCGGCCTCGGCGGCGAGGGTGACGGCGTAGTCGCGGACCTCGGGGCGCGCGATGCAGGGGGCCCAGGGGTAGCGGTCGCCGTACGCGTTGACGACGGTGCTCGCGGGGTGCTCCTCGCCGAGGCGGGTGTTGTGGGCGAGGATCACCCAGGTGTGGACGTCGAGCCCGGCGGCGGCGAGCGCGTCGGCGGCCTCGCCGTACGGGTCGTCGCCCGGCAGCCAGCGCTGGGGGTGCGGGCGCAGGGCGCGGCGCGACCAGCGGCTGCCGGGCGGGTAGTAGACGGCGGAGTGCCGCGCCGTCACGACGCGGTGGGCGGGGTGGCGCGGGGTGAGGGCGCGGGTGGAGTGGTAGGCGGCGGCGAGGGTGGCCTGGGCGACGCCGAGGCGGGCGAGGCGGTCGGCGGCGGCGGGGTCCCCGGCGATGTCCCAGGGGTAGACGAAGGCCCCGGCGCGCGGCAGGGCGTTCACCGCTTCACCAGTCCGAGGCCGTGGTCGACGAGTTCGGCGAGGCGGTCGAGGTGCTCGGGCGCCGGTTCGGTGAACGGGGGGCGTACCGGGCCGACGTCCAGGCCGCGCAGCCGTACGCCCGCCTTGACGAGCGAGACGGCGTAGCCGCGGCCCTGGTTGCGGAGTTCGACGAGGGGGCGGTAGAAGCCGTCGATGAGGGTCGCGGTCGTCTCCAGGTCGCCGGTGGCGAGGGCGGCGTGGAAGGCGAGCGCGATCTCGGGGGCGAAGCAGAAGACGGCGGACGAGTAGAGGTGCACGCCGAGGCCCCGGTAGGCGGGGCCGGTGAGTTCGGCGGTGGGCAGGCCGTTGAACCAGCGGAAGGTGCTGCCGGGCAGTTCGGCGCGGACGGCGGAGATGGCGCGCTGGAGGAGTTCGAGGTCGCCGAGGCCGTCCTTGAGTCCGGCGATGCCGGGGGTGCGGGCGAGGCGGACGACGGTCTCGGGGGTGAACGTCACGTTGTCCCGCTGGTAGACGATGACGTCGAGCGAGGTGGCGGCGGCGATCTCCGTGTAGTGGCGGACGAGTCCCTCCTGCGGTGCCACGACGAGGTAGGGCGGCAGCGCGAGGAGGCCGTCCGCGCCCGCGGCCTCGGCGCGGCGGGCGAGGTCGACGGCCATGGCCGTGCCGTAGCCGGTGCCGGCGACCACCGGCACGGCGCCGTCCGCGACCTCGGCGGCGGTGGCGACGACGGCGCCGAACTCGTCGGGTGTCAGGGCGTGGAACTCGCCGGTGCCGCAGGCGGCGAAGACGGCGCCCGCCCCGGCGTCGATCCCGGCGCGGACGTGGGCGCGGTAGGCGTCGAGGTTCAGTGAGCCGTCGGGACCGTAGGGGGTCACCGGGAAGAACAGCAGTCCCCCGAGGCGTCCGGCGAGCGCGGCTTCGGTCATGCACATCTCCCTGGCCGAACAAGATGGTGATCGGTGTCCATATTCCTGAACGGACACGCTAGTTCAGGGCCGAATGAGCGGTCAAGTTGCCGTTGACGTGCGGGGAGTCTCTCCCTAGCCTGTCCCCATATATGAACACTCCCCTATCCGGACAGAAACTGCCCACAGCGAGGGACGGAGCCCCGATGACCGCAGCTCAGCCCGCCGGACGCACCGTCCTGCTCACCGGCGCCGCGGGCGGCGTCGGCACCCTGATGCGGGAGCTGCTCCCGGCGTACGGCTACCGGCTGCGGCTGTTCGACGCGCTGCCGGTGCCGGGCGAACCGGACGCGGTGACGGCCGACCTCAACGACGCGGAGGCCCTGGCCGGTGCCGTGCGCGGGTGCGACGCGATCCTGCACCTCGCCGGGATATCGCTGGAGTCGACGTTCGAGAAGGTCCTGCGCGCGAACATCGAGGGCACCTACCGCCTGTACGAGGCGGCGCGCGCGGAGGGCGTGCGCCGGGTGGTGTTCGCGTCGAGCAACCACGCGGTGGGGTACACGCCGTGGCCGGGTCCTGACGAGCCCCGCGTCCCGGTGGGCACGCCGCACCGGCCGGACACGTTCTACGGGCTGTCGAAGTGCTTCGGCGAGGACCTCGCGCAGTTCTACTGGGACAAGTTCGGCATCGAGACGGTGTCGGTGCGGATCGGTTCGTGCTTCCGCGAGGTCACGTCGGTGCGGATGCTGTCGGTCTGGCTGAGCCCGGCGGACGGGGCACGGCTCTTCCACGCGGCGCTGGACGCGCGGGACGTGGGCCACACGGTGGTCTACGGGTCGTCGGCCAACACGCGGGCGGTGTGGGACCTGTCGGCGTCGAAGGCGCTGGGGTACGAGCCGCGGGACGACTCGGAGGTGTTCGCGGAGGCGCTGATCGCGCGGGAGGGCGAGCTGGACACGACGCGGCCCGACCAGTCGCGCCTGGGCGGGCACTTCGTCACCGACCCGCCGGTCTGGCCGCACTGAGCGGCGGCCGGACCGGCGGGCGGGGCGTTCAGGTGGCGTAGATCTCGACGCGGGACGCCTGCCCGGCGGGCCAGGCGGTGTTGCCCGTGAAGGTCAGGCGGACGTAGCGGGTGCGGAGCTGCGGGAACGTGACGGTGACGGCGTTGCCCGTGGCCGGGTCGAAGGCACGCGGGGCGGCGGGGGCTGCGGTGCGCCAGATGCCCAGTTCCTCGGTCTGTACGGCGATGGTCTGGGTGCGCGGGCCCCATGCGGTCTGCGGCGGGAGGCCGACGACGACGCGGGAGACGTCCCGGACGCTGCCGAGATCCACCTGGAGCCACTGGGGGAACGCGTGGTTGGTGCTCTCCCAGTAGGACACCGGGTCGCCGTCCACGGCGTTGACGGCGGCGAAGCCCTGGGTCCAGCCGCTCGCCGTGACGGGCCGGCGCAGCGCCAGGTCGGGGTTGGGGGGCGGGGTGGTCGGGCCGCCGCCGGTGAAGCGTTCGACCCAGTAGCGGGTGCGTTCCAGGTAGGCGACCTCGGCGGCGGCGCCGGTCGTGCCCCAGGCGCCCGCGTATGTCTGGTAGCCGTGTCCCGGCGGCGGGGTGGAGGAGGCGGGTTCGATCGTGGAGCCCTCGTGCCACTCGTTGAACGAGGTGATGGACACCCAGTGCGGTGAGCCGCCGTTGTCCGGGGAGAGGGCGCCCGCCCAGAGCCGGTCGTACGTGGCGCCGTTCTCGCGGGGGATGGTGATCGTGGTGTTGCCGGGGACGGCGCGGTCGTCGATGTAGCCGGGGCCGATGGAGGGGGCCCAGATGCGGCCGTTGGCGCGGCACCAGTCGGCGATGCCCTTCCAGCCGTTGAAGTCGGTGGGCACCGAGTAGTTGTAGAGGCCGCCGAAGTAGCCGGCCTTGGACACGTCGGTGGTCTGGGTCAGCACGATGTTCGCCGCGTTGACCTGCGCGAGCGGCGACCAGTCGGTGGTGGCGAGGCTGTAGAAGACGTAGAACGCGGGCCGGTTGCCGTGCTTGGCGTCACGGTAGAACGCGGGGTGGGAGCCGTAGCGCGCGTTGATGTAGCGGATGTCGTCCACCGTGGACTGGGCAGTGCGGCCGCCGTAGGGCTCCAGGTGCCATGCGACCTTGACGCCGTACTGGGCGGCGACGTCGAGCAGCAGCGGTACGCGCTGGTCCTCGTATCCGCCCTGGCCCCACCAGGTCGTCGCGACGACGCCGACGCCCGCCTGGCGTATCCAGGCCATGTGCTGCGCGACGACGGCGGCGTCCCCCGAGTCGTACGGGCCGAGCGTGGGGTAGAGGTCGGCGCCGATGTCCTGCGGGGGCTGGTGTCCGCCCTGCTGCCAGTGGAGCCAGCTGCCGTGCCGGGACGGGCTGCCGTACCAGGGGTAGTAGAAGAGGTGCACGTCGTAGGAGGGCGCCGGCCAGTCGGCGGGGGCGGCGGCGGCCGCGTGGGCGGGGGAGATCCCGGGGCCGAGGGCCTGCCAGCCGAGGCCTGCGGCGGCGGCGCCCGCGCCGAGCGCGAGGAGGCGGCGGCGGCCCAGTTCGGCGGCGAGGGCGGAGGCGGCGGCCGGGGTGGGTGCGGGGGGACGGGGCGGGTTCGGTGTCACGAGTCACGTCCTTGAGGCGTCGTGAAAGGGAGGTGGATCTCTCGCCCGAGCGCCCAGAGAGTATGAGCGGTGCCGCACCCCGTCCAGAGTCCGCGCAAGAAGACAACAGAACACCGCAAGAACCGTGCGCTGAGATGGTAGTTGCTGACCTGTCGCGTTCAGGGCAGGCGGAACCGCCCGGCGGCCCGCGGGGGCCGTCCGGGCGGTGCGTGGGTCCGTCGTCCGTTTCCCGGCGGCGGCGTCACTGCTCGCGGGAGCGCGAGCGGTGCGCGGCCTTCCGCGCCTGCTTGGCGAGCTGCTTGTCCGGGTGGAGGCGGCCGACGGCCTCCAGGACGTCGGCGGTCGCGGGGTGCTCGGTGCGCCAGGCGCGTTCGAAGAAGTCGCTGTGCTGTCCGGCGAGGCCCGAGACCAGTTCGCGCAGCTCGACGGCCTCCTCCTCGCTGCCGAAGGCGGCGAGCTGCGCGGCGAGCGTGTCGATGGTGAGCCAGAAGACCATGTCCTCGTCCGGCTGCGGCACGTCGGGGGCGCCGCGTTCGGCGAGCCAGACGCGGGCCAGGCCGCCGAGCTGCTGGTCGTCGAGGACGGCGCGGACGGCGGGTTCGGCGGGGGCGCCGAGCAGGGAGAGCACCAGCTGGCAGCCGAGGCGGCGGCCGGGGGCGGCGGGGTCGTCACCGCGTGCGGCGTCCAGCAGGCCGCGGGCGGCGGGCAGCGGGTCGCGGCCGTCGAGCCACAGTTCGGCCTCCTCCCTGGCCATGGCCTCGGGCCGGTAGGGCAGGGCCGACAGGAGGGCGCCCGCGTCGGCCTCGGCCAGTTCGCCGAGGGCGGGGGCGTCCACCCCGGCGTCGAGCATGCGGCGGCGGATGCCGTAGAGGCCGAGGGGGGTGAGGCGGGCGAGGCCGTAGCGGGTCATGTCGTCGTCGTCGTCCTCGGCGTCGCCGCCCGCGCCGGTGACGTCCGCGGCGTCCGTGCCGTCGCCCGCCTCGGCGAGCACCGACTCGTCCACCGGCCGGTAGTCGAGCAGCCCGGTTCCGGCGAGGGTCGTGAAGCGGTCGTCGAGCTTGAGGACGGCGGCGGACAGCTCGTCCAGGTCGGCCTCGGACAGCTCCTCCACGTCGTCGGGGAGCACGGAGGCCGCCGCGACCATCGGCAGCGGGACGAGGGAGACGCCCTGCCCGGCCTCGTCGGTGACGGCGAAGAGGTAGAGGCTCGCCAGGGCCGAGTCGAGGAACTCGGCCTCCTCGTCGGGGTCCCAGTCCAGGGCGTCGAGGTCGATGGAGTCGGGGTCGATCTCGCCGTCGCCGCTGAGCGCGTCGCCGAAGCCGGGGAGGCTGCCGAGGAGTTCCTCGAAGGTCGGGGTGGCCGCGTCGCTGAGGACGGCCTCGACGCCGTCGGACCAGATGTCGAGGACGTCGGCGGGGCTGCCGGAGGTGAGCTGCTCCAGCTCGTCGCCCGCGGTCGCGGTCCCGGCGGGCGTGTCGCCGTCTCCGTCGCCCCCGTCGTCCTCGCCGTCGTCCGTCTCGGTGACGCGGACGAGGCCGGTGTCCACGGCGAAGTTCCAGGCGTCGGCGGCCAGGCCCGTGCCCTCGTCGTCGGGCTCGAAGCCGAGCGCCGTGGCGGCGGAGGCGAGGTCGCCGGACAGGAGTTCGCCGCCCGCGCCGACGGGCACGCCCTTCTCCGCCCACCGGGCGAGGGTGACGGCGCGCGCCAGCAGGGGGGCGGCGAGCGCCTCACGGGCCAGGTCGGCGTCGGAGGGCAGCCGCACGGGCGGCATGACGGGACGCGCGTCACCGGAGTTCACGATCGCTCCTCATCGGGACCACTGGGGGCAGTGCACCAGCCTAGAGGAGTGCGCGGGCACTCATTGACGGGATGTCAGCCGGGATGCCCTTCACCCTAAGGGGTGCGCGGGAGCGGGGGGCGCACGGGCCCGGAGTGCGTCGGGCGTTCACCCGGGGGGCGTTGACACGGGCGCCCCCGCTGCGGGAGTTTGACGCGCGTAGCGTCGTCGCGTTCCCGGAGGAACCCTTGACCGCAGCACGCCGTTCCCGGCCCCCGTTCCGTGCGACCGCCGCCGCCCTGGGGCCGGTGCTCGCCGCAGGTCTGTGCGCCGGCCTGCTCGCCCAGCCCGCGCAGGCCGCGCAGGCCGCGGCGGACCCGGTGCGCATCCACGACATCCAGGGTGGCTCGCGCCTGTCGCCGTACGCGGGGCAGCGGGTCGCCGACGTGCCCGGGATCGTGACGGGGGTGCGGACGTACGGCTCGCGCGGTTTCTGGATGCAGGACCCGTCGCCCGACCGCGACCGGGCGACGAGCGAGGGCGTCTTCGTCTTCACCAGCTCGGCGCCGCGTGTGGCGGTGGGCGACGCGGTGCTGGTGTCGGGGGATGTCGGCGAGTACTACTACGGCGGCGAGGCGGCGGGCGGGCAGTCCGTCACGCAGGTGTCGCGACCGGCGGTGGCGGTCGTGTCGTCGGGGAACGCGCTGCCCGCGCCCGTACGGCTCGACGCCCGCGCGGTGCCCGACAGGTACGCGCCGCAGGGCGATCCGGCGGCGGGCGGGAGCATCGAGGGGCTCGCGCTGCGGCCGGAGCGGTACGCGCTCGACCTCTACGAGTCGCTGGAGGGCATGGCGGTCGCGGTGGCGGATGTGCCGGTGGTCGGCCCGAGCACGCCGTACTACGAGCTGTGGGTCACGGTGGAGCCGCGCGAGAACCGTACGGCGGGCGGCGGGACGCGGTACGGCTCGTACGACGCGCAGAACGGCGGGCGGCTGAAGGTGGAGTCGCTGGTGCCGGTGGCGCAGGAGCCGTTCCCCAGCGCCGATGTCGGGGACCGGCTGGCGGGGACGACGATCGGGCCGCTGGACTACGACGAGTTCGGCGGCTGGACGCTGGCCGCGCGGGAGATGGGCGCGGTGGCGGACGGGGGGCGTGCGCCGGAGCGTACCCGTGCGCAGCGGCCGGACGAGCTGGCCGTCGCGACGTACAACGTGGAGAACCTCAACCCGGGTGATTCCGCCGCCAAGTACGAGCGGCTGGCCGCCGCGGTGGCGGACAACCTGGCGTCGCCCGACATCCTGGCGCTGGAGGAGATCCAGGACGACAGCGGCCCGGCGGACGACGGGACGGTGGGCGCCGAGGGGACGTTGCGGCGCTTCACGGACGCGATCGCCGCGGCGGGCGGGCCGCGGTACGAGTGGCGGCTCGTGGACCCGGAGGACGGCGCGGACGGCGGGCAGCCGGGCGGTAACATCCGCACGGCGTTCCTGTTCGATCCGGCGCGCGTGTCGTTCGTGGACCGGCCCGGTGGGGACGCGACGACGGCGACGGAGGTCGTGCGCCGGGGCGGGACGGCGGCCCTGACGTACTCCCCCGGGCGTGTCGCGCCGCTGGACGGGGCGTGGGCGGACAGCCGCAAGCCGCTGGCGGGCGAGTTCGTGTTCCGTGGCGAGACGGTGTTCGTGATCGCGAACCACTTCGCGTCCAAGGGCGGGGACCAGCCGCTGGCCGGGCGCTTCCAGCCGCCCGCGCGGGTGTCGGAGGAGCAGCGGCTGCGGCAGGCGGAGGCGGTGAACGGCTTCGTGCGGGACATCACGGCGGTGGACCGGCGGGCGCGGGTGGTGGTGCTCGGGGATCTGAACGACTTCGAGTTCTCGCCGGTGACGCGGGCGCTGACGCGGCACGGGGCGCTGCGGACTGCGGTGGCGAGCCTGCCGCGTGACGAGCGTTACACGTATGTCTTCCAGGGCAACTCGCAGGTGCTGGACCAGACGCTGGTGTCGCCCGCGATCCGGCGGTTCGACTACGACATCGTGCACATCAACGCGGAGTTCGCCGACCAGGCGAGCGACCACGACCCGCAGGTGCTGCGCTTCCGGCCGTGAGGCCTCCCGGCGGGCGGGGGGTTCTCGGTGGACGGGGGTTCTCGGTGGACGGGGCGGGGCGCGGGCCGCAGACTCGTCGCATGCGTGACGCACCCTTCGGCCGCTGCCTGGCCGCGATGATCACCCCGTTCGCCTCCGACGGATCGCTCGACCTGCCCGGCGCCCGGCGCCTGGCCGCCCATCTCGTGGACCGGGGCGGCTGCGAGGGCCTTGTGGTGAACGGGACGGTCGGGGAGTCGCCGACCACCTCCGACGCGGAGAAGGCCGCCCTGGTGCGGGCCGTGGTGGAGGAGGTCGGCGACCGGGCCTCGGTCGTGGCGGGTGTCGGGACGGCGGACACGCGGCACACGGTGGGGCTGGCGCGGGCGGCGGGCGCGGCGGGGGCGGACGGCGTGCTGGTGGTGACGCCGTACTACTCGCGGCCGACGCAGGCCGGGATCGTCCACCACCTGCGGACGGTCGCGGACGCGTCGGAGGTGCCGGTGATGCTCTACGACATCCCGGCGCGGACGGGCGAGGGCACGGCGCTGACGGCCGGCTCGCTGCGGGGGCTCGCGGAGCACCCGCGGATCGTGGCGGTGAAGGACTGCGCCGCCGACCTGCTGAAGTCGGGCTTGGTGCTGGGGGACACGGACCTGGCGTACTACTCGGGGAACGACGAGCTGAACCTGCCACTGCTGGCGATCGGCGCGAGCGGAGTGGTGAGCACGGCGGCCAATGTCGCGGGGCCGCGGGTCAGGGCGTTGGTGGATGCCGCGGTGAAGGGGGATTTTGCGGAGGCGGCGCGGATCCACCGGGCGCTGCTGCCGCTGGTGTCGGTGCTGTACGCCGAGGGGCCGGGGAACGTGTCGGTGAAGGCGCTGTTCGCGGCGGCGGGGCTGCCGGGCGGGCCGGTGCGGTCGCCGCTGCTGGCGGCGGGGCCTGAGCTGACGGAGCGGCTGACCGAGGCGTTGCGGGCGCTGCTCTCGGCGGAGTGAGCGGCCCGGCGAGGGGCGGACACGCCGGTCACCGATCGTGACCGGCGGTTCTGTTCATGCGAGGGCGGAATGGGCCTGTCCGCCTTGAGTGGGGCACTGTTTCACCCTTCGGGGTGATGACGCGGCACACGCCAGACGGTTACGTTGAGTGACATGACGACGCTTTCCGTTGACCGCTGGGCCGTACCGGCGGCGCTCGTGTGGACCGTGCTGTTCGCCGCCGGGCATGTGTGGGCCGTCTTCGACGACGGACGTCATCCCGTCGGCACCGATCCCGGTACGGGGGCGACGGGTTGGGGCAATGTGCTGCCCAACGCCGTGGTGGTGGTTCTGTGCACGGCCGCGGTCCTGCTGCTGGTGCGCTCGCCCCGTCTCCCCGCGCCGCTGGCGGCCTGCGGTCTGTGGGTCGGGGTGCCGCTGCTGGTGGTGCGCGGGGTGGCGGGGGCGGTGGACCAGGTGCTGATCCACACGGGCGTGATGCCGTACGGGATGTTCGACGGGGACCGCGGTGAGGTGACGACCGGCTGGGCCACCTGGTCGGGGACGGTGGTGGACTCGTGGTTCCTGCTGGGGGCCGCCGTCTTCGCCGCCGCGCTCGGTCCGCGGATGCTGCGCCGCGACCGGCGCGGGGAGGCCATACCCGGGCCCCGCCCCTCCCTGCCGGACCAGGCAGCCGGTACGGGAGCGGGGCGGGGCGGCCCGGCCTGACCGACGACGGGGCGGGCGGGACGGGAGAAGGCGGAGGCGGGCGGGGAGGGCGGGCGAGGGGGAAGGGGGAAGGGCCGGGAGTCAGGCCTTGCCGAGCGCCACGGGGTCGGCGACGGGGGGTTCGGCGGTGAGGTCGCGGACCAGGAGGGTCGCTCCCGCGACGGCGCCTGGCATCAGCAGGACGGCGACCAGCGGCACGAGGAACGCGACGACCAGCGGCAGCCCGAATCCGACGGCGACGCCGAGCTGTCCGCGCAGGAGCCGCAGCCTGCCGGGGACCGGGATGCCGCGCCGGTCCATGGCGACGGAGGTCAGCTCCAGCGTCAGGAAGAAGCCGGAGACGGCGAGGCCGAGCAGCGGGATCACCGTCTGCCCGATCACCGGCACGAAGCCGAGGAAGAAGAGGGGGACGGTGAACAGCAGGACCCGCCACAGCACTTGCAGGCTGTCGCGGACCGAGACGGCCAGGTCCTGCCACAGCGGCCGGTCCGGGCCGGGGGGCGCGCCGCCCTCGGAGTCCTCGATCTGCTCGGAGAGCGACTCGTAGAACGGGTCGCCGACCAGCAGCGCGACGGCGGTGAACGTGATCACCGCCAGCAGCAGGGCGGCGCCGACGAGCAGCAGCGCGAAGGAGGTGCGGAGCAGTGACTGCCAGGGGCTGCCCCAGTCGTCCGCGAAGGGCGTGGCCCAGACGGCGATGTCCCCCGCCCAGAGGGCGAGGGCCACGAGCGCCGCCGCGTAGACGACCAGGGTGATCAGCGCGGGCAGCAGACCGAAGGCGAGCCGGCGGGGGTGGCGCAGCACCCAGCGCTGCCCCTGGAGCAGGAAGCGCAGGCCGGTGAGGAATCCCAACACGCCTGTCAGGCTAACGCCCCGGGGCCGCGACCGCCGTTCGGGTCAATTGTTGCTGTGGAGCGCCGCGTTCAGGCCGCCCCAGGTGCCGGTCCTCGGCAGGGCCTCGACGGCGCCCGAGGTGGAGTTGCGGCGGAAGAGGAGGTTGTCGGCGCCGGACAGTTCCAGGGCCTTGACGACGGCGCCGTCGGGCAGCGTGACACGGGTCCCGGCCGTGACGTAGAGGCCCGCCTCCACGACGCAGTCGTCGCCGAGGGAGATGCCGATGCCCGCCTGGGCGCCGAGCAGGCAGCGCTCGCCGAGGGAGACGGTCTGCTTCCCGCCGCCGGAGAGGGTGCCCATGATGGACGCGCCGCCGCCGATGTCGGAGCCGTCCCCGACGACGACCCCGGCGCTGATGCGGCCCTCGACCATGGACGTGCCGAGCGTGCCCGCGTTGTAGTTGCAGAAGCCCTCGTGCATGACGGTGGTGCCTGCTGCGAGGTGGGCACCGAGGCGGACGCGGTCGGCGTCGCCGATACGCACGCCCGCGGGCACCACGTAGTCCGTCATCCGCGGGAACTTGTCGACGCTCGTCACGGTCAGGCGCACGCCCTCGGCCAGCGCGGCGAGCCGGGCGCGTTCGACGCCGTCCGCCGGGACGGGGCCCAGGTTGGTCCACGCGACGTTGGCCAACAGCGCGAAGACGCCGTCGAGGCTGAGCCCGTGGGGCCGCACCAGGCGGTGGCTGAGCAGGTGGAGCCTGAGGTAGACGTCGTGGGCGTCGACGGGCTTGCTGTCCAGGGACCCGATGACCGTGCGGACCGCGACCACCTCGACGCCGCGGCGCGGGTCCTGGCCGAGGGCGGCGGGCGCCGACGCGCCGAGCAGTTCCGCGGCGCGCTCGGGCGTCAGGCGCTCGGTGCCGGGGACGCCGGGCTCGGCGGTGAGTTCCGGCGCGGGGAACCAGGTGTCGAGGACGGTCCCGTCGGGGGCGAGGGTGGCGAGGCCGGCGGCGACGGCGCCGGTGGCGGAAGCGGAGGAGGTGGTTGCTTCGGTCATGTCCCAGACGCTAGCCGGTGGACGCGGCGCGGGGCGAACCGGTCCGGGTCCCGGGCACGAGCCGCGCGAAGGCCTCCCGGGTCCGGTCGCGGTCGTGCGGCCTGCCGGTGAGCAGCAGTTCGATGAGCAGGCCGTCGAGCAGGGCGATCACGGCGCGCGCGGTGTGCTCGTCGGGCACGAGCGGCCGCAGCAGCGCGGCCATGTCGTCCAGGCAGCGCGCGGCGAGCGGCCGGACGGCGGGGCGCGTGAGCCCGGCGAAGTACAGCTCGTACTCCAGCCGTGTCTGCGCCCTGCGGGGCCCGAGGCAGTCGTCGAGGAGGCGGACCGCGGCCTCGGCGGGCGGTTCGTCCGGCGGGACGTCGCCGACCCAGGCCTCGAACCAGCCGAGCCAGGCGTCGTTGACCCGCTGCAGCGCGGCCGTCAGCAGGTCGTCCCGGTCGGTGAAGTGGTACGTGGTCGAGCCGAGCGGCACGTCGGCCTCGGCCGCCACGGCGCGGTGGCTCAGGCCCGCGATGCCGTCCCGCTCGACCACGCGGACGGCGGCGTCCACGATCCGGTGGCGGCGGTCGGGGTCGTGGCGGCGGACGCGGCGGGCCATCAGTGGGCCCCGCCGGTGTTCAGCACGACGACCCCGGCGATCACCAGCGCGATGCCGGCGAGCTTCGCCGGGGAGGCGCCCTCGCCGAGGAAGAGGACGCCGATCGCGGCGATCAGCGCCGTGCCCGCGCCTGACCAGATGGCGTAGGCGACGCCCACTTCGAGATGGCGCAGCGTGCGGGCGAGCAGGACGAAGGCCGCCACGTAGCAGACGGCGGTGCCGAGGCTGGGCCAGAGCCTGCTGAATCCGTCGCTGAGCTTCATCAGGGTGGTCCCGGCGATCTCGGCCAGGATCGCGCAGGCGAGCAGCACATACGTCATGTGTACGAGCGTACATAGAGAACGCCCCGCCGCTGGAGTGACTGCCGCGCGCGCCGCCGCCCGGCGTCCGCGGGCCCGGCGCGATCCTCGTCCCCGGGGGCCGTCACAGGAGGGAACCGAGACCGATGGCCGAGTGCGAGACCTGCGGCAACGACTACCGGATGGCGTTCGAGGTGCGCGCGGCCGGTGAGGTCCACGTCTTCGACAGCTTCGAGTGCGCGGTGCAGCGCATGGCGCCGATCTGCGAGAACTGCGGGTGCCGCATCATGGGGCACGGCCTGGAGACCGAGGAGGGGCGCTTCTACTGCTGCGCCCACTGCGCCCGTGTCCAGGGGCACGCGACGCTGGTGGACCACGCCTGAGAGACCGCCGTACCGGCAGACGGACGAGGGGCGTGGGGGTGGCCGGTCGTCCGGTCACCCCCACGCCCCTCGCGGTCCCGGGGAAGCGGTCACGCCGCTCCCCCGGCCCGTCAGACGTTGAAGCCGAGCGCGCGCAGCTGCTCCCGCCCGTCGTCCGTGATCTTGTCGGGTCCCCACGGCGGCATCCAGACCCAGTTGATCTTCAGCTCGCTGACCAGCCCGTCGGTGGCCGACCTGGCCTGGTCCTCGATGACGTCGGTCAGCGGGCAGGCGGCGGAGGTGAGGGTCATGTCGATCGTCGCCACATTGGCGTCGTCGACGTGCACGCCGTAGATGAGGCCGAGGTTCACGACGTCGATCCCCAGCTCGGGGTCGACGACGTCCATCATCGCCTCGCGGATCTCCTCCTCGCTCGCCGGTGCCGTCGCGGTCGTCCCGGTGTCGCTCACAGCTTCTCCCTCTCCAGTGCCTGCGCCGTCGCGTCCTTCCACGCCATCCAGCTGAGCAGGGCGCACTTCACCCGCGCCGGGTACTTGGAGACGCCGGCGAACGCGACCGCGTCCTCCAGCACCTCCTCCATCGCGTCGTCCGGCTCGATCTGCCCCTTCGACTGCATGAGGTCGAGGAACGTCGCCTGGATGGCCATCGCCTCGGACAGCTCCTTGCCGACCAGCAGCTCGTTCAGCACGGACGCGCTGGCCTGGCTGATGGAGCAGCCCTGTCCCTCGTAGGAGACGTCGGCGACGGTCTCCCCGTCGTACCGGACGCGCAGGGTGATCTCGTCACCGCACGTCGGGTTGACGTGGTGCACCTCGGCGTCGCCCTGGCGCAGGCCGCGCCCGTGCGGGTGCTTGTAGTGGTCCAGGATCACGTCCTGGTACATCGATTGCAGCTGCACGTCATCCGCCCTCGTGTTCCGCCCTTGTCATCCGAAGAAGCCACGCACGTACTCCAGGCCCTCGACCAGGGCGTCGACCTCGGCCGGGGTGGAGTACAGGTAGAACGACGCCCGCGTGGTCGCCGGAATTCCGTACCGCAGGCAGACGGGCCTGGCGCAGTGGTGCCCGACGCGCACGGCGATGCCCTGCTCGTCCAGCACCTGCCCGACGTCGTGCGGGTGGATGTCGCCCAGGGTGAACGAGATGGTGGCGCCCCGGCCCTCCGGCGACGTGGGGCCGACGATCCGCAGCCCCGGGACCTCGGCGAACCGCGCGAGCGCGTAGCCGGTGATCGCCCGTTCGTGCGCCTCGATCCGGTCCATGCCGATGCCGGTGAGGTAGTCCACGGCCGCGCCGAGGCCGACCGCCTGCGCGATCGGCGGCGTGCCCGCCTCGAACTTGTGCGGCGCGGGGGCGTACGTCGAGTGCTCCATGGAGACGGTCTCGATCATCTCGCCGCCGCCGAGGAAGGGCGGCAGGTCCTCCAGCAGCTCCTGCCGTCCCCACAGCACGCCGATGCCGGTCGGGCCGAGCATCTTGTGGCCGGTGAAGGCCACGAAGTCGGCGCCGAGCGCCTGCACGTCGAGCGCCATGTGCGGCGCCGCCTGCGAGGCGTCGACGACCACCAGCGCGCCGACCTGCTGGGCGCGGCGGACGATGGCCTCGACCGGGTTGTGGGTGCCGAGGACGTTGGAGACCAGGACGAACGAGACGACCTTGGTGCGCTCGGTGATGATCTCGTCGATGTTCGACAGGTCGAGCCTGCCGTCGTCGGTGAGGCCGAACCACTTCAGCTTCGCGCCCGTGCGCTGCGCGAGCAGCTGCCACGGGACGATGTTGGAGTGGTGCTCCATCTCCGTGATGACGATCTCGGTGGAGGAGTCGACGCGGTAGGGGTCGTCGGCCCAGCCGAGCATGTTGGCGACCAGGTTGAGGGACTCGGAGGCGTTCTTGGTGAAGATCACCTCGTCGCGGCTGGGCGCGTTGACGAACGCGGCGATCTTGTCGCGCGCGCCCTCGTACAGCGCCGTGGCCTCCTCGGCGAGCACGTGGACGCCGCGGTGGACGTTCGCGTGGTGCCGCTCGTAGTACTCGCTCAGCGCGTCGAGGACCTGGCGCGGCTTCTGGGAGCTGGCCGCGTTGTCCAGGTAGACGAGCTTCTTGCCCTCGTGGACCGTGCGGTCGAGGATCGGGAAGTCCTTCCGGATCGCCTCGGTGTCCAGGAGACCCGGCAGGTCGTGGCTCATGCGGTGCCGCCTCCCTTGGTGTACTGCTCGTAGCCCTCGGCCTCCAGCTTGTCGGCCAGTTCGGCGCCGCCGGACTCGACGACGCGGCCCGCCGCGAAGACGTGGACGTGGTCGGGCTTGATGTACCGGAGGATGCGCGTGTAGTGCGTGATCAGCAGGGTGCCGACCTCGCCGGTCTCGCGGACGCGGTTGACGCCCTCGGACACGATGCGCAGCGCGTCGATGTCGAGGCCGGAGTCGGTCTCGTCGAGGATCGCGATCTTCGGGCGCAGCAGCTCCAGCTGGAGGATCTCGTGGCGCTTCTTCTCGCCGCCGGAGAAGCCCTCGTTGACGTTGCGCTCGGCGAAGGCCGGGTCCATCTCCAGCCGGGCCATGGCCTCCTTGACCTCCTTGACCCAGGTGCGGAGCTTGGGGGCCTCGCCGCGTACGGCGGTGGCGGAGGTGCGCAGGAAGTTGGAGACCGAGACGCCGGGGACCTCGACCGGGTACTGCATGGCGAGGAAGACGCCGGCGCGGGCCCGCTCGTCCACGGACATGGCGAGGACGTCCTCGCCGTCCAGGGTGACGGTGCCGCCCGTGACGGTGTACTTGGGGTGGCCGGCCAGCGAGTAGGCCAGGGTGGACTTGCCGGAACCGTTGGGGCCCATGATGGCGTGCGTCTCGCCCTGCTTCACGGTCAGATCGACCCCGCGCAGGATCTCGGTGGGTCCGCCCTCGGCGTCGACGGAGACGTGCAGGTCGTGGATCTCAAGCGTTGCCATGGTGCCTTCAGGACTCCTGGGTGACGGAGACGAGCACGGCCGCGTCGGGGCCGTCTCCCTCGATCTTGACGGGGTAAACGGGAATGGGCCGGGTGGCGGGCGGCCCGGAGGGCTTGCCCGTGCGCAGGTCGAAGCTGGAGCCGTGCAGCCAGCACTCGATCTGGCAGTCCTCCACCTCGCCCTCGGAGAGGGAGACGTTCGCGTGGGAACAGATGTCGTTCACCGCGAAGACGTCGCCCTCGGTGCGGACGACGGACACCGGGACGCCGCCGAGCTCGACCCGGAGCGGGACGTCCGGCTCCAGGTCGGCCAGCGCGCAGGCGCGCACATAGCCTTCCGTGGTGCCGCTGCCTTCGGTGGCGGTCATGCGATGGACGCCTCCAGTTCGGCCTGGAGCTTGGCGACGAGCCGCTCCTCGACGTCGGGGACGCCGATCTGCTGGACCAGCTCGGCGAAGAAGCCGCGCACCACCAGGCGCCTGGCCTCCTCGGCGGGGATGCCGCGCGCCATCAGGTAGAACAGCTGCTCGTCCTCGAAGCGCCCGGTCGCCGAGGCGTGCCCGGCGCCGACGATCTCGCCGGTCTCGATCTCCAGGTTGGGCACGGAGTCGACGCGGGCGCCGTCGGTGAGGACGAGGTTGCGGTTCAGCTCGTACGTGTCCGTGCCGGTGGCGGCGGCGCGGATGAGGACGTCGCCGACCCACACCGCGTGCGCGTCGGTGCCCTGGAGGGCGCCCTTGTACGCGACGTTGCTGCGGCAGTTGGGGGCGTTGTGGTCCACGAAGAGCCGGTGCTCGTGGTGCTGGCCGTTGTCGGTGAAGTAGAGCCCGTAGAGCTCCGCCTCGCCGCCGGGGCCGGCGAACTCGATGTGCGGGTGCAGCCGGACGAGGTCGCCGCCGAAGGTGACGACGACGGACTTGAACGTCGCGTCGCGGCCGACCGAGACGCTGTGCTGCGAGCAGTGCACCGCCGTGTCGGCCCAGTCCTGGACGCTGACGAACGTGACCTTCGCGCCGTCGCCGATCTGGAACTCGACGTTGGCGGCCCGCACGGCGTCACCGGTGTGGTCCACGACGATCACGACCTCGGCGAACCTGCCGACCTCGAAGATCGTGTGGCCGTAGGTGGCGCCGCCCTCGCCGTGCAGGACGAGCCGCACCGGCTCGGTGTGCACGCTCTCGGCCGGGACGGAGACGACCGTGGCCTTCTCGAAGGAGCTGAACGCCTGCGCCGCGACGCGGTCCACCGGCGTGCCCGCGCGGCCGACCCTGGGGTCGTCCCGGCCGACCGTGGTGGCCGTGACGCCCTCGGGCAGCGTGAGGTCCGCCTTGAGGGACCCGTCGGCGACCGCGGTGCCGTCGTGCAGGCCGCGCAGCCGTTCGAGCGGCGTGAACCGCCACTCCTCCTCGCGCCCGTGCGGCACGGGGAAGTCCGCGACGTCGAAGGACGGCGGGGCGCTCATCCGGGTCGCGACGGTGGACTCGGCGGCCACCGCGACCGACCCGCCCGCGCTGGCGCCTGCCGGAATACTCTGGGCATCGGCCATGGGTCTCGTCGTGCTCACTCTCTTGATCGGCCGTGATCGGCCCCGCGGAACCGGTCCGCGGGGCCCGTCCGGGGAACCTGTCGGGAAACGTGGGTACGGGAAGGGGCTGGACGGGGATGCGGGAGCGGCGTCAGCCGACCGCGCCCTCCATCTGCAGCTCGATCAGCCGGTTCAGCTCCAGGGCGTACTCCATGGGCAGCTCCTTCGCGATGGGCTCGACGAAGCCGCGCACGATCATCGCCATCGCCTCGTCCTCGGACAGCCCGCGGCTCATCAGGTAGAAGAGCTGGTCGTCGCTGACCTTGGAGACGGTCGCCTCGTGCCCCATCGTCACGTCGTCCTCGCGGACGTCGACGTACGGGTACGTGTCGGAGCGGGAGATCGTGTCGACGAGCAGCGCGTCGCACAGCACGTTGGACTTCGAGCCCTCGGCGCCCTCGCTGATCTCGATCAGGCCGCGGTAGGAGGTGCGCCCGCCGCCGCGCGCGACCGACTTGGAGACGATGTTCGAGGAGGTGCGCGGCGCCATGTGGACCATCTTGGCCCCGGCGTCCTGGTGCTGGCCCTCACCGGCGAACGCGATGGACAGCGTCTCGCCCTTGGCGTGCTCGCCCATCAGGTAGACGGCCGGGTACTTCATGGTGACCTTGGATCCGATGTTGCCGTCGACCCACTCCATGGTGGCGCCCTCGTAGGCGACGGCGCGCTTGGTCACCAGGTTGTAGACGTTGTTCGACCAGTTCTGGATCGTCGTGTAGCGGCAGCGGCCGCCCTTCTTCACGATGATCTCGACCACGGCGGAGTGCAGGGAGTCCGAGTTGTAGATCGGCGCGGTGCAGCCCTCGACGTAGTGGACGTACGCGTTCTCGTCGACGATGATCAGCGTCCGCTCGAACTGGCCCATGTTCTCGGTGTTGATCCGGAAGTAGGCCTGGAGCGGGATGTCCACGTGCACGCCCGGCGGCACGTAGATGAAGGAGCCGCCGGACCAGACGGCCGTGTTCAGCGCGGCGAACTTGTTGTCACCCGTCGGGATGACCGTGCCGAAGTGCTCCTGGAACAGCTCCGGGTGCTCCTTCAGCGCCGTGTCGGTGTCGAGGAAGATGACGCCCTGCCGCTCCAGGTCCTCGCGGATCTGGTGGTAGACGACCTCCGACTCGTACTGCGCCGCGACACCGGCGACCAGCCGCTGCTTCTCCGCCTCGGGGATGCCCAGCTTGTCGTAGGTGTTCTTGATGTCCTCGGGCAGGTCCTCCCAGCTCTGGGCCTGCTTCTCCGTGGAGCGGACGAAGTACTTGATGTTGTCGAAGTCGATGCCGCTGAGGTCGGAGCCCCAGTTCGGCATGGGCTTCTTGCCGAAGAGCTTCAGGCCCTTCAGCCGCAGGTTGAGCATCCAGTCGGGCTCGGACTTCTTCCCCGAGATGTCCCGGACGACGTCCTCGGACAGGCCGCGCCGCGCGGCGGCGCCGGCCGTGTCGGAGTCGGCCCAGCCGTATTCGTACTTGCCCAGGCCGTCGAGCTCGGGGTGGGCGGTCTCCGTGGGGAGCGTCATGCGGGGTTCCTCCCGGCGATGCGTGCTGTTGCGGTGGTCTTCGGTGCGCCGGCGGTGCCGGTGCCGGTCTGTGCTGCGGTGCTCCGGGGAGCGGTGCCGCCGTCCGTGCCGCCGGGCGCGGCCCTGGGCACGAACGTCGTGCACACGTCGGCACCGTGGGCGATGGTGGCCAGACGCTGCACATGGCTGCCGAGCAGGGCCGAGAACACCTCGGTCTCCGCGTCGCACAGCTGCGGGTAGCGGGCGGCGGCGTGCGCCACCGGACAGTGATGCTGGCACAGCTGCTCACCGGCCGGGGCCTTGACCGCCTGCGCGGCGGCGGCGAACCCCTGGGTGGAGAGCGCCTCGGCGAGCGCGGCGACCCGTTCCCCGGGCTCCGCGCCCTCCAGCAGGGCACGGTACTGCTCCGCCTGCCCGGCCGCACGCGCCCGCGCGAACGCCAGCACGGCGGCCGCGCCGGGCTCGCCGCCCCCGGCGGCCCGCTCGATCCAGCGGAGCGCCTCGACGGCCAGCTCGTCGTACGCCTGGTCGAACGCGTCACGGCCGCAGTCGGTGAGGGCGAACGCCTTGGCCGGGCGGCCGCGGCCCCGTGAGCCGCGGACCCGCTTCTCCCCCGGCTCCACCAGCCCGTCGGCGGCGAGCGCGTCGAGGTGGCGGCGGACGGCGGCCTGGGTCAGTCCGAGCCGGTCGGCCAGCTCGGCCGCCGTGGAGGGGCCGTGGTCGCGGATCGAACGGACCACGCGCTGCCGTGTGCCGGACTGCTCGTCGGTCACCGGGGAGAGGCCCGCCTCACCGGCGGCCCGGGGGGCCGCGGGCGCGTCGCGCTGCTCGTTCCGGTTTTTCACAACGCCATTGTTGCGTAATTCTCGGGAGACGGGCAAGCCGCGTCCTGACCAGCCCGGATGGAGTGCGTCACGTAAGGCATACCTAAGCTCCGGGCGGCCCCGGGCCCCGCCCCGGCACCCCGGGCCCGGCGGGTACGGGCCCCGACCTAGACTCGCCCCCATGCAGTCCACAGGAGCCGCCGCACCGGCCGTCGTGGTCAGCGGCCTGGTCAAGCGGTACGGCGCCACCACCGCCGTGGACGGCCTGGACCTGACCGTCGGCGCCGGGACCGTGACGGCCGTGCTCGGCCCGAACGGCGCGGGCAAGACCACCACCGTCGAGTGCTGCGAGGGCTACCGCGTCCCCGACGCGGGCCGCGTCCGCGTCCTGGGCCTCGACCCCGTCGCCGACGCGCAGACGCTGCGGCCCCGCGTGGGCGTGATGCTCCAGGAGGGCGGCGTGTACCCGGGCGTGCGCGCCGGGGAGATCCTGCGCCACATGGCCGGGCTGCACGCGCACCCCCTCGACATCGCCGAGCTGACCGAGCGCCTCGGTCTCGGCCCCGCCGCCCGCACCCCGTACCGCCGCCTGTCCGGCGGCCAGAAGCAGCGGCTCGCGCTGGCGCTCGCCGTGGTCGGCCGCCCCGAGCTGGTCTTCCTCGACGAGCCGACCGCGGGCCTGGACCCGCAGGCGCGCCACGCGACCTGGGACCTGATCCGCGCGCTGCGCACGGACGGCGTCACCACCGTGCTGACCACGCATTTCATGGACGAGGCCGAGGAGCTGGCCGACGACGTGGCGATCATCGACGGCGGCCGGGTCGTCGCCCAGGGCAGCCCCGACGAGCTGGGGAAGGGCGGCGCGGCCGACGTCCTGCGCTTCGCCGGGCGGCCGGGACTCGACCTCGACTCGCTGCGCGCCGCGCTGCCCGCCGGGAGCGAGGTGTCCGAGCCGAGCCCGGGCAGCTACCGCATCGCGGGAGACGTCGGCCCGCGCATGCTCGCCACCGTCACGGCCTGGTGCGCGCAGCACGGCGTGATGCCCGACCGGATCACCACGCGGCGGCACTCCCTGGAGGACGTCTTCCTGGAGCTGACCGGCAAGGAGCTGCGGTCATGAGCGGTCACGCACCCCGTCCCGGCGCGGCGCCGGTGTCCCGGATGATCACGGCGCAGGCGGCGCTGGAGACGCGGATGCTGCTGCGCAACGGGGAGCAGCTGCTCCTCACGGCGGTGATCCCGACGCTGCTGCTCGTCCTGTTCAGCGCGGTGGACATCGTGGACCTCCCGGACGGCGGCGGCACCGGCCGCGTCGACTACCTGGCGCCCGGCATCCTGGCGCTCGCCGTGCTGTCCACCGCGTTCACCAGCCAGGCCATCGCGACCGGGTACGAGCGGCGCTACGGGGTGCTGAAGCGGCTCGCCGCCTCTCCGCTGCCGCGCTGGGCGCTGATGTGCGGGAAGACCTGCGCGGTGCTCGTCACGCTGGCGCTCCAGACGGCGCTGCTGTGCGTCGTCGCGCTGGCCCTGGGGTGGTCGCCGCACGGGAACGCGCTCGCCGTCGCCGTCCTGATGCTGCTGGGGGCCGCGGCCTGCTCGGGGCTGGGGCTGCTGATGGCCGGGACGCTGCGGGCGGAGGCGACGCTGGCCGCGGCCAACCTGGTCTTCGTCCTGCTGGTCTTCTTCGGCGGTGTGATCATCCCGCTGGACGACTTCCCCGACGGCGTGCGGACCGTCCTGGAGCTGCTGCCGGTGGGCGCGCTGGCGGACGGCCTGCGGTCCGTGCTGCGGGAAGGGGCGGCCATGCCGTGGGCGGACACGGGGGTCCTCGCGGTCTGGGCCGTCCTCGCACCGGCCGCCGCGGCGCGCTTCTTCCGTTGGGAGTGAGAGGGGCCGCTGGGAGTAAGAGGGGCCGCTGGGAGTGAGCGGGGCCGGGGGGCTCGTGAATCGGCGCACAAGCGCGGGGCTACGATGACGGGGTGCTGAAAGCGGTGCGAAACCCCCTCGCGTACATCGCCGGGCGCTGGACCCCCCACCCGAGGACCGTCCGGCGCGCGGCCACCGCCGCGCTCATGATGAGCGTGCTCATCATCGTGACCGGCGGCGCGGTCCGGCTGACCGGCTCCGGCCTCGGCTGCGACACCTGGCCCCGGTGCAGCGACGAGAGCCTCGTCGCGACGCGCGAGATGGGCCTGCACGGCGCCATCGAGTTCGGCAACCGGATGATGGCGTACGTGGTCTCCGCCGCCACGGGCTGGTTCATCGTCGCCGCGCGCGCCGCGAAGCCGCGCCGACGGGAGCTGACCCGGCTCGGGTGGGCGCAGTTCTGGGTGATCATGAGCAACGGCGTCGTCGGCGGGATCACGGTCCTCACCGAGCTGAACCCGTTCATCGTCGCGGCGCACTTCCTGGCCGCCATGGCGCTGCTCACCGTGACCACCCTGACCTGGATCAGGACCCGCGAGGGCGACGCGGCGCCCCGGCCGCTCGTCGGGGTGCCGGTACGGCGCGCGATCGTGGCGCTGACCGCCGCGAGCGCGGCCCTCGTGGTCGCGGGCACGGCGGTGACGGGCAGCGGCAAGCACGCGGGCGACGACAGCGACATCGAGCGGATGCCGTTCGACTGGGACACCGTGACCCGCGTGCACTCGGGCCTCGCCTGGGTGGTGGTGCTCGGCACGGTGGCCCTGGTCGTCGGGCTGCGGCTGATGGACGCGTCGAGCGTCACCCGGGCACGCGCCCGCGACCTGCTGGTCGTGCTGCTCGGGCAGGGCGTGATCGGCTACACGCAGTACTTCCTGGACGAGCCGGAGATCCTCGTCGGCCTGCACATACTGGGCGCGTCGCTCGTGTGGATCGCAGCGCTGCGGCTGCTGCTGTCGGTCCGCGACCGGGGCGCCCCCGCCGCGCAGGCACCCGCGGACGGGAACGGCGACACCGCCGCCGAGCCCCGGGTCCCCGCGACCGCCTGAGCCGGGGGGCTCACCCAGCGCGTCCGCTGTCGGTGCGTGGCGATACGGTCTGCGTGCCATGAAAAACGCGAAGACACCTCCGCCGTTCCGCCACAGGAACCGCCGACGCCGCGCGCTGGGCGCTCTCGCCCCCGTGGCCGCCGTCGCCCTGCTCGCCACCACGGCCTGCACGAGCGACCTGGCCATGCCCCAGGACACCCCGCCGTCCGGCTCGGCCGCGGGCCCGGCCGGCAGCTACGACGGGCTGCCCGACACCATCGGGCGGCAGGGGCTGTCCTGGGAGACCTGCGAGGCGCCGACGCCGGTCCAGGGCACCGGTACGGCGCCCGGCGAGGACTGGGAGTGCGCGACCCTCACCGTGCCGCTGGACTACGACGACCCGGACGGCGAGACGATAGGCATAGCCCTGATACGGGCGGCGACGACAGCCCCGGCCGGCGAACGGCTCGGCTCCCTCGTCTTCAACTTCGGCGGACCGGGCGGCTCCGGCGTGTACACCCTGCCGCAGTTCGCGGAGGAGTACCGCGAGCTGCGCGACGGCGGGTACGACCTGGTGAGCTTCGACCCGCGCGGCGTCGGCGAGAGCGCGGGCGTGGTCTGCCTGGACGGGGAGACCGTCGACGCGTGGGCGCAGGAGGACTCCGGCGACCCCGACACGGAGGCGGAGCTGGCCGAGGCCGAGGAGCGGGACGCGGAGTACGTCGCCGCCTGCCAGGAGAACTCGGGCGACGTCCTCCCGCACGTCTCCACCACTGACGCCGCCCGCGACATGGACGTCCTGCGCCACGTCCTGGGCGACGAGCGGCTCAACTACTTCGGCATCTCCTACGGCACGCAGCTCGGCGCCGTCTACGCGCACCTCTTCCCCGGCTCGGTCGGCCGCACCGTGCTCGACGCGGTCGTGGACCCCTCCCCCGACGTCCTGGAGCAGGTCAGGCTCCAGACCGAGGGCTTCCAGCTCGCGCTGGAGCACTATCTGGAGGACTGCGCCACCGAGGAGGACGGGCCCTGCCCGACCGGCACCGACCCCGCCGGTGGCCAGCAGGAGATCGCCGCGTTCCTCGACGGCCTGGAGGACGACCCCCTCCCCACCTCGGACCCGGACGGCCGGGAGCTGACGGCGGACCTCGCGATGACCGGCATCATCGCGACGCTCTACTCCGAGGAGTCCTGGGAGTACCTGACGATGGCGCTCGAAGAGGCCCTCACCATGGGCACCGGCGACACGCTCCTGTTCCTCGCCGACTTCTACAACGGCCGTGACGCACAGGGCCGCTACAGCAACCAGAACGACGCCTTCACCGCGATCCAGTGCGCCGACGACCCGTCCGGCATGTCCGTCGAGGAGGCACGCTCCCACGAGGACGAGCTCGTCGCGCTCTCCCCGGTCTTCGGCGCGGACATGATGTGGGGCCTGACCGGCTGCGACGGCTGGCCGGTGCCCGCGTCCGAGACGGAACGGCCCCGGTACGACGCGCCGGACGCCGCGTCGCCGCTGCTGCTGGTCGCCACCACGGGCGACCCCGCCACCCCGTACGCCGGGGCGGCGCGGATGCAGGAGGCCATCGGCGGCCCGGAGGTGGCGCCGCTGCTCAGCTTCGACGGCGAGGGCCACAGCGCGTACAGCTCGGGGGACGACTGCGTCGTCTCGACGGTGAACGCGCATCTGCTGGAGGGGGCCGTCCCCGACGACGGGACGCGCTGCTGACGCCCGGCCGGCGCCCCCGCGACACCGGTGGGGGCGCTGGACGGCTTCCGTTCACCGGAGCGACGCGATGATGTGACCGCGCGTCAAGCCGCCTGCGTGAGGGTCTGGTTGGTCCGACCCCACGATTCCCCCAGGCAAAGAGGCGCGCCCGGTATGCCCGATCTCCACTTCACCAGGGACAACGTTCAGGAGAAGGCCGGCTGCTGGCCGTGGGTGGCGCAGAAGACGTTCTGCGACGAGGTGGACTCGGAGGACATGGCGGAGAAGGCGGCCGTCTACGCCCGCGCCGCCGCCGAGGGCACCGACGCGGCGGACATCGCCGAACGGGCCACCGCGATCGCCGCGGAGGCGGGCGAGCTGGACGGTTCGTCCCTCATCGACGCCGAGGGCCGCGTCAAGGAGACGGACCGCCGGCTGCGCCCCGACGAGCTGAAGGACGTCCCGAGCCTCCTGGTCCGCGCGATGAACCTCGCGATCGACGCCGAGAACGAGGCGGTCCGCCTGATCCTCGGCGACGGCGGCCTCGACGTCGGCTTCACCCACCATCTCAGCGCCTCGGTCAACGAGTACAACGGCTGGGTGGAGGCCGTGAACCGCGTGATGGCGGCGCTGCCGCCGAGCGCGGACGGCCTCCCCCCGCGCAACGTCCCCGTCACGCTCCCCGGGTACGGGACGCGTACGATCCACCCGGCCATGGGATCCGACGGGATGTTCCACGTCTCCCTCGACGACTGGGCCGTGGAGATCCGCGCGCGCCACCTCCAGGACGCGGCCGACGACGCGAGGAAGGCGAGCGAGGAGCTCGACGCCGTCATCGAGACCTACCAGCGCCAGATGACCGAGCTGGCGGGCGAACTCACCAAGCACGACTACGACCTGTCCGAGGGGCCGCTGAAGAGCCTGTGGATCAACCCCGCCATGGCGAGGTGGGCGGCGGGCCGGCTGAACGACCTGCTGGAGAGCGACCACGGGACGGCCGCGGAGGAGATGCTCCAGGCCCTGGCCGGCGTCGAGGGCATCCTCAACGGCCTCTTCGACGACTACGGCTCGGCCTCCCCCGGCGAGGCGTCCCGCCGCCTCACCGCGGACGAACGGGCCTACCTCGACGACTTCTACTGGGTGTTCGACGAGAGCAGCCTGGGCGCGCTGGGCGGGCACCACTGGACGGCGGGCACTGACCGCCTCCGGGAGCTGGGCGACCACCTCATGCGCGTCGCGGGCGACGGCGTCACCGTCCTGCTGGACCCGGAGCTGGGCGGCGTGAGCCTGCGCCGGGAATGGGACGCGATCCCCCCTCCCGCGCTGGCCGGCCTCACCCGCCGCCTGCCGGAGGGCGGCTACGCCGACGACGAGGGGATCGCCGAGCTGAGCGGCTTCGGCAACGTGATGAGCCACTCGACCGTCCCCCTCGGCCGGGAGTTCGGCCGCGACCTGACCGAGTCGGTGATCGACACCCTCGCCCACGGGCGCGGCAGGACCGACGCCGCCGGGAACCCCCTCGACACGGACGCCCGCAAGCTCCTGGCCGTGACCTCCAGGGACCCGGAACGCGCGGCGGAGATGATGGCCGACCCCGACTTCACCGGCAGTCTGCTGGGCGACGTCTACCCGTTCGACACCTGGACGGGCGGTGTGGAGCCGAACGTGCAGCGGTTCGTGGAACGCGCGACGACCCTGCCCGAGGGCGTCGCCCCCGGCAGCCCGGCGGGCCGCGCCCACGCCGACGCCGCGTACGCCTACCTCTCCTACGTGGACACGGCCGCGGGAGGCGACCTGCACAACGTGGACGCCGAGACGATCCGCGGCCTGGTCAAGACGTACGGCGACCTGGACCCCGGCCGCTTCGGCCGCTTCGCGCACCTGCCGGACGAGCCCTGGGTCCCGTACCTCTGACGGACCGGCCGGGGCACCCTAGACGGCGTCCCCCAGGCGGTAGACCTGGCGCGCGGTGCCGCCGCCGATCTGGCGGGCGGTCCTGGCGGCCTCGGCGTGCGGACGCGCGCGCAGGGCCGCGTCCAGCGCCTGCCGGAACAGCCCGGCGCGCGCGACGTGCAGCTCCGGCAGCGTCCCCGCCCTGGTGGAGAAGAGCAGCTTGCCCGGCGGCGCCTCCGCGAGCGCCGCCGCGGGCTCGGGACCGGCGTCGGCGTACACGTGCGGGAAGGCGGACGCCAGCCGCGCCGCCGCCCGGTGGTGCGCGCGGGACGGCAGGAGGACGAGCGTCCCCGCGCCCGCCGTCGCGTGCAGCAGCGGTACGAGAGGCATCGGGTCGCCGCAGTGCAGCTGGACGGGGCGGCCGGTGGCCAGCGCGCCCCACAGCAGGTGGAGGGTGAGGACAGGTCCCGGGTGCCGTGGCCCGCGCGGGTCGGCGAGCCAGCGGTCCGCCGCGCGCCGTACGGCGGTGGGCTCGGGCAGCCCTCCCCCGCCGAGGCCGTCGGCGGCGCACACGAACGCGGCGGTGTCGCGGGCCGCCGTGACGAGGGACTCCGCCGCGTGGTCGAGGAAGGCGCGGGCGGTCCCGGCGGTGCCGGCCGCCCGTGCGGCGAGCGCGGTCAGCCCGGCCAGCGGGCGTGCGGTGCCCCCGGCCGCCGAGGCCGTCGCGGCGGGGCCGGTCAGTTCGCCGTCGTCCGTCTCCCCCGCCTCCGCGGCGTCGGCCAGCAGGAAGACACGGATGCCGCTGCCGCGCAGCAGCAGGCGGGTGGCGGTGTACGCGCCCAGCTCGCGCCGCCGCGCCAGGTAGCGGGTGGCGGGGACGTCCGCGTCGAGCCCGAGCAGCGGCGGGCACCAGCGGAGCACGGCCCGCCAGGTCGCGCCGCCCGCCCCCGCGAGGCGCCGTTCGAAGACGCCGGGCGCCGCCTCGCCGTGGAGGACGCCGTGGCCGTACTGGTCCACGAGGGGTGCGGCGCTCATGTCTGTCATGACGTACGGGACAACGGAACGGACCCCTCCCGGGTGCCGGGGATCAGGCGGTGTGCCGCCCGCCGCCGATCTGGATGCCCGCCATGCGGGACCACTCGTACGGGCCGGTGCGCAGCCGCGCGGCCGTCTCGCCGTCCAGCTTCTCGCGCAGCGTCACCCCGGCGGCCGCCGCGGCGGCGGTGAGTTCGCCCCGGTCGGGCGCCACCACGTCGCCCCAGGCGCCGTCCGCGCCGACGAGCACGAGGCGGTGGCCGCGGGCGCCCAGGTACGCGATCTGCCCCTCGGTGCCGGCCGCGCCGCCGTGTGCGGCGGCGAACGACCGCACGCGCTTCGCGAGCCGCGCGACCCGGCGGCCGAGGACGCCGTCCTCCCCCTCGGCGGCGGGCGTGCCGGCGGGGGCGTCGGCGGGAGCCGCGTCGGGGGTCACGGGGTCCGGGGACGGGGTGTTCTCACCGGTGTCAGCCATACGGCTCATGCTACTGCCCGGTAGCCCGCGCGGCGCGGGGTCAGCTGATGAACGGGTCGAGGGCGACGGCCAGGAAGACGATCGAGACGTAGGTGATGGACCAGTGGAACAGCCGCATCTCCTTGAGCTTCGCGCCCTTCGCCCCGGCGCGGGCGCGGGCCTGGAGCGCGTGCGCCTCCCACAGCCACCAGCCGCCCGCCACGGCCGCGACGACCGTGTAGAACCAGCCCGCGTAGCCCAGCGGCCACAACAGCAGCGAGACGGCGACCATGACCCAGCTGTAGACGACGATCTGGCGGGCGACCACGGTGTTCGCGGCGATGACCGGCAGCATCGGGACGCCGACCCGCTCGTAGTCGTCCTTCACCTTCATGGACAGCGGCCAGTAGTGCGGCGGCGTCCAGAAGAACATCACCAGGAAGAGGACGACCGCGCCCCAGGAGACCGTGCCGGTGACCGACGACCAGCCGATGAAGACCGGCAGGCAGCCCGCGATGCCGCCCCACACGATGTTCTGCGCCGTGCGGCGCTTGAGGATCATCGTGTAGCCGACGACGTAGAAGAGGAGCGCGCCCAGCGCCAGCCAGGCCGAGATCCAGTTGACCAGCAGCCCGAACCACAGCGTCGAGACGACGGCGAGCGCGAGCCCGAAGACCAGCGCCTCGGCGGGACGCAGCACACCGGTGACGAGCGGGCGGTTGCGCGTGCGATCCATCAGCGCGTCGATGTCGCGGTCGATGTACATGTTGAGCGCGTTCGCGCCGCCCGCGGACAGGTAGCCGCCGATGCAGGTGGCGAGCACCAGCCACAGGTCGGGGACGCCGCCCTCGGCCAGGAACATCACGGGGACGGTCGTGGTGAGGAGCAGCTCGATAATGCGAGGCTTCGTCAGCGAGACGAACGCCTTGACCCGGGCTCCCGCGGTCACGCGGCCGGCGACCTGTCGGTGCTCTGCCACGGGACGGGAATCGACGGCCGTCACGGACACCCCTGGTTGTGCGACATCAGCGGATTCAGCGGAATGGTGCGCTGCGGGCGGCTGCCCGGACGCGAAACCGGTCCGGTGGACCGTCGGGTGGGACTTCGCGTACACCCCGTCACTCTAGACGCCCGGATTACGCGGCTTGTCGCCGGGCCCCCCATCCGGCTCCGCGGCGGCCGGTCCCGGCGGCGGCCCGCCCGGCGTGCCCGGCGGGATGATCCGGGGCACCCTGGAAGGGTCGCCGAGTGCCCTCTCGCCGCCGGACGGCGGAGGGGCCGGAGGTAGGCTCGGACCGGCCCGGTGAGCCGTCACTCCGCCGCCAGGCGGCCACGGTCCCGTCACCGGCCTGACAGACGCGGAGAGGAGCCCTGACGCAGGGTGAGCAGCAAGGCGACCACCTCAGATCTCGAATGGACCGACCTGGACCGGCGAGCCGTGGACACCGCCCGTGTCCTGGCCGCGGATGCCGTCCAGAAGGTCGGTAACGGTCACCCCGGCACGGCGATGAGCCTCGCACCGGCGGCCTACCTGGTGTTCCAGAAGCTCATGCGCCACGACCCGTCCGACCCCGACTGGACGGGCCGCGACCGTTTCGTCCTGTCCGTGGGGCACACGAGCCTCACGCTCTACATCCAGCTCTACCTGGCCGGATACGGCCTGACGCTGGACGACCTCAAGTCCTTCCGCACCTGGGGCAGCAGGACGCCCGGGCACCCCGAGCACGGGCACACCGTCGGCGTCGAGACCACCACGGGGCCCCTCGGCCAGGGTGTCGGCAACGCCGTCGGCATGGCCATGGCCGCCCGCTACGAGCGCGGCCTCTTCGACCCGGACGCGGAGCCGGGCACCTCCCCCTTCGACCACACCGTCTGGGTCGTCGCGGGCGACGGCTGCCTCCAGGAGGGCGTCGCCGCCGAGGCCGCCTCCCTGGCCGGGCACCAGAAGCTGGGCAACCTCGTCCTGCTCTACGACGACAACCACATCTCCATCGAGGGCGACACCGCCACCGCGTTCTCCGAGGACGTGCTCGCCCGCTTCGAGGCGTACGGCTGGCACGTCCAGCGCGTCGCGCCGCAGGACAGCGGCGACCTGGACCCGGCCGCGCTGTACGAGGCGTTCACCGCCGCCCGCGCGGAGACCGGCCGTCCCTCGATCATCGCCGCCCGGTCGATCATCGCCTGGCCCGCGCCCGGCGCGCAGAACACCGAGGCCGCGCACGGCTCGGCCCTGGGCGCCGACGAGGTGGCCGCCACCAAGCGCGTCCTCGGCTTCGACCCGGAGGCGGACTTCGCCGTCGAGGACGCCGTCCTCGCGCACGTCCGCCAGGCCGTGGACCGCGGCCGCGAGGAGCACGCCGCCTGGGACGAGCGGTTCGCCGCCTGGCGCAAGGCGAACCCCGACCGTGCCGCCGAGTTCGACCGCGTGCGGGCCGGCGAGCTGCCCGAGGGCTGGGAGAAGGCCCTGCCGGTCTTCGACGCGGGCACCGACGTCGCGACCCGCAAGGCGTCCGGCGAGGTCCTGAAGAAGCTCGGCGACGTGCTGCCCGAGCTGTGGGGCGGCTCGGCCGACCTCGCGGGCTCCAACAACACGACGATCGACGCGTCCTCCTCGTTCCTCCCGGCGGGCAACCCGCTGCCCGAGGCGGACCCGTACGGCCGCACCGTCCACTTCGGCATCCGCGAGCACGCCATGGGCTCGGCGATGAACGGCATCGCCCTGCACGGCAACACGCGGATCTACGGCGGCACATTCCTCGTGTTCTCCGACTACATGCGCCCGGCCGTCCGCCTCGCCGCGCTGATGAAGCTGCCGGTGACGTACGTCTGGACGCACGACTCGATCGGCCTGGGCGAGGACGGCCCGACGCACCAGCCCGTCGAGCACCTGGCCGCGCTGCGCGCCATCCCGGGGCTGAACGTCGTCCGCCCGGCGGACGCCAACGAGACGGCCCTCGCCTGGCGCGAGATCCTGAAGCGGCACGCGAGCGCCCCGGCGCCGCACGGCCTGGCCCTGACCCGGCAGAACGTCCCGACGTACGCGCCGAACGACGCGACGGCCAAGGGCGGTTACGTCCACACCGAGGCCGAGGGCGGCACGCCCCGCGTCATCCTGATCGGCACCGGCTCCGAGCTGCACCTCGCCGTGGCCGCGCGCGAGGCGCTGCAGGCCGAGGGCGTGCCCACGCGCGTCGTGTCGATGCCGTGCGCCGAGTGGTTCGAGGAGCAGGACGAGGCGTACCGGGACAGCGTGCTGCCCCCGTCCGTGGGTGCCCGCGTGGCGGTCGAGGCGGGCATCGGGCTGACCTGGCACCGTTACGTGGGCGGGGCGGGGCGCGTGGTGTCGCTCGAACACTTCGGCGCCTCGGCCGACTACAAGACGCTGTACCGCGAGTTCGGCATCACCCCCGAAGCGGTCGCGCAGGCCGCACGGGAATCCCTCGCTGCCGCCGAGCGCTGACACAGATACACGACAAGCAGGAGATGCGATTCTCATGACCGACGCACTCAAGCGCCTCTCCGACGAGGGTGTGGCGATCTGGCTCGACGACCTGTCACGCGGCCGGATCTCCTCGGGCAACCTCGGCGAACTCCTCGACCAGCAGCACGTGGTGGGGGTGACCACCAACCCGTCCATCTTCCAGAAGGCGATCTCCGAGGGCGCGGGCTACGAGGAGCAGCTCGCCGACCTGGCCGCCCGCCGGGTGACGGTCGAGGAGGCCGTGCGGATGATCACCACCGCCGACGTACGGGACGCCGCCGACGTGCTGCGCCCGGTGTACGAGGCGACCGGCGGTCTCGACGGCCGGGTCTCCATCGAGGTGGACCCGCGGCTGGCGCACGACACGCACGCGACCGTCGCCGAGGCCAAGCAGCTGGCCTGGCTGGTGGACCGGCCCAACACGTTCATCAAGATCCCGGCGACCCGCGCGGGCCTGCCCGCCATCACGGAGACGATCGGCCGCGGCATCAGCGTCAACGTCACGCTGATCTTCTCGCTGGAGCGCTACCGCGAGGTGATGGACGCTTACCAGGCCGGTCTTGAGCAGGCGAAGTCCCGCGGGCTCGACCTGAAGGAGATCTACTCGGTCGCGTCGTTCTTCGTGTCCCGCGTGGACACCGAGATCGACAAGCGGCTCGCGGACATCGGCACCCCCGAGGCCCTGGAGCTGAAGGGCAAGGCCGCGCTCGCGAACGCGCGCCTCGCGTACCAGGCGTACGAGGAGGTCGTCGCCGCCGACCGCTGGCAGGCGCTGTCCCGCGCCGGGGCCAACGTCCAGCGGCCCCTGTGGGCCTCGACCGGCGTGAAGGACCCGGCGTACAAGGACACGCTGTACGTGGCCGACCTCGTCGCGCCCGGCACCGTCAACACCATGCCGGAGCCCACGCTGCGCGCCACCGAGGACCACGGCGAGATCACCGGCGACACGGTCCGCGGCACCTACGACCAGGCGCGCGCGGACCTCGACGCCCTGGCCGGGGTCGGCGTCTCGTACGACGACGTCGTGCAGGTCCTGGAGGACGAGGGCGTGGACAAGTTCGAGACCGCGTGGAACGGCCTGCTGGACTCCACCAAGGCCGAGCTGGAGCGCCTCGCCGGGTCCGGGAAGGGCTGACGCACCGGTGAGCGACGGCTCGAAGCCCCGCGCGCGGACGCGGGACGGGTTCACGAACCCGCTGCGCAGCGCGCAGGACCGCCGGCTGCCGAGGATCGCCGGGCCCTCCGGCCTGGTGATCTTCGGCGTCACCGGCGACCTGTCGCGCAAGAAGCTGATGCCCGCCGTGTACGACCTGTCGAACCGGGGGCTGCTGCCGCCGGGGTTCTCCCTGGTGGGCTTCGCCCGCCGCGACTGGGAGGACGAGGACTTCGCGCAGGTCGTGCACGACTCGGTGCAGCGGTACTCGCGCACGCCGTTCCGCGAGGAGGTGTGGCGGCAGCTGGCCGAGGGGATGCGCTTCGTCTCCGGCGACTTCGACGACGACGAGGCGTTCGGCCAGCTGCGGGACACCATCGAGGAGCTGGACAAGGAGCACGGCACGGGCGGGAACTTCGCGTTCTACCTGTCGGTGCCGCCGAAGTTCTTCCCCACGGTGGTGCAGCAGCTGAAGCGGCACGGCCTGTCCGACCCGCCCGCGGGGTCGTGGCGGCGCGCGGTGATCGAGAAGCCGTTCGGCCGCGATCTGAAGTCGGCGCAGGAGCTGAACCAGATCGTGCACGAGGTGTTCCCGCCCGCCGAGGTCTTCCGCATCGACCACTACCTCGGCAAGGAGACCGTCCAGAACATCCTGGCGCTCCGCTTCGCGAACACGATGTTCGAGCCGATCTGGAACCGCGGCTACGTGGACCATGTGCAGATCACGATGGCCGAGGACATCGGCATCGGCGGTCGCGCGGGCTACTACGACGGCATCGGCTCGGCCCGCGACGTCATCCAGAACCACCTCCTCCAGCTCCTCGCCCTCACGGCGATGGAGGAGCCCGCGTCCTTCGACGCGGACGCGCTGGTCAGGGAGAAGCTGAAGGTCCTCTCGGCCGTGCAGCTGCCCGCCGACCTGGCGCGGCACACGGTGCGCGGCCAGTACACGGCCGGGTGGCAGGGCGGCGAGAAGGTGCCCGGCTACCTGGAGGAGGAGGGCATCGACCCCCAGTCGGTGACCGACACCTACGCGGCGGTGAAGCTGGAGATCGACAACCGGCGCTGGGCCGGGGTGCCGTTCTACCTGCGCACGGGCAAACGGCTGGGGCGGCGCGTCACCGAGATCGCCGTCGTCTTCCAGCGGGCGCCGTACTCGCCGTTCGACGCGACGGAGACGCAGGAGCTGGGGCACAACGCGCTGGTGATCCGCGTCCAGCCGGACGAGGGCGTCACCGTGCGCTTCGGCTCGAAGGTGCCCGGGACGCAGATGGAGATCCGGGACGTCACGATGGACTTCGCGTACGGCGAGTCCTTCACCGAGTCCAGCCCGGAGGCGTACGAGCGTCTGCTCCTCGACGTCCTCCTCGGCGACGCCAACCTCTTCCCCCGCCACCAGGAGGTCGAGCGCTCCTGGGAGATCCTCGACCCGGTCGAGGAGTTCTGGGCCAGGCACGGGCGGCCCGCGCCGTACCCGGCCGGTTCGTGGGGCCCGGCGGAGGCCGACGAGATGCTCGCACGAGACGGACGGAGCTGGCGCCGCCCATGAACATCGACCTCACGGACACGACGTCCGCCCGCATCAACACCGCGCTCGTCGAGGGCCGCCGCACCGTGGGCGCGGCGGTCGGGATGGTGCTGACCCTCGTCATCGTCACGGACGAGGGCAACCACTACGACGCCCTGAAGGCGGCCAGCGAGGCGTCGAAGGAGCACCCGTCGCGCATCCTGGTCGTCATCAAGCGGCCCGGCCGCTCCCCGCGGGAGCGCGCCGGGGCGCGCCTCGACGCGGAGGTCAGGGTCGGCGGCGAGGCGGGCAACGGCGAGACCGTCCTGCTGCGGCTGCACGGCGAGCTGTCGGCGCACGCCTACAGCGTCGTCCTGCCGCTGCTGCTGCCGGACGCGCCCGTCGTCGTCTGGTGGCCGGACGAGGCGCCCGCGCACCCGGCGGACGACCTGCTCGGCACGCTGGCGCAGCGCCGGATCACCGACGCGGCGGCGACGGAGGACCCGGTGGCGGCCCTGGTGTCCCGGGCGGAGGTGTACGCGCCGGGCGACACCGACCTGGCGTGGACGCGCGTCACGCCGTGGCGCAGCGTGCTGGCGGCGGCGCTCGACCAGAAGCACGCGAAGGTGACGGGGGCCGAGGTCGAGGGCGAGGAGTACAACCCGAGCACGGAGCTGCTGGCCCTGTGGCTGGCCGAACGGCTCGACGTGTCGGTGGGCCGGGTCGTCTCCGACGGTCCTGGCATCACGGCGGTGCGCCTCACGACGGCGGACGGCGTGATCTGCCTGGACCGGCCGGACGGCGCGCTGGCCACCCTCGCCGTGCCGGGCCAGCCGGACCGGCACGTGGCGCTGCACCGGCGTTCGACGGCGGAGCTGATCGCGGAGGAGCTGCGGCGGCTGGACCCGGACGAGGCGTACGCGGGCACGGTGCGGCACGGCCTCGGCCGGCTGAACACCCCGCCGGGCACCTCGGCGGCCGAGGCCGCGGCGCCCCCCGCGGGCGCGGCGGAGTCGGTGGACGCCGCCCCGGCGGACGGCGCGCACGGCACCGCCGTGGCCAGGCCCGCCGCGAAGGCCCCGGCCAGGACACCGCGCAAGGCGTCCGTGAAGGCGCCGGGCAAGGCCGCGGGCAAGGCGGCGCAGAAGAAGGCGCCGCGGTCCCGGGCCGCGGGCGGGAAGAACGGGGAGCCGCCGGCATGACCGTGGCACGTGAGCTGGTCGTCCACCGCGACAAGGACCTCATGGCCCAGGCGGTGGCGGCCCGGCTGATCACCAGGATCGTGGACGCCCAGGCCGCGCGGGGCTCCGCGTCCGTCGTCCTCACCGGCGGCAGGAACGGCAACGGGGTACTGGCCGCCGTCGCCGCCTCGCCCGCCAGGGACGCCGTGGACTGGGGCCGCCTCGACCTGTGGTGGGGCGACGAGCGCTTCGTCCCCCAGGACGACCCGGACCGCAACCACGGGCAGGCACGCGCCGCGCTGCTCGACGCCGTGCCGCTCGACCCGGACCGCGTGCACCCGATGCCCGCCTCGGACGGGCCGTGGGGCGCCGACGCCGAGGCGGCGGCGGAGGCGTACGCGGCGGAGCTGGCCGCCGCGCCCGACCCGTTCGACGTGCTGCTGCTCGGCGTCGGCCCTGACACGCACGTCGCCTCGCTGTTCCCGGGGCTGCCGGGCGTACGGGAGACGGAGCGCACGGTCGTCGCCGTGCACGACGCGCCCAAGCCGCCGCCGACCCGTGTCTCGCTGACCCTGCCCACCATCCGCACGGCGCACGAGGTGTGGCTGCTGGCGGCGGGCGAGGACAAGGCGGACGCGGTGGCGACGGCGTTCTCGGAGCCGGGGGAACTGCGTGCCCCGGCGGCGGGGGCGTTCGGCCTGTCGCGGACGCTGTGGCTGGTGGACGTACCGGCGGCGGCCGGGCTGCGCCCCTGAGGCTGACGGACGCCCCCGGCCCCCGCACCGTGACGGGGGGCCGGGGGCGTTCCCGTGTCAGCGGCCGCGGAGCTTCCGGTAGGCGGCGACGAGGGCGGTGGTGGACGGGTCGAGCCCGGGGACGTCGGCGCCCTCGGTCAGCGCGGGCTCCACGCGCTTGGCGAGGACCTTGCCCAGCTCCACGCCCCACTGGTCGAACGAGTCGATGTCCCACACCGCGCCCTGCACGAACACCTTGTGCTCGTACAGCGCGATCAGCTGCCCGAGGACCGAGGGGCTCAGCTCGCCGGCGAGGACGGTGGTCGTCGGCCTGTTGCCGGGGAACGTGCGGTGCGGCACCAGGTCCTCGGCCACTCCCTCGGCGCGCACCTCGTCGGCGGTCTTGCCGAAGGCGAGGGCCTGGCCCTGCGCGAAGAGGTTCGCCATCAGCAGGTCGTGCTGCGCGGCGAGCGCCGGGGACAGCTCGCCGACCGGCCGGGCGAAGCCGATCAGGTCGGCGGGGATGACCTTGGTGCCCTGGTGCAGCAGCTGGTAGTACGCGTGCTGCCCGTTCGTCCCCGGCGTGCCCCAGACCACGGGCCCGGTCTGCCAGTCCACCGGTTCACCCTCACGGGTGACGGACTTGCCGTTCGACTCCATGTCCAGCTGCTGCAGGTACGCCGTGAACCGCGACAGGTAATGGCTGTACGGCAGCACCGCGTGCGACTGCGCCCCGAAGAACGCCCCGTACCAGACACCCAGCAGACCGAGCAGCACGGGCGCGTTGGCCTCGAAGGGCGCCGTGCGGAAATGCTCGTCGATGGTGTGGAAACCGTCGAGCATCTCCCGGAAGTGATCGGGACCGATCGCGATCATCAGCGACAGGCCGATCGCCGAGTCGTACGAGTACCGCCCGCCGACCCAGTCCCAGAACTCGAACATGTTGGCCGTGTCGATACCGAACCGCGCGACCTCGTCCGCGTTGGTCGAGACGGCGACGAAGTGCCGCGCCACGGCCTCCTGCCCCGCGCCGAGGCCGTCGAGCAGCCACTGCCTGGCCGAGGTCGCGTTGGTGATCGTCTCGATCGTCGTGAACGTCTTCGAGGCGACGATGAACAGCGTCTCCGCCGGATCGAGGTCGCGCAGCGCCTCGTGCAGGTCCGCGCCGTCCACGTTGGACACGAAGCGGTGCGTCAGCGCGCGGTCGGTGTACGGGCGCAGCACCTCGTACGCCATGGCCGGGCCCAGGTCGGAGCCGCCGATGCCGATGTTGACCACGGCCCTGATGCGGCTGCCCGTGTGGCCGGTCCACTCCCCCGACCGGACGCGGCGCGAGAAATCAGCCATCCGGTCCAGTACCTCGTGGACGCGCGGGACGACGTTCTCCCCGTCCACCTCCACCACCGCGTCACGCGGCGCGCGCAGCGCGGTGTGCAGCACCGCGCGCCCCTCCGTGACGTTGATCCTCTCGCCCCGGAACATCGCGTCCCGCAGGGCGGCGACGCCGGTGGCCCCGGCGAGCGCGACGAGCAGCCGCAGCGTCTCGTCGGTGACGAGCTGCTTCGAGTAGTCGATGTACAGGTCCCCGGCCCGGACCGTGTACCGCCCGGCGCGGCCGGGGTCGGCGTCGAACTCCGCCCGCAGCCCCACCTCGCCCAGCGCGCTCCGGTGTCCGGCGAGCGCACGCCACTCCGCCGTCTGATCGAGCCTCATGATCCGCCCTTTGTTCTCGCACGCAGGAAACTCCCGCCGCACGCTAGCCGATCACCGGTCCCGCCCCCCACACCGGCTCCCCTGCCCCGGAGAGCGCGGAGGACCCGGGCACCGGCCACAAGGGCCGGCACCCGGGTCCTCCGGGGACGGACGTCTCTAGTGCCGTGGCACTAGATCTCGCCCCGCAGCTTCGCCAGCGCCTCGGCGAGGATCGCCTCGCCGTCGGCGTCGCTGCGGCGCTCGCGGACGTACGCCAGATGCGTCTTGTAGGGCTCGGTACGCGGCGGCGCCGGGGGCGCGTCGCGTTCCGTTCCCGCCGGGAAGCCGCAGCGCGGACAGTCCCAGGTATCCGGAATCTGTGCGTCGCTGGCGAAGCTGGGCTGTGTCTCGTGCCCGTTCGCGCACCAGAAGGAGACCCTCAGCCGGGGCGCGGACTCGCCGCGCTCGGCCTCACCCATGGGCCCCGCCCCGACCCGGCTGCCCCGGATCGCGTTGCCACCTGCCACGGTCGTAACTCCCTGCCTGCCATCCTGCGAAGTCCTCAGTCTATGCAAGGCTCAACGCACGTCCAGTGCTGGGAGTTACTGACTTGCGGGCCCGGCGACCGCCGGGCACCGGAGGCGGAAGCACCGCCTCCGGGCCGCAAGCTAGGACCGCATGAGCAGACCGAGCACCACGATGATCCCCGCCCAGGCGAGGCCGACGACCACGGTGATCCGGTCGAGGTTCCGCTCGGCGACGGACGAACCGCCGACCGAGGACTGCATGCCTCCGCCGAACATGTCGGAGAGGCCGCCGCCCTTCCCCTTGTGCATCAGCACGAGGAGGGCCAACAGGAAGCTGAAGACGATCAGCGCGATCTGGAACGCCGTTTCCACGACTGAACCAACTCTCTCACCAACGGACGGACATTCGATCGGGCTGCCGGGGTGACCGGCACCACGGGGCCGGAGGGCGCGGACGTACCCGCTCCCCCCGGTCCCGGACAGCGTACAGGGGCCCTACTGGTCGCGGAACCGGACGATCTTGACGAACTCGTCCGCGTCCAGCGCCGCCCCGCCGACCAGCGCGCCGTCCACATCGGGCTGGGCCATGATCGCCGCGACGTTCGCCGCCTTGACCGAGCCGCCGTACTGGATGCGCACGCCGTCCGCCAGCGGGCGGCCGTACAGCTCGGCGAGCCGCGCCCGGATCGCGCCGCACACCTCCTGCGCGTCGTCCGGCGTGGCGACCTCGCCGGTGCCGATCGCCCAGACCGGCTCGTAGGCGATCACGACGGACGCGGCCTGCTCGGCCGGGACGTCCTTCAGACCGCCGTCGAGCTGGGCCAGCGTGTGCGCGACGTGCGTGCCCGCCTTGCGGATCTCCAGCGGCTCGCCGACGCACAGGATCGGGGTGATCCCGTGCCGGTAGGCCGCCTTCACCTTGGCGTTGCAGACGGCCTCGTCCTCGCCGTGGTACTGGCGGCGCTCCGAGTGGCCGACGACGGCGTAGGTGCAGTTCAGCTTCGCCAGCATCACGCCGGAGACCTCGCCGGTGTAGGCCCCGGAGTCGTGCGCGGAGATGTCCTGCGCGCCGTACCTGATCCGCAGCTTGTCGCCGTCCACCAGCGTCTGCACGGACCGCAGGTCGGTGAAGGGCGGCAGGACGGCGACCTCGACGGCGTCGAAGTCCTTGTCGGACAGGCCGAAGGCGAGCTTCTGGACATGGGCGATGGCCTCAAGATGGTTGAGGTTCATCTTCCAGTTGCCCGCCATCAGCGGGGTGCGTCCCTCGGTCACGCTGCGCCTTCTCTCGTCGCTCCGCTGCGCGGCCGTACGCCGCGTACCAGCCCGTTCACTCGCTGTCCCCGCCGTCCTGCAGGGCGGCCAGGCCGGGCAGCTCCTTGCCCTCCAGGTACTCCAGGCTCGCGCCGCCGCCGGTCGAGATGTGGCCGAACGCCGACTCGTCGAAGCCCAGGATGCGCACCGCCGCCGCCGAGTCGCCGCCGCCGACGACCGTGAAGGCCGGGCTGTCGAGCAGCGCCTGGGCGACCGCCCTGGTGCCCTCGGCGAAGTCGGGGTGCTCGAAGACGCCCATCGGGCCGTTCCAGAACACGGTGGCCGCGTCGGCGAGCTTCGCGGCGTACAGCTTCCTGGTCTCCGGGCCGATGTCGAGGCCCTGGACGCCGGGGGTCAGCGCGTCGGCGGCGACGACCTGCGGGTCGGCGGGCGCCTTGGTCTTCAGGTCGGGGAACGCCTTCGCCACGACGACGTCCACCGGGAGCACGAACTCGACGCCGCGCTCCGCCGCCTCGCGCAGGTAGCCCTGCACGGCCGGGATCTGGTCCTCCTGGAGCAGCGAGTCCCCGACCTCGTGGCCCTGGGCCGCGAGGAAGGTGTACACCATGCCGCCGCCGATGAGGATGCGGTCGGCGCGCTGGAGGAGGTGGCCGATCACGCCGAGCTTGTCGGACACCTTCGCGCCGCCGAGGACGACGGCGTACGGGCGCGCCACATCGTCGGTGAGCTTACGCAGGACGCCGACCTCGGTGGCGATCAGCCCGCCGGCCGCGTGCGGCAGCCGGGCCGGGAGGTCGTACACGGAGGCGTGCCTGCGGTGGACGGCGCCGAAGCCGTCGCCCACATAGACGTCGGCGAGGGCGGCGAGGCTGTCGGCGAACGCGCCGCGCTCCGCGTCGTCCTTGCTGGTCTCGCCCGCGTTGAAGCGGAGGTTCTCCAGCAGGGCGACCTCGCCGTCGGCGAGCCCCTCGACGGTGGCGCGCGCGCTGTCGCCCACCGTGTCGGAGGCGAACGCGACGGGCTTGCCGAGGAGTTCGCCGAGCCGCTGGGCCACGGGGGCGAGGGAGTACTGCGGGTCGGGCGCGCCCTTGGGGCGGCCGAGGTGCGAGGCGACGATCACCCGCGCGCCCGCGTCGGCGAGCGCGGAGATGGTCGGCACGGCGGCCCGGATGCGGCCGTCGTCGGTGATGGTCCCCTCCGACAGGGGGACGTTGAGGTCGGCGCGGACGAGGACCCGGCGGCCCGCGACCTGGAGGTCATCGATCGTCTTCATGGTTTCGTTGACTCCTGAAGTGGCGCAAGGCCCGCAGCGTGTGCTGCGAGCCCTGCTTGAGGGGACCGGTCAGAGCCGTTCGCCGACGTAGACGGTCAGGTCGGCGAGGCGGTTGGAGTAGCCCCACTCGTTGTCGTACCAGCCGACGATCTTCACCTGCTTGCCCTGCGCCATGGTGAGCGAGGAGTCGAAGGTGCAGGACGCGGGCCAGTTGACGATGTCCGAGGAGACGATCGCGTCCTCGGTGTACTCCAGGATGCCCTTGAGCTGGCTGTCGGCCGCCGACTTGAACGCGGCGTTGACCTCGTCCTTGGTGACCTCGCGGTCCAGCTCGACCACCAGGTCGGTGACGGAGCCGGTGGGGACCGGGACGCGCAGCGCGATGCCGTCGAGCTTGCCCTTGAGCTGGGGCAGGACCAGGGCGGTGGCCTTGGCGGCACCGGTCGTGGTCGGGATGATGTTGATCGCGGCGGCGCGGGCGCGGCGCAGGTCCTTGTGCGGGAAGTCCAGGATGCGCTGGTCGTTCGTGTACGCGTGGACGGTCGTCATCAGGCCCTTGACGATGCCGAAGCTCTCGTCGAGGACCTTGGCCATCGGGGCCACACAGTTCGTGGTGCACGAGGCGTTGGAGATGACGTCGTGCTTGGCCGGGTCGTACTGGTCCTGGTTCACGCCCACGACGATCGTGATGTCCTCGTCCTTGGCGGGCGCGGAGATCAGGACCTTCTTGGCGCCCGCGGCGAGGTGCTTCGCGGCGTCGGCGCGCTTGGTGAAGATGCCGGTGGACTCGATGACGATGTCGGCGCCGACCTCGCCCCAGGGAAGGGCCGCGGGGTCGCGCTCGGCGAAGGTGCGGAACGTGTTGCCGCCGACCGTGATCGTGTCGTCGGTGTGGCTGACCTCTTCCTTGAGGCGGCCGAGGATGCTGTCGTACTTCAGCAGGTGGACCAGGGTGTCGTTGTCGGTCAGGTCGTTGACACCGACGATCTGGACATCCGCCCCCTGTTCAAGGAGCGCGCGGAAGTAGTTGCGACCGATACGGCCAAAGCCGTTGATTCCTACGCGGATCGTCACGAACCGATCTCCTCGTTGGTACGCCGGCGGGACTGCTGCCGACGATGCTGTATGGGATGTCCCCGACCACGGACGACCCTACCGCGCCCCGCTCCGCGAAGTGACACCGGCCAGCCGTGTCCGGCCCCGGAAACCCGGGGCGGGACGGCCGTCCCGGTGGGGGGCGCGGGGTGCCGCGGGACACCCGCGCGGGAGGCGCGGGCGTCCCGTGCGGACGGCCGGTCAGCCGACCATCTCCTCCGTGAGGTTCGACTCGGTGCCCGGGACGCCGAGGTCCTGCGCGCGCTTGTCGGCCATGGCGAGGAGGCGGCGGATGCGGCCCGCGACGGCGTCCTTGGTGAGCGGCGGCTCGGCCAGGGCGCCCAGCTCCTCCAGGGACGCCTGCTTGTGCTCCATGCGCAGCCGCCCGGCGGCGGCGAGGTGGTCGGGGACCTCGTCGCCGAGGATCTCCAGGGCGCGCTGCACGCGGGCGCCCGCCGCGACGGCGGCGCGGGCCGAGCGGCGCAGGTTCGCGTCGTCGAAGTTGGCCAGCCGGTTGGCGGTGGCGCGCACCTCGCGGCGCATGCGGCGCTCCTCCCAGGCGAGCACCGACTCGTGGGCGCCGAGGCGGGTCAGCAGCGCGCCGATGGCGTCACCGTCACGGACGACGACGCGGTCCACGCTGCGGACCTCGCGCGCCTTGGCGGCGATCTGCAGCCGGCGCGCGGCGCCGACCAGGGCGAGCGCGGCCTCGGGCCCGGGGCAGGTGACCTCCAGCGAGGACGAGCGGCCCGGCTCGGTCAGCGAGCCGTGCGCCAGGAAGGCACCGCGCCAGGCGGCCTCGGCGTCGCAGGTCGCCCCGGAGACGACCTGCGGCGGCAGCCCTCTGATCGGGCGGCCGCGGCCGTCCACCAGGCCCGTCTGGCGGGCCAGCTGGTCGCCGCCCGCGACGACCCGCACCACGTAGCGGCTGCCGCGCCGCAGCCCGCCGGGCGCCATGACCACCAGGTCGGAGGAGTGGCCGAAGATCTCCAGGATGTCCCGGCGCAACCGCCGTGCGGCGATCCCGGTGTCCAGCTCCGCCTCGATCACGATCCGCCCGCTGACCAGGTGCAGACCGCCCGCGAAACGCAGGATCGACGACACCTCCGACTTGCGGCAGCAGGTGCGGGTGACGGGAAGGCGGGAGATCTCGTCCTTCACCGCAGCCGTCATCGCCATGGGCCGATCCTTCCATGCATCCGAAAAATACGGTCGTACGCGGCGGCCAGCAGCTCCGGATCGTGCCGGGGCGTCCCGTCGGGCGCGGCCACAGGTGCCAGCTGCACCCCGGCTCCCAGCCGTTCGGCCGCCTCGCGCAGACTCTCCTGGTCCGGCACGGCTGCCTGGTCGGCCAGCACCACGTCAAAGGCGAGTTTAGGGGCGTGTTGTACCAAAACCTCCACATGACGCTGCGGGGAGAAGCCATCAGTTTCGCCGGGCTGCGGTGCGAGGTTGAGCGAGAGGACCCGGCGGGCCTTGGTGCGGGTGAGGGCGTCGAGCAGTTCGGGGACGAGCAGGTGCGGGATGACGGAGGAGAACCAGGAGCCGGGGCCGAGCACCACCCAGTCGGCGTCGAGGACGGCCGCCACCGCCTCGGGGACGGCGGGCGGGTCGGCCGGGACGAGGTCGACCTGCCGGACCTCGCCGGGGGTCAGCGCGACGGTGGCCTGGCCGCGGACGCGGCTCAGCTCGTCCGGTCTGCGCGGGTCGTGGCCCCTGACCAGTGCCTCCAGTTCGAGGGGCACGGCGGACATCGGCAGGACCCGGCCGTGCGCGCCGAGGAGCTTGCCGACCAGGTCGAGGGCCCGTACGTGGTCGCCGAGCTGCTCCCACAGCGCGACGATCAGCAGGTTGCCGACGGCGTGGTCGTGCAGCGCCCCCTCGCTCTTGAAGCGGTGCTGCACGACCTCCGACCAGGTCCTGCCCCAGTCGTCGTCGCCGCACAGGGCGGCCAGCGCCTTGCGCAGGTCGCCGGGCGGCAGGACGCCCAGTTCGTCGCGCAGCCTGCCGCTGGAGCCGCCGTCGTCGGCGACGGTGACCACGGCGGTCAGGTCGCCGGTGATGCGGCGCAGCGCGGTGAGCGACGCGGACAGGCCCATGCCGCCGCCGAGCGCGACGACCTTGGGCTGGGCGCCCCGGCCGCGGCCGAGCCGTGGCCGGCCGCCGTGCCGGCCGCGCTCACGGCTCCTCGCTGTCCGGGCCTGCCGGACGCCCTTGCGTGGCATTCCTATTCGCGCCCCATGTCCCGGTGGACGACGACGGTCTCGACGCCCTCGGCGGCGAGCCTGCGGGCCAGCCGCTCGGAGACGGCGACGCTGCGGTGCTTGCCGCCCGTGCAGCCGACGGCGATCGTCACGTAGCGCTTGCCCTCGCGGCGGTAGCCGGTCGCGATGAGGCTCAGCAGCTCCGCGTAGCGGTCGAGGAACTCCTTGGCCCCCGGCTGGTTGAAGACGTAGCCGGCGACCTCCTCGCTGGTGCCGGTGAACGGGCGCAGCTCCGGGACCCAGTGGGGGTTGGGCAGGAAGCGGCAGTCCACGACGTGGTCGGCGTCCACGGGCAGGCCGTACTTGTACCCGAAGGACATGACGGTCGCCCGCAGTTCCGGCTCGTCCCCGCCGGCGAACTGGGCGTCCATCTTGGCGCGCAGCTCGTGCACGTTGAGCGCCGAGGTGTCGATGACGAGGTCGGCGTCGCCGCGCAGCTCGCGCAGGAGGTCGCGTTCGGCGGCGATGCCGTCGACGATGCGGCCGTCGCCCTGGAGCGGGTGCGGGCGGCGGACGGACTCGAAGCGCTGGACCAGCGCGTTGTCGGACGCCTCCAGGTAGACGATCCTGCGGGTGACGCCCTTGGCCTCCAGGTCGGTGAGCGACTCGCGGAGGCTGTCGAAGAAGCTGCGGCCCCTGACGTCGACGACGACGGCGATGCGGGCGACGTTGCCCTGCGAGCGCGCCCCGAGGTCCACCATGGTGGGGATGAGGGCGGGCGGCAGGTTGTCCACCACGAACCAGCCGAGGTCCTCCAGGCACTTGGCGGCGGTGCTGCGGCCCGCGCCCGACATGCCGGAGATGATCACGAGTTCGGGTGTGGTGACGAGTTCCTCGGTGAGCCCGGCCGCGGGCGCGCCGCCCGGCTGTTCCGGCGGGGCGGCGGTCTGTTCCCTGTCTCTGCTGCGTTCGTCCATGGTGCGGTTCCCCCGCCTGTCTTCAGCGTGTGTGTGCGTCGGGTGGGTACGGTCGGCCAGCCGGTTCAGTCCTCGATGATCTCTCCGGTGGCGGTGTTGACCGCAGGAGCGGCCGGCGCGCCCTCGGCGAGGGCGGCGGCGACCGTCTCGGCGGTCTTGGGGCCTATGCCGGGCACCTCGGCGATCTCCTTCGGTGTGGCGGTGCGCAGCCGCTTGACCGAGCCGAAGTGCTTGAGCAGGGCCTTCTTGCGGGTCTCCCCGAGCCCTGGGACGGCGTCGAGGGGACTCCTGCGGATCGATTGTGACCGCTTTCCGCGCTGGTAGCGGATCGCGAAGCGGTGGGCCTCGTCACGTACGCGCTGGAGCATGTAGAGGCCCTCGCTGGTGCGGGGCAGGATCACAGGGTCCTCCTCGCCCGGCAGCCAGACCTCCTCCAGGCGCTTGGCGAGGCCGCAGACGGCGACGTCGTCGATGCCCAGCTCGTCCATCGCCCGGCGGGCGGCCGCGACCTGGGGCTGCCCGCCGTCGACCACGACGAGCTGCGGCGGGTAGGCGAAGCGGCGGGGGCGGCCCTCGTCGTCGCGGAGAGAGCCGCCGTCCGTGATCTCCCCGTCGGGCAGGTCCTCGGCCGGGGTCGGGCCGTCCGGCTCCTCGACCGCCCACTCGCCGGTGCGTTCGCGCTCCCTGAGGTAGCGGCGGAAGCGGCGGGAGATCACCTCGTGCATCGAGCGGACGTCGTCCTGGCCGGTGAAGCCCTTGATCTGGAAGCGGCGGTACTCGCTCTTGCGGGCGAGGCCGTCCTCGAAGACGACCATGGAGGCGACGACGTCGTCGCCCTGGAAGTGCGAGATGTCGAAGCACTCGATGCGCAGCGGGGCGGAGTCGAGGCCGAGGGCGTCGGCGATCTCCTCCAGGGCGCGGGAGCGCGTGGTGAGGTCGGAGGCGCGCTTGGTCTTGTGGAGGACGAGGGCCTGCTGCGCGTTGCGCTCGACGGTGGTCATCAGGTCGCGCTTGTCGCCGCGCTGCGGGACGCGGAGGCTGACGCGGGAGCCGCGCCGCTGCGCCAGCCAGTCGGCGACCGGCTCGGCGGGCTCGGGCAGCGCGGGGACGAGGACCTCGCGCGGGACGCCCTCGCCGCGCTCCTCGCCGTACAGCTGCTGGAGGGCGCTCTCGACCAGCTCGGGCGTGGAGATCTGCTCGACCTTGTCGGTGACCCAGCCGCGCTGGCCGCGCACCCGGCCGCCGCGGACGTGGAAGATCTGGACGGCGGCCTCCAGCTCGTCCTCGGCGAGGGCGATCAGGTCGGCGTCGGTGGCGTCGGCGAGGACGACGGCGTTCTTCTCCATCGCGCGGCGCAGGGCCTCGATGTCGTCGCGCAGGCGCCCGGCGCGCTCGTACTCCAGGTCCTCGGCGGCCTCGTGCATCTGCTCTTCGAGGCGGCGCAGGTAGGCCCCGGTGCGCCCGGCCATGAAGTCGCAGAACTCCTCGGCCAGCTCGCGATGGTCCTCGGGCGTGATCCGGCCCGTGCAGGGGGCCGAGCACTTGTCGATGTAGCCGAGCAGGCAGGGGCGGCCCATGGCGCTCGCCCGCTTGAACACCCCGGCCGAGCAGGTGCGGATGGGGAAGACGCGCAGGAGGAGGTCCACGGTCTCGCGGATGGCCCAGGCGTGGCCGTACGGGCCGAAGTAGCGCACGCCCTTGCGCTTGGGGCCGCGCATGACCTGGGCGCGGGGGAACTCCTCGTTCAGCGTGACGGCGAGCGACGGGTAGCTCTTGTCGTCGCGGTACTTGACGTTGAACCGGGGGTCGTACTCCTTGATCCAGGAGTACTCCAGCTGGAGCGCCTCGACCTCGGTGGAGACGACGGTCCACTCCACCGAGGCCGCGGTGGTGACCATGGTCGCGGTCCTGGGGTGCAGGTTCGTGATGTCCTGGAAGTAGGACGAGAGCCGCTGGCGCAGGCTCTTGGCCTTCCCGACGTAGATGACCCGGCGGTGCTCGTCGCGGAAGCGGTAGACGCCCGGCGAGTCGGGGATCTCGCCCGGCTTCGGGCGGTAGCTGGAGGGGTCGGCCATGGCGGCAACCCTACTGCCCGGGACTGACAGTGAGTAACTTCACCGCGTCACCAGCCGCGTTCGCGCCACTCCTCGATGTGGGGCCGCTCCGCGCCGAGGGTGGTGTCGGCGCCGTGGCCGGGGTAGACCCAGGTCTCGTCCGGCAGCGCGGCGAAGAGCCGGGTCTCGACGTCGTGGAGGAGCCGGGTGAACGCGGCGGGGTCGCCGTGGGTGTTGCCGACGCCGCCGGGGAAGAGGGAGTCGCCGGTGAACAGGTGCGGGTGGCCTTCGGGGTCGTCGTAGACGAGGGCGACGGAACCGGGCGTGTGGCCGGTGAGGTGGCGGACGGTGAGGCGGCAGGAGCCGACGCGGATCTCGTCGCCGTCGTCCAGCGGGACGTCGGTGGGGACCGGGATGCCCTCCGCGTCGAGGCGTCCGGCGTACGTGCGGGCACCGGTGGCGCGGACGACGTCGGCGAGTGCCTGCCGGTGGTCGGCGTGACGGTGTGTGGTCACCACGGCGTCGAGGCCGCTGCCGCCGATCAGCTCGGTGAGGGTGCCGGGCTCGGCCGCCGCGTCGACGAGGAGCTGGGCGCCGGTGGCGCGGCAGCGCAGGAGGTACGCGTTGTTGTCCATGGGGCCGACCGCTGCCTTGGAGATGATCAGGTGGGTCAGCTCGTGGACGTCGGCGGGCCCGCCGACGGTGACGTTTCCGGTGTAGGGCATGACGGTCAGTCTCCCAGTGCGGGGGGCCGCGAGGGGGTCACAGCGGCGGCAGTGCCGGCAGGGCGGCGCCGGTGGCCCTGTCGACGGCGAGGTCGCCGCCGTCCGTGCGTCCGCTGAGCCAGCCGACGAGGGCGGCGGGCGTGCCGGAGACGGTGAGCGCGGTGGCCGGTGCGGCGGCGCCGCTGGGGGCGGGGGTGCCGGTGAGCCACTGGCGGCCGTCGTCGGCGCGCAGGTCGAGCGGCGGGACGGCGGGGTGGCCGCGGTAGCGGTCGGCGAGGTAGCCGGGGGCGCGGTGGAGGAACGCCTGGTCCAGCTGCGCGACGGTGCGGCCGATGTCGAGGTCCACGTGGTGCAGCTCGACCTCGATCCAGCGGCGCAGGGGGACGGCCAGGGCCGGTCCTGTGACGCCGTTGCGGAAGGCCACGACGGTGTCCCACTGCGCGTCGGTGAGGCGGCCCGCGGCCTCGGCGAACCGGTCGGAGGCGGTGCGCAGGTCGTCCAGGTGGACGGCGGGAGGGCGGTCGGCGTCACGCTCGATGTCGGCGTTCCGCGCGTCCTCGCCGGGGTACATGGGCCGGCCGGCGAGCACGTTGACGAGGGCGTCGGCGTTGCGGGCCAGGTGGGCGAGCAGGTGGCCGCGCGTCCAGCCCGGCAGGCGGGAGGGGGCGGCGATGTCGGCCGCGCCGAGGGCGGCGGCGTCCGCGAGGAGGCGGTCGGTCGCCGTGGCGAGCGCGGTCAGGTCGGCGTGGGGGTCGGGCCGGTGTCCTGTCACGGTCGCCACCCTAGCCAGGGCGGGGCGGCGGCGCAGCACCGCCGCGAGATCACTGGATCGAGTGATCCCTGGCACAGCTGGACGAGCCCGGTCGGCCCGCGGCGGAGCCCGTGCGTGCGCCGCAAGCCGGGCCCGTCGGGGCGAATCCGGCGGCGACGTCGCTCGATCGGGTGAAGAAGGCACGAAACTTCCGGTAATCGAACGCACGTGCTATAGGGTGGCCTACCTCCCCGCCCCCGGGCGACCGGCGCCGATCACCGGACACCCGTCCTACTCTGGGGAGGGGCACCCGCACCGCGCGGGTTGCCCGCGTTTCCGACGAAAGGTGCCATCCGGCCGTGGCCGACCGACTCATCGTTCGTGGCGCTCGCGAGCACAACCTGCGCAACGTCTCGCTCGACCTGCCCCGCGACTCGCTCATCGTCTTCACGGGGCTGTCGGGCTCGGGCAAGTCCTCGCTCGCGTTTGACACGATCTTCGCCGAGGGCCAGCGGCGTTACGTCGAGTCGCTGTCCGCGTACGCCCGGCAGTTCCTCGGGCAGATGGACAAGCCGGACGTGGACTTCATCGAGGGCCTGTCCCCCGCCGTGTCCATCGACCAGAAGTCCACCTCGCGCAACCCGCGCTCCACCGTCGGCACCATCACCGAGGTGTACGACTACCTGCGGCTACTCTTCGCCCGCATCGGCAAGCCGCACTGCCCCGAGTGCGGCCGCCCGATCGCCCGGCAGTCGCCGCAGGCGATCGTGGACAAGGTGCTCGCGCTGGAGGAGGGCAGCCGCTTCCAGGTGCTCTCGCCGCTCGTGCGCGAGCGCAAGGGCGAGTTCGCCGACCTCTTCGCGGACCTCCAGACCAAGGGCTACAGCCGCGCCCGCGTGGACGGCGTGACCGTCCAGCTCACCGACCCGCCGAAGCTGAAGAAGCAGGAGAAGCACACCGTCGAGGTGGTCGTGGACCGCCTCACCGTGAAGGAGAGCGCCAAGCGGCGCCTCACCGACTCGGTGGAGACGGCGCTCGGCCTGTCCGGCGGCATGGTGATCCTCGACTTCGTGGACCTCCCCGAGGACGACCCGCAGCGCGAGCGGATGTTCTCCGAGCACCTGTACTGCCCGTACGACGACCTGTCCTTCGAGGAGCTGGAGCCGCGCTCCTTCTCGTTCAACTCGCCGTTCGGCGCCTGCCCCGAGTGCACGGGCATCGGCACGCGGATGGAGGTGGACCCGGAGCTGATCGTCCCCGACCCCGACAGGACGCTGGAGGACGGCGCCATCCACCCGTGGTCGCACGGCCACACCCGCGGCTACTTCAACCTCCTCATCGGCGCCCTCGGCGAGGCCCTCAGCTTCCGCACCGACATGCCGTGGAACGGGCTGCCGCAGCGGGCGCGCAAGGCGCTGCTGCACGGGCACAAGGCCCGCCTTGAGGTCAGGTACGAGAACCGGCACGGCCAGGAGCGCGCGTACACCACCGCGTTCGAGGGCGTCATCCCCTTCGTCAAGCGGCGGCACGCGGAGGCCGAGTCCGATTCGAGCCGGGAGCGCTTCGAGGGGTACATGCGCGAGGCGCCCTGCCCGGCCTGCAACGGGACGCGGCTGAAGCCGCTGATCCTCGCGGTGACGGTGCAGGGCCGGTCGATCGCCGAGGTCGCGGGCATGTCGATCAGCGAGTGCGCGGAGTTCCTCGGCGCGATGACGCTGTCGGCGCGCGAGAAGGCGATCGCCGAGCGCGTCCTCAAGGAGGTCAACGAGCGGCTGCGCTTCCTGGTGGACGTCGGTCTCGACTACCTCTCGCTCGACCGCGCCGCGGGCACCCTGTCCGGCGGCGAGGCGCAGCGCATCCGGCTCGCGACGCAGATCGGCTCGGGCCTCGTGGGCGTGCTGTACGTGCTGGACGAGCCGTCGATCGGCCTGCACCAGCGGGACAACCACCGCCTCATCGAGACCCTCGTGCGGCTGCGCGACCTCGGCAACACGCTGATCGTCGTCGAGCACGACGAGGACACCATCAGGACGTCCGACTGGGTCGTGGACATCGGCCCGGGCGCCGGTGAGCACGGCGGCGAGGTCGTCCACAGCGGCCCGCTGGCGGAGCTGCTGGCCAACGACGCCTCGCTCACCGGGCAGTACCTCGCCGGAAAGCGGACCATCCCGACCCCGGAGGTCAGGCGCCCGGTGGACCCGAAGCGGCAGCTGACGGTGCGCGGCGCCCGCGAGCACAACCTGAAGAACATCGACGTGGACTTCCCGCTCGGTGTGCTGACGGCGGTGACAGGCGTCTCGGGCTCGGGCAAGTCCACGCTGGTCAACGACATCCTCTACACACACCTGGCGCGCGAGCTGAACGGCGCGAAGGCCGTCCCGGGGCGGCACACCCGCGTCGACGGGGACGAGGGCCTCGACAAGGTCGTGCACGTCGACCAGTCGCCCATCGGCCGCACGCCCCGCTCCAACCCGGCGACGTACACCGGCGTGTTCGACCACGTGCGGCGCCTGTTCGCGGAGACGGCCGAGGCCAAGGTCCGCGGCTACCAGCCGGGCCGCTTCTCGTTCAACGTGAAGGGCGGCCGCTGCGAGAACTGCTCGGGCGACGGCACGATCAAGATCGAGATGAACTTCCTGCCCGACGTGTACGTGCCCTGCGAGGTCTGCCACGGCGCCCGCTACAACCGGGAGACGCTGGAGGTCCACTACAAGGGCAAGTCCATCGCCGAGGTCCTCGACCTGCCCATCGAGGAGGCGCTGGACTTTTTCGAGGCCGTCCCCGCCATCGCGCGGCACCTGCGCACGCTGACCGACGTCGGCCTCGGGTACGTCCGCCTCGGGCAGCCCGCGCCGACCCTGTCCGGCGGCGAGGCGCAGCGCGTGAAGCTGGCCTCCGAGCTGCAGCGGCGGTCCACCGGCAACACGGTCTACGTCCTGGACGAGCCGACCACCGGCCTGCACTTCGAGGACATCAGGAAGCTGATCGGAGTGCTGTCCGACCTGGTCGACAAGGGCAACACGGTGATCGTCATCGAGCACAACCTCGATGTCATCAAGACCGCCGACTGGGTCGTGGACATGGGTCCCGAGGGCGGACACGGCGGTGGCGTGGTCATCGCCGAGGGCACGCCCGAGGACGTGGCGGCCGAGCCGTCGAGCCACACCGGCAAGTTCCTGCGGGACGTGCTGGGTGACGCGGTGTCGGACGCGCCGGCCCGCGCCCCGCGGGGGACGCGCGCCGCCCGCAGCGCCAAGAAGAAGGCGGCGGTCGCCGGGCGCGGCTGACCGTCCGTCACTCCCCCGGGCCCGGCCGGTGACCGGCGGCCCGGGGGTCACGCGTTGTTCCCCCGGGCTTCGGCAAGGCCCTCTGGCGTCCGGGGCGCCCGCTTGGAACGCTGTGCCGCTGGGCGCGCTGTCCGCGCGCCCGGTGGTCGCGTTCGAGGGAGCTGCCGGTGAGGGCACGCGCGGTACGCAGACGGTCGGGGCGCAGTCGGTCGGGGCGCAGTTGGTCGGGAAGGCGGGCGCTGGTCGCGGCGGGGGCCGCGGCGCTCCTCACCTCCGGACTCGCCCCGCCGGGGGCCGCCGGCGCGCCGGCGGCCCCCGTTGCGGTGCACACCGCCCTCCCGGCGGGGATCGCCGACCGCGACGGGATGGACCTCGTCCGCACCGAGCAGCCGGTCGCGCCCGGCGCGGAGCTGACGTCGTTCCGCCGCCTGGAGTCCGACAAGTGGCTGAGCGGCCACGCGCTCACCGTCGATCTGACGAGCGACCTGCGCGTCGACTACCTCTCCCCCGGCCCGGTGGCCGCGACGGCGCCCGTCGGCGACCTGGCCGCGGCGCACGACCCGGGCGAGGGCCGCACGACGGTGGCCGCCGTCAACGGCGACTTCTTCGACATCAACGCCACCGGCGCGCCGCTGGGCGCGGGCGTCGCGGACGGCGCGCTCGTCCAGTCGCCCTCCGGCGCGGCGACGCAGGCGGTGGGCATCGGCCCAGGCGGCGCCGGCCGGGTGCTCGACCTGTACTTCGACGGGACGCTGACCCTGCCGGACGGCGGGACGCTGCCCCTCGACGGGTACAACGCGGCGGACGTCCCGGCGGGCGGCATCGGCCTCTACACGGCGCAGTGGGGCGCGGCCGACCGCGCGCTCCCGGTGGCGGGGGCCGGGCGCGTCACCGAGGTGACGGTGACGGACGGCGGCGAGGTGAAAGCCGTGACCGGCGCGCCGGGCAGGGAGCCGGTGCCGGAGGACGCGTACGTGCTGCTCGGGCGCGAGGCGGGCGCCGCCGCCCTGGCGGGGCTCGCGCCCGGGGACACGCTGGCCACCGAGTACGCGCCGCGCACCGGCGACGGCGGGCCGCTGCCCCGTACGGCCGTCGGCGGGCGCGGTGTCCTCGTGGCCGAGGGCGAGCCGCTGGACTGGGAGGGGCTGCCGAACAACGCGACGGCACCCCGTACGGCGGTCGGCTTCTCGCGGGACGGCCAGGAGATGTACCTGCTGTCCGTCGACGGCCGCCAGGCCCACTCGGGCGGCACCACGCTCACCGAACTCGCCGTCATGATGGCCGATCTTGGCGCCTGGAGCGCGCTCAACCTGGACGGCGGCGGGTCCACCACCCTGCTGGCCCGCGCCCCGGGCGACGCCGCGCCGCGCCTCGTGAACAGCCCGTCCGACGGCGAGCAGCGCCCGGTCTCCAACGGCCTGGCGCTCACCGCGCCGCAGGGCAGCGGCCGGACCACCGGCTTCCGGGTGACCACGGCGGCCGACCCGGCGGCGGCGCCCACGGCCGACCCCGTCCCCGGCGGGCACCCGGACCGCGTCTTCCCCGGCCTGACGCGGCGGCTCACCGCGACCGGGCACGACGAGACGTACGGTCCCGCCGCGGGGACCCCCGACCGGTGGCGGTCGGAGCGCCCCGGCGTGGGCCGGGTGGACGGCACGGGCGTCTTCACGGCGCGCTCCCCCGGCACCACGGCGGTGACGGCGGAACGGGGCCGGGCGCGCGGCTCGGCCGACCTGACGGTCCTCGGCGAGCTGGCGCGGATCAGCCCGACGACGACCCGGGTGGGGCTCGCCGACCCCGGCGCCGAGGGCCGGTTCGGCGTGCTCGGGTACGACGCGGCGGGCACGTCGGCGCCCATCGAGCCGGACGACGTGCGCCTGGCCTACGACCGGGACCGCTTCACCGTCGCGCCCGACGTGGGGAGCGGCGGCTTCACCGTGCGCGCCGCGCCCGGCACCACGTCGGGCTCGGGGACGGTGACCGTCACCGTGGGCGGGGCGACGGCGGTGCTCGGCGTGACCGTGGGGCTGACGGAGACGGTGCTCGCCGGCTTCGACGACCCCGGCGAGGCGGGCGCCTGGCGGTTCAGCCACGCGCGGGCGGGCGGGGCGCTCGCCCCGGAACCGGCGGGGCGGACGGGCGGCGGGCTGCGGATGACGTACGACTTCGGGCTGAGCACCGCGACCCGTGCCGCGTACGCGTCACCGCCGTCCGACATCCCCGTGCCCGGGCAGCCGCAGAGCTTCGCCCTGTGGATCGAGGGCGACGGGCGGGGGGCGTGGCCGTCGCTGCACCTCGTGGACGCGCAGGGGACCGACCAGGTGCTGCGGGGCGAGCATGTGACCTGGGACGGCTGGCGCGAGGTGGAGTTCACCGTGCCGGAGGGGGTGGCGTACCCGGTGTCGGTGCGCCGCTTCTACCTGGCGGAGACGCGGGCCGGGGAGCAGTACACCGGCTCGGTGGTGCTCGACGGCCTGCGGGCGCGGACCCCGCCGGACGTGGCGCTGCCGGAGGGCGGTGCGGTGGCGGACCCGGTGATCGGCACGGCGGCGGGGACGGCGGGCCGTGACTGGCGGTTCGCCGTGGTGTCGGACGCGCAGTTCGTGGCGCGGGACCCGGACGGTCCGATCGTCGCGACCGCGCGGCGGACGCTGCGGGAGGCGCTGGCGGCCGACCCGGACTTCGTGGTCGTGAACGGGGACTGGGTGGACGAGGGGTCGCCCGCGGACCTGGCGTTCGGGCGGCGGGTGATCGAGGAGGAGCTGGGCAACGCGGTGCCGTGGTACTACGTGCCGGGCAACCATGAGGTGATGGGCGGCAGTATCGATCAGTTCGAGGCGGAGTTCGGTCCGAGCCAGCTCACGTTCGATCACCGGGGGACGCGGTTCGTCACGCTGGACACGTCGTCACTGACGCTGCGGGGCGCGGGCTACGCGCAGTTCGAGCGGCTGCGCGCCGAGCTGGACGCGGCGGCGGACGACCCGGCGGTGGGCTCGGTGGTCGTCCTCTCGCACGTGCCGCCGCGTGACACCACGGCGCAGCCCGCGAGCCAGCTGACGGACCGCCTGGAGGCGGCGCTGCTGGAGGAGTGGCTGGCGGAGTTCCGCCGGGAGACGGGCAAGGGCGTGGCGTTCTTCGGCGCCCATGTCGGGGTCTTCGACGCGTACCACCTCGACGGGGTGCCGTACGTCATCGGGGGCGACGCGGGGAAGCGACCGGCCGCCGCGCCGGGCGACGGGGGCTTCACCGGCTGGGCGCTGGTCGGGGTGGACGGCGTGTCGCGGGCGGAGCAGGCGCAGGCCCGCCGGACGCCGGAGGCGCGGCTCCCGGACTGGCTGTCCGTCAGGACGATGCCGCACGTGGACGGTCTCGGCCTCGACGCCCCGGCCGTCCTCGCGGTGGGTGCCACGGAACGGGCCGCCGCGACGGTGGAGCAGCGGGACGCGAGCGGGGTGCGGGCGGTGCCGGTGGCCTTCCCGGTCAGCGCGGACTGGGCCGGGTCGCGCGGGCTGCATCTGGGTCCGGCGCGGACGGCGGGGCGCCATGACGTGGCGGCGTTCGACCCGGCGACCGGCGAGCTGACGGGGCTGCGGCCGGGGCGGGTGACCCTCGCGGTGACGGTCGCCGGGGTGCGGCAGGAGGCGGTGGTCACCGTCAGCCGCTGACCGGCGGGGGTCCTGCCGGTGCCCCGGCGCGCCGCCGAGCGCGCCGGGCCGGGGCGCCGTCAGCTGAGCCCGACCTCCCGCATCTGCCGCAGCTCCTTCTTCAGGTCGGACACCTCGTCGCGCAGGCGGGCGGCGATCTCGAACTGCAGCTCCGCGGCGGCGGCCCGCATCCGTTCGGTGAGCTGCTCGATCGTCTCCGCCAGCTCGGCCGCGGGACGGTCGGTCAGCTCCTTCTTGCGGCTCTTGCCCGCGGTCGGCACGGGGGCCTTCTGCTTCTTGTCCCCCATCTGCCGGTACCCCGTGCCCAGCAGCTCCTGCGTGTCCACCTCCTCGCGGGCGATGGTGGCGACGATGTCGTTGATCTTCTTGCGCAGCGGCTGCGGGTCGATGCCGTGCGCCTCGTTGTAGGCGATCTGCTTCTCGCGCCGCCGGTTGGTCTCGTCGATGGCCCGCTCCATCGACGGGGTGACGCGGTCGGCGTACATGTGGACCTGGCCCGACACGTTGCGCGCCGCGCGGCCGATGGTCTGGATCAGCGAGGTGCCGGAGCGCAGGAAGCCCTCCTTGTCGGCGTCGAGGATGGCGACGAGCGACACCTCGGGCAGGTCGAGGCCCTCCCGCAGCAGGTTGATGCCGACCAGGACGTCGTACTCGCCCGCCCGCAGCTCCCTGAGCAGTTCGACGCGGCGCAGGGTGTCCACGTCGCTGTGCAGGTAGCGGACGCGGATGCCCAGCTCCAGGAAGTAGTCCGTGAGGTCCTCGGCCATCTTCTTGGTGAGGGTGGTGACGAGGACGCGCTCGTCGCGCTCGGCGCGGACCCGGATCTCGTGCACCAGGTCGTCGATCTGGCCCTCGGTGGGCTTGACCACGACCTCCGGGTCCACCAGCCCGGTCGGGCGGATGATCTGCTCGACCACGCCGTCCCCGCGCGACAGCTCGTACGGGCCCGGGGTGGCGGACAGGTAGACGGTCTGGCCGATGCGCCCCAGGAACTCCTCCCACTTCAGCGGCCGGTTGTCCATGGCGGACGGCAGCCGGAAACCGTGGTCCACCAGGGTCCGCTTGCGGGACGCGTCGCCCTCGTACATCGCGCCGATCTGCGGCACGGTGTTGTGCGACTCGTCGATGACCAGCAGGAAGTCGTCCGGGAAGTAGTCCAGCAGGGTGTGGGGCGCCGTGCCGGTCTCGCGGCCGTCGATGTGGCGCGAGTAGTTCTCGATGCCGGAGCAGGTGCCGATCTGCCGCATCATCTCGATGTCGTAGGTGGTGCGCATGCGCAGCCGCTGGGCCTCCAGCAGCTTGCCCTGCTGTTCGAGACCGGACAGGCGCCCGGCCAGCTCCGCCTCGATGCCGGAGATCGCGCGCTCCATGCGCTCGGGGCCCGCCACGTAGTGCGACGCCGGGAACACGTAGAGGTGGTCGTGCTCGGCGATGACCTCGCCGGTCAGCGGGTGGAGCGTGGACAGCGCCTCGATCTCGTCGCCGAACATCTCGATCCGGACGGCCAGCTCCTCGTAGACGGGGAAGATCTCGATCGTGTCCCCCCGCACCCGGAAGGTGCCCCGGGTGAACGCGAGGTCGTTGCGCGCGTACTGGATGTCCACGAAGCGCCGCAGCATGGCGTCGCGGTCGATCTCCTGGCCGACCGCCAGCGGGACCATGCGGTCGACGTACTCCTGCGGGGTGCCCAGGCCGTAGATGCACGAGACGGACGCGACCACGACGACGTCGCGGCGGGTGAGCAGCGAGTTCGTCGCGCTGTGGCGGAGCCGCTCGACCTCCTCGTTGATGGAGGAGTCCTTCTCGATGTAGGTGTCCGTCTGGGGGACGTACGCCTCCGGCTGGTAGTAGTCGTAGTACGACACGAAGTACTCGACCGCGTTGTTCGGGAGCAGCTCGCGGAACTCGTTGGCGAGCTGGGCGGCGAGTGTCTTGTTGGGGGCCATGACGAGGGTGGGGCGTTGCAGCCGCTCGATCATCCAGGCGGTGGTGGCCGACTTGCCGGTGCCCGTGGCGCCGAGCAGGACGACGTCCTTCTCCCCGCCCGTGACGCGCTTCTCGAGTTCGTCGATGGCGGCGGGCTGGTCGCCGCTCGGCCGGTACGGGCTGACGACCTCGAAGGGTGCCGTGGTGCGTTCGATATCAGAGACGGGCCGCATGCACTCCACGGTACGGCCCCCCACTGACAACGCGGTCCCGCTGACGGACGGCTCCTGTCTGTTCAGCCGTCCGTAACCGTTTCCCAGCCGGGCCGTTCCTCCCCGCGGGGAGGCTCGTGGGGTGATGCCGCGATCGCGGTCCGTCCCGGGGGACGCCTCCCGGAAGAGCTTGGAGCCTCTATGACGAAGCACTCCGTCGTCCGCCGGGCCTGCTGGGCGCTCGGCCTTGCCGCCGTGGGGGCGGCGTCCCTGCTGCTGCCCGACGCGGGGCCGGGCGGCGACACCGCGCACGCCGCCACGCCCGCCGCGCGCACGCAGGCCACCGCCACCGCCGCCCCCGACCGTGACGGGGACGCGGCGGCCGGGCAGGCGCGGCGCGGCCCGCTGGTCGTCGCCCACCGGGGCGCGTCCGGCTACGCGCCGGAGAACACCCTGGCCGCCGCCCGCGCCGCCGACGAGACCGGGACCGTCTGGGTCGAGACGGACGTCCAGCGCACGGCGGACGGCGAGCTGGTCCTGCTCCACGACACGACGCTCACCCGCACCACCGACGTCGAGGAGCTCTTCCCCGACCGGGCGCCGTGGAACGTCGCCGACTTCACGGCCGAGGAGATCGACCTGCTGGACGCGGGCAGCTGGTACGGCGCGGAGTTCGCCGGGGAGCCGGTGCCCACGCTGGAGGAGTTCGTCCGCGAGCTGGCCGGGAACGGGCAGAAGCTGCTGCTCGAACTGAAGTCGCCCGAGCTGTACCCGGGCATCGAGGCGGAGATCCTCGCCGAGCTGGACGACGAGGGCTGGCTCGACGAGCGGCGGCCGGGCGACCGGGTGGTGCTGCAGAGCTTCGACGCCGCGTCCGTGCGCACCGTCCACGAGCTGGCGCCGCGCGTGGAGACCGGTTTCCTCGGGACCCCGGCGGTCGGCGACCTCGCCGCGTACGCCGAGTTCGCCGACCAGATCAACCCGCGCCACACCACCGTCACGGCCGCCTACGTGGACGCGGTCCACGCGCTGCGCGGCCCGCAGGGGCGTCCGCTCAAGGTGTACGTCTGGACGGTGGACGACGGGGCGCGCGCCGTGGAGCTGGCGCGGCTCGGCGTGGACGGGATCATCAGCAACGTGCCGGACGTGGTGGCGGCGGCCGTGCGCCGCTGAGCGTGCGGGAGGGGGGACGGGCGCGCCCGTCCCCCCTCCTCTTCTGCTCCGTACGTCGGCGCGCGGCCGGTCAGCCGCCGGGCGGGGGCTCCTCGGCCTCGCCCATCTCGCGGTAGCGGCGGTAGGCGGGCCGCTGCATGAGGATGCGCTGGATGACGTGCAGGGCGTCGGCCACGTCGGGGGCTTCCGCCGGGTGCGTCTCGGGGAGGGCGAAGAAGGCGGCGCCCGCCCGGGCGACCAGGAGCCAGCAGTCGGCCTCGGCCTCGGAGAAGCCGAGGGTGAGGACGCGGCGGCGGTCCCGCAGCTCGGCCTCCGTCCAGCCGCCGGGGTTGCGGCCGTCCCCCCTCCCGACGGTGGTGGCGATCCCGGCGGTCGTGGCGGGGGGTGTGTCGGCGGCGGTGGCGGTGGCCTGGGCGGAGGCGCCGAGCAGGCCGGCTCCGGCGGCGGTGGCGGCGCCGCGTACGGCGGTGCGTCGTGACATGGGTGTCATGTACGCCACCCTTCCAGCCGGGCGCCGCCGCCACCAGGGGTGCGTCAGAGGGCGTCGTTCGCGCGCAGGAAGGCCATCGGATCGACGGCGGAGCCGTAGTCCGCCGTCTTCCGCACCTCGAAGTGCAGGTGCGGGCCGGAGGAGTTGCCCGTGTTGCCGGACTGGGCGATGACCTGGCCCGTGCCGACCTTCTGGCCGGGCTTGACGTCGATCCGCGACAGGTGCGCGTACTGCGTGAAGACGCCGTCCGCGTGCTTGACGACGACGGCGTTGCCGTACGCCGGGCCGTCGCCCGCGCCGTTGCCGCCGGTCTTGACGACGGTGCCGCCGTGGACGGCCCGGACGGCGGTGCCGACCGGGACGGCGTAGTCCTGGCCGCTGTGCTTGGCGGCCCAGCGGTCGCCGCTGTTGCCGTAGGACGCGGTGAGCGTGTGCGGGCCGGCGATCGGCTCGACCCACGACCTGGCCAGTTCGGCCGCCCGCTCGGCGGCCTTCGCCGCGGCGGCCTCCTGGGCGTGCGCCTGGTCGGCGGCGGCCCGGGCGAGCTGCCCGGCCGTACCGGCGGCGAAGACGTCGGGGCTGTCGGTGTCGCCGCCCGCCGCCACGGCGACGCCGGTGAGGCACACGGAGGCGGCGAGCCCGCCGGCGACGGCGGCGGTGACGCGGTGGCGCGTACGGCGGGCGAGGGAATGGCGCGTGGCGGCGCGGGGGGTCGTGCTGTTCGGCATGGGGGGACAACCTCTGCGTTCGGGGAAATCCGGACCATCCGGACTTGTGCTGTCCCATGGATAACCGGGGCGTCCGCCGCCCTCCAAGGAGCCCCTGTACGAGGCGGGGTAGTAGCCGCGGCGAGGGCTGGAGGACCCTTGCGCACGGGCCGGGGAACCGTTTCGGCGCCGCAGCCGTGCGCGGTGTCGGCGCCCGGGGCGTGCGGGGCCCGTGGCGGGCGGCGGGTGCGTGCGGACGGGCGACGGTCCCGGCGGCGGCGGGCGTAGTGCCCGGGGTGGCCGGGACCTCCGTCCCGGCCGTCGGTCGCTCCGCTCTCCTAAGCGGCCTCGTAGACGCCGCGCGGGGTGTGACCATGACCACGCCCCGGCGGCCCGTTCAGCGCGGGAACACCTCGAACGTGACGCACCTGCGGCCGCCGAAGCGCGCCGCCCCGGCCTCGGCGAAGGCGGTGTGGAGCTCCCGCGCGTAGTCGGCGGGCGGGCGGCCGTCGAGCGCGGCGATGTACGCCTTGTGCTCGGCGAGCGAGGCGATGGCCAGCTCCAGGGACGCGTCGCCGATCTCCTGGGCGTGGGTCGCGGCCGGGGAACCCGACACGGCGACCCAGCGGGTGCCGCCCCACGGGGTGAGCGCTCCGTCGGCGAGCTGCTCGGGGAAGATCCAGCGGTTCCCGGCGTCGCCGGCCGCGTCGAGGACGGCGCGGCCGACGACGCGGTGGTCGGGGGTGTTCCAGCCCCGGCCGCCCCAGGTGTCGTGGTGGTTGAGGGTGATCAGCAGCTCGGGCCGGTGGCGGCGGATCGCCGCGGCGATGTCCCGGCGCAGTGCCGGGCCCTCCGCGATCACCCCGTCCTGGTGGTCGAGGAACTCCACCGTCTCCACGCCGACGACGGCCGCGCTCGCCCGCTGCTCCGCCTCCCTGATCCGCGCGGACTCGGCGGGCGGCAGGTCGTCGATGCCCGCCTCGCCCCGGGTGGCGAGGACGTAGACGACCTCGCGCCCGGCGGCGGTCCATTCGGCGACGGCCCCGGCGGCGCCGTACTCCAGGTCGTCCGGGTGGGCGACGACGGCGAGGGCGCGCTGCCAGTCGGTGGGCATGGGCGTGAGGTCGGCGGTGTCCGTCGCGTCGGTGTCCGTCATGGTCGGCTGTCCTCCAGGGGGCGGTGGCCGGGCGGGTCAGCGCCAGCCGTGGCGCAGTTGCAGGTTGTGCACGACGCGGTTGAAGCGGGCGCGGTCCAGGGCGCACGCCTCGCGCCGCATGCCCTCCGGGTGCACGCGGAGGACGCGGTCCAGGTGGACCCAGGAGTCGCGGCCCGACCTGTCCCACGGGCCGGAGCCGAGCGGCAGCCATTCGCTGTCGTGGTCGCGGTCGCGGCTGGTGAGCTGGACGGCCAGGAGGGTGCCGCGTCCCGGTTCGCGGGCGACGACGAGGACGGGCCGGTCCTTGCCGCGGCCGTCGTTCTCCTCGTAGGGCACCCAGGTCCAGACGATCTCGCCGGGGTCGGGGTCGCCGTCGGGCTCCGGGGCGTACTCGGTCCTCACCCGTCCGACGGCCCGGGGGTCCGCCTCGGTGGTCGCCGTGGGGCCGAGGCGCCCGGGTATGTCCTGGATCTCGATGTCCTGGGTGTGGTCCATGCGCCCACGCTATCCCCGTGTGTCCGGACGGATTGTCAGTGGTGGCGTCTAGCGTCCTCCCCAGTGGATCTTCCACACGGTCCGGGGTCCCGGGTGCGGGGCCGGGGGAAGGAGTCAGACGTGTCCGCAGGCGAGACGTACCTGGAGCTGTCCGAGGACGGCGGCGGCGCCCACAAGTTCTACGAAGTGACCGTCGCGGGGACGTCCGTGACGGTGCGGTACGGCCGGATCGGGACGGACGGCCAGGTGAAGACGTCGGCGTTCGCCACGGCGGACAAGGCGCGGGCGGCGGCCGACCGGAAGATAGCCGAGAAGGTGCGCAAGGGGTACGCGCCCGCGGTGCGCGGCGGGCGTGCGGCGCGGGCGGTGACGCGGCGCCAGGTCACGTCGGCGCCGTCCACGGCACGGTCGGTCGCGCCCGTGCTGTGGCGCTTCCGCACCGGCGCGTCCGCGTTCGGCATCCACATCGACGCGGACCGCTGCTGGGTGGGCAACCAGAACGGCGATGTCTACACGGTGTCGCACGGCGGCGAGGTGCTCTCGCACTTCCGGCTGCCGGACGGCGTCAAGTGCCTCGTGGCGGACGACTTCTGGATCTACGCGGGCTGCGACGACGGGACGGTGTACGACCTGTCGGCGAAGCTGCCGTTCGCGGCCTACGAGATATCCGACGACGTGGACATCTTCTGGCTGGACATCCACGAGGGCGTGCTGAACGTCTCGGACCGCAGCGGCGGGCTGACGGTCATCGACCACGAGGACCAGTTCCAGTGGTCGCGGTCGAGCAGCGGGGACCACGCGTGGATGGTGCGGCGCGACGACCGGGCCGTCTACCACGGCCACGGCGGCGGTGTGACGGCGTACGCGCCCGACGGCAGCGGCGAGTTGTGGCACCAGCCGACGATGGGCGCCGTCCTCTTCGGCTGGCAGGAGCGGGACGCGGTGTACGCCGGGACGGGGCGGCGGGTCGTGCAGCGGCTGTCGAAGAAGTCGGGCCGCATCAAGGCGACGTACACGTGCGACGCGGCGGTCTACTCGTGCGCGACCGCGCCGGGCGGCCGGTACGTGTTCGCGGGGGACGCGCAGTCGTCGGTGTACTGCTTCGACGAGGAGGGGACGCGGCTGTGGAAGCTGGGCACGGGGGGCGGATCGGCGCTGTCCATGCAGTATCTGGACGAGAAGCTGTACATCGTGACGACGGACGGTTCGCTCGCGTGCATCGACGCGAGTGACGCCGCGGTGGCGGCGGCGCGGTCGGGCTCGGTGCCCGCGGCGGTGGACGTGAAGCTCTCGGCGGCCCTGCCGACGTACACCCCGGCGACGGAGGTGGCGACGGTCGCGGCGCCCGTGCGCGGCGCGGTGGTGACGGGCGGCGGCGTGCTTGTCGAGTGTGTCCAGGAGGGGGGACGGATGCGGATGCGTGTGCTGACCGAGGGCTACGACCAGGGGTGGAACGTCCAGTTCCCCCGGCACATACGCCAGGCCGGGGCGCGGTACGTGGTCGATGCCGTGCATCCGGCCTCGGGTGGCTTCTACCGGGTGCGGGGGGAGATCCGGCGCCTGGTGTGACGGCGCCGGACCTCCCCGTCCGCTCAGGCCTCGCGCCGGGCGCGCGGGCCGCGCACGAGGCGGTAGCCGCCGAGTCCGGCGAGCGCGCCGAGGACGCCGCCGCCGGTGGTCCACAGCCAGCGGTCGCTCCACCAGCCGCCGTTCCAGCCGCTGTCCGGCTCGGGCAGCGCGGCGAGGTACGGGCCGGTGGTGCCGGAGCCGTCCTCCGTGCCGTCCTCGTCGCCGGTGTCCCCGTCGTCCTCCGGGTCCACCGCGGACCCGCCGTCCTCGGCGAGCGCCCCGGCCGCGCCGACCGGCAGCAGGGGATCGGACAGTTCGCCGCCGTGCGCGTCCGAGCCGCCCGCGTCCTCGGCGGTGGCACGGGCCTCGACGGTGACCGGCAGCCCGAGGTCGCGTTCGGGCAGCTCGGTCACGGTGAGCCGGAGGTAGTACGCCCCCGGCAGCGGCTCGTCCGACCACGGTTCGGCCCAGGGCCGGACCGTGCGGAGGGTGCAGGCGAGGCTGACCGAGGCGGTCTCCTCGTCGGCCCTGACCGTCTGCGGCCCCTCCGTGCACGGCTGGCGGCGGCGCAGGCCGTCGTAGACGTCCAGCTGCCAGGTCGCCGGGCCGGTGCGGGCATCGGGCAGGGTGACGGTCGCCTCGGCGGTCGCCGTCTGCCCCGCCCCCGCCGGGAACACCCAGTACAGGTAGTCACCGGTGGAGGCGGTCGCCGTGGCGGGCATGTCCTGCCCGATCACCGCGGCGGTGCGGAACGTGGTGCCCGCCTCGGTCGGTCCCTCGTCCGCCTCGTCCGCCACCGCGGGCGCGGCGCCCGCGAGCAGGGCTCCGGCGGCGAGCAGGACCGCGGTGAACGGGCGGACGGTGGTGCCGTGCTTCATCACGACCTCCCCAGGACGATGCCGAGACGGACGGCCAGACCGAACAGCAGACCGGCCACCAGGCCGGCGCCGGTCAGCAGCAGCAAGGGGACCCAGCCCCTCGCCAGACCGAACGCGGCGACGTCGGACGGCGCGTCGGGGGCGGCGACCACGTCCACCGTCAGCTCGATCGGCAGACCGGGGGTCCGCTGCACGGCGTCGGGCGCGGAGTAGGAGTTGGCGACGTCGAGGCAGATGACGCGCACCTCCCCGGTGTTGCCGTTCCCGTCGTTCCCGTCGTTCCCGCCGTTCTCCTGTTCCTCTTCCCGCTCCTCCTCTTCCACCTCGGCCACCGGCAGGCGCAGCCCCGTCGAGACGACGTCGGTGCGGCCCGTGCCCGCGCCGGTGCCGCGGACCAGTTCCTGCCCGTCCTCGTCCACGGCCCGCAGCAGCACGCCGTAGTCGGGGTTGACCGCCCGGTCGGCCGCGACGCTGACCGAGGCCCGCAGCTCCTGACCGGGAGCGACGGGGACGCGGTACCAGCGGTGCTGGGTGAACTCCTGACGGTCCGTGTACACGCCGACGCCGAGGCGCGGCGCGTCCTGGCACTCGGGCGCGCCCTCCACCGCGGTCGGGTTCTCGACCGGCAGGTCGGCGCGCCGCACCAGCTGGGTCAGCCGGTCGGAGAGCTCGTCGGTGTCCTGCACGGCCGTGTACGTGCCGCCCGTCGCCTCGGCGATGCAGCTGAGCTGCTCCCGCACCGCGTCGTCCAGCGTCAGGCCCAGGGTGTCCACCACCAGGTGGGTGCCGTTGGCCGCGAGTTCACGGGCGACGTCGCACGGGTCGGGCTGCCCGCAGGAGTCCTCGCCGTCGGTGATGAGCACGATCCTGCGCGTGCCGGGCCCGTCGCCGAGGTCCTCGTCGGCGCCGCGCAGGGCGAGGCCGATGGGCGTCCAGCCGGTCGGCCGCAGCGTCGCCACCGCGGTCTTGGCCTCGGTGCGGTCCACGGGGCCGACCGGGTACAGCTGCTCGCTGTCCTGGCAGCCGACCTCGACGTCGTCGCCCGGGTAGGTGGCGCCCAGGGTCCTGATCCCCAGGTGCACCTCCTCCGGCACGGCGTCGATCACCTCGTTGAACGCCTGCTGGGCGGCGGCCATGCGGGACCGGCCGTCCCGCATGTCGCGCTCCGCCATGGAACCGCTGACGTCGAGCACCATGTCCACTCTCGGCGGTGGCGCGTCCTGTTCCGGCTGGTCCGCGGCGGCTTGCGTCGCCGCCAGACCGGCCACCAGGGCAGCGAGCAGCCCCGACAGGCCAACCGCCGTCCATTTCCTTAAGATCATCTGCGGATCCTATTGATCGGTGCCGAGCCGCGGGACACCGCCCTCCACGAGCACGCGGACGTACCGTTGCCGCCATGGACGCAGAACCGACTCCGCAGGTCATCCCGGACACGATGCGCGCCTGGGTGGTCCGTGCGCCCGGCCGCCTGGAGCCGGCCGAACTGCCCGTCCCGGAGCCGGGACCCGACGAACTGCTCGTCCGCGTCCGCACCTGCGGCGTCTGCCGCACCGACCTGCACGTCAGGGACGGCGACCTGCCGCCCCACAAGTCGCCGGTGGTGCCGGGCCACGAGGTGGTCGGCGACGTCGTCGCCACCGGCCCCCGGGCGGCGGGCCACCCGGCCGGGGCGCGCGTCGGCGTCCCCTGGCTGCGCCGGACCTGCGGCACCTGCCGGTACTGCGCCAGGCACCAGGAGAACCTGTGCCCCCACTCGCAGTACACCGGCTGGGACGCCGACGGCGGGTACGCCGAGTACGTCACCGTCCCCGCCGCCTACGCGTACTCCCTGCCCTCCGGCTACAGCGACACCGAACTCGCGCCGCTGCTCTGCGCCGGGATCATCGGCTACCGCGCGCTGCGCCGCGCCGACCTGCCGCGGGGCGGGCGCCTCGGCATCTACGGCTTCGGCGGCTCGGCCCACCTCACGGCGCAGGTGGCCACCGGCCAGGGCGCGACCGTCCACGTCGTCACGCGCTCCCCCGCCGCGCAGGAGCTGGCCAGGGAGCTGGGCGCCGCGTCCGCCACGGGCTCCGGCGGGACCCCGCCCGAACCCCTGGACGCCGCCATCCTGTTCGCCCCCGCCGGAGGCCTGGTGCCCGTCGCGCTGGAGGCCCTGGACAGCGGCGGCACGCTCAGCATCGCCGGCATCTACCTGTCCGAGATCCCGCCGCTCGACTACGAGCGGCACCTCTTCCGCGAACGCACCGTCCGCAGTGTCACGGCCAACACCCGCGAGGACGGCCGCGAGTTCCTGGCGCAGGCGGAGGCCCACCGCATCCGCACGACGGTGACGCCCTATCCGTTCGAGGAGGCCGACCGCGCCCTGGACGACCTGGCGGCCGACCGGGTGGACGGCGCCGCGGTGCTCACCCTGCCGCCCGCCGCCGCCTGATCAGCGCCGCGCCAGCAGCACCCGTTCCCGCACCACGTCGAGGAACGCGGGGACCTCCTCCATCGTGGTGCCGGTGCACTGGACGATCAGGTCCATCACGTCCCCCGCCGACAGCGCGCCGACGACGGGGTGGACGTGCGCGAGGGCGACGCGTTCCTCCATCCGTTTAAGCACATGGATGGCCAGGTTCAGTTCGGGAACGCGCGCGGTGTGACCGAATTCGAGGTTCTCCCTGATCACCCACATGTCGGGGATGACCTGCCCGAAGAGCACCAGGTGCGCGAGGGCGAACATGGCGCGCGCACACTGCCGCGCGCTCTCGGCCGACTCGTCCTGCAGCGCCCGCACGGCCTCCATGTCGTCGGCCAGGTACGCCTTGATCAGCGCCACCGCGTGCAGCACCTCGTCGTCGGTGTACGGCCCGACCCCGTCGCCACCCATACGGACCGGCCCCCTTCCCTCTCGCTCTCGCCGCTCGCAGCCGCCCCCAGTGTCGCAGCGGCCCGTCCCCGCGCGGCCGGATCGCGGACGACCGCGCCCGTACGGGTGACGGCCGGTTCACGGCTGACGCGGTGGCGCCGGGAGGCCGCTCCACGCGGGGTGCCGCGGGTCGTCGAGCCGGACCACGATGTCGGCCGCGTCCAGCGGTCCGGTCTCGGCCGCGTACCGTTCGAAGGCGGGCAGCGTCCACCGCTCCGCCTCCGGCGTCCTGCGCGCGAGGGCGCCGGGCGACAGGCTCAGGTGCACGGCCAGGTCGGCGGGGAACCACTTGCCCAGCAGGAACGCGCCGTGCAGCAGCAGCACACCGCCGGGCGGCAGGGTGACGTACGCGCTGCGCGTCGCCCGGTCGCGCTCCGGGTCCCACAGGTCGGGCAGCACCCGCCCGCTGCCGCCCGCGTCGAGCGGCGTGAGCACCTCACGCCACAGCGCGCCGGTGTCGAGCCACAGGTCGAGGTACGCGTCGGCGTCCTCCCTGCCGTACTCCAGCCGGACCGAGGCCGCCCGCAGGAAGCCCCCGGTCCCGACCACGAGCGCGGGCCGCCCGCGCTCCCGCAGGGCGTGCGCCAGCCCTTCCGCCAGCGCGCCGGGCCCGGCGGCGGGCGCCCCGTCGATCAGCACGCGCATCCACGGACTCCCGTCCTCGCCCGGGAGGGTGACGACATGTCCGGCGAGCGCCTCGGTGAGCCGCTCCCCGCTGATGGGTTCCAGTCGCATGCGCACCATCCTCCCCACCCGTTCCGCAGGGCGGCGAAGGGGGCACGGACGGGGTGCCGAGGCGTTCTTCCGCGGGCGCTCCCGCGCCCGCACGATGGTCCCATGGACGACGAGAACGGGCGGTGCCGGCTCGACCTCTACGTGGAGGCGCTGCGCGCCCGGATGCCCGCGGACGAGTTCATCGCCCTGATGCGCGCGTTCCACGCCTGGCGCGCCGCGCCGCACTCCCCCGCGCTCCCGCCGGACGCGGGCGCGCTCCGTACGCCCGAGATACAGGCCGAGATGCTCGCGCTGATGCGGCTCACCCGCCCGCCGGGCCCCGGCGCCGGACCGCCGCCGCCGCTGACGGCCGCGCTGCCGGGCGAGAGGGAGACCGGCCCGCTCTGACCCGTACCGGTCGGCGACGCGCCCCGACGCGACGCCGGTCGGTCAGCTTCGTTCGCGATCAGCCACGGGAATGGCATCTTTCAACGTGGACGGGAGCATACGAAGTGAATGGGGCTGAGCATGCGTGATGTACAGGAGCAAATCGCCGATCTCGCCAAACGGGGCACGGAACCCCTCGTCGTCCAGCTGCTCCGCTCGTCGGCCGCCGCGACCCTCGCCTACCTGGCCGCCGTCTGGCTGACCGACGTCCCCGCCCCGCTGCTCGCGCCGCTGACCGCGCTGCTCGTCGTCCAGGTGACCCTGTTCGCCACGCTCACGACGGGCGTGCGCCGCGTCAACGCCGTCGTGGTCGGCGTCCTGGTGGCCACGGGCTTCAGCGCCCTCGTCGGCCTCAGCTGGTGGAGCCTCGGCCTGCTGCTCGTCACGGCGCTGACGGTGGGACATTTCGCGCGGGTGGACGAGTTCGTGCCCGAGGTGGCGATCAGCGCGATGCTCGTGCTCGGCGTGACCCAGCACACCGACACCGCGCTCGACCGCGTCGTGGAGACGGTCATCGGCGCCGTGGTCGGCCTGTTGTTCAACCTGATCATCGCCCCACCGGTGTGGGTCAGCTCGGCGAGCGAGGACATCGAGGAGCAGGCCCACCGCATGCGCGACCTCCTCGTCCGGCTGAGCGAGGAGATCTGCCAGGAACGCGCCCCCGTCCCCGCGCTCGCCGACGAACTGGCCCGCGCCCGGCAGCTCGACCAGGACGTCGCCCAGGTGGACGCGTCCATCACCCAGGCCGAGGAGAGCGTCCGCCTCAACCCGCGCGTCAAGGAACCGGTCCTGACCCGCATCGTGCTGCGCACCGGTCTCGACACCCTGGAGATCTGCGTGGTCATCCTGCGCACGATGTCCCGCACGTTCCTCGACCTGGCGAACCGGCGCCAGGACGAGCCGCTCTTCCCCCCGGACGTCGCGCCCGCCCTGCGGGAGCTGCTCACCAACCTCGCGGGCGCCGTGGACAGCTACGCGACGCTGATCACCAGCCAGGTCAGCACGGCGGCGGACGAGGCCGAGTCGTTCCTCGCCATCGAGCTGGACGCGGCGCGCGTCAGCCGCGAGCACGTGGCCAAGCTGCTGCTGGCGCGGATTCAGCAGCACCCGCGGCAGTGGCAGCTGCACGGCGCGCTGCTCGCCGAGGTGGACCGGATGCTCAACGAGCTGGACATCGAGAAGCGCTCCATGCACCTCGCCGAGCAGCTCGACCAGGTCGCGGCCGAGAGCCGCGAGAAGCACCCCAGGCTGCACAAGCTCACGGCTCTCGCCCGAAGGTGACATTGCCGTGCACGTCCCGCAGCTGGACGACCGAGCCGTGCACGACGGCGCCGCCCGACACGCTGTTCTGCGTGTCGCCCGTCACGGCGGTCAGCGACCGCCGGTGGTCGGCCGCCCAGCCGAGGAACGCCTCGGCGAACGCCTCGTCCGTCCGCGCGAGGTCGGCGATCCGGCCGGTGAGGACCCGCACCCGCGTCTCGTCGGCGGGGTCCACCGGCCCGTCGTCCAGCGGTTGCGGACCACGCCCGGCCACGCGCCGGACGAGGGACAGCAGGGAATCCCAGGCGTGCTGCCCCGCGGCCGTCGCGGCGCTGCCCGCGGCCGCCGAGACGAGAGTGAGCGCGGCGTCGATGTCCATACCGTCACGGTAGATCCCCCGCGCGCGGGGACGCCAGCCCGTGGCGTCGGGCCACTCGTCAGCCCTGATCGGAAGCTTTCCCAGCCGCGCACATATCGATCAATTTCCCCCAGAGCGCGTTCACTTGACGCTCCAGATCGGCAAGAGACCCGTCGTTGTCGAGCACGAAATCGGCGATCGCCAGCCGTTCCGCGCGGCTCGCCTGGGCGGCCATCCGCGCGTCCGCGTCCTCCCCGGCCATCCCGCGCGCACCGACGAGCCGCTCGCGCCGCGTACGCTCCGAGGCGTCCACCACGACGACGGCGTCGTACCGGTCGGCCAGCCCGTTCTCCGTCAGCAGCGGCACGTCGTGCACCACCACCGCGCCGGGCGGCGCGGCCGCCTGCAGCTCGGCGGAACGGCGGGCCACCAGCGGATGCACGAGCGCGTTGAGCGCGCGGAGCCGTTCCTCGTCGGCGAAGACGATCCCGCCCAGGCGCGCCCGGTCCAGGCTCCCGTTCGGAGCCAGCACCCCGGAGCCGAACTCGGCGACCACCGCGGCGAGTCCTGGCGTCCCCGGCTCGACCACCTCGCGGGCGATCCGGTCGGAGTCCACCACCACCGCGCCGCGCTCGGCGAGGAGCCGCACCGCCTCGCTCTTGCCCGCGCCGATACCGCCGGTCAGTCCCACACTGAGCATGCCCGCAGGCTACCTGTCCCCGTCGCCGTCCTCGCGCTCGGCCAGGAACCGCTCGAAGACCTCGCCCAGCTCGTCCGCCGACGGCAGCTCCGCCGGCTCGGCCACCAGGCTGCCGCGCGTGGCGACACCGGCGATCGCGTCGTACTGCTGTTCCAGACCGCGCACGACCGCGACCAGCTCCGAGTCGCCCTCGGCCAGCTCGCGCTCGATCTCGTCCTGCGTCTTCAGCGCGCGGCTGCGCAGGGCGTGCGCCTCGTCGGGCAGCACCAGACCCGTCGCCGCCGTCAGCGCCTCCAGCACGACGAGCGTCGCGTCCGGGTACCGAGACCGCGCGATGTAGTGCGGCACGTGCGCCGCGACGCCGAGCACGTCGTGGCCCGCCTCGCTCAGCCGCAGCTCCACCAGCGCCGCCGCGCTGCCCGGGACCTGCGCCTCGTCGAACATGCCGTGGTGCCCGGGGACCAGCTCCGACCTGTTGCCGTGCGGCGTCAGGCCCACCGGGCGGGTGTGCGGGACGCCCATCGGGATGCCGTGGGACGTCACGGAGAGCCGCACGTCGAGGCGTTCCACGATCTGCCGGACGGCGGCGGCGAAGCTCTCCCACTCGACGTCGGGCTCGGGGCCCGACAGGACCAGGAACGGCTGGTGGGTCGCGTCCCGCACGAGCCGCAGCTCCAGGGCGGGCGCCTCGTACGCCGTCCACCGGTCGCGCCGGAAGGTCATCAGAGGGCGGCGGGCGCGGTAGTCCACCAGGCGGTCGTGGTCGAAGCGCGCGACCGTGACGGAATCCCGCCCCTCGACCAGCTGCTCGATCAGCTGGGCGCCGGTCTCGCCGGCGTCCATGAAGCCCTCGAAGTGATAGATCAGGACCGGGCCCGCGCTGTCCGGGCCGCCGGTCGCCTCGTCGGCCAGGGCCAGGCCCCGCGGCTCCCACGCGTACAACTCCTGCGGATCACGCACCGCCACCGCTTCCTTCCCGTCGCTCGCGTACGGACCGGTCAACGCACCGTACCGCCCGCACATTCCCTCCGTGTTGCGTCCGGGCCTGCTCCCTCCCCGCGCCCGCTCCCCCGACGCAAAGGGCCGTGGCCCGCCTCCGGTGAGGGAGACGGGCCACGGCCTTCGTGCGGTGATCGGCGCGGTCAGCGACCGCCCGGTCCTCGGGTCAGCTCTGGCCGCCCGCGAGCTTCTCGCGGAGGGCCGCAAGCGCCTCGTCGGACGCCAGGGCGCCCGCGTCCTCGGTCTGCGGCGAGGAGTACGAGCCACCGCCGCCGCCCGAGCCGCCGGCCGCCTGGCCGCCGCCGGAGCCCGCCGCCTCGGCCTCGGCCTGCGCGTCGGCCTCGCGGGACTTGATGACCTGAGCCTGGTGCTGCTCGAAGCGCTGCTGCGCCTCGGCGTACTGGCGCTCCCACTCCTCGCGCTGCTTGTCGTACCCGGGCAGCCAGTCGTTCGCCTCCGGGTCGAAGCCCTCGGGGTAGATGTAGTTGCCCTGGTCGTCGTAGGAGGCGGCCATGCCGTACAGGGTCGGGTCGAACTCGACGGCCATCGGGTCGGGGCCGAAGTTCTCGTTCGCCTGCTTCAGCGAGAGGCTGATCCGGCGGCGCTCCAGGTCGATGTCGATGACCTTGACGAAGATCTCGTCGTTGACCTGGACGACCTGCTCCGGGATCTCCACGTGGCGCTCGGCCAGCTCGGAGATGTGGACCAGGCCCTCGATGCCCTCGTCCACCCGGACGAACGCGCCGAAGGGCACCAGCTTGGTGACCTTGCCGGGCACGACCTGCCCGATCTGGTGCGTCCTGGCGAACTGCTGCCACGGGTCTTCCTGCGTGGCCTTGAGGGACAGCGACACGCGCTCGCGGTCCATGTCCACGTCCAGGACCTCGACCGTGACCTCCTGGCCGACCTCGACGACCTCGGAGGGGTGGTCGATGTGCTTCCAGGACAGCTCGGACACGTGCACCAGGCCGTCCACGCCACCCAGGTCCACGAAGGCACCGAAGTTGACGATGGAGGAGACGACGCCGGAGCGCACCTGGCCCTTCTGGAGGGTGGTGAGGAAGGTCTGGCGGACCTCGCTCTGGGTCTGCTCCAGCCAGGCGCGGCGGGAGAGGACCACGTTGTTGCGGTTCTTGTCCAGCTCGATGATCTTGGCCTCGAGCTCCTTGCCGACGTACGGCTGGAGGTCGCGGACGCGGCGCATCTCGACCAGCGAGGCGGGCAGGAAGCCGCGCAGGCCGATGTCGAGGATCAGGCCGCCCTTGACGACCTCGATCACCGTGCCGGTGACGATGCCGTCCTCGTCCTTGATCTTCTCGATGGTGCCCCAGGCACGCTCGTACTGGGCGCGCTTCTTCGAGAGGATCAGGCGCCCCTCCTTGTCCTCCTTCTGGAGGACGAGGGCCTCGATCTCGTCACCGACGGCGACGACCTCGTTGGGGTCGACGTCGTGCTTGATCGACAGCTCGCGCGAGGGGATGACGCCCTCGGTCTTGTAGCCGATGTCGAGCAGGACCTCGTCCCGATCGACCTTCACGATGACGCCGTCGACGATGTCGCCGTCGTTGAAATACTTGATCGTCTCGTCGATCGCGGCGAGGAAGGCTTCCTCGGAACCGATGTCGTTTACCGCAACCTGCGGCGTGGTCGCGGTGGTCTCGGTGCTGCTCGTCATGTGGTAAAGGGCTCCGGTACGGACATGTTTCGTAGGCACAGCTACGCCGAAAGCCCATGTCGCAGCACTGAGGCCGACCGGATGGGGAAGGAGCTTCCGTACCGGGACCGCGAAGGGTCCAGGAGCCGGTAGCGCCTCGACAACCGAGGGGACTACAGCAATTGCGAGCGCGTCCTGCTCCGTCTGAGGCGCGCAGGCCCGCAGCGCGCCTTATAGCATACGGGCGCATCGGAGCGGGGTCAATGCGCGGTTCGCCCCACGAGGGGCGCTATCGGGCCAAATCCGGCGAGTGTCGTCCCCCGGGCGGCGGGACGGCGCCGTCGGCGGGCGGGCCCGGGCCCCCGGGACGCCTGGTCCCGGGGGCGGTGTCCGGCGTCTGGCGCCCGGCCTCAGACGGCGCGCCGGGACAGCACGCCGAGGGCCGTCACGGTCCCGGCTTCGCCGCCGCTGCCGTCCTCGTCCTCCTCGCCGCCTTCGCCCGGGGTCTCCTCGCCGGGTGTCTCCTCACCGGGGTCGGTCGGGTCGGTCGGGTCCTCCGGGTCGCCGCAGCCGTCGTCCTCGCCCGGGTCGGTCGGGTCGCCGGGATCAGTGGGGTCACCCGGGTCCGTCGGGTCGGTGGGGTCGGTGGGGTCCGTGGGCTCGCCCGGGTCCGTCGGTTCACCTGGCTCGGTGGGCTCGCCGGGATCGGTCGGCTCGCCCGGATCGGTCGGCTCGCCCGGGTCGGTCGGGTCCTCCGGGTCGGTGGGGCACTCGGGATCGCCCGGGTCCGTCGGATCGGTGGGGTCCGTCGGATCGGTCGGGTCCGTCGGGTCCGTCGGGTCCGTCGGGTCGGTGGGATCTGTCGGGTCGGTCGGGTCGCCCGGTCCCGGGTTCTCGTTCCCGGGGCCCGGGTCCTCGGGGCCCGGGTCCTCCGGCTTGCCGGGGCCGCCCGGTTCCTGCGGCTCCCCGGGCTCCGCCGGTTCTTCCGGCTCGGCGGGGGTGCCCGGCCTGTCCGGGCGCTCGGCGCCGTTCCCGCCGGTGGCGGGCGGCGGGCCCGCGGGGCGCTGCGGACCGGCGGGACGGCGACCGGCGTCCGGGTTGCCGGGGCCGGGGCTGTGCGGCAGGCCGCCCTCGCCGTCCGGCACCTCGTGGACCCCGCGCTGGTAGTACTCCAGCCAGGAGCGCACGGTGCGGACGTAGTCCCAGGAGTGGTTGTAGCTGAGGATGGCGCGGTCGAGGTTCGCCGAGAGGGCGAGGGTGCGGCCGGAGGCGCAGAGGTAGTCGCCCGCGGCGAGGGCCGCGTCGTACACGTTGTTGGGGTTCGACACGCCGTCGCCGTTGCCGTCGGCCCCCCAGCTCGCCCAGGTGGAGGGGATGAACTGCATCGGGCCGACCGCGCGGTCGTAGACGGTGTCGCTGTCCCAGCGGCCGTCGTCGGTGTCGTTGATCTGCGCGAAGCCCTGCCCGTTGAGGACGGGGCCGAGGATGGGCGTGGTGGTCGTGCCGTCCGCGGTGACGTCGCCGCCGCGCGCGTGTCCCGACTCCACCTTGCCGATGGCGGCGAGCAGTTCCCAGGTGAGTCCGCACCCGGGGGTCGTGCCCGCGACGGTCGTGGCTGCCGAGCGGTAGGCGTCCAGGACCGTGGCGGGTATGCCGGACTCCCCGCCGCCGAGCGGCCCGCCCGCCTCCTGGCCGCCGTCCGGGGTGCCCGGCTCGACCGTGTCGAGCGGCGGCAGGTCCGTGTGGTAGGGCAGGTCTCCGGCGGCCTCGCCGCCGGGGTCCGCGTCGCCCGGTGTGTCGTCGGCGGCGACCGTGCCGGACGGCGGGTCCTGCGGTGGCGAGGAATCAGTGCTCAGTACGTCGGATGCCTGTGAGGCGGTCAGCGCGGCCATCGCCGCCGCGGCGACCGCGGACCCGGAAATCCCCCGGCGGACCCTGCCGATGCGCAACCCCACTCGCCGTCCCCTTCGTCTGCTGCTGTCTGCGACTCACGTGCGGCTCTTGCCCGTTGACGGATGACAGTACGACAGGTCGCGCTCCCGCTGCCAGAACCCCCGGGCGTATCCGGAGTGGCGGCTGGGGAAACCGGGGCCGTCAGTGCGCGGCCGCCTCCCAGGTCTCCCCGGCGCCGATCGAGACGTCCAGCGGGGCCCGCAGGTGCGCCGCGCCCGCCATCTCGCGCCGCACCAGCGCCGTGACCTGCTCCCGTTCGCCGGGGGCCACTTCGAGGACGATCTCGTCGTGGACCTGGAGCAGCATCCGGGTGGCGAGCCCTTCGCGGCGCAGCGCGCCGTCCACGCGCAGCATGGCGATCTTGACGATGTCGGCCGCGGTGCCCTGGATGGGGGCGTTGAGCGCCATGCGCTCCGCCATCTCGCGGCGCTGCCGGTTGGAGCTGGTGAGGTCGGGGAGGTAGCGGCGGCGGCCGAGGACGGTCTCGGTGTAGCCGGTGGCCGTGGCCTCGACCACGACGTGCTGGAGGTAGTCGCGGACGCCGCCGAACCGTTCGAAGTAGGTGTCCATCAGGCCGCGCGCCTCGTCGGGGGAGATCGACAGCTGCTGCGACAGGCCGAAGGCGGACAGGCCGTAGGCGAGGCCGTAGCTCATCGCCTTGATGCGGCGGCGCATCTCGGCGTCCACCTGGTCCTTGGGGACGGAGAACACCTGCGAGCCGACGGTGGTGTGGAGGTCCTCGCCGGAGGTGAACGCCTCGATGAGCCCGGCGTCCTCCGACAGGTGGGCCATGACGCGCAGTTCGATCTGGCTGTAGTCGGCCGTGAGCAGGCACTCGTAGCCCTCGCCCACGGTGAAGCCGCGGCGGATGGCGCGGCCCTCGTCGGTGCGGACCGGGATGTTCTGGAGGTTGGGGTCCGTGGAGGAGAGGCGGCCGGTGGCGGCCACGGTCTGCTGGAACGTGGTGTGGATGCGGCCGTCCGAGGCGATCGTCTTGATCAGGCCCTCGACGGTGCTGCGCAGCCTGGCCTGCTCGCGGTGCCTGAGCATGATGACCGGCAGTTCGTGCTCGGTCTGGGCGGCGAGCCAGGCGAGGGCGTCGGCGTCGGTCGTGTAGCCGGTCTTCGTCTTCTTGGTCTTCGGCAGGCCCAGTTCGCCGAAGAGGACCTCCTGCAGCTGCTTGGGCGAGCCGAGGTTGAACTCGTGGCCGACCGAGGCGTGCGCCTCGGTGACGGCCTGCTGGACGGCGGTGGCGAACTGCTGCTCAAGGCGCTCAAGCCAGGCGCGGTCGGCGGCGATGCCGGCCCGTTCCATGCGGGCGAGGAGGTCGGAGGTGGGCAGTTCCAGCTCGGTGAGCAGTCCGGCGGCGCCGACCTCGGTCAGCCGGCCGCGGAACGTCTCGCCGAGGTCGAGGACGGTACGGGCGTGCCGCATGAGGGTGTCCGCCTCGGCCGCGTCGTCGGCGCCGAGGGCGAGCTGGCCGCTCTCGTCGGCCGGCCTGGCCAGCTCGCGGCCGAGGAACTCGACACTCAGCGCGTCGAGGGCGAAGGCGCGGCGGCCCGGCTGAACGAGGTAGGCGGCGAGCGCGGTGTCCATGGTGATGCCGGCGACGTGCCAGCCGTGCTCGGCGAAGACCCGCTGGACGGCCTTGGCGTTGTGCAGGACCTTGGGGCGCTCGCCGTCGGCCGCCCAGGCGGCGAAGGCGCGTTCGTCCGCCTCGTCGAGCTGCGCGGGGTCGAACCAGGCGGCGGGGCCCGTGGCGGTGGCGAGCGCGACGGCGTGCACGCTGCCGGTGCCGAGCTTCCAGGCGTCCGTGGTGGCCATGCCGAGCGGTTCGGCGGCGTGCTCGGCGAGCCAGGGGGCGAGGCCGCCCGCCGTGAGGACCGCGCCCTCCACCTCGACGCCCTCGCCGACCTCGGGCTCGTCCTCCTCGGCGCCCGGGTCGACGGCGAAGAGGCGGTCGCGGAGGCTGGCGTTGCGGAACTCCAGGGCGTCGAGCAGGACGACGAGGGCGTCCCGGTCGTACGGCTCGCGCGCCAGGTCGGCCGGGCCGCAGCCGAGGTCGATGTCGCGGACCAGCTCGGTGAGGACGCGGTTGAGGCGGACGGCGTCGAGGTGGTCGCGCAGGTTCTGCCCGGCCTTGCCCTTCACCTCGTCGGCGCGCTCCAGCAGGTCGTCGAGGGAGCCGAACTGGTTGATCCACTTGGCTGCGGTCTTCTCGCCGACGCCGGGGATGCCGGGCAGGTTGTCGGAGGGGTCGCCGCGCAGGGCGGCGAAGTCCGGGTAGCGGGCGGGCGGCAGGCCGTACTTCTCCAGGACCTTGTCGGGTGTGAAGCGGGTCAGCTCGGAGACGCCCTTGGTCGGGTAGAGCACGGTGACGCTGTCGCCGACCAGCTGGAACGCGTCCCGGTCGCCGGTGACGATCGAGACGTGGAAGCCCTCGGAGGCGGCCTTCGTGGCGAGGGTGGCGATGACGTCGTCCGCCTCGTACCCGTCGACGGCGAAGCGGGGCACGCGCATCGCGTCGAGCAGCTCGCCGATCAGCTCGACCTGGCCCTTGAAGTCGTCGGGTGTGGCGGACCTGGTGGCCTTGTACTCGGTGTAGCGCTCCGAGCGCCAGGTCTTGCGGGAGACGTCGAAGGCGACCGCGAGGTGCGTGGGCGCCTCGTCACGCAGGGTGTTCGCGAGCATGGAGGCGAAGCCGTAGATCGCGTTCGTCGGCTGGCCCACCGCGGTCGTGAAGTTCTCGGCGGGCAGCGCGAAGAAGGCGCGGTACGCCAGCGAGTGCCCGTCGAGCAGGAGCAGGCGGGGCGGGGCGGTCGTCTGCGATGCGTTCTCAGCCACGTTCCCGATCCTCCCACGCGCCACTGACACTCCCGTCCCGGCCGTGGGAGGATCGGAGGATTCCCTCCATGCGACGTCCCCCACGCGAGGTGATCAGCGATGCCCGCCAAGCCCCCGGCGCAGGACCCGGTCCAGGACTCCCCCGAGGTCGGTGAGCCCCGGCACTCGGCGGCCGGGCTCCCGGCGGTCGGGCACGCGATGCGGGCGGCGCAGCGGCAGATGGGCGTGCGGCGCACGGCGCTCACGCTGCTGCGCGTGAACCAGCGGGACGGGTTCGACTGCCCCGGCTGCGCCTGGCCCGAGCCGGGGAAGCCGCACGCGGCGGAGTTCTGCGAGAACGGCGCGAAGGCCGTCGCAGAGGAGGCGACGCTGCGGCGGGTGACGCCCGCGTTCTTCGCGGAGCACACGGTGGGTGACCTCGCGGACCGCTCGGGTTACTGGCTGGGGCAGCAGGGCCGCCTGACGACGCCGATGTACCTGCCGGAGGGCGCGGACCGGTACGAGCCGGTGGGGTGGGACGAGGCGTTCGGCCTGATCGCCGAGGAGCTGCGGGCCCTCGGCTCGCCGGACGAGGCGGTCTTCTACACGTCGGGCCGCACGAGCAACGAGGCGGCGTTCCTCTACCAGCTGTTCGCCCGCGAGTTCGGCACGAACAACCTGCCCGACTGCTCCAACATGTGCCACGAGTCGTCGGGCTCCGCGCTGGTGGAGACGATCGGGATCGGCAAGGGCAGCGTGCAGCTCGAAGACCTGTACCGGGCCGATCTCATCATCGTCGCGGGCCAGAACCCGGGCACGAACCACCCGCGCATGCTGTCGGCGCTGGAGAAGGCCAAGGAGAACGGCGCCCGCGTCATCTCGGTGAACCCCCTGCCCGAGGCCGGGCTCGAACGGTTCAGGAACCCGCAGACCCCGCGCGGCCTCACCGGGCGCGGCACGCCGCTGACGGACCTCTTCCTCCAGATCAGGATCGGCGGCGACCAGGCGCTCTTCCGGCTGCTGAACCGGCTGCTGCTGGAGCGCGAGGGCGCGGTGGACACGCAGTTCGTCGCGGAGCACTGCCACGGCTTCGAGGAGTTCGCGGCGGCGGCGCGGGCGGCCGGCTGGGACGAGACGCTGGCCGCGACGGGGCTGTCCCGCGCGGAGATCGAACGGGCGCTGGAGATGGTGCTCGCGTCCCGGAGCGTGGTGGTCTGCTGGGCGATGGGCCTGACGCAGCACAAGCACTCGGTGCCGACGATCAAGGAGGTCGTGAACTTCCTCCTGCTGCGCGGCAACATCGGCCGCCCCGGCGCGGGCGTCTGCCCGGTGCGCGGGCACAGCAACGTGCAGGGCGACCGGACGATGGGAATCTACGAGAAGCCGGCCGGCGCGTTCCTCGACGCGCTGGGGCGCGAGTTCGGCTTCGCGCCCCCGAGGAGGCACGGGCTCGACGTCGTGGACTCGATCCGCGCGATGCGGGACGGGCGGGTGAAGGTGTTCTTCGCGATGGGCGGGAACTTCGTCGCGGCCAGCCCGGACACGGACGTGACCGAGGACGCGATGCGCCGCGCGCGCCTGACGGTGCACGTGTCGACGAAGCTGAACCGTTCCCACTGCGTCACCGGCACCCGTGCGCTGATCCTGCCCACGCTGGGCCGCACCGAGCGGGACACGCAGGCGTCGGGCGACCAGTTCGTGACGGTCGAGGACTCCATGGGCAAGGTGCACGCCTCGCGGGGGCGGCTGCGGCCCGCGGGCCCCGCGCTGCTGTCCGAGCCCGCCATCGTCGCCCGGCTGGCGCGGCGGGTGCTGGGGGCGGGCAGCGCGACGCCGTGGGAGGAGTTCGAGGCGGACTACCGGCGCGTGCGGGAGCGGATCGCGCGGGTGGTGCCCGGTTTCGAGGACTTCGAGGAACGGGTCGCGGCGCCCGGCGGGTTCACGCTGCCGCACGGCCCGCGCGACAGCCGCACGTTCCCCACCGCCACCGGGAAGGCGAACTTCACGGCGTCCCCCGTCGAGTACCCGCGCGTTCCCGAGGGGCGCCTGCTGCTCCAGACCCTGCGGTCGCACGACCAGTACAACACCACGGTCTACGGCCTGGACGACCGCTACCGCGGCATCACGGGCGGGCGGCGCGTCGTCATGGTGCACCCGCGGGACGCGGCCGAACGCGGGCTCGCCGACGGCGACTACGCCGATCTGACCAGCGAGTGGACCGACGGCAGCGAGCGCACCGCGCGCGGCTTCCGCGTCGTCCACTACCCGACGACGCCGGGCTGCGCCGCCGCGTACTACCCGGAGACGAACGTGCTGGTGCCGCTCGACTCCACGGCGGACGTCAGCAACACCCCGGCCAGCAAGTCCGTCGTCATCCGCCTCACCCGGGCGGCGGAGCGCTGAGGGGACCTGGTAGAACGCTGGCATGGCTGAGCGCAGTGGTACACAGTTCCCCCCGGAGACCCTCGACCAGTGGGCCGTCCTCGGCATCGACCTGCCCGCACTCTTCTCGGCGGGGGCGCTCGGCGAGCGCATGGGCGTGCGGGTGACGGAGGCGTCGCCCGAGCGCGTCGTCGGCACGATCCCGGTGGAGGGCAACACGCAGCCGTACGGGCTGCTGCACGGCGGGGCGTCCGCCGTCTTGGCCGAGACCCTCGGCTCGGTGGGCGCGATGCTGCACGCGGGGCCGAACAAGATCGCGGTGGGCGTGGACCTGAACTGCACGCATCACCGCCCGGTGCGCTCCGGCCTCGTGACGGGCGTGGCGACGCCCGCGCACACGGGGCGGACGTCGGCGACGTACGAGATCGTCCTCACCGACGAGCGGGGCAAGCGCGTGTGCACGGCCCGGCTGACGTGCGCGCTGCGTCCCGCGACCCAGCAGACGCGGGAGGGCGGGGCCCCGGAAACCGGTGCCCCGCCCGTCGCCTGACGTGCCGCCGCGTCACTCGATGGCTTCACCGAGGTAGGCGGCGCGTACACGCGGGTCGGACAGGAGAGCCCCGGCGGTGTCGGCCATGACGACGCTGCCGGTCTCCAGCACGTAGCCGCGGTCGGCGAGCTGGAGCGCCTGCGACGCGTTCTGCTCCACGAGGAGCAGGGTCGTGCCCTGGGCGTTGATCTCCCCGAGGATCTCGAAGATCTGCTGGACGATCAGCGGGGCGAGGCCCATGGACGGCTCGTCGAGCAGCAGCAGTTCGGGCTTGCCCATGAGGGCGCGGCCGATGGCCAGCATCTGCTGCTCGCCGCCCGACAGGGTGCCGCCGACCTGCTTGCGGCGGTTGGCGAGGCGCGGGAAGAGCGTGAACACCCGGTCGAGGTCGGCCGGGTCGGGGCGGCGCAGCCGGTACGCGCCCATCCGCAGGTTCTCCAGCACGGTCATGCGCGGGAAGACGCGGCGGCCCTCCGGGACATGGCCGATGCCGAAGCGGACCAGCTCGTGCGAGGCGATGCCGTCCACGCGTTCGCCGTGCAGCAGGACCTGGCCCGTGCGGGGCGCGTGCATGCCGGAGGCGGTCTTCAGAGTGGTGGACTTGCCCGCGCCGTTGGCGCCGAGCAGCGCGACGACCTCGCCCCGGCCGACGGTGAGGCTGACGCCCTTCAGCGCCTCGATGGCGCCGTAGTAGACGTGCAGGTCCCGCAGTTCGAGCAGGGGCGGTCCCGCGTCGGTGCCGGGCGACGGCCGGGGCTCCTTCTCCAGCTCGGTGCTCATGACCGGTCCTCCTCGCTGCCGTCCGCCGTACCGTCCGTGCCGCCGCCCGTGCCGTCGTCGGCCGGTCCGCGCGGCGCGGGGACGTCGGCCGCCGCCTGCGCGGCGAGCATGTCGGCGACCGCGGCGGAGTCCTCCTCGGCGGACGCGCCGAGGTACGCCTCGACGACGGCCGGATCCCGCTGGACCTCGGCCGGGGTGCCCTCGGCGATCTTCTTGCCGAAGTTGAGCACCACGACGCGGTCGGCCACCGACATGACCAGCCGCATGTCGTGCTCGATCAGCAGGACGCTGACGGCCAGGTCGGTGTTGATGCGCCGGATCAGGACTTCCAGGTCACGCTTCTCGGTGGGGTTGGTGCCCGCCGCCGGTTCGTCGAGCAGCAGCACCTCGGGCGCGGTGGCGAGGGCGCGGGCGATCTCAAGACGCCGCTGCTCGCCGTAGCTGAGCGAGGAGGCCAGCTCGTTGATCCGGTTCTCCAGGCCGACGTACGAGAGGACCTCGTGCGCCTTGCGGTCGCTCTCGCGCTCGTCGCGGCGGGCGTTCGGCAGGCCGAGCATGATGGAGATGGCGTCGGTGCGCTGCCGCGTCTCGACGGCGATCTTGACGTTCTCCAGCACGGTCAGCGCGCCGAACAGCCGGATGTTCTGGAACGTCCTGGCCACCCCGAGGCGGCTCACCCGGTGCGGCTTCTGGCCGCGCAGCTCGTGGCTGCCGCCCGCCTTGGGCCGGTAGGTGATCGCGCCTTCCTGCGGCACGTACGCGCCGGTCAGCGAGTTGAACAGCGACGTCTTGCCCGCGCCGTTCGGCCCGATGACGGCGAGGATCTCGCCGCGCCTCATCCGCAGCTCGACCCCGTCGAGGCTGGTCAGGCCGCCGAACCGCAGGGTGACCCCGCTGGCGTCGAGGACGTTGTCCGCCCCGGCGGGTTCGGGCGCCCGTGCGGCGTCCTTCATCTCGGTGGTCATCCCTGCGCACCTCCCGGCTGCGCGCCCAGCGCGTCCGCGCCGCCCTGGCCCTCCTCCGCCATCCGCAGCTCACGCTGGCGGCGGCGGGAGGGCAGCAGGCCCTGCGGGCGGTAGATCATCATGACGACCAGCAGGCCGCCGAGGTACATGAAGCGGTCCTGCGGGTCGACGGTGTCGCGCAGGTACTCCGGCAGCCAGACGAGGATCACGGTGCCGAGGACCACGCCGGGGATCGAACCCATGCCGCCGAACACGACGTACGACAGCGCCAGCACGGACATCAGCACCACGAACTGCTCGGGGTTGATGAAGCCCTGCTTGCTCGCGTACACGACGCCCGCGACGCCCGAGGTGGACGCGCCGATGGCGAACGCGAGCAGCTTGAAGCGGACGGTGTTGACGCCGGTGGCCGCCGCGGCGACCTCGTCCTCGCGGATCGCCGTCCAGGCGCGGCCGACGCGCGAGTGCTCAAGCCGGAGGAACAGGGCGATGATCGCGACGACGAACGCGAGCTGGAGCCAGTAGTACGGCGCCGGGTCGAGCTGCCACTCGTACGACCAGAAGCCGAGGTCCACGGAGAAGCGGTCGAGGCCGGGGGCGCCGCGCGTACCGCCGGTGAAGTCGGACCAGTTCCTGGCGATCAGGTAGACGATCTCGTGGAAGCCGAGCGTCACGATGGCCAGGTAGTCGCCGCGCAGCCGGAGCGTGGGCGCGCCGAGCAGCAGGCCCGCGATGAGGCAGGTGACGACGGCGACCGGGATCACGAGGAAGTTGTTCAGCTCGACGGGCGGCTCGACGGGCAGGCCGCCGGTCCAGAAGGCCGAGCTGTAGGCGCCGATGGCGAAGAACGCGATGAAGCCGAGGTCGAGCATGCCGGCCCAGCCGATGACCACGTTCAGGCCGATGGCGACCAGGACGTACATGCCGATCTGGTCCACCATGACCTGCTGCCAGAAGGTGGCGACCATCATCGGCAGGAAGACGAGGAAGACCAGCAGCGCGCCGAGGGCGGTCCAGCGGTAGACGGCGTGATCCCGGAACAGGCCGGTGACGAGCCGTACGGCACGGGCGACGGTGGCGGGCAGCCAGACGTGCGCGGTGCGGGGGGAGAAGCCCTGGGCGGGGCGTACGTCGGCGGGCCGTCCGACGGGGCGGCCGGACTCCTCGCGGACGGCGGAGGTGTAGCGGTCGACGCCGTCGCGGCCGAACTCCCTGACGGCCCAGACGGCGAGGGCGATGCCGACGCAGATCCAGATGCGGGCGCCCTTGAAGTTCTCCTGGAGCGCGAAGAAGAGGTCGCCGCGGACGCCCTGGACGCCCGTCGCCTGGGCGATGACGACGGCCAGGACGAGGAGGGCGGACAGCCGCTTCCAGCGCGGTTCCTGGTACCACTTGCGGCGGCGGAGGCGCGCCGCCGCGCTCAGGGGCGCGTGGACGGGTGCTTCGGTGGTCATGCGGCCCTCCCGACCCGCTCGCCGAGGATGCCGGTGGGGCGGAACATCAGGACCAGCACGAGGGCGGCGAACCCGCCGACGTACCGCCAGGCGTCGCCCCAGATCTCGACGGTGAACGACTCGACGACGCCGAGGGTGAGCCCGCCCAGCATGGCGCCGCGCACGTTGCCGATGCCGCCGAGGACGGCGGCGGCGAAGGCGGTGATGCCGGGGAGGAAGCCCATCGTGTAGTCGACCTGGAGGTTCGTGCCGAAGAGGAATCCGGCCGCGCCGCCCATGAGGCCGCCGAGGACGAAGGTCCTGGAGATGACGCGGTCGATGTTCACGCCCATCAGCGACGCGACCTCCGGGTCCTGCGCGACGGCGCGGATGCCGGAGCCGAGCTTGGTGCGGTTCACGATGAAGTCGACCGTGACCAGCATCAGGACGCCGACGAGCACGATCAGCAGCTGCGTCACGCTGACCGGTGCGCCGAAGACGGTGAACAGGCGCCGGTTCTCGTACATCGACGGCATCGGCATCGGATAACGGCCGAAGAGTTTCCCGGCGAGGTTGTAGAGGAAGAACGAGGCGCCGATGGCCGTGATGAGGAAGACGAGGCGGGGCGCGTTGCGGCGCCGCAGGGGAAGATACGCGGCCTTTTCCAGTCCGAAGGCGACGAGCCCGCCCAATGCCGCGCCGGCGCAGATGCCGAGCAGAATGTAGAGGACGGATTGCATTCCGGACGGGTCGGCGACCGGTTCGACGAGCGTGAGGGCGATGACGCCGCCGAATCCACCGGCCATGAAAACCTCGCTGTGCGCGAAGTTCAGGAGCTGGAGAACGCCGTAGACGAGCGTGTAACCGATGGCGATGACGGCGTAGAGCGAGCCGAGCACCACCCCGAGGACGAGGACGTCCCAGATGTCGGAAAGGGACATGGGCTGACTTCCTTGTGGGAACGAGCGGCTGCCGGGGAGACGGGCCGTGGCGGGGCGGCGGCGGTCGCGCGCCGCCGCCCCGCGGGCCGGGTCCTTGGACGGCCCGTCAGCCGCCGACCAGCTCCTCGATGGCGCCCACGTAGCCGATGGCGCCGCCCTCGATCTGGTACATGAAGATCGCCTGCTGCGTGAACTCGCCGTTCTCGTCGAAGGAGAAGGTCTTCGTCAGGCCCTGGTACTCGGCACCGGCGAGGGCCTCGTACAGCCCCTGGCGGTCGACGTCGCCGCCCAGGCCGGCGATCTGCTCGATGATCATGTTGGCCGCGTCGTAGGACTCGGCGGAGTAGGTGCCCGGGGGGATGCCGAACTCGGCCTCGTAGCGCTCGGCGAAGTCCTGGGTGCTCTCCTCCTGCGTGGCGTCGGTGCACGGGCAGGTGAGGTACCAGCCCTCCACCGCGTCACCGGCGAGGTTGATCAGCTCGTCGTCGTTCGAGCCGTCGCCCGAGATGCCGATGCCGTCGAAACCGGCCTCGGACAGCCGGACGGCGAACGGCGCGAGCGCCTCGTAGTAACCCGCGTAGATCAGGGCGTCGGCGCCGGACTCCACGATGTTGCGCGCGGCGCTGCTGTAGTCGACGGTGTCGGCGGGGATGCTCTGGCGCTCCACCTCGACACCGGCATCGGACAGACCGGCCTCGGCGACGTCGGCCAGGCCCTCGCCGTACGGCGTCACGTCGTCCACCACGACGACGGACTCGACGCCGTCCTGGCCGGCGAGGAACTCGGCCATCCCGGCGCCCTGGGCGTTGTCGTTGGGGACGGCGCGCAGGAAGGTGCCGAAGCCCTGCTCGGTGAGCGTCGGGTTGGTGGCGGACGTGGAGACCGCGGCGAGGCCGGCCTGCCCGTAGAGGGGTCCTGAGACGTTGGCGGGGCCGGAGAACGCGGGGCCGATGACGGCGACGACGTCGGAGTCGTCGATGGCGCTCTGCGCGGCGGCGGTGGCCTGCGTCTCGCTGCCCTGGTCGTCGGCGGCGAGGTACTCCAGCTCGAAGTCGTAATCACCCGACTCGTTCGCCTCGTTGATGGCGAGCTGAATACCGTTCTGCATGTTTTCGCCGAGGCCGACGTTTTGCCCGGAGAGCGGCCCCTGATAGGCGATCTTGTACGACGTGCCGCCGCCCCCACCACCGCCGTCGTCGTCGCTGCTGCACCCGGTGAGAACGAGCGCGCCGGCCGCGACAGGTATCGCGAGCCTCACGATGGTTTTGTTGAGCACTTCGAAAACCCCCTGGAGCGAGCCAGACGTGTCGTCACCGCACAGCTCCCATGCCTGCAGGCACACCGGTGCGGCGTGCAGCGGAATCTATTGCCCTTCACGCGGCGCGAACACTCCGAAGGGACAGATGTGATCGCCTCGTGACCTGTGGCACACGCCGGAAACAGAACACGACTGACCGGTCAACGGACGTTCCGGCCAAGATCGACTCATCCCGGACCAGGGACGGTATGCAAACGGAAAACGCGCCCGGGTCGCGATACCCGGGCGCGTTTCGGCCGTTCGAGAAACGATAAGGACAGCTGTGGTGAGACATGGAATGACATAGGCGGTCAGCGGACGACATTCCGGGGAGAAATGGACCGGTGGAACGGGGCGGACGGCTCCGGCGCGTGACGGGGCGTCCGGCCGGAGATCGTGACGGAGAGCGACGGCCGCGGCGGTCCGCCGCGGGGTCACTTCTGCTGCTTCTGGCGCTTCTCCTCGGCGTCCTGGATGACGGCCTCGGCGACCTGACGCATGGACAGCCTGCGGTCCATGGAGGTCTTCTGGATCCAGCGGAACGCCGCCGGTTCGCTGAGGCCGTACTGGGTCTGGAGCACGCTCTTGGCGCGGTCCACCAGCTTGCGGGTCTCCAGGCGCTGGGCGAGGTCGGCGACCTCGGCGGTGAGCGACTTCAGCTCGGTGAAGCGCGAGACCGCGATCTCGATGGCCGGGACGACGTCGCTCTTGCTGAAGGGCTTGACGAGGTAGGCCATCGCGCCCGCGTCGCGGGCGCGTTCCACCAGGTCGCGCTGGGAGAAGGCGGTGAGCATCAGGACGGGGGCGATGCCCTCGCCGGCGATCTTCTCAGCGGCGGAGATGCCGTCCATGACGGGCATCTTCACGTCGAGGATGACGAGGTCGGGGGTGAGTTCGCGCGCCAGCTCGACCGCGCGCTCGCCGTCTCCCGCCTCGCCGACGACGGTGTAGCCCTCCTCCTCCAGCATCTCCTTCAGGTCGAGCCGGATCAGGGCCTCGTCCTCGGCGATGACGACACGGGTGGTCAGCGGCGGGACGTGCGGGGAGTCGGCCTGCCCGGCCGGGGCGCCCGCTCCGGCGGGGGCGGCGGCATCGGGGGCGGTGGTGGGCTCGTCGGGGACGTCGGGGGTGCTCACGGTGCTCCTCGTTTCCTGCCAGATGGGGCACCCACGAGAGTACCCACTCGCCGCCGTTCGGGCTGAGCCGATAGACTCCGTGGACCACTTGTCCGGCCGGGTTGGTGGAATGGCATACACGGAGGTCTCAAACACCTCTGCCCGTGAGGGCTTGCGGGTTCGAATCCCGCACCCGGCACCGTCGAGCGCCTCTCCCCTCACTCGTGCGGGTGAATATCCGGCCACTCCTTGTCACGCTCCGTATTCGCCGATTACGTTGAGTGCATGGCTGACGACAGGCTTCCCGGATCAGTGAGGACGGGCTCGACGCGCGGCCTCCCCCTTCCACCGACGTTTTCTCCTCCGCCCCCGCGCGAGGGGGCACGGGACCGCCCGCGCCGTCGCGGCCGGGCGCCCACGGCCCCGCCGGGGGCCGCCCGCGCGAAGGGGGTCTTCGCGATCGCCAAGCGTCGTGGGCACGGCGCGGCACAGGAAGGTGAACGCCCGGTGCGCGCCGGGGAGTTGGCGGGCCCTTTGCGCGACGGGGGGCGTCCGGGCGGGTCAGCGCGGGGCGTCGTCCTCGCCGACGTGGTGGACCCGCACGAGGTTGGTCGTACCGGGGGTCGCGGGCGGCGACCCGGCGGTCATCACGACGATCTCCCCCTGTGCGCAGCGGCCGAGCCGCAGGAGCTGCTCGTCCATCTGCGCCACCATCTCGTCGGTCGTCGTGACGGTGGGGACGAGGTAGGTCTCGACGCCCCAAGTCAGCGTGAGCTGCGCGTGGGTGGCCGGATCGGGGGTGAAGGCGACCACGGGGATCGGGGAACGGTAGCGCGAGAGCCTGCGCGCGGTGTCGCCGCTCTGCGTGAACGCCACGAGGAGCGCGGCGTCGAGGAAGTCGCCGATCTCGGCCGCCGCCCGTGCGACGGCGCCGCCCTGGGTGCGCGGTTTGTTCTCGTCGGTCAGCGGGGCGAGGCCGCCCGCGAGCAGGACGTCCTCGGCGGCCGTGACGATCCGGGACATCGTGGCGACCGTCTCGACCGGGTGCCGCCCGACGCTGGTCTCGCCGGAGAGCATCACCGCGTCGGTGCCGTCCATCACCGCGTTGGCGACGTCGGACGCCTCGGCGCGGGTCGGCCGGGAGGACTCGATCATCGACTCCAGCATCTGCGTGGCGACGATGACCGGCTTCGCGTTGCGCCGGGCCAGCGCCACGGCGCGCTTCTGCACCAGGGGCACCTGCTCCAGCGGCACCTCGACGCCCAGGTCGCCCCGCGCGACCATGATGCCGTCGAAGGCGCCGACGATGTCGGCGAGGTTCTCGACGGCCTGGGGCTTCTCGATCTTCGCGATCACGGGGAGGAAGCGCCCCTCCTCCGCCATGACGCGGTGCACGTCCTTGATGTCGTCCCCGCTGCGGACGAAGGACAGGGCGATGACGTCGACACCGGTGCGCAGCGCCCAGCGGAGGTCGTCGATGTCCTTCCCGGACAGGGCGGGCACCGAGACGGCGACCCCCGGCAGGTTGAGCCCCTTGTGGTCGGACACCAGGCCGCCCTCGGCCACGCGGGTGCGGACGTCCGCCCCGTCGACCGCCGTCACTTCGAGGGCCACGCGGCCGTCGTCCACGAGAATGCGCTCGCCGGGCAGGACGTCGTGCGGCAGTCCGGCGTAAGTGGTGCCGCAGCGGGTGTGGTCGCCGGGAACGTCGTCCGTCGTGATGGTGAATTCGTCGCCGGTTTCCAGAAGCACCGGGCCTTCGCGGAAGCTGCCGAGCCGGATCTTCGGTCCCTGGAGGTCCGCGAGAATTCCGACACTGCGGCCCTTTTCCCCGGCGGCGCGGCGGACCCGCTGGTACCGCAGTTCGTGCTCGCGGTGGGCACCATGGCTCAGGTTGAGCCGGGCCACGTCCATACCGGCCTCGACCAGCGCGGCGATGCGCTCGTACGAGTCGGTGGCCGGCCCCAGCGTACAGACGATCTTTGCTCGGCGCATACGGCCAACTGTAGGAGTTACCTGCCAGTAGAGAGCTATCCGGAAGTGACCACGAGATGGCCCCCTTTTCACAAGAGGCCGACAAATTCGCAATATGAGCGGCACCCCGCTCTTTTGAGCTTTTCCCGCGGGGGTGATAAATCCGGTGGTCCTGGATTACCGAGGGAGAGCCTGCCCTTCGGCCGGAACGGCAAACTCCGCCTCGTGCCGCCGCGCGCCGGGGGCGTGCGTCCCGCGCAGACCGAAAGCGGTGAAAGCGGTCCTCTCGGGCAGCGGGTAGTGCGCGTGGCCGGTGAGTGTGTTGAGGATCACGGCGGCGCGGTGGGCGACGAGGCCGAGGTCGGGGGTGCCGACGCCGTGGGTGTGCCGCTCGGAGCCGAGCACGAAGACCGTGCCCGTGCCCGTGCCCGTGCCCGGCGCGGCGGTACCGAGTGTCAGCCGGTAGCGGTCGTCGACCGCCGCGCGTCCCGCCGAGTCGCGCAGGACGGCGCCCGCCAGGTCGCCGAGCAGCGGTTCGAGCGGCCGTTCGCGATAGCCGGTGGCGAGGACGACGGCGTCGGTGGCGAGGTGGGAGCGTTCGTCCTGTTCCCGGTGGGCGAGGTCGAGGTGGAGCCGTCCCGCCGTCCTGGCGCCGCCGGTCACGGTGACGCCCGGGATGAGCACGGCGTCGGGCCAGCCCCCGCCCAGGGTGCGGCGGTACAGCTCGTCGTGGACGGCGGCCAGGGTGTCGTGGTCGACGGCCTTGTGCAGCTGCCACTGCTCCGCCACCAGCCGGTCGCGGACGGGCTCGGGCAGCCCGTGGAAGTAGCGCGTGTAGTCGGGGGTGAAGTGTTCGAGGCCCAGCTTGCTGTACTCCATGGGCGCGAACGCGCGGCTGCGGCTGAGCCAGTGCAGGGCCTCCCTGCCATCGGGCCTGCGGCGCAGCAGGTCGAGGAAGATCTCGGCGCCCGACTGTCCGGAGCCGATTACGGTGACGTGCCCGGCGGTGACCAGCGCGTCGCGGTGGCTCAGGTAGTCGGCGGAGTGGAGGACGCGGCCGTCGCCTGGTCCGGTGAGATGCCGCAGCGGCCCCGGGATGTGGGGGGCGGTGCCGATGCCGATGGCGAGGTGCCGCGCGTGGGTGACGAGGGAGGTCTCCCCCCGGTCGGTGAGGCGGGTGACGGCCAGTGCGAAGACGGCGTGCCGGGCGTCCCAGTGGACGCTGTCCACACGGTGCCCGAAGCGGAGGCCGGGTACGCCGTCCGCGACCCAGCGGCAGTAGGCGTCGTACTCGGCGCGCGGGCTGTGGAAGCGCTCGGAGAAGTAGAAGGGGTAGAGGCGCTGGGTATGCCGCAGGTAGTTGAGGAAGCTCCAGCGGCTGGTGGGGTCGGCGAGCGTCACGAGGTCCGCGAGGAACGGGACCTGGAGCGTGGCGTCCTCGATCAGCAGGCCGGGGTGCCAGCGGAAGGCGGGCTCCTGCTCGTACCAGGCGGCGCGCAGCCCGGCGAGGGGGTGCGCGAGTGCGGCGAGGGCGAGGTTGGCCGGGCCGATGCCGATGCCGGCGAGGTCGAGGGGGCGGGTGGGGTCGGTGCCGGAAGGGGTCATCGGGAGACGGGTCCTTGGAGGTGCCCGGCGGTGGGCGCGGGGTCTGGGTGGTGGGTGCCTGGGCGGTGGGTGAGGTCGGCGTGCCGGTCGAGGACGAGCTTCAGGAGGGCGGCGAGGTCGCCGCCCTGGACGTGGGGGTTGAGCAGGGTCGCCTTGAGCCACAGGGCAGGCCGCCCGTCCGGGCCGGGTGCCTGTGCCCGGCCGAGGACGGCCCGGCCGTCGGCCAGGAGGCCGCGGCGGATGGCGGCGACCTGTTCGTCGGTCGCGCCCGCCGGGCGGAAGAGGACGGTGCTGATGGTGGGTTCCGCCTGGAGGACGAGGGCGGGGTCGGCGTCGACGAGGGCGGCGAGGTCGCGGGCGGCGGCGCAGACCGCGTCGATCAGGCAGGCGATCCCCGTGCGGCCGAGGGCCCGGAGGGTGACGGCGATCTTGAGGATGTCGGGGCGGCGGGTGGTGCGCAGGGAGCGGCCGAGGAGGTCGGGGAGTCCGGCGGCGGTGTCGTCGTCCGCGTTGAGGTAGTCGGCGCGGTGGCCGAGGGGGGCGAGGAGAGCGGTGTCGGGGACGGTCAGCAGTCCGGCGGCGACGGGTTGCCAGCCGAGTTTGTGCAGGTCGAGGGTGACGCTGTCGGCCCGTTCGAGCCCGGCGACGAGGGCGGCGTGCGCGGGGCTGAGGAGGAGCGGGCCGCCGTACGCGGCGTCGATGTGGAGGAGGGCCGGGCGGCGGTCGCGGTGGGCGGCGACGGTGTCGGCGAGTGCGGGCAGCGGGTCGATGATGCCGGCGTCGGTGGTCCCGGCGGTGCCCACGACCAGTGCCGGGGTGGGTGGGCCGGGGTCGCAGCGCAGGGTGTCGAGGTCGTCGAGTGCCCGGTGGACGGTGACCGGGTCGAGGACACCGCGCGGCGTCGGCAGGACGCGCGGGGCGGGGAGGCCGAGGATCCAGGTGGCGCGGTGGACGCTGTGGTGGGCGTTGGCGCCGCACAGGACGGTGAGCGGGGGGTGGTGGGCGAAGCGTTCGCGGGCGAGGAGGACGGCGAGGAGGTTCGATTCGGTGCCGCCGGTGGTGACGAGGGCGTCGGGGGCTTCGCCCGCCGGGTGGACGAGGCGGGCCAGTTCGGCGGTGACCTGGGTTTCGAGTGCGGAGGCCGCGGGGGCCTGGTCCCAGGAGTCGAGGGAGGGGTTGAGCGCGGCGGCCGCCAGGTCGGCCGCCGTGGCGACCGCCAGGGGCGGGCAGTGGAGGTGGGCGGCGCAGTGCGGGTCGGCCGGGTCCGCGGCGCCTTCGGCGAGGGCCAGGACGAGGGTGCGCAGGGCCTCGTCCGCGCCGAGGCCGTGTTCGGGCAGGAAGGGGCCGCAGCGTTCGGCGAGACGGTCCGCCACGGTGAGGGGGTCGCCTGCCGGGAGGGGTCCGCAGCGGGTGGCGGCGCCGTCGGCGAGGGCGGTGAGCACGGTGTGCAGGAGCGGGCGGAGGGCACGGGACCCGGCGGTCCCGCCCGCGAGCGCGGCGGGGTCGGGCGGGGCTGGCGCGGACATGCTGGGGCACCTTCCGGGGTGTGGCGGGGCAGACCGGGCCTGGGCCGAACGGCTGAGGGCGCGCACAACGTAATCCGCGCGGGCGGGAGAACGGCGCCCGTTGCGCGGCCGTTCCCCCGAAGGAGGTACTGACGAACGCAAGTACGGATAAGGAGGTGGGGAGTTCGGGAGTCGGTGCCCGGTGTCAGGCGGCGGGACGGGTCGTGGCGTCCGTGTACGCCTCGCGGGCGGCGAGCAGTTCCTCCCAGTGCTGCTCGGTCCAGGCGCAGACGGCCTCCAGGGGTCCGAGGAGGCCGCGGCCCAGAGCGGTGAGCGCGTACTCGACGTGCGGCGTGCGGCCGGGGTGTTCGGTCCTGGTGATCAGCCCGTCGCGCTGGAGGGCGCGCAGGGTGTGGGTGAGGACTTTCGCCGTCGTGCGGTGCAGCGGCACGCGCAGCTCGGAGAAGCGGCGCGGGCCGTCCGCGAGGCACCGCAGGACGAGGGGCGCCCACTTGTCGGCGAACCGCAGCGGCAGCAGTCCTGACGGGCACAGCTCCTCGAACATGTCGGGGCGCAGCGGTTCGCTCATGCGGCCACGGTAGCTCGGGTCCCGGTTCCCCGGGGGATACCGGGGCTCGGGCTACGGTCCGGCGGCAGTGACGACTTTGGGAGGTCATCGATGAGCGGGATCGTGGTGCTGGGCGCCGGGGGCAGGGCCGGGCGGCGGCTGGTGGCGGAGGCGTGTGCGCGGGGGCACGAGGTGACGGCGGTGGTGCGGGACACCGCCGCGCACGCCGACGCGTTCGCCGGGCAGGACGGGCGCGTACGGCTCGTGGCGGGCGACGCCGCCGACGCGGCACGGGTGGCCGAACTGGCCGCCGGGCAGGACGTGGTGGTCAGTGCCGCCGCCGCGTACGGTCCGGGGACCGATCCGGAGGCGTTCTTCACCGGGTCGTCGCGGGCGCTGCTGGCGGCCGCGCGGGACGGCGGGGTGCGGCGGCTGCTCGTCGTCGGCCTGGCCACGTTGCTGACCGACGCGGCGGGCACGCCCCTGCTGGAGGTGACGCGGCTGCCCGCGGAGTTCCTGCCGTTCGTGCACGGGCACCGGGCCGGTCTGGAGGTCCTGCGGCGCGAGGGCGCCGGCGTGGACTGGCTGTACGCCAGTCCCGCCGGCGACTTCGACCACACCGGTGGGCGCACCGGCCGGTACGGGACCGCCGCGCACGGCGATCCCGCGGACCGGATCTCCTACCAGGACTTCGCCGTCGCCCTGCTGGACGAGGCGGAGGAGCCGCGGCACCGGCGGACGCACCTGGCCGTCACCGGCTGAGGACCCGCAGCGCCCGCCGTGTGTCGTCCAGCTGGTCGGCGAGGGCGCGCCGGAAACCGGGGTGCAGGTCCTCGCCCGCGAGGCACGCCTCGGCCAGCCCGACCGTCCGCTCGTCGGTGAAGCCGCGCGGGAAGGCGAGGCGGGCGGCGGAGGTGGCCAGCGAGTGGCCGCGCCGTCCGGCGACGGCGACGGCGGCCGGGAAGTACCGCTCGACCCAGGGCGCGAGGAGCGCGTGCTGCTCCGGCTGCCAGAAGCCCTCGGCGGTCGCGTTGAAGAGGTAGTTCGACAGCCGGTCGTCGGGGCCGAACAGGGCGTCCCAGGCGGCGGCCTTGGCGTCCGCGTCGGGCAGGGCGGCGCGGCAGCGCGCGGCGCCCTCCTGCCCGGTCGCCCCGGGGTCGCGGGCGGCCTCGGCGTCGATCTCGGCGGCGTCGGTGGCGCCGAGCACGGCGAGCCTGAGCAGCAGCTGCCAGCGCAGTTCGGGGTCGAGCGCGGGCCCGTCCGGCACGGTGCCCGCGTCCCACCAGGCGCGGAGCCGTTCCGGGGAGGTGGCGGCGTCGATGGCGGCGCGGACGGCGACGAGGCGGCGGGCCGGGTCGGAGCCGTCCGCCGTGGCGTCGAGGAGATCGTCGGCGACGGCTTCGAGGACGCCGAGGGCCTTGGGCCGGTCGGCGAGCGGCACGTAGCGCTCCACCAGTTGCGCGTGTGCGAAGCGCAGCACCTTGCCGATCATGGTGCTGGACGGCTCGGCGGGGAGGTTGCGGCGCGCGGCGGCGAGGAAGGCGAACGGCGGCAGGAGCCCGTCGCGGACCATCTCGCGCGCCGCGTTCCACACGACGCCGCGGGTCAGCGGGTCGTCGAGGGTGGACAGGGCGCGCTGCGCGGTGTCCCACGACTCCGGGTCGAGGCGGACCTTGGCGTACGTGAGGTCGCCCTCGTTGAGGACCACGAGGTCGGGGCGCGGGCCGGTGAAGCTGTGCCGGGTGACGCCGTCGTCGGCGGTCAGCTCGATGTCGGCGGAGCCGCGGGCGCGGATGCGGTCCGGCTGCCCCGGGTCCGCGTCGTACAGGCCCACCCGCAGGCGGTGCGGGCGTCCGCCGGTGTGGGTGACGTCGATGTGCCAGGTGTCGGGCTCGGCGGTGATCTCGGGGGCGAGGGTGTCGGGGCCGCTGGTGCGCAGCCACGCGTCGGCCCAGTCGGCGACGGGACGGCCGGAGGCGCGGGCCATGGCGTCGATGAAGTCGGCGAGCGTGGCGTTGGCGAAGCGGTGGCCGGTGATGTGGGCGTTGACGCCCGCGAGGAAGCGGTCCTCGCCGAGCCAGGTGACGAGCTGGCGCAGCGCGGAGGCGCCCTTGGCGTAGGAGATGCCGTCGAAGTTGTTCCACGCGGACGCGGTGTCCGGCACGTCCTCGGCGCGGGGCGCGACGGGGTGGGTGGAGGGCCGCTGGTCGGCCTCGTACCCCCACGGTTTGCGGGAGGCGGCGAACTCGGTCCACGGCTGGTGGGCGGTGGCGTCGGCGAGGACCTGGTAGCCCATGTACTCGGCGAAGGACTCGTTCAGCCAGACGTCGTCCCACCAGCGGAGCGTCACGATGTCGCCGAACCACATGTGCGCCATCTCGTGCGCGATGGTGACGCCGCGCACCTCACGCTCGGTGTCGGTGACGGCGGAGCGGAAGACGTACTCGTCGCGGAAGGTGACGAGTCCGGGGTTCTCCATCGCGCCCGCGTTGAACTCCGGCACGAAGGCCTGGTCGTAGGAGTCGAACGGGTAGGGCTCGTCGAAGAGTTCGTGGTACCGGTCGAAGCAGCGCCGCGTGATGTCGAGGATCTCGTCGGCGTCCTTGTCGAGGTAGGGCGCCAGCGAGCGGCGCGCGTGGATGCCGAACGGCAGCCCGGCGTGCTCGGTGCGGACCGAGTGGTATGGACCGGCGGCGACGGCCATCAGGTACGTGCTGATGCGCGGCGTGGTGGCGCAGCGCCAGCGGCCCGGCTCGCCGTCGACGGGGGTGGCGATCCCGTTGCCGAGCACGGTCCACCCGGCGGGAGCGGTCACCGACACGTCGAACACGGCCTTGAGATCGGGCTGGTCGAAGGAGGGGAAGACCTTCGGCCCCTCGGTCATGCAGCACATCGAGTAGAGGTACGTGAGCCCGTCGGCCGGGTCGGTGAACCGGTGCATGCCCTCGCCGGTCGTGGAGTAGCGCATGTCCGCGGTGATCCGCAGCTCGTGCTCCCCCTCGGCCAGCCCGGTCAGCGGGTAGCGGCCGTCCGCGAGCGCCGCCGGGTCCAGCGCGCGGCCGTCGAGGGTGACGCCGTGCAGGGCCGCCGGGACGGCCTCGACGAAGGTGTCCCCCGCCGTGCGCGCGGTGAAGCGGATGACGGTGTCGGAGGCGAACGTGTCGTCGCCGCGCGTGAAGTCGAGATCGATCGCGTAGCTGTGGACGTCGAGGAGCTGGGCGCGGGCTTCCGCTTCGACGCGGGTCAGTGAGGACATGGGGATCATGCTGCCGTACGCGTGTCCGCGGCCGCACGCGAGTTGCCCGCGCGCCACCGGCACGGCAGGCCGCACGCCGCTGAACTGCGGGAACGGCGCGGTCCGTCCGGCGACCTGCGTGCGGGAGGCCGGGCGGCGGGGCGCATTACCCGCGCGGATTGCGACCGGGCCGCCGCGCGTGCCCGCCGACGACCGGAACCGGATTGGTCCAGTCCAAAGCCTTGACGCCCCCCGTGGCCACTTCTTAAATCAAGCCCTGACGGAACACGGCGGGCCCGCCGGGACAGCTCGATTGTCATAGCCACGCCACATTTCACCCCCCACCGTCTGGATGTGATGCGTCATGCGATCCCCCCTGCGCCCCCGCCCCTGGGCCGGCGCGCTCGCCGTCCTCTCCCTGCTCTTCGGCCTGCTGGCCGTGAGCGCCGCCCCCGCCTCCGCCGCCGCGACCGGCCAGATCACCGGCATCGCCGGCAAGTGCGTCGACGTCGCGGGCGCGAGCACGGCCAACGGCACGGCCGTCCAGCTCTACGACTGCAACGGCACCGCCGCGCAGAGCTGGACCGTCGCCGACGACGGCACCATCCGCGCCCTCGGCAAGTGTCTCGACGTCACCGGCAGCAGCACCGCCAACGGCGCGCAGCTCCAGCTCTGGACGTGCACCGGCGCCGCCAACCAGCGCTGGTCCGTCAGCGCGGCCCGCGACATCGTGAACCCCCAGGCCAACAAGTGCGTCGACGCCACCGGCCAGTCCTCCGCCAACGGCACGCGCCTCCAGCTGTGGACGTGCACCGGCACCGCCAACCAGAAGTGGACCGTCCCCACCGGCGGCGGCGACCCGGGCCCCGGCCCCGGCCCCGGCGCGATGGCCGTCGCGCCCTACCTCTACAACGGCTGGGGCAGCCCGCCGAACCCGCAGACCGTCATGAACGCGACGGGCGTGCGCTGGTTCACCCTCGCCTTCGTCCTCAGCAACGGCTACTGCAACCCGCAGTGGGACGGCGGCCGCCCGCTCACCGGCGGCGTCGACCAGCAGACCATCAACACCATCCGCGCCGCGGGCGGCGACGTCGTCCCGTCGTTCGGCGGATGGAGCGGCAACAAGCTGGAGAGCTCCTGCGGTTCGGCCGCCGAGCTGGCCGCCGCGTACCAGCGCGTCATCTCCGCGTACGGCCTGCGCGCCATCGACATCGACATCGAGGCCGCCGCGTACGACTCCCCCGCCGTCCAGCAGCGGACCGTCGAGGCGCTGCGCACCGTCAAGGCCAACAACCCGGGCCTGCGCGTCTACGTCACCTTCGGCACCGGCCAGAACGGCCCGGACACCAGCCTCATCAACCGCGCCGCCGCCGCGGGCCTGACCGTCGACGCCTGGACCATCATGCCGTTCAACTTCGGCGGCAACGGCCAGAACATGGGCCAGCTCTCCGTCCGCGCCGCCGAGGGCCTGAAGACGTCCCTGCGCAACGCGTACGGCTACACCGACGCCCAGGCGTACAGCCGCATGGGCATCTCGTCCATGAACGGCGTCACCGACGTCGGCGAGGTCATCACCGTGGCCGACTTCCAGACGATGCGGGACTACGCGCAGCAGCACCAGCTCGCCCGCCTCACCTTCTGGTCGGTCAACCGCGACCGGCCCTGCACCGGCGGCCCGGCCGACTCGTGCTCGGGCGTCGGGCAGTCCAACTGGCAGTTCACCAGCGTCTTCGCCCAGTACGCGGGCTGACCCGAGAGGCCACAGCAACCGTGAGACTCCTTCGACAACGCCGCGCCCCGCTGCGGCTCGGCCTGGCGCTCGGCGCGCTGCTCACCGGCCTGCTGACCGCCGTCCCGGCGACGGCCGCCCAGGCCGCGCCGGTGGCCCCGGCCGCCCTGCCGAGCGGCTGGGCGACGGTGGTGAACGCGGGCAGCGGCAAGTGCGTGGACGCCCGCGCCGCCGCGACCGGCAACGGCACCGCCGTCCAGCAGTACGCGTGCAACGGCTCGACCGCCCAGCAGTGGCGCCTCACCGCGACCAGCGGCGGCTACTACCAGATCGGCAGCCGCAACGCGGCGGCGCAGGTCTGGGACGTCACCAACGTGTCCACGGCGGACGGCGGCACCGTCCAGCTGTGGACCTACAGCGGCGGCAACAACCAGCAGTGGCAGCCCGTCGAGCAGGCGAACGGCACCTACCGCTTCGTGAACCGCAACAGCGGCAAGTGCCTGGACGTCCCCGCCGCCTCGGCGGCCGACAGCGTGCAGCTCCAGCAGTACGCGTGCAACGGGTCGGCGGCACAATCGTTCCACGTGAACCCCGCCGACATCCAGAATCCGCCCGGCACCCCCGACCTGGGCCCCAACGTCCACGTCTTCGACCCGTCGATGCCGGACTCCGCCATCCAGTCCACGGTCGACGGCGTCTTCACCCAGCAGGAGACCGCGCAGTTCGGCAACGGCCGGGCCGCGTTCCTCTTCAAGCCGGGCGAGTACGACGTGGACGTCAACGTCGGCTACTACACGCAGGTCTCGGGCCTCGGCCTGTCCCCCGACGACACGCACATCGCCGGGTCGGTGCACACCGAGGCCGACTGGTTCCAGGGCAACGCCACGCACAACTTCTGGCGCGCCGCCGAGAACCTGTCGGTGACGCCCGACTCGGGAACGGAACGCTGGGCCGTCTCGCAGGCCGCCCCGTACCGCCGCATGCACGTCAACGGCAACATCCAGCTGGACGACGGCGGTTGGTCCTCCGGCGGCTTCATGGCGGACACGGTCGTGTCGGGGCGGGTCATCTCCGGCTCGCAGCAGCAGTGGCTGTCGCGGAACACGGAGTGGTCGCAGTGGACCGGCTCGAACTGGAACATGGTGTTCGTCGGCGCGCAGAACCCGCCGGCGGGTACGTTCCCCAGCCCGCCGTACACCGTCGTGGACCGCACGCCGGTGAACCGCGAGAAGCCGTTCCTCTACATCGACGGCGCGGGCGACTACCGCGTCTTCGTCCCGGCACTGCGCTCCAACTCGCTGGGCACCAGCTGGCACAACACCACCCAGGCGGGCACCTCCCTCTCGCTGGCGGACGACTTCCACATCGTCCGCCCGGGTGAGACCGCCGCCGGGATGAACGCGGCGCTGGCCCAGGGCAAGCACCTGCTCGTCACCCCGGGCATCTACCACCTGAACCAGACGCTGCGCGTGACCGATCCGGACACCGTGGTCCTCGGCCTCGGCCTGGCCACGTTCATCCCGGACAACGGCGTCACGGCCATGACGGTCGCCGATGTCGGCGGCGTGAAGATCGCGGGCCTGCTGATCGACGCGGGCACCACGAACTCGTCGCTGCTGATGGAGGTCGGCCCGGCCGGCTCGTCGGCGGACCACGGCGCCAACCCGACGTCGCTGCACGACGTGTTCTTCCGCATCGGCGGCGCGCACGCCGGGCGGGCCACGACCAGCCTGGTCATCAACAGCGACGACGTCATCGGCGACCACCTGTGGCTGTGGCGCGGCGACCACGGCTCGGGCATCGGCTGGAACACCAACACGGCCGACACCGGGCTCGTCGTGAACGGCGACAGCGTCACGATGTACGGCCTGTTCGTCGAGCACTACCAGAAGACGCAGACCATCTGGAACGGCAACGGCGGGCGCACGTACTTCTACCAGAACGAGATGCCGTACGACCCGCCCAACCAGGCCGCCTGGATGAATGGTTCGACACGGGGCTACGCCGCCTACCAGGTGGCGAACTCGGTGACGAGTCACGAGGCGTACGGCCTCGGCAGCTACTGCTTCTTCAACGTCAACCGCAGCGTCGTCGCCGAGCGCGCCTTCCAGGTGCCGAACGCGCCGGGCGTGCGGTTCGACAACATGGTGGCCGTCTCCCTGGGCGGCGGCTACGGCACCATCGCCAACATCATCAACAACACCGGAGGACCGGTGAACCAGGCCAACCAGGTGCGCTACCTGACGGCCTATCCGTGACCCTCCCCCGCAGGACCGCCGGTGCCCGTCGCGTCACACTCCCGCGACGGGCACCGGCGCCGCCGTCAGCTCGGAGGCGTGGTCGGCGAGCCAGGCCCGGACGGCCTCCCGCTCCTTGCTCGTCCCGCCGCACATGTCGTCGGCCGCCGTGACGACGGCGGTGACCTCGCGGGCGAGGACCAGCTCCCGTACGTGCTGCCACCCCGGCCGGTCGTCCATCGGCGAGGCGGGGTCCATCAGGTCCACGACGGTGTCGGCGACGGGGAGGCGGCGCGCGCCCGCGTGCGCGGCCAGCCGTTCGACCAGCGACTCGGGCGCGACCTCGGGGGCGCAGAGGTAGAGGACGGCGGCCGGGTGCAGGCGCAGGTCGGTCGCGGCGTCGGCGATCCGGCGGCGGCGTTCCCTCTCGGTCCTGGGCATCGCGTCCTCCATCGCTCGGGGCGGGCCTCCGGAGGCCATTGTGACCGATCGATCACACAGGGCGAAGCAGTTCCGCACCGCAGACCCGCCGCATCGCATGGCGCTTTATCGGGTCACCCGACAAGCTGACCGGGCGCCGCTCCCGGTGCGGAGGTCACGCCTTCGTGAGGACGAAGAACAGGAAGCACACGAACTTGCCGGACGGATGCTCCTCGAAGAGCTCGGGGAAGCGTTCGCGGGCGCCGGGTCCCGGGGCCGGTTCGCTGAGGACGTCGATCCGGAAGCCTGCCGCGGTGAACGCGTCGGTGATCGCGTGCAGCGGCCGGTCCCAGAAGGTCATCAGGTTCTTGGTGTCGCCGAATTCCCACCACTGGGAGGTGGGGCGGATCGCGAAGTAGTCGGTGCCGGGCGGCGCCGTCAGATGCTGGACGAAGGGGTGGTGGACGGCCCCGATGAGACGGCCGCCGGGCTTCAGCACGCGGCGCAGTTCGGCCAGGGCTGTCGTCCAGTCCTCCAGGTAGTGCAGCACCAGGGCGGCGACAACGTCGTCGAACTCGGCGTCGGCGAACGGCAGCGTGCCGCCCAGTTCGGCGTGCTCCAGCACCACGTCGTCGCCGAGCCGCCGCCTGGCGAGTTCCAGCATCCCGGCGGAGGAGTCGAAACCGGCGACGACGGCGCCCCGCTCGCGCAGGTCCGCGGCTATGGGGCCGGCGCCGCACCCGGCGTCGAGGATGCGGCGGCCCGCCACGTCACCGGCCAGGTCCACGATCGCGGGGCGCGTGTAGTGGGCGTTGAGGAGGCTGCTCTCGTTCTCGGCCTCGTACGCCTCGGCGAAGCTGTCGTAGTCGTTCGCCTTCTCCCCGGGTTCCGGGGGAGCGTCGACAGGACTGGCCCGGTGCGCCGCCCGCTCGGCGGGGCTCTCGGGAGCGGCGGTCCCGCCGGTCGTTCCGGGACGGTTCGGCATGGTCGACCTCGTTCGCTCGGGCCGCGGTCGTCCCGCGGCTGGGAAGGGCACAGCGTCACCCTGACCGAGTGATTGGGTTTTGTCAATCACTTGCTGTCGGACCCGTCGCCGGGCCGTCCGCCCTTCAGTAGGCTGCTGGTCATGACCGAACGCCGGACGGCGACCGACGCGGAGGCGAGGGCACTCGCCTCCGCCCTCCGCCTGCGCATCCTGCGTATCTGTGTGCGGAAGCCGCACACGAACAAGGAGATCGCGGCGATCCTCGGCCGGGACCCGGCCAGCGTGCTGCACCACACCAGAACGCTGGTCCGCACCGGATTCCTGGAGGCGCAGGAAGAACGGCGCGGCGCGCGCGGCGCACGGGAGATCCCGTACCTGGCGACGCACAAGAGCTGGAACCTCGAATCCCCCGCGCTGGAACGGTCGATGCTCGACGCGTTCCTGGAGGAACTCGCCCTCGTCCCCGCGACCGAGTCCGAGGGCACCAGGATGGCGCTGCGCCTGCCGCCGCCGCAGATGGAGGAGTTCCGCACCCGGCTCAAGGATCTGCTGGGAGAGTTCGCCGACCGCCCGGACGACCCGACCGCGCCCGCATGGTCGCTCTTCCTCGTGGTCCACCCCGACCCGAACCGCCCCTGACGACGCCGTACGTCCCTCCCGGGGGAAGGGCTCACCGGCTGAGCGGCTGGCGCTTCGGGTGGGGGGTGATGGTGGTCCATATGCAGAGGCCGTCCGGAGTGGGGACGGTCCCGAACGTCCACACGAGGCCGTCTGCACCGGCAATCCGCCCCGGCAACCGGATGGTCCGAGCAGTCCGCGCCCGCAACACCTGAACGTTCAACGCATCCCCGTGATCACGCAGACTCAGCCACCACGGCCGCCGCGAACGCGCCACCGCGATCAACACATCCACCACCGGCACCGCACCCGACCACCCCCAGGCGGCCAGAACTTCGCGGGCCCACACCCTGGCCTCGCCGGTCTCACCACCGGTGAAGAGCCGCGAGACGAACGCCGTCACGACTCCTCCACCGGTACGACGGCCCACAGATCGGCGACGGCATCCTCCACGGCCGACTGGGCCACCTCCCGCCGGAACACCGCAGCCACCGCCGGAAACAACCGGTCCACGACCGGCCGCAACTCCGACGCACTCCCCAACCCAGCCAACCGCACCACCAACTCATGAGGCACGACCTCGGGCCAGTAGTGCATCCCACCCCACGAGTCCGACGGATGCGCAACCAACGGCACCAGCCGCTCCGAGACCCGGCACGTGCGACACGCCTGATACGTCCACCCCGGCCCCGAACCAGCCGCCACCAGAGCAACCGCCACCAACTCACCGGCCGTCGCTTCGCAGTACATACAACGCGGCAACAGACTCACTCCCCCTCACCACCCTCCGGCTCGTCGCTGTCGGGTTCCGGGCGCGGCAGAACGGGCCCTTCCAGGCCGGTGATGATGGTGATCTTGGGGTTCTCCTCCCGCACCGGCGCCACCGTCAGGTAACGCGGGAGAGGACGCGGCATCTCATCCACAACGCCCCCCGAACACCCGCCCCAACGCCAGATACAGCACCTCCGGATCGGTCAGGCAGTCCCCGGCGGGCGGCACCACCAGCCACCGCACCTCACCGTCCCCAACCCACGGACCCCCGACCCGATCGGCGGCCGGAACAGCGAGGCAATACCCCCGCCCCAACGCCAACGCACCAGGCGGCCACCCACGACCGTTCGCCGAACCCGGCGGCACCAGCCAGTACAAGACCCCATGCGCCGGATCCTCAATCACCGGCCCCGTAACCCCAGCCAACCGCAGACGGTGAAACGCGTACAACCCCTGAAAAGACGGCACCCGCACCGCATCGAACACCTTCCCCAACGGCCGAATACGCACCTGGCCGGGGGGCGGCAAGCGCAGGGTTGGCGTGGTGAAGGTCATGGTCTGCTCCTTGGGTGGAGGGGAGACCAGTGACGCTACTTACGGTCGTCGAGTGGTGACAGGCATGCGGGGTGGCCGTCCGGGACGGGGTGGCGGCGTCGGGGGCACGTTGCGTAGCCCTTCAGAAGACGCCGAGTAGCAAGGCCAGTTCGCGGTGGTCATGGGACATGGCCCGTGCGCGTTTGTCGCGCACCTCGCGGAAGACGTCGGCTGCGAGCCGCTGGTGCCGGAGCCACTCCGGTGACGTGCGCGACAGCCCGAGCAGGATCGTCAGCGCCTTGTCGCCGGACCGCAGGGCCGCGTGCGCCTGCGCGACCGTCAGCATGTGCCGCCGTCCGAAGGGCGCGTTCGCGGGTGGCGAGGGCATCTTGGCGGCGAGCGCGAGGGCCATCCCTGGGTTGTCGGTTGTCATGTGGTTCTCGATCGCCTGGTACGCGACCGTGCGCCAGTCGAACCGGCCCCAAGCCGCCTGGCTGACCGCCTGCTTGCCACCCAGCGCGATCCCCGCCGCACGGGCCAGCCGCAGCATCTCCCTCGCCTCCTGCGGCCTGTTGTTGCGGGCCGCCGCCGACGAACCGTGGACCAGCAGCTTGCCCCACGCGCCGAGCGACGCACGCGAGGCGCGCGACAGCCGGGGTTCGGTGGCGTCGGCCGTCGTGACCGACACGGCCTCGGCCTCGTCCAGCCGTCCCTGCCGGATCAGCGACCACCCCTGCTGGTAGACCGCCGCCGCCACCCCGCCCTGGTCACCCGCACGCACCGCGTCCTGCACGGCGTCCCGCAGCGCCATCTGCGCCAGGTCGTAGGCGCGGACCTGCACGAGGTACCGGCCCGCCATCTGGAGCACGCACGCCCGCAACCGCAGCGCGTCGGCCTCCTGCTCACCGCTGTCGAAGTGGCGGACGGCAAGGTGGGCCGACCGGACGAGCGAGGGCAGCCGCTCGGCGACCGTGCCGTAGTCGTCCCGGTAGTACGTCTCCGCGAGCAGGTCCACGGCCTGCCACATCGCGCCCAGATCGGGGTCGCCGGTCTCCACGGTGTCCGCCGGGTCGAGAGCCCCCGTCGCCGTCACGGGTGGGGCGATGACCTGGCGCAGGGCGAGGAGCGCGTGGTTGTCCCCGTCGTCGTCCCGCTGGTCGCGGTGCGGAGCGGAGGTGTCAAGGAGCTGGGAGGTACGGACGCCGAGGGCTCGCGCGAGAGCGTGATACGTCTCCAGGCGCGCCGTACCACCGCGTTCGATCTTCTTCACGACGCCGAGGCTGAGTCCCGCCCGCTCGGCGAGCTGCTGCTGGGTGAAGCCGAGACCGAGCCGGATGCCACGCAACCGGTTCCCCGGCGGGCTGTCGGTATCGCCATGCATGACGGTCCCCGTCCGCTACTGGTCAGCGAGTCACTTTCCAGCATAGAACGGCGATTTACCGCGACTGGTCACAGTGTTTTGCCCGCAAGCAACCGACTCCGGCGAGGCCGCCCCTCGTCTCCCCGACCTCCGGAACACCGAACCACCTCCTCACACTCTCCACCGCCGCCAACCACCCAGGAAAACCATCAACCAGTGCGTTTCGGGGACGAGATGCCGAACGGAGCGGCGTGTGGCCTGGCGCCCGGTCGCGTCAGGAAGGTGACAGACGAGGCGGCAATCCTTGGAACAGGTGAAACGGCACTGGTCCGCGGTGCAGGACGTGCGGTACGTCTCCCCAGGGCAGCAGCGGCTCGTGAGGGCCGAGGTTCCGGAGCCGTTCAAGGGCGCGGTGGGTCACCTCACCGACGGCTCGCAATGTGGCGGTGGTCAGGGGGAGGTAGTCGTCCTCGGTACCTGGATCGGCGCTTCCAGCTCCCGGTGTGACGCGCATGAGTCGTATGCAGCATCGTGCTGGGTCAAGCTTCGCGGCATCGAGGGTCGAGACAGTGCCGTGCGGGACTTGTCGGCCTGCGCTCCGCGCCGCGTCGAACAACACTGTGGAATCGAACGGTGAAAGGAAGACCACGTCGGACCACTCGCAGTCGAGCGGGATCACTCGTTCACGTAGGCGGTGCTCACGGTCGGCGTACTTGGCGACGTGGCGTTCGTAAAGGTCTGGGTAGCGCTCTCGCAGCATCGCCAGCGGCAGCAACTGGTCGCCGCGTGGCTCTGTGACCCGCATATGGAAGAGGAATCCGTGAGCGAGGCTGACGGGAGGGTTCACGGTCATGAAAAAAGCGTCGAACCCAGCAAGCGGGTCGACGCGTCTCTATTAATTCTATCCGACTTTCTCCCTGCCGGGCAGTCCATGAGGGCGAGTAGGACGGTCGCTTGCCGACGGACGCGAGCTTGTCGCGACGTCTGCAGATCGGGCGGAGGGAGCACGCCCGGACGGGAAGAAGGGCCCGGCCACCCGAGCCGACCTGAGGAGACGGACCTCGCTGGAGGGTGCGGCGTGCTCCGGCGAACGGGGGTGAGATCTCCGCGCGAGCAGCAGAGTCCTGAACGGGCGAGCATGGCGGCTTCGTCAAGTCCGTCTGAGTGGACGGGAGGCGTTGACCTCAACCTCAGTTGAGGTTTTAGGTTGTCGCCATGGACACCAAGGACCCGACTCATCCCGACCATGACGCCGACAAGCAGCGGATCCGCGCGCTCGTCGCACGGACCCAGGAGGCCCAGCTCGACCCGGAGGTGCTGCCCGCGCTGCACGCCTCCGACCTGGTGCTCATCAACTTCGCCGGGCGGCGCCTCTTCGGGCGCGAGACCTTCGCCTCGGCCATGGCCGAGGCGCTCTCCTCCCCGCTCAAGGACGTCCGGACCACGCTGGAGGTCGATGACATCCGCTTCGCCACCCCCGATGTCGCCATCGTCAGCCTCACCAAGACCATCCACGACGAGCGGTCCGAGACCGGGGACGCGTCCACGCTGCCTCTGGCCGGCGCCATGACCTACGTGATGACCCGCCAGGGCGACGACTGGCGCATCTCCCTGGCGCAGACGACACCGATCAGATGAACGCTCCCGGCCGTTGAGGACATCCGGCCGGACGGCGAGTGCTGCGGCGGTCGCGGTTCCCAGGCCGTTCGCAGTCAGGTCACCTGCGGTCGCATCAGGGCAGGGACAGGACGCAGAACTCGTGGGCGTCCGGGTCTGTCAGGCAGGTCCATGGGGTGTCGCCCTGGCCCACGTCGAGGTCGGTCGCGCCGAGGCTTCGCAGCCGGGACACCTCTGCCGTCCGGTCGTCGCCGGGGCAGGGGAGCAGATCGAGGTGCACGCGGTCCGGCGTGGTCTTCGTGCCGGGTGTGCGGAGGAATTCCAGGTACGGGCCCGTCCCCTTGGCGGAACGCAGCCTCGCCAGGTCGTCGGTCGCCTCGTGCACGGTCCAGTCCGTCGCCTCGCCCCAGAAGCGGGCCATGTCCCGGGGGTCCGCGCAGTCCACGACCACGGCCGCGATCGGGCCGGTGTCCCGGTAGACGTCCCGGGGCTCCAGGACACACAGCTCGTTGCCCTCGGGATCGGCGAGGACCGTCCACGGCACGTCGCCCTGCCCCACGTCGGCGGGTGTCGCGCCCAGCGCGAGCAGGCGGGCGACCAGCTCGCGCTGGTGGGCGGCGGAAGTCGTGGCGAGGTCGATGTGCGTGCGGTTCTTCGTCGCCGTCTTGCGGTCGGGAACGGGCACGACGCCCACACCCAGGAGCGCCGGGTCCGGCCACACGAGGCCGCCGCGCGGGCCGACGTACGTGGTCGCGCCGGAACCGTACGCCTGCCAGCCCAGCGCCTCCGCCCAGAACCGGCCGACCGCCGGTGCGGCAACAGCCTTGATGTTCACCTGCACAGGTCGCAGCGCCATGCCGCCGATCCTAGCCACGCCGGGCGGAGCCGGGCTTTCCGGACGCCACCGCCACCGCGTTTCCCTGCGGCGGGCCAGACCTACGCCAGTCTCTGCACCACTTCCCACGCGACCGGTAACGCCGCGCCGGAGAGGAGGACGAGAAGGCAGGCGCCTTTGGGAGTGTTCTCGGACGAGTTCCTGCCGCTCATTCTCTCGACCTCCTCGATGCCTCCCCGGTGAAAGGCCGCGCCCGCCGCCAATCCCCAGCAGTATCCGCATTGTTCGGAGTCCTTGAGCCGCCCGCACTTCGGGCATTCCTGCATGCCGCACTCTCCCCGTACCGAAGGATCGCCGAGGACCGAGGCTAGCGGGGCGGCCCTGCGCGCACCAGACAGTCAGCAGCCGGCTACCGGAGGCGGCAGCGCCACCGGCCGGGAGGCTCTGCCACCGAATTCCGCGAAAAGCCGTCGCTGCCGGTGAATAGCGCATTCTGGCGCACCGGTACCGCACGCTGTGTGCCTTTCGAGCGGTGCCAGAGCTTCGCGGCGTGCCGGAAAACGCTTCGACGTGGCCACGGGGGTGCTGGCACAGTGGCGCGGCATGGTGGATAACGCGGGTGTCGCCGTCGAGGATCTGCGGCTCATGCAGGGGTTGGCGCAGCGTGTCGTCGCTGTCCGGCCTGATCTTGTCAATAGTGACGCGTCGTACGGGGAGTTGGCGTGGAACTGGGGCAAGGGGCTTGCCGCCGCCGGGGAGAGCTGGCGGCGGCGGTTGTGGTTTTCCGGGGGTGAGCTGGTGGCGTGGGCCTGGGCGCAGTTGCCGCGCCGTGAGGCCGCCGCCGCGTATCTCGTCTATCAGGTGCACCCCGCCCACGCCGGGCTGGTGGACGAGGTGATCGGCTGGTACGGCGCCACCGCGCCCGGTGCCGAGCGGACGGTGATCCCGAGCGCCGCCGACACGTTCGGCCTGGAACGCTGGGCCGCCCACGGCTACGTGACCGACCCGGCCTCGCTCGGCGACACGGGGTCCTGGACGCAGCTCAACGAACGGGACCTCGCCGACGTCGAACGGCCCCTGCTGCCGAGCGGGTTCCGCTTCCGCACCGCCGACGAGGCCGGTCCCGAGGCGGCGGTACGGGCGCACGTGGACGCGTGGGCCTCCACGACGTACACCGCCGACAGCTACACCGGCGTGCGGCGTGCGCCGGGTTACCGGCCCGACCTGCACGTCCTCGTGGAGGCCCCGGACGGGACGATGGCGGCCTCGGCCATCCTGTGGCTGGACACCGCCAACGCCACCGTCGAGTTCGAGCCGGTGGGGACCCATCCCGCCTATCGGCAGCGGGGGTTGGCCAGGGCGATGCTGCTGCATGGCATGCGCCTCGCCCGGGAGGCAGGGGCCACGCACGCGACAGTCGCCTGCCTCGGCGCGCCCGGCCATCCGAAGGCACGCGCGCTGTACTACGGCGTGGGCTTTCGCAAGTTCACACGGGACGCGCCGCTGGTCGCACCGGCGACCGCGACGGCCTGAGGCCCGCCCGGAGGCCCGTGGCACAATCGCCCGCGTGTGGATCGGGATGCTGGGCCCGCTGGTCGTGCGCACCGGCGGGGACGAGGCCGAGGTGCCGGGGGCGCGGCTGCGCGGCCTGCTGGTCGCCCTCGCGCTCAGGCCGGGCCACGTCGTCCCCAAGGCGTCCCTGATCGACTGGATCTGGGGCGAACGCCCGCCCGCCGACGCGACGAACGCCCTCCAGCGCCTCGTCTCCCGCCTGCGGAAACTGCTGCCGGAGGGGACGGTCGAAGGCCAGCCGGACGGCTACCGGCTCGCGGTGGACCCCGACGCCGTGGACGCCGTGCGGTTCGAACGCCTCCTCGCCGCGAGCCGCGCCCGCCCCGACGACGACGGCGCCCACCGCGTACGGCTGCTGCGCGAGGCGCTGGAGCTGTGGCGCGGCGACGCGCTGCAGGACGTCGGCCTCCAGGACAGCGCCGCGTTCGACGCCGCCCTCGCCCGCCTCGAAGGGCTCCGCCTCACCGCCACCGAGGAACGCGCCGAGGCCGAGATCGCCCGGGGGAACGGCGCCGCGATGCTCGCCGAGCTGACCGACCTGGCGGCCGCCCACCCCGTACGCGAACGCCTCGCCGCCGCCCTGATACGCGCCCTCGCCGCGGCGGGCCGGGACAGCGAGGCGCTGCTCGTGTACCAGCGCACGCGCGAAGCCCTGGCCGAGACCCTGGGCACCGACCCGTCGCCCGACCTGGCCGCCCTGCATGTCGCGCTGCTGCGCGGCGAGTTGGGCCGGGATCAGGCGCGGGACGAGGCGCGGGAGGAGAGCCCGAGGACCAACCTCCGCGCCGAGCTGACCACGTTCGTGGGGCGGGAGGGCGATGTCGCCGCCGTCCGCGGCCTGCTGGCCGGGCACCGGCTGACGACCGTCATCGGCCCAGGCGGCGCGGGCAAGACCCGGCTCGCCACGGAGACGGCGCGCACGCTGCTCGGTGAACTGCCGGACGGCGCCTGGCTGGTGGAGCTGGCCCCCGTCGGCCCCGGAGGCGACGTGGCGCAGGCCGCCCTCGCCGGCCTCGGCCTCCGGGACACGCTGCTCGGCGGCGTCCAGAACGCGGAGCCGGCGGACCGGCTCGTCGCCGCACTCCGCGACCGCGAGGCGCTGCTGGTCCTGGACAACTGCGAGCACGTGGTCGAGGCCGCCGCCGTCCTCGCGCACCGCCTGCTCGGCGAGTGCCGCCGCCTGCGCGTCCTCGCGACGAGCCGCGAACCGCTCGGCATCACGGGCGAGGCGCTGTGGCCCGTCGAGCCGCTGGCCCTGCCGGACGCCGACGCGGCCCCCGACCGGATCGCCCGCTCCCCCGCCGTGCGGCTGCTGCGCGACCGGGCGGACGCCGTACGCCGCGACCTGGCGACCGACCCCGCGACGCTGGCGACGATGGCCCGTGTCTGCCGCGCGCTGGACGGCATGCCCCTGGCGATCGAACTGGCCGCCGCCCGCCTGCGCACGATGTCCATCGACCACCTCGCCCACCGCCTCGACGACCGCTTCCGCCTGCTGACGGGCGGCAGCCGCGCCGCGCTGCCCCGGCACAGGACGCTGCGCGCGATGGTCGACTGGAGCTGGGAACTGCTCGGCGACGCCGAGCGCGCGGTCCTGCGCAGACTCGCCGTGTTCGCGGGCGGCGCGGGCCTCGACGCGGCCGAACGGGTCTGCGCGGGCGGCGGCGTGGAGCCGGACGAGGTGCTCGACCTGCTCACCGCGCTCGCCGACAAGTCGCTGGTCGTCGCCGCGGGCGAGGGCGCCCCGCGCTACCGCCTGCTCGGCACCGTCAGGGAGTACGCCGCGCACCGCCTCGCGGAGGCCGGGGAGGCCGGGTCGGCGCGCCACGCGCACCTCGCGTACGTCACCGGGCTGGCCGAGACCGCCGAACCGCGCCTGCGCCGCGCCGACCAGGTCGAGTGGCTGGCCGTGCTCGGCGCCGAGCACGACAACATCGGCGCCGCCCTGCGCGGCGCGCTCGCCGCGGGTGAGACCCGCGCGGCCGTACGGCTGGCGGCGGCCGCGGGCTGGTACTGGTGGCTGGGCGGGCACCGGACCGAGGGGCTCGACCTGCTCACCGCCGCCGCGCGGGCGCCGGGCGAGGCGGACGACGGGGCGCGGGCGACGGTGTACGCGCTGATCGTGATGTTCGTCAGCTCGGGTCTCGGCGACGAGCGCCAGGCCGCCGACTGGATACACGAGGCGCACCGCCTCAGCCGCCGCGCCCCCGAGGGCGCGCACCCGGCGATCGGCTTCATCGCCGTCCTGGAACGGCTGCTCCGCGAACCGGACGCGCACCTGCCCGCGTTCGCGCCCCTGCTGGACGACCCGGACCCGTGGGTGCGGGCGCTGGCCAGGCTGCACACGGGGAAGATGCCGTTCATGCTCGGCCGGGGCGGCCCGGAGGCGTACGCGCAACTGGAGACGGCGCTCGCGGAGTTCCGCGCGCTGGGCGAGCGGTTCGGGATGTCGTTCGCCCTGACCGAGCTGGCCGACCGGCTCGCCGAGCGCGGGGATTTCGCCGCCGCGTGCGCCCGTTACGAGGAGGCCATCGCGGCCGTCACGGAGGTCGGGGCCACCGAGGACATGATCAGGATGCGTTCGCGCCAGGCGCAGTTGTACTGGCTGCTGGGCGACGCGGCGGCGAGCGCGGCGGCGCTCGACGACGCGCGGCGGTGCGCCGAGCGCGTCACCTGGCCCGACGCGCTGGCCGAGCTGGCGTTCGCCCGCGCGGGCCTCGCCCGGGGGCGCGGGGACGCGGCCGAGGCGCGGCGGCAGCTGGCCGTGGCGACGGCCGCGCTGGGCGACGACGCGGAACTGGCGCACATCCGGGGGGTGACGCACGACATGCTCGGCTATCTCGCCGACGACCTCGGGGAGTCGGGGGCGCACCGGGCGGCGGCCTTCCAGGCGGCGGCGGAGGCCGGGCACCCGCCGCTGATCGCGCTGGCGCTGGTCGGGATCGCGGACCTGGCGCTGCGCCGCGGCGACGCGGAGCAGGCCGCGCGGCTGCTGGGGGCGAGCGCGGCCGTACGGGGGCTGCGGGACCGTTCGCACGTGGACGCGGACCGGATCGAGCGGGAGGCGCGCGGCCGCCTCGGCGACGCGCGGTACGCCGAGGCGGCTCGTGAGGGCGCGGAGGCCGGGTGGTCTCACCTGGCCGGGGTCACGCTCGCTTCCTGAACGTCGAGACGGCCCACAGGTAGCCGAGGACGGCGAGCCCCGCGCACCAGGCGACGGCCGCGATCGCGTCGCCTCCCGACGGGTCGCCCGTGAGCAGGCCGCGGAGCGTCTCGATGATGGGGGTGAAGGGCTGGTACTCGGCGAACTGCCGCACGCCGGTGCCCATCGTGTCGGCGGGGACGAACGCGCTGCTCAGGAAGGGCAGCATGATCAGCGGCACGGTGGCCATGCCCGCCGACTCGACGGTCTTCGCGGCCAGGCCGATGGCCACCGTGAGCCAGCTGGCGCCGAAGGCGAGCAGGAACACGAGTCCGGCGGCGGCGAGCCAGTCGGTGAACCCGGCGTCCGGGCGGAAGCCCATCGCGAGGCCGACGCCGACGATCACCGCGTCGGCGGCGAGGCAGCGGACCGTCGTGGCGACGACATGGCCGGTGAGGACGGCGCCGCGGGAGACGTCCATGGTGCGGAAGCGGTTGATGATGCCCTTCGACATGTCGTCGCTGACGGAGGTCGCGGTGGCGCCGAGGCCGTAGCTGATCGCCATCACCATCAGCCCCGGCACCGCGTAGTCCACGTAGTCGCCTTCGACGGCGAAGGCGCCGCCGAACACGTAGACGAACATCAGCATCATCACGACGGGGAAGAGGATGGCGTTGAAGACCGTCACGGGATTGCGGACCGTGTGGCGGAAGTTGCGGCGCAGCATGATCGCCGAGTCGCCGAACGCCGTGCGCAGGGTGCTCACTTCGCCACCGCCTGGGTGCTCGGGCGGCCGGTGAGGGCGAGGAAGACGTCGTCGAGGTCGGGGGTGTGCACGGAGAACTCCTGGGCGTTGAGCTGGTGTTCGTCCAGCCGGTCGAGCAGGGCGCGCAGCGAGCGGGACTCGCCGTCGCTGGGCACGCGGAGCGTGAGGTCCTGCTCGTCGCGGGTGGCGCCGTCGAGGACGCGGGCGGCGAGGTCGAGGTGGGCGGGTTCGGCGAAGCGGAGCCGGACGTGGGTGCCGGGGACCTGGCGCTTCAGCTCCTCGGCGGTGCCCTGGGCGACGAGGCGGCCCTGGTCGAGCACCGCGATGCGGTCGGCGAGCTGGTCGGCCTCGTCCAGGTACTGCGTGGTGAGGAAGATGGTGGTGCCCTCGGCGAGCAGTTCGCGGACGATGCCCCACATCGTGCGGCGGCTGCGCGGGTCGAGGCCGGTCGTCGGCTCGTCGAGGAAGATGATGCTCGGGGCGCCGACCAGCGTCATCGCCAGGTCGAGCTTCCTGCGCATGCCGCCGGAGTAGGTGGCGGCCATCTTGTCGGCGGAGTCGGCGAGTTCGAAGCGCTCCAGCAGGCCGGAGACGAGCTTGTCGCCGGACGGCACCCGCTTGAGGTCCGCCATCATCCGCAGGTTCTCGCGGCCGGTGAGCAGGTCGTCCACCGCCGCGAACTGGCCGGTGACGCCGATGGCGGCGCGGACCTGCCGGGTCTGCGTCACCACGTCGTGCCCGGCGACGTGCGCCGTCCCCGCGTCGGCCCTCAGCAGAGTCGTGAGGATGTTGACGGTGGTCGTCTTGCCCGCGCCGTTGGGGCCGAGCAGGGAGAAGACCGTTCCCGCGGGGACGTCGAAGTCGACGCCGTCGAGCACGGCCTTGTCCCCGTATGCCTTTCGCAGTCCCGAGACCGCGATCGCCGAACTGTTCATGTCCGTTACGGTCGCGGGCCGCGCTGACACCCCCCTGACACGGCCCTGACACCGGTCAGGCGTCGTGGCGCAGGTGCCTCCTCGCCCACGCCTCGAAGCCGGTGACCTGGATGCCGAGGTCCGTCGCGAACCGCGGGCGGGCCAGCTGGCCGGCGGCGTCCAGCCACGTGAGGGCGGCCCCCATCGGCGGCATCCCGGCGGCGACGGCCTCCTCCTCCGTCATGTCGGGCGCGGACAGGGGTGTGCCGAGGACGCGGGAGAGCACCGCGGCGATCTCCGTCATCGTCAGGTAGTCACTCGCCAACTCCAGTTCGACGCCGTGGAACCGGTCCGGGTCGGCGACGGCCGCCGCGGCCGCCACGCCGATGTCGTCCACCGCCACCAGCGAGAGCCGTGTCCCCGGCCGCAGGGTCCCCACGAGGCCGCCCTCGATGCCGCGCGGGAAGAGGTAGCCCATGGAGGGGAGGAAGTTGTCCATGAAGAACGCGGGCTTCAGGAGCGTCCAGTGCGCGAAGCCCGCCTCGCGCACGCTGTCCTGGATCGCGCTCTTGGCGCTCAGCGAGGGCTCCAGCGCGGCCCAGCGGCCCTCGGCCCAGCCGGGCGTGCCCGTGTGCTGACCGATCCCGGACGCGGAGGTGTGCACGAACTGCGGCACCCCGGCGTCCTTCGCGGCCTGCACGAGCCCTACGCCCTGGGCCGCCTCGCCCGCGAAGTCGAAGCCGTCCGCCGTCGCGGCGGGCATCTGCACGGAGAAGACCGCGCGGGCGCCCTCGGCGGCACGGGCCACGGAGTCGCGGTCGCGCAGGTCGCCGGTGGCCAGTTCGACGCCGAGCGCCGCGAGCGCTCCGGCCCGGGGGGTGGCGGGATCGCGCACCAAGGCGCGTACGGGGACGCCCGCCGCCCGGAGCGCGCGGGCGGTGGCGCCGCCCTGCCTGCCGGTGGCGCCGGTGACCAGGACGGGTGCGGGGTCTGCGGGGTGTGCGGGCATGGGGGTGCTCCTCGGCTGCTCGGTCGCTCTGCCACAAAACGGCGGGGCCCGCCGTTTCGTTCCGCGCTACGATACGGCGGGGCCCGCCGTTTAGCCAACCCCCGGAGGAATCGCACCGTGCCCGAGCAGCAGCGCGCCGACGCCCGGCGCAACCACGCGCTGATCCTCGCCGTGGCCGAGCAGGAGGTCGCCGCCCGGGGCGCCGACGCGTCCCTGGAGCAGATCGCCCGCACGGCGGGCGTCGGCTCGGCGACCGTCCGCCGCCACTTCCCCACCCGCCGCGCGCTCCTCGAAGCCGTCGCGCGGGAGCGGATCGACGCCCTCTGCGCCCGGGCCCGCGAACTCGCCGACGGGGACGACAGCCGCGAAGCGCTCCTCACCTGGCTCGGCGAGGTCGTCTCCTACTGCGTCACCATCCGCGGACTGGCCGCCGCGCTGTCCTACGCCCCCGACGCGGACGCGGCCTCGGGAAACACCTGCTCGACGGCGCTGGAGGAAGCGGCGGAACCGCTGCTGCGCCGCGCCGCAGGGGACGGCGCGGCGGCGCCCGGCGTCACCGTCGCCGAACTCATCACCCTGATCGTCGGCATCACCCTGGCCACCGAGCACCACCCGGAGCCCGCCGCCCGCGCGCACCGGCTGTTCCGGCTGGCCGTGACGGGGCTGCTGCCGCGCGGCTGAACTCGTGGCAGCAACCTGTCACCGGCTCGCGGGCCCACGGGGCGGCGGCGAGCATGGAGGGCATGACGACCAAGACCTTCCCCCTCGGCGGCGACCTCACCGTCAACCGGCTCGGCTTCGGGGCGATGCGCCTGCCGTTCAGGACGCTCGCCGGGCCCCCGCGCGCACCCGAGGACGGTGTCGCCGTGCTCAGGCGCGCCCTGGAGCTGGGCGTGGACCACATCGACACGGCGGGCTTCTACAACCGGGGCGACGTCCGCGCCAACGAGCTGATCCGCACGGCGCTGGCCCCGTACCCCGACGGCCTCGTGATCGCCACGAAGGTCGGACCGTTGCCGGGACCGGACGGGATGCCCAGCGGGCAGGCGGCGGCCGGGCAGCTGCGCGGCCTGGTCGAGGCGGACCTGCGCGCGCTGGGCCTCGACCGGCTCGACCTGGTGTACCTGCGGGTGGGCGGGATGTCGGGCCCCGGCGGCGAGTCGGTCGCCGAGCGGTTCGCCGCCCTGGCGGAGCTGCGCGAGGAGGGCCTGATCCGGCACCTGGGCGTCAGCAACGTGGACGCGGCCCAGTTCGCCGAGGCGCGCGCGGTCGCGCCGGTCGCGGCGGTGCAGAACCAGTTCGCGGACGACACGGGCCTGCTCGCCGAGTGCGAGGCGGCGGGGATCGCGTACGTCCCGTTCTTCCCGCTCGGCGGCGGTGGCACGCCGTTGGACACCGCCCGGCTCGACAGGGTCGCCGTGCGCCTGGGCGCGACCCCGCAGCAGGTCGCCCTCGCCGCGCTGCTGGCCCGCTCCCCCGTGACCCTCGCCATCCCGGGAACCGGCGACCTGCGCCACCTGGAGGAGAACGTCGCGGCGGGCGACCTCGAACTCAGCGACGCCGACCTGGCCGACCTGGAGGGCTGACCCGCCCGTGAACGCCGAACGCCCCCCTCCCACCGTCGCGGGAGGGGGCGCCGAGGCCCGGTGCGACCGGTCAGAACGCGCAGGGCACGTTGCTGCCGTTGTCGGAAAGCAGGTCGTCGCGTATCCACCCGGTGACCCCGGTGGCGTCATCGCGGACGAAGGTCCACGTGTGGGTATCAGCACCGATGGTGTAGCAGTGATAGTCGAGACGGTGCGACGAGTAGGCGACTCCGGCGATGCCGCAGCCCGTCCCGGATCCCGAGCGTATGTTGGCGCCGTTCGCCGAGCGGACCCACGTGCTGTTGTCGCGGTCCCCGACGGACGTCCCGCAGCCGGCGTGCGCCGACGCGGACGTGGCCGGGGCGAGGACGGCGGCCGCAGCCAGTGTGGCGGTGACTCCGATGCTCGCCATGAGGCGTCTCTTCACGGTTCCTCCATGGAAGGCGGTGATGAGAACCAGCGTGCCGGTCGGCCCGTCCGCGTGGGGTGACCGTCCGTGCCAACGGCCAAGCGATCCGTGCCACCCTGCTGTGGCGCAGCCCGCGTCCGCCCCGGCCGGGTGTCGCTTCGGCGCCGCGAGGCGGTGCGCTCGGACGCCGACGGCGGCCCCCGGCCCGTTACTCCCCCGCCGCCCCGCCCCCGGTCACGGCCCGCCCGGCGATCGTCTCGTGGTGGCGGATGACCTCGGCGATGATGAAGTTGAGCAGCTTCTCCGCGAACGCCGGGTCGAGCTTCGCGTCCTCCGCCAGGCCCCGCAGCCGGGCGATCTGGCGGGCCTCGCGCGCGGGGTCGGCGGCCGGGAGGTCGTGCTCCGCCTTCAGGCGGCCGACCCGCTGGGTGCACTTGAACCGCTCGGCGAGCATGTGGACGACGGCCGCGTCGATGTTGTCGATGCTGTCGCGCAGCGAGGTCAGCTCCGTGCGGACGGACTCGTCGAGGTCGGTGCTGCTGTTCATAGGGGCCACCCTATGACGGGCCCGTCAGCGGATCGCGCCCGCCGTCAGACCGCCCGCGAGACGCCCCGCGCGAGGACGGAGAAGACGGGCACCGGCATCGTGATCAGCGCCCCGGTCCGTCCCCGTACTGCCCGAAGAACGCGCGCAGTCCCACCGCCGCCGTCCACCGCTCGTCGTGCAGCAGGTTGGCGACCGGTCGACCTGTCCATGTCTACGGGGCGGCCTCTATGGGGAGTCCAGGGTCGGGATCAGGTCCGTGCGACGGAAGATACTTCTGAGGGAATCCGGGTCGTGGTCGAGGAGGTCCTGCACGTCCTGTGGGCTCATCTTGATGTGATCGGCTTCCGGCATGTCGGTGAGTTCGAGTCCCGGTCGGCACAGGCGGTAGCTGCCACCCAGCTGGTAGTACGCGAAGGGGAGACCGATGGCCTGCATACGCAGCATGAGGTCTCGTTCTTGAAGAGTGGGCGCGGAGACCTTCACCCCCCTCCGGGTCAGTTCCGGGATGACCTCTTCGTACGACGCTCGTGACAGAGGATTGCCCGTGACATCGACTCGCCGCAGGTGGGGGCATGCAAGAAGAGGCGAAAGATCCTGCAGGAAATTCCGCGCGATCTCCAGGTCTCGGATCGACGGGCAGTCACCCACCCCTTTCACGGTGCGGAGTGCACTGTCGGATATCACGAGGCGGGTCAGCCGGTCCAGGGGTTCCAGGAGTGGCAGCTCAGGCGAGCCACTTCCCACCAGAAGGAGGATCTGCAGGCCGGAACATTCCGAGACACCCTCGTACGTCCGCGCATGACGCACCTTCAAGTACGTGATACCTCGCACCTCGGCGGCCTCGAACGGCGGCGAAGACGAGAGTTCTTTGCCAACCGCGTGAAGAATGCGCGCATCCCACGTCATGACGCTCCTTTTCGACCACTACGACTACTCGTTCCACACCCTGTAATGATGTGTGGACCTCTTCGAGTATTCGCTCCCACCCGTCGGCCGATGCTACAGCGGCCGGCCTGTTGTTCCGTTCGCGGGCGGGAAGTCACCGCTTGACGCAACGGTCGAGAAGCCGGCGGTGCCGGGCAGCGCCGTGGCCCGGCGGGCGTGCGCGGGTCAGCGGCCGGAGGCCGGGGACGCGACGGCGCCCGCCCCCTCGGTCGGGGAGGGGCGGGCGCCGGTGTGTCCGCACGGCTCTGTACGGCACGTTCTTCATCTTTTTCCAGGAGGGCGTGGCTCCGGTCAGGCCGCCAGCGAGCGGTCGGTGGGCCGCACCGGGTAGGGCAGCGTGGACTCGCCGGTCAGGTAGCGGTCCACACCGCGGGCCGCCGCGCGGCCCTCGGCGATGGCCCAGACGATCAGCGACTGGCCGCGCCCGGCGTCACCGGCGACGAAGACGCCGTCCACGTTGGTGGCGTACGAGGCGTCGCGCGCGACGTTGCCCCGCGCGTCCAGGTCGAGGCCGAACTGCTGGACGAGGCCGTTCTCCTGGTCGGTGCCGGTGAAGCCCATCGCCAGGGTGACGAGCTGCGCCGGGATCCGCCGCTCGGTGCCGGGCAGCGGCGTGAGCTTCCCGTCCACGAACTCGACCTCGACCAGGTGGAGGAACTGCACGTTCCCCTCCTCGTCGCCCTCGAAGTGCGTGGTGGACACGGAGTAGACGCGCTCGCCGCCCTCCTCGTGCGCGGAGGTGACCTTGTACGTCATGGGGAACGTCGGCCACGGCTGGTGCGCGGGACGGTCGTCGCCCGGCCGCGGCATGATCTCCAGCTGGGTGACGGACGCGGCGCCCTGCCGGTGGGCGGTGCCGACGCAGTCCGCGCCGGTGTCGCCGCCGCCGATGACGACGACGTGCTTGCCCTCGGCGGAGATCGGCGAGGTGACGAGGTCGCCCTCCTGCACCTTGTTGGACAGCGGCAGGTACTCCATCGCCTGGTGCACGCCGTTCAGCTCGCGCCCCGGCACCGGCAGGTCGCGCGCCGTGGTGGCGCCGGCCGCGATGACGACCGCGTCGAAACGCTTGCGCAGCGACGCCGCGTCCAGGTCGCGCCCGATCTCCACGCCGGTGCGGAACTTGGTGCCCTCCGCCCGCATCTGCTCGACGCGCCGGTTGAGGTGCCGCTTCTCCATCTTGAACGCCGGGATGCCGTAGCGCAGCAGGCCGCCCACGCGGTCGGCGCGCTCGAACACGGCGACGGTGTGGCCCGCCCGCGTCAGCTGCTGCGCGGCGGCGAGCCCGGCCGGGCCCGAGCCGATGACGGCGACGGTCTTGCCCGACAGGCGCTGCGGCGGCTGCGGCGTGACGGCCCCGGCCTCCCACGCCTTGTCGATGATGGTGACCTCGACGTTCTTGATGGTCACCGGCGCCTGGTTGATGCCCAGCACGCAGGCGGACTCGCACGGCGCCGGGCACAGCCGCCCGGTGAACTCCGGGAAGTTGTTCGTCGCGTGCAGTCGCTCGCTGGCCGCGCCCCAGTCGCCGCGGTAGGCGTAGTCGTTCCACTCGGGGATGAGGTTCCCGAGCGGACAGCCGGTGTGGCAGAACGGGATGCCGCAGTCCATGCACCGCCCGGCCTGCTTGCTGATGACGGGCAGCAGCGAGCCGGGGACGTAGACCTCGTTCCAGTCGCGGACGCGCTCCTCGACGGGGCGGGACGTCGCGACCTCGCGGCCGGTGGTGAGGAAGCCCTTCGGGTCAGCCATGGGACGCCGCCTCCATCATCTTCTCGTGGGTCTCGGACTCGGAGAGTCCCGCCCGCTCGGCGGCGTCCTTGGCGGCGAGCACGGCCTTGTAGGTGGTGGGCATGATCCGGGTGAACCGGGCCGCCGAGGCGTCCCAGTCGGCCAGGAGTCCGGCGGCGACGGTGGAGCCGGTCTCGTCCGCGTGGCGGCGCACCACCTCGTGCAGCCAGCCGCGGTCGGTGTCGTCGAGTTCCTCGACGGCGACCATGCCGGTGTTGACGCGCGCCGGGTCGAGGTCGATCACGTACGCGACGCCGCCCGACATGCCGGCCGCGAAGTTCCGGCCGGTCGCGCCGAGCACGACGGCCCGGCCCCCGGTCATGTACTCGCAGCCGTGGTCCCCCACGCCCTCGGCGACGACGAGGGCGCCGGAGTTGCGGACGCAGAACCGCTCGCCGACCCGGCCGCGCAGGAAGATCTCCCCGCCGGTCGCGCCGTACGCGATGGTGTTGCCCGCGATGGTGGAGTACTCCGGCAGGTGGTCGGCCGCGCGGTCGGGGCGGACGACGAGCCGGCCGCCGGAGAGGCCCTTGCCGACGTAGTCGTTGGTGTCGCCCTCAAGGCGCAGCGTCACGCCGCGCGGCAGGAAGGCGCCGAACGACTGGCCGGCCGAGCCGGTGAAGGTGATGTCGATCGTGTCGTCCGGCAGTCCGGCGCCGCCGAACTTCTTCGTCACCTCGTGCCCGAGCATCGTGCCGACGGTGCGGTTGATGTTGCGGACCGCGACCTGGGCGCGCACCGGGTGCGCCTCCTCGGCCGTCGCGGCGGACAGGGCGTCGGCCGCGAGGCGGATCAGCTCGTTGTCCAGCGCCTTCGCCAGGCCGTGGTCCTGGTCGGCGACGCGGTACCGCGCGGTGCCCTCGGGCAGCTCCGGCACGTACAGCAGCGGGGCCAGGTCGAGGTCCTGCGCCTTCCAGTGGTCCACGGCGCGGGAGACGTCGAGCAGCTCGGCGCGGCCGACGGCCTCCTCCAGCGTGCGGAAGCCCAGCTCGGCGAGCAGCTCGCGAACCTCCTCGGCGATGAACTCGAAGAAGTTGACGACGAACTCCGGCTTGCCCGTGAACCGCTCGCGCAGCACCGGGTTCTGCGTCGCGATGCCGACCGGGCAGGTGTCCAGGTGGCACACGCGCATCAGGATGCAGCCGGAGACGACCAGCGGCGCCGTCGCGAAGCCGAACTCCTCGGCGCCGAGCAGCGCGGCGATCAGCACGTCGCGGCCGGTCTTCAGCTGGCCGTCCGTCTGGACCACGATGCGGTCGCGCAGCCCGTTGAGCAGCAGCGTCTGCTGGGTCTCGGCGAGGCCCAGCTCCCAGGGGCCGCCCGCGTGCTTGAGCGAGGTGAGCGGCGAGGCGCCGGTGCCGCCGTCGTGCCCGGAGATCAGCACCACGTCGGCGTGCGCCTTGGAGACGCCCGCGGCGACGGTGCCGACGCCGACCTCGGAGACCAGCTTCACGTGGACGCGGGCCGCCGGGTTGGCGTTCTTCAGGTCGTGGATCAGCTGCGCCAGGTCCTCGATGGAGTAGATGTCGTGGTGCGGCGGCGGCGAGATGAGGCCGACGCCCGGCGTGGAGTGCCGGGTCTTCGCGACCCACGGGTACACCTTGTGTCCCGGCAGCTGGCCGCCCTCGCCTGGCTTGGCGCCCTGGGCCATCTTGATCTGGATGTCGTCGGCGTTGACGAGGTACTCGCTGGTGACGCCGAAGCGGCCGGAGGCGACCTGCTTGATCGCGCTGCGCCGCACCGGGTCCACCAGGCGGTCGGAGTCCTCGCCGCCCTCGCCGGTGTTCGACTTGGCGCCGAGCCGGTTCATGGCGACGGCCAGCGTCTCGTGCGCCTCCTGGGAGATGGAGCCGTAGCTCATCGCGCCGGTGGAGAAGCGCTTGACGATCTCGCTGACGGGCTCGACCTCGTCCAGCGGCACGGGCTGCCGCTCGCCGTCCCGCAGCCGGAACAGGCCGCGCAGCGTCATCAGCCGCTCGGACTGCTCGTTCACCCGGGAGGTGTACTGGCGGAAGATGTCGTAGCGGCGCTCGCGCGTCGAGTGCTGGAGGCGGAAGACGGTCTCGGGGTCGAACAGGTGCGGCTCGCCCTCGCGCCGCCACTGGTACTCGCCGCCGATCTCCAGGCGCCGGTGCGCGGGGGCGACGCCGGAGGCCGGGTACGCCTTGGCGTGGCGGGCGGCGACCTCGCGCGCGATGACGTCGAGCCCGGCACCGCCGATCTTGGTCGTGGTGCCGTGGAAGTAGGTGTCCACGAACCGCTCGTCCAGGCCGACCGCCTCGAAGACCTGCGCGCCCCGGTAGGAGGCGACGGTGGAGATGCCCATCTTGGACATCACCTTCAGGACGCCCTTGCCGAGGGCCTTGATGAGGTTGCGGATGGCGTCGTTCGCGTCGATGCCCGGCAGGTACGTGCCCCGGGCGACCAGGTCCTCGACCGACTCCATGGCGAGGTACGGGTTGACGGCCGCGGCGCCGTAGCCGACGAGCAGCGCGACGTGGTGCACCTCGCGCACGTCGCCCGCCTCCACGAGCAGGCCCACCTGGGTGCGCTGCTTCGTCCTGATGAGGTGGTGGTGCACGGCGGAGGTGAGCAGCAGCGACGGGATGGGCGCGTGCTCGGCGTCGGAGTGCCGGTCGGAGAGCACGATGATGCGGGCGCCTTCGGCGAGGGCGGCGTCCACCTCGGCCTCGATGGCGGTCAGCCGCTCGGCGAGCGCGGCGCCGCCCCCGCCGACGCGGTAGAGGCCGGAGACGGTGGCCGCGCCGAAGCCGGGCAGGTCGCCGTCCGCGTTGATGTGGATGAGCTTGGCCAGCTCGTCGTTGTCGATCACCGGGAACGTGAGGGTGACCGTGCGACAGGACGCCGGGGTGGCCTCCAGCAGGTTGCCCTGCGGGCCGAGCGACGAGTGCAGGGAGGTGACCAGCTCCTCGCGGATGGCGTCCAGCGGCGGGTTCGTGACCTGCGCGAACAGCTGCGTGAAGTAGTCGAAGATCAGCCGGGGGCGTTCCGAGAGCGCCGCGATGGGGCTGTCGGTGCCCATCGAGCCGATCGGCTCGGCGCCGGTCATCGCCATCGGCGTGAGGAGGATGCGCAGCTCCTCCTCGGTGTAGCCGAAGGTCTGCTGGCGGCGGGTGACGGACGCGTGGGTGTGGACGACGTGCTCGCGCTCCGGCAGGTCGGCCAGCTCGATGACGCCCGCCTCCAGCCACTCGGCGTACGGGTGCTCGGCGGCGAGCCGCTCCTTGATCTCGTCGTCCTCGATGATGCGGTGCTCGGCCGTGTCCACCAGGAACATGCGGCCGGGCTGGAGGCGGCCCTTGCGCACGACGCGCGCCGGGTCGATGTCGAGGACGCCGACCTCGGAGGACAGGACGACGAAGCCGTCGTCGGTGACCCAGTAGCGTCCCGGGCGCAGCCCGTTGCGGTCGAGGACCGCGCCGACCTGCACGCCGTCGGTGAACGTGACGCAGGCGGGGCCGTCCCAGGGCTCCATGATCGTGGAGTGGTAGCGGTAGAACGCGCGGCGGTCCTGGTCCATGGACTCGTGGTTCTCCCACGCCTCCGGGACCATCATCAGCACGGCGTGCGGCAGCGAGCGGCCGCCGAGGTGCAGCAGTTCGAGCACCTCGTCGAAGCTGGCCGAGTCGGACGCCTCGGGGGTGCAGACGGGGAAGATCTTCTCCAGCTGCTCCTGGCCGCCGAAGAGGTCGCTGGCCAGCTGGGACTCGCGGGCGCGCATCCAGTTGCGGTTGCCGCGGACGGTGTTGATCTCGCCGTTGTGGGCGACGAAGCGGTAGGGGTGTGCCAGCGGCCAGCTGGGGAACGTGTTGGTCGAGAAGCGGGAGTGCACGAGCGCGATGGCGCTGGTCAGCCGCCGGTCCGACAGGTCGGGGAAGAACGGCTCCAGCTGCCCCGTGGTGAGCATGCCCTTGTAGACGAGGGTGCGCGCGGAGAAGGAGGGGAAGTAGACCCCGGCCTCGCGTTCGGCGCGCTTGCGCAGCACGAAGACGAGGCGGTCCAGCTCCAGGCCCGTGCGCTCGCCCTCGGTGTCGGCGACGAAGAGCTGGCGGAACGCGGGCATCGTCTCCCGGGCGGCGGCGCCCAGCAGCTGCGGGGCGACCGGGACCTCGCGCCAGCCGAGGACGGTGAGCTTCTGCTCGGCGGCGATGGCGTCCACCCGCGCGGCGGCCTCGTCGGCCGCGGCCTCGTCGGCGGGGAGGAACGCGGTGCCGACCGCGTACGCGCCCGCCTCGGGCAGCGTGAACGGCACGGCTTCGCGGAGGAAGGCGTCGGGGATCTGGAGGAGGATGCCGGCGCCGTCGCCGGTGTCCGGGTCGGAACCGGTGGCACCGCGGTGTTCGAGGTTCCGCAGCACGGTCAGCGCCTGGTCGACCAGCTCGTGGCTGGCCTCGCCGGTGAGCGTGGCGACGAAGCCGACGCCGCACGCGTCATGCTCGTCGCGCGGGTCGTACAGGCCCTGTCGTACCGGGTGGGACGCGGAACGCATCGGCTCTCCCGTCGTCGTCTTTGGCTGGTGCTTGCTTCCGAGGGACGACGTTGGCCCTGGCGTTCGTTAAATTTTCGTGCAGGTTACACGATGGTCCGGTTCTCGGGAAGCGGATACAGAGGTCCACGATACGGACTTTGCACCGGGAAACCGTGCCGGGAATGGCGGATATGGCCGCCCAGGACGGGCGCCGAGGGTGGGGGGCCGCCGCTCGCAGGCCACCGGACCTATGCCCGGTGTCAAGGAGCTGAAACCCGCCAGAAACAATCTCACCCGGGCGGCATGTCCGGTGGCATAGCGCGTATGGCGGTGTCCGGTATTCCCGATCATGGAAAGTTCGGCGGGAAAGTCCGGAAAGCGGCGTCCGGCACGGAAGATCCGCCCGACCGGCCGGACCCGAACGGGCGCTGTGCCCCGAATGCCCTAGCCGAGCGCGGTGCCGAAGAGGGCGCCGAGGCCGTAGGTGATCCCGGCCGCCGCGGCGCCGAGCGCGAGCTGGCGCAGCCCGCTGAACCACCACGGCCGCGCCGTCAGCCGGGCCACGACGGCGCCGCACAGGAACAGGCCGAGCAGCGCCAGGGTGACCGCGGGCCACAGGGACGAGGCACCGAGCAGGTAGGGCAGCACCGGCAGCACGGCGCCGACCGCGAACGACCCGAAGGACGAGACGGCCGCGACGGTCGGCGACGGCAGGTCGTCGGGCGCCACGCCCAGCTCTTCGCGGGCGTGTATCTCCAGCGCCTGCTCGGGGTCGGCGGACAGCTGCTCCGCCACCTTGCGCGCGAGCCCCGGCTCGACGCCGCGCCGGATGTAGACGTCGGTCAGCTCGTCCAGCTCGTCGGCCGGGTGGCGGCGCAGCTCGACGCGTTCGACCTCGATCTCGGCCTGCACCAGCTCGCGCTGGGAGGCGACAGAGGTGTACTCGCCCGCCGCCATCGAGAACGCCCCGGCGGCCAGGCCCGCCATCCCGGCGACGACCACGGTGTGGGAGGAGGCGGAGCTGCCGGCGACGCCGGTGATCAGGCCGAGGTTGGAGACCAGGCCGTCCATGGCGCCGAAGACGGAAGGCCGGAGCCAGCCACCGTTGACGTCACGGTGGCTGTGGTGGGCTTCGGCGTTCTCGCTCATGGTGCGGGTGGGAGGGCGAAGGGGTCAGGCGGGCTTCGCCGGGGAGGGGTCCGCGTCGTCGCCCGTCTCCCGGTCGGTGTCCGCCGTGCCCTTGGCCGTGGACCCGGCGCCGACCTCGGCGGTGACGGGCTCGGCCTCGTCGGCGGCGGAGCCGGCGGTGGTCCCGGAGGCGTCGGCCGTGTCAGCGGTGTCAGCGGCGTCGACGTCCTCCGCCGTGGCGGTCTCCGCGGGCCCGTCGTCCGTGCCCGGCTCGACGGCCTCCTCGCGTCCCGGCCGCCGCTTGGCGGAGAGGACGAAGTACGCGACGGCGGCGGCGAAGACGAGGATCGACGTCCAGCCGTTCAGCCGCAGGCCGAGGAAGTGGTGCGCCTCGTCGATCCGCAGGTACTCGATCCAGAAGCGGCCCACGGTGTACGCGGCGACGTACAGCGCGAACGCCCGCCCGTGCCCGAGCTTGAAGCGGCGGTCCGCCCACAGCACCAGCAGGCCCACGCCGAGGCACCACAGCGACTCGTACAGGAACGTGGGGTGGAACGTTCCGGCGTCCAGGCCGTTGTCGATCTCGACGGCCCACGGCACGTCGGTGGGGCGGCCGTACAGCTCCTGGTTGAACCAGTTGCCCCAGCGGCCGATGGCCTGGGCGAACGCGATGCCGGGCGCCAGCGCGTCGGCCATCGGCGGCAGCGCGATGCCGCGCCTGCGGCAGGCCACCCAGGTGCCCAGCGCGCCACCGGCGATGGCGCCCCAGATCCCGATGCCGCCGTCCCAGATCTTGAACGAGTCGACCCAGTCGCGGCCCTCGCCGAAGTACAGCTGGTTGTCCGTGATCACGTGGTAGAGGCGCGCGCCGATCAGACCGGAGGGAACCGCCCAGACGGCGATGTCGGCGACCGTGCCCGGCCTGCCCCCCCGCTCGACCCAGCGCTTGCCGCCGAGCCAGATGGCGAGGAAGACGCCGATGATGATGCACAGCGCGTACCCGCGCAGCGGAAGCGGTCCGAGGTGGATCTCGCTCTCGCCGGGGCTGGGAATCGAGGCCAGGATCTCCATGGTGCCCCCGACGCTACCGTGCCCGGCGCCCGCAGGGTAATCCACGGGCCCGGACGGGACGGACTCTCACGATCGGCGCGCGGCACGTCACGGAGCGCGACATCCGGCCGACGGGCGTGACACGGCCCGGCCGCACCGGTGGATCAGCCGGGTCCGGCCGGCAACGCGCCGAGGACGGCCGCGAGGCTCCGCGGGTCGCGGCGGGCGATGTTGTGGCCGACGGGGATCTCGTGGACCCGCCAGTCCGCGTCGTCGCGCAGCCGTTCGGTCAGCGTCACGAACGGGCTGCCCGGCCACGCGCCCCCGCTGATGAACGTCCGGCCGAGCGCGCGGCCGGGGTCGCCGCCCAGGCGGATCGACTGGACGAAGCTCGGCAGGGGGTGCGGCCGCGCGCGAGGGTCGAGTCCCCCGGGGACCGCGACCCACCGGCCGTCGGCGCGGGAACCGGCGATGAACAGCTCCCGGAACTCGTCACTGGTCAGGGACCAGCACGAGTCCCCGTCGTCCGGGACGTAGGCGTCGATGAAGACGAGCTGGCCGAGGCGGTCGCCGAGCCGGTCCGCGACACCGGCGATCACCATCCCGGCATAGCTGTGCCCGCACAGCGCGACGGGCGTCCCGTCGCCGCGGTCGACGATCCCGGCCACCTGGTCGACATGGGTGTCGAGGTTCGGCGGACGGTCCCGGTCGGCCGGCCCGTCCGGTTCCAGACCCGCGAGGGTCACCGCCTCGACGTGATGGCCGTCCCGTCGCAGCTCGGCAGCCACCGCGTCGAACACCCACCCGCCCTGCCAGCCGCCCGGCACCATCACGAATCTCATCAAGTCATGGTACGCAACCGCAAATCCGGCGCGTCCGGCCGGTCGGCGTACGCCTCACCCGTGACCGGGGGGTGGTCACGGGTGCCGGGTGGGCCGCGGGTGCCGCCGGGTCAGGAGGCGGCGGCCAGGTCCTCGACGCGGGAGCGCAGGGAGTCGGGGGTCAGCGGTTCGGAGGAGCCGTAGATGTCCTCGCCGTTGAGCAGGACGGTGGGCGTCGCGTTGAAGTCGCTGCTGGTGAACGCCGCGTTGGACCGGCTGACCCAGGAGTCGTGCTCCCCGTCCTGGACGCAGGTGCGGAACGCCGCGGTGTCCAGGCCGTCCACCTCGGACGCGAGGTCGAGCAGGCGCGTCTTGTCGCCGAACGCGTCGTCCGTCTCGGCGGGCTGGTTGGCGAACAGGGTGTCGTGGTACTCGGGGAAGCGGTCCGCGTCACGGGCGCAGGCGGCGGCGTTCGCGGCGTACTTGGAGCCGTTGCCGCCGACGTTGCCGTCGATGATGGACACCAGGTGGTACTCGACGCGCAGCGAGCCGTCCTCCGTCAGGTCGTGGACGGTGTCGCGGAACGTCTCCTCGAACTGGCCGCAGGCGGGGCAGCGGAAGTCCTCGTAGACGGTGAGCGTCGCGGGGGCGTCCGCCCGGCCCACCACGACCGGTTCGGCGCTCGCGCCGCTCGCCGAGTCGCCGCCGCGCCCGGCCGCCACGACGCCGAGCCCCGTCGCCGCCGCGAGGGCGACGACGGCGATCCCGCCCACCTTGACCGTGCGGACGCGCCGCTCGGAGTGCTTCTCGCGCTCCCGCTGCTCCCTGAGCCGTTCGCGGGCGCTGCGCTTGCCTTGTCGGTTCTTCTCGCTCACGCCTGGGCCAACGAACCCGGCACGCCCAGGACACGCCCGGAGCGCGGCCGAATGCCCGGCGGGCCGGCGCGCGTCAGCGCTCGGTGCGGTCGGCCGTCTCCTGCTCCCAGGGGACGCTGAGCCACGGGCTCTCCTGGTGCGTGGAGAGGATGCGGTGCGCCTCGCGCATCTCCGTGTACCAGTCGCCGAAGCCCTCGCTGTCGAAGTGCAGGCAGCGGCCCAGGACATAGCCCATCGCGAACTCGGACCACGAGCGGTACGCCTGCCGCGCGACCGCGCCGGTGCGCAGGACGGCCGCCTCGGTCTCGGCGACGCTGCTGTACCGCGCGCCGAGCCCCCAGCGGGCCATGCAGGACGCGCGCCCGAGGTCCCAGGAGACGACGGACCGGACGCACGCCCCCTGGTCGAGGAGCCCGTCGGCGCGGAACCGCGCCTCGTACCGCAGGACGCGGCCGATGACGTCCTGGACGAGCGCGATGTCGGCGTCCAGGTCGAAGCCGGGCGGCTTGCCCGTCCTGTCCACGACGTCGGCGGTGCGCGACAGGACGACGCGCTCGGTGGTCTCCCGCCACTGCGCCGGGCCGGGCACCGCGCCGTACTCCAGGATCATCGCCTGCCGCACGCGCAGGACGAACTCCCAGGCGGGCGAGATGACTTCGCAGCGCAGCAGGCGCTGCTGCACGCGCTGCCACTCGGCGCGTCCGCCGACGCCCCACCAGCGCCGCAGGAGCGCGCGTTCCTCCGAGTAGCCGCCGCTCTGCCAGCCGAGCTGGTTCCAGGGGGCGCCGTTGTTCACCATCAGCAGCGCGCCGCAGGCCATGCCGTGCGCGAGCGGTCCGGAACGGGGCCCGTTCCACAGGGTCTTGAGCTGGTCCTCGGCGACCGGATGCCTGGCCGCCTTGCGCCAGCGGCGCGTGTCGGCGGGCAGGTACGTCTCCGCCGGGGTGCCGGGGTTGAGGGCGAGCCAGCGGATGGAGCGGGGCAGGGCGCGCGCGAGGTGCTGGAGCTCGACGCGTTCGAAGACGCGGTCGGCGACGGGGCGCGGCAGCGCGCCGCGCGTCCAGACGGGGAGGCTCAGTCCTTTGAACCGCTCGTCGTGGAAAGGGGTGTAGGGGAACGGACGCCCGGAACCGGCCGTGGCGTCGGAGAGTTCACGCGACGTGGGGAGGAAGAGGTCGGTCCCGGCCAGGACGGCGAGGAAGGTGTCCCAGTCCGCCGAGTTGGCCGCGTCGTACAGCCGTTGCTCCACCGCCGAAGGCGGCTGCCACGGTATGCCCTCCGCTGACCCGTCGGTGCCCATGGCTCCCGACTGTACCGGAACGCGGCACGGTGGCCGCGTCCCGGTGTCGCCGTGTGGTCACGGGGTGCGGTCAGCGCCCGGCGCGGACGCCCCGGGCCAGTTCGGCGGCCAGGGCGCGGACCCCGGCCGTGGCCGCCGCGGTGTCGGCGCCGCCCTCGTCGAGCCGCTTGACGAACGCCGTGCCGACGATGACGCCGTCCGCGTACGCCGCGACCTCCGCGGCCTGCTCCGCCGTCGAGACGCCGAGGCCGACGCAGACCGGCAGGTCGGTGACGGCCTTGGTGCGGCGTACGAGGTCGGCCGCGCCCCCGCCCACCGACTCGCGCGTGCCGGTGACGCCCATGATCGACGCCGCGTAGACGAAGCCGCTGCCCGCCGCCGTGACGGTGGCGAGGCGTTCGTCGCGGCTGCTGGGGGCGACGACGAAGACGGTGGCGAGGCCGTGCGCCTCGGCCGCCTTCCGCCACTCGGCGGACTCCTCGACGGGCAGGTCGGGGAGGATGCAGCCCGCGCCGCCCGCGGCGGCGAGCCCGGCCGCGAAGCGCTCGGGGCCGTAGCGGTCCACCGGGTTCCAGTACGTCATGCACAGGACCGGGACGCCGGTGGCGGCGTGGACGTCGCCGACGGTGCGGATGACGTCGGCGATCCGCACGCCGTTCCGCAGCGCGACGACGTCGGCGTTCTGGATGACCGGGCCGTCGAGGACCGGGTCGCTGTAGGGCAGGCCGATCTCGATGACGTCGCAGCCGCCCTCGGCCATGGCGACGGCCGTCTCGATGCCGCGGCCGACGGTGGGGTAGCCGGCCGGGAAGTAGCCGATCAGCGCGGCCCTGTCCTCGGCGCGCACCGCCGCCAGGACGTCGCTCAGGTGCTTGCCGTTGCCGCTCATCGGTCCGTGCCCTCCTCGTAGAGCCCGAAGTAGCGGGCGGCCGTGTCCATGTCCTTGTCGCCGCGCCCGGAGAGGCTGACGACGAGCAGGCCCTCGGGGCCCAGCTCGCGGCCCAGGGCCAGGGCCCCGGCGAGGGCGTGCGCGGACTCGATGGCGGGGATGATGCCCTCGGTGCGGGAGAGCAGGCGCAGCGCCTGCATGGCCTCGTCGTCGGTGACGGCGACGTACTCGGCGCGTGCGCTGTCCTTCAGGTGGGCGTGCTCGGGGCCGATGCCCGGGTAGTCGAGGCCGGCGGAGATCGAGTACGGCTCGGTGATCTGGCCCTCGTCGTCCTGGAGGACGTAGCTGCGGGAGCCGTGCAGGATGCCGGGTCCGCCCAGGGTGAGGGTGGCGGCGTGCTCGTCGGTCTCCACGCCGTGTCCCCCCGCCTCGCAGCCGATCAGCCTGACGCCCTCGTCGGGCAGGAAGGGGTGGAAGATGCCCATCGCGTTCGACCCGCCGCCGACGCACGCCACGACCGCGTCGGGCAGCCGCCCGGCGCGCTCCAGGACCTGGCGGCGCGCCTCGACGCCGATGACGCGCTGGAAGTCGCGCACCATGGCGGGGAACGGGTGGGGCCCGGCGACGGTGCCGAACAGGTAGTGGGTGTCGTCCACGGTGGCGACCCAGGCGCGGAACGCCTCGTTCACCGCGTCCTTGAGCGTGCGGCTGCCGGACGTGACGGCGACGACCTCCGCGCCGAGCATCCGCATCCGCGCGACGTTCAGCGCCTGGCGCTGCGTGTCGACCTCGCCCATGTAGATGGTGCAGTCGAGGCCGAGGAGGGCGCAGGCGGTGGCGGTGGCGACGCCGTGCTGCCCGGCGCCGGTCTCGGCGATGACGCGGCGCTTGCCCATGCGGCGGGTGAGGAGCGCCTGGCCGAGGACGTTGTTGATCTTGTGGGAGCCGGTGTGGTTCAGGTCCTCGCGCTTGAGGAAGATCCGCGCGCCGCCCGCGTGCTCCGCGAAGCGCGGCACCTCGGTGAGCGGGCTGGGGCGGCCGACGTAGTGGACGAAGAGGTCGTCCAGCTCGGCGGCGAAGGACGGGTCCTGGAGCGCCTTCTCGTACGCGGCGGTGACTTCGTCCACGACGGAGCGCAGGGCCTCGGGGACGAACGTCCCGCCGAAGGCGCCGAAGTAGCCGCCGGTGGTGAAGGCCGTCCCGTCGGTGGCGGGATGGAAGAACTGTGCGGACATGGGTGGTCGTCGCCTCCCGGGCGATCGGTGACAGGGGCGTGGCTCGCCGGACGGCCGCCGCGCCGCGCGGTCACGGGACCCGGGGTCCCGCCGCCGCGGCGTGCGGCCGTGCCGTGGTCAGCGCCATCGCCGCCCGTTGACCTGGCCGGGCTCGCAGCCGATGTGGTAGCGCACCCGGCGGCCGAGGACCCGCCGGGCGGGGGCCCGGCAGCCGCGCGGCCTGGCGCCGCGCGCCAGGCAGGCGAAGGCGCCGTCCCCGGGGCGGGGGCGGGCCGTCGCTGCCTGGTCCGTGCGGCTCCTGGGGGTCATGGGAGGGGTTCAGCGCCCCTGCCGCAGCGCGGGGTGGGCCCCGGCCGCCACCAGGTCGGCGACGGCGGCGCGCGGGTCGCGGCCGGTGACCAGGGACTCGCCGACGAGGACGGCGTCCGCGCCGTCGTTGGCGTAGGCGATGAGGTCGTGCGGGCCGCGCACGCCGGACTCGGCGACCTTGACGATGTGGTCGGGGATCTCCGGCGCGACGCGGGCGAAGGTGGAGCGGTCCACCTCCAGGGTCTTGAGGTTCCTGGCGTTCACGCCGATGACGCGGGCGCCCGCGTCCACCGCGCGGTCGGCCTCGTCCTCGTCGTGGACCTCGACCAGCGGCGTCAGGCCGATGGACTCGGCGCGCTCGATCAGGGAGACCAGGGCCTCCTGGTCCAGCGCGGACACGATCAGCAGGGCGAGGTCGGCGCCGTGGGCGCGGGCCTCCCACAGCTGGTAGGCGGTGACGATGAAGTCCTTGCGCAGCAGCGGGGTGTCCACCCGGGCGCGGACGGCCGCCAGGTCCTCCAGGGAACCGCCGAAGCGGCGGCCCTCGGTGAGGACGGAGATGGCGGCGGCGCCGCCCGCCGCGTAGTCGGCGGCGAGCGCGGCGGGGTCGGCGATGGCGGCCAGGGCCCCCTTGGACGGGCTGGAGCGCTTGACCTCGCAGATGACGGTGACGCTGTCGCCCTTCAGGGCGGCGACGCCGTCACGCGCGGGCGGAGCGGCGGCGGCCTTGGCCTTCAGCTCGTCGAGGCTGACACGCGTCTGCCGCTCGGCGAGGTCTGCGCGGACTCCGTCGATGATCTCGTCGAGCACACTCACGCGACGGGCCCCTTCCGGTCGGGCTGGGGAAAAGCATCAGACACATCGATGGTATCCGGCCGCGGGGCGAGGTCTCGCACCGCCCGCTCCCGGCCCTTCCCCGGGGCGGTCCCGGCGCCGTGCCTGGTCAGGGGGTCAGGGCGGCGCCGGGGGGCAGGTTGCGCAGGATGGTGAAGAGCGTGGCGATCAGGCCGAACGCCCAGGCGGACGGCCCGGGGCGGGCCCACCGGGGCGCGGTGCCCCGTACGGCGTGGGTGAGGAACGCGGCGAGGAGCGCCGTCCCGCCGAGGACCACGAGGGCGTTGGCGTGGAGCGCGGCGAGGGGCGCGCCGTGCGTCAGGGCGTGGACGCTGCGGAGTCCGCCGCAGCCGGGGCAGTGCAGGCCGGTCAGCGCGAGGACGGGGCAGGGCGGGTAGTGGCCCGGCTCGTGCGGGTCGGCCAGGGCGACCCAGCCGCAGGCGGCGGCGGTGAGGGCGAGGATCGCGAGCGCGGCGCCCGCGCGGCGGGCCGGTGGGGCGGTGGGGTGAGGGGGACGGTCCACTCCCCCAGCCTCGGGCCGCGCCGGACGGGACGCACGGCGGAGGCCGTCGTACGGGGGTCGGAGCACGTTCCCTGCGGGACCGGGACCCTGCGGAGGTGGCGGGGCGTGGCACCGAGGTCACCGCCTCGGGCCGAGGCGGAGAAGGCCGACAGCGAGACGGCGAGCCGTGGTGACCGATCCCGCCCGGCGCGGACCAGGCGCCGTCCGGGCAGGCGCGAAGCCGGGCAACCGCGGTACCGGCCCGTGCCCGAGAGGAGGGCCGACGGCGGGACGAGGCCTCCGAAGGCGCCGGTCACGACGACAGGCATCGTGCGGCACAGGGCCCGATCCGGGTGCGCAGCGGGCGGGTTGCCCGCTGTCGGGGTGGCTTCCCCTCGGGGCGCGGCGTGGTGACCGATGTCACCCGGTCGCGGACGGTGGACCGTCCGGCGGCCGGGTGGGGGGCGGCGGCGGTCAGCTGCCGACGGTGGCCTGCTCGGACTTGCTCCCGGCGGCGCCGTCGAGGGCGGTGTCGGTGTGCGCGACCTCGGCCTCGGCGCGGGCGGCCACGACGCGGTGCCGCTCGTCCGGGATCTGCTGCTGGCCGTAGCCCATGGACCGCATGACCGCGCCCGCGACACAGGCGAGGGCGAGGACGACGAGGCCCGCGAGGACGCCCACGGGCTCGGCCATCACCGTGTAGGCGCTGCCGATGCCGAATCCGACGAAAGCGATCAGGACAGCGGTCCAGGCGGCAGGGCTGTTGCCGTGGTGGTACTTGTCCGCCATGTGTGTGATTCCTCCTGGCTCGGTCGGCGTGGGTGTTCGCTCATCCACCCGACAACCATTGTTGCAGTCGGCTCCGACACCCCGGACGGGGTGGGGTGTCAGGTGGGGTCCTCGCCGCGGTCGAGGGCGCGCCAGATGTTCTCCGGCCGGTCCGGGTCCACGGGACGGGCCCGTCGCGCGGGACCGGCGGGACCGCGCTCGCGGCGGCCCGCCCGTTCGTACCGGCCCGACATCGCCGGCCACTGCCGACCGTAACTCAGCGCCAGCAGCCCCGCGAAGAGCAGCAGCAGTCCGCCGAGCGCGGAGACCCAGGGCCAGCCGGTGTGCTCGACACCGGTGACGGCGGCGTGGGTGAGGCCCATCACATCGGCGGCCGAGCGTTCGAGGGCGGCCGAGTCGCCCGCGCCGAGGAGGGCGGTGCCGATGGCGCCCGCGCCGCTGAGGGCGAGGAGCGCGGAGACGACGGCGCGCCCGGCCTTGCGTACGGCGAAGACCGCGACGAGCGCGGCGAGGCCGACGAGGGCGAGCGCGCTGGGCAGTCCGGAGACGGCGCTGCCGCTGGCGGTGACCGGCAGTTCGGCTCCGCCGCTCGACGCGGTCCCCTCGCCCCAGGTCTGCCCGGCGGCGATGAGGACGACCGCGGCGCCCACGGCGCCGCTCAGCAGCGCGGCTGCGAGGGCGCGGCGGGGGGTGGGGGAACTGTCGCCGCCTGTGGGGTCACGCTTCACCCCTCCACGCTACCGCGCAGCTTTCCGGCGGCGGCCACCGCCCTGAGGACGGCCGCCGCCTTGTTCCTGCACTCCTGGTCCTCGGTCGCCGGGTCGGAGTCGGCGACGACGCCCGCGCCCGCCTGGACGTACGCCGTGCCGTCGCGCAGGAGGGCCGTGCGGATGGCGATGGCGGTGTCCGCGTCGCCCGCGAAGTCGAGGTAGCCGACGCAGCCGCCGTACACGCCGCGCCTGGTGGGCTCCAGTTCCTCGATGATCCGCAGGGCGCGCGGCTTGGGGGCGCCGGAGAGCGTCCCGGCGGGGAAGCAGGCGGTGAGGGCGTCGAACGCGGTCCTGCCGTCGGCGAGCTGGCCGGTGACGGTCGAGACGATGTGCATCACATGGCTGTAGCGCTCGACCGACATGAAGTCGACGACCTCGACGGTGCCGGGGGCGCAGACGCGGCCGAGGTCGTTGCGGCCCAGGTCCACGAGCATGAGGTGCTCGGCGCGCTCCTTGGGGTCGGCGAGCAGTTCCTCGCCGAGGCGGGCGTCCTCCCGCGGCGTGGTGCCGCGCGGCCTCGTGCCCGCGATGGGGTGGAGGAGGGCGCGTCCTTCCTCGACCTTGACGAGCGCCTCGGGGCTCGACCCGACGACGTCGAAACCGCTCGCGCCGTCCTCGCCCGCGAAACGGAAGAGGTACATGTACGGGCTCGGGTTGGTGGCGCGCAGCACCCGGTAGACGTCGAGGGCGCTGGCCGGGCAGGGCGTCTCGAAGCGCTGGGAGGGGACGACCTGGAACGCGTCGCCCGCCCTGATGTGTTCCTTCACCGTCTCGACGGCGTCCTGGTAGGCCGCGCTGCCGAACCGCTCCGTGTACGGCGGGAGTTCCGACGCGGGCAGGACGGCGTAGCCGGAGCCGGTGGCGGGGCGGGCGAGGTCGGCCGTCATCGTGTCGAGGCGGGCGACGGCGTCGGCCCAGGCCTCGTCCACGCCGGTGTCGAGGTCGTTGTGGTTGATCGCGTTGGCGATCAGCAGGACCGTGCCGTCGCGGTGGTCGAGGACGGCGAGGTCGGAGGCGAGGAGCATCGTCAGCTCGGGGAGCCGCAGGTCGTCGCCCGCCAGGTCGCCGATGGACTCCAGGCGGCGGACGACGTCGTACCCGAGGTAGCCGACCATGCCGCCGGTGAACGGGGGGAGGTCGGGGTCGCGCGGGGTGTGCAGGGCGTGCAGCGTCTCGCGCAGGACGTCGAGCGGGTCGCCCTCGGTGGGGACCGACACGGGGGGTGTGCCGAGCCAGTGGGCACGGCCGTCGCGGACGGTGAGGGCGGCGGAGCTGCGGACGCCCACGAAGGAGTACCGGGACCAGGTGGCGCCGTTCTCCGCCGATTCGAGGAGGAACGTGCCGGGACGCTCGGCGGCGAGCTTGCGGTACAGCGCGATGGGGGTGTCGCCGTCGGCGAGGAGGCGGCGGGTCACCGGGATGACCCGGCGCTCCTTGGCGAGCACCCGGAAGCGGTCGAGGTCCATGGCCGGTCAGCCTACTGGCCGGGCGGAGGGGACGTCCCCGCTGCCCGCGAGGGGCAGGGCGCCCGCGTCGAAGCAGGTGCGGTCGCCGGTGTGGCAGGCGCCGCCGACCTGGTCGACCTTGACGAGCACGGTGTCGCCGTCGCAGTCGAGGGCGACGGACTTGACGTGCTGGACGTGGCCCGAGGTGTCGCCCTTGACCCAGTACTCGCGGCGGCTGCGGCTCCAGTAGGTGCAGCGGCCGGTGGTGAGGGTGCGGCGCAGCGCCTCGTCGTCCATCCAGCCGAGCATGAGCACCTCTCCGGTGTCGTACTGCTGGGCGATGGCGGCGACGAGGCCGTCGGGGGTCCGCTTCAGGCGGGCGGCGACGGCCGGGTCGAGGGCGGGGGTGCTGGAGGGCATGCGTCCATTCTGCCGCGCCCCGGTGTCACCACCTGTACCAGCGTCCGCGGGTGCCGCCGGTCCCGCCGGGGCGGACGAAGAAGCCGATCAGCCAGATGATCAGGACCAGGGCGGCGACCCACCACAGGATGTCGGCGAGGAAGCCGAAGCCGAAGAGGATGAGGACGATCAGGGCGACGATGAGCAGGGGGACCATGGGCGGGCGGACCTCCGGGGCGACGCGTACCGGAGAAGTCCGGTAACGGGGGGAATGGGCTGGAACGGGCGGCGTACGCACGGACTGTATGCGGTGGGTGCCGGGCGGCGGGTGCAGCGACGCGCCAGGCCGTGCGGCGTGCCAGGGCGCGTTCGGCCGCCGGGCGGGGGGTGCGGACTATGGTGGGCGTATGTCTACCCATGCGAAGCGTGAACGGCTGGTGCTCGCCGAGCTCTTGGAGGAGGCGGGCCCGGACGCCCCGACCCTCTGCGAGGGATGGACGACCCGGGACCTGGCGGCGCACCTGGTGGTGCGTGAGCGGCGCCCGGACGCGGCGGGCGGGCTGGTGATCAAGCCGCTGGCGGCGCGGGGGGAGCGGGTGCGCGACGAGTTCGCGGCCAGGCCGTACCCGGAGCTGGTCCAGCTGTTCAGGAGCGGGCCGCCGAAGGCGTCGCCGTTCTCGCTGAAGCAGATCGACGAGGCGGCGAACACCGTCGAGTTCTATGTGCACGGCGAGGACGTGCGGCGCGCGGGCGGCGGGCGGCCGCCGCGTGATCTCGACCCGGTCTTCTCGGACGCGCTGTGGCGGCGGCTGGAGACGGCGGGCCGGATCATGGCGCGCAAGAGCCCGGTGGGGCTGGTGCTGCGGCGGCCGAACGGGCAGACCGTCGTGGCGCACAAGGGCGCGCCGGTGGTGACGGTCACCGGGGAGCCGGGGGAACTGCTGCTCTTCGCGTCGGGCCGCCAGGACGCGGCGCGGGTGACGACGGAGGGCGACCCGGACGCGGTGGCGCGGGCGAGGGGCGCGAAGCTCGGCCTCGGCTGAACGCTCCGGCGGCACGCGGCGCAAGGCACACGGCCCCCGGCGGCGGACGCCCCGGGGGCCGCGCGGCGTCGGTGCTTCCTGGGCGGCGCGTGCCGGGAGGGCGGGCGGGAAGGTCAGCCGGCGTGCTGGCTCTTGCTGATCCGGTTGATCCTGCTCAGGGTGTTGGCCTGGCGGACGGCCTCGCGCAGCTTCTCGGCCAGGCTCGGCGGCTCACGGTCCTCGTCCACGATGGGGCGGGGGGATGCGGTGCCGGTCACGTCTGCTGCCTTCCGGTTGTCAGAGCCTCCGGAACCCTAACGAGGGAGTTGCCCGGATCACAACGGTTCGCGGGGCACGGAACGGTGAAAGCGTGAAGATCGTGACCTGGGCACATGCGTTCGCACTCCGTTTCCGGTGCCTCGGGGGCGTTCCCGTGGCCGGCGGCGTTGTCAGACCCCCGTGCCAGACTGCGATCACCGGCGCCGCCCGGCGGACCGCCGGGGGTGGCCGGTGACGAGTGAGGGGCGAGGACGTGGGGGTGACGGCGATGGGCGCGGGAGCGGAGCCGCCGGGGACGGTGCTGCCCGGGAACCTGGCCGAGGCGGTCGCGGCCGAACTGGCGGGCGAGCGGATGCGGTTCCTCTTCTTCTGGAAGCCGGAGCCGGTGACGCCCGGCGTGGTGGGTCCCGAGTGTCTGGGCCAGTGGTGGGAGGGCGAGTTCACCGAGGACGGGCATGCGTTCCGGACCGCGGAGCACTACATGATGGCCCACAAGGCGTGGCTGTTCGGGGACGCGGAGATCGCGGACAAGGTGCTGGCGGCGGGGCATCCGCGGGAGGTGAAGCGGCTGGGCCGCCAGGTGCGGGGGTTCTCGGAGGACGTCTGGCGCGAGCACCGCACCGGCATCGTGACGCGCGGGAACCTCGCGAAGTTCGGCAGCTCCCCCGAGCTGCGCGACTACCTGGTGGGCACGCGGGGCCGCGTACTGGTCGAGGCGAGCCCGCTGGACCGGATCTGGGGGATCGGGCTTGGCGCGCGGAGCGAGGACGCCATGCACCCGTCGCGCTGGCGGGGGCCCAACCTGCTGGGCTTCGCCCTGATGGCGGTCCGGGACGCGCTCATACCGGGCGGGTCCGCCGCCGCGCCCCCTGCGTGACGCGCCGGGGCCGGGGCCGGCCAGGGGGCGGGCGGTTCAGACGGCGGTGACCCGGCCCCGGGCGCGGACCCTGGCCCAGAAGGCGCGCTGCACCAGCAGCGTCGTCGTCCCGGCGAGGAGGATGCCCCCGAGGTTGACGCCGAGTTGGGTCATCGACCCGGCGGCGTCGGACACCCGGCCGTAGCTGAGCGCGAGCGCGGCGTGCCCGGCGGCGGGCACGGTGGTCACCGAGATGGCGACCCCCACCAGGGCCGCCGACTTGGCCGAGGTCAGCGAGATCACCCCGGCGGCGCCCGCGAGCAGGGCGACCACCAGGGACATCGCGTCCGGCTTCCAGACGAACTCCACCATCGGGTGCGGCGCGCTGAACCGCTCCTCGGAGAAGAGCCCCAGGGCGGTCATCAGCAGGGCGAAGGCCGTCGTCAGCAGCATCGCGAGGGGGAAGCCCACGACCAGCGCGGCGAGGGAGCGCAGCGCGACGCCGGGCCGCCGCGTGACCAGCCCGGCGGACACGCCGGTGAGAGGTCCGATCTCCGGGCCGACGACCATCGCGCCGACGATGAGGATCTCGCTGTCGAGCAGCACGCCGCAGGCGGCCAGCATCGTGGCCAGCGTGAGGAAGGAGAGGTAGGTGACGGAGAGCTGGGACTCCTCCTGGGTCTGGTCGACGAGGGACTCCCACACGACGGCGTCGATCCCGGCACCGGGCGCCTCCCGCTCGGCGCGGTCGGCCCGTTCGGAGAGCGACAGGTCGACGTGCTCGGCCGCGATCGCCCCGTCGGTCGCCAGGCCGAGGGCGCGCAGGTCGGCCAGCAGGTCGTCGGCGGCCTCGCGGGCGACGTCGCACAGCACCACGTCGCCCGCCGGTTCGAGCGCCGCGCCGGGGAGGACGGCGAGGTGCGTCGTGCCGACCGTCCGGCGCAGCAGGGCGACGACCTCGTCGGTGCGGGCCGCGGGCGAGATGAGCCGGAGGTGCAACATGCCCGCAGACTAACGAGATCGGCCGCGGGCGCCGACGGCGCGTCAGCCGGTCCGCCGCGCCCGACACGGCCCCGGCGGGTCACCGGCGGGTGTGGCCTCGCTCACACCGCGCCCTCCCCCTGGTTGAACCTTCGTCCAACTAACGTGAAACGGAAGGAAGATGAACGACAACCCGGCGAGACCGAGGTGGTCGGGGCCATACCGGGACGGAGGCGCCACAACCACCGGACCGGCTCATGAGTCAGAGAAACTGTCATGAAAGTCCCCACAACCCTGACGCGTCTGCTGGGCGCTTCCGTCTACGCGTGTGTCGCCTACGCGCTCGCGCTCGTGCTCTTCCGGCACGGGGCGCCCCGCCCGCACGTCAACATCATGGCCCTCGGCGTGTCCGCCCTGGCGGCGGCCACCGGCTGGATCTTCGCCGTCCGCACGGCTCCCCCGGTCCCGCCGTCCCCCCGCTACCACCCGCCGGGCGGCACCCCCGCGCCACCCCGGCGCCTGCCGTCCCCGCGTCCCGCCTGGGCACGTACGGCGGGCGCGGTCCTGACGGCGGCCGCCGTCCTGGCCGCCGTCGTGGTCGGCACCCAGCCGGGCGGCGAGCACGGCGAGGCGGTCAACGCGATCCAGCGGGCGGGCGCGCAGGTGGCCACGGGCGCGGTCGTCCGGCCTCCCACCCACGTGGAGGTGCAGGACTTCACCCACGAGCGGCGGCACGTGTACCGCGCCGACCTGGTGCTCGAACTGGACACGCCGCACGGGCCACGCCACGTGAAGGCGTACGACGCCAGGACCGTCGCCCTGCCCCGGCTGGGAGAGGCGCACCAGATCCTCTACGCGCCCTCGGCGCCCGGCCTCGGCGCCTACGTGGACGAGATGGAGTCCGACCTCGGGTTCTACACGCGTGGCTGGGGCCTGCCGCCCACGCCCGTGAGGCAGCTCGTGCTGCTCGGCCTCATACCCTTCACCCTCCTCGTCGGCTACCGCCTGCTGGTGCGGCGCCTCGACCCGGCGAGCCGCGTGCTCCAGCGGGACGCGCGCGACGGGCGGGTCCGCGCGGTGCGGGTGACGATCGAGGGCGCCACGGGGGACCCGGTCCGCTCCTCGGGGACGACGCTGGTGCTGCGCGTGCAGGGAGGGCAGCGGGTCAGCGTCCTCCCCCGGCTGCTGCGCGACCCGGCGGGGCCGGGGCGTGCCGACGACAGCCTCCTCTACATGGGGCGGGCGATGCCGGGCATGGACGCGTGGCTGTGCATGCCGGTCCTGCCCTCGGCGGGCGCGGGCGGGACGCCGGTCGCGGTCGTCGCGGACGGCGGCCGGACGGTGTGGGGCCGCGTGGACCCGGCCACCGGCCACGCGCTCGGCGGGCACAGCGACCCGCGCGCCACCGGCGACGACCGCTGGTGCGCGCCCGCGCCACGGCTCGCGGTCTTCAGGCCCGGCCTGCACCTGCCGCAGTTCGGGCTGCTGTGCGCGGCCTTCGCCCTGGTGCTGCCGGGGCTGCTGCACATCCCGGGCGAGGCGCTGTCGTCGGCCCTTGGCTCCGGCGCCGCGCTGCTGATCGCCGCCTCGGCCGCGTGGCCGCTGTGGTGGGGCCGCCGGAGCAGGAGCTGGACGGGGGCGCAGGGGTGGCTGCCTTGTGGCCGAGACCGAAGTCGCCGTGCAGTGGACTTTCGGCGCTAGTCGGCGGTTTCCGGGGTCCGTAGCGTCGTGTGCATGGACGGAACGACGAACGGCAGCACAACCGGTCTTCGAGGCGGGGCACTTGCCTCCTGGCCGGCCCTTCCGGCTGCCGCCGCGGTGGCGGTGCCGCCCTGGTCCGAGCCCGCGCGACAGGGCGGCGGTCAGCGGCGTGGACGTGGGCGGACATCGGGTGCCGTTCTGTCCGGCCCTTGCGCCGGACAGCCGTTGCTCCCGTCCGACGGCGGCCACACCAGCGGCGATCCGCCGGGGTCCACGCGATGGCGGGTCGGCGACGCCCCGGCCAGAGGGCCGACGGTGGCGTCGCCCTGTGCGACATCCGTGGTGTCAGCCGGTGACGGCGCGCAGCGTCCTGGGCCCGGAGGTCTCGATCCGCGCCAGCGCGTCGGCGGTCGCGGCGTCGGCGGGCAGGTACGTGATGATCCGCTGGTCCTCCGTGGTCAGCTCCAGCGTCTCGTAGGCGAGCCGCAGTTCACCGGCCTCCGGGTGCGCGAGGCGTGTGACGCCGCTGCGCCGCGCCAGGCCGGGCAGCGTCGCCGCGCGCCGCGCGAACTCGTCCCCGGCCGCGACGGTCAGCTCGTCCGTCAGCGCCGCCATGTGCCCGTCGTGCCGGAACGGGCCCTCCTTCAGCGCGGCGACCTGCTCATCCGCCATGTGCGCCCAGTCCGGGTAGACGGACCGCGCGCGTGCGTCGGTGAACAGGAAGCGGGCGAGGTTGGGCGGTTCGCCGTCGAGCAGCCCGAGGGGGGCCGCCAGGCGCTCGTACGCGGCGGTGTGCCCGAGGACCTCGCTCAGCTGGTTGAGCAGCACGGCGGGGGTGGACTCGAGCCGGGCGAGCAGCGCCGCGACGGTGGGCCGTACCGTGCGGACCGGTTCGATGGGCCCGCTGCGGCACCGGAAGCCGTCGACCGCCTTGGTGAGGCGGTAGAGGTGGACCCGTTCCCCCAGGTCGAGGCGCAGTGCGTCGGCCAGAGAGGACAGGACGCCGGTGGACGGGCGGCGGTCGCGGCCCTGTTCGAGCCGCGTCAGGTACTCGACGCTGACGCCCGCGAGCGTCGCCAGCTCGGCACGGCGCAGGCCGGGGGTGCGGCGGCGGGGCCCGGCGGGCAGCCCCACGTCGGCGGGCAGCACCGCCTCGCGGCGCGCGCGCAGGAAGATGCCGAGGTCGTTGCCAGGCTCGCTCACCTGTCGAACGTAACAGGGCCGCCCGCGCGGAGGGTGGCCCTGCCACTACCAGTCTCCGGCCGGTCTCCCCCGTGCCGCGCCGGACGGGGAGTGTGGTGCCCACGGCCCCCGGGCGCTTCCCGCCGGGCCGTCCCTGATCCGCAGAACGGGAGATCCCCATGTCCACGTCCGCGTCCGCCGCCCCCTCCCCCGCCCCGCTGAAGCTGGCGGTGCTCGTCGGCAGCGTCCGGGAGGGCCGCTTCGCGCCGGTCGTCGCCCGCTGGTTCGCCGGACGGGCGGCCGAGCACGGCGAGTTCACGACCGAGGTGATCGACCTCGCCGACTACCCGCTGCCGCTGGCGCTGCCGTCCGTCCCCCCGGCCATCGACCCCGACCCCGAACGCCCGGCGGCGTTGGCGGGACTGACGCGGGCGCTGGACGAGGCGGACGCGGTCGTCGTCCTGACACCGGACTACAACCGCAGCTTCCCCGCCTCGCTGAAGGCGGCGATCGACTGGCACTTCACGCAGTGGCAGGCCAAGCCGATCGGCTTCGTGGGATACAGCGGCCTGAGCGGCGGCCTGCTGGCCATCGAGCAGCTGCGCCAGGTCTTCGGGGAGCTGCACGCCCACACGGTGCGCAGCGCCGTGACGTTCCCGCGCTACTACCTGCTCTTCGACGAGCAGGGCGAGCTGCGCGAGCCCACGGAACCGGCGGGGGCGGCCAAGCGGATGCTGGACGAACTGGTGTGGTGGGGCACAGCGCTGCGGGAGGCCCGCGAGGCACGCCCGTTCTCGTCCGTGGCCTGACGCACGCCACGCGGCCGCGAAGACCACACCGGCTGGCTGCCCGGCGTCTTCAACGGCCGGGACGAACCTGTGGCGGATGGACCCGCACAACCACAACGGGCCGTGCGGAAGTCCGGCGCGTCACGACGGAGCACCCCAGGGACCGAGCACCCAGCCACCACCCGGCGCGGGGCCTCCTTCGTCGGACAGCGCGTCGGCGGCCTGAACCGGCCAGCCGACGTGACAGCGGGGGCCGGGCACCCGGGGCGCTGGTGAGCGGCACGATGCCGTGTCTTTTCCAGCAGCTCCACGACGAACGCCGGGGCCACGGCCCGTCCTGTGCGGCTTCCGCGAACAGGGCTACGGCGGGCGGCCGACCCTCCTCCCGGACCGCCGTGGCGTACACGACTTGCCATGCGGCCGGCACCCGGGACAGCGCGGACGGCAGTGCTGGGGCTTCACTCGGCTGGCCGGGCGCACGCCACCGAAGCCCTGTGGTCCCGGGCTGAAGCGAACAGCAGGCCCCCGAGGCCGCCAGGGCGGGCCGTCGCACTGCTCCACGCCCAGGGGCAGCCGCGCGCCGCCAGGTTCAGCGGTCACAGTGCCCCGACAGCCTTCGAGGAAGACCCTCCCGAGCCGGATCGCATGGCCGTGCCGGGGCAGCGGCCCCCTGACACACATCCCCCGGCGAACCGGCAGAGCCGCCGGGACGCCTGGCCCCACCGAACGGCGCGCGGGAACCGAGGGCGGCGGCATCGCAACGACGCACGCGCGTCCGGCGAGACCCCGGGCGGCCGCGCATCGGCCCGTGCCACCCGGCGCACCGGCCGAAGCGGCCGGGAGGGGTGGTCCGCGTCCGTCCGCCCGCGTGTGCGCCCTCCGTGCCGGGGCGGGCCGTCACGGTGTGGCGGCGCCGTCCGGCCGGCCCGCGCGGTTGAGGAGGATGCGCTGCAGCTCCCGCGCCGCACGCGGCGGCGAAACGTCCCCCCGGTGCGCGACCGAGACCGTGCGGTGCAGCCCCGGCGCGGCGAACGGCGTGGTCCGCAGTCCCGACCGCTCCGCGACCATGCTGGGCACCACCGCCACCCCGAGTCCGGCCCGCACGAAGCCGATCACCGCGTCCATCTCCCCGCCCTCCACGCTGAAGACCGGCTCGAAGCCCGCCTCACGGCACGCGGCGAGGGTCAGTTCCCGCAGGTCGTAGCCGTGCCGGAACATCACCATCGGCCGGCCTTGCAGATCCCCGATCCTGATACGCCCGCCCGGCACCGGCGGCGGCCCGTCGGGCGACGAGATGACGACGAGTTCCTCGCGCAGCAGCTCCACGGTGGTCAGCGCGGGCGCCTGCCCCTGGAGCGGTGTGATGACAAGCGCCAGGTCCAGCTCCCCCGCCGCGAGGACGCGCACCAGGTCCTGCGACCCGCTCTCGTGCACCACGAGGTCCACGCCCGGATAGCTGTCCTTGTACGTCCGCAGCACGTCGGGCACCAGGCTGGCGCACAGGCTCGGCGGCGCCCCGAGCCGTACGCGCCCCCGCCGCAGCTGGGCCACCTCCAGGACCTCCCGGCGCGCCGTCTCCGTGTCGGCCAGGATGCGGCGCGCCAGCGGCAGCAGCGCCTCGCCCGCGTCGGTGAGGGAGATGTGGCCGCGCGCCCGGTGGAAGAGTTCGGCGCCCAGCTCCCGTTCCAGCGACCTGATCTGCTGCGACAGCGACGGCTGGGCGACGTGCTCGCGCCGCGCGGCCCGGGTGAAGTGCCGGGTCTCCGCGACGGCGGTGAAGTAGCGGAGCTGCTGGAGCTGCATACGGCCATGGTACGCCGACGATAGACATCGGCTATCGAAATGAGCTTGTCCATGTCTTGGACGCATTCCCGCGCCCCGCCCTACCGTCTGTGTCATGGCTCTGGCGACACGCACGCCGGGACAGGCAGGTCCCGCCCGTACGGCTCCCCCCGCACCGCCCCGGAGGCCGAGGACGGCCGCCGGGCGCTTCTGGCAGTCCACCATCGGCAAGAAGACCGTGATGGCGGTCAGCGGCATCGTCATGCTGCTGTACCTGGTGGCCCACATGGTGGGGAACCTGAAGGTCTTCTTCGGCCCCGAGGAGATGAACGGGTACGCGCACTGGCTGCGCACCATCGGCGACCCGGTGCTGCACCACGAGTGGTTCCTGTGGATCATGCGCCCGCTGCTGCTGCTCGCCCTCGTGGCGCACGCCGTCGCCGCCGCGCAGCTGAGCCGCCGCGACCTGGCGGCCCGCCCGGTGAAGTACGCGCACCGCAAGCCGCGCGCCAGCTACGCCACGCGCACGATGCGCTGGGGCGGCGTGATCCTGGCGCTGTTCCTCGTCTGGCACATCCTCGACCTGACGACCGGCACCGTGAACCCGCGCGGCGAGGCGGGCCACCCGTACGAGAACATCGTCGCCGCCTTCCACACCTGGTACGGCAACACGATCTACATCGTCGCCATGATCGCCGTCGGCCTGCACGTCCGGCACGGCTTCTGGGGCGCGGCGCAGACCCTCGGCGCGGGCAGCCGCAGCCGCGACCGCGCGCTCAAGGCGACGGCGAACGTCCTGGCCCTCGTGCTGACGCTGGGCTTCCTGTCGGTCCCCTTCGGCGTGATGACCGGGATCGTCGAGTGAGGGGCATGAACGGCATGAGCGGCAAGAGCAGCGTGAACGGAGTCGGCAGCATGTCCTCGCCCTACCTCGACTACACCACCGGCGACCCGGTCGCCGACACCAAGGCCCCGGACGGACCCGTCGCCGAACGCTGGAACCGGCGCCGCTTCGAGGCGAAGCTGGTCAACCCGGCCAACCGCCGCAAACACACCGTGATCGTCGTCGGCACCGGCCTCGCCGGTGGCGCGGCGGGCGCGACCCTGGCCGAACAGGGCTACCACGTCGTGCAGTTCTGCTACCAGGACTCGCCGCGCCGCGCCCACTCCATCGCCGCCCAGGGCGGCATCAACGCCGCGAAGAACTACCGCAACGACGGCGACTCGATCCAGCGCCTCTTCTACGACACGGTCAAGGGCGGCGACTTCCGCGCCCGCGAGTCCAACGTCCACCGCCTCGCCGAGGTGTCGGTGGAGATCATCGACCAGTGCGTGGCGCAGGGCGTCCCGTTCGCCCGCGAGTACGGCGGCCTCCTCGACACACGCTCGTTCGGCGGCGTGCAGGTGTCCCGCACCTTCTACGCGCGCGGCCAGACGGGCCAGCAGCTGCTGCTCGGCGCGTACCAGGCGCTGTCCCGGCAGATCGCCGCCGGGAACGTCGAGATGCACGCGCGCACCGAGATGCTCGACCTGATCGTCGCCGACGGCCGGGCGCGCGGCATCGTGGCGCGCGACCTGGTCACCGGCCGCATCGACACGTACTTCGCCGACGCCGTCGTCCTCGCCACCGGCGGCTACGGCAACGTCTTCTACCTCTCCACCAACGCGAAGAACTCCAACGCCACCGCTATCTGGCGCGCCCACCGCCGCGGCGCGTACTTCGCCAACCCCTGCTTCACCCAGATCCACCCCACCTGCATCCCGCGCTCGGGCGACCACCAGTCGAAGCTGACGCTGATGAGCGAGTCCCTGCGCAACGACGGCCGCATCTGGGTGCCGAAGCAGGCCGGGGACACCCGCGCCCCGGCGGACATCCCGGAGGCGGAGCGCGACTACTACCTGGAGCGGATCTACCCGTCGTTCGGCAACCTCGTGCCCCGCGACATCGCCTCCCGCGCCGCGAAGAACGTGTGCGACGAGGGCCGCGGCGTCGGCCCCGGCGGGCAGGGCGTCTACCTCGACTTCGCCGACGCCATCGCCCGGCTGGGCCGCGCCGCCGTCGAGGCGAAGTACGGCAACCTCTTCGACATGTACGCGCGGATCACCGCCGAGGACCCGTACGAGACGCCGATGCGCATCTACCCGGCCATCCACTACACGATGGGCGGCCTGTGGGTGGACTACGACCTCCAGACCACGGTCCCCGGCCTGTTCGCCATCGGCGAGGCCAACTTCTCCGACCACGGCGCGAACCGCCTCGGCGCCTCCGCGCTGATGCAGGGCCTGGCGGACGGCTACTTCGTCCTGCCCGCCACCCTCGCCGACTTCCTCGCCCGCCACCCGCACGACGAGATCCCCCACGACCACCCGGCCGTCACCGACGCCGTCACCGAGGTGACCGACCGGCTCTACCGGCTGCTGTCCAACAACGGCGACCGCACCCCCGACTCGTTCCACCGCGAGCTGGGCGAGCTGCTGTGGAACGAGTGCGGCATGGCCCGCACCGAGGAGGGCCTGCGCCGCGCGCTGGAGCGCATCCCCGAGCTGCGCGCCGAGTTCTGGCGGCGCGTGCGCGTCCCCGGCAGCGGCAGCGACCTCAACCAGTCGCTGGAGAAGGCGAACCGCATCAGCGACCACCTGGAGCTGGCCGAGCTGATGTGCCTGGACGCCCTGCACCGCGCCGAGTCCTGCGGCGGCCACTTCCGCACCGAGAGCCAGTCGGAGACCGGCGAGGCCGAGCGGCGCGACGAAGAGTTCGCGTACGCCGCCGCCTGGGAGTTCACCGGCAGCGGCACGGCGCCCGTGCTGCACCGGGAGCAGCTGGTCTTCGAGTACGTCCACCCCACCCAGCGGAGCTACACGTGAACCTCACCCTGCGCATCTGGCGCCAGCCGGGCCCCGACAGCGAGGGCGCCATGACCACCTACGAGGTGGCGGACATCTCGCCCGACATGTCGTTCCTGGAGATGCTCGACACCCTCAACGAGGAGCTGATCGAACGCGGCGACGAGCCCGTCGCGTTCGACCACGACTGCCGCGAGGGCATCTGCGGCGCCTGCGGCATGGTCATCAACGGCGACGCCCACGGGCCCGAGCGCACCACGACCTGCCAGCTGCACATGCGGCACTTCTCGGACGGCGACACGATCGACGTCGAGCCGTGGCGCGCCGCCGCGTTCCCCGTGGTCAAGGACCTGGTGGTGGACCGGTCGGCGTTCGACCGGATCATCGGCTCGGGCGGCTATGTCACGGCGCCGACCGGCAGCGCCCCCGAGGCGCACGCCACGCCGGTGCCCAAGCCGGCGGCGGACACCGCGTTCGAGCACGCCGAGTGCATCGGCTGCGGCGCGTGCGTGGCGGCCTGCCCGAACGGGTCGGCGATGCTGTTCACGTCGGCCAAGGTCGTGCACCTCGGCTCGCTGCCGCAGGGCGCGCCCGAACGGGAGACGCGCGTCCTCGACATGGTGGACACCATGGACGCCGAGGGCTTCGGTGGCTGCACCAACACCGGGATGTGCACCACCGTCTGCCCGAAGGGCATCCCGATGGCGTCCATCACGACGATGAACCGCGAGTACCTGCGCGCCACCCGCAAGGGCGGCGGCTCGCGCTGACGCCCCTCCCCGCGCGGGGCGTCAGCGGCGGGCGTGCCGTACGGTCAGCCGGCCGAAGCCCATCGCGCCGGAGATCCTGATCACCGGCCCGTCGCCCTCGGCCCCGCCGCGCGGGGCGCGCACGCGCGGCGCCTTCCACCCGGCGCTCAGGCCCTCCATGTCCACCACCGCGCCGCGCGGCACGGTGATCTTCGCCGTGCCCGTCCCGAGCTTCAGCACGATGTCGATCTCCCGGTGCCCGATGACCGCCCGGGACAGGTCCAGATCGACCCTCGCGAACGCGGACTCGACGGTGAGCGTACGGGGCACGCGCCACGCCCCCCGCCGCCTGATGCGCCCCGCGGCGCCGCCGAGCGTGGCCGCGGTCTCCGGGCCAGGCTCCGGCAGCGACGCGAGGGCACCGGCCAGGTCGCCGCGCGTCCTCGCCGTGAGCGCCTTCTGCAGGCGGTCGTCCATCTCCTCGTGCGGGACGGCCCCCTCGGCGTACGCCTCCTGCAGGCGCCGCACCGCCGCCTCGCGGTCGCCGTCGCCGACGAGCCGCGCCGCGTCGTCCTCCGGTACGGGTGCCACCCGCTTCCCCCCTCTCCCCGCGGCGCCGCCGCGGGCTCAGCGGACGGGCAGCCCCGCCTCGCGCAGCGCGCCCTTGACCTGCCCGATCCGCAGGTCGCCGAAGTGGAAGACGGACGCCGCGAGCACCGCGTCAGCGCCCGCCCCGATGGCCGGGGCGAAGTCGCCGAGCCGCCCCGCGCCGCCCGAGGCGACCACCGGCACGGAGACATGCTCGCGCACGGCGGCGATCATCGACGTGTCGTAGCCGTCCTTGGTGCCGTCCGCGTCCATGGAGTTGAGCAAGATCTCGCCCGCGCCCAGCTCCGCCGCGCGGTGCGCCCACTCGACGGCGTCGAGGCCCGTGCCGCGCCGCCCGCCGTGGGTCGTCACCTCGAAGCCGGAGTCCGTCGCCGTGCCCTCGGGGCAGCGCCGCGCGTCCACCGACAGCACGAGGACCTGGCTGCCGAAACGTTCCGCGATCTCGCGGATCAGCTCGGGGCGCGCGATGGCCGCCGTGTTGACGCCCACCTTGTCCGCCCCGGCGCGCAGCAGCCGGTCCACGTCCTCGGTGGTCCGGACGCCGCCGCCCACCGTCAGCGGGATGAAGACCTGCTCGGCGGTGCGGCGCACCACGTCGTACGTCGTCTCCCGGTTGCCCGACGAGGCGGTGATGTCGAGGAACGTCAGCTCGTCCGCGCCCTCCGCGTCGTAGACCTTGGCCATCTCGACGGGGTCGCCCGCGTCCCGCAGGTTCTGGAAGTTGACGCCCTTGACCACCCGGCCCGCGTCCACGTCCAGGCACGGGATGACGCGCACCGCGAGCGTCACGACGCCGCCCCCCGGTCGCCCCGGTACGCCTCCAGCTCGACCTGGACGAGGATCCGCGAGTCCGCGAAGCCCGAGACGACGACCAGCGTCGTCACCGGCCGCACCGCGTCGAACAGCTCCTGGTGCGCCCGCGTCACCTCCTCGACGTCCCGCGAGTGGCTGAGGTACAGCCGCGTGCGCACGACCGACTCGATGCCGAGGCCGAACGGCGTCAGCGCCGCCACCGCGTCCGCCAGCGCGACACGCGCCTGCTCGTACGGGTCGCCGACCGCCGCCGCGCCCGCGGTCGGCGGCATCGTCCCGCCGACGAGGACGACGTCCCCCGCCGCGACGGCGCGCGCCGCGCCGAGCGTCTCCTCCCACGCGCTGCCGGTCCGTACCCGTTCGAGTGCCATCAGGCCACCGCCTCCACTGTCCGCAGCGCCTCTTCGAGGGTGAAGGCGCCCGCGTACAGCGCCTTCCCGACGATCGCGCCCTCGACGCCCACCGGTGTGAGGGCGGCGATGGCGCGCAGGTCGTCCAGCGACGAGACGCCGCCCGAGGCCACAACCGGGCGGTCCGTGGCGGCGCAGACGGAGCGCAGCAGGTCGAGGTTGGGGCCCTGGAGGGTGCCGTCCTTGTTGATGTCGGTGACGACGTAGCGGGCGCAGCCCTCGGCGTCGAGGCGGGCGAGCGTCTCGAAGAGGTCGCCGCCGTCCCGCGTCCAGCCGCGGCCGCGCAGGGTCGTGCCGCGCACGTCGAGGCCGACGGCGATGCGGTCGCCGTGCTCGGCGATCACCTTGGCGACCCACGCGGGCGACTCCAGCGCGGCCGTCCCGAGGTTGACGCGCGTGCAGCCGGTGGCGAGGGCGGCGGCGAGGGTGTCGTCGTCGCGGATGCCGCCGGACAGCTCGACGCGGATGTCCATGGCGCGCACGACGTCGGCGATCTGCTCCCGGTTGTCGCCGGTGCCGAACGCCGCGTCGAGGTCCACCAGGTGCAGCCACTCGGCGCCCGCCCGCTGCCACGCGACGGCGGCGGCGTACGGGTCGCCGTAGGACGTCTCGGTGCCGGACTCGCCGTGCACGAGGCGGACCGCCTGCCCGTCACGGACGTCGACGGCGGGGAGGAGTTCCAGCTTCACAGGGTCTCGATCCAGTTGGTGATGAGGCGGGCACCGGCGTCGCCCGACTTCTCCGGGTGGAATTGGGTGGCCCACAGCGGGCCGTTCTCGACGGCCGCGACGAACGGCTCGCCGTGCGTGGCCCAGGTGACCCGCGCCGGGGCCTGGGCCTGGTGCTCCCGCGGCAGCTCCCAGTCGTGGACCGCGTAGGAGTGGACGAAGTAGAACCGCTCCTCGGGACCGATCCCGGCGAACAGCTTCGAGTCCGCCGGGGGCCGCACCGTGTTCCAGCCCATGTGGGGCACGATGCCGGCGCGCAGCGGGCCGACCGTGCCGGGCCACTCGTCCAGGCCCTCGCTCTCCACGCCGTGCTCGATGCCGCGCGCGAAGAGGATCTGCATGCCGACGCAGATGCCGAGCACGGGGCGGCCGCCCGCCAGCCTGCGGCCGACGATCCAGTCGCCGCGCGCCTGGCGCAGCCCGTTCATGCAGGCGGCGAACGCGCCGACGCCGGGGACGAGGAGCCCGTCCGCGTTCATCGCCGCGTCCGGGTCGCGCGTCACCTCGACGTCGGCGCCGGTCCTGGCGACGGCGCGCTGGGCCGAGCGGATGTTGCCGAAGCCGTAGTCGAAAACGACGACCTTCTTGCGGGTGCCGTCCGGCATGCGCGTCACGCCCCCAGCCGCAGCGCGCCCGCCAGCAGGCACAGCGCGCTGCCCGCGCCGAGCAGGGCGATGACGCCACGCGGCAGGCCCTGCTTCACGAACGAGATGACGCCGCCGAGCAGGAAGAGCCCGACGACCAGCAGCAGCGTCGATGTCCCGTTCACAGCGCGCCCTTGGTGGAGGGGATGCCGGTCTGCCGGGGGTCTATCTCGCTGGCGTAGCGCAGCGCGCGGGCGAGGGCCTTGAACTGGCACTCGACGATGTGGTGCGCGTTGCGGCCGTACGGCACGTGGACGTGCAGCGCGATCTGCGCCTGCGCGACGAAGGACTCCAGGATGTGCCGGGTCATCGTCGTGTCGTACGAGCCGATCATCGGCGCCATGTTCTCCGGCTCGCGGTGCACGAGGTACGGGCGGCCCGACAGGTCCACGGTCACCTGCGCGAGGGACTCGTCCAGCGGCACCGACGCGTCCGCGAAGCGCACGATGCCCCGCTTGTCGCCCAGCGCCTGCCGGAACGCGGCGCCCAGCGCGAGCGCGGTGTCCTCGATGGTGTGGTGGCTGTCGATGTGCAGGTCGCCCTCGGTCTTCACCGTCAGGTCGAACAGTCCGTGCCGACCGAGCTGGTCGAGCATGTGGTCGAAGAAGCCGACCCCCGTCGCGACGTCGACGGTCCCGGTGCCGTCGAGGTCGATCGAGACGGTGACCGAGGTCTCCTTGGTGGTGCGCTCCACGCGGCCCACGCGCGTCATTCGCTGATCTCCTTCCGCACCGCCCGGACCGCGTCCAGGAAGGCGTCGTTCTCCTGCCGCGTGCCGGTGGTGACCCGCAGCCGGCCCGGCACGCCGTTGTCCCGGACGAGCACGCCGTGGTCGAGCAGGCGCTGCCACACGGCGTGCGTGTCCTCGAAGCGGCCGAACTGCACGAAGTTCGCGTCCGACTCGGTGACCTCGCAGCCGAGGGCGCGCAGCTCGCTGACCAGCCGGTCCCGTTCGGCCTTCAGCTCCTCGACGTACCCGAGCAGCGTATCGGCGAATTCGAGCGCCGCGTGCGCGGTGGCCTGGGTGACGGCCGACAGGTGGTACGGCAGGCGCACGAGCTGGACGGCGTCCACCACGGCCGGGTCGGCCGCCAGGTAGCCGACGCGCAGCCCGGCGGCGCCGAAGGCCTTGGACATCGTGCGGGTGATCACCAGGTTCGGCCGGCCGGGCAGCAGCCGCAGCAGCGACGGCTGGTGGCTGAACTCCGCGTACGCCTCGTCCACGATGACGAGCGCCCCGTTCGGGTGGCCCGCCACCTCCTGCGCCGCGTCGTACAGGGCCGTGACGGTCCCGGGGGCGACGGCGGTGCCGGTCGGGTTGTTGGGCGAGCAGATGAACACGACGTCGGGCGCGTGCTCCCGCACGGCGGCGACGGCGGCCGGCTCGTCGATCCCGTAGTCGGGGCGGCGCGGCCCGGAGATCCAGCCGGTGCCGGTGCCGCGGGCGATCAGCGCGTACATGGAGTACGACGGGTCGAAGCCGATCGCGGTGCGCCCGGGGCCGCCGAAGGCCTGGAGGAGCTGCTGGATGACCTCGTTCGACCCGTTGGCGGCCCAGACCTGGCGCGGGCCGACCTGGTGGCCGCCGGTGCGCGTGAGGTAGGCGGCGAGCTGCGTGCGCAGGACGACGGCGTCGCGGTCCGGGTAGCGGTTGAGGGTGCGGGCGGCGTCGGAGACGCGCTCGGCGATGCGCCGGACCAGGGCCTCGGGCAGGGGGTACGGGTTCTCGTTGGTGTTGAGCCGCACGGGGACGTCGAGCTGCGGCGCCCCGTACGGGGTCTTGCCGCGCAGTTCGTCCCTGATGGGCAGGTCGTCGATGCCGGTCATGCGCTGGGGTCCTGTCGCTCGTCTCCGCCACTGCCGTCGCCGCTGCCGCCGTCGCGTTCGAACCGCGCCGTGACGGCCGCGCCATGGGCGGGCAGGTCCTCGGCCTCGGCGAGCGTGACGACGTGGTGGGCCACCCCGGCGAGGGCGTCCCGGTCGTAGTCCACGACGTGGATGCCGCGCAGGAACGACTGGACGGAAAGACCCGACGAGTGGCAGGCGCAGCCGCCGGTGGGGAGCACGTGGTTGGAGCCCGCGGCGTAGTCGCCGAGGGACACGGGCGAGTAGGGGCCGATGAAGACGGCGCCCGCGTTGCGGACGCGGGCGGCGACCGCGTGGGCGTCCTCGGTCAGGATCTCCAGGTGCTCGGCGGCGTAGGCGTCCACGACGGCGAGCCCCTGGTCGATGTCCGTGACCAGGACGGTGCCCGACTGGCGTCCGGCGAGCGCCTCGGCGATCCGCCCGTGGTGCTTGGCGGCGGGCACGCGGACGGCCAGTTCGGCGTCCACGGCGTCGGCCAGCGCGGCGGACGGGGTGACGAGGACGGCGGCGGCCAGCACGTCGTGCTCCGCCTGGCTGATCAGGTCGGCGGCGACGAGGGCGGGGGCGGCGCTGTCGTCGGCGAGGACGGCGATCTCGGTCGGCCCGGCCTCGGCGTCGATGCCGATGACGCCCTTCAGCAGGCGCTTGGCGGCGGCGACGTACACGTTGCCGGGCCCGGTCACGAGGCGTACGGGCGCGCACTCGTCCGTGCCGTAGGCGAACATCGCGATCGCCTGGGCGCCGCCCGCCGCGTACACCTCGTCCACGCCGAGCAGCGCGCAGGCGGCGAGGATCGTGGGGTGGGGCAGCCCGGCGCCCCAGTCGTTGCCGGGGGCCGCCTGCGGCGGGGACGCGACGGCGAGGGAGCCGACGCCCGCCTCCTGCGCCGGGACGACGTTCATCACGACCGACGACGGGTAGACCGCCCGGCCGCCCGGCACGTACAGGCCGACGCGTTCGACGGGCACCCAGCGCTCGGTGACGGTCCCGCCGGGCACGACGCGGACGGCGGTGTCGGTGCGGCGCTGCTCGTGGTGGACGAGGCGGGCGCGGCGGATGGACTCCTCCAGGCCCGCGCGGACGGCGGGGTCGAGTTCGGCCAGGGCGCGGCCGAGCGCCTCGGCGGGGACCCGGACGCGGTCGAGGGTGACGCCCTCGAACCGCTGCGCGTACTCGATCAGTGCCGCCGTGCCGCGATGGCGCACGTTCTCGCAGATGGGCCGCACCTTCTCCAGGGCGGCCTCGACGTCGAGTTCGGCGCGCGGCAGCAGGTCGCGGTCGATCCCGGCCCCGGAGGGGTCGGTGTCCCGCAGATCGATTCGAGTCAGCACGCGTCCAGTTTCGCAGACGGCCGGGAACGGCCGGCAACGCGTTTCGGCATCCGGGCGGCGGCGCGGGGACGGCGCCGCGCGGGCCCGCCGCCACGCATCGCCACGTCCCCCCGGACAGCCCACCCCGCAGCCGATAGGCTGGCCGGTCGTGACGACCACGCGCCTGCCGCTCTTCCCGCTGAACACCGTGCTGTTCCCGGGTCTGGTACTTCCGCTGAACGTGTTCGAGCCGCGGTACCGGGCGCTCATGGCCGATCTGCTGGAGCTGCCGGAGGACGGTCCCCGGCCGTTCGGCGTGGTGGCGATCCGCGACGGGCACGAGGTGGCGCCGAGCGCCGTGGGGCTGCCGGAGACGGGGAAGCCGCCGGAGCTGGCGGCCGGTTCCGGGTTCGCGCGGGACGACCCGCGCCGCTCGTTCCACGAGGTGGGCTGCGTCGCGGACGCCTCGACGATCCGGGAGCGCCCCGACGAGGAGGGGTACGAGGTGCTCGCGACCGGGACGACGCGTTTCCGCCTCGTGTCGGTGACGGCGGACGGGCCGTACCTGACGGCCGAGGTGGAGCCGCTGGAGGAGGTGGCCGGGGAGGGCGCGGGGGCGCTGGCCTCGGGGGTGCTGCGGGCGTTCCGCTCGTACCAGAAGGTCCTCGCGGGGGCGAACGAGCGCTCGCTCGCGCCGGGGCAGGACCTGCCGGACGACCCGTCGGTGGTGTCGTACCTGGTGGCGGCGGCGACGATGCTGTACACGCCGGACAAGCAGCGGCTGCTCCAGGCCAAGGACACGGCGACGCGGCTGGCGGAGGAGCTGCGCATCCTGCGGCAGGAGACGGCGGTGATCGGCAAGCTCCCGTCCGTGCCGGGCGCGGAGTTCACCGTCCGCCCGACCAGCCTGAACTGACGGGAGGGGCGCCATGGCGCGCAAGCGGCAGGCCGCGTCCGGCGGCACCCCGGCGACGGTGGCGGCGGCGCGGGCCGGCGTCGCGTTCACGCTGCACGCGTACGCGCACGACCCGGCGGCGGCCTCGTACGGCGGCGAGGCGGCCGAGGCGCTGGGGGCGGACCCGCTGCGTGTGTTCAAGACGCTGGTCGCGGACGTGGACGGCACGCTGACGGTCGCGCTGGTGCCGGTGTCGGGGCAGCTGTCGCTGAAGGCGCTGGCGTCCGCCGTCGGCGGGAAGCGGGCGGCGATGGCCGACCCGGCGGCGGCCGAGCGGACGACCGGGTACGTGCGCGGCGGCATCTCGCCGCTGGGGCAGCGCAGGCGGCTGCCGACCGTGGTCGACGCGTCGGCGGCCGGGCACCCGACGGTCTTCGTCTCGGCGGGGCGGCGCGGCCTGGAGATCGAGCTGGCGCCGGCCGACCTGGTCGCGCTGACCGGCGCGCGGACCGCCCCCATCGCGCGCTGAGCGGGCGGGCGCGTCAGTCCGGGGGCAGGTCGAGGGGCAGGTCGAGGACGCGGGCGATCGTGCGCAGGACGCCGTTGTCGCGGTGGGACGGGGCGACCTGCCGGGCGCGGCGCAGGACCTCGGGGTGGGCGTCGGCCATGGCGTACGACCACTCGGCCGCGTCGAGCATCTCCAGGTCGTTGAGGTAGTCGCCGAAGGCCATGGTCTGCGCCGGGGTGACGCCCAGCGCGCGCTGGAGGCTGCGGACGGCGCCGCCCTTGTTGACGCCCTGGTTCATGACGTCGATCCACTTCTCGCTGGAGACGACGACCTGGTGGGTGGCGGCGAGCGGCTTGAGGGCGGGGGCGGTGGTGCGCTCCGCGCTGCCGAAGTCGAAGAGGGCGACCTTCAGGACCTCGTCGTCCACGGCGGTGAGGTCGGGGACGACGCGGCGCTCGGCGTAGTACTTCGCGACCTCGGCGAGGAACGCGTCGTCGGACCGCTCGACGTACGCCGCGCGCTTGCCGCAGACCACGGTGCCCACGTCCACGCCGTCGGCCGCGAGCTGGCGGACCGACCTGACGACCCGGACGGGGACGGCGGGGTCGAGCGGCTCGGAGCTGACCTCGGCGCCGTCGCGGACGACGTACGCGCCGTTCTCCGCGATGTAGACCATGCCGTCGTCGGCGCCCGCGAAGAGCGCGGCGAGGGTGGCGTACTGCCGTCCGCTGGCGGGGCTGAGGACGATGCCGCGCCGCTCCAGCTCGGCCAGCAGCGGCCAGAACGCGTCGGGGACGCGGCCTTCGCCGTCCAGCAGGGTGCCGTCCATGTCGGTCACGATCAGCCGGATGTCGGGGGCGGGGGCGGACGGGCGCGGGGCGCTGTGCGGGGAGGTCATGGGCTTCCTGGGTGGACGGGCGGCGGGGCGGCCTGGTCGGGACCCGTCCCACGGTACGGGAGGGCGTTCCGGCTGGTCCGGGCCGGTCCCCGGGGGTCGCGTCAGCTCTCGCCGCCGTCCTGCCCGTCCCGCCTGTCCTGGCCGTCCCGTTCCTCCGGCCGCTGCCGCCGGTCCCGCGCGCGCTCCTCCCACTGCGGACTCTGCCAGTGCGGCAGCTCCGTCGGGGGCGGCGCGGCCTCGCGGGGCATCCAGGCGGCGGTGCAGAACATGTGGACGCCCACGGCGGCGAACGGCAGGCCGAGGAGCACGCCCTTGGCGCCCAGTTCGAGCGGCGCGTCGAAGCGCACGCCCTCGCCGACGTCCCGGGCGTGCGCGAGCACGTCCTGCGTGGGCCCGAGCCAGATGCCGAACCGCCAGGCGAGCAGCGCGCCCAGCAGGGAGCCGGCGGCGAGGCCGACGACGGTCCCCGCGCCCGCGCGCCGCCGCAGCAGGTGGACGGCGACGCCCGCGACGGCGCCCACCCCGAGGCCCGCGAGCAGGAAGAGCCCGTCCGAGCCGATCGCCTGCTGCCCCTCGGAGTCGGCGAGCAGCACCGCCTCGCCGTTGTGGACGAGCGGCACCCGCGGCGACCACCAGAACCAGACGAGGCCGAGGACCAGCCCCGTCAGGATCGCGGTCGGGACGGTGACGAGCAGCCCGTCGCGTATCTCCCCCGGCCACTGCGCGCCGTCCTCCCCGCCGCCGGAGCACCCGGCGGAGGTCGTGGCGGCCCAGGGGTCGTGGCCGGGCGGGGAGGCGGGGCCCTGGTCCGGTGCGGGCTGGGGATCGGTCACCCGATCATCCTGCCAGGTACGCCCGTGTGTTCGGGCCCCGGGACGGCCGTTCGGGCGCACGGGGCGCGGGGGCGCGGCGCGCGGCGCCACCGCCCGCCGGAGCTGCCCCGTGGAGGTGCGGCTCACCGGGCCGCCGGACGGGTCAGGGACCCGCGAGCAGGGCGGCATCCCCCGGGACAGGCCGGGAACGCCGTGCGGCGGCTGCGCCGCTCGCCCAGCGGGCGTTGAGGGTCTGTCCGGCGGATCTTGTCGCGGCTCACGGCTCCCCCAGCCTGGCGGCCGGGGGTGCCCCCAGATGCCGGTGCACCGCAAGGCGCCGGACCGCAGCTCACACCCGACCGTACTCGCGCGATGCGGCAACGCAGCGAGGTTCCCCCAGGCCAAGGAGGCCCGGGAGGTACCCCCACGCCGGGCGTCGTCAGACAGGCAAGACCCGCCGGACAGACCCTAGCGGGAGGCGGATGTGCGCGCCTCCCTCCGGCGGGCAGGCGTGCCGGACGGCACGCCCTACCGGACGGCGGCGCGCCGGTACGCCCAGGTGGCCAGGGCGAGCGCGACGACGCCGACGACCGCGCAGACGGTCAGGTCGCCCGCGACGGACGCCCAGTCCGGTGCGGGGCCCAGCGCGTCGGCCAGGGCGTCCACGCCGTAGCTCGACGGCAGCAGGTCGCGCAGCCACAGCACGGGCTCCGGCAGCCGGTCGGTGGGGAGGACGCCGAGCAGCAGCGCCGCCGACATGCCGAGCTGCCCGCACAGGGTCGCCAGCTCGGCGCGGGGCGCGAGCAGCCCGAGCGCGGCGCCGAGACCGGCGAGCGCGGCACCGGCGAGCGGCACGACGGCGAGCGCGACCCACAGGCCGCCCATCGGCAGCTGGTACAGCAGGCAGCCGCTGACGGCCGTGACGAGGACGCCCGGCACGGTGAACGACGCGTACGCCCCCGCCGTCCCCAGCGCGACGGCCGCCGCGGGCACCGGCAGCGTGGCGTAGTGGTCGAGCCCGCCGGAGGCCCGCAGCTGCCCGAAGTACTGGGCGAGGAGGTTGAGCGCGACGAACGCGACGACCAGCACCGCCGACCCCGCCACCACGGCGCGGGCCTCCCCGCCGCCGCCGTCCACCACCCCGCGCATCAGGACCATGATCCCGATCGACTGGAAGGTGGCCACAAACAGCAGCGGGATGCGCGCGACGCGGGCCCGCGACAGCTGCGCCCGGTACACCGCGCCGAGCGCGGGCCACAGCCTGGCGGCGGGCGCCAGGGGCGCGGGGCCCCCGGCGCGCGGGGGGCCGTCGTCCGCGACGGCGGGCACGGCGGCCGTACGGGCGCGGGCGGCGTCGGCGGAGCGCGCGGCGCGCAGCGTGTGCGGGTAGGTGTCGGTCACGAGCGGACCAGCCCTTCTCCCCTGCCGCCGAGGGCGAGGTAGACGTCTTCCAGGCTCGGCGTCGCCAGGGTGAAGTCGTCCAGGGCGGCGAACGCGGGGCCCTGGGTCACGGTGGTGACCAGCGCGCGGGCGTGGTCGGGGTCCAGCCGCAGGGTCCAGCGGCGGCCGGTGACCGTGGCGGCGCGGCGTGCCTCGGCGATGGCCGGGACGTGCAGCGGCGGGTCGCCGCGCCACACGAGGTCGAGGCGCACGTCGGAGCCGACGAGCGTCTTCAGGCCGCCGGGGGTGTCGCAGGCGATGACCCGGCCCGCGTCCATGACGGCCACCCGGTCGAGGACCGTCTCGGCCTCCAGCACGTTGTGGGTGACCAGCAGGACCGTGGTGCCGTCCGTGCCGCGGCGGCGGTCCACGGCGGCCCAGACGGCGCGGCGGGCGACGGGGTCCATGCCGGTCGTCGGCTCGTCCAGGACGAGGACGGGGCGGCGCGCGGTGAGGGCGGCGGCGACGCAGGCGAGGCGCCGCTGGCCGCCGGACAGGCGCTTCAGGGGGCGTCCGGCGAGGGCGGTGAGGCCCAGTTCCTCCAGGACGTCGTCCCGCTCGCGGCGCGCGGCGGGGGCGTCGAGGCCGCGCAGCCTGGCGGTGGTCTCGGCGGCGAGGGCGACCGTCAGCTCGTCGAGGGCGGTGGACTCCTGGCCGAGGTAGGCGAGGAGCCTGGCGGCGCGGCGCGGGTGCCGCACGAGGTCGTGGCCGAGGAGGGTGATGGCGCCCGAGTCGGGGCGCAGGAGGCCGGTGATCTGCTTGACCAGGGTGGTCTTGCCCGCGCCGTTGGGGCCGAGGAGGCCGAAGATCTCGCCGCCCGCGACGTCGAGGCTGACGCCGTCGCTGGCCCGGACCGGGGCGGTGGCCGCGCCGCGCCTGGCGCGGCCCGCCGGGTACGTCTTGACCAGGTCGCGCACGGCGAGCGCCGCGTCGGTGCTGACGCGGCGCGCTGTCGCTGTCGGGAGGCCGGGCCGTGCGGTCGAAGAGGCCACGAGGAGGCAGCCTACGCGGCGCGGCGGCCGGGGCGGACGCCGGGGCGCGTTCCGGACATGCGCCGGTGTGCGCGGGTCGTGCCCCCGGCGGGCGCTCAGGCGGTGCGTTCCGCGCCTGTCCTGCTGTCCACCTCGCGCCAGAATCCGGCGCGGATCGCGTACCTGTCCTGCTCGTCGATCTGGTCGTCCTTGTGGGCCAGGAGGCCGAACCTGGCGGCGTAGCGCAGCAGTTCGCCGTCGATGCGGTGCGGGATGCGGGGGTACTCGGTGGAGAGCCGCTGGAGGTGCGCCGGGCTGCCGAGCCGTTCCGCCCAGCGGCGCGCGAAGACCTGGCCGACCTCGAACGGGTCGCCGCTGACGGCGGTGATGTCCTCCTCGCGGTCGGCCCAGCGCTGCTCGGCCGTGGTGACCTGCGACAGCATCGGGATGGCCGCGATCTCCGGGGTCTCCTCGGGGGCGCCCCGGTCGACCCAGCCGCGGTCGGAGGACCAGCGGAGGGTGGCGGTGGCGGGGACGGCGCCGGTCTGCGGCACGGCGGGGACGGGGCGGCCGAGGGACGCGAGGTCCTTGGGGGTGGGGACGCCCTTGGCCGCCGGGGTGCCGTTGTCGCGCTGCTCGGGCGGACAGGGCGGGGCGTCGGCGGCGGGGGCCGTGCCGTTCTTGGCGTGCACGGGGCGGCGGGCGGCGGCGGGTTCCGCGGGCGTTCCGGCGGTCTCGGGGAGGGGCGCGGCGAGGATGGCGGCGATCTCGGGGCGGGGCGGGGAGTGCTGCGGCCCGGCGGTGAGCGTCTCGTTGACGCGTACGGCGCGGGTGATCCACGCGCGGTCGAGGACGCGGCGTTCGTCGGCCTCGGCGACGAGGTCCTCCGACTGGTTGTAGTCGCCGTCGGCGGCCTGGACGGCCCACAGGTGGACGGCGACGCCGTGCTCCTTGGCGGACATCAGGCCGGGCAGCAGGTCGCCGTCGCCGGTGACGAGGACGATGTCGGCGCAGGCGCGGTTGCGGGCCAGTTCGGTCAGTTCGGCGTGCATCGCGGCGTCCACGCCCTTCTGCGCCCAGCGCCCGTCGCTGCGCGTGAGGGCGCCGAGGCGCACGGTGACGCGCGGCATGACGCGCAGCCTGCGGTGCTCGGGCTGGGGCACGCGGTCGGGCGCGCCGTCGAACCAGTAGATACGGAGGAGGTCGCGGCCGGTGTCGGCCTCGGCGCGCTCGCGCAGGCCGTGGATCAGCGCGGCGTGATCGACGGAAATCCGGGGCCTCGCGGGTTCTCCGGCGAGAAGACTGGCCGCGGCGCCCAGCAAATACCCGGCGTCCACCAGGACGACGCAGCGGTCCACGTAGCACCTTCTTTCCCCGAAGAGTTTTCGAGTCCGAGCTTGAGTCTGCCCGCCCTTGAGTCTGCCCGACACCAGCGCCGTTATCTGCGCCAACTCGATCTTCGGCGTGGCGAGTCGGATGCCCGCAATGCCCGGAGTGCGAACTATGGCGGGCCGTGCGACGCTGGTTGCGAGCCGCCGTTCCGCGGCACGCGGGGCAGGACCCCGGCGGGCCGCCGCAGCGCCAGGAGGGATCATGGCCAAGAACGCCCAGAACTCCCGGAACCAGGACCGCCGCAAGCCGGCCGGGCCGCCCGCCGGCGAGACCAAGCCGGAGGCCGCGGCCGAGCAGCCGAGGAGCCGCAAGCGCGAACGGCGCTTCGGGCACAACTGAGACCGCGTCGCGCGGACCGCGGGCGGCGCACGTCAACCGCCTGAACGAAGTGATACACAAAGGGCGCACTCCCTCGGGGAGTGCGCCCTCTGTGCGCCGTCCGCCCGGCCGTGATCCGGGGGCGGCGCGGGAGGCCGGTCGCGCGGTGACATCGCGGCGGTACCGGCTCGTCGCCTCGTGCGGGCGCCGCGGCGCCCGGCGCGCGTCAGTCCGTGAACGCGTGCCTCGCGTGCGCCGCCGCGAAATAGCGCGCGTCGGAAACCTGCGACGGCAGCGCATACACGGGAAGCGCGCCGTGGTGCACGATGTCATATGCCTCGTGCACGCACCGGAGACGGTCCTCGAATGCGCTTCCCGGGAAGTACTCCAGCAGCGCGTGGACCGTTTCGTCGCGTGAGGTGTGCACCTCACGCAACAGGAAAACGGACTTGGCTATCATTCGGGCATCCACGGCGACCCACCCCTTCAACGGTGATGTGCTCGATACCGAAGGTAGACCCGTGGATGCCCCGGTCAGGTAAAGCCCGATCCATCATCCTGCCAAGCAGCCCATTATCGGACCAAGGGAATTCAGCCCGCCAGGCAGGCAGGCCCCAGAAGTGCTTTCAGGTCACCGAAAAGCGCGGGGTCGGCCTGGACGCGGTGCCGGTCGAGACGCAGCACCGTCGTCGTGCGCCTGCCCTGGAGCCTGACGCGCACCTCGGTGGGTCCCCTGTGCTGGCCGAGGACTTCGCCGAGGCGCTCCACGAGCGGCGGGGTGACCTTGACGCTGGGGATGGTGATGGTGACGGGCGCGTCAGGGGACGCGTCGCTCAGGTCGGGCACCATCAGCTCCATGGCGACCAGGCGCGGCACGTCCTCGCGCTTGTCCAGCCTGCCCTTGACGAAGACCACGGTGTCCTCGACGAGCTGGGTGGAGACCAGCTGGTAGGTGGCGGGGAAGAACATGCAGTCGATGGACCCGGCGAGGTCCTCGACCGTGGCGATGGCCCAGGGGTTGCCCTGCTTGGTCATCTTCCGCTGGAGGCCGGAGATGATGCCGCCGATGGTGACGGTCGCGCCGTCCGGGTACTCGCCGCCGTTCAGCGCGGAGATGGCGGCGTCGGCCTTGTCGTTCAACACGTGCTCGATGCCGAACAGCGGGTGGTCCGACACATAGAGGCCGAGCATTTCCCGTTCCTGGGCGAGGAGATAGGTCTTCTCCCACTCCTCCTCGGAGAAGACGACGTCGAGGCCGAATCCCGGGCCGTCGTCCTTTCCGTCGTCGCCCATTCCGCCGAAGAGGTCGAACTGCCCCTCGGCCTCCTTGCGCTTGACCTGGACGACATTGTCGATCATCGACTCGAAGTGGGCGGTGAGCCCTTTCCTGGTGTGGCCCAGGGTGTCGAATCCGCCGGCCTTGATGAGGGATTCGACGGTGCGCTTGTTGCAGACCACGGCCTCGACCTTGTCGAGGAAATCGGGGAAGGAGGTGTACTTCCCCTTGGCCTTCCGGGTGGCGACGATGGAATCCACCACGTTCTGCCCGACATTGCGGACGGCGGTGAGGCCGAAGACGATGGTGTCGTCACCGCGCGGGGTGAAGAACGCCTCGGATTCGTTGACATCCGGCGGCAGCACCTTGATGCCCATGCGGCGGCACTCGTTGAGGTAGATCGCCGACTTGTCCTTGTCGTCCCGGACCGAGGTGAGCACGCCCGCCATGTACTCGGCCGGGTAATTCGCCTTGAGATAAGCGGTCCAGTAGGTGATCAGACCATATGCAGAGGAGTGCGCCTTGTTGAACGCGTAGCCGGAGAACGGGACCAGGACGTCCCACACCGCCTGGATGGCCTCGTCCGAGTAGCCGCGCTCGCGCATGCCGCCCTGGAAGGGGACGAACTCCTTCTCCAGGATCTCCTTCTTCTTCTTGCCCATCGCGCGGCGGAGCAGGTCGGCCTGTCCGAGCGAGTAGCCGGCGAGCACCTGCGCGGCCTTCTGCACCTGCTCCTGGTAGACGATCAGGCCGTATGTGACGTCCAGGACGTCGCGCAGCGGCTCCTCCAGCTCGGGGTGGATCGGCGTGATCTCCTGCTGGCGGTTCTTGCGCAGCGCGTAGTTGATGTGGCTGTTCATGCCCATCGGGCCCGGCCGGTACAGGGCGCCGACGGCGGAGATGTCCTCGAAGTGGGTCGGCTTCATCATGCGCAGCAGCGAGCGCATCGGGCCGCCGTCGAACTGGAAGACGCCCAGCGTGTCGCCCCTGCCGAGCAGTTCGAAGGTCTTCGGGTCGTCGAGCGGCAGCTGCAGCAGCTCGATGTCGATGCCCTTGTTCTGCTTGATGAGCTTGACCGCGTCGTCCATGATCGTCAGGTTGCGCAGCCCGAGGAAGTCCATCTTCAGCAGGCCGAGCGACTCGCACGTCGGGTAGTCCCACTGCGTGACGACCACGCCGTCGTTCTTCGGCGCGAACAGCGGGACGTGGTCCACCAGCCGCTCGCTGGACATGATGACGCCCGCCGCGTGCATGCCCATCTGCCGCACGAGCCCTTCGAGGCCGCGCGCGGTGTCGATGACCTTGCGGACGTCCGCCTCGTTCTCGTACATCCCCCGGACCTCGGCCGCCTCGCTGTAGCGCGGGTGGTCCTTGTCGGTGATGCCGGACAGCGGGATGCCCTTGCCGAGGACGTCGGCCGGCATCGCCTTGGTGATGCGGTCGCCCATGGCGTACGGGTAGCCGAGGACGCGGGAGGCGTCCTTGATGGCGGCCTTGGCCTTGATCGTGCCGTAGGTGCCGATCATCGACACCTTGTCCGCGCCGTACTTCTCCGTCACGTAGCGGATGACCTCGCCGCGCCGGCGCTCGTCGAAGTCGATGTCGACGTCCGGCATCGAGATGCGCTCGGGGTTCAGGAACCGCTCGAAGATCAGCCCGTGGTCGAGCGGGTCGAGGTCGGTGATGCCCAGCGCGTACGAGACGAGCGACCCGGCCGCCGAGCCGCGCCCCGGGCCCACCGCGATGCCCTGCGACTTGGCCCACATGATGAAGTCCGCGACCACGAGGAAGTAGCCGGGGAACCCCATCTGGATGATGACGCCCATCTCGTACTCGACCTGCCGCTGCCGGTCCTCCGGCACGCCGCCGGGGTAGCGGCGGGCCATGCCGCGCGCCACCTCCTCGCGGAACCAGGTGACCTCCGTGTAGCCGTCCGGCACGTCGAAGCGCGGCATCAGGTCGCGCGGCTTGAACCAGCCCTCGGTGTCCACCTGCTCGGCGACGAGACGCGTGTTGGCGCAGCCCTCCTGCCAGGCATCGGACAGGTCGACGGCGTACATCTCCTCGGGCGACTTGAGGTAGTAGCCGGTGCCGTCGAAGCGGAAGCGGTCCGGGTCGGAGAGGTTCTTGCCGGTCTGGACGCACAGCAGCGCGTCGTGCGCGGCGGCCTCCTCGGCGTACGTGTAGTGGCTGTCGTTGGTGACGATCGGCGGGATGCGCAGCTTGCGGCCGATCTCCAGCAGGCCGTCCCGCACCCGCTTCTCGATCTCCAGGCCGTGGTCCATCAGCTCCATGAAGTACCGCTCGCGGCCGAAGATCTCCTGGTACTCGGCGGCGGCCTTCAGCGCCTCCTCGGGCTGGCCGAGCCGCAGCCGCGTCTGCACCTCGCCCGACGGGCAGCCGGTGGACGCGATCAGGCCCTCGGCGTGCTGGGCGATGGTCTCCTTGTCCATCCGGGGCCACTTCACGAAGTAGCCCTCGGTGTACGCGTCGGAGGAGAGGCGGAAGAGGTTGTGGAGGCCCGTGCGGTTGTAGGCCCAGATGGTCTTGTGGGTGTAGCCGCCGGAACCGGAGATGTCGTCCCTCTTCTGGTGCGGCTGCCCCCACTGCACGCGGCGCTTGTGCCGCCGCGACTCGGGCGCGACGTACGCCTCGATGCCGATGATCGGCGTGATGCCCGCGCCCGTGGCCTGCTGGAAGAAGTCGTACGCGCCGTGCAGGTTCCCGTGGTCGGTGATCGCGATGTGGGACATGCCCATGTCCTGGCACGCCTTGAACATGTCCTTGAGCCGCGCCGCACCGTCCAGCAGCGAGTACTGGGTGTGAACATGCAGGTGTGTGAACGGCTTGGTCACTCCACGAGCCTTCCGCAGCAGGGGTGTCTTGGCTCCCCGACCCTACCCCCATCACCTCCCGCCCCCGCGCCCGCCTCTCTCCCCACCCGGGACCGTGTCTTCGCAGGTCACAGGGGGTGCGCGCGGTAATTCCCAAGGTCAGAGAGGTGCCCGTCACGGCGTCCCGCACCGGCCTTTACGACGTCCCTACGACCGGACGTGGCACACTCGCCAGCGATGGGGACGACAGCACTCCGTGGTTCCGTCCACGGCTCCGGTCTGCGTGTGGCGCGCGCCGCGGTGTTCGCGGCGCTGCTCGTCACGCTGTCCGCCGGTGCCCATGTGCTGCTGTCCGACGCGCCCCTGCCCGCCCCGGCGGTCGCCGCCGTCGCGGCGGTGGTCTTCGTCCTCGCCCTGGTACTCGCCGGGGACCGCGAGCGCGGTTTCTGGCCCATCGCCGGGCTGCTGCTGCCCCTCCAGCTGGCCGCCGACACCGTCTTCACCGCCGGGCAGGACACCTGCTACGGCCCCGGCGGCGGCCCGGTCACCGGCCCCCTGCGGCTGCTGGGGGTCGATCTGTTCTGCGGGGGGAGCGATCTCGGCGCCCCGTTGACGCAGCTCGCCGGGCCCGTGGACCTCCCGGGCGGCCCCTGGGCGCTCCTCGCCGCGCACGTCGCGGCGGGGCTCGTCGCCGCCCTGTGGCTGCGCGGCGGCGAGGCCGCCGTCGCCCGCACCCTGCGCGCGGCCGTGGCCGCGGGCTTCCGCCCGCTGCTGCTCGCGGTCGCCGCCACCGGCGCGCGCGCCGCCGACGCCGTACGGCCCGCGCCCCGCCCGGCCCGCCGCGACAGGCGGTCGCCGGTCCCGCTCCTGCTGTCCCACTCCGTCCTGCGCCGCGGTCCGCCCGCGGGCGCCGCGCCCGCCGCCTGAGCGAGCGCACCGCCCGTACCGACCGCAGCAGCAGCACGCGCCCCCTCGCGGGCCGCGGCACAGACACACAGGAGCAGTCCCCACATGAGCAAGCGCAACTCCGCCGAGGCCAAGCGCGCCGCGCGCGTCCGCCTCCAGGCCGAACGCGAACGCCAGGCGCGCAAGGAGCGGCTCCGCCGCCGCCTCACCGTCACCGGCAGCGCCGTCGTGGTCCTCGGCATAGCCGCCGGCATAGGCGTCGCCGTCGCCGGGCAGAACGGCGGCTCGGACGACGCGACCGACTGGTCCGCCGTCCGCTCCCAGCTCGACGACGGCAAGGACGGCGGCTTCGCCGACGCCGCCCCCGCCAACACCGCGGGCGACGACGGCACGACCCTCCGCGTCGGCGACCCCGACGCCCCCAACACCCTGACGCTCTACGAGGACCCGCGCTGCCCCGTCTGCGCCTCCCTGGAGCAGAACCTCGGCGACACCATCGGGCAGGGCGTCGAGGACGGCACGTACAACATCGACTACGTCTTCGGGACCTTCCTCGACGACAGCTTCGGCGGCAGCGGCTCCAGGAACGCGCTGGAGGCCCTGGGCGCCGCGCTCGACGTGAACCCCGAGGCGTTCGTCGCCTACCACCAGGCGCTCTACTCGGCGGAGCACCACCCGGACGAGCGCTCGGACGACTTCGGCGACGACCAGAACCTGATCGACATCGCGCAGACCGTGCCCGAGCTGAAGGACAACGCGGACTTCGAGGCGGCGGTGCACGACAGCACGTTCGCCGTCTGGGCCCTGCGGATGTCCGACGCGTTCGACGACGCCGACGGCGTGACCGGCACCCCGACGCTCAAGTACAACGGCGAGGTCGTGGACACCCCGCAGACGCCCGAGGCGTTCGAGCAGATGATCGCCGAGAACAGCGCGGCGGAGTGACCCGGGGCGGCGGGGCGGTCCCCGAGGGGGCCGCCCCGCCGCCTCACACGTCCCTGCGGTGCTCGGCCGCCAGCAGGACCGCCACGGCCGCGAGCGGCCACAGCGCGTACACCGCCCAGGACCCGCCGACCGTGGCCCCGTGCTCCGGCGGGAACATGACGGGCCCGATACCGGTCAAGAACTCCCAGGCGCTGAGCGGCAGCGCGTGGTCGATCGCCGCCGTCCACGCGTACCTCTCGTTGACGAGCGAGGGCGCCAGGAGCAGCAGCGCCGCCGTCCCGGCGACCGCGCCCGCCGTGTGCCGCAGCAGCGCGCCGAGGGCCATCCCCGTCAGCGCGGAGACCGGCGCCAGCAGCGCGGACGCGGCCACCGCGCGCAGCGCCCCGTCGTCGCCGATCCCCATGCCGATGTCCTGCCGGGCCAGGATCGCCTGGCTCGCCCAGAAGCACACCCCCGCGACGAGGACGCCGGACAGGCCGGTGACCGCCGTCACCACCAGCGCCCGCGCCGTCAGCACCTGGCGGCGCGCCGGTACGGCGGTGAACGTCGTCCGCGCGAGCCCGGTCGCGTGCTCGGCCGCGATCGCGGTGGCCCCCAGCGCGCCGGTCATCAGCATCGTGATCATCGCCGCGGTGTCGTTGTACGCGTCCCGGATCGCCCATACGGGGACGAAGATCCGCTGGACGCCCGGCGGGTAGTTGTGCCAGTTCGACTGGTCGTTCCACGCGGCGCTGACCGCGATGGTGACCACGAGCGCCGCGCAGACGCCGAGCACCCACCACGTGGAGCGCAGGGAGCGGAACCTGATCCACTCGGCAGCGACGAGATCGCTGAACGCCGCCCGGGGCTCGCCGGCGGTGTCCGCGGCGAGCGCGGGACGTGCGGACCGGGTGCCGGTCGTCATCGCTTCTCCCCCGCCCCGTACTCGACACTGTCGGCCGTCAGTTCCATGAACGCGTCCTCCAACGACGACGCGCGCGCCGTCAGTTCGGTCAGCACCACACGCCGCCGCGCCGCCAGCTCACCCACCCGCCGGGCATCGACGCCCGTCACCAGCAGCCCGCCGTCCCGCCGCGTCACCGCCGCCCCCTCGGCCGCGAGCAGCCGCGCGAAGGTCTCCTGGTCGTCCGCCCGCACCCGTACGCCGCCGCCCCCGGCGCGCGCGGAGAACGCCGCGAGGCTCTCCGCCGCGATCAGCCGGCCGCGCCCGACGACCACCAGGTCGTCGGCCGTGTGCTCCATCTCGCTCATCAGGTGGCTCGACACGAACACCGTGCGCCCCTCGCCCGCCAGCCGCCGGAACAGCCCGCGCACCCACCGCACGCCCTCCGGGTCGAGCCCGTTCAGCGGCTCGTCGAAGACCAGCACGGGCGGATCGCCGAGCAGGGCCACGGCGATCCCGAGGCGCTGCCGCATGCCGAGCGACCAGCCGCCGACCCGGCGCCCGGCCGCGTCCGCCAGCCCGACCTCGACCAGCACCTCGTCCACCCGCCCGCGCGGCAGCCCGTTCGCCCGCGCCAGCGCCCACAGGTGCGCCCGGCCCGACCGCCCGCCGTGCACGTCCCCCGCGTCCAGCAGCGCGCCGACGCTCCGCAGGCCCCTGGCGCGGTCCCTGAACGGCACGCCCCCGACCCGCGCGGCGCCGGACGACGGCGCGCACAGCCCCACCACCATCCGCAGCGTCGTGCTCTTCCCCGCGCCGTTCGGCCCGAGAAAGCCCGTCACCCGCCCGGGCCGCACCGCGAAGGTCAGCCCGTCCACCACCGTCCGCCCACCGAACCGCTTGGTGAGCCCCTCGACTTCGATCATGCCGACCAGGCTTCCGGGCCAGGCCCCGCCCCCGCATCGGGCCACGGGCCACACCGTCCCCCGGCCGCGTGGCCCAGGGGCGTACGCCCGCGGGCCAATGTGCGGACGCCACCCGGTCATTACGATCGGCCCCATGCGCTCCCCCGACCCGCCGTCCCCGCCGACGCCCCGTGTGCGGGCGGCGCTGCCCTGGTGCGGCGCGGTCGCATACCCCGTCGCGCTGTTCCTCGCGATGAACGCGGGCCCGGACGACTCCGCGCTCCTGCGCCTGCTCCTCACCGGCTGCGTCACGCTGCTGGTGGTGCCGCTGCTGGGCCGCCATCCGCTGCCCGCGCTGTACGCCCTGCTGGCCGGTACGCTCTGCACCGCGCCGCTGGCGCCCTCCTGGACCCTGGCCTGCATACCCGTCATCGCGTCCGCGGCGGCCGTCGCCGTCGTCGCGGCCACGCGCACCCGCCGCGCGGCCTTCACCGCCGCGTCCACGGCACTCGCCGCGCACCTGGCCACCGCCTGGCTGCTGCGCCCGGGGCAGCCCGTCACGCCGGACCGCTTTCCGCCGGACCCGTTCCCGCCGTCCCGCGTTCCGCCCAACGCCGCGGAGCCCGTCACCGGCCCGCTCACGCAGGGACCGCTGCTCGGCACGGCCCTGCTGCTCCTGCTCCTCCAGGTGACGGCGCTGGTCGCGGGCCGCGCCCTCGCCGAACGCCGCGCCCACGCCGAGGCACTCCGCGCCCGCACGGCGTCCGACGCCGTCACGGCGGAACGGCTGCGCATCGCCCGCGAGGTGCACGACATGATCGCCCACAGCGTCGGCGTCATGGCGATCCAGGCGGGCGTGGGCCGGCGGGTCATCGGCAGCCGCCCGGACGCGGCGCGCGACGCGCTCGCCAGCATCGAGGACACCGGCAGGCAGACCCTCGCCGAACTGCGCCGCACCCTCGGCGCCCTGCGGCGCGACGACGGCGACGGCCAGGCCCCCGGCCTCGCCGCGCTCCCCGGCCTCGTCGCCGCCACCTCCGGCGCGGGCGTCCGCGTGGAGGTCACCGAACACGGCACGCCCCGCCCGCTGCCCCACGACGTCGACCTGGCCGCCTACCGCATCGTGCAGGAGGCGCTGACCAACGTGGCGCGGCACGCGCCCGGTTCCTCCTGCCGCGTCGTCCTCGACCACGGCTCCCCCGGCGACCCCGCCCTGTCCCTGCTGGTCGAGAACGACGGCCCGGCCACCCCCGCCGTCTCCCCCGCCCCCGGCTACGGCATCACCGGGATGCGCGAACGCGTCACCCTCCTCGGGGGCGACTTCGCCGCCGCGCCACGCCCCGGCGGCGGCTTCCGGGTGACGGCCCGGCTGCCCGTACCGGCGGCCGTCGCGTGACCGCCGGGGCCATCCGGGTCGTGCTGGCCGACGACCAGCCGCTCATCCGCACGGGCCTGCGCGTCCTGATGTCCGAGACGCCCGGCTTCGACGTGGTGGCCGAGGCCGGGGACGGCGCGGGGGCGGTCGCCTTGGCCGCCGCACACCGGCCCGACGTGGTGCTGATGGACCTCCGCATGCCCGGCGTGGACGGCATCGAGGCCACCCGCCGGATCACCGCGGACGGCACCGCGCGGGTCCTCGTCCTGACGACCTTCGACGACGACCGCAACGTCCTGGGCGCCCTGCGCGCCGGGGCGAGCGGCTTCGCCGTCAAGGACATGGCGCTGGACGACATCCTGGCCGCCGTCCGCGTCGTCGCCGCCGGGGACGCCCTGCTCGCGCCCGGCGTCACGCGCATGTTGATCGAGGAGTTCGCGGCACGCCCCCGCCCGCCCGCGCCGCCCCGCGCCCTGCCGGGGGTGACCGGCCGGGAGCACGAGGTGCTGACGCTGGTGGCCCACGGCCTGTCCAACGCGGAGATCGCCGCGCGGCTGCACATCAGCGCCGCCACGGCGAAGGCCCACGTGGCGCGGCTGCTGTCCAAACTGGACGCCCGCGACCGCGTCCAGCTCGTGATCACCGCCTACGACGCCGGGCTCGTCACCCCCAAGCGCTGAACCCCGCCCGTCCCCCCTCACTCCTCCAGGCTCACTCCTCCAAGGACAGGAAGGCCTCCACCAGCCGCCACGTCTCCTCCGCCGCCCCGGCGTCCCAGTCCGGCAGCCCCGGGTCGGTGTACAGGTGGCCCGCGCCCGGGTAGCGGAAGACCTCCACGTCCGCCCCCGCCCGCCGCATCCGCAGGTACCAGGCCGTCAGCCAGTCGTGCGTCTCGAACGGGTCCGGGTCCGCGACGTGCAGCTGCACCGGCAGGTCGTCCACCGACGCGTCCTCGGCGATGTCCGCCGTCCCGTGCAGCAGCACGAGCCCCCGCGCGCGCTCGTCCCCGAGCGCCACGGTCTGCGCCAGTGAGCCCCCCATCGAGAAGCCCATGTACACCAGCCCGGCGTCCGAATACGGCGCGGCGGCGGCGACGGCCCGGCGCAGCAGCTCGTCGCGCCCGATCTCCTCCCGGATCTCCAGCCCCTCCTCCAGCGTCGGGGCCGTCCGCCCGCCGTACAGGTCGGGCACATGCACCCGGTGCCCGGCGGCGCGCAGCCGCCCCGCGGCCTCCTCGACGGCCGGCCGCGGCCCGCAGGCGGAATGGAAGAGGATGATTTCGGTCACGGTCTGAAGACGCCCTTCCCGTGGTACGCGTCCGTACGGACCCTCCGCCGCGGCGCACGACCCCGTTAGCCTGGCGGAAGGACCGGAGTCGCGCAGGAGGCTGGAGGACCCCCATGGACGATGTGTTGCGGTCACTTCTGGTGATCGGCGGCACCCTAGCACTCACCCTGGTGGTCGGCTGGGGCATCGACCGCGCGCTGTGCGCGGCCGACCGCCGCCACCCGGACACGCGGCTGTGGGGACTGATGCGCCGCTGCCGGGTGCCGCTCCAGATACTGCTGGCGTCGTCCTCGGTGAGCATCGCCTACGAGGCGTTCGACCTGCATGTGCGCCGCGGCGACGTGCTGGACAGCCTGCTGGCCACGGTCGCCATCGCCTCCGCCGCCTGGCTGACCATAAGGATGGCGGGCGCCGTCGCGGAGAACTCGCTCGCCCGCTACGAGGCGCGCACCCAGGACCAGGCCCGCGTCCGCCAGTTCCGCACGCAGCTCCAGATGCTGCGCCGCGTGGTGACCACGGTCCTCGCCGTCGTCGCGGCGGCCGTGACGATACTGCTCCTCTTCCCGAGCCTGCGGGCCCTCGGCGCCTCGATGCTGGCCTCGGCCGGTGTGATCGGCATCATCGCCGGTGTGGCCGCCCAGTCGATGCTGGGCAACCTCTTCTCCGGCCTCCAGGTCGCGTTCGGCGACTCGGTGAAGATCGGCGACTCGGTCGTCGTGGACGGCGAGTGGGGCGTGGTGGAGGAGATCTCCCTCGCCTTCCTGACCATCCGCATCTGGGACGACCGCCGGCTGACGATGCCGGTCTCGTACTTCAACAGCAAGCCGTACGAGAACTGGTCGCGCGGCGGCAACGAGCTGACCGGCACGGTCTTCCTCTACGTGGACCACGCGACGCCGGTGCCCGAGCTGCGCAAGCACCTCCAGGAGTTCCTCCTCGGCCGCAAGGAGTGGGACGGCCGCCACTGGGGCCTGGTCGTCACGGACACCACGCCGTCCGCCATCCAGCTGCGCGCGGCCATGTCCACCAAGAACTCCGACGACGCCTGGAACCTGCGCTGCGCCGTCCGCGAGGAACTGATCGCCTGGCTGCGCGACCACCACCCGTACGCGCTCCCCCGCGTCGCGACGTCACCCGCCGCCGTCGCGCCCGCGCCGGACCACCGCATGCCGCACCAGCACACCCGGCACTACGACGGCGACGGCCACCGCTCGCACAATCTGGACAACGGCCGCGTGCACTGAGCCGCCGCCCCGGGAATGCGGCGGCGCGGCAGGTGGTTGCGGCAGGGCGTGCCCCACGACCCCGCCCCGGCCGCCCGGCGGCTCCACCCCCTGCTGGCAGGCCGGTTCAGCCCCCGCGCGTTCGACCCCTCGGCCGCCGTCACCGACGAGGACCTCCACCTGCTCCTGGAGGCCGCCCGCTGGGCCCCCTCGGCGGGCAACTCCCAGCCCTGGGGCTTCCTGGCGGCCAGACCGGGCGAACGGGACCACACCCGGCTGCTGCCCCACCTCGCCCCCAGCTCCGCACGGTGGGCGGCCGACGCGGGCCTGCTCGTCGTCACCCTCGCCCGCAGGACGGTCGGCGGCTCGGGCGTCGTCTGGTCGGAGTTCGCCGACCACGACCTCGGCCAGGCCGTCGCCCACCTGACCTTCCAGGCCGCGGCCCTCGGCCTGGCCGCGCACCAGTTCCGCGCCTTCGACCTCGACGGGCTCACCGCCGAGCTGCGCCCCAGCCCCGGCTGGGCGGTCGTCGCCATGATCGCCGTCGGCAGGGCCGCCGGAGGGCCGCCCGCCGTGCGGGAACGCCGCAGCGTCGCCGATCTGCGCACCGCGCCCTGGGCCGAACCCCCGCCGTGACGGCGTGAGCTACTCCCCGTGCGGCAGGCTCGTGCGGTCGAGCGCCCGCAGCGCGCGGTCCACGACGCCCGGGTCCGCGCCCGTCTCGCTGCGCGCGTCGAGGACCTCGCGCCGCGCGGCGGCGAGGAGTTCGGCGTACATCTCGTCGATCTCGCGGATGTGCCTGGCCCGTTCGGCGGCCTGCTCGCGCAGGTCGCGTTCGGCGAGCGCCGGGGAGATCCGCACCCCGATGTCGTACGCGCGCCGCAGCAGCGCCTCCGAGACGTCCTCGTCCAGGTCCTCGCTCTCGCCCAGCTCCCGCAGCCGCCGCTTGGCGGCCTTGGCGGCGCGGACGGCCAGCTCGTGCTCCTGCCGGTCGGCGACGTCGGCGTCCGCCTGCACGCCGAGCAGCCCGACGAGCCAGGGCAGCGTCAGGCCCTGGAGCACGAGCGTGACCAGCACGACGACGAAGGCGATGAAGATGATGGCGTCGCGCTGCGGGAAGCCGCCCCCGTCGTCCAGGCTGAGCGGCACGGCGAGCGCCAGCGCGACCGTGGCCACCCCGCGCATCCCCGACCACCACATCACCACCGTCTCCTGCCAGCTCAGCGGCACGTCCTCGGCGGAGTCGGAGTCCTTGTGCAGGCGGCGGGTGATCCACGCGGCGGGCAGCAGCCACAGCAGCCGGACGCCGATCACCGCGCCGAGCACGGCGAGCGCGGCGGGCAGCAGGTCGTCCCAGCGGCTCAGGGTGGTGTCCAGGACGCGGTGCAGTTCGAGCCCGATGAGCCCGAACGCGACGCCCGTCACCATCGTGTCCACGACGGCCCAGAAGCTGCCGCCGGTCAGCCGGCCCGCGACGTCGTCCGGGTCCGCCTGCTCGCTGAGGAAGAGCCCCATCACGAGCACGGCGAGCACGCCGGAGCCGTGCAGCTCCTCGGCCAGCGCGTAGGCGGCGAACGGCAGCAGCAGCGTGAAGCCGACCCGCAGCGTCACATCGGCGAGCACGGGCCGCAGCCGCGAGATCAGCCAGCCGAGGACGAGGCCCACGGCGATCGCGACGACCGCCGAGAGCACGAGGTCGGTGCCCGCGGCGGGGAAGGAGTACGAACCGGCGACGACCGCCCCGATCGCGACGTGGTACAGCGTGATCGCCGTGACGTCGTTGAACAGCCCCTCGCCCTCCAGGATCGACACCATCCGGCGCGGCAGCCCGAGCTGCCCGGCCACGGCCGTGGCGGCGATGGGGTCGGGCGGCGCGACGAGCGCGCCGAGCGCCACCGCGGCGGCCAGCGGCAGCCCCGGCACCACGGCGTGGGCGACACCGGCGACAGCGGCGGTCGTCACGAAGACGAGCGCCACCGCCAGCAGCAGGATCGGCCGCAGGTTCGCCGTGAACTGCCGCCAGGACGTGCGGCGCACGGCCGCGTACAGCACGGGCGGCAGCACCAGCGGGAGGATCAGGTCCGGATCGATCTCGACCTGCGGGACGGGCGGCACGAACGCGAGCAGCCCGCCGAAGAGGGTCATCAGCACCGGCGACGGCAGGGCGAGGCGCTCGCCGAGCGGCACGGTCAGCAGCGACCCCAGGAGCAGGGCGAAGAGCAGGGAGAGCTGGTCCACGTGCCTAGGCGCTCTCGGCGCGCAGCACGTCGAGCGCGGACCGCAGGTCCTCCGGATAGTCGCTGGAGAAGGCGGCCCAGCTGCCGTCCTCCGGGTGGGCGAAGCCCAGTTCCTTGGCGTGCAGCCACTGGCGGGTCAGCCGCAGGCGCTTGGCGAGCGTGGGGTCGGCGCCGTAGGTGAGGTCGCCGACGCACGGGTGCCGGTGCGCGGACATGTGCACGCGGATCTGGTGCGTGCGGCCGGTCTCCAGCTTGATGGCGAGGAGGCTGGCGGAGCGCAGCGCCTCGATGAGGTCGTAGTGCGTGACGGCCGGCTTGCCCTCGGCGGTGACCGCCCACTTGTAGTCGTGCTGGGGGTGGCGGCCCACGGGGGCGTCGATGGTGCCGCTGAGCGGGTCGGGGTGCCCCTGGACGAGGGCGTGGTAGCGCTTGTCCACGGTCCGCTCGCGGAACTGCTGCTTGAGCAGCGAGTACGCGCGCTCCGACTTCGCGACGACCATCAGCCCCGACGTGCCGACGTCGAGCCGGTGCACGATGCCCTGCCGCTCGGCCGCGCCCGAGGTGGCGACGCGGTAACCGGCCGCCGCGAGCCCGCCGATGACGGTCGGGCCGGTCCACCCGGGGCTGGGGTGGGCGGCGACGCCGACCGGCTTGTCCACCACGACGAGGTCAGCGTCGTCGTGGACGATCTCCAGGCCCTCGACCGGCTCGGCCACCACCCGTACGGGCACGGCGGGCGGGGGCATCTCGACCTCGATCCAGGCGCCGCCGGTGACGCGTTCGGACTTGCCCACCTCGGCGCCGTCGAGCCTGACCTTCCCCGCGGCGGCGAGTTCGGCGGCCTTGGTGCGGGAGAAGCCCAGCATGCGGGAGAGCGCGGCGTCGACGCGCTCCCCCTCCAGTCCCTCCGGTACGGGCAGTGTGCGGGTCTCGGGCGTCTCCGGAAGCGTGCTCACCTGACCGAGTATGCCGGACGTCCCGTCAGTCGCGGTGCACGGTGCCGTCCGGGTCCATGCCGCGGAAGGACAGCAGGACGATCAGGATGCCGCCGCAGACGATCGCGGAGTCGGCCAGGTTGAACACGGCGAAGTGCTGGACCGCGATGAAGTCGACCACATGCCCCTCGAAGGCGCCGGGCGAGCGGAACAGGCGGTCGGTCAGGTTGCCGAGCGCGCCGCCGAGCAGCAGGCCGAGCGCGATGGCCCACGGCAGGCTGTACAGGCGGCGCGCGAGCCGGAAGATGACGACGATCACCGCCACCGCGATGCAGGTGAAGACGACGGTGAACGCGGAGCCGAGGCCGAAGGCGGCACCGGCGTTGCGGACCGCGCGGAAGCGCATCCACTCCCCGATGACGTCGATGCTGCGCTCGTTCTCCAGGCTGGTGACCACCCAGATCTTCGTGGCGATGTCGAGCGCGTAGGCGAAGGCGGCGACGCAGGCGACGACGGCCACCCGGCGCGGGCCGCGGACCGGGGTCGCCCCGGCCACGGCGGCCTCCGCGCCGGTGGACTCACCGGACCCGCCGGGCCCACCGGCGGCGTCCGCTCCGTCCGGTCCCTCCGCCGGCGGGGGATCGTCGGGGGTCTCGATGGTCCGCTCCGCTTCGCTCACGGGATGAGAGTACGACACTCCTGTGCGATCAGCGGAAGGCCGTCAGGGACGCCGTTCCTGTTTCTGCTTGCAGTCCACGCACAGCGTGGCGCGGGGGAACGCCTGCATGCGCGCCTTGCCGATGGCGTTGCCGCAGGTCTCGCACAGGCCGTACGTCCCGGCCTCAAGGCGCCGCAGCGCGCGCTCGGTCTGGTACAGCATCTCGCGGGCGTTGGAGGCGAGCGCCATCTCGTGCTCGCGCGTGACGTTCTTGGACCCGGTGTCGGCCTGGTCGTCGCCCGCGCCGTCGCCCGAGTCGCGCATCAGGCCGGCGATCGCCGCCTCGGAGGCGGCGATCTCGGCGCCGAGCCGGTCGGCCTCGGCGGTCAGCGCGGAACGGGCCGCGGCGACCTCTTCCTCGGTCCACGGGTCCTCGCCCGTCCTGACCGCCAGGTCACCGGCACGGGCCGTGGACACCGCGGTGGCCGACTCGTCGGCCGTGGTCTTCTTCGCTGCCACTTACGGCTCCTGTCTTTCCGGCTGTTCGGCGGCCACGGGGGACAGCGGCCGGTCACATGGTGTGATCGTGCTCGCGCATCGTGACCGGAACGATAAATCGGCCCGCCGATGCGCGGCAACGAGGGCGCGCCGGTCTGCCTGCGTTGTGCCCCACCCGGCCCCCGCGTAACCGGTCGTCGTCCCGCGGCGGCGGCCCGTACACTGGGGGCAGCGAAAGGCGTGGATGGGGACGAGTAGCGTCGTCCGGCAGCCAGGAGCGACCCGGGGACGGTGCGAGCCCGGGGGCGTGCGCGACGCGAAGATCACCCCGGAGCCGCCGGAGGAAAGCCCGCCGACCCGTGCCCGCACGGAGCGGCGGCGCGAGTAGAACCGGCGTCGCGGCCCAATGAGGGGGCCGCCGGTGACCACCGGGGGCCAAGGAGGGTGGTACCGCGGGAGCCGGAGGCTCTCGTCCCTCCGTCGGAGAACGCACTGTGTGTCCGCCGGAGGACGATCCGATGTCGCTGTACCGACCCGTACCCGCCCAGGTCGACCTGCCAGAGCTGGAGCACGGCGTGCTCGACCTGTGGCAGCGGGACAAGACCTTCGCCCGCACCCTGGAGGCGTCCGAGGGGCGGCCCGAGTGGGTGTTCTACGAGGGCCCGCCGACCGCCAACGGCATGCCGGGCGCCCACCACATCGAGGCCCGCGTCTTCAAGGACGTGTTCCCGCGCTTCCGCACGATGCGGGGCTACCACGTGACGCGCAAGGCCGGCTGGGACTGCCACGGCCTGCCCGTCGAGCTGGCCGTCGAGAAGGAGCTGGGCTTCAGCGGCAAGCAGGACATCGAGCGGTACGGGATCGCCGAGTTCAACGCGCGCTGCCGCGCCTCCGTGACGCGCCACACCGACGCGTTCGCCGAGCTGACGACGCGCATGGGCTACTGGGTCGACCTCGACGACGCCTACCGCACCATGGACCCGCAGTACATCGAGTCGGTGTGGTGGTCGCTGAAGGAGATCTTCGCCAAGGGCCTCCTCGGCCAGGACCACCGCGTCGCGCCCTGGTGCCCGCGCTGCGAGACCGGACTGTCGGACCACGAGCTGGCGCAGGGCTACGAGACGGTGGTCGACCCGTCCGTCTACGTGCGGCTGCCGCTCGTGTCCGGGCCGCTGGCCGACCGCGCCGAGCTGCTGATCTGGACGACGACGCCCTGGACCCTCGTGTCCAACACCGCCGTCGCCGTGCACCCGGAGGTGACGTACGCGGTCGCCGCCCGGGGCGACGAGCGCCTCGTCGTCGCCGAGCCGCTGCTGGGCAAGGCCCTGGGCGAGGAGTGGACCGCCACCGGCGAGACGTTCACCGGCGCCGAGATGGAACGCTGGCGCTACCGCCGCCCGTTCGAGCTGGTCGACTTCGGCGGCGCCGACGCGCACTACGTCGTGACCGCCGACTACGTCACCACCGAGGACGGCACCGGCCTCGTCCACCAGTCCCCCGCCTTCGGCGAGGACGACCTCCTGACCTGCCGCCGCTACGGCCTGCCGGTCGTCAACCCGGTGCGCTCCGACGGCACGTTCGAGGAGGGCCTCCCGCTGGTCGGCGGGCAGTTCTTCAAAAAGGCGGACGAGGCGCTCGTCGCCGACCTGGCCGGCCGCGGCCTCCTCTTCCGCCACCTGCCCTACGAGCACAGCTACCCGCACTGCTGGCGCTGCCACAACCCGCTGCTCTACTACGCACAGCCGTCCTGGTACATCCGCACCACCCGCATCAAGGACGCCCTGGTCAGGGAGAACGAGAAGACCACCTGGTACCCCGAGTCCGTCAAGCACGGCCGCTACGGCGACTGGCTCACCAACAACGTGGACTGGGCCCTGTCCCGCAAGCGCTACTGGGGCACCCCGCTGCCGATCTGGCGCTGCCCCGAGGACCACCTCACCTGCGTCGGCTCGCTGGCCGAGCTGAGCGAGCTGTCCGGCACCGACCAGTCGCGCCTCGACCCGCACCGCCCGTTCATCGACGAGGTGGTGTTCACCTGCCCAGCCGAGGGCTGCGCGCTGACCGCGACACGCGTCGAGGAGGTCATCGACGGCTGGTACGACTCGGGCGCCATGCCGTTCGCCCAGTGGGGCTACCCGCACCGCAACCGCGAGGTCTTCGAGAAGCGGTACCCGGCGCAGTACATCGCCGAGGCCATCGACCAGACACGCGGCTGGTTCTACACGCTGATGGCCGTCGGCACCCTGGTCTTCGACCGCTCCAGCTACGAGAACGTCGTCTGCCTCGGCCACATCCTCGCCGAGGACGGCCGCAAGATGTCCAAGCACCTGGGCAACATCCTGGAGCCCATCCCGCTGATGGAGCAGCACGGCGCCGACGCCGTCCGCTGGTTCATGGCGGCCGGCGGCTCCCCCTGGGCGGCCCGCCGGGTCGGTCACGGCACGATCCAGGAGGTCGTCCGCAAGACGCTCCTCACGTACTGGAACACCGTCGCCTTCCAGGCCCTGTACGCGCGGACCGCCGAGTGGGCCCCCGGCGCGGAGGACCCGGCGCCCGCCGACCGGCCGCTGCTCGACCGCTGGCTGCTGAGCGAGCTGAACGCGCTGACCGCCGCCGTCACGACGGCCATGGAGAACTTCGACACCCAGCGCACGGGCAAGCTGATCTCCACCTTCGTCGACGACCTGTCCAACTGGTACGTCCGCCGCTCGCGCCGCCGCTTCTGGCAGGGCGACCGCGCGGCGCTGCGCACGCTGCACGACGTGCTGGAGACCGTGACGCGGCTGATGGCGCCGCTGGTCCCGTTCATCACCGAGCGGGTCTGGCAGGACCTGGTCGTGCCGGTGACCCCGGGCGCGCCCGACTCCGTGCACCTCGCGAGCTGGCCGGAGGCGGACCTGACGCTGATCGACGCCGACCTGTCCCAGGACATGCTGCTGGTGCGGCGCCTGGTCGAATTGGGCCGCGCCACCCGCGCGGAGTCCGGTGTGAAGACCCGCCAGCCGCTGTCCCGCGCGCTGGTCGCGGCGCAGGGCTTCGAACTGCTCGGCGACGACCTGCGCGAGCAGATCGCCGAGGAGCTGAACGTGTCGGAGCTGGCCGCGCTGTCCGAGATCGGCGGCTCGCTGGTGGACACCTCGGCGAAGGCCAACTTCCGCGCGCTCGGCCGCCGGTTCGGCAAGGGCACGCAGCCGGTCGCCCAGGCCATCGCGGCGGCCGACGCGGCGGAGCTGTCGGCGGCGCTGCGCGCCGGGACGGCCTCGGTCGTCGTGGACGGCGAGGAGGTGATGCTGAGCCCCGAGGAGGTCATCATCACCGAGACGCCGCGCGAGGGCTGGTCGGTCGCCTCCGACCCGGGCGCCACCGTGGCGCTCGACCTGGAGATCACGCCGGAGCTGCGCCGCGCGGGCCTCGCGCGCGATGTCATCCGGCTCATCCAGGAGGCGCGCAAGACCAGCGGCCTCGACGTCGCGGACCGCATCGCGGTGCGCTGGGCGTCGGACGACGAGGAGGTCCGCCGGGCCCTGGCCGACCACCAGGCGCTGCTGTGCTCCGAGGTGCTGGCCACGGACTTCGCCGAGGAGACCGCCGCCGAAGGGGAGGGCTACGGCGAGGAGTTCGGCGACAGCGCGCTCGGCATCACGTTCCGCCTGCGCAAGAGCTGACCCCGGGGGCGCGCCCGCCGAGGGCGCGCCCCGCACGGCGGGACGCAGAAAGGGGTGGGCCCCCGGACCTCGTCGGTCCGGGGGCCCACCCCTTTGTTCTGACTGTTCTGTCCGTCAGGCCTCGTGTGTCAGGCCGTCAGTTGTCGTCCTCGTCGATCAGGAAGCCGCGCATCGGCGACGGCGCCTGCTGCACCGGCTGCGGACCCTGCGGCCGCACCGGGGCCATCGGCTGCGTCATGGCGGGCGACATCTGCTGCTGCCCGCCGCCGTACGACGGTCCCTGGGCGGGCGCGTGCCCGCCGTGGGGGCCGTGTCCGCCGCCCATCGTCTGGTTGCCGCCCATCGTCTGGTGCCCGAGGGACGAGCCGTTCGGGGCGCCGGCCGACGCGAGGGACGGCGGCGACGGGGGAAGCGACGGCGCGGACGAGGGGGTGCGCGGCGGCGCCAGCGAGTCGTCCGACTGGCTCTCCAGCTGGCGGAGCTGGCTCTCCAGGTACGACTTCAGGCGCGTGCGGTACTCCCGCTCGAAGCCGCGCAAATCCTCGACCTTGCGCTCCAGCGTGGCGCGTGCGGACTCCAGGGAGCCCATCGCGACGCGGTGCTTCTCCTGCGCGTCCCGCTCCAGCGCGTCAGCCTTGGCGCGTGCGTCACGCTCCAGGCCCTCGGCGCGGCTGCGGGCCTCGCCGACGATCTTGTTGGCCTCGGAACGGGCCTCGGCGATCGCCTGGTCCGCGGTCTGCTGGGCGAGCGACAGCACGCGGGCCGCGCTCTCGTTGCCGCCCTGCTGCTGCATCGGGCCGGGACCGCCCATGGGGCCGCCGTGCTGTTGCATGCCGGGACCGCCGTGGCCGCCCATGCCCATGCCGGGGCCGCCGTGCTGGGCCATGCCCTGGTTCATCGGCACCGGAGCACCGGGGTGCCCCTGCGGGCCGCCGGGGCCCATCGGGCCGCCCTGGCCCATCTGGCCGGGACCGCCGGGGCCCATCGGGCCGCCCTGTCCCATCGGACCGGGGCCGCCGGGACCGCCCTGGCCCATCTGGCCGGGCTGACCCATCTGGCCGGGCTGGCCCATCGGACCACCCTGACCCATCGGGCCGCCCTGTCCCATCGGACCGGGGCCGCCCGGATGCCCTTGGGGACCGCCGGGACCGGCGGGCAGTTGGGGCGGGCCGCCCATCTGCTGCTGTTGCTGCTGCATCCCCTGCGGTCCCGATATGGCCGGCGGGCCTCCCTGCCGGTCCTGCGGTTCGGGCTTGCGCATGTTCTGCTGGTTCTGCGCGGCGGCACGCGTGGCGGCGGCCAGCTTGGCGCGCAGATCCTCGTTCTCCCTGAGCAGCCGGGTCAGCTCCGCCTCGACCTCGTCGAGGAAGGCGTCGACCTCGTCCTCGTCGTAGCCTTCTCGCAGACGGACGGTCGTGAACTGCTTGTTCCGAACGTCCTCGGGGGTCAACGGCATCTCTTCACCTCAGCGTGTTTCGTCGGATATAGGCAAGGCCGCACTCGTTCACAGCCCGGCCACGACGTTGATCAGGATGTAGACGATGATCATCAGTACGAAGAAGGACAGATCAAGCGCCACACCCCCGAACCGTAGGGGAGGGATGATCCTCCGCAGGGTCTTCAGCGGCGGATCGGTGACAGTGTAGGTGGCCTCGAGGACCACGACCATCGCCTTGCCGGGACTCCAGGACCGCGCGAACATGAAGACGTAGTCCATCACCAGCCGGAACAGCAGCAGTCCGAGCAGGCAGTACAAGACAATCAGGATCACCTGCTGAACGATCCCCATCCCGCTTGTCCCTCTCCCCTGTTCCCGCCCCGGCCGTCCGGCCGGGACTCCCTTCGGTCCGCTGTCTTCCCTCAGCTCTGGTTGAAGAACCCACCCTCGGCAATCCGGGCTTTGTCCTCCGCCGTTACATCGACGTTAGCAGGCGACAGCAGGAACACCTTCTGTGTCACTCGCTCGATGCTCCCATGCAGACCGAAGACCAGACCAGCGGCAAAGTCGACAAGTCGCTTCGCGTCCGTGTCGTCCATCTCCGTGAGGTTCATGATCACCGGGGTGCCCTCACGGAAGTGTTCCCCGATGGTACGGGCCTCGTTGTAGGTCCTGGGGTGGAGCGTCGTGATGCGGTAGGGCTCCCGCTCGGAAACGACCTTGGGCATGATCACCGGCGCGTTCTTCTCCACGTTGTGCCGTTCTGATGTGATGGAAGACACGGGAGCGATCCTCCCGGGCCGCCTGCTTTCCGCCAGGACCGGAGCGGGCGTGGGCTCCGTCTCCCGCTGGGCCGGGGGGTGGACGACCCGCACCGGCTCCTCCGGCCGTTCCCTGGGCGGGGGTTCGAGCGTCTGGCGGCGCTGCCCCCGGTCGGGTTCGGGCTCGGGTTCGAAATCGTCGTCGGGGCCGTACCCCGGGCGGTCGTAGCCGTCGTCCTCCACGAGGCCGAGGTAGACCGCCATCTTGCGCATCGCGCCAGCCATCGACTGCGTCCTCCGCTCTGTGGTGGATCGGCTCCGTCCGCCGGGGCCGGGGAGATCCACGTAACTTGCCCGAATTCTCCGGGAATGACCATATTTTCGGCTCTGGCCCCTCGCCTGGCGACGTTACCCGAGGGCGGGGCGGACACCGAGTACCGCGCTTCCTACACGCACGTGTGTCGCTCCGGCGGCGATCGCCTCCTCGACATCCGCGCTCATACCCGCGGAAACCATGGTGGCAGCAGGATCGAGCGAGCGCAGGTCCCTTGAGATTTCCGCCAGCCGTTCGAACGCGGCGCCCGGAGATCCGGCGTACGCCCCTTCGAGCGGGGCGACCGTCATCACCCCGGCCAGGCGCACCCCGGGAGCGGCGAGCAGCGCCTCCGCCAACTCGCCCACGCCGTCCGGCGCGACGCCGCCCCGGCCGCCGCCGAGTCCTGACTCCTTCTCCAGGGCGACCTGGATCAGGCACTCCAGCGGCGCGCGCTCCCGCCGGACGGCCTCGGCGGACAGCGCGGACGCGAGGCGCACCCGGTCCACCGAGTGCACGTAGTCGGCGTAGCCGAGGACGGAGCGCACCTTGTTCGTCTGCAACTGCCCCACGAAGTGCCAGGTCAGCGGCAGATCGGCGCACGCTTCCGCCTTCGGCGCCGCCTCCTGGTCGCGGTTCTCGGCGAACTGACGTACGCCCAGTTCCGCGAGGATGCGCACGTCCTCGGCGGGGTACGTCTTGCTCACGACGACGAGGGTCACCTCGTCCCGGGCGCGGCCGGCGGCGGCGCAGGCCCGGGCGATGCGCTCCTCGACCCGGGCGAGTCCGGTCGTCAGTTCGATCCGCCTGGCCTCGCCGGACGCGGCGCCCGGGGGCCGCTGAGGGCCGGTCACGCGGCGTCCAGCCAGACGTATCCGGCCTGGCGGCCGGTGGTCCGGTCGCGGCGGTAGGAGAAGTGGTCGGCCGACTCGCGGGTGCAGACCGGGGAGAGCGCGATGTCGCGGACACCGCTCTCCGCGAGCTGGGCGCGCACTCCGGCGGGGATGTCGATGGCGGGTGTGCCGGTCGCGCTGACGGCGCCGCAGCCGGGGACGGTCCGCTCGGCCTCGTCGCGCATCGCGGCGGGCACCTCGTAGCACCGCCCGCAGACGGTCGGGCCGGTCCTGGCGACGATCCGGCCGGGGTCCGCGCCGAGCGCGCGCATCGCCGCGACGGCGGCGGGCACCACTCCGGCGAGCAGTCCCGGGCGCCCGGCGTGCGCCGCGGCGGCCACCCCGGCGACGGGGTCGGCCAGCAGGACGGGGGTGCAGTCCGCCGTCAGCACGGCGAGGGCGGTTCCACCCCGGGCGGTGACCATCGCGTCGGCGGGCGGCGGTTCACCACCGGGTGACAGGTCGTCGGCGAGGGCGACGTCGTTCCCGTGGACCTGGTGCATCCAGCGGACGGCGGCGGGGTCGAGCCCCAGTGCCCCGGCGGCGAGGCGCCGGTTGGCACGGACGGCGGCGGGCTCGTCCCCCACGGCGCCGCCGAGATTGAGCATGGCGTACGGAGCGGCGCTCACCCCGCCCCACCTGTCGGTGAAGGCGAAGTGGGCGCCGCCGGACGACTCGCGGTTCCCTATCACGTCAGTACGTCAACCCAGAACATTTCTCGGTACAGCTGTTCGATGTGCGGCGGGTGCGCGTCCGGCGGACGGGTCCGCCGGACGGATCACTTCAGGAAGTCGGGCACGTCCAGCTCCTCGACCTGGCCGTCGTACGGCCGGGCCGGCGGGACCTGCGGGCTGATCGGGTCGCGCACCGGCTCGGGGGCGTCGGGCACGCCGTCGCGGTCGCCGAGCGGTCCCGCCGAGCGGCCGGGCAGCGAGCCGAGGCCGCCGAACGCGGGGCGCTCCGGCTCGGGCTCGGGCGCGGGCCGCTCCTGGGCGAGGGAGGTGTTCGCGTCGTCCTTGCCGCCGCCGTAGCCGCCGAGCGTCTTCTCGCGGCTGCGGGACGGGGGCTGGCCGCCGTCGAACCCGGCGGCGATCACGGTCACCCTGACCTCGTCGCCGAGCGCGTCGTCGATGACGGCGCCGAAGATGATGTTCGCCTCGGGGTGCGCGGCCTCGCTGACGAGCTGGGCCGCCTCGTTGATCTCGAAGAGGCCGAGGTCGGAGCCGCCCGAGATGGACAGCAGGACGCCCCTGGCACCGTCGATGGAGGCTTCGAGCAGCGGCGAGGAGATCGCCATCTCGGCGGCGGCGACCGCGCGGTCGTCGCCCCGGGCTGAGCCGATGCCCATCAGGGCGGAACCGGCCTCCGACATGACGGACTTGACGTCGGCGAAGTCGAGGTTGATCAGGCCCGGTGTGGTGATCAGATCGGTGATGCCCTGGACACCGGAGAGCAGCACCTGGTCCGCGGACTTGAACGCGTCGAGCACGCTCACCTGGCGGTCGGAGATGGACAGCAGCCGGTCGTTCGGGATGACGATGAGGGTGTCGACCTCGTCGCGCAGGCTGGCGATGCCGTCCTCGGCCTGGTTCGCGCGGCGGCGGCCCTCGAAGGTGAACGGGCGGGTGACCACGCCGATGGTGAGGGCACCGAGGGAGCGGGCGATGTTGGCCACGACGGGGGCGCCGCCGGTGCCGGTGCCGCCGCCCTCGCCCGCGGTGACGAAGACCATGTCGGCCCCCTTGAGGACCTCCTCGATCTCCTCGCGGTGGTCCTCGGCGGCCTTGCGGCCGACGTCCGGGTTGGCACCCGCGCCGAGTCCCCGGGTGAGTTCGCGCCCGACATCGAGCTTGACGTCGGCGTCGCTCATCAGCAGCGCCTGCGCATCGGTGTTGATCGCGATGAACTCGACGCCCTTGAGACCGACCTCGATCATCCGGTTGATGGCGTTGACACCACCGCCGCCGATACCGACGACCTTGATGACTGCGAGGTAGTTCTGCGGTGCTGCCACGTCGAAGGCCTCTCGCCTCGAGTTACGTGTCGCCGCCCGCGTGAGCCGCAGTGCGCCGACGGATGCCGATGGGGCGGAGGAAGGGCCACCCCGAACCCTAACGCTTCAGTTTAGGGTTACCTGTGCTTGTCGTTCCTTGTATTCCTCGGAACGGACACTAAGTCGATAACTGGTGGGCGTTCAACGAACACGCCGGACCTCCTGCTTTTCTTTTCACCCTATGTGATCACGCGCGGGCGCACCAACCAGGGGCCCGACCTGCGACGACGTGACGGGGCGTCAACCCGGTCAAGCCGGTCGATCCGGTCAAGGCCCTGCCACCGCGGGCACGCTGGGGGCGCTCACGTCGAAGTGGGCCGCGTCGGGCGCCGCTTCCAGCACCGCCGTCAGGGCGTCCGCCTTCTCCCCCGCCCGCTCGGCGCTGCCCCACCGCACGGTCCGGTCGCCGGACAGTTCGAGGGTGATGGCGTCGTACGACGTCGCGCGGACCCGGCGCAGGTCCTCGCGCACCGCGTCCGGCAGGGCGCGGACGACCGAGACGGCCGCGCCGCGCACCCGCTCCTCGCCGAAGCGGCGGGCCGACGGGCTGTCGGACAGGTCGAGTTCGAGCACCGGCACGCCGGGGAGCGCCTCCGGGATCTCGGCGAACGCGACGCCGTCCTCGTCCACCTCGCTGAAGCCGTCGCCGGTGGCCTGGAGCAGCGCCGCCTCGCGCTCGGTGACCCGCAGCGAGACGCCGTGCGGCCAGGAGCGTTCGACGTCGGCCGACTTCAGGCGGGGCAGCGCGGCGAGCAGCCGGTCGCGGACCGCGCCGGTGTCCAGCGAGGCCATCGGGGAGCCGACCGGGACGGCGGCGGCTTCGAGGAGCTGGGCCTCCGTCAGCTCGCCTGGCCCCCCGTCGCGCTCGACGGCGACGTCCTCGACGCGCAGCCAGCCGGAGCCGTACAGCGCCCAGGTGCCGAAGCCGCCGAGCGCGGCGGTGAGGACGAGGGCCAGGACGAGGAGGCGGCGGCCCCGGGGGCGCAGGAGGCGCGCCAGGCGGCCGGGGGCCGGGGGCGGGCCGGTGCGGCTCTGCCCGCCCCGCTGGGCGGTTGTCGTTCCGGCCACGCTCCCTCAGCTCCCGTTCGCGCGCTGTGCCCTGTGCCCTGCTGCCCTGTGCCGTGCTGCCCGTGCCGCGCCGTGTGCCGGGGGTCAGGCCCGGCGCGCGGCGATCGCCTCGTGGACCATCCCGACGAGCAGGTCGTCGGCGTCCCGGCGGCCGAACTCCGTGGCGGCCCTGGACATCGCGTGCAGCCTGGCCGGGTCGGTGAGGACGGGGAGCACGTTGCCCCGCACCCACTCCGGCGTCAGCTCCGCGTCGTCCACGAGGACGCCGCCGCCCGCCCGGACGACCGGCTGCGCGTTGAGCCGCTGCTCGCCGTTGCCGATCGGCAGCGGGACATAGGCGGCCGGCAGCCCGACGGCGGACAGTTCGGCGACGGTCATCGCGCCCGCGCGGCAGAGCATCATGTCGGCCGCCGCGTACGCGAGGTCCATGCGGTCCACATACGATAGCGGGATGTAAGGGGGCATCCCGGGCATCGTGTCCACCTGCGGCAGTTCGTTCTTCGGGCCGACCGCGTGGAGGACCTGCACGCCGGAGCGCTGGAGGACGGGGACGGCGCTCGCGATCACCTCGTTCAGCCGCCGCGCGCCCTGGGAGCCGCCGGAGACCAGCAGCGTCGGCAGGTTGTGGTCGAGGCCGAAGTAGGCGCGGGCCTGGTCGCGCATCGCGGCGCGGTCGAGGGTCGCGATGGAACGGCGCAGCGGGATGCCGATGTAACGGGCGTTCCGCAGCTTGCTGTCCGGCGTCGAGACCGCGACGAAGCGGGTGTAGCGGGCGCCGATCTTGTTGGCGAGCCCGGGGCGGGCGTTCGCCTCGTGCACCACGATCGGGACGCGCTGGCGGCGGGCGGCGAAGTAGCCGGGCAGGGCGACGTATCCGCCGAAGCCGATCACGCAGTCGGCCTTGGTGCGTTCGATGATCTCCTCGGCCGCCTTCACCGTGCCGCGCAGCCTGCCGGGCACGGTGAACAGCTCCGGCGTCGGCTTGCGGGGCAGCGGGACCGCCGGGATGAGGCCGAGTTCGTAGCCGCGCTCCGGCACCAGCCGGGTCTCAAGGCCGCGCTCCGTGCCGAGGGCGGTGATGCCCACGGTCGGGTCGTACCTGCGCAGGGCGTCCGCGAGGGCGAGCGCTGGCTCGATGTGGCCGGCGGTCCCCCCGCCGGCGAGAACAACATGCACCGGTATTTCACCGCTCTCCGGACGGCGCCCGCTTGCGGAGCCGTCCCATCGTCTTCCTTCTGAGCCGGGGTCCCCGCGCGGCCATCGCCGCCCTGGCCGCCGGATCGCTGCGCGCGAAGGCGATCAGCAGTCCGATGGCGAACATGGTGGGCAGCAGGGCCGAGCCGCCGTAGGAGAACAGCGGGAGCGGCACACCGGCGATGGGCAGCAGGCCCAGCACCGCGCCGATGTTGATCACGGTCTGGGTCATGAGCCACGCCGTGACCCCTCCCGCGGCATACCTGACGAACGGGTCGTCCGTGCGCCCTGCCACGCGGATACCCGCATAGCCTAGAGCCGCGAAGAGGCCGAGCACCGACAGCGTCCCCATCAGGCCCAGTTCCTCACCGGTGATGGCGAAGATGAAGTCGGTGTGCGGCTCGGGCAGTTCGCCCCATTTCTCCACACTCGCGCCGAGGCCCGAGCCGAACCAGCCGCCGGACGCCAGCGCGTAGATGCCGTGCACGGCCTGCCAGCAGTTGTCGTTCGGTCCAGGATCGGTGGCGCCGAGGCAGGCGAGCCGTTCCATGCGGTGCGCGCTCGTGACGATGAAGAGGGCGCCGAGGACGGCGACCGTGCCGATGACGCCGACGAACAGGCGGGTGGGCGCGCCCGCGAGCCACAGCAGGGCGAAGACGACGGCGACGATGATGACCACCGTGCCCATGTCGCCGCCGACCATCACGAGGCCGCAGACCAGCAGCGCGCCCGGGATGAGCGGGACCAGCAGGTGCCGCCACTGCGTGAGGAGGTTCTTGTCGCCCTTCCTGGCGAGCAGGTCGCCGCCCCACAGCAGCAGGGCCAGCTTGGCGAATTCACTGGGCTGGATCTGGAACGAGCCGCCGATGGCGATCCAGTTGGTGCTGCCGTTGATCCGCACGCCGATGCCCGGCACCTGGACGAGCACCAGCAGCACGACCGTGCAGGCGAGGAAGGGGTAGGTGAGGGCGCGCAGCAGGCGGACGGGGACGCGGGAGGCGACGAGCAGCAGGACCGTGCCGAGCACGGCGGCGAGCAGCTGCTTGCGGAAGTAGTGGGTGGCGGGCAGGTCGTAGCGCAGCGCCTGGATCTGCGAGGCGGAGAAGACCATCACGAGGCCGAGGAACGTGATGAGCAGGCTCGTGCCCAGCACCACGTAGTACGCGGTGAGGGGGCGGTCCCAGGCGCGGCGCAGCCGGTCGAGGGCCTTGGGGCTGCGGGGCGGCCCCGGGCGCCCGAAGGCGCGCGCCGCGGGGCGCGGGGGCGGGAGGGGGCGTGTGGCGGCGCGTCCGCGCCGTACCGGATCGGTCGCCGCCGGTCGTGGCGCTCGCGTCATCTCGACCCCTCCTCGGCCCCGTCCCCGGCGGTCCGCGGCCACCGGGGGCTACTCCTCGTGCCCGCCCCGGCCGGCGGCCAGGGTTCTGACGGCCGCGGCGAAGGCGTCGCCGCGCTCGTTGTAGTTGGCGAACATGTCCATCGAGGCACAGGCAGGGGCCATCAGGACGGTGTCCCCCGGCCGGGCGAGCCGTGCCGCCTCGTGGACCGCCGCCGCCATCGCCCCAGTGTCGGTCCGGTCGAGGTCCACGACCGGCACATCCGGGGCGTGTCGCGCGAGCGCGTCCGCGATGAGGCGCCGGTCGGCGCCGATCAGGACGACGCCGCGCAGGCGCCCCGCGGCGCCCGCGGCCAGGTCGTCGAAGGCGGCGCCCTTGGCGAGGCCGCCCGCGATCCACACGACCGAGGGGTAGGCCGCGAGGGACGCCTCGGCGGCGTGGGTGTTGGTGGCCTTGGAGTCGTCCACCCAGGCCACGCCGTCGACGTCCGCGACGTGTTCGATGCGGTGCGGGTCGGGGCGGAAGGCGCGCAGGCCGTCGCGTACGGCCCGGGGCGGGACGCCGTAGGCGCGCGCCAGGGCGGCGGCGGCCAGGGCGTTGGCGATGTTGTGGGGCGCGGCCGGCTGGGAGGAGGCGGCGTCGATGTCGTCGGTGGTCGCCAGTTCCTGGGCGCGCTCGCGCCGGTCGTCGAGGAACGCGCGGTCCACCAGGATGCCGTCCACGACGCCCAGTTGGGAGATGTCCGGCGTGCCCAGCGTGAAGGCGACGGCGCGGCAGCCCTCGGTGACGTCGGCGGCGCGGACCAGGGCCTCGGTGGCGGGGTCGGCGGCGTTGTAGACGCAGGCGACGGCGTTGCCCTCGTAGATCCTGCCCTTGTCGGCCGCGTACGCCTCCATGGAGCCGTGCCAGTCGATGTGGTCGGGCGCCAGGTTGAGGACGGCGGCCGAGTGCGCGCGGACGGAGGGCGCCCAGTGCAGCTGGTAGCTGGACAGCTCGACGGCCAGCACGTCGTACGCCGGGTCGGCGCGCACGACGTCCACGATGGGCGTGCCGATGTTGCCGACGGCGGCCGTGCGCAGGCCCGCCGCGCCGAGGATGGCGGCGAGCATGCGCACGGTGGTGGTCTTGCCGTTGGTGCCGGTGACGGCCAGCCAGGGCGCGGCGTCCGGGCCGCGCAGCCGCCAGGCGATCTCCACATCGCCGACGACTTCCACGCCCGCCGCCGCGGCGGCGGCGAACAGCGGGCTGTCCGGCCGCCAGCCGGGCGAGGTGACGACCAGGTCGGTCGCCTTGGGCAGGGTGTCGCCGTCCCCGGGCCGCGTCTCGATGCCCTCGGCGGCGAGTTCGGCGGCGCGGGCGCGCTGCCGCGGCCCGTCGCCGCCGTCCACGACGGTGACGAGGGCGCCGAGCCCGGCCAGGGCGCGGGCGGCGCTCACGCCGCTCACGCCGAGGCCGGCCACGGTGATCCGCTGTCCGGAGAACTCGCTCACCAGTCCGCCACCCAGGTGCCGTAGAAGATGCCGATACCGACGATGACGCACATGCCCTGGATGATCCAGAAGCGGACCACGACCAGGACCTCGCTCCAGCCCTTCAGCTCGAAGTGGTGCTGGAGCGGCGCCATCTTGAAGACGCGGCGGCGGGTCATGCGGAAGGAGCCGACCTGGATGACCACCGACATCGTGATGAGGACGAACAGGCCGCCGAGGACGGCCATCAGCAGCTGCGTGCGGGAGACGATGGCGAGGCCCGCGATCGCGCCGCCGAGGGCCAGCGAGCCGGTGTCGCCCATGAAGATCTTGGCCGGTGAGGTGTTCCACCACAGGAAGCCGAAGAGCGCTCCCATCAGCGCGGCGGCGACGACGGCCGCGTCGAGCGGGTCCCGTACCTCGTAGCAGGCCGCCCCCGCGGTGAGGAACTCGGAGCAGGTCTGGCCGTACTGCCAGACGCCGATGAAGACGTAGGCGCCGAAGACCATGACGGACGCGCCGGTGGCGAGGCCGTCCAGACCGTCCGTCAGGTTCACGCCGTTCGACATCGCCAGGATCATGAACAGCGCCCAGACGACGAACAGCACCGGGCCGATCGACCAGGAGAAGTCCTGGGTGAACGACAGGTGGGTCGAGGCGGGGGTGAGGCCGCGGGAGTCCGCGAAGTTCAGCGAGAGGATCGCGAAGGCGACGCCGACGGTGAACTGGCCCAGCATCTTCGCCCCGGCCCGCAGGCCGAGGCTGCGGCGGCGGACGATCTTGATGTAGTCGTCGAGGAAGCCGACGAGGCCCATGCCCGCCATCAGGAAGAGGACGAGCAGGCCGGAGATCGACGGCGGTTCGCCGGTGGCGACCTTGGTGACGGCGTACGCGATGAGCGTGGCGAGGATGAAGGCGATGCCGCCCATCGTCGGGGTGCCGCGCTTGCTGTGGTGGTCGCGCGGGCCGTCGTCGCGGATGTACTGGCCGTATCCCTTGCGGGCGAGCAGCTTGATCAGGAGCGGGGTGCCGACCAGGGTCAGGAAGAGTCCGATGGCACCGGAGAAGAGGATCTGCCTCATCGGGCGGCGACCTCGCCATCGGTCGTCCCGGTGTCGTCCAGCAGTCCGAGCGCCACCTGTTCCAGCGCCGCGGACCGCGACGCCTTCACCAGGACGACGTCCCCCGGCCTCAGCTCAGCGCGCAGCAGCTCGACCGCTGCCCGAGCGTCGGACACGTGCACCGACTCCTCACCCCACGAACCCTCGTTCTTGGCGCCCATGTCCAGCCAGGCGGCCTCACGGCCGCCCACGGACACGAGCTTGCTGACGTTGAGCCGGACGGCGAGCCGCCCGACCGCGTCGTGCTCGGCGAACGCGTCGTCGCCCAGCTCGGCCATCGGGCCGAGCACCGCCCAGGTCCGGCCCCCCCTGTCCTTCACGGCCCCGCCCATCGCGGCGAGCGTGCGCAGCGCGGCCCGCATCGACTCGGGGTTGGCGTTGTAGGCGTCGTTGACGACCGTCACGCCGTCAGGCCGCTCGGTGACCTCCATGCGCCACCGGGACAACGGGCCCGCGGCGGACAGTGTTTCGGCGATCGCCTCCGCGGACATGCCTACCTCATGCGCAACAGCCGCAGCGGCAAGCGCGTTCGACACGTGGTGCTCACCGTACAGCCGCATCGTCACGTCGGCGTACCCGGTGGGGGTCCGCAGGCGGAACGCCGGGGTGCCCGCGGGGGTCAGCCGCGTGTCCTCGGCGCGGACCGCCGCGTCCGCCGACTCGCCGAACAGGACGACGCGCGCCCGCGTGCGGTCCGCCATGGCGCGGACGAGCGGGTCGTCCGCGTTGAGCACGGCGACGCCGCCCTCGGCGGCCGGGGGCAGCGCCTCGACCAGCTCGCCCTTGGCGCGCGCGATGGTCTCCTTGTCGCCGAACTCGCCGATGTGCGCGGACCCGACGTTGAGCACCGCGCCGATGCGCGGCGGGGTGAGCCGCGTGAGGTCGCGGATGTGGCCGATGCCGCGCGCGCCCATCTCCAGGACGAGATAGCGGGTGGACTCCTCGGTGCTCAGCGCGGTGAGGGGCATGCCGATCTCGTTGTTGAAGGAGCCGGGCGTCCAGACCGTGGGGCCCGTGGTGCGCAGCAGCTGGGCGATCAGGTCCTTGGTGCTCGTCTTGCCCGCGGAGCCGGTGAGGGCGACGACGGTGGGCGCGAGCTTCGCGACGACGTGCCGCGCCAGCGCGCTGAGCGCGCCGACGACATCGTCCACGACGACCGCGGGGACGCCGACCGGGCGCGCGGCCAGGACGACGGCCGCGCCCGCGGCGACGGCCCGTTCGGCGAAGTCGTGGCCGTCCACGCGTTCGCCCGGGAGGGCCACGAAGAGGGACCCCGGCTCGACGAGCCGGGAGTCGATGACCACGGGCCCGGTGATACGGGGTGGCGGCTCCGGTATGTCGTGCGGCTCTCCCCGCACGACGTCGATGAGCTCAGCTACGGGAAGGGGGATCACTTCAGCGGGCCTCGCCTGGCGTCGGGTTCCTGGGGTGCATGCGAGCTGGCGCGCTCGATGGCGGCGCGCAGCTCCACTCTGTCGTCGAAGGGCCGGATGACTCCGGCGATGTCCTGACCGCCCTCGTGCCCCTTGCCCGCGATCAGGACCGTGTCGCCCGGTCGCGCGCGGGCGACGGCGGCGGCGATGGCGGCGGCGCGGTCCTCCTCGACGAGGACGGTGCCCCGTTCGTGGGCGGGGACCTCGGCGGCGCCGGCCAGCATGGCGGCCAGGATCGCGAGGGGATCCTCGGAGCGGGGGTTGTCCGAGGTCAGGACGGCGGTGTCGGCGAGGCGGGCGAGTGCCGCGCCCATGCCGGGGCGTTTGCCGCGGTCGCGGTCGCCGCCGCAGCCGAGGACGGCGTGGATGCTGCCCTCCGTGACCTTGCGCAGGGCGTGGAGGACGGACTCGACGGCGTCGGTCTTGTGCGCGTAGTCGACCACGGCGAGGTACGGCTGGCCGGCGTCCACGCGTTCGAGGCGGCCGGGGACGCCGGGGACGGCGGCGATGCCCTCGGCGGCGAGCGCGGGGTCGATCCCGGCGGCGGCGCAGGCGGCGATGGCGGCCAGGCTGTTGGCGACGTTGAACGCGCCGGGCAGCGGGGCGGCGGCCTCGATGCGGGTGCCGTCGGGGGCGACGGCGGTGAAGGTGGAGCCGAGCGGGCCGACGGCGGAGTCCTCGGCGCGCCAGTCGGCGTCGGGGTGGCCTTCGGCGGAGAAGGTCGTGACGGGCACCTCGGCCTCGGCGGCGAGGCGGCGGCCGTACGCGTCGTCGAGGTTGACCACGCCGCGGCGGGAGCGCGCGCGGGTGAACAGCTGGGCCTTCGCCTGGAAGTAGTCCTCCATGTCCCGGTGGTAGTCCAGGTGTTCCGGCGAGAGGTTGAGGAAGACGCCGACGTCGAAGACGCAGCCGTCCACCCGGCCCATGACCAGCGCGTGGCTGGAGACCTCCATGGCGACGGCGCGGGCGCCCCGTTCGCGCATGACGGCGAAGAGCGCCTGGAGGTCGGTGGCCTCGGGGGTGGTGCGGGTGGACTTGACGCGCTCGTCGCCGATGCGGGTCTCGACGGTGCCGATGAGGCCGGTGGGGGCGGGCGCGGGCGTGCCGTCGGCGCGGGCGGCCTCGGCGGCGGCGCGCTGGAGCGCGCCCTCGACGAGGTAGCTGGTGGTGGTCTTGCCCGAGGTGCCCGTGACGCCGATCTGGAGCAGGTCGCGCCCCGGGTGGCCGTAGATCTCGGCGGCGAGCGCGCCGAGGTGGGCGCGGGGCTCGGCGACGACCAGGACGGGCAGGCCGGTGGCGGCGGCCCGTTCTGCACCGCTCGGGTCGGCGAGGATCGCCGTGGCGCCGAGTCCTGCGGCCTGGTGCGCGAAGTCGGCGCCGTGGAAGCTGGCGCCGGGCAGCGCGGCGTACAGGTCGCCGGGGAGGACGGCGCGCGAGTCGTGGGTGATGCCGGTGACCGCGTGGCCGGGCGTCCCGTCCCGGGGGCCGTCCTGCGGGGTCTGCGGGGCGTCCGTGCCCAGGAGAGCGGCCAGCTCCGCGAGGGGCACGGGCCGCACGTGCCGCGGGCGGAGCGCCGGCGGATGTGGATCAGCGTGGGGCACGGCGGTGAGCGTACCCGCCGTGGCGGGCGTGGAGCCAAACGAGCTGACGGGGGTGGACCCGTCGGTGATGGTTCTCACGTGCCTGTCGCTCCGCTCGTCTGTCGCTGCGTCGGGTCGCTTCCGCGGGGGTGTCCGCCGGGTGGTCCGTTCGGTCATTCGTCCGGGTCGAAGGTGGTGGGCAGGCCGGGGAAGGTCTCGCCGGTCGGGGGCACCCGGAGCGCGGCCAGCGAGAAGCGCATGACCTCGTTGAAGATCGGCCCGCAGACCTCGCTGCCCGTGTAGGCGCCCTCAGTCGGATTCTGGACGACGCAGTAGACGGTGACACGCGGATCGTCGGCGGGGGCGAACCCGGCGAAGGACGCCGTGTAGCCCCGGTAGACGCCCGTTTCCGGGTCCACGCGGTTGGCCGTGCCGGTCTTGCCCGCGACGCGGTAGCCGGGGATCTGGGCGGCGTGTCCGGTGCCGTCCGGGCTGGCCACGACGGTCTCCAGCATCTCGGTGAGCTGGTGCGCCGTATCTTCGCTGACGACGCGGGTCCGTTCGGGTGAGGGGACGGGCTCGCGGCGGCCGTCGGCGTCGGTCGTGGCGCGGACGAGGGTGGGGGCGACGCGTTCGCCGCCGTTGGCGACCGTGGAGTACACGGAGGCGGCCTGGACGGCGTTCACGGACAGGCCCTGGCCGAACGGGATCGTGTACTGCTGGGACGCGTTCCAGTCCTCGGGCGGGGCCAGGATGCCCGGGGTCTCGCCCGGGAAGCCGAGCCCGGTGGGGCGGCCGAAGCCGAACGCGCTCAGGTAGTCGTGGAGCACCCGGTTGGCCTCCGGCTGGGTGTCGCCCAGCTGTTCGGCGGCGAGGATGGTGCCGATGTTGCTGGAGTGGGCGAGGACCCCGGCGAGGGTGAGGTAGAGGGTCTCGTGCTCCACGTGGTCGCCGAACTGGCGGTCGGCGCGCGGCAGCCGGTTGGGGACCGTGACGTGCGTGTCCGGGGTGGCCGCCTCCTCCTCCAGGACGGCGGCCATGGTGATGACCTTGCTGGTGGAGCCGAGTTCGAAGGCGTCCTCCAGCGCGGCGTTGCCGAGGTTGGCCGGGTCGGCGGCGCCCACGTTGTTGGGGTCGAAGCCGGGGGCGCTGGCGAGGGCGAGGAGTTCGCCGGTGGCGGTGTCCTGCACGACGACGTAGCCGCCGTCCGCCTGGCTGGCCTCGACCTGCTCGCTGATGGCCTGCTGGGCGGCCCACTGGATGTCGCGGTCGATGGTCAGCTCGACGTCGGTGCCGGGGACGGCCGGCTCCTCGCGCTCCCCGGCGGTGGGGACGCGGCGGCCGCCGGAGCGTGCGTAGAAGAGGCTGCCGTCCTCGCCCGCGAGCTGGTCGTCGAGCTGGGCCTCCAGGCCGCCGCTGCCGACGCCCTCGCTGTTGACGAAGCCGAGGACGGGCGCGGCGAGGAGGTCGTTCGGGTAGACGCGCTTGGCGTGCTCGACGGCGAAGATGCCGGAGAGCACCTGGGTGCCCGTGCCCTTGTCCTGCTGCTCGGCGAGGTTGGCGCGCAGGTCCTTGATCTGGTTCCAGACCTGCGGGGTCCGCTGGTGGGCGAGCAGGGCGTAGCGGATGTCGTCCTGGCTCAGCAGCTCCGTCAGTTCGCCCTGGTCGCGGTCGAGGATGGGGGCGAGGAGCGCGGCGGCCTGCTCGGGCGCGTCGGGCACGCCCGTCTCCTCCTCGGAGAAGAGCAGCGGGTCGGCGGTGATGTCGTAGGCGTCGACGGTGGTGGCGAGCGCGGTGCCGTTCCGGTCGGTGATGTCGCCGCGCCGTGCGGTCAGGGTCTCCTCGACGTAGCGGTTGACGGCGGCCTGCCCCGCGTACGAGGAGGCGCCGACCGCCTGCACCTGGAAGAGGCGGACCGAGAACGCGACCATGATCAGCGTCAGGCCGAGGCCGACGAGGCGCAGGCGCGGCCTCGGGTTGCCCAGGCGCAGGCCGCTGTCGGGGCGCCGGGGGCCGCGGGGGCGCGGGGGGCGGGGGGCGGTCATGGGGTCGGCCCTCCGTCGTCGGGAGTCGGTTCGCCGGGAGCTGGGGCGTCGGTGCTCTCGGTGCTGTCGGGGCTGGCGGGGCTGTCGGGGGCGACGTCCTCGGGCGTGTCGGGGGCCGCGGCGGACGTGTCGGCGGACGGCGCCGTACCCGGGGCGGCGCTGCCGGGCGCGGCGCGGCCCGTCACGGTGTCCTCGCCGGGCGGGGGCGGCGAACCGGCCGGGTCCCCGGTCGGCGTGCCCGCCCCGGCGTCCGCGGACGGCTCGTCCTGCTCCTCGGGCGCGGCCGCGTCGTCCGTGGGCGTGGCGGTCGGGGTGGGGCTCGGCGCGGGGGTGGGGTCGGTCTCGCCGAGCAGGTCGCCGTCCCCGGTCAGGAAGGCGGGCGGTCCGCCGGGCACCATGCCCATCTCGCGGGCGCGCTCGGCGAGGGCGTCGGGCGCCGACCAGCCGTCCACCTCGGCCTGCAGCTCCTGCTGCTCGTCCGTCAGCTCCTTCGTCTCCCTGCGCAGCTCGCTCAGCTCGAACGAGCCCTCGTTCAGCGACGCGTTCAGCAGCAGCAGGCCGAGCATGCCCGCGCCGAGGAGCAGCACGATGAGCAGGACGAACGGGGTGCGGGCCGCCGAGGACGAGCCGCGCGGCACCATCCCGGCGAGCCGCAGCAGCCGGGTCTGTCCCGGGCCCGCCGGGCGCTGGCGCGCCATGTCAGACCGCCTCCCTGACCCGTTCGGCCGCTCGCAGGCGGGCCGGGGCGGCGCGGCTGTTGTCGGCCAGCTCCTCTGCGGACGGCTGCTCGGCGCCGCGCGTGAGGAGCCGCAGCCGGGGCTGGTACTGCTCCGGGACGACGGGCAGGCCCGCGGGCGCGGTGGAGGCGGCGCCCTCGCTCAGCGTCCGTTTCACGAGCCGGTCCTCCAGGGAGTGATAGGACAGGACGGCGATCCGGCCGCCGACGGCGAGGGCGCCGACGGCGGCGGGCAGCGCCCGTTCGAGCACGGACAGCTCGCCGTTGACCTCGATGCGCAGGGCCTGGAACGTGCGCTTGGCGGGGTTGCCGCCGGTGCGCTTGGCGGCCTGCGGCAGGGCGTCGCGGATGAGGGCGACGAGCCGGGCGCTGCCGGTGATGGGCTCGCGGGCCCGTTCCCTGACGACCGCTTCGACGATCTTGCGGGCGAACTTCTCCTCGCCGTAGGCGCGCAGGACGCGGACCAGCTCGCCGGGCGGATAGGTGTTGAGGACGTCGGCGGCGCTCGGGCCCGTCGTCTGGTCCATGCGCATGTCCAGCGGCGCGTCCTGCGCGTACGCGAAACCGCGGTCCGCCTCGTCGAGCTGCATGGAGGACACGCCAAGGTCGAAGAGGACACCCGCCACCCGGGTGACGCCCAACCGGGCGAGAGCGGAGGGGAGCTGGTCGTACACGGCGTGCACGAGCGTCGCCCGTTCGCCGTACGGGGCGAGGCGCTGCCCGGCGAGGCGCAGGGCCTCCGGGTCGCGGTCCAGGGCGATGAGCCGGACGTCGGGGAAGGTGTCGAGGAGGGCGGCGCTGTGGCCGCCGAGCCCGAGGGTGCAGTCGACGGCGACCGCGTCGGGACGGCGCAGCGCGGGGGCCAGCAGGTCCAGGCACCGCTGGAGCATGACGGGGCGGTGCCGGGCTTCCGGCGGCCGGTCGTTGCTGGTCGTCATGCGCCTTCCGAACGGGGAGGAGAGACAGGTGACGGCGGGGACGCCCCGGGCCGGGCGGGAGTCCGCGGACGTGCTGCGGCGGGCTCCGCGGGCCACCGTCGGGAAGGATGGGACTGGTGACGGGCGTACGCCTCCCGGTGCGCGTCACACTAGCCCACCTGTTTCCGCGGTCAATCACTGAGGTTGATCGTGTGCCGCGTTTCGGAACGGGCCTGTGACCCTCATCACCTCTCCGGAGGAGACGGGCCACGGACTCACGTACTACCTTCACAGATATGTCTCACACGGTCACAGACGAGCTGGTCGAAGCCAACCGCACCTACGCCGACGGCTTCACGGCTCCCCTGCCCAGCCCGCGGCCGGTGCGCCGCACGGCGATCGTGGCGTGCATGGACGCCCGGCTCGACCTGCACGCCGCCCTCGGCCTCGAACTGGGCGACTGCCACACGATCCGCAACGCGGGCGGTGTCATCACGGACGACGTCATCAGGTCGCTGACGATCAGCCAGCGGCGGCTCGGCACCCAATCGGTCGTGCTGATCCACCACACGCAGTGCGGTCTGCTCGACCTGACGGAGGAGTTCAGGTCCGAGCTGGAGCTGGAGGTCGGGCAGCGTCCGGCGTGGCCGGTGGACTCCTTCACCGACCTGGACCAGGACGTCCGCCAGTCGCTTGCCAGGGTGCGCACTTCCCCCTTCCTCCTCCACACTGAGGACGTACGCGGCTTCGTGTTCGACGTGACGACCGGTCTGCTCCGCGAGATCGACCCCGCGGAGGACGCCGCCCGGTGACGCCCGTCGCCGTTGTGTGAAGAATGCTGGGGGGCGGCGACCGGCCGGTGCCGACGCGGCACGGGGCGGCCGGGGTGGCCCGTACGCATGCGCCGAGCCGGGCTCGGGGCACGGTTCATGGGCCGAGGAGGGCCGCTTGACGACCTATGAGGAGCAGACCAGGCTCAGCGATCTGAGCGCCACCGCGGACCGGGTGCGGCGCGCGGTGGAGAGCGTGATCGAGGGCAAGCCGGACGTCGTACGGCTGTCGGTGACGGTACTGCTCGCGGGGGGGCACCTCCTGCTGGAGGACGTGCCGGGCGTCGGCAAGACGATGCTCGCCAAGGCGCTGGCGCGGTCGATCGACTGTTCGATGCAGCGCATCCAGTTCACGCCCGACCTGCTGCCGTCGGACATCACGGGCGTCAGCATCTACGACCAGGCGCGCGGCGAGTTCGAGTTCAGGCCGGGCGCCGTCTTCGCGCAGATCGTCATCGGCGACGAGATCAACCGCGCCTCGCCCAAGACGCAGTCCGCCCTCCTGGAGGCCATGGAGGAGCGGCAGGTCACGGCCGACGGGCGCACGTACGAGCTGCCCGAGCCGTTCATGGTCATCGCCACCCAGAACCCGGTGGAGATGGAGGGCACCTACCCGCTGCCCGAGGCGCAGCGGGACCGCTTCATGGCGCGCGTGTCCGTCGGCTACCCGGCCCAGGACGCCGAGCTGCGGATGCTGGCGTCGCACGGCGGCGCGTCGCCGCTCGACGCGCTCAAGCCCGCCGCGCACGCGCAGGACGTCACGCGGCTGATCGACGTGGTGCGCGGCGTGCACGTCTCGGACGCCGTGCGGCGCTACACCGTCGATCTCGCCGCGGCCACCCGCGCGCACCCCGAGCTGCGGCTCGGCGCCTCCCCGCGCGCGACGCTGCACCTGCTGCGGGCCGCGAAGGCGGCGGCGGCGCTCGCCGGGCGCGGCTTCGTGCTGCCGGACGACGTGCAGCAGCTCGCCGTGCCCGTCCTGGCGCACCGTCTGCTGCCCACCGCGCAGGCGCAGCTGAACCGGCAGAGCACGACGGACATCGTCTACGACATCCTGCGCCGCACCCCCGTGCCGGACTCCTACGCGGCGCAGCCGCAGACGCGGGGTTACTGATGGCCGCGCCCGTGGCAGCAGAGGCGGGCGTGGACGAACGGGGGACGCTGCGCGCCGCGTTCGGCGGACTGACGACGCGCGGCCGGTCGTTCGTCGCCGCGGGCCTGGCCGCCGCGCTGTGCTCCTACGCGCTGGGGCAGCCCGACCTGCTGCGCGTCGGCGTCCTGCTGGCGGCGCTGCCGGTGCTGTGCGTGCTGGTGCTGCACCGCACGCGCAGCCGCGTCGTGACGGCCCGCAGGCTCACGCCCGACCGGGTCGCCGCCGGCGGCGAGGCGCGGGTGCACCTGCGTGTCGAGAACGTGGGGCGGCTGCCCAGCGGCCTGCTGCTGCTCCAGGACCGGGTGCCGTACGTGCTCGGGCCGCGGCCCCGCTTCGTGCTGGACAGGATCGAGCCGGGCGGGCGGCGCGAGGTGACGTACCGGGTGCGTTCCGAAGTGCGCGGGCGCTACCCGCTGGGGCCGCTGGAGCTGCGGCTCACGGACCCGTTCGGGATGGCGGAGCTGAGCCGCTCGTTCGGCGCGTCGGACACGATGACGGTGCTGCCGCACGTCGAGCCGCTGCCGTACGTCAGGCTCGGCGGGAACGCGGACGGCGCGGGCGACGGGGTGCGGCGCGGGCTCGTGGCGGTGGGCGACGACGACATCATCCCGCGCGACTACCGGCACGGCGACGACCTGCGGCGCGTCCACTGGCGTTCGACGGCGCACCGGGGCGCGCTGATGGTGCGCCGCGAGGAGCAGCCGCGGCGCGCGCAGTGCACCGTGCTGCTGGACACGCGGCGGACCGCGTACCTGGGCGCCGGGCCCGACACCGCGTTCGAACGGGCCGTGTCGGGCGCCGCGTCGGTGGTGCGGCACCTGGCCGACCAGGGGTACGAGACGCGGCTGCTGACCGGCGCGGGGCAGCTCGTGCCCGGTCCTGGCACCGAGGTGCGGGAACCGGCGGAGCGGATCGGCCTGGTGATGGACGTGCTCGCCGGGGCGGAGCCGGAGGACGAACGGCCGCCCGAGGCGGTCGAGTCGGTGCTGCGGTCGGCGGGCGGCGGGCTCGTGGTCGCGTTCACGGGCGCGCTGGACGACGGGCAGTGCGCCGCGTTCGCGCGGCTGCGGCCCGGCCGGGGGGCGGCGGTGGTGTTCGTGATCGCCGGGCAGCGGGCCCCCGAGGCGGAGGCGGCGCAGGTCGCGGCCCTGCGGGGGGCGGGCTGGACGGCGCTGCCGCTCCCGCCGGGCGTACCGCTGGGGCAGGTGTGGCAGCAGGCGGCGGCCGAACAGGCGGGGCAGGCGGGGGAACGGCACGGATGACCGGGGGAGACCGCTGATGGACAACAGGGTGCGGATGGCGTTCGCCTCGTGGTGCGCGACGATGGCGGCGGCCGCCGCGCTGCTGCCGCTGGTCGACGGCACGGACTGGTACGCCCAGGCCGCCATCCTCCTCGCGGGGCAGACGGCCTTCGGGGTCGCCACGCGCCAGCTGCGCGCCCCCGCCCCGGTCACGGTCGCCGTGCAGCTGGCCGTCTCGGTGGTGGCGCTGACGGTGGTCTCGGCGTCCGCGTACGCCCTGGGCGGCTTCCTCCCGGGCCCGGAGGCCTTCGGCGAGCTGGGCAGGCTGCTGACCGCCGGGGCGGACGACATCGGCCGCTACACCGCGCCCGCCCCGGCGACGGACGGCATCCGGCTGATGGTCTTCGGCGGCGTGCTGCTCATCGGGCTGATGGTGGACGTGCTCGCGGTGACGGTGCGCGGCGCCGCGTCCGCCGGGCTGCCGCTGCTCGCGCTCTACTCGGTGGCGGCCGGGGTCGGCGGGGACGACTCGGGCTGGCCGTACTTCCTCGTCGCGGCGGCCGGTTACCTCGTGCTGCTGCTGGCCGAGAGCAGGGACCGCGTGGCGCGGTGGGGGCGTGTCTTCGGCGCGCCGGGCGGCGCGCGCTCCGGGACGCCGTACGACCGCCGCCCCGGCGCGGCGCCCCGTGTGCGCGCGGGCCGCCGCATCGGCGCGCTGACGCTCGGGGTGGCCGTGGCGGTGCCGGCGCTGCTGCCGTCGCTCGGGACCGGGCTGCTCGACACGTCGCGCGGCGGGAGCGGCGGGGGCGGGAGCGGGCGGTCGGCCTCGACGTCGCTCAACCCGGTGGTGGCACTCCAGGACCAGCTCAACCAGCCGCAGGACAGCCCGGTCCTGTACTACCGGACGACGAGCCCCGACCCGTCCGGGATGTACCTGCGGCTGATGGCGCTCGACCAGTTCGACGGCACGCAGTGGACGTCCTCCGGCTGGCGCGAGGAGACGCCGCCCGACCCGCCGTGGGTGGTGCCGGGGCTCGGCTCCGAGATCGCGGTGACGCGGGTGGCCACGGAGATCACGGCGACCGACACGTACGTCCAGTCGTCGCTGCCCGTGCCCTACCCGGCCCAGGCGATCGAGGCCGAGGGCGACTGGAACTTCGACAAGGGCTCGCAGACCCTGATGTCGGCCGACGCGGAGCTGACGACGCGGGGACTCGCGTACTCGGTGGACCACCTGCTGGTGGAGCCGACCGCCGAGCAGCTGTCCTCGGCCCCGGCCGCGCCCACGGAGCTGCGCGAGTACTACACGCGTCTCCCGCGCAGCCTGCCGCCGGAGGTCGCCGCGATGGCCGCCGAGGTGACCGGCGGGGCGCGCGACGACCTGGCGCGCGCCGTCGCGCTCCAGGACTGGTTCACCCAGGCGGGCGGTTTCCGGTACGACACCTCCGTCACGTCGGGCAGCAGCTCCGACTCGATCCTGACGTTCCTGCGCGACCGGGAGGGCTTCTGCGTCCACTTCGCCTTCACAATGGCGACGATGGCACGCACGCTGGGCATCCCGGCGCAGGTCGCGGTGGGCTTCACGCCGGGCACCCGGCTGCCGGACGACGTGTACGAGGTGGGGGTCCACAACGCGCACGCCTGGCCGGAGTTGTACTTCGAGGGCGTCGGCTGGGTCCGCTTCGAGCCGACGCCGGGCCAGGGCAGCAGCCCCGCGTACACCCGGCCGGAGACCGAGCGGCCCGACGCCGGGGAGCGCGAGGAGCGGGAGCCGGCCGAGGAGGAGACGGCGGAGGCCGTGCCGTCGCCCTCGCCGAGCGTCCCGGCGGACTGCGCGCCCGGCTCGTCGCTGGGCGCCTGCCGGACGGACCAGCCGCGTACGCCGGAGAGCGCGCAGGACGAGGCGGCCCCGGCGGCCGGGCCCGCGCTGTGGATCGGCGCGGGGCTCGTGCTGGTGGCCGTGGCGGTGAGTCCGCTGCTGTGGCGGCGCCGGGCGCGGCGGCGCCGGCTGGGCGCGGACGGCGGGCCGCTGGGCGCGTGGCAGGAACTGGGCGACAGCGCCTGGGACTTCGGCATCACCCCGGCCGCCTCGGAGACGCCGCGCGCGGCGGCGGAGCGGATCGTGCGCGTCGCGTCCCTCGGCGGGGAGTCCGCGGCGGCGGTCCACCGGCTGGCCGACGCGGTCGAGCGCGAGCTGTACGCGCCGGAGGCGGAGCGCGGCCGGGCCGGGCGGCTCGTGGAGGACGTGCGGACGGCGCGCGGGGGGCTGCGGGCCTCGACCGGGTGGTGGGGGCGGCTGCGGGCGGCGGTTCTGCCGCGTTCCGCCATTCGGGTGATTCACCGGTGGTCCGCACGGCGTGCGGCGTTCGCTCACCGTCTGCGGTCGGCGCTGCGGCGGCTGGTGCCCCGCCTGGGCAGGCACGAAGCCTGAGGCGGACGCGGCCTCGCCCCGGGGGCGGAACCGCCGAGCCGGGCGAGGCCGGTACCCCCCGGCCCCGCGCACCGCGCCACGGACAGCCGGAACCGGTCCCCGCACGGACCATGCCGCCGGGTACAGCAGCGGGCCTCCTCGCCCCTCTGGCGCCCGACCGGCCCGGCAGACCGACAGGGGGAGCGGCTCTGAGTGCGGGAGGCTCTGAGGCGCCGCGCAGGGGGCAGCCCGCCGTTTCCCTCCTGGGTCAGGGATCCCCGCGACACCGCACCCCCGGAAGGGCGACCCCGGTCAACCCTCGCTGACGGCCTGTGGTCACCAGGCCACTCCCCCGTCCCAGCCGGAGGAAGGTCCGGCCGGTCCGCTTCGCCACTCCCCGCCGTACCGGCGCGCCGGAAGCGCCACAGGACGAGCGGCCCCGCCGGTCAACGCTCGCCGACAGCCGGTGCCCTGAACCGTTCGGCGACGGGCAGAGACCCGCCAGGCCACGCGCGGACAGCCTCACCCGGCAGGGGCGACGCTGGAAAGCAGCCCCGGCGGTCACGCTCGCTGACGGCCGGTGACCCGAGCCGTTCCACCACCGGCCGGGACCCGCCGGGCCACGAGTGGGCGGCCGTGCCGGGCAGGAAGGCTCCGGTACCGGCCGCGGGCGGCCCCGCTCGCTGACGGCCGGTGGCCCGGGCTCGCTCAGCCACGGGCAGCCTCCCGGGCGGGAGGACGCTCCGGTGCGGCTCCCCCGCGCCGCCCCGGCCGAGGAGCCCCGAAGGAAGAGCGGCCCCGCCGGTCAACGCTCGCTGACGGGCGGGAACGCGAGCCGTTCCGCCATGGGCCGGGACCCGCCGGGCCACGAGTGGGCCGCCTTGGCGGTCATGGCGTGCTGACGGCCTGTGGTCGCAACTGCTCAGTCACGCACCGAGACCCGGCAGGCCGCGGCGGGGAGAGGTGGGCGGGACCGTTCCGGTCCCGGGCATGCCGCAGGGCCGCGCCCTGGGCGGGGGCGGCCCTGCGGTCGGACAAGCCGTGGGGACCGGCTGCCGCTGTCAGCTCTCGCGCTCGTCGCGGCGGCGCTGCCAGCGGTCCTCGATCCGGTTCATCATGGACCGGCGCTGCTTCTGCCGGCCCGTCTGCCGGCCACCCGCGCCGCCGCCCTGCGGGGTGGCGGCGGATGTCTGCGGTGTCCTGCGCCACCCGGTGACGGCGACGACGGCACAGCCGAGCATGATCAGGAAACCGACCACGCTGAGCCACACCTGCTGCGCGACCATGCCTCCCATGAGCAGGCCGATGCCCACGACGAATCCGGCGATCGCCTGGTAGACCCGTCGGCGGGTGAACGTGCGCAGCTCGTTACCCTCAAGCGTTGTCGCGAATTTGGGATCTTCGGCGTACAGCGCTCGCTCCATTTGTTCGAGCATGCGCTGCTCGTGGTCCGAGAGCGGCACGGAGTCCTCCTACTCGTCGGTCGCGGTGGCGACCCGATCCGACCCTTCAAGGATAGGCAGGGATGTCTCCCTGTGAAACCCACCCCTGTACGCCAGTTTCGCCCACAACAGCTTGCCTCCCGGACCCTGCGGGGCGGTGGACATCTCATTCCCCTGCCGTCGCCGGGTCATGCCGGGTGGCTCTTCCCGATGATACGAGGAGTGCGGCCTAGAGTTCTCCCCGTAGTCCGGAGCCGCCGGTGGCGGCGAGCAGGTGGAGCTGGCCCGCGATGGCCTGGAAGGCGGGGAGGGCCGCCGCCTCGGCCTCCAGCCGCGCGAGCTGCTGGAGCGCGTCCGGCTCGGTGTCCACCAGGGCGCCGGGCACGAGGTCGGCGAACACCCGGACCCCCTGGGTGGCCTGGACCGTGAGGCCCACCTCCTCGGCCAGCGCGGCGAGTTGGGGCACGGTGAAGCGGTGCGGCACGGGGTCGGCGTCGCCCCAGCGGCCCGCCGGGTCGCCCAGGGCGCGGCGGGCCTCGGTGAACCGCCCGGCCAGCGCACGGGACAGCACGGCGCCGCCCACACCGGCCACGAGCAGGCTGAGCACGCCGTCCCCGGGGCGGAGGGCGCGCGCCACGGCGCGCAGCCCGGCGGCCGGATCGTCGAGGTACTCCAGTACGCCGTGGCACAGGACCATGTCGAACGTCACATGGCCCACGACCTCATGGAGGTCCTGGGTGTCGCCCTGGACGCCGCGCACGCGCTCGGCGACGCCCTTCTCGGCGGCACGCCGCTCCAGCGCGAACAGCGCGTCGGGGCTGGGGTCCACGACGGTGACGCGGTGCCCGAGACCGGCCACCGGCACGGCGAAGCTGCCGCTGCCGCCCCCGGTGTCGAGCACGTCGAGCGTCTCGCGGCCGGTGCGGGCCGCCAGGTCGGCGAGTGCCTGGCGCAGTGCCTCCCAGACGACGCCGGTGCGCAGCGCGGTGTGCGGGCCCGGTGCCACCGGTCCCTGCGTGTCACGGACACTCGGCTCTGGCGGCATTGCGGACGGCTCCTTGCTGCGGTGCGGCACCTGTTCTCCGGCCGCGACGTGCGGGGGCTGCACCACCCTACTGGGCGGCGGAACCCGCCGCGCCGTCCCTGCCGCCGGGGTCACGCCCCGCCGCGCCCCCGGCCCGGCCGCCGTCCGCGGCGTCCCTGGCGAGCGGGAGCCGCACGGTGCGGGCCCGCGCGCCGGGGAACAGCGCCTCGTCCACGAGCCGGACGAAGAAGCCCGCCGCGCGGCGCAGGTCGTCCGCTTCCTGCCGGTCGGCCACGTCCTTGATGCCGGCGTCGATCCTGGCCCGCCGGTCCGCGCTCGCCGCGAACAGGACGCTCCACTCCGCCAGCTCGGGCGCTATCTCCGGGAGCACCTCCCACACGCTGCGGATGCGGCGGCGGGCGCGCTCCGTGGACCCCGGGCGGCCCCGGACGGCGACGAGGGCGGCGGCGGCCCGCAGCGCGGCGAGATGGGCGGCGACGTACGCCTCCCCCGGGTCGGTCAGGACGGACGCCTCGTCGAGACGGCGCTCGGCCTGGGCGAGCAGGTCATGCGCCGCGGCCGGCACGGGTGCCTTCCGCGGTACGGCGTGCACGTCGATCGGGAGTCCGGTCATGACGAGCCTCCAGTCAGTCGTCACTCAACGGTCCATCTGCCGACATGGTGACGTATGGGTCTGACAATCCGTCCGGAGAAGCCTCTGAGCAGGTGCAAACGGGGGTGCGCGGAGGTGGAGAATCGGGCCATGACACGCACCAGCAACCGACGCGGTGCCACACGGCAGCGGCTCTACGACGCGGCGGTCGGGCTGATCGCCGAGCAGGGCTTCGCGTCCACGACGGTCGAGCAGATCGCCGAGCGGGCCGGGGTCGCGAAGGGGACCGTCTACTACAACTTCGGCGGGAAGACCGAGCTGTTCGAGCAGCTGCTGCGCAACGGCACGGGCCCGCTCACCGCGGCGCTGCGCGAGGCGGCGGACGCCGAGCGGTCGCGCGGCGGCGGCGCGATGGACGCGCTGGCCGCCATGGCGCGCGCCGGTCTCGCCTCGATCGCGGGCCGCACGGACTTCACGCGGCTCCTCGTCGCCGAGCTGTGGCGGACCGGCAGACCGTGGTACCCGACGCTCGTGGAGGCCAGGCGCGAGGTGCTCGGCGTCGTGGCCGACGTGCTCCAGGAGGGCGTGAAGGCGGGTGAGCTGCGGGAGTCGCTGGACGTGGAGCTGACGGCCGGGTCGCTGGTGGGGCTGGTGGTGACGGGCGGCCTGGACTGGCGGACGTTCCACCCGGGGCGTTCGCTGGACGAGGTGCACGAGGCGCTGGCGGCGCCGCTGCGCGGCCGGCTCACCGTGGCCGGCTGAGGAGCCGCGCCCCGGCGCGTGCCGTGGCCCGTACCGCCGCCCCGTGTCGGCGGTACGGCCCACGGCCTCCCTCGTCCGTCCCCCGTCGCTCCCCCGTCCGTGCCGCACGGCTTTGCGGACGCGTCCTTCCGCGTCCCCGTGCCGTCCCCCCGTTCCTTCCCCCCGCCGGGCCGGATCATGAGTCGGGCGGACGACCGGTAATGTCCTGGCCATGGCACGGATCGTGGTGGTCGGCGCCGGTATGGGCGCCATGGCCGCCGCCGCCAGGCTGGCCGTCGCGGGCCACCGGGTGACGGTGGTGGAGCGGAGCGGGACGCACGGCGGCGCGGTGGGGCGGTGGGAACGCGACGGTTTCGCGTTCGACACGGGCCCCGGGTTGCTGCACCTGCCCGCCGTGTGGCGGGACCTGTTCGTGAAGACGGGGCGGCGCGAACTCGCCGAGTGCGTCGGTATCGCGCGGATCGATCCGCTGGCCGAGCACCGCTTCGCGGACGGCACGGTGGTACGGGTCCCGGCGGCGCGCGGCGGCGCCGTGCAGGCGCTGGACGGCGCGCTGGGCGCCGGGGCGGGCGAGCGCTGGGCCGACCTGCTCGGCCGCGCCAGGAGCACGTGGGAGGCGACGCGCCGCCCGCTGGTGGAGGAGCCGCTGCTGGCCGGTGAGCCGACGGCGGTGCTCGGCCAGGACCCGTTCCCCGCGCGGCCGCGCGGCCTGCTGCGGCGCCGGACCCCGCCGACGCTGGCCGCCCTCGCGGACGAGGGGCTGCGCGACCCGCGGCTCGCCGCCGTGCTGACGGGCACGGTGCGGGAGTACGGGTGCGACCCGGCGCGCGTGCCCGCGAGCGCGGCCGTGCTGGCCTATCTGGAGCAGACGTTCGGCCTCTGGTACCCGGAGGGCGGGATGCGGGCGCTGGCCGACGCGGTGCGGGAGCGCTGCGAGGAGCGGCGGGTGGAGTTCCGCTTCGGTACGGGCGCGGCGCGGGTGCTGGCGCGCGACGGGCGCGCGGGCGGCGTGGAACTGGCGGACGGCGGCGTCGTGGAGGCGGACGCGGTGGTGTGGGGCGCGCCGGGGCTCGGGGGCGTGCCGCGGGAGGGGACCAGCCGGTTCACGCTGTTCCTCGCGCTGCGCGGCGCGCGCCCCGCCGACGCGCCGCACCGCACGCTGCTGCACCCCGCCCCCGGCGGGCCCGCCGGCCCCACCGTGCGCGTCCTGCGGCCGGACGATCCCGCGTCGCGCCCGGACGGCGCGCACGAGGCCGTGACGCTCTCCGCGCCCGCCCCGCCGCAGGGCACGGGCCCGGGGCGGGCGGACTGGACCGCGCCGGGGGCGGCCGACGCGTTCGCCGAACGGCTGCTCGCCGCCGCCGACGACGCCGGGCTCGGGCTGCGCGCGCGGCTGCTGTGGCGGCACGCGCACACCCCGGCGGACGTCGAACGGGACACGGGGGTGCCCGGCGGGCTCGTCCCGGGACCGGCGCTCGCGGGCGCGGACGGCGCCTTCCTGGCCGCGCCGAACACCGGGCGGCTGCCCGGCGCGTACCGGGTCGGCGGGCTCGCCCACCCGGGCGGCGGGCTGGCGCACGCGGGGATGTCGGGGGCGATGGCGGCGGGGCTGATCGTGGAGGGCCCGGAGTGGCACGGCTCGACGTGAGCCGTACCGGCGGCGGTCAGTAGCGCTGCTGGTCGTTGTCCGAGTACCCCGGATACTCGGAGTACTCCGGGTACGGCGGGTAGTACGCCTGGCCCGAGGGGTCGTACGGGTCGCCGGAGGGGTAGCCGTCCTGCTGCGCGGGCGGGTAGCCGTATCCGTTCGCGCCCTGCTCCTGGGCGGTGTCGCGCTGCTGCGGGACCCACACCCCGCCGGGCGGCGTCTCCTGGTGGTACTGCCCGGCGGCCGGCCACTGGCCCGACGAGGGGCCGCCGTCGTCGCCGTAGCCGCCGTGGCCCGGGTAGCCGCCGGTGTAGGGCTGGCCGCCGCCCTGCTGATAGCCGCTCGTCGCGTCGAGGTACGGGTCCTGGTAGGCCGCGTAGTTCTCGCCGGTGTCGTGGACGGCGTAGACCGTGCTGGGGGCCTCGCCGTAGGCGGCGGGCTCGGGCGCGTAGCCGCCGAGGTAGGGGTCGCCGTAGGGCATGTCGGCGGTGGCGGCGTATATCTCCTCGCCCGGCGCCGCGTGCGCGTGCTCGTCGTCGCCGGAGGGGACGCGGGCGTGCACCTGGGTGCTGTCGAGGTTGTCGTAGGCGTCGTAGCCGTCGTGCGTGTCCTGGCCGCCGCGGGCGGCCTGGGTGTCGTCGTGCGCCTGCGGCACGCCGTCCACCGGGGTGTCGTCCGGCCGGGCCGGGGGCGTCATGGCGTCGTCGTCGCCGCCGTCACCCGCCTCCCCGTCGGGCACGGGCGCCAGGGCCTGCACCGCGCGGCGCCGCCTGCTGGTGCCCGGCTTGCCGCCGAGGGCCCAGCCGGTGGAGAAGCCGCGCCGGAAGGACAGGGTGACGAACGTCTGGCCCGACGCGAACGCGACGGTGCCCAGGGCGATGACGGGGACCGAGGGGATCATCACGCCGATGACGACGAGCAGGAAGCCGCAGAACGCCAGCAGCCGCCACCGCAGCCGCGCCTTGTACTGGAGGAGGACCTCGCCGAGCAGCCAGAGCGCCACCACTCCGAACGCGATGTAGAGGACCGCCCAGGCCATGTACGCCCCTTCTCAGCAGGGCCTCAGGTCCGCCGGTGCAGCCCGAGGTTCTTGTAGACGTCCAGCGTCGCCGTGGAGTGGAGCGTCGTGTTGAGCGTGACGAAGTGCAGTCCGGGGATGTCCTCGTCCATCAGCCGCGCGCACAACTCCGTGGCGAAATCGATCCCGACCGAGCGTACAGCCAACGGATCGTCTTTGACGGCGAGGATGCGTCTTTCCAACTCAGGGGGGAACGCGGCGTTGCTGAGCTGCTTGAACCGCTCGATCTGCCGCACGTTGGCGATCGGCATGATCTCCGGGATGATCGGCGTCTCGCAGCCGGCGGCGGACACCCGGTCGCGCAGCCGCAGGTAGTCCTCGGGGTAGAAGAACATCTGGGTGAGCGCGAAGTCGGCGCCCGCGCGGCACTTGTCGACGAAGTGCCGGACATCGGTGTCCCAGTCCGTGGACCTCGGGTGCATCTCGGGGAAGGCGGCGACGCCCACGCAGAAGTCGCCCGACTCCTTGATGAGGCGGACGAGTTCCGCCGCGTACCGGACGCCCTCTGGATGCTGCGTCCACTCCCCCATCGGGTCGCCGGGCGGGTCGCCGCGCAGCGCGAGCATGTTGCGGATGCCGCCCGCCGCGTACTGGCCGACGATGTTGCGCAGCTCGCCGATCGAGTGGTTCACGGCGGTGAGGTGGGCGACGGGCGTCAGGGTGGTCTCGGTGGCGATGCGCTCGGTGGCGCGGACCGTGCGCTCGCGTGACGAGCCGCCCGCGCCGTAGGTCACGGAGACGAACGTCGGCGCGACCGCCTCGACGCGGCGGATCGCGTTCCACAGCGTCCGCTCGCCCTGCTCCGTGCGGGGCGGGGTGAACTCGAACGAGTACGAACGCGTCCCCGCGGCGATCAGGTCGCGCACGGTCTGCGCGCGGTCCAGCGACCTGCTGGGCATACCAAGGGCCATATCGGCCAGGCTACCGATCACCGTGCCGCCGCGTCCGCCGCTGTCCGCCGACCGGACAGCGGCCTGGAGAAGTCCTGACGGCGGCCTGGCGGAGCCCTGACCGGGAGCTGACGTGGGGCGGCGTGGCGCGCGTCACAGCGGGTGTTCGCGCAGCCGCGCGGCCAGTGCGGCGGCGGCGGCCCCGGGGTCGTCCGCCTCGGTGAGGGCCCGGACGACGACGACCCGGCGCGCCCCGGCGTCGAGGACCTCGCCCAGGTTGTCCGCGCCGATGCCGCCGATGGCGAACCAGGGCAGGGCGGGCCGCCGCGCCGCCGCGTGGCGGACGAGGGACAGTCCGGCGGCCGGGCGGCCCGGCTTGGTGGGCGTCGGCCAGCAGGGGCCCGTGCAGAAGTAGTCGGTGCCGGGGGCGGCCAGTGCGGCGTCCACCTGGCCGGGGGTGTGGGTGGAGCGGCCTATCAGCACCCGGTCGCCGAGGAGGGCGCGGGCGGCCGGGACCGGCAGGTCGCCCTGGCCGAGGTGGAGCACGTCGGAGCCCGCGGCGTGCGCGACGTCGGCCCGGTCGTTGACGGCGAGGAGCTTCCCGTGGCGGCGGCACGCGTCGGCGAACACCGCCAGGTGCTCCAGCTCCTCGGCGGCCTCCATGCCCTTGTCCCGCAGCTGCACGATGTCCACGCCGCCGCCCAGGACGGCGTCGAGGAACTCCGGCAGGTCGCCCTGCCGCTTTCTGGCGTCGGTGCACAGGTAGAGCCGGGCGTCGGCGAGCATGCGGAAGGCTTTCTTTCAGTGGTACGGGCTGCCGGTGGGGCGGGCCGCCGGGCGCGGTCCGCCCCACCGGTGGACGGGTTCTACGGGCGGGTCACACGGCGAGCGCCTGGGCCCGGCGCTTCACCTCCGTCCCGCGATTCTCGCGCAGCGCCTGCGCGGGGGTCCCGGGCAGGGTGTCGTCGGGCGTGAACAGCCACTCCAGCATCTCCTCGTCCGTGAAGCCGTCGTCACGGAGCAGGGTGAGCGTTCCGGCCAGCCCCTTCGCGATCTTGTCGCCGTCGATGAAGTCGGCGGGTACCTGGAGGACACGGTTCTCGCCCCTGCGCACGGCGATCAGCTGGCCTTCCTTGACCAGCTGGCGCACACGGGTCACCTCGACGTCGAGCTGTTCGGCGATGTCGGGCAGGGTGAGCCAGGCGGGGACGAGAGCGTCGGTCTTCGCATCAATCTCGGTCACGCCCCCCAGCGTGCCATCTCCCGCCGACAGTCGTCAGCGGGGAGCCCTCCCCCGGGGGAAGGACGGGCGTCCGGCGGGGGCGTCAGTCCGCGGTGGCCTTGTTCAGCGCGAGCCCCGGATCGGCGGCGCGCGGCGGGTCGAGGCGCGTGCCGCGGGCGATCAGGCGGCGGCCCTGGGCCAGGTCCCGGGGCCGGTCTACGGCCAGGACGGCGGTGGGCGTGCCGTCCGCGCGCAGCCACAGGACGGACCAGGCGCGGTCGCCCGCCGCCGGGTCGCCGCGCCGGACGAGGGTGTCGGCGGGGTCGTGCCGTCCGGCGTACTGCACGTAGCGGTCGAACTGCTCGGACCAGAAGTACGGCACCGGGTCGTAGACCGCGTCCGGCAGGCCGAGGATGTCGGCGGCGGCGGTGCGGGCGCCGTTCAGCGCGTTGTCCCAGTGGTGGACCAGCAGCCGCCGCCCGTAGCGCGCGGACGGGAAGGACGCGCAGTCGCCGACCGCGTGGACGCCGGGGACCCCGGCGCGCAGGGCGGCGTCGGCGGCGACCGAGCCGTCGGCGGCGAGCGGGACGCCGGAGCCGCGCAGCCAGCCGGTGGCGGGCCGCGAGCCGACGCCGACGAGGACGGCGTCGGCGCCGAGGACCGTGCCGTCCGCCAGCTCGACCTCGCCGCCGCGCACGCCGGTCACGGGCGTGCCGGTGAGGAGCGTGACGCCCGCCTCCTCGTACCAGGCGCGCATCGGCGCGGTGACCTCGGGCGGCAGCGCCCCGGCCAGGACGTGCGGCGCGGCCTCGACGACGGTGACGGGGCTGCCCGCCCTGGCGGCGGCGGTGGCGGCCTCGGCGCCGATCCAGCCCGCGCCGACCGCGACGACGCTGCCCCCGGCCTCCAGGACGGGCCGCAGGGCGCGGGCGTCGTCCAGGGTGCGCAGGACGTGCACGCCGGGGACGCCGGTGGTGCCGGGCAGGGTGACGGCGTCGGCGCCGGTGGCGATGACCAGTTCGTCGTACTCCAGCGGTCCCGCGTCGGTGTCGAGCACGCGGTCGTCCGGGCGCAGCGCGGTGGCGGTGCGGCCCAGGTGGACGTCGACGCCGAGCGCGGCGAGGTCCACGTCGAGGGGCGCGCCGTCGGCGGTGCCGAGCAGTACGGCCTTGGACAGCGGCGGGCGGTCGTACGGCGCGTGGGGCTCGGCGCCGACGAGGGTGACGGCGCCGTCCCAGCCCTGTCCGCGCAGTTCGACGGCGGTCTGCACCCCGGCCAGTCCCGCGCCGGCGATCACGGCGCTGCGCTTCGTCACGCGCTCCACCCTACGAGGGCGCCGCCCGGCGTCACAACGACGAGGGTATAAAGGGCGGTGTGACGACGGACCACCGCTCGCAGCCCCGACCCGTGACGCTGGAACACGTGGCGCGCGCCGCGGGGGTGTCCCGGGCGACCGTCTCCCGCGTGATCAACGGTGAGGCGACCGTCGATCCCCGGCTGCGCAAGCTGGTCGAGGAGGCCATCACGCAGACGCGCTACGTGCCCAACCGCGCGGCCCGTTCGCTGGTGACGCGGCGCACGGACTCGGTGGCGCTCGTCGTCTCGGAGCAGGAACAGCGCGACGTGACGGGCCCGTTCATCGGGCGCATCTTCACCGACCCGTACTTCGGCCGGGTGGCGGGCGGGCTGCTCGACGTGCTGCGCCCGCGCGGCGTGCAGGTGGTGCTGATGCTGGCGGACGACGAGGCGTCGCGCGCGCAGCTGCTCGGCTACCTCCAGCAGGGGCACGTGGACGGCGTGGTGCTGATCTCGTCGCACGCGGCCGATCCGCTGCCGGGGCTGCTCGCGGGGACGACGCTGCCCGCCGTGCTGGCGGGGCGCCCGCAGGCGGCGGCCACGGCGTCGCTGACCTATGTGGACTCCGACCAGGTGGCGGGGGCGCGGCTCGCGGCGGACCATCTGACGTCGATCGGCAGGCGGCGGCTGGGGACGATCGCCGGGCCGCAGGACATGCCGGTGGCGCAGGAGCGGCTGGCGGGCTTCCGCACGGCCCTTGAGGAGCGGGGGCTGCGTGATGTGGCCGTCGCCGAGGGGGACTTCACGCAGGCGAGCGGCGGTGACGGGATACGGGCGCTGCTGGCGCGGCGGCCGGATCTCGACGGGGTGTTCGTCGCGTCCGACCTGATGGCGCTGGGCGCGGTGACGATGCTGCACCGGCTGGGGAAGCGGGTGCCGGAGGACGTCGCGGTGGTCGGCTTCGACGACAGCAGTTCGGCGCTGGCGTCCGATCCGCCGCTGACGACGGTGCGGCAGCCCGTGGAGGAGATGGCCGCCGAGATGGCGCGGCTGCTGCTGCGGCAGATCGCCGGGGGAAGCGGCGACGGGGATGACGCGGGTGACGGCGCGGCGCCCGAACGGCCCTCGTCGTCCGTCCTGTTCCGTCCCGCCCTGGTGGTGCGCGGCAGCGCCTGACGCCGCCTCACCCCGCCTGGCACCACACGGCGCCGCCCCCGCCCCGCCCGGGGGGAGCCGGGCGGGACGGGGGCGGGATGGGTCACTGGTACACGCGGACGTAGTCCACCAGCATGCGCTGCGGGAAGACGGTCGAACCGTCCGGCGGTCCCGGCCAGTCGCCGCCGACGGCCGTGTTCAGGATGATGAAGAAGTCGTGGTCGAAGACCCAGGGCCCGACCGTCGTCTCCAGCTCCTCGCGGTCCACGGTGTGGATCACCTGGTCGTCCACCGTGAAGACCATGCCCTGGCTGTCCCACTCCACGGCGTAGACGTGGAAGCCGGCGCCCGCGGGCGTGGGCAGTTCGTACGACGAGCCGTAGCCGTTCCCGCCGTTGTACGCCGGGGCGTGCAGGGTGGAGTGGACGGTGTTGGGCTCGGAGCCTATGTGCTCCATGATGTCGATCTCACCGGTGTACGGCCACGGACGGCCCTCGTCGTAGAAGTCCGAGCCGAGCATCCAGAACGCGGGCCACATGCCGCGCGTGGTGGCGGTCTGGATGCGGGCCTCGACCCGGCCGTAGGTGAAGTCGAACTTGCTGTAGGTGTTGATGCGGCCCGACGTGTACTGGCAGGTGGTGCTGCCGCTCAGCGGGTCGGCGGGGCAGGACGAACCGGGGGTCTCCTCGCGGCGCGACTCGATGACGAGGTTGCCGTTGCCGTCCAGGAGCGTGTTGCGGTTGTCCGTGTAGATCTGCAGCTCGTTGTTGCGCCCGTTGCCGGGGTCGGCGCTCCACTTGGTCTGGTCGGGGATGCTCCCGGCCGCGCCCTCGAACTCGTCGCTCCACACCAGGGTGGGCGGGTCGGCCGGGTCCGGCGGGACCGGGGGCGCCTCGGGCGCGCCGCCGGTGCCGTAGACCTGGAACTCCCAGAGGGAGTAGCCGTACGGGCCGGAGCGCTGCGTGCCGTACATCCGGACGTAGCGGCCGGTGCCGCTGACGGCGATGTCCTCCTTGAAGCCGGTGCCGTTCGCCGTCTCGTGGATCGTCGTCCAGGTGGCGTTGTCGTCGGACACCTGGATCTGGTACGAGCGGGCGTACGCCGGGTCCCACTGGAGGACGACGCGGCTGATGTCGGCGCTGGCGCCGAGGTCCACGGAGATCCAGCCGGGGTCGGTCCAGCCGGTCTCGGCGGAGGTGGCCCAGCGGCTGGCGGGGTCGTAGTCGAACGCGCGCGCCGGGGTGCACTCCCAGCAGCTCCCGTCGTTCTGTGACGTGGAGGCCTGGGCGGGCTTGTTGTACGACAGCAGGACCTCGTCGGCGGCCGCCGAGGAGGGGCCCGCCAGGGCGACGAGGCTCACGACCGACGCGAAGGCGGCGGTCAGCGCTCCGGCGACGCGGCCTCGGCGCCGTCCGGTGCGTGGGGGGATGAGGTGCATGGTGGTGCTGTTCCTTCCCGTGGGGGGATGTGGGGGTAGTGGGGGTGGTGGGGTTCGGGCGGCCACGACGAGGGGCCGCGGGCGGACAGGCTTGTGGGGGTGGGGGGATGTGGGGAGTTGTGGGGGCGGGGGGCGCGTGGCGGGGCGGGGTGGGGCCCGGTCAGCCGCCGAGCGCGGTCAGTTCGTCGAGGAGTGCGGTGGCGGACGCGTCGAGGTCGGCGGCGAGCGCGACGGCCTCGGGGGCCTCCCCGGCGTCCTGCTCGCCGTCCGCGACGGTGACGGTCTGTTCGAGGAACTCCCTGACGAGCGCGCGGGCCTGCTCCTCGAACGCCTCGCCGTCCGTCGCCTCCAGGGCGGCGAGTTCGTCCTCGGTCACCATGCCCGGCATGTTGTGCCCGGCGTGCGGGTTCGTGTACGGCACGCCGTCCGCTTCGAGGAGGCCGTGCAGCGTGGCGAGGTCCTCCTCGCCCGCGGCGGCCAGCCCGGCCGCGAACTCGCCGAACGCCGGGTCGGCGGCGCGTTCCGTCACCAGGTCGAGCACCGGGCGCACCTGGTCGGTCAGCGGGATCATCAGCTGGACCCAGGCCAGGTCCGTGAAGTTGAGGACGCGGTCCTCGTCGGCCACGGTCGCGCTGGGCGACGCGGAGGCGGGCGGGGCGGTGGCGGGCTCCGTCGCCGGGGCGCCGTCACCCCCGTCCGAACCGCCGCCGCAGCCCGCGAGGAGCACGGCGGCCAGCAGGGTGCCGGCCAGGACACGGGCTGTGGCGGCGGTCGTCATGGGGTGCCTCCGGTTCCGGTGGTCGGACGATCAGGTCGGACGGGTCAGGACGGAGAGCCGTTCGCGCCGCACTTGATGATCGGGCGGATGCAGTCACGCACGCGCCGTTCCATCTCCGCGGTCGGCCAGGCGTTGAAGAAGTCTCCGTGCATCGTGTATCCGGGTCCTGATGCCAGGCGGAAGCCGGACGGGTCACCGTTCACGGGGTAGCGCAGTACCTGACGGAGCTTGGGCACGGCCACCGGGTGCGTGGAGGGGCAGGTGCCGCCCACGGGGTAGGCCATGTGGCTCTTGTGGTCGGGGGAGTCCAGGTCACGGCCGTTCCAGCACTGCGGGAAGTCGAGGTACGACTCCAGCGCCGTGCCGGCGGGGCAGTTGACGAAGTTCTGGGACGGGTTGACGTGCCCCGCGTGCAGACACGACCAGCGCGCGATGGTGCCGACGGGGCTGGTGGCCGTGGCGTTGCCCGCCACGATCTTCAGACCCTGCGGCAGCGCCTGGGTGCGGGCGATCGTCTGGTCGTTGACGCCCTCGCCGAGGTAGTAGAACGTCGCGCTCTGCGGCTCCACCGGCTGGTTGTTGACGAACAGCGTCGGCACCCAGTAGGAGGACAGGTCGATGGCCGGGTCACAGGTGCTGTCCGAGGCCAGGAGGTCGCTCAGGTTCGTGTACGCGTCCGTCACGGTGCTCCCGAAGAAGCTGTGCGAGTGGGACGCGCCCGGCAGGCCGGGGAAGATGATCGGGTCGTCGGGGCGCCGGTGGCTGAACTCGCACTCGGCCACGAACTCGGCGACGCGGACGACGTTCGGTCCGACGGCCGCCTGCGACTGCTCGTTCTGGGCCGCGCGGCCCGTCGATCCGGTGAACAGCTGCGAGGCGACCACGGCCGCCACGGCGAGGACGGCCAGGAACGCCTGCCATGGCGGGCGCCGGACTTGGGTCAGGTTCACGGGCTCTCCTTACGAGTGGGGGGTGACTTCCGCGCTGGGCGCGCGGCCGTCAGAGAGCGCTCTCTGAGGCCGGACACTAAGAGCGCCCCAAGAGAGCGTCAAGGAGTCCCGCACATTCCCGGAACTCGCCTGTCATTTCCCGGACATGGGGCCGGGACGCCGCCGGGACCGCCCCGGGGCCCGTCCCCCGCCCGCCGCGCGCGGCCCCGGCGTACTACGCTGGCGGCCGAGCGTAAACACCCACGGGAGTCCGGCGCACCGGGCTGAGAGGGAGGCGGGCGGCCTCCGACCGTACGAACCTGATCCGGGTCATTCCGGCGAAGGGAGGAGTCGCGTGGACACGCGCGCACCCACGGCGTACGACGCGGTGGTCGTCGGCGGCGGCGTCATCGGGCTGGTGACGGCCTGGCGGGCGGCGGGGCGCGGCCTGCGGACCGCCGTCGCGGACGCGCGGCCGGGCGGCGGGGCGGCGCTGGTCGCGGCCGGGATGCTCGCGGCCGTCACCGAGCTGCACCACGGCGAGGAGGCGCTGCTCGACCTCAACCTCGCCTCGGCCGCCCGCTGGCCCGCCTTCGCCGCCGAACTGGTGGACGCGGCGGGCGCGGACGTCGGCCACCGCGCCCGCGGCACGCTCCAGGTGGCGCTCGACGCCGACGACCGCGCCCAGTTGCGGGAGCTGCGGCTCCTCCAGGAGCGCTGCGGCCTGGACACGCAGTGGCTGACGGGCCGCGAGTGCCGCCGCCTCGAACCGATGCTCGCGCCCGGCGTACGCGGCGGCGTGCGCGTGGACGGCGACCACCAGGCCGATCCGCGCCTGCTCGTGGCGGCGCTGCTGACGGCGTGCGAACGGGCCGGGGTGGCGCTGCACCGCTCGGACGCCGCCCGGCTCACCGTCTCGGGCGACCGCGCCACCGGCGTCGTCCTCGCCGACGGCACGCGGCTCGCGGCCGAGCGGACGGTCCTGGCGGGCGGCTGCCGCAGCGGCGATCTGGCGGGGCTGCCGCCCGAGGTGGCGGTGCCGGTGCGGCCGGTGAAGGGGCAGGTCCTGCGGCTGCGCATGCCGGACACGCGGCAGCCGTTCCTGTCGCGGACGGTCCGCGCGGTCGTGCGCGGCGAGCAGGTGTACCTGGTGCCGCGCCGCAGCGGCGAGCTGGTGCTCGGCGCGACGGTCGAGGAGCGCGGCATGGACACGGAGGTGACGGCGGGCGGGGTCTACGGGCTGCTGCGCGACGCGCACGAGCTGCTGCCGGGACTGACCGAGCTGCCGCTGGCCGAGGCACGCGCCGGGCTGCGGCCCGTGAGCCCGGACAACGCCCCGCTCCTCGGCCCGACCGCCCTGCCCGGACTGCACCTGGCGACCGGCCACGGCCGCAACGGCGTGCTGCTCGCGCCGGTCACGGGCGACGCCCTCGCCGAAGCGCTCACCACCGGCGAACTGCCCGCCGAGGCCCGCCCGTTCGGCGCGCGGCGCTTCGACCACGACCACCGGGAGGTACCCGTATGACCGGCCGCGAGGCCACCGGCGGCATCACGCTGTGGGTGAACGGGGAGGCACGCGCGTACGCCCCCGGCACGACGCTCGCCGCCGTCGTCGGCGAGCTGAGCCGGGCGCCGTCCGGCATCGCCGCCGCCGTCAACGAGGCCGTGGTCCCGCGCGGCCGGTGGCCGGTCACGGCCCTGGCGGACGGCGACCGGATCGAGGTACTGACCGCCGTACAGGGAGGCTGACCCCATGTCCGACCCCACCCCGGACACGACACCCGGCGCGACACCGGACGAGCCGCTGGTCCTCGGCCCGCTGCGGCTGGAGTCCCGGCTGATCATGGGCACGGGCGGCGCGCCGAGCCTCACCGTCCTGCGCGACGCGCTCGCCGCCTCGGGCACGGGGCTGACGACCGTCGCGATGCGCCGCCTCGACCCGAACACGCGCGGCTCGGTCCTCTCCGTGCTGCGCGACCTCGGCATCCCCCCGCTGCCGAACACGGCAGGGTGCTTCACGGCGGGCGAGGCCGTGCTGACGGCGCGTCTTGCGCGCGAGGCGCTGGGCACCGACCTGGTGAAGCTGGAGGTCATCGCGGACGAACGGACGCTGCTGCCCGACCCGGTGGCGACCCTGGAGGCCGCCGAGACCCTGGTGGACGACGGCTTCACCGTCCTGCCCTACACGAACGACGACCCGGTCGTCGCCCGTCAGCTGGAGGAGATCGGCTGCGCGGCCGTCATGCCGCTCGGCTCCCCCATCGGCTCGGGGCTCGGCATCCGCAACCCGCACAACTTCGCGCTGATCACGGAGCGCGCCCGCGTCCCGGTGATCCTCGACGCGGGCGCGGGCACGGCTTCCGACGCGGCCCTCGCCATGGAACTGGGCTGCGCGGGCGTGATGCTCGCGTCGGCGGTCACCCGGGCGCAGCGCCCGGTGGCGATGGCGCGGGCGATGCGGCACGCGGTGGAGGCGGGCAGACTGGCCCGGCTGGCGGGCCGTATCCCCAGGCGGCACTTCGCGTACGCCTCCTCGCCGGTGGACGGGATGGCCGCGCTCGATCCCGAGCGTCCGGCGTTCTCCTCCTAGATATACGATCCGGTGCACCTGGCCGAGAGTGATGTGCCGGGTGCACCGCGCATCGCTCCCTGGGGGGACCCGTATGTCCACTGCTCCGCCTCCGCCGTCCGACCCCGACAGACCCGCGCCGCCGGTCACCGGCGCTCCCGGCGCCGCGCCCCCTTCCCCTTACTTCCCTCCTCCTCTCCCCTCCCCTCCTTCCTCTCCTTCCGCTCCCTTCCCGGCCGCCCCCTCCTTCGCGTACGGATGGCAGCCGCCGGTACGGCGGGGCACGGACCTGGGGCTGATCGCCCTCTGCCTGAGCCTGCCGGCGTTCCCGCTCGGCCTGCTGCTCGGTGTCCTGGCGCTGGTCAGGGGCGAGCGGGGCGACAGGACCGGGCGGGGGCAGGCGGTCGCGGCGATCGCCGTGACCGGCGGGCTGATCGCCGTGCTCGCGGTGGCGATACCGGCGGCGGCGTTCGACCGGCCCTCGCGCGACGGGGTGACGGCCCGCGGCACGGGCGAGACGGTGCTGCTGGACGACCTGGTCGCGGGTGACTGCTTCGACGCGTCGCTGCCCGCCGGGGAGACCGGCGACGTCGACCTGGAGGTGACCCGCCGCGCCTGCGACGTCCCGCACATGGCCGAGGTCGTCGGCACGGTCGCGGTGCCCGTGGACGGCGGACGGAGCGACACCGAGACGGTCGGCGCGTGCCTGCCGCTCGTCGGCCCCTACGTCGTGGACTTCTGGGAAGTGCCGCTCGACGCCGCCCTGTTCTTCTACACGGACCGGGTCACGTCCGGCGGGCGGGAGGACGTGCTGTGCACCCTGGAGCTCGGCACCGGCGACATGCTGACCGCCCCGCTGCGGGGCGACCGCGCGGACTTCGACGCCGAGCAGCTGGCCTATCTGGACGCGACCGGCCCGCTGGAGGCGGAGATCTGGGACCAGCCGGTCCCCGGGGACGGCCTGTCCGCCCAGCGCGCGTGGGCCCGGGAGATGGGCGAGGCGGTGGTGGCGGACGGTGCGGCGCTCGCCGCCTCCGAGTGGTCGGCCCCGGCGGCGCCCGCCGTCGAGGCGCTGGTCGCGGCGCGGGAGGCCGGGGCGTCCGCCTGGGACGACGCGGCGGCGGCGGACAGCCAGGAGGCGTTCGAGGCGGCGGTGGTGGCGGCGTACGACCGGATCGGCATCGACGAGGAGTGGGACGCGCGAACGGCGCTGGGGCTGACCCTCGGGGAGTGACGGCCGCGCGGTTCGTCACCGTTCCGTTCCGGTACGGCCCCGTGTACGCGGTGACGGGCGGGGGCCGTTCGGGCGGCTCGTAGACTGGGGCGTCGTGGACACCACACTTCACGACCCGCTGATCGGACAGCTCCTCGACGCCCGCTACCGGGTGGACGAGCGGATCGCGGCGGGTGGCATGGCCACGGTCTACCGGGGGTTCGACACCCGGCTCGACCGCGTCCTCGCGCTGAAGGTGATGCATCCGTCCCTCGCGGCGGACGCCGCGTTCGTCGAGCGGTTCATCCGCGAGGCCAAGGCCGTCGCGCGGCTCGACCACCCCAATGTCGTCGGCGTCCTGGACCAGGGCAGGGACGGCGCGTACGTCTTCCTGGCCATGGAGTACGTCGCCGGGTGCACGCTGCGGGACGTCCTGCGCGGGCACGGCGCGCTCCAGCCCCGCGCGGCGCTCGACATCGTCGAGCCGATGCTCGCGGGCCTCGCCGCCGCGCACGTCGCGGGCCTCGTCCACCGGGACATGAAGCCGGAGAACGTGCTGATCGGCGACGACGGCCGCGTCAAGGTGGCGGACTTCGGGCTGGTCAGGGGCGTGGACGCGCACACGTCCGCCACCACGGAGGGGCTGCTCGGCACGGCGTCCTACCTGGCGCCGGAGCAGATCGAGGGCGGCGCGGTGACCGCGCGGTCCGACGTGTACGCGTGCGGCGTCCTGCTGTACGAGGCGCTGACCGGCGCCAAGCCCCACACCGGCGACTCCCCCGCCCGCGTGCTGTACGCCCACGTGCACGAGGACGTGCCCCCGCCGTCCGAGCGCGTCCCCGGGCTGGCCGAGGGGCTCGACGGGCTGGTCGCCACGGCCGCCGCGCGCGACCCGCTGGCCCGCCCGGCGGACGCGGCGGCGCTGCTGGTCCTGGTGCGGATGGCGCGCGCGGCGCTGTCCGACGCGCAGTTGGACGCCGTCCCGCCGGGGCACCGCGAGCCGGAGCCGGACGGCGCGGCGGCGGGCCCCGAGGACAGCACGCGGATCGTGCCGCGCCCGGCCGGTGCGGGTGGCGGTGACGGGACGGACCGCACCGAGCTGTTCGACCCGCCGCCGCCCGGCGGCCCGTGGCGCCGGCTGTCACGGCGCGGCCGCGTGTCGGTGATCGTCGCGGCGGTCCTGCTCGTCCTGCTCGGCACGGGCGTGTGGTACGTCAACTCGGGCCAGTTCCTGCGGACTCCGGGGGTCTACGGGGTGGCGCAGGAGGAGGCCGTGGCGACGCTGGAGGATGCCGGGCTGCGGGTGGATCTGGAGCGGGGCTTCTCCGAGACGGTGGAGGAGGGCCATGTCATCTCCACCGATCCGGAACGGGGCGAGCGCGTCCGCCGCAACAGCACCGTGCACGTCACCGTCTCGCAGGGCCCCGAGGTCGCGGTCGTGCCCGACCTGCGCGGCGTCCCGCTGGACGACGCGCGGCGTCAGCTCGGCGAGGCCGGGCTGACGGAGGGCGAGGTGCGGCGGGAGTTCTCCGACGACGTCGAGCGGGACGCCGTGCTCGGCACCGACCCGCCCGCGGGCCGTGAGCGCCGCCCCGACTCCCCCGTGGACCTGGTGGTCAGCCGCGGGCGCCCCGTCACCGTGCCCCGGGTCATCGGGATGGCGGAGGACGAGGCGCGCGAGACGCTGGAGGACGCCGGGTTCGACGTGGACGTCGATCCGGACGCCACCTGGTCGGACGAGGACGCGGGCGACGTGGCGGGCCAGTCCCCGCCCGGCGACGACGAGGCGGCGGAGGGCGACACCGTGACGCTCGTGCTGTCCAAGGGCCCGGAGATGGTGGACGTGCCCGACGTGCGCGGCATGGAGGTCGGCGAGGCGCGCGACACGCTGGAGGACGCCGGGTTCCGGGTGAACGTGAACCAGCTCTTCTTCACCGGGACGGTCTTCAACCAGTCGGTGCACGGCGAGGCCGCGCCGCGCGGCTCGACCATCACCGTCTGGGTGCGGTAGGCGCCCGCACGCCCGGCCGTGCGCCGGGACCGAAGTCCCGTGTTTTTCCGGGCCTTTCGTCCCGGCGCGTCACGGGACTTCCGTCCCTGGGAATCCTCGGTGAATGCCGCCGTGGTCCCGATCCGGCTTCTCCCGCCCTTTTCGGCCATCCCGCGTAATCCCGGCACCGGAACACGGACGGCCCCGGAAAAGCCTGTGACGCCGGTCATAGGAGCTGGATCACATACGAAAGTACTTAGTGCTCGAACGGGTGCCGGAATCCCGTTGTTCACCGGCCGATCGGGTGATTCCCCGGCGCGCCGCGCACTAAGACTTCTAGTACATAGGGTCATTGCATTTGGTTTTTAAGGGCTGTTAACAAGGTCCATCGCCATCCACGCGAGGAACAGAGGACCCCGAATGCCCGCTCACATCCGCCCCCGTCCCCGCATGACCCGTATGCAGAGAACCGCGACCGCCGCCCTCACCACGGCGGGCGTGGCCGCCATGGCGCTGATCGCCGTCCCCACGTCGGCCGACGCGGAGACGGCGGCGGTACGCGCGCAGGACGGCCGCCCCGTCCACTGGGCCGTGAAGGCGGACGAGGTGGCCGGGCTCGGCGCCGCGCCGGACGCCGCCGAGGGCACCGCCGTGCAGCGCAGCGCGGGCGACCGCAACGACCTGCTGCTCAGCGCCGAGGCCGCCGGGCGCCGTCAGCACGCCGAGAAGAAGGCGTCCGAGGAGGCCGCCCGCCAGGCGGAACAGGAGCGCGCGGACCGCGCCGAGCGGCGGCGCGAACGCGCCGACCGGGCGGACGACCGCGAGCCGGTGCGCGAGCGCGCCGAGGAGCGGCCCGCCGCCGAGGAGTCCGAGCCCGCCGCGCCCCCGGCGGAGACCACCGACGCGAAGCCCGCCAAGCCCGCGGCCGAACCCGCGCCTGCCGCCGCCCCCGCGGCCCCGGCCCCCGCCGCCGCCCCGGCCGCCGAGGTCTACCCGGACACGCTCGACGGCTGGATCCGTGAATCGCTCGCCATCATGGCCCGCGAGGGAATCCCCGGCTCCTACGACGGGCTCTACCGGAACATCATGCGCGAGTCCAGCGGCAATCCGAACGCCATAAATCTCTGGGACATCAACGCCATCAACGGCACGCCGTCCATCGGCCTGCTCCAGGTGATCCAGCCGACGTTCGACACGTACCACGTGTCCGGCACCCCGCTGGACATCTACGACCCGGTCGCGAACATCACCGCGGCGGCCAACTACGCGTACCACCGCTACGGTTCGATCGACAACGTCAACGGCCCGTACTGATTTCCGCGATCCTTTCCGTCTTCTCCCCGCGGTCTTTTCCCATGAAAGACCCTCCCCTGGGAAAGGGTCCGCTCCGCGCCCTGGCATGCTGGACCCGTGAACCGTCCCGCACGCCCCTCGCCCGCCGCCCCGCCGCCGATATCCCCGACGCGCGACGGGGCGGCGGGCGTCCCCGTCCGCAATCCGACGGGCGGTCACATCCCGGTCGCGGGCGGCCTCGCGAAAACGGGCCTTCCGTACGCCCGCGCGATCGGCGCGGAGGCGGTGCAGGTGTTCGTCGCCAATCCGCGCGGCTGGGCGACGCCGCCCGGCAGGCCCGCCGAGGACGAGGCGTTCCGCGAGGGCTGCGCGGCGCAGGGGCTCCGGGCGTACGTCCACGCGCCGTACCTCATCAACCCGGCGGCGCACGACCCGCTGACCGCCGAGCGCTCCGTCGCCTCCCTGCGGCACTCGCTGCGCCGGGCGCGCGCGATCGGCGCGGAGGGCGTCGTGGTCCACACGGGCTCGGCCACCGGCGGGCGCGCCCGTGACGTCGCGCTGGCGCAGGTGCGCCGCCTCCTGCTGCCGCTGCTGGAGGAGCTGACCCACGACGACGACCCCTGGCTGCTGCTGGAGCCGACCGCCGGGCAGGGCGCGTCCGTCTGCTCCCTGATGGCCGACCTCGGCCCGTACGCCGAGGCGCTGGACCGCCACCCCAGGCTCGGGGTCTGCCTCGACATCTGCCACGCCTTCGCGGCGGGCCACGACCTGACGGCGCCGGGCGGCGTGGCGGCGATGCTGGACGAGCTGGTGCGCGCGGCGGGCCCGGGGCGGCTGCGCCTGGTGCACGCGAACGACTCGCTGGACGTGAGCGGGGCGCGCAAGGACCGGCACAGGAACGTGGGGGCGGGCCGCATCGGACCCGAGCCGTTCGCGGAGCTGCTGCGGCACCCGGCGACGGAGGGCGTCCCGTTCGTCGTGGAGACGCCGGGCGGCGAGGAGGGGCACGCGGCGGACGTCGCGCTGCTGAAGGAGCTGGGCCGCGGGCGGACGCTCTCCTCAGGAGACACGGCTCAGGGCTCGGGGCCGTCGCCCGGCTCCTCCTGGTAGGAGTAGCGCTGCTCCTTCCAGGGGTCGCCGACGTTGTGGTAGCCGCGCTCCTCCCAGAAGCCGCGCCGGTCGGCGGTCATGTACTCGACGCCGCGGACCCACTTGGGGCCCTTCCACGCGTAGAGGTGCGGGACGACGAGCCGCAGCGGGAAGCCGTGCTCGGCCGTGAGCAGTTCCCCGTCGCGGTGGGTGGCGAAAAGGGTGTGCGGGGCGGTGAAGTCGGACAGGCGGAGGTTGGCGCTGTAGCCGTACTCGGCCCACACCATCACATGGGTGACGCCGGGGGCGGGCGGCGCCAGACCGAGCACGGTCGCGGCCGTGACCCCGCCCCATTCGGAACCGAGCATGCTGAACTTGGTGACGCAGTGCAGATCGCCGACCACCGTCTCGTACGGGAGGGCGGAGAACTCGTCGTGCGACCAGCAGTGCTTGTCGCCGTCGGCCGTCGCGCCGAAGACGCGGAACTCCCAGCGCTCCGGACGGAAGCGCGGGACGGGCCCGTAGTGCGTCACCGGCCATCCGCGCTGGACCCGCTGCCCGGGTGGGAGCCCCTCCTCGGGCCGCTCGGGCACCTCCCCCACACGGCTGTCCGGCTGACCCATGCCTCCATGGTGACAGACCTCGGACAGCCCGCCGTACCGCCACCCCCGCCATCGGGCGACAAAAGGGATGTTTACGGTAAGGGTTCACTTACTGGACGGAACGTCCCGGTGATGCCACGATGCGCGCACGAACCCCGCCCACGCCCCGGAAGGAGCACGCCGCATGCAGGGCGACCCCGAGGTCATCGAGTTCCTGAACGAACAGCTCACCGCCGAGCTGACCGCGATCAACCAGTACTTCCTGCACGCCAAGATGCAGGAGAACTTCGGCTGGACCAAGCTGGCGGCCTACACGCGCGCCGAGTCGTTCGACGAGATGCGGCACGCCGAGATCCTCACCGACCGCATCATCTTCCTGGAGGGGCTGCCCAACTACCAGCGGCTCTTCCATGTGCGGGTGGGCCAGACGGTGACCGAGATGTTCCGCGCCGACCGGCAGGTCGAGGTGGAGGCGATCGACCGCCTGCGCCGGGGCGCCGAGGTCATGCGCGCGAAGCACGACATCACGTCGTGCAAGATCTTCGAGGACATCCTGCGGGACGAGGAACACCACATCGACTACCTGGACACGCAGCTCGAACTGCTGGAGCGGCTCGGCGAGCAGCTGTACCTGGCGCAGCAGATCCGCCAGCCGGGCCAGGACGGCGACGGACACGACGGGCACGGGGAGCACCACGGGAGCGGCGACGGCCACCATGGCGGGTACGGCAGGGGCTGACGCGTTACGCGGGCGCCTCGGCGAGCGCGGGCGCGGGAGCGGCTGTGGCAGCTGTGGCGGCTGTGGTCCGGGCGTCCGCCGCCGCCTCGCGGCGCGGGCAGGCGCCGCGGCCCAGCAGGCCCTGGATGCGGCGCACGCAGGAGCCGCAGTCCGTCCCGGCGCCGCAGCGGGTGGCGATCTGGCGGGGCGTGCAGGCGCCGGCGGCGGCGTGCTCCCGCACATCCGCCTCGGTGACCCCGAAGCACGAGCAGACGTACACGCGCGCCGCCACCTTTCCGAACCGCCGAAGAATCAGGTAAGCCTTACCTTACTTCCCGCTGGCCGGGCACGACAGAGCCCCGGGGTGTGGCACCCGCCACGCCCCGGGGCTCCGCCGTACGGCTCCGCGCGACGCCTACGCGCGGTACATCTCGGCGACGAGGAACGCCAGGTCCAGCGACTGGCTGCGGTTCAGCCGCGGGTCGCAGGCCGTCTCGTACCGCTGGTGCAGGTCGTCGACGAAGATCTCGTCGCCGCCGCCGACGCACTCGGTCACGTCGTCGCCGGTCAGCTCGACGTGGATGCCGCCCGGGTGCGTGCCCAGCGCCTTGTGGACCTCGAAGAAGCCCTTGACCTCGTCCAGCACGTCGTCGAAGCGCCGCGTCTTGTGCCCCGACGCGGCCTCGAACGTGTTGCCGTGCATCGGGTCGCAGACCCACGCGGGCTGCGCCCCGGCCGCCGTGACGCCCTCGACCAGCGCGGGGAGCGCGTCCCGGATACGGTCGGCGCCCATGCGCGTGATGAAGGTCAGCCTGCCGGGCTCGCGCTCCGGGTCGAGGCGGTCGATCAGGGCGAGCGCCTCGTCCGCCGTGGTGGTCGGGCCGAGCTTGACGCCGATGGGGTTGCGGATGGTGGCCGCGTACGCGATGTGCGCGCCGTCGAGCTGCCGGGTGCGCTCGCCGATCCAGACCATGTGGCCCGAGACGTCGTACAGCTTGCCGCTGCGCGAGTCCACGCGGGTCAGCGCCGCCTCGTAGTCGAGCAGCAGCGCCTCGTGCGAGGCGTAGAACTCGACGGAGTGGAACTCGGCCGGGTCGGCGCCGCAGGCCTTCATGAAGTTCAGCGCGTTGTCGATCTCGCGGGCGAGCGCCTCGTAGCGCTGCCCGGAGGCCGAGTTGCGGACGAAGTCCTGGTTCCACGCGTGGACCTGCCGCAGGTCCGCGTAGCCGCCGGTGGTGAAGCCGCGCACGAGGTTCAGCGTCGAGGCGGACGCGTGGTACATCCGGCGCAGCCGCTCCGGGTCGGGGACGCGGGCCTCTTCGGTGAACTCGGCGCCGTTCACCGAGTCGCCCCGGTACGTCGGCAGGGTCACGCCGTCGCGGGTCTCGGTCGGCTTCGAGCGGGGCTTGGAGTACTGCCCCGCGATGCGGCCGACCTTCACGACCGGCACCGCCGCCGCGTAGGTGAGGACCGCGCTCATCTGGAGCAGCGTCTTCAGCTTCGCCCTGATCTGGTCCGCGCCGACCTGGTCGAACGCCTCCGCGCAGTCGCCGCCCTGGAGCAGGAACGCCTCGCCGCGGGCCACCGACGCCATGCGCTCCCGCAGCTGGTCGCACTCGCCCGCGAAGACGAGCGGCGGATACCCCTGGAGGTCGGCGGTCACAGCGCGCAGAGCCTCGGCGTCGGGGTAGTCGGGCTGCTGCGCCGCGGGCAGGTCCCGCCAGCTGGCGGGAGCGGAGCTGCTGGTGCTGGTGTCAGCGTTCACGGTCACGGCTCCAAGATTACGGGGTGTCGTCCGCGCGGATCCGGGTGTTCTCGGGTAGTGAGACGAGGGCCACTTGTGGTGTACGCTCCCGGGCATGTTCGCGCAGCGACTCCAGGACTGGTGGTGGCGCCTCCCCGAGGCGGCCACTCCGTTCGCGCGATCCTGAACCACACGACGCGAAGGCCGCCCGAGGGGCGGCCTCCGTCGTTTCCGGGGCCGGTCCCTCTCCCCCGCATCCAGGAAGGGACCCCCATGACCCCCGGCACGCCCCCTCGTGAAGAACCCGGTACGCAGCCCGCCCCGCACACCGGCAGCGCCGCCGACGTGGTAGCCGAACTCCTCGCCGGCCACGCCCCGTTCGCCCTCCTGCGCCGCCGCACGCCAGGCCACGACACGGACGTCGTGGAGGTGCTGACCGGGCGCGTGACCGAGGCCGCGCGCCTCGCCGAGCTTCCGGAGCACGGGACGGCGCTCGCGCTCGTGCCGTTCCGGCAGATCGCCGAACGCGGCTTCCGCGCGACCGACGACGCCACCCCCCTGTCCGTCCTGCTGGCCGACCGGGTGCGCCTCCTGCCGCTCGGCGAGCTGACCGCCGCGCTGCCCGGGCACGAGGTGACGGTGCGCGGCGGCGCGTTCGACGTGCCGGACGACGCGTACGCCCGGACCGTCGCCGACGTCGTGCGCGACGAGATCGGCGCCGGGCAGGGCGCGAACTTCGTCATCCGCCGCACCTTCACCGGCCACATCCCCGGCTTCGGCCGCGCCGACGCGCTGGCCCTCTTCCGCCGCATGCTGGCGGCCGAACGCGGCGCGTACTGGACGTACGTCGTCCACACCGGGCAGCGCGTCCTAGTGGGCGCCAGCCCCGAGGTGCACGTCCGGATGAACGGCGGCACCGTCGTCATGAACCCCATCAGCGGCACCTACCGCTACCCGGCCGGCGGGCCGAGCGTCGAAGGGCTGCTGGACTTCCTCGCCGACCCGAAGGAGCGCGAGGAGCTGTCCATGGTGGTGGACGAGGAGCTGAAGATGATGTGCGCCGTGGGCGACCAGGGCGGCGTCGTCGTCGGCCCGCGGCTGCGCGAGATGGCGCACCTGGCGCACACCGAGTACGAGTTGCGCGGGCGCAGCACGCTGGACGTGCGGGACGTGCTGCGCGAGACGATGTTCGCCGCCACGGTGACCGGCAGCCCGGTGGAGAACGCGTGCCGCGTCATCGCCCGGCACGAGCGCGGCGGCCGCGGCTACTACGCCGGGGCCCTGGCGCTGCTCGGCACCGACGCGGGCGGCGCGCGGACCCTCGACTCCCCCATCCTCATCAGGACGGCCGACATCAGGGCGGCCGACGGGCGGCTGCGCGTCCCGGTCGGCGCCACGCTGGTGCGCGACTCGGACCCGGCGGGCGAGGTCGCCGAGACGCACGCGAAGGCGGCGGCCGTGCTGTCCGCCCTCGGCGTCGTCCCGCCCGCGCCCGAGCCGGACGCGCCGGGCCCGCGTCCCGCGCTGGCCGACGACGAGCGGGTACGCGCGGCGCTGGCGTCGCGGCGGGCGGACCTCGCGCCGTTCTGGCTGCGGATGCGGACGCCGCAGGGGGACGTCACGCCGCGCGGCCGGGTGCTGGTGATCGACGCGGAGGACACGTTCACCTCGATGCTCGCCCACCTGCTGCGCTCGGCCGGGCCGCGGGTCACGGTCGTCCGGCACGACTCCCCCGGGCTGCGGGAACGCGTCCTCACCCATCAGGGGCCCGTCGTCCTCGGCCCGGGGCCCGGCGACCCCGAGGACCTCGCCGACCCGCGCATGCGGGCGCTGCGCGCGCTCACCGGCGACCTGCTGGCGGGGCACCGGCAGCCGGTCGTCGGCGTCTGCCTCGGGCACGAGCTGATCGCCGCGCACCTGGGGCTGCCGCTGGTACGGAAGGACCGGCCGTTCCAGGGGGCGCAGGAGAGCGTCGACCTGTTCGGGCGCCGCGAGACGGTCGGCTTCTACAACTCCTACTCCGCGCGCTGCGACGACGCGGCGGCGGCGGAGCTGGCCGGGCGGGGCGTGGAGGTGAGCCGCGACGCGGCGACGGGCGAGGTGCACGCGCTGCGGGGGCCCGGCTTCCGGAGCGTCCAGTTCCACCCCGAGTCGGTGCTGACGCTCGACGGCCCCGCCGTCGTCGCGGACCTCCTGGCCCCCACCACCGCCCCCACACCGGGCGGCGCGGTGACGAGCTGACAGGACCCGGCGCGCTCGGCCGGGGTGCGGCGACGGACTGCCGTGCCCCGGCCGAGCGGCCGGGGACTCCAGGGCGACCCGCACGGTGAAGAGCCGGGGCGGGGTACGGGCCGACGCGCTCAAGAGGCGTCCTCTCCGGAGTCACCAACGGGCCGCCCGCGCCCGGAGGGTCACCCGAGGGATCGGCCGGGCGACTCGGAAGGGCGGCAGAGGCCGGAGACAAGCTTCGCGGCACGGGATTCGGGCGGGCCGCCCGAGGACAGCCCCACCGCGTCCACGCCTCTACCGACCGACGCGGGACCGTCCCCTACGGCCTTCACCTGCGGAGCCCCGGGCGGGCACTTGGCCCGCGCGCCCGGGTGGGCGGCCCCCGGGGCGACATGCGCGAACAGTTGCGCGAGAAGCCGAGCCCGGCGTGCGTCCCGGGCGGCGCGTGGGGCACCGCACGGACTGCCCGATGACAGGTCCCGCTCCCGTACCGCGCGGGCGCGCCCACGTGGTGCCCCTCTGTCGGGACCGCGACCAGTCAGTCGTACGGGAAGAACCGGGCGAGGCCGGGGCGTGCTTCGTCGGCACCGCCCGAGGTCGGAGCGGATCGCCCGATGACGGACCCGCCGCGTCCCTTCCGTGCCCCTCCACGCCGGACCTGCCCGGAGCCCTCACCGGCGGCCCCCCGGCGAGCCGTCCGGTGACGGGCCGTGCCGCGGCGACGCCCGGGGCGTCGCGCGCTCAGGTTCCGGGGCGGTCCGACGGGCCGGGGCTGTCGGGGGTATCGGGAGTGTCGGGGGTGTCGGGGGTCTCGCCGCCGGTGGCCTCCGGCGCGTCGTCCGTGCCGCCGCCGCCCTTGGCGCGCGTCATCCCGGCCAGCCGCTCCTTGATGCGCTCCTGCGCGCTCGCCCGCGCCGCCGCCTCCTCCTCGGCGATGGCGCGCTTGGCCGCGTTGGCGTAGACGTCGACGTACTCCTGCCCGGACAGTTTCATGATCGCGTACATGACCTCGTCGGTCACCGAGCGCAGGATGAAGCGGTCGTTCTCCATGCCCTGGTAGCGGCTGAAATCCAGCGGCGCGCCGATCCTGATGCCGGGGCGCATCAGCTTGGGGACGACCTTCCCCGGCGGCTGGATCTTCTCCGTGTCGATCATCGCGACGGGGATCACCGGCGCCCCGGTGGCCAGCGCCACCCGGGCCAGGCCGCCCGGCTTGCCCCGGTAGAGCCGTCCGTCGGGCGAACGGGTCCCCTCGGGGTAGATGCCGAACAGCTCGCCCCGCTCGATGACGGCGATGCCGCTGCGTATGGCCGCCTCGGAGGCGCTGCGGCCGCCCTCGCGGTCCACCGGCAGCTGGCCGACGCCCTTGAAGAACGCCGCCGTCAGCCGTCCCTTCACCCCGGGCGAGGTGAAGTACTCGGCCTTCGCGATGAAGGTGACCTTGCGGTCGAGCATCGCCGGGAGGAAGAAGGAGTCGGAGAACGACAGGTGGTTGCTCGCCAGGATCGCCGGGCCCTCGGCGGGCACATGCTCGGCGCCCTCGACCCATGGCCGGAAGACGAGCTTGAGACTCGCCCCGAGAGAGTGCTTCATCGCCCCGTACAGCACCGTGTGACCTCCTGTGGTTAACCGGTGCCCGACCCTAGCGGTCGTACACGCCCGTGGCGCCCCCGCGAAGAGCCCGCGTAGGGTGGAACGCGTGCGGCTTCTTCCCGGGGCTGAGCCCTTCTTCTTCTCACCGGCAGGGGACTTCGACGGGCCGGAGGCGAGCGGCATGCTGCTCTGCCACGGCTTCACCGGCACCCCGCAGTCCCTGCGCCCCTGGGCGGAGCACCTGGCCGCGCGGGGCGTGACCGTGTCGCTGCCGCTGCTGCCGGGACACGGTACCCGCTGGCAGGACATGCAGGTCACCGGTTGGCAGGACTGGTACGCGACCGTGGACCGCGAACTGGCGCGCCTGCGCGCCCGGTGCGAGCACGTGTTCGTCGGGGGTCTTTCCATGGGCGGCGCGCTGGCGCTGCGCCTGGCCGCGCGGCACGGGAACGCCGTCAGCGGACTCGTCCTGGTGAACCCCGCGATCACATTTCCGCGCGCGCAGGGCCTCGCGCTGCCCGTGCTGCGGCATCTCGTGCCGAGCACGCGGGGGGTCATCTCGGACATCGCGCGGCCGGGGGTCGCGGAGTCGGGGTACGACCGGGTGCCGCTGCACGCGGCGCACTCCCTGCGTGCCCTGATGTCGCTGGTCCGCGCCGAACTGCCGCAGGTGACACAGCCGTTGTGCCTCCTGCGCAGCCGGGTGGACCATGTGGTACCGGCGTCGGACGCGGCCCGCGTACTGGAGTCGGTGTCGTCGGTGGACACGGCCGAGCACGTGCTGGCGGACAGCCATCACGTGGCGACCCTGGACCACGATGCGGAGCGTATCTTTCAGGTGACGGACGCCTTCATCACCCGGCTCGCGACAAGGAAGACAGCCCGTGACGGAACGTGACCAGGAGCGCGGCGACGGCCGTGACCCGATCGACGAGGAAGCCGCCTGGGCGCAGATCGTCGCCGGGTACGGCGAGGAACCGGCGGACCCGCCGGGCGTGTGGCCGAAGGCGGCCGAGATCGACCTGACCGACACCGTCGACCGCGTGCTGTCGAGCGGCGAGTCGGCGCCCGCGCCGTCGGGGCCGCGCGACTGGGAGGCGGCGGACGACGAGGAGGACGACCACTTCGTCCCGCCCGAGCCGCCGCCGCTGCCGGACGCGGCGCTGTCCACGAAGCTGGCGTGGATCGCGGTGATCGGCGGACCACTGCTGCTGCTGGCCACGGTGCTGCTCCAGCAGCAGATGACGTGGTGGATCGTCACGCTGGGGGTCGGCGGTTTCCTGGGGGGCTTCGCCACGCTCGTGACCCGTCTGCGCGACGGGCACGACGACGACTGGACCGAGCCGGGCAACGGCGCCGTCGTCTGAGCACCCCTCCGCGCAGCCGTCAGGGCAGCCGCAGCCGTGCCCGTACGGGCAGGTGATCGGTCGCCCGCCGCAGGTCGCCGGGGTCAGGGCCGGCCGGGACCCCGCAGCCGGAGACCCGCACGGCGGGCGTCGTCAGCACCGCGTCGATGCGACGGTCGGGGGCGCGCGCGGGAAAGGTGTCCTCCCCGCCCTCGGGCGCGGCGGACCACGCGTCCCGCAGTCCGCCGCCGCGCAGCAGCCGGGACGCCGGGCCGTCCGGCCGTTCGTTGAGATCCCCCGCGAGCACCGCGTACGGGGTGCCGAGCGCCGTGAGCCGGCCGAGGATCAGGGGAACGTGGGCGCGCCGTTCGGCCGCGCGCAGGCCGAGGTGGCAGGAGACCACGCCGAGCCGGGTGCCGTCCGCCGTGCGCAGGACCGCCGCCGCGAGGCCGCGCCGGTGCAGTCCCGGGGTGCGCGGCAGGGTGCTGTCCCCCGCCCACTCGACGGCCATGCCGGGCGCGCACAGCAGCATCGTCCCGCACGAGGGCGCGCCGCCCGTGACGTGGAAGAGCCCCGCCGCCCGCGCCAGCCGCGCCGCGCGGGCGCGCCAGCCCGCGAAGCGCGGGGCCTCCTGGACGCAGACGACGTCGGGAGCGCAGGCGCGGATCACCCGGGCCAGCGCCCCCGTGTCGTCGCGGAGGGAGCGGACGTTGTAGCTGAGCAGCGTGACGTCCGCGGGCATGCGGCGGCGGTGCCGGTCAGCCCTGGCGGGCGAGGTCGGCGGCCCCCACGAGTCCGGCCCGGCCGCCGAGCTGCGCGGCGAGCACCTGCGCGTGCGGCCTGAACCGGCCGCCGACCAGCCAGCGGCGGAACGACTTGCGGATCGGGTCGAGCACCAGGTCGCCCTCGTCCGAGACGCCGCCGCCCACGATGAACGCGGCGGGGTCGAACAGGGAGGCCAGGTCGGCGAGTCCGGCGCCGGCCCAGCGCGCCAGCTCGCGGAACGAGTCGACGGCCACCGGGTCGCCCTGGCGCGCGGCGGCGCTGACGTGGCGGCCCTCGATGCCCTCGGGGGTGCCGTCGCCCTGGGCGAGGAGGATCTCGGCGGACTCGGGCGTGGCGGTGGCGCGCTGCTGCGCGTACCGGACGAGGGCGCGCCCGGACGCGTACTGCTCCCAGCAGCCCTGGCTGCCGCAGCCGCACAGCAGGCCGTCGGGCACGACGCGGATGTGGCCGAACTCGCCCGCCACGCCGAAGCGGCCCCGGTAGAGGCGCCCGCCGATGATGATCCCGCCGCCGATGCCGGTGCCGAGGGTCACGCAGATGACGTCCTCGTGGTCGGCCCCGGCGCCGAAGCGGTACTCGCCCCAGGCGGCGGCGTTCGCGTCGTTCTCCACCACGACCGGGAGGCTGACGCGCTGCTCGACCTTGTCCTTGAGCGCCTCGTGCCGCCAGTAGATGTTCGGGGCGAACAGGACGGTGGCGCGCTTGTCGTCCACGTAACCGGCCGCGCCGATGCCCACGGCGTCCACCGAGGTGCCCTTGCCGACCGCCTTGACCACGTCGGCGATGGCATCCACGACGCCTTCGGGAGTCGGCGGAGTGGCCACCTTGCTGGTGTCGAGGATCGTGCCGTCTTCGTCCACGACGCCGGCCGCGATCTTCGTGCCGCCGATGTCGACACCGATGGTCAGTCCCATATGTCCCTCAAGTGATGTCAGAGAATGCCAGCTTCGACCACGGTACCGGAGCGGGGTCGGCCGCACCCCCCTCAACGGGGCCTTGCCGGGGCGGCGTCAGTCGAGGTCGATGCGCTGGGGGCCGCCCGGATCGCCGTCCTCACCGTCTTCGCGGCTTTCGCGGCTTTCACGGGCTTCATGGCTTTCACGTGTTTCGCCGGTTGCGCCGTCCCTCTCGCGCTCGCCGCCCTCCCCCGCGTCGCCGCTCACGGGCCGGTCGTCCGCCTGTTCGCGGGGCTGCTCGTGGGGCCGGTCGCCCGCGCGTGTCCAGCGCTGTTCCTGGGAGAGCGCGGCGGCCCGGTAGGCGGCGAGCAACTCCTGCCCGGCGTTGGCCAGGTGCTGGAACGCCTCGGCGTTGCGCTCGATCAGCGGCTCCACGGCGGCGCGCGCCTGCGCGGCCAGCGGGCCGGTCGCGATGCCGAGGCCGAGCCCGGCGAGGCGGTCGGTCACGGCGTCGGCGAGCCGGCGCAGTTCGTCGGCCGCGCTGCCAGGCGGCGGGGCGCCGTACCGCGCGCGGCGGCGGGCCCGTTCCTCCGCGAGGTCCTCCTCGGCGGCGGTGGCCCACGCGTCGGCGTCCGGGTCCCCGGGATCGTGGGGCGTCTCGTGCTCCCGGCCGGGCGTGCTGTCACTCATGGGGGCCTCCTGGCGCGTCACCTTCCCCTTCGACGGTACTCCGCGCCGGGCCGGTGGCGCCGCTCAGCCCCGCGCGTCCCCGGCGGGCCGTGGCGCGGGCCAGCGGGCGGGGTCGGGGGCGAAGCGCACGGCCAGCTCCCCCGGCGGGTCGAGCGCGGCGCCCGCGACGGTGCAGCGGCGCAGCGCGGAGGGCAGGGGCAGGGCGCGGCGGAACGGGCCGGTGGTGACGAGGAGTTCGTCCCCGCGCCGTACGAGGCCGACGTCCTCGCGGAGCGCGCCGGGCAGCGGCAGCCGCCAGACCAGCAGCCCGTCGTCCGCGAGCCGGTCCTCCAGCACGGGCGCGGGGCGCGCGGGCTCGGCGTACGGCGGCGGCACGGGGCCGGCGGCGAGGTCGGCGGGTCCTGGCTCGCCGTCGAGCAGCGGCAGTTCCACGAGGGGCACGGGCAGGCCGAGCCCGTCGGTCAGGGCGCGCTGCCGCGCGGCGCGCTCCGCCCAGCGTGGGTCGGGCGACCCGGCGGGGAGCATGCGGTTGGCGACGACGGCGTCGAGCGCCAGGCCGTGCAGCCCGAGACCGGCGCGGGCCGCGTGCAGGGCGGCGCGTGAGCGGGGCGACGGGTCGAGGACGAGCCGTACGGCGGCCCCGGGGCCGGTGACGACGCGTTCGAGGGCGTCGAGCGCCGTGTCCCAGCGGTCGGCGGTGTCGTAGATGCCGTCGGCGGGCATCGGCAGCCCGACGAGCTGGGCGAGGAACGGCCGCAGCGCGCGGGCGGTCCGCCGTTCGCGGGGCAGGAGGCGGCGGAGGTAGCGGCGGAGCTGCTCGGGCAGGGCGAGGAGCCGGATGGCGTCGGCGTAGGGCGGCAGGTCCACGACGACCAGTGCGTACTCCGCGCCGCCGTCGCTCTCGCAGGCCCTGCGGACGGCGTGCAGGAGCGCCAGGTCGCGAGCGCCCGGCAGTTCCGTCAGCTCGTCGTCGTCCAGGTCGCCCGCGCCGAGGGCGTCGAGGAACGGGCGGGCGCGCCGCTGCCCCGCGAGGACGGCGGCGCGGAAGTCGGCGGCCGGGTCGATCCGCGCCGCGGCAGGCCGGGCGCCGTCCCGCGCGACGGCGGGCCAGACGGGCGGCGCCGCCCCCAGCAGCGCCGCGAGCCGGGCGGGCGCCTCGGCGGACAGCAGCAGCGTGGCCGTGCCCGCGCGGGCGGCGGCGTGGGCGGTCGCGGCGGCGACGGTGCTGGTCCCGTCGCCGCCGGGCCCGGTGACGAACAGGACGCGGGGCCCCGGCGTCATGACCCGGGCAGGCTCTCCACGCGCTTCTTCAGCCCTTCGAGCGCCCGGTCGATGATGACCTTCTCTGCCTTGCGCTTGATGCTGCCGAGCATGGGGATCTTGACGTCCACGGTCAGCTGGTACGTGACCTCGGTGTGCTTGCCGCCGGCGACGGGCGCGAGCCGGTAGGAGCCGTCCAGCGCGCGCAGCATCTTCGACTTCACCAGCGACCAGCTCACCTCCTGCTCGCCGTGCCACGTGTAGCGGAGGGTGTGCTCGTCCTTGATCGCCCCGGCGTCGAGGAGCAGGCGCACCTCCTCGGCGCGGCCCCCGGTGTCGGTGGCCAGGACCTCGGCCTCCTTCACCTCACCCGTCCAGTCCGGGTAGCGGCCGAAGTCGGCGATCACCGCCATCACTTCGGCCGGGGTGGCCTCGACGGTGGTGCTCGACCTGGTGTGTTCGGCCATCGCCCTCGCTCCTTGGGGTTACTCCCGTGCCGTTACGGCGAAGGCTACCGCGCCCGCGGGGCCCGCCCGTCAGGACGGCCCGTCGAGCAGGGCGCGCAGCCGTTCCACGAGGAGGTCCCAGCGCCACCGCTCCTCGATCCAGGCCCGGCCGCGGGCCGCCATCCCGGCGCGCAGCTCCGGGTCGCCGAGGAGGGCGAGCAGCCGGTCGGCGGTCTCGTCGGGCGCGGTGCGCTCCCCGCCGCGCACGACCCAGCCGGTCTCGCCGTCCAGCACGGCGTCGGGCGCGCCGCCCGAGTCGCCCGCGACGACCGGCAGGCCGCTGGCGGACGCCTCCAGGTAGACGATGCCGAGGCCCTCGACGTCGAGGCCGCCGCGCCGCGTGCGGCAGGGCATGGCGAAGACGTCGCCCGCGCCGAAGTGGGCGGGCAGCTCGGACCAAGGGACCTCGCCGGTGAAGACGACGGACGCGGCGACGCCGAGCCGTTCCGCCAGCTTCTCCAGGTCCGCGCGGTAGGGGCCGCCGCCGACGATCAGCAGCGCCGTGGCGGGCTCGGCGGCGAGCACGCGGGGCAGGGCGCGGATCAGGGTGTCCTGGCCCTTGCGCGGCACCAGCCGGGAGACGCAGACGACGACGGGCCTGTCGGTGAGGCCGAGCGCGGCCCGTACGGCGGCGCCGCCCGCGTCCGGGTGGAAGGTCTTCTCGTCCACGCCGGGCGGCAGTTGGACCATGCGCGCGGCGGCCTGCGCGCTGAGCGCGGGCGCGATGCGGGAGCGGGTGTAGTCGCCGAGGTACGTGATCGTGTCGGTGGCGTCGCCGATGCGGCGCAGGAGCCGCCGGGCGCCGGGCAGCTGGGCCCAGCCCGCCTCGTGGCCGTGGGTGGTGGCGACGATGCGGCGGGCGCCCGCGGCGCGCAGCGCGGGCGCCATCAGGCCGAGCGGCGCGGCGGCGCCGAACCAGACGGCGGTGCAGCCGTGTTCGCGCAGCAGCGCGGTGGCGCGCCGGGTGGCGGCGGGGGTCGGCAGCAGCATGGTGGTGCGGTCGCGGACGACCGTGAACGGCTGCTCGGCGTCGAACGCGGCGGTGGCCGCGCGGCCTTCCGCGTCCCGCTTCCAGGTCGAGGCGTAGACCACGACGCGGTCGGGGTCGAGCCGGGTGGCCATGCTGTGCAGGAAGGCCTGGATGCCTCCTGGCCGTGGCGGGAAGTCGTTCGTGACGATCAGCGTCTTACGCATCGGACGAGACGATACCGAGCCGCGGGCGGCGGGCTCCCCCGTACCCCGGTGGCCGCGGGCGCGCGCGGACTGGGAGAGTGCCGTCATGCGCGAACAGCCGTTCGGAAGCGGCGTGTCGGGGACCCCACCGGTACGGGGTGCGTGGGAGGCCCATCTGACGGTGGCCTGCCCGGCGTCCGGCGTCGGGGAACTGGCGGCCTGGGCGGCGCGGCGCGGTCTCGGTTTCGTCCACATCGAGCTGGCACGCGGCGTGAGCAGGTCGCAGCCGATGATCACCCTCACGGGGTCGGGCGCGGCCGGTGCCCGCATGCCGGAGACGGACCGGGCGGCCGCCGGGCTGGCGGCGGCCGGGTGTCCCGTCGTCAGGACAAAGGTCGAGACGGCCCCCTGGGCCGACGGGGTGCCGCAGGACGACACGGCGGCGGGCGCGGGCGACCCGGCACGCTACTTCGAGCACCACGTGAAGCTGCTGCTCCCGCCGCGCCACGACCGGACGGCGCTCGAACGCCTCGCCACCGCGCACGGCGCCCACCTGTCGTGGAACGCGCGCCGCGTCCGCGCCGACGGCCGCCAGGAGCGGTTCGTCACCCAGCGCTGCGCCGGCGTGGGCCGCGCCACCGCCGAACGGCGCCTGGCCGCCCTGCTCGACGCCCTGGCCGCGCCGCCCGCCGCCCACCGGATCACCGAGGTGGAGCGCGAGTACGTGGTGCACGACAGCAATCTCGCCCTGGACGACGGCTGGATCACCGAGGAGGACGCCCCGTGAATCCGCAGGACCCCGAGAGCCCCGACCCGTACCGCGCCTGGCTCGGGCTCGGCACCGGAAAACCGGACATCCCCCATGTGGCCCCCGGCGAGGAGGCGAGGCAGCGCCTCGGCCTGCCGCGGACACTGCTGCCCGCCCCGGACGGCCTGCGGCAGCCGGCCGTCTTCGACCCGGCGCTCAAGCAGTTCGGGAACGCCTACCGCGCCGGTGAGCCCGCCTTCGGCGAGGACGACCGCGCGCGCCGCGCCTGGCACGCCGCCCGCCGCACGGCGCTCGACGTGACACTCGCGGGCATCGCGGGCGGCCGGTGGGCCGGTCACCTGGTGCTGCGCGGCAGCGTGCTGATGGCCACCTGGTTCGGCGAGGCGGCGCGCGACCCCGGCGACCTCGACCTCGTCGTGACACCCGCGGCCTGGGCGATGGACGGCCCGGAGACCGCCGGGCTGTTCGACGGCCTCGCCCGGGACGCCGAGGCGGCCGCCCGCGCGCACGGCGGGGTGGCGATCGACGCGGAGGGGCGCGTCACCGAGGACATCTGGACGTACGAACGGGTGCCCGGCCGCCGGATGCTGCTGCCCTGGAGCGCGCCCGGCACGGCGGGCGGCACGGTGCAGCTCGACGTCGTCTTCGGGGAACGGCTGCCCGAACCCGCCGTCCCCACCGCGCTGCGCCCGCTCGGCGACGGCCCCGGCGCCACCGTGCTCGGGGTGACCCCGGCGCTGTCGCTGGCCTGGAAGCTGCTGTGGCTCGTCACCGACGCGTACCCGCAGGGCAAGGACCTCTACGACGCGGCGCTGCTCGCCGAGGCGGCGCCCCCGGAGTACGGGCCGGTGCGGGACGCGTTCGTCACCGCAGGGGGCGAGGGGCTGCGCCCGGCCGGGGCGTGGTGGACGGAGTGCCTGGGCGACCAGGAGGGCTGGCGGCACTTCGCCGCCGACCACCCGGGGCTCGCGGCGCGTGCCCCCGACTGCGCCGCCCGGCTCACGCGCGCGCTCGGGCCGCTCCTCGCGGAGGCCGAGCGGCCGGGCGAGTCCGGCCACGACCGGTGGGCGCGCTGGCTGGAGCCGCTGGTGCGGGCCGTCCGCGCGCGGGCGCCCGGCGATCCGGCGTCCGCGCTCGGCGGTCTGGTGGGCGACGGCGGCATGGAGGGCGTGGTGGCGGCCGTCGTGGTCCTGCGCGAGATCCACGGCCCGGAGACGCTGAGCGCCGAGGACGCGCTGCGCACGGTGGTCACGGCCGACGACGGCTGGCGCTACTGGCGGGAACGCCCGTCGTCCTGGCCGGCCGTGCTGTCACAGCTCGCCTGACCGGGGGCACGCCACCTGGCGCCGGACCTCGGGCCCGCCGGACACAGGGCGACGGACCGCCCGCGTCCCCGCGTACCCGAGGCACCTCCCGCACCGCCACCGCCACCCCGGGCGTCCACGCCGGGACGGCTCACCTGCCGCACAGCACCGTGAACCGCCCCCCACCCGTCGTCCCGTTGACACGTCCCACGCCGTCACCACAGCCAGGGGCGACGAGCGCTGCCGCCACCGGCAGGGGCCGGAAGCCACGCCACGGCCACCTGTCGGCGAGCGGCCAGAACCCCGGCACGCCCCGGGCGTCCACGCCAGGACGACTCGCCTGCCGCACAGCACCGTGAACCGCCCCCCGCCCGTCGTCCCGTTGACGCGTCCCGCGCCGTCACCGCGGCCAGGGGCGACGAGCGCTGCCGCCACCTGTCGGCGAGCGGCCAGGGCGCCGGTACGCCCCGGGTGTCCACGCCGGGACGGCTCACCTGCGGCACAGCACTGTGAACCGCCCCCAATCTGTCGTCCCGTTGACGCGTCCCGCGCCGTCACCGCGGCCAGGGGCGACGAGCGCTGCCGCCACCTGTCGGCGAGCGGCCTGGACGCCGACATGCCGCGGGCGGGATCCGGCCGTCGTGGCGGGCGCGTGTGCCGGAGGCGGCCACGGGGCCGTGTCAGGGCCGCACCACGCCGCTGACCGACATCATGCCCACCGGGTCGTAGCGCACGTTCGCGCCGGGGTAGGGCGCGTGGACGACCTGGCCGCCGCCGACGTACAGGGCGACATGGCTGGCGTCCGAGCGGTAGACCACGATGTCGCCCGGCTGCGCCGCGGCGAGGGACACGCGCCGCCCGGCGCCCGCCTGGGCCTGGGACGTCCGCGGCAGGGCGACACCGGCGCGCGCCCAGGCCCACTGGACGAGCCCGGAGCAGTCGAAGGCGGACGGGCCCGCCTGCCCCCACCCGTACGGCAGGCCCACGGCCCCGACGGCGGCGGCCACCGCCGTGGCGGCCCGGCCGGACGCGGCGGGCGCGGCGGCGGCCTCACCCGGCGTGGCGGCGGGCACGGGGGCGGGGGCGCTGCGGCGGTCGCGCGCGGTGCGCGAGGCGCGGTCGGGGCGTTCCTCCCGCTGCGCGCGCTCCTCGCGCTCGGCACGCTCGCGGGCGGTCAGCCGCTCGTACTCGGCGCGCGCCTCGTCGAGGCGGCGCTGGACCGCTTCCTTGCGCTCCTCCAACGCCTGCTTCTGGGCGTCGAGTTCGGCGAGCCGGTCGTCCGCCTCCGCGCGTTCGCGGTCCAGCGTGCGCAGGGCGGCGAACAGGTCGCGCAGCTCGCCCGTGCGCCGGTCGCTGGCGCGCTGGAAGGCGCCGGCGCGCTCCAGGTACGACTCGGGGTCGTCGGAGAGCATCAGCGTCAGCGTCGGGTCGAGGCCGCCGACGCGGTAGTGCGCCGCCGCGGCGGTGCCGAGGACGCGGCGCAGGTCGTTGACCTCCTGCTGTCCGCGTGCGACGCGGTCGCGGCTGCGCTCCAGCTCGGTTTCGAGATCGTCGACCCGCTCGGCCGCGCCGTTGTACGCGTCGACGGCGCGCTCGGCCTCGGCGAACAGGCGGTCCACGGCACGGGCGGCCGACGCGCTGTCGGACGGCGGCCTGGCCGGGACGGCGAGGACGGGCCCCGCCGTGATGGCGGCCGCCGCGGTCGCGGCGGCGGACAGCGCGGTGACCCGTGCTGCGAGCATGGTGCGGGCGTGCGGGTGACGTCGGTGGGAGACCACTGCGGGCCGCGCTCCCTTCGGTGGGGACCAAAGCGGAGCAGAATGTAGCCCTGCGGACACGCGAGTCGGCGTCCGCGCGACACAGCGCGCGTCCGCCCCGGACGGCGCTCCCGCAGGTCACGCGGGGGGCGCTTGGGACACCGTTCCACGCCCCCACCACCCGCATGGCCGAGCCGGGCCGCGTCACGCGCCCGGCTCGGGAGGTGTGGGAGGACGCCCGGCGGGGTAACCCGGCGCGGGCCGCCCGCCGCGGCGGGTCAGGCGACGCGCACGCCGAACTGGAACGGCATCACGTTGAGGCCGATGTACTCGACGCTCTGCCCGGGACGCGGCGCGTGGACGACCTGGCCGTTGCCCGCGTACAGGCCGACGTGGTGGAGGTCGCCGTAGAAGAACACCAGGTCGCCGGGGGCGAGTTCGCTGGCCCCGAGGCGGGTGCCCGCCCCGGCCTGGGACTGCGACGTGCGCGGCAGCGCGACGCCGGCCTGCGCGTAGGCCCAGCTGGTGAGGCCCGAGCAGTCGAACGAACCGGGGCCTGAGGCGCCGAAGACGTACGGGGAGCCCAGCTTGCCGATCGCGTAGTTGAGCGCGGCCACCGCGTAGCCCGAGCCCTCGACGGGCGTGATGTCGCCGCGGGGCTCGGCGCGGGAGGCACGTTCGGCGGCGTCGCGTTCGGCGGCCTCCTGGGCGGCGATCTCGGCGCGCTGCTCCTCGCTGAGCTGGTTGAGGAGCGCCTGGGCCTCGCTGAGCTTGCCCTGGATGGTCTCCTTCTGGTCGCCCAGCTCGGAGCGCAGGGACTCCAGCTCGGCCAGCGCGTCGGCGGCCTCGGCGCGCTGCTGGTCCAGGACGCGCTGCTTGCCCTCGATGAGCTGGAGCGTCTCGGCCTGGCGGCCGCTGACCTGGTCGAGCGTGGACGCCCGGCTGAGGTACGCGTCCGGGTCGGAGGAGAGGAACAGCTGCACGGACGGGTCGAGCCCGCCGTTGCGGTACTGGGCGGCGGCGATGGAACCGAGGCTGCTGCGCAGCTCGTTCAGCTCGTCCTGGCCGCGGGCGGCGGAGTCCTGGAGGTCCTCGACGGCCGCCTCCAGCTCCTCCTCGCGCTCCTTGGCGCCGTTGTACTCCTCGGTGACGGCCTCGGCCTCCTCGTAGAGGCTGTCGACCTCGGCCTGGACCTCGTCGATGGTGGGCTGCGGGGCGGCCTGGGCGGAGGTCGCGGTGATGCCGACGGTGGCTGCAGCGGTGGCGGCGGCGCCGAAGAAGGTGACGCGGGCTCGGCTCGGCTGCTTGGGACGACGGTGGGACGCCACTGGGGCGAGCTCCTTCTTCCTCAGCCGCCTGCCGGGTGTGGGGGACGAGAACACCCCGGCCCGCGGCGAGCCGCGGATTCGGCGGTTCCTTCGCAGCCGCCCCGGATGGACGATCTACCGCGCGAAGGTTCGACGCCTGACCCTAGCGACAGGGGTTTACCAGGTTCAAATCCCCGTGGCCAGTTTTTACCCGACGAGCACGGCCCGCGTCCAATTCCCCACGCTCCGTGGGTGATCAGGGGCCGGAAACCGCCCCTCTCCGGCGCCAATCGTTCGAACAGCCCGAACCGGCCGAACGGGACGGATCGCCCACGCGCGTGCGCGCGGGCACGCGAACGCGCCGTACGGCGGCGGGAATCGGCGGCGCGCGGCGGGACCCGCCCGGCGGCACCGCCCAGTTGACACCGCCACGGCCGGGCGGCGTCCCGGCGTCCGGCAGCGTCCGCGGGCGCGCGGCCGCCCGTGCGCGCTCCGGCCGGCGGACGGGCGCCCGCCCCGGACAGAAGAAGGGGAAGGGCCGCCGTCAGGTCCTGGCGAGCCGCTTCAGCAACAGCACCGAGGCGACCGGCCGCGCCCCCGACCTGGCCACCCCGTCCGCCACCTCGCGGTCGGACGAGACGACCACCACCGGCCTGCCCGGCGGCTCGGCGCGCACCAGCCGCCTGATCAGCTCGTCCGCCGTCTCCCCCGGCTTGCTGAACAGCACCCGCACCCCGCGCGGCGGCGTGAGCAGCACCGGCGCGGCCAGCTCGGCGCCGTCGAAGACGCAGGTCATCTCGGCACCCGTCTGCGCGGCGAGCACCGCGAGCCCGCCCATCAGCCGCAGGCGCTGCTTCTCCAACGGCATCGTCGGATAGCCGGACTTGGTGACGTTGTAGCCGTCCACGACCAGGTGCGCCTGCGGCAGCGCGAGGAGCTGGTCGAGCAGCGCCGGGTCGTCGGCGGCCAGCGCCCGGTGGGCGATGTCCTGCGGATTCGGGTCGCCCGGCTCCACGGCCTCGACGGTCTGCGCCGGTTTCAGCCGGGTGGGCGGCAGCGCCAGTTCACGCCGCAGCCCCTGCGTGGCGTCCAAAACCGTGTCGAGCAGCAGCCGCAGCCGCATGTCCTCGATGCCGCGCCCCTCGCGGACCGCCTTGCGGCTCGACTCCAGCGCCGACTCCGCCTCGGCCAGCCGCGCCCGCAGCCGCCGCGCCTCGCTGTCGGACGCGGCGCGGGCCGTCGCCGCCTCCGCCCTGACGTCCTCCAGCTCGGCCCGCAGTTTCCGCAGCGCCGCCTCGCCGCGCCGCACGTCGCTCTGCGCGCTGCGCAGCTTGCGGTGCACGGCGTCCGTCTCCTTGCGCGCGGCCTCCAGTTCGGTCCGCAGCCGCTCCCCGTCCGTACGGGCGGCGGTGCGCGCCTGGGCCAGCTCCTCGCGCAGCCGCGCCAGTTCGCGCTCGCGCTCCTGCCCGACGCGTTCCTCCTGCGCGCGCTGCGCCTCCTCGCCCGCGGCGGCGACCAGCTTCGCCCACCCGGCGGGCCGCAGGACGAACGCGACGGCCGCCACCTCGACCGGGTCGGCCGCGGGCGGCGGGGTGCCGTGCTCGACGGCCTCGGCCAGCTCGGGGGCGGTCTGGGACAGCCGCGCCCCGACCCGCGCGCGGAAGACGGCGTCGCTCTCCAGGGCGGCGGCCATCGCGTTGCCGCCGAACCGCACGCGCCGCGACGGCGTGAACCGCGCGTACTGCCGCAGGGTGCCCGGCAGCTCGGCCGGTGTCAGCCCGCCGAACGCCTCGGCAGCGAGCGCGATGACACGGTGCCTGACACGTTCGGGCAGCGGGCGGTCCAGAGTCTCGGCCGGCTCGGCCGGTCCGGCGGACACGCCTGCCGCCCCGGGCCGTTCGTCACCCTCCCCACCCCGCGCCCCCTCTGTCGGTTCCGTCACCGCGCACACCGTCCGTCAGCCTGTCTGTCGTCCCCGTTCACCCTACGGCCTGGTAGCGGCCACGTCTGCCGCGGCGGGCTAAGGTGAAGCCTGCGTCACCGCGCCCGGCGCGCCGTCCGGCCACCCGCCGCACCGCCGGGACCCGCGCTCCCGCGCGCCGCACCCGCAGAGCAGGACCACCGCCGGAAGGGACCCATCCGTGATCACTTCGATCGTGCTGATCAAGACCAGTGTGGACCGCGTCCCCGAGGTCGCGGAGCGGATCGCCTCGCTCGACGGCGTCAGCGAGGTCTACTCCGTGACGGGGCCGCACGACCTGATCGCCATGGTGCGCGTGCGCAGCCACGAGGAGCTGGCCGAGGTCATCCCGGGGCGCATCAGCAAGGTCCCCGGTGTCGTCGCCACCGAGACGCACATCGCCTTCCGCACCTATTCGCAGCACGACCTGGAGGCCGCCTTCGCGATCGGCCTCGACGCCTAGGGCGCGTCTTCCGGATCTTCCCGGGGCCGCGCTGCCGGCTACGGCACCTCGCTGCGTTGTCGCATCGCGCGAGTACGACCGAGTACGAGCTGCGATGCTCCGCCTTGCGATGCACCGCATCCGACAACGCGGCCTGACCCGACAAGACCCGGAAGACGCGCCCTAGGTTCCGTCTCCGGAAGGGACGGACGAGTCCGCAGGTGCCCCGTCACCCGGTCCGAGAGGCCGGGTGACGGGGCACCGCGGTTTTCTGTATGCCGCCGCGTCAGGCGGTGGTGGCCGCGACCCAGCGCTCCAGCGTCGCCATGGCCGCGCCGCTGTCGATCGACTCCGCCGCGCGCGCGATGCCCTCGGCGAGCTGCTCCTCCAGCGGGACGTCCCGCGGGTTCAGGGCGGTCAGCGCGGCGGCGGCGTTCAGCAGGACGGCGTCCCGCACCGGGCCCGTCTCGCCGCCGAGCACCCGGCGCGCGACATCCGCGTTGAACGCCGCGTCCCCGCCCCGCAGCGCCTCCACCGGCACCAGGTCGATGCCCACGCTGCGCGGGTCGAACGACTGCTCCCGCACCTTCCCGTCCCGGACGACCCAGACGGTGGACGTGGCCGTCACCGTCAGCTCGTCCAGCCCGTCGTCACCCCGGAAGACCAGCGCGGAACTGCCGCGCTCGGCGAGCACGCCCGCCAGGATCGGCGCCATCCGCGCGTCCGCGACGCCCGTCGCCTGCGCGGTGACCCGGGCCGGATTGGTCAGCGGGCCGAGGAAGTTGAACGGGGTCGCGATGCCCAGCTCGCCCCGCGCCACCGCCACGTGCCGCAGCGCCGGGTGGAACTTGACGGCGAAGCAGAAGGTGATGCCCGCCTCGACCGCCACCTCGGCGACCCGCGCGGGCGTCAGGTCCAGGTTGACGCCGAGCTGCCCCAGTACGTCGGACGCACCGCTGGCGCTGGACGCCGCCCGGTTGCCGTGCTTGACGACGCGGGCGCCCGTACCGGCCACGACGACCGACGCCATGGTGGAGATGTTGACCGTACGGGCCCGGTCGCCGCCGGTGCCCACGATGTCCACGGTCGGGCCTGGCACCTCGATCAGGTTGGCGTGCTCGTACATGGCGCGGACGAGACCGGCGATCTCGTCCACCGTCTCGCCCTTGGCGCGCAGGGCGACGGCGAACCCGGCGATCTGCGCGTCGGTCGCCTCGCCCGCCATGATGCCGTTCATCGCCCAGGCGGCCTCGGCGGTGGTCAGGTCACGCCCGGCGACGAGGGTGCTCAGCACGTCCGGCCAGGTGCGCGCCGCCGCGTGGTCGCCTCCGGCGGGGATCACAGCGCTCATGGGAATCACTCCTGGCTCGGGTAGGCCGGCTTCTTCGGCCGGACTGCTTCTGCGGCTCGCCGGGCGTGCGCGGCCCGGGGCCGTGCCGAGCCTAGCCGAGCGCCGCGGCCCCCACCCGGAGAGGTGGGGGCCGCGGCGGCGAACGGGATGGAGCGGGCGGTCAGTGGTGTTCGTGACCGCTTGTGATCTCCTTGTACTCCTCGCGCGTCGGCTTGGGGATCTGCCCGTGGTCCCCGTAGTAGCCGCGGCTGACGCGGGCCCGCGCCCGCTCCAGCGGACCGACCTTGCGCCGCACGCCGTTCTCGTCGGTCTCGGGACCGATCTCGTACGGCTTGAGCTGGTCGTGCGCGGTGAGCGTGTACAGCTTGTCCTGCGGCAGCGGCTCGTGCACCTCGATGAACTCGCCGTGCGGCAGCCGCTTGATGATGCCGGTCTCCCGCCCGTGCAGCACCTTGTCGCGGTCGCGGCGCTGGAGTCCGAGGCAGATCCGGCGCGTGACGACGAACGCGATCGGCGGCAGCACGAAGAAGCCGATGCGGCAGAACCACGTGATCGCGTTGATCGACAGGTTGAAGTTCACGGCCCACACGTCGTTGCCACCGGCCAGCATGGTCACGCCGAAGGCGGTGAGCCACGCCATGCCGAAGGCGGTGCGGGTCGGGGCGTTGCGCGGCCGCTGCGCGATGTGGTGCTCGCGCGGGTCGCGGTTGACCCAGGCCTCGAAGAACGGGTACGCGCCGATCGCGACCAGCAGGCCGGGGAAGACCGCCAGCGGCACGAGCAGGCCGAAGTTCAGCGTGTAGCCGCCTGGCAGCACCCACTCCAGGCCCGGCATCATGCGCACCAGGCCCTCGGAGAAGCCTAGGTACCAGTCCGGCTGGGCGTCCGTGGACACCTGGTCCGGCCGGTAGGGGCCCATCACCCAGATCGGGTTGATCGTGACGGTCGCCGCGATGGCCGCGATGACGCCGAAGACCAGGAAGAAGAAGCCGCCGGCCTTGGCGATGTACACGGGCAGCAGCGGCGGGCCGACCACGTTCTCGTTGGTCCTGCCGGGCCCGGCGTAGTGCGTGTGCTTGTGGTACACGATCAGGATCAGGTGCGCGACCACCAGGCCCAGCATGATGCCGGGCAGCAGCAGGACGTGCGCGATGAAGAACCTGGGGATGATGTCGTGCCCCGGGAACTCCCCGCCGAAGATGAACATCTGGAGGTAGGTGCCCACGATCGGCACCGCCAGGATGGCGCCCTCCATGAACCGGATGCCGATGCCGGACAGCGCGTCGTCGGGCAGCGAGTAGCCGGTCAGACCGGTGAAGACCGCCAGGACCAGCAGCAGGAAGCCGAAGAGCCAGTTGATCTCACGCGGCTTGCGGAACGCGCCGGTGAAGAACACGCGGAACATGTGGCAGAAGATGCCCACCACGAAGATCAGCGCGGCCCAGTGGTGGATCTGCCGGACCAGCAGGCCGCCGCGGACCTCGAAGTTGATGTCCAGGGCGGAGGCGTACGCCTCCGTCATCATGATGCCCTGCATCGGCTTGAACGGGCCGTGGTACTCGACCTCGGCCATGCTCGGCACGAAGAAGAGCGTCAGGTACACGCCGGTCAGGATGATGATGATGAAGCTGTAGAGGCAGATCTCGCCCAGCAGGAACGACCAGTGGTCGGGGAAGATCTTCCGCATGTTGGCCTTGGCGAGGCTGTAGATGCCCAGCCTGCCGTCGGCCCAGTCCGCGACGCGTTCGCCCGCGGGTGCCTTGGTCCCCCGCCGCGGCGCGTCCGCCGTCTTCGGGGCGTCCGTCGCCGTACTCATCCGCGCTCCCAGAAACTCGGGCCGGTGGGCTCGTCGAAGTCGCCGAGCGCTTCGAGGTACCCGTCGTCGTTCACAGTGATACGCAGCTGCGGCAGCGGGTGGCCTGCCGGGCCGAAGAGGACCCGGGCGCCGTCCGAGAGGTCGAACGTGGACTGGTGACAGGGGCACAGCGCGTGGTGGGTCTGCTGCTCGTACAGCGTCGCCGGGCAGCCGATGTGCGTGCAGATCTTCGAGTAGCACAGGATGCCCTCGTGACCCCAGTCCGCCGACTTCCTGTCCTTGATGTCGTCGGGCTGGAGGCGGACCAGCATGACCGCGGCCTTCGCGATCTCCACGTGGAAGTCCTCGTCGTGCGGGCTCATCCCCTCGGGCATCGCCTGGGTGAGCGAGCCGACGGTGATGTCCTCGGGACGCAGCGGCTGCAGGGTGGACTCGTTGATGATCAGCGAGCCCTTCTTCCACTTGGTGTGCCGCAGCTTGTCGTGCGGCAGCGGGCCGAGGTCGCGCAGCAGCACCACGCCGGCCAGCGGGACGACGGCGACCGCGCCGAGCATCGTGTTGCGGACCAGCTTGCGGCGGCCGAACTGCGACTCGGCGGCGCCCTTGCGGAACTCCGCGAAGACCTCCGCGCGGACCTCGGGCGTTGCCTCGATCGGGTGGCGCTCGTCGACCAGCTCCTCGTCGCCCATCAGGGTGCGCGCCCAGTGGACGGCGCCCGCGCCGATGCAGAAGAGGGCGAGGCCGAGAGTCAGGCCGAGGGCGAAGTTCAGCCCGCTGACGTGGCCGACCGGCCAGATGTACACGATCCGGTCGATCGGGATGGCGACGTACGCGGCGATGAAGCCGATCGTCGCCAGGATCGAGACCGTGAACAGGAGGGCGACCGTGCGCTCGGACCGCTTGGCGGCCCGCTCGTCGATGTCCTGCCTGCGGTACTCGTGCGCCGGGAGGCCGGGGTCGGCGAACGGGTCGTCCGCCGGGGTCAGCGCGCCGTCCTTCCGGTGCTCCGGGAGGTTCTCGTCCTCGGCGCCGTGCTGCGATTCGGGTTCGTCGTGGCTACTCATGACTTCCTGGCCTTCGTGCTCCGGGCGCCGATCCAGACGGCCACGGCGATGAGGGCGCCGATGCCGATCGTCCAGGCGAACAGACCCTCACCGACCGGGCCGTAGCCACCGAGCGAGAAGCCGCCGGGCTGCGGGGAGTCCGAGGTGTTGACCTCGTCGAGCCAGGCGATGATGTCCCGCTTGTCCTGCTCGGTGAGCGTGGTGTTCGGGAAGGAGGGCATGTTCTGCGGGCCGGTGAGCATGGCCTCGTAGATGTGGCGGGGTTCCACGTTGTGGAGGTTGGGTGCTTCCTTGCCGTGCGTCAGCGCACCGCCCTCGCCGGTGAAGTTGTGGCACTGCGAGCAGTTCGAGCGGAAGAGCTCGCCGCCGCGTGCCACGTCACCGTCGGCGGGGTCGTACGCGGAGGCCTCGGGGACGGCGGGGCCCGGGCCGAGGGAGGCGATGTAGGCGGCGAGCTGGTCGATCTCGGCCTGCGTGTACACGCCCGGCTTGACCGCGGCCTGCGGGCCCGGCTGCTGGAGCGGCATGCGGCCGGTGGCGACCTGGAAGTCGACGGCCGCCGCGCCGACGCCCACCAGGGACGGGCCGTCGCTGCTGCCCTGCCCGTTGCTGCCGTGGCAGCTGGAGCAGCCGACGTCGTACAGCTGCTTGCCCTCCTCGATGGCAAGGGACTGGGCCGAGTTGTCGGCCTGCGCCTCACCCGCGGGAGCGAACGCGGCGTACAGCCCCCCTGTGGCCGCCAGCGCGAGGAGGAGGACGACGAGCGCCGCCAGCGGATGGCGCCGTCGTGCGGAGAGCTTTTTCACGGATTACCCCGGTATCAGGATCTTCTGCGTCGGTGCTGATGGGTCGGGCATGCGGACGTGCGGTGAGGCAACGGCGACCGACGCCTACTGGATCAGGTAGATGGTGGCGAAGAGGCCGATCCACACGACGTCCACGAAGTGCCAGTAGTACGACACGACGATCGCCGTGGTGGCCTGTTCGTGCGTGAACCGCCGGGCCGCGTAGGTCCTGCCGAGGACGAGGAGGAACGCGATCAGGCCGCCGAGGACGTGCAGGCCGTGGAACCCGGTGGTGAGGTAGAACGCCGAGCCGTAGGGGTCGGAGGAGATCGAGATGCCCTCGTGCTTCACCAGCTCGGTGTACTCCGTCACCTGGCCGCCGATGAAGATCGCGCCCATGACGAAAGTGATCACGAACCAGCCGCGGAGCTTCTTGACGTCGCCGCGTTCCGCCGCGAACACGCCCAGCTGGCAGGTCAGGGAGGAGAGCACCAGGATCGTGGTGTTCCCCAGCGAGAACGGGATGTTCAGCGCATCCGCCTTCTCGCTCCAGAAGTCAGCCCCCATCACCGACCGCAGGGTGAAGTACATCGCGAAGAGGGCCGCGAAGAACATCAGCTCGGAACTCAGCCAGATGACCGTTCCGACGCTGGTGACGTTCGGTCGGTTGACCGAGGGGGTCGCGTGCCCTGTTTCTACTGCTGTTGCTGTCGCCACGCCCGTCATTATGTCGGTCGCCGTTCCGGCGTCTGTCTCGGGGGTGGGGTTCGGTGTGTCCACGGAGTAGCATCCGCGCAACGGAACCCACGCGACCCGCGGAGGAACGATGGGACGCACCGCCACGGTGCTGGTGTACAGCGACGACGTGAACACCCGCGAGCAGGTGCGGCTCGCGGCGGGCCGCCGTCCGGCCGCCGACCTTCCGGAGATCGAGTACGTCGAGTGCGCCACGCTCCCGGCCGTGCTGACGGAACTGGAGAAGGGCGGCATCGACCTGTGCGTCCTGGACGGCGAGACGGCGCCCGCCGGAGGCATGGGCGTGTGCAGGCAGATCAAGGACGAGATCTTCGCGTGCCCGCCGGTGCTGCTGCTGATCGGCCGCCCGCAGGATGCCTGGCTGGCCACCTGGAGCCGCGCGGAGGCGGCCGTGCCTCACCCGATCGACCCCGTGGATCTCGCCGCCGGGCTGACGTCGCTGCTCCGTACGGCCCTGCCCGCCGCCCGCGTCTGACGGGCGCGCCGGCGCCTCGTCCCGCACAGCACTCAGCGGCGCCCTCGGGCGCCGCTGACGGGGCCGGTGCCGCGGGCACCGGTCCGTCCGTGGGTGCGGGTGCGTGGAGTCCGGGACGGGGAGGGGGACGGGCTCAGACGGCGGGGCTCAGGCGGCTCTCGGCGGGCTTGCCGTTGCCGCTCTCCGCGTCGCGCCGCTCCGTCGTGGTGCTCTTGGCCCCCTTCTCGCGCTTCTCGCCGCCGTCCGCCGCGTCCTGGAGGGCGCTGCCGGCCAGCCACTCGTCCCAGCTGAGGTTCCAGTCGCCGAAGCCGTTGCCGAACGGCGCCATGTCCTCGCCGAAGCCGTTGACGTGCTCGACGATGTCGCCCGGCTTGACGAGTTCGTAGAACCACTGGGCGTTCTCGGTGCTCAGGCCGGTGCAGCCGTGGCTGACGTTGGCCGAGCCCTGCGAGCCGACCGACCAGGGCGCGCCGTGCACGTACTCGCCGCTCCACGTCAGCCGTGCGGCCCAGTAGACCGGCAGGTCGTACGAGTCGGCGGAGCCCGCCGGGATGCCGATGCTGGTGCCGGTCATCCGGACGTACTGCTCGCGGCCGAGGACGACCTTCTTGCCGTTGCGGGTGGCGAAGCCCTCCTTGCCCGTGGTGATGGGGACGGTCTTCACCTCCTCGCCGTTGACGGAGACCGTCATGTGGTGCGAGCTGATGTCGGCGACGGCCTCCACGCGGTCGCCCGTCGTCAGCTTGAGCCGCTTGCCCTCGCCGCCGCGCAGGTTCTTCCGTATCGGCAGGCCGTCGAGCCGCGAGGTGACGGTGACGGTGGCGTTGGACGGCCAGTACTCCTGGGGTCTGTAGTGCAGTTCCTTGTCCTCCACCCAGTGCCAGGAGCCCTCGACGGCGGGCTCGGAGGTGACGGTCAGGGCGGCCTCCACGACGGCGCGCTCGGCCGGGTCGCTGACGGCCTCGCTGAGCGTGGCGGTGAGCGGCTGCCCGACGCCGTAGGTGCCCGCGTCGGGGCCGAACGTGACGTCGAGGCGCTGCGCGTCCGACTCGCGGGTGCGGAACGTGTGGACGCCGCGGCCGGGTGAGCCGCTGCCGTTCTCCGTGCTCACCTTGACGGTGTACTCGGCACCGGCGGCCAGGGGCGTGGTGCTGCGCCAGCCCCGGCCGTCGGCGGTGAGTTCGCCGGTGAGCGTGCGGCCGTCGCCGTCGGTGGCGACCACGTCGGTGATCCGCGAGCCCGAGCCCTTGGCGGTGATGTCCAGGGGGGCGTCGGGATCGACCTCGGCACCGTCGCGTTTCCCGGCGGTGCCGAAGGAGAGCTGTCCGGCGGCGTCGTACGCCTCGCCGGCCAGGGGCTTCGCGCCGCCACCGCACGCGGTGAGCCCGGCCATCAGCGGGGCCAGTATGAGGGCGCAGCCGAGCTGTATCCGAGTTTTCTGACTCATGACCACACCGTAAGGACGCTCACCCGAGGGGGCACGCTGAGTGACTGCATACGGGTGGGGCGGGTGCGCGGCGGGGTGGCGGAACGCGGAACGGGTGGCCCGCGCGGTATGTGCGCGGACCACCCGTCCGGGTGTCGTGGGGCCGTCAGGCCGCCGTCACTGGTTCTGGTTCTCGCCCCGGTAGTACTCGTAGACCCACAGCCACAGGCCCACGAGGAGCAGCGGCGCGGTGAAGTAGAGCAGCCACCAGCCGAAGACCGGGGACATGAAGGCGAACAGACCGCCGGCGGCCAGGGCCAGCGGCGCCCAGCTGTGCGGGCTGAAGAAGCCGACCTCGCCGGCGTCGTCCGCGACGTCGGCCTCCTTGTTGTCCTGGGCTCCGGCGTCCACCCGGCGGGCGGTGAAGACCAGGTAGAAGCCGATCATGGCGCTCAGCGCGAAGGCCAGGAAGAGGCCGGTGGTGCCGACCGGCTCCTTGGACCACACGCCGTAGACGACCGCCACGGCCAGCATGAAGACCGCGAGCCAGCTGAAGAGGTGTCCCTGGATTCTCACTGGCCGGCCTCCTTGCCGGTGATGGCCTCCAGCTCGTGCCTGGCGTCGTTCTCCAGCGAGTCGAGCGCCGAGACCTCGGGGTGGTGCAGGTCGAAGGCGGGCGACTCGGAGCGGATCTTGGGCAGGGTGATGAAGTTGTGCCGCGGCGGGGGCGACGAGGTCGCCCACTCCAGCGAACGGCCGTAGCCCCACGGGTCGTCGGTGTTGACCGGCTCGCCGTACTTCCAGGTCTTCCAGATGTTGTAGAAGAACGGCAGCATCGACAGGCCGAGCAGGAACGAGCTGATGGTGGAGATCGTGTTCAGCGCGGTGAAGCCGTCCGCCGCGAGGTAGTCCGCGTACCGGCGCGGCATGCCCTCGGCGCCCAGCCAGTGCTGGACGAGGAACGTGCCGTGGAAGCCGATGAACAGCGTCCAGAACGTGATCTTGCCGAGCCGTTCGTCCAGCATCTTGCCGGTCCACTTGGGCCACCAGAAATGGAATCCGGCGAACATCGCGAACACGACCGTGCCGAATACCACGTAGTGGAAGTGGGCCACCACGAAATAGCTGTCGGAGACGGCGAAGTCGAGCGGCGGAGAGGCCAGGATGACACCGGTCAGACCACCGAAGAGGAAGGTGATCAGGAATCCGATGGACCAGAGCATCGGTGTCTCGAAACTCAGTGATCCCTTCCACATCGTGCCGATCCAGTTGAAGAACTTCACACCGGTCGGTACCGCGATGAGGAATGTCATGAAGGAGAAGAACGGCAGCAGCACCGCGCCCGTCACGTACATGTGGTGGGCCCACACCGTCACCGAGAGGCCGGCGATGGTGATGGTCGCGGCGACCAGGCCGATGTAGCCGAAGATCGGCTTGCGGCTGAACACCGGGATGACTTCGGAGATGATGCCGAAGAACGGCAGGGCGATGATGTACACCTCTGGATGGCCGAAGAACCAGAAGAGGTGTTGCCACAGGATCGCGCCGCCGTTGGCCGCGTCGAAGATATGGGCCCCGAAGGTCCTGTCGGCCTCCAGGGCGAAGAGCGCGGCGGCCAGCACCGGGAAGGCGAGCAGGACGAGCACACCGGTCAGCAGGACGTTCCAGGTGAAGATCGGCATCCGGAACATCGTCATGCCGGGGGCGCGCATGCAGATGATGGTGGTGATGAAGTTGACCGAGCCCAGGATGGTGCCGAAGCCGGAGAACGCCAGGCCCATGATCCACATGTCGGACCCGAGTCCTGGCGATCTGATCGCGTCGGACAGCGGCGAGTAGGCGAACCAGCCGAACCCGGCCGCGCCCTGGGGGGTCAGGAAGCCGCCGACGGCGAGCAGGCTGCCGAAGAGGTACAGCCAGTACGCGAACATGTTCAGCCGCGGGAACGCCACGTCGGGCGCGCCGATCTGCAGCGGCATGATCCAGTTCGCGAAGCCGGAGAACAGCGGTGTCGCGAACATCAGCAGCATCACCGTGCCGTGCATGGTGAAGAGCTGGTTGAACTGCTCCTTCGAGACCAGCTGCATGCCCGGCCTGGCCAGCTCGGCGCGCATGACGAGCGCCATGATGCCGCCGAAGATGAAGAAGGCGAACGAGGTGATCAGGTACATCGACCCGATCGTCTTGTGGTCGGTGGTCGTCAGCCACTTGATCACGGTGGCGCCGGGCTTCTTCGGCCGCGCGGCCGGTGGCGGCGCCGCCACGGTGTCGGCCGCCTGCCGTTCTTCGAGGATACTCACGATCGCCCCTCGTTGGTCTCGGCGTTGCGGGCCGCATCGGTCTGCTCGATACCGGCCGGCAGGTAGCCGGTCTGTCCCTCGTCCGCCAGGCTCTGGAGGTAGTCGTCGTACTCCTCGCGGGAGACGACCCTGACGTTGAAGAGCATGCTGGAATGGTCGACACCGCACAGTTCGGCGCACTTGCCCCGGAAGGTGCCCTCACGGGTCGGGGTGACCTCGAACCTGTTGGTGTGGCCCGGGATGGCGTCCATCTTCATCAGGAACGGCAGCACCCAGAAGGAGTGGTTGACGTCCCGTGAGGTGATGATGAACTGGGTCGGCTCGTCCACCGGCAGGACCAGGGTCGGGCCCGGGTCGCCGGTCTCCGGGTCGTGGTCGGCCGGGGTGCCGGCCTCGAACACGCCGTCCGCGTTCTCCGGGAAGCTCTCCTTGTACCGGTCCGGGATGGACTCCAGCTCGGGGGCGTCCTCGGCGTACTCGTCGCTGACACCGACGGGCTGGATGTAGTTGAACCCCCAGCTCCACTGGTAACCGACGACGTTCACCACGTTCGGCGGGTTGTCGGAGGTCTTCAGCAGTTCCGTCTGGTCGCGCGCGGTGAAGTAGAACAGCACCGAGACGATGATCAGCGGGACGAGCGTGTACAGCGCCTCGATGGGGAGGTTGTACCGGTTCTGCGGAGGGACTTCGACCTTGGTCCGCGAACGGCGGTGGAAGAACACGCTCCACAGGATCAAGCCCCAGACCAGCACGCCCGTGGCGAGCGCGGCGGCCCATGAACCCTGCCAGAGGGACAGGATGCGCGGCGCCTCCTCCGTCACGGGGGTGGGCATGCCGAGGCGGGGGAAGTCCTCGGATGTGCAACCTGTGGCGGTTGCCAGGACCAGGCCCGCAAGGAGCGCCTGCGGCAGAATCCTCCGCCGCATCGGGCGCCGCGACGAGCGGTCGGAGCCGTTGGGACTCACGTAGCGCCTTCCCGGGAGTCTCGCCCATGGTCCGGGCTGCCTTCGCACGGAGCGGGGGCCGGCCCTGACACGGGCAGGGGTTTGGATGTTTATGCGGAGCAAACCCTACTGGACGCTTCCTGGCGCCACGCGGGGAGGGTGCGCTAGGCCGTGTCGTCCGGATCCTGCCGGGCCCGCGCCGCCGGCCACCGCACCTCGCCGCGTTGCCGAATCACCCGAGTACGCCCGGTACGCGTGGCGATCCGGCGCCGTGCGGTGCACGGCGTCCGACGACGCGGGCCGATCCGACAGGATCCGGACGACACGGCCTGCGCGCCGGAAGGGGCCGCGCATGGCGGCGGGCGGCGGCGGGGGGCGTCGCGTCAGGGGTTAGCGTTCCTGACGTGCCCTATTTCGACGCCGCCTCCTCGCTGCCGCCGCACCGGATCGCGCGGGAGGCCTACCTCGCCGCGCTGGACGACGGCTGGGCCGATCCCGGCCGCCTGCACCGCGAGGGCCGCAGGGCCAGGCTGCTGCTCGACGCCGCGCGGGAGACGGCGGCGGAGGAGGTCGGGTGCCGCCCGGACGAGCTGGTGTTCACCCCTTCGGGAACGCGCGCGCTGCACACCGGTGTCGCGGGCGCGCTGGCGGGCCGCGCGCGGGTGAGCCGGCGGCTGCTCGTCTCCGCGGTCGAACATTCGGCCGTACTGCATGCGGCGCAGGCGCACGCGGACGCGGGCGGTGTCGTACGGGAGATCGGGGTGGACCGCGCGGGACGGGTCGCGCCGGACGCGGTCGCCGAGGCGCTCGACGAGGGTCCCGGCGCGGCGCTGGTGTGCGTGCAGAGCGCCAACCACGAGGTGGGGACGCGGCAGCCGGTAGCGGAGGTGGCGGACGTGTGCCGGGCGCGCGGTGTGCCGCTGCTGGTGGACGCGGCGCAGTCGCTGGGCTGGGAGAAGCCGGCCGGGGACTGGTCGCTGCTCGCGGCGAGCGCGCACAAGTGGGGCGGGCCCGGCGGCGTGGGGTTGCTCGTGGTGCGCAAAGGGGCGCGTTTCGCGCCGCGCGCGCCGGTGGACGAGCGGGAGTCGGGGCGTGCGCCCGGCTTCGAGAACATCCCGGCGATCGTCGCGGCGGCGGCGTCGCTGCGCGCGGTGCGGGCGGAGGCGGCGGCCGAGGGGGCGCGGCTCGCGGCGCTCGTGGACCGGATCAGGGACGAGGTGCCGCGCCTGGTCCCCGACGTGGCGGTGGTGGGCGACCCGGTGCACCGGCTGCCGCACATCGTCACGTTCTCCTGCCTCTACGCGGACGGCGAGGCCCTGCTGCACGCGCTGGACCGCGCGGGCTTCTCCGTGTCGTCCGGCTCCTCGTGCACGTCGAGCACGCTGACGCCCAGCCATGTCCTCGTGGCGATGGGCGTGCTGTCGGAGGGCAACGTGCGGGTGTCCCTGCCGCCGGGGACGGCGGAGGAGGAAGTGGCGCGCTTCCTCGCCGTGCTGCCGGACGCGGTGGCCGGGGTACGGGCCGCGCTGGCGCCGCCGGACGCGGTGCCGGGCGGGGACGGTGAGGGGAACGGGCCGGGGTCGCTCACGCTGGACGCCCTCGGGAAGCTCTGCCCCCTGCCCGTGATCGACCTGGCCCGCGAGATCGGCCGCGTCCCGGTGGGCGGCACCGTCACCGTCCTGGCCGACGACCCGGCGGCGCGCCTGGACATCCCCGCGTGGTGCGCCATGCGGGGTCACACCTTCGTGGACGAGCGGCCCAACCCCGCCGGGCCCGGGACGGCCTACCGGGTGCGGCGCGACGGCTGAGCCGGGGCGCCGCGCGCGGCTCAGACGGCCAGGTGGGCGCGCACCTCGGCGGCGGCGTCGTCGCCGTACGCCTTGGTGAACCGCTCCATGAAGGCGTCGCGCGCCAGCGTGTACTCCTGCGTGCCGACGGTCTCGATGACCAGCGTGGCGACCATGCAGCCGACCTGCGCGGCGCGTTCGAGCGAGACGCCCCAGACCAGGCCCGCGAGGAAGCCCGCGCGGAAGCCGTCGCCGACGCCGGTCGGGTCCGCCTTCACCCGCTCCTCGGCACAGCCGACCTCGATGGGCGGCTGCCCGGCGCGCTCGATGCGGACGCCGCGCGCGCCCAGGGTGGTGACGCGGGTGCCGACGCGGGCGAGGACGTCGTCGGCGCTCCAGCCGGTCTTGGTCTCGATGAGCGCCTTCTCGTACTCGTTGTGGAAGAGGTACGCGGCGCCCTCGGTGAGACTCCGGATCTCCTCGCCCTCCATGCGGGCGAGCTGCTGGGAGAAGTCGGCGGCGAACGGGATGCCGCGCGTACGGCACTCCTCGGAGTGGCGCAGCATCGCCTCGGGGTCGTCCGCGCCGATGTGGACGAGGTCCAGGGGGCCGGTGCGGTCGGCGACGGTCTGGAGTTCGATGAGCCGGGCCTCGCTCATGGCGCCGGTGTAGAAGGAGCCGATCTGGTTGTGGTCGGCGTCGGTGGTGCAGACGAACCTGGCGGTGTGCAGGAGTTCGGAGATGCGGACGGAGCCGGTGTCCACGCCGTGCCGGTCGAGCCAGGCGCGGTACTCGTCGAAGTCCTGGCCCGCCGCGCCGACCAGGATGGGCGCGGCGCCGAGCTGGCCCATGCCGTAGCAGATGTTCGCGCCGACGCCGCCGCGCCGCACGTCGAGGGAGTCGACGAGGAAGGAGAGGGAGACGGTGTGCAGCTGGTCCCCGACGAGCTGATCGACGAACCGGCCGGGGAACGTCATCAGATGGTCGTGGGCGATCGAGCCCGAAACGGCGATTCGCACGGCGGCTTGGCTCCCTGGGAGACGGCGGCGGAAAGCCCCCAGGCTACCGGCAGGGAACCGATCACGGTCGCGTGCCGTCCAATCGGCGTACGTGGAGCGGTACTTCCGAGAGCACGAGGAGCGATGGCCGTGGCTGAGGACGAGACACCCGGGTCCCAGGAGGCCCCTGTGCCCCAGAAGGAGACGGCGTCCGAGGCGGGCGGGCGCGCCGGGCGCCGCCGGTGGATCGTGGCGGCCGGGGTGGCCGTGGCCACCGCGGCGGTCGCGGGCGGGGCCTATCTCGCCGTGGGCACGGCGGGCGAGGCCGAGCCAGGCGGCGGCCTGCTCGCCGAGGACGGGACCCCGGCGCTGCTGCTCGACGGGACGGGCGCCTGGACCGCCGGCGCGTCGGAGGCGGCGCCCGCGCCGGACATCGCGCTCATGCCGCTGGAGCTGACGGCGGACGGTCCGCTGCCCGACGGCCCCGACCGGGCGACCGTGCACCGCTTCGAGGCGGACGTCCCCGAGGAGTCCGCCGCCGGGCTCGCCGCCGCGCTGGGCGTCGAGGGCCCGCTGCGGGAGAGCGCCGGGGCGTGGACGGCGAGCGGCCCGGACGCGGACGGCGGGACGCTGACCGTCCAGCAGGCGGCGCCGGGCGGCTGGAGCTACGGCGGCGGCGTGAGCGCGGCGTCCCCGGACACGCCCGTCGAGCGTGACCTGACCGAGCAGCTGCCGTCGGGCGGTGTGCCGGACGAGGACGAGGCCAGGGAGGCGGTCGCCCCGCTGCTGGCGGCGCTGGGGCTCGCGGACGCGGAGGACGCGCGGGTGGACGCCTCGCGGACGGCCGGTGACGTGCGGCTCGTCCAGGTGGTCCCGCTGGTGGACGGCCTGCCGGTGAGCGGCATGGAGACGACGGCGCACGTCGCGGCGGGCGGCGCGGTCGTGGCGGCGTACGGCTCGCTGGCCACGCCGGTCGCGGCCGAGGAGCGGGCGGCGGTCGGCGCCGAGGAGGCGCTGGACGAGTGGAACGCGGCGCTGCCCGAGGACGGTGCCGCCTGGGGGATCGAGCCCTGCGCGCCGGTGGAGACCGCGCTGCCGGACCCGGAGGCGGTGCCCGGCGCGGAGACGGGCGGGGGCGGCGGCGAGATCGCCGTGCTGCCGTGCGCGCCCGAGGGCCCCGAGGTGCCGGGTGAACCGCTGCCGGTGACGGCGGAGTTCGGTCTCGCGCTGCACTACTCGGACGAGGAGCCGGTGCTCGTGCCGTCGTGGCTGTTCCGTCCGGCGGACGTGGCGGCGGGCGACCCGTATCCCGCGCAGCAGCCGGCGGTGGCGTACGAGTACGCGCCGGTGGACGGGAACGGCGCGGGTGACGAGGCCGACAGCTCGGACAGCGGGAACGGCTCGGACAGCGGCGACAGCTCGGACAGCAGCCCCGGCGAGGCCCCGGCCGATCCGGGGAGCGGCGAGGAGGCGCCTGAGACGGGCATGTCGGTGGCGCCCTACGACGAGGGCGACCGCACGCTGACCCTGCGCTTCTGGGGCGGGGTGTGCGACGAGTACGCGGGCGTGGCCGAGGAGTCCGCGGACGGCGTGACGCTCGGCGTCGAGGCGGAGGGGCGGCCCACCGGGGAGAACTGCATCCTGGTCGCCGAGGAGCAGACGGTCGAGGTCGCGCTGGACGCGCCGGTGGGCGACCGTCCCGTGCTGGCCGAGGACGGCTCGGAGCTGCCCGTGCGGTGAGCGCGTGGGGTGGTCACCGCCCGGGTGGTCCGGGCATGACGGAGGCGGCGGTCCCTGGGGGGGGCCGCCGCCTCGGTCGTCCAGCCGGACGTGCTCAGCTGAAGGAGTCGCCGCAGGCGCAGGAGCCGGTGGCGTTGGGGTTGTCGATCGTGAAGCCCTGCTTCTCGATGGTGTCCACGAAGTCGATGGACGCGCCGCCGAGGTAGGGGGCGCTCATGCGGTCGGTGACGACCTTGACGCCGTCGTAGTCCTTCACGACGTCGCCGTCGAGGGACCGCTCGTCGAAGAACAGCTGGTAGCGCAGGCCGGAGCACCCTCCGGGCTGGACCGCGACACGGAGCGCGAGGTCGTCGCGCCCCTCCTGGTCAAGGAGGCCCCTGACCTTGTCCACGGCCGCGTCGGAAAGGATGATGCCGTCGCTCACGGCGGCCTTTTCCGTAACGGACATCTGCGTCTCTCCCGGGTACTCGTTCGGAATGCACTGGCAGCGGACCGGAACAGCGGTCCTTCCGGATTTATTCCCACCGCCCGTTGCTGGGCTTGCGGACGTCTCTTCTCCCTTCATGCTCGCACACCGGGCGGCGGCCGGGCAGGGCGGCGGGAGGCGAGTGACGCAATCGGCATCGTCAGACTGACGCGAAGAGGGTTATCATCCATTGTGTCAGTACGACGAAAAGGGCGGCTGACTCTCCGGCCCGCCCACCGCCACGACCACGAGAAAGAAGGGTGGGTGCCGTGACCACCGCCCAGAGCCTGGACGTCAAGCCCTCTCCCCTGGCGCTGCTGCTCCTCGGCCGGGGGGCCGACCCGGCGAGCGAGCGCGGCGTGGACTGTCCGGGCGACCTCCCGGCGGCCTCCGACCCCGACCTGGTGGAACGCGCCCGCGCCGCGAAGGAACGGCTCGGTGAGCGCGTGTTCGTGCTCGGTCACCACTACCAGCGCGACGAGGTGATCCAGTTCGCCGACGTGACGGGCGACTCGTTCAAGCTGGCCCGTGACGCGGCGGCCCGCCCGCAGGCGGAGTACATCGTCTTCTGCGGCGTGCACTTCATGGCCGAGTCCGCCGACATCCTCACCTCCGACGCGCAGCAGGTCGTCCTGCCCGACCTCGCGGCCGGCTGCTCGATGGCCGACATGGCGAGCGCCGAGCAGGTCGCCGACGCGTGGGACGCGCTGACCGAGGCGGGCGTCGCGGACGCGACCGTGCCCGTCACGTACATGAACTCCTCGGCCGACATCAAGGCGTTCACCGGCCGCCACGGCGGGACGGTCTGCACGTCCTCCAACGCGAAGCGCGCCCTGGAGTGGGCCTTCGCGCAGCGCGCCGACGGCGAGGGCAAGGTCCTCTTCCTCCCCGACCAGCACCTCGGCCGCAACACCGCCGTCCGCGACCTGGGCATGTCGCTCGACGACTGCGTCGTGTGGAACCCGCACAAGCCGAACGGCGGCCTCACCCCCGACGCGCTGCGCCGCGCCCGCATGATCCTGTGGCGCGGCCACTGCTCGGTGCACGGCCGCTTCTCCCTCGAATCGGTGAACGAGGTGCGCGAGCGTGTCCCGGGCGTGACGGTGATGGTGCACCCGGAGTGCCGGCACGAGGTCGTGGCCGCCGCCGACCGGGTGGGCTCCACCGAGCACATCATCGCCGCGCTGGAGGCGGCGCCCCCCGGCAGCCGCTGGGCCATCGGGACGGAGCTGAACCTCGTCCGCCGCCTGGCGAACCGTTTCGCCCCCGAGGGCAAGGAAGTCGTCTTCCTCGACCGCACCGTCTGCTTCTGCTCCACCATGAACCGCATCGACCTCCCCCACCTCGTCTGGGCCCTGGAATCCCTCGCGGACGGCAAGGTCGTGGGCCGCATCCAGGTGGACGCCGAGACCGAGCACTACGCCAAGCTCGCACTGGAGCGCATGCTCGCCCTGCCGTGACACGCGGGCCGCCGGACGGTGTGGCGGACACGCCGTCCGGCGGGCAGGATCGGCCCATGCTGCTGCGCCGTGTCCGGGACACCCGCGAGGACGCCGATGCCGTACGCGCCGTGGCGGCGGCGGCCGGGGAGGACGGCGGCGCGGCCTGGCCGGCCGCCAGGACGGCGTGGCACCAGCGCGTCACCCGGCACTTCGCCGCCACCGACCCGGAGGGCTGCTGGCTCGCCGAGGACGCGGCGGGCCGCCCGGTCGGCGCCGCGCTCGCCGGGCGCCGCGACACGCTCTGGAGCCTGACGCTGCTCGCGGTCGTCCCCGAGGCGCGCGAGAAGGGCGTCGGCAGCGAACTGCTGCGCCGCAGCATGGCGTACGCCCGGGGCGCCCTGCGCGGCATGGTCTGCGCCGGGACGCACCCCATCGCCGTACGGGTCTTCCGCCGCGCCGGGTTCGCGCTGCACCCGCTGATGCGGATGACCGGGCCGGTGGACGCGTCGCGGCTGACGGTCCCCGACGGCCCCGCGATCGAGGGCGGCGCGGTGCACCGCGACCTGATGGACTCGGTGGACCGGCGGCTGCGCGGCAGCGCCCACGGCCCCGACCACGAGGAACTGCTGCGGCACTGCCGCGTCGTGGTCGCGGACGACCTGGCGGGCAGCGGCTACTGCTACCTGGACGGCGAGGGCGGCGTCGAGCTGCTGGCGGCGACGTCGCGGCGCATCGCCGTGCGGCTGCTGGCGTCCGCGCTGCACAGCCTCCCGCCGGGCGCCACCGCAACCATCCCCCGGCTGACGGCCGAGCAGGAGTGGGCCGTGGACGTGGGCCTGGCGGCCGGGCTCTCCCTGCACACCGGTGGCTTCCTGTGCCTGCGCGGCATGCGCCCGCCCCGCCCGTACATCCCCTCGGCGGCCTTCCTCTGAGGGGCAGCTTGCCGGACCGGCAAGGTTCCTGGGCGGGCGCGGCGGTGGTCGCGCAGGATCGTGCCGAGCCGTCCGACACCCCTGGGAGCGCCGATGCCGCAGCACGCGCAGCCGATCCACCGCCTGGTCCCGTCCCCGGCGGGCCGCGTCCACCTGGCCGAGCAGGGAAGCGGGCCACTGGTGCTGCTGCTGCACGGTTTCCCGGAGTCCTGGTACTCCTGGCGGCACCAGCTGCCCGTCCTGGCCGCCGCCGGGTACCGCGCCGTGGCGGTGGACGTGCGGGGGTACGGGCGTTCCTCCCGTCCGGCCGGCGACGCCGCGTACCGCATGGCCGAGCTGGTGGAGGACGCCACCGCCGTCGTCCACGCCCTGGGCGAGCGGACCGCCGTGGCGGTCGGCCACGACTGGGGCGCGGGCATCGCCGCCCACGCCGCCCTCCTGCGGCCCGACGTGTTCCGGGCGGTCGGCATGCTGAGCGTGCCGTACGCGCCGCGCGGCGGGCCGCGCCCGAGCGAGGCGTTCGCCGCGATGGCCGGGAACGGCGGCGACGAGTTCTACGTGTCGTACTTCCAGGAGCCGGGCCGCGCCGAGGCCGAGATCGAGCCGGACGTGCGCGGCTGGCTCGCCGGCTTCTACGCGGCGCTCTCCGCCGACTCGATGCCCGCCGCCGACGCCCCCGACCCGCACTTCGTGTCCCCGGGCGGGACGCTGCGCGACCGGTTCCCGGCCGGACGGCTGCCCGCGTGGCTGAGCGAGGACGATCTCGACGTCTACGCCGGGGAGTTCGAGCGCACCGGCCTGCGCGGGGCGCTGGCGCGCTACCGGAACATGGACCGCGACTGGGAGGACCTCGCCCCCTGGGACGGCGCGCCGATCACGCAGCCGTCCCTGTTCATCGGCGGCACCCGCGACGCGTCGACGATGTGGCTCGCGGACGCGATCGACGCCTTCCCCGTGACGCTGCCGGGCCTCGTGTCCTCGCACCTGCTGGAGGGCTGCGGCCACTGGGTCCAGCAGGAGCGCCCCGGCGAGGTCGGCCGCCTGCTGACGTCCTGGCTGGCCGCCCTGCCCGCCGCCTGAGCGGGAACGGAACGGGCGGGGTCAGCCGCCGCGCGGGCGGACGAGGCCGGTCTCGTACGCCGTCACGACGAGCTGGGCGCGGTCGCGGGCGGACAGCTTGGTCAGCAGCCGGTTGATGTGCGTCTTGACGGTGAGCGGGCTGACGCTGAACCGCTGGGCTATCTCGTCGTTCGACAGGCCCCCGGCCACCTCCACGAGGACCTCGCGCTCCCGCGCCGTGAGGACGTCGAGGACCGAGGGGTCGAGCGCGTCCTCGGCCGTCCCGTCCGAGGAGAGGAAGCGGGCGATCAGGCCGCGCGTGGCGGCCGGGGAGAGCAGCGACTCGCCCGCCGCCGCCAGCCGGATGGCGTGCAGCAGGTCGGCGGGCTCGGCGCCCTTGCCGAGGAAGCCGGAGGCGCCCGCGCGCAGGGCCTCCACCACGTAGTCGTCCGACTCGAAGGTGGTGAGGATGACGACCTTCACCCCGGCGAGCGCCGGGTCCTCGCCGATGGCGCGGGTGGCGGCGAGGCCGTCCATGCCGGGCATGCGGATGTCCATCAGGACGACGTCGGCGCCCGCCTCGCGGATGACCCGCAGCGCCTCGGCGCCCTCGGCCGCCTCACCCGTGACGGTCATCCCCGGGTCGGAGTCCACCAGCACGCGGAACGCGCTGCGCAGCAGCGCCTGGTCGTCCGCGAGTACGACACGGATCACGCGGACCGCCGCGAGCGGTGCGAACCGGCGTGCGCCGTCACGGACCCGCACGACTTCGCCGTCCTGCCCTGCCGCCCGTCGGGGTGGGCGTCTTCTGCGGCGGCCACGTCCGCCCCGGCCGGGCGCGGCGCGACCAGCGGCAGCGTCACGCGGACGCGGAAGCCGTGGTCGTCGCGCGGCGCGGCCTCGCAGGTGCCGCTCAGGGCGGCGGCACGTTCGCGCATGCCGGTGAGGCCGTGCCCGCTGCCGTACGCGCGGGAGGCGCCCCGCTGCTGGGCGGGGGCCGGGCGCGGCCCGTCGTCGTCCACGGTGACGGTCAGCTCGGGGCTGGCCGGGACGCCGGTGCGGACGATGCGCACCCACGCGCTGGCCGCCGGGCCCGCGTGCTTGTGCACGTTGGTCAGCGCCTCCTGGACGACGCGGTAGGCCGTCAGGTCCACGGCCGAGGGGAGCGGCCCGGCGGCGGCGGGTGCGTGCACCGACACGGTCATGCCCGCTTTGCGGAAGCCGTCCACCAGGTCGTCGAGGCCCGCGAGGCCGCGCGCCGGCTCGGTCGGGGCGATCGGCTCGTCCTGCTGCCGCAGCAGGCCGACGGTGCTCTGCAGCTCGCCCAGGGCGCGGCGGCTGGCGTCCCTGATGTGGGCGAGCGCCTCCTTGGCCTGGTCGGGGCGGGAGTCCATCACGTGCGAGGCGACGCCCGCCTGGACGTTGACGAGCGCGATGTGGTGCGCGACGACGTCGTGCAGCTCGCGGGCGATCCGCATGCGCTCCTCGGCGACGCGGCGGCGCGCCTCCTCCTCGCGGGTGCGCTCGGCGCGCTCGGCCCGTTCCCTGATCGCCTCGAACATGGCGCGGCGGCTGCGGGCGGCCTCGCCGGTGACGGCGGCGAGCGCGGTCCAGGCGAAGACGCCGAGGTTGTCGGACGAGTACCAGGGCCGCGTGCCGAAGACCATGGCGACCGGCGTCAGGACGGCGACGGTGGTGACGGCGGCGCGGCGCGTGGTGTTGCGGTCCGTGCGCAGGGCGACGGTGAACAGCGCGATGACGACGGCGATCACCAGTGAGGAGCTGCGCTGCTCGGGCTCGTAGGTGACGCTGCCGAGGACCAGTTCCGTGATGACGAGGCCGCTGACCGTGGCCAGGACGCAGATCGGGTAGCGGCGGCGCGCCACCAGCACGGCGCAGGCGGCGACCGAGATGAGGACGGTGTGCCCGGCCAGGTGCCGCTTGCCGAAACCGGTGCCCGCCGGATGCCCGTAGACCGTCACGGCGGCGCACAGAATCCCGACGAGCACGAAGGCCGCGAAGATCGCGTCGGTCGCCAGCGGGTGACGGCGTACCCACTGGCCGACGCGGATGCCTTGCTCGGGATTCACGGCGGCCGGGTCAGTCCGGGATGAGTCCGTCGTCGGTGAGCATGGCGCGCACCTCGTCGATCGACGCCTCGGCGGCGGGCAGGATCAGCTCGGACGGCTCCAGCGAGTCGTCGGGGAGCGGGGTGCCCAGCTCACGGACGGCCCCGAGGAGCGCGTCGAGCGTGCCCCTGAAGGCCTCGGCGTCGCCGCTCTCCACCTCGGCGAGCAGCTCGTCGTCGAGCTTGTTCAGTACGGGCAGGTGGCTGTCGTCGAGCCGCACCTGCCCCTCCCCCATGATCCGTACGATCATGTCGCTCCACCACTCCCGGGCGTCGTTGGTTCCGTCATCGCCTGGCGCCGCCGTCCGGCGTCACCGCGTGCGGGACGTCACTGCTTGTCGAACTTCGGGGACTCCTGCTGGGCGCCCTGGCCCTGCTGCTGCGTGCCCGCCGCGCCGCCGCCCTCGATGGCCTGCCGCCCGGACGAGCTGCCGCCGGCCAGTTCGGCCTTCATGCGCTCCAGCTCGAACTCTACGTCCGAGTTCCCCGCGATCCGGTCCAGCTCCGCGGTCAGGTCGTCCTTGGTGGTGCCGGTCGGGTCGTCCAGCGCGCCGGAGGCCAGCAGCTCGTCGATGGCGCCGGAGCGCGCCTGCAGCTCGGCCGTCTTGTCCTCGGCCCGCTGGATGGCCATGCCGACGTCGCCCATCTCCTCGGAGATGCCGGAGAACGCCTCACCGATGCGGGTCTGGGCCTGCGCGGCGGTGTAGGTGGCCTTGATCGTCTCCTTGCGGGTGCGGAACGCGTCCACCTTCGCCTGGAGCCGCTGGGCCGCGAGGGTGAGCTTGTTCTCCTCCGTCTGGAGCGTCTCGTGCTGCTGCTGCAGGTCGGAGATCTGCTGCTGGAGGCCGGAACGCCGGGTCAGCGCCTCGCGCGCGAGGTCCTCACGGCCGAGGGCGAGCGCCTTCTTGCCCTGCTCGCCGAGCTTGTCCGACTGGTTGTTCAGCTGGTTGATCTGGAGTTCCAGGCGCTTGCGCGACGTGGCCACGTCGGCGACCCCGCGCCGCACCTTCTGGAGCAGCTCCAGCTGCTTCTGGTACGAGTAGTCGAGGGTCTCGCGCGGGTCCTCGGCCCGGTCCAGGGCCTTGTTGGCCTTCGCGCGGAAGATCATTCCCATCCGCTTCATGACACCGCTCATGGACTTCGCGCGCCCCCTTCATACCGGGCTCGAACCTGTGACCCATCCTGTGATCCCCTACTACCCTACGGGGCACCCGTCCATTAGCGCACGGCCCGGCGCCGGACCGCTTCCTCCCACAGGACGATCAGGGGCGCCGGCGTCTCCCGCCTGGGGAGTACCCGGGACCCCGGCCGCATGGGGGGACGGGGTCGCGGGGGACGGGTGTTGCGGATTCGTGCCCGTCTCGCCCGGAGGGAGTCCGGCGGCAGCCCGTAGGCTGGGGGTGTGTTCCGAAGCCGTTCGAAAGAAGATTCCACCAGCGCCCCCGCCTCCTCCGAGGACGAGCAGCTGCGCAACCCGCAGGCGCCCAAGGGGCGGCCCACGCCCAAGCGCAGCGAGGCCGAGGCGCTGCGCCGCGCCACCGCCAAGACGCCGGCGAACCGCAAGGAGGCCGCCAAGCGCGCGCGGGAGCAGCGGCGCGTCGCGATGACGAAGCAGCGCGAGGCGCTGCTCTCGGGCGACGAGCGGCACCTCCCGGTCCGCGACCGGGGCCCGGTGCGGCGCTTCACCCGCGACTTCGTGGACACGAAGTGGCACATCGCCGAGTACTTCCTGCCGATCGCGGTGCTGATCCTCGTCCTGAGCATGCTGCCGTCGCTCCAGGCCAGGAACATCGCGCTGCTGCTGTGGCTCGTCGTGATCGTGGCGATCGTCCTGGACTCGATCCTCCTGACGCGCCGGCTCAAGAAGGAGCTGCGGACGCGGTTCCCGGGCGAGACCACCCGCGGCTCGGGGCCGTACGCGCTGATGCGCTCGATGCAGATGCGGCGCATGCGGCTGCCGCGCCCGCAGATCAAGCGCGGCGAGGCACCGCGCCGCTGACGCGCCACGCCCCGGCGCCGTCCACGACGGCGGGCGGGGCGGCGTCACCCGTGCGGGTCGTTCCCGCGGCGGCGGGGCCCGGCGCGCCACTACCCGGCGCGCGGCGCCCCAGCGGACAGAATGCGGCTTATGTCGCAGTCGCAGACTTGGCAGACCTCGTTGTCGTCGGCGTCGTCGGTGTCGTCGGCGCTGACCCCGGCGTCCCCGGCCCGGCTGGGAGCCGCCGTCCTGTGCGCGGCGGCGCTGCTCGCCGGGGCGTCCGGCTGCATCGCCGGCACCGCCGCCCCCGAGGGGACCGGCGCCGGGCAGGCCGCGGCGGAACCGCCCGAGCCGACCCGTTCGGGCGAGCTGCAGAACGCGTACGAGGACGTGGTCGGCGAGGTGCTGCCGTCGGTCGTGCAGATCACCACCGAGGACGGCCTCGGCTCGGGTGTGGTGTACGACGACGACGGCCACATCGTGACGAACGCGCATGTCGTCGGCGAGGGCGAGGAGTTCGAGGTCCTGCTCGCCACCCGGCAGCAGCCGGTCCCCGCCCGGCTCGTCACGGCCTACCCGCAGCAGGACCTCGCCGTCATCGAGCTGACCGAGAAGCCGGACCGGCTGCGGCCCGCGACGTTCGGCGACTCGCGGAAGGTGCGGGTGGGCCAGATCGTGCTGGCGATGGGCAATCCGCTGGGGCTGTCGTCCAGCGTGACGCAGGGCATCGTCTCGGCGGTCGGCCGCTCCGTCAGCGAGGGCGAGGGCCAGGCGACGCTGGGCAACATGGTGCAGACCTCGGCGGCCATCAACCCGGGGAACAGCGGCGGCGCGCTCGTCAACCTCTCCGGACAGGTCATCGGCATCCCGACCCTCGCCGCACGCGACCCGGGGCTCAGCGGCGGGCAGGCCCCCGGCATCGGCTTCGCCATCCCGGCGTCCACCGTCACGTTCCTCGCCGACCAGATGATCGAGCACGGGCGGGTGGTGGACTCGGGCCGCGCCGCGCTCGGCGTGACCGTCCGCACCGTCCTGGGTGACGGCTTCGAGCCCGCGGGCGCCGCCATCGTGGACGTGACGGACGACGGCCCCGCCGACCGGGCCGGGCTGCGGCCCGGCGACGTGATCGTCCGGGTCGGCGGGGAGGACGTCACCGACGTCGTGTCGCTCGCCGAGGCGCTCGCCGCCCAGCGGCCGGACGACCGGGTGAAGCTGACCTATGTGCGGGACGGCGACCGGCGCGACGGCCGCGTCACCCTCGGCGAGGCATGACGTGCCGTCCCGGCCGCCGGGCGCGGGATCACTCGTCGGCGGCGCCGTGCAGGTCCATCGGACCGTAGATCCTGTTGCCCTCGTCGAGCAGCGTCACCTGGTCCACCCCGGCCTCGATCAGCTCGGGCCAGCTCTCGCCGATCCACGACTCGGCGTCACCCTGGGTGCCGAAGTCGCCGGGGTCCTGCGGGGGTTCGACCGCGGTGCCGTCCGCCCGCTCGAAGCGCCACTCCCACGCCATGTCCGCCTCCTGCTCCCCTGCCGCGACTACCTGCCCGCAGACTAAATCACGGCACGCCCCGTGGCGCACCACCGCGCGCGCCCGCGCCCCCGGCCAGGAGGCACGCCCCGCGCGGGCCCCCGGGGGCGGCCGGAGAGGATCGACGCCATGGAGGTCACCCTGCTCGGCACCGGCGCGCCCGCCGGCCTGCCGTCCCCCGGCTGCCCCTGCGCCGCCTGCGCCCGCGCCCTCGGCCCTGAGGCGCGCACCGCGACCGCGCTGCTGATCGACGGCGTGCTGCTGCTCGACCTCACGCCGGGCACCGCCCTGTCCGCCGCGCGCGCCGGGACGTCGCTCGGCGGCGTACGGCAGGTGCTGCTGTCCCACCCGCACAGCGGCCCGCTCCCCGAGCCGCCGCCGGGGCTCCCCCCGCCGGTGCGGCTGCCGGACGGGCGGGAGCTGGCCCTGCTCACCGGCCACCGGGTGCGCGCGGTGGCGGTGGACGTGCCGGGCACCGGGTACGCCGTCACCGGCCCGGACGGCGGGCGGCTGCTGTACCTGCCGCCCGGCGCGGCGCCCGCGGGGAACGGCGACGGGCCGCCGTACGACCTGTGCCTCCTCGACGTGACGGGCCGCCCCGACGCGCTGGCCGGGCTGCGGGCCGCCGGTGCCACCGCGCTGACGACGGACCTGGTCGCCGTGCACATCGGCCACGGCGTGCCGCCCGGCGCCGAGCTGCACCGGCGGCTCGCGGCGGCGGGCACGCGCGCCGTCCCCGACGGCACGACGGTGACGGTCGGCGACTTCCGGCACGTGCCGGACCTGCCGCGCCGCACGCTGGTGCTCGGCGGGGCGCGGTCGGGGAAGTCGGCGGAGGCGGAGCGGCGGCTGGCCGCGTTCCCCGGCGTCACCTATGTGGCGACGGGCGGGCGGCGCGCGGACGACCCGGAGTGGACGGCCCGGGTCGCCGCCCACCGGGAGCGCCGCCCGGCGTCCTGGACGACCGCCGAGACCTGCGACCTCGTGCCGTTGCTCGCGGACGCCGACGGGCCGCCGCTGCTGATCGACTGCCTGGCGCTGTGGCTGACGGACGCCATGGACGCGGCGGGCGCCTGGGACGGGCCGCCGCGCGGGCTGGCGGAGCGCACGTCCGCGCTCGCCGCCGCCGTGCGCGCGACGCGCAGGACGGTCGTCCTGGTCAGCAACGAGGTGGGCTCGGGCGTCGTCCCGGCGACGCGCGCCGGGCGCCTGTTCCGCGACGAACTGGGCAGGCTGAACGCGGCGGTGGCCGCCGAGTGCGAGCACGTGCTGCTGGCCGTCGCGGGCACCGTCCTGCCGCTGCGCGGCTGACCGGGCGGGGTGCGGCGGGCAGCGCGTTCCGGCCTGTGCGCGGGCGGTAGTCTCGTGCGCATGAGTGACGGCGGTCTCAATCTGGACGACTTCGGCGACCTCATCGAGCGGCCGAGCGCACGCCTCCGCAGGTCGGCCGAGGAGCGGCGGGCCCGTACCGGCCTCGCGCCGGGGACGCTCGGGCGTCTTGACCAGGTCGGCGCCTGGCTGGCCGCCGCGCAGGGACGGGTGCCGGTGACGCCGGTGGAGCGGCCGAAGGCCGTCGTCTTCGCCGGGGACCACGGTGTCGCCTCGCTCGGTGTCTCGGCGCGGCGTCCCGGCGAGGCGGTGGCGCTGGTGCGCGCGCTGCTCGACGGCACGAGCCCCGGGGCCGTCCTCGCGCGGCAGGCCGAGGTGCCGGTGCGCGTGGTCGACATGGCGCTCGACTGTCCGCCGGACGAGCTGCCCGCCGAGGTGACCGCCCACCGGGTGCGGCGCGGCTCCGGCCGTCTCGACGTCGAGGACGCCCTCACCGCCGAGGAGGCGGAACGGGCCTTCCGCGCCGGGATGGCGATCGCCGACGAGGAGGCGGACGCGGGCACGGACCTGCTGGTCCTCGGCGACCTGTCGGTCGGCGGGACGACGGCGGCCGCCGTGCTGATCGGCGCGCTGTGCGGCACCGACGCGTCGGTGGTGACCGGCCGGGGCGGCGTGCCGATCGACGACCTGGCGTGGATGCGCAAGTGCGCGGCGATCAGGGACGGGCTGCGGCGGGCGAGGCCGGTGCTCGGCGACCAGCTCCAGCTGCTCGCGGCGGTCGGCGGCGCCGACCTGACGGCGATGACGGGCTTCCTGCTCCAGTGCGCGGTGCGGCGCACGCCGGTGGTGCTGGACGGCGTGGTGGCGACCGCCTGCGCGCTGGTCGGGCAGCGGGTCGCGTTCCGCGCGCCGGACTGGTGGCTGTCCGGCCAGGCGAGCGGCGAGCCGGGGCAGGCGAAGGCGCTGGACCGGATGGCGATGGACCCGCTGCTCGACCACGGCGTGACGGTCGGCGAGGCGACCGGGGCGCTGCTGGCGCTGCCGCTCGTACGGGCCGCGGCGGCGCTGGCCGCCGAACTGCCCGAACGGCCCGAGCCCGCGCCCGACACGGCGGCGTCAGGGCCCGGCGACGAACCGGAACCGGCCGTCATCTCCGACGCGACCTGACCCCCGCTCCCCGCGAGGCGGCCCGGAGCGGCACACGCCCCGGCCAGGGCACCACCACTCCCGCCGCACGGCCCACTGGAACGCAGACGCCGCAGCGGCACTCCCGGGGGGCGCGAGCGCGGTTGCAGCGTGCCGCGTCCCCGTGCGGGTCATGACCCGGTGCATCGCGGCCGCGTCCGCAGCCGAGAGCGACCGGCGCCGGGCGACCGTCCGGCCCGGGGTCCGTCGGAGCGACCACCCCTCGTGGGCCGACTCATCGGGCACATGGCCCCCGGCCACCGGCAACCCGGCAGCGAGCGACCGGCGCCGCCCAGCGGACCTTCGCCCCGGCCCGGCACGGCAGGGCGGCCGTCCACCGGGGGCACGCCGCACACGTCGCGGCTTCCGGCAGGCCCCGCCCCCGGAACCGGGGCGATCGGGCGGCCCCGGTCGGCGCGGCACCGGGCGGGCAGTGGGTCAGCGGGCCCGTGCGAGGCCGCCGTGTCCGTGGCGGCAGCGGCATCGTCCACCGGCGACGGTCCCGCCGGTTACGGCGGGGCCGCTCACTGGACCAGCTGGAGGTGCGGATGGTCCGGGGATGCCGGGCAGGCGTACAGCTGCAGGTCGTAGCCCCTGGCGAGGCTGAGCATGGTCGGGTTCGTGAGCTCGGAGCCGATGGCGGTCAGGGCGCGGGCACGCTCCTCGGCGGGAATCCAGCTCTCCTCGTCGGCGTCCCCTTCCGACGAGGAGATGGTCAGCAGCGGGTCCATCCCGGTGCCGCACGTGGAGCAGAAACGGGGCATGGGATCGGTGAGGCCCCAGCGGGTCCAGCCACCGGCCTTCCAGCCGGGGGCGAGGGACAGCCCGCCGCGGTAGGACTCGCGGTAGAAGTCCTTCTCGTAGGGCGCCTCGGAGCTGTCCGGTACGACACCGGCCGCCTGCCACCTCTTGCGGTCCTCCAGCTGCCTCTGCAACTCCCGGTCCAGCTCCATGAGGTGGGGGTACTCGGTGACCTCCTCGGGCGCCAGCAGGCACGGCTCCGGCAGATAGCCGGAGAACTGGATCACGGGCGGTTCCGGCGGCGCGTCGAGGACGTCGGCGACCTCGGCTGCGGACCGCCAGAACAGCGCGGTCCTGGGCTCCGCCGGGTGGTCGAAGGGGCACCACAGCACCTGGAGTACATCGGCCGCGGCCTGCCCCGGCGGGCGCAGGAGGGGGACGTCGCGAACGTACAGCTGGGCCACGGGCAGCAGGGGGACCGGGCCCTCGGGCCACGGCGCGTCGGCCTTCTCGCCGGCCGCCGCCCGGTGGAGCCGCCACTGCCGTTCGCCCTCCGGCGTGACGGGGTCGTTCACCCCGTCCCACTTGTGCGGGCCGGCGCAGTGCGGCCACGGCTCGTCCGCCGGCCACAGCAGGGAGCCGCCGACGGAGCTGTCGTGGGGTGACGGCTTTCCGGGGCGGGGGTGCAGCCGGGTCGCGGTGCGTGCCAGCGGTGCCAGCCGCGGGACGATCGCGGTCACGTCGGCCGGGCGCGGCGGCGTGGTGCGGACGCGGAGCAGGGCGGCGATGCTCCCCGCCCGTTCGGCGCACACCGACCTGATCTCGCCGAGGAACCGCGGATAGTGCTCGCCGAAGGTGTTCAGCGCGTGCCACACCGCGTCGATCGCCGCGACGAGCGGGGCGGGGTCGGCGGCGGCGAGGACGGCGGGAAGGGCGAAGTGCGGCTGCGATATCAGTCCCGGGGTGTGCGCCGGGACGGCCATGTGGACGACCTCGACGTACGTGCGTCCGGTGTCCGCAGACGGGGGCGGGACGTACGGCGGCCGCTCCGGCTGGGTCGCCCCGCGCACCGACGTGTCCGGCACATGGGGGTCGGAGCGCAGGGTCGCCCACATGCGGGCGGTGTCGTCGAACGGCGGCGGCAGCGGGCGTCCCTCGGCCAGTTCGGCGAGCGCGTGGGCGACCCAGGGCAGGCCGGTCAGGCCCGCTGTCTCGCAGGCCCGCCGCGCGGCCAGCAGTGCCACGGCGCGCTGGACCCCGGGCCCCGCGACATCGAGGGCGTGCACCAGCTCGCTGTCGAAGCGGAGCAGACCGAGGACGTTGCTCCCGGAGGCGTCGCGCAGCCGATCGCTCGGCAGCCGTCCGCCCCACTCCCACTCCTCGTAGTGCAGTCGCCGCGCCTCGGCCGCCCGTGCGGCACGCTCCTCGGCCGCCCGTGCGAACAGTTCGCGGGTCCGGCGCGCGGCCTCGGCCTGCTGCGCGGGCGTGCGCGGCGTCGCGCGCGCGTAGCCGTGCATGTCGTCGGCGGTGTCCGACGTCTGGCGGACCACGCGGGCCGGGGCGGGCGGGGCGGGCCAGAACTGGAGGAGGTAGCCGTCCACCGGGAGCTTTCCGGCGGTTCCGGCGGGCAGCTCCACCGCGTCGTCCATCCCCCGGGCGCACCATCTGACCCGGTAGTCGGTCCGTATCAGCCCCAGGTCCCACGCCTCCCCGCCGTCCCAGCGGACCAGGCGCGTGCGGTCGGACGCGGGGCGGAAGGAGGCCTCCACCACGTCCTCCCAGTCCTCGTCGAGTCCGGGGGCCTCGTCGTGGACCTCCACGACGAGGGGGACGTCGCCCGAGTACCGGCCGGTGTACAGGAGGACGGCTCCTGGGACCGCGACCCCGCACAGACCCGCGTCCTGGCCCGCGAACGCCTCGCGCAGGTCCGGTCTCGCGGCGTCCGGACCGCTCACGACATAGATCCGACGGTCGTGGACCTGCACCTCGCCTGCGACGGGCCTGCGCACAGCACTCACCTTCTCCGGGCCGAGGACGGCCCGGAAACCCCTGCTGGACGAGCCGTCACGCGCTCCGCATCATGCCGTGCGCCACTGACAACGGCCGCCACCGCCCCCGGAAGACGCCGCGCTACCCGTCCCCGGCCCCGTCCCCCTTGCCGCCGCCCTGCGGGGTCGGGGTGCCGGCGAGCAGGTCGTCCACGCGCTGTTCGAGGCGTCCCCAGCGGCGCGAGTGCTTCTCCGCCCGGCGGCGCGCCCGCTCCGCCGTACGCGGGAAGTGCGGGTAGACGCGCCGCGCCCAGAACGAGTCGGGCCGCGCGAGCCGCACCGCGCCGACCAGCGCCACCAGCGGGACGAGGATGCCGAAGACGGTGGTCCTGTACTTCCCCTTCAGCAGCGCGATCAGCGCCAGCAGGAAGTTGACCAGCAGCGTCACGATCAGGCTCCGCCGGTCGAGCCACGTCTCAGGGCCCGCCCCGGCCACGCCGAACGGCAGGAAGCCGCACAGCAGGACCGTGCACAGGGCCCCCGTCAGCACGAACGCCTCGACGCTCTTCTGGCCCTGCTCGGTCCAGTACACGTCCTGCATGTAGAGGATCAGCGCGAACTCGTCCATCACCAGGCCCGCCCCGATCCCGAAGACGATCGCCGTCACCGCCGCGACCCACCCCCGGCCGGACGCCGCGACGCCCCCGAAGCCGCCGACGCACATGAGGATCACACCGGGCACCACGTGGTGCAGGTGCTTCCCGCCCGCCGACAGGTCGTGGAACGGCCCCTTGCCCGCGCGGATCAGACGCGTCACACAGCGCGTCACCAGGAAGGTCACGACGAACGCGACCAGGGCGAGGAGCAGCGGGAGCTTCCCCGCGTCCACGATGTTGCGCTGCCACCAGTCCACTACCCCGTCCATGGCCTTCAGCCTGTGCCGCTACCCTCCGGTGCGATGAACGCCACGCCGCCCCCGCCCCCCGCCGGGCCTCCCCCGGCCACCAGGACGGACGCACGCAGCGCCCTCCGCTTCGCCTTCGGGACGCTCACCGTGCTGCCCGTACGGCCGCCGGAGCGCTGGGACCGGCCGACCGCGCGCGGCGGGATGCTGTGCGCGCCGCTCGCCGGTCTCGTCACCGGCCTCGTCGTCTGCCTGCTGTCCTGGCTGCTCCTCGAACTGGAGGCCGGTGCGCTGCTGACGGCCGTCCTCGCCGTGGCGCTGGGGGCGGCGCTCAGCCGCGGCCTGCACCTCGACGGGCTGGCCGACACGGCGGACGGGCTCGGCAGCCGCCGCCCCGCCGCCGAGGCGCTGCGGGTGATGAAACGTTCCGACATCGGCCCGTTCGGCGTGCTGGTCCTCCTGCTGACGGTGCTGGCCCAAGTGGCGGCGGTCGCCGAGCTGTACGGGCACGGGCGGCCGCGCGCGCTCACCGCCGTCGTGTGCGCGGCGGTCGTCTCGCGCGCCGCGCTGACCTGGGCCTGCCGGGCGGACGCGCCGCCCGCCGCGCGGCCTGACGGGATGGGCGCGACGGTCGCGCGGACCGTGCCGACCGGGGCGGCGCTCGCCGTCGCGGGCGCGGTGGCGTTCGCGTCGGCCGTCGCCGGTGCCCTCGCCTGGGACCGGCCGGCGGTGGGCGCGCTGGGCGGGCTGCTGTCCGTCCTGGTCGCGCTGGCGGCGGCGGAGCTGCTGCTCCGTCACTGCGCGCGCCGCTTCGGCGGGTTGACGGGCGACGTGCTCGGGGCGTGCGCCGAGACGGCGGGAACGGCCGCGCTGCTGGTCTGGACCGTGACCGCGCCCTGAGCCGGGTCCTGGCCCGTCCGGCGTAGTCTTCTGCCCGACGCGCCCGCCCGGCGGCCGGGCGGTGACCGCGCCGACGACGACGCCCCGAAGGAAACGGAACCACCTCACGTGACTGAACTGACCCTCAGCAACCTCTCCGCCACCTCCGTCCCCGCGGACGCGGTGGTCGTCGGCATCGCCCGGGGTGAGTCCGGCCCGGTCCCCGCGCCGGGGCCCGCGGCGGCCGCGGCCGTGGACGAGGCGTTCGGCGGCGGCCTGGCGGCGGCGCTCGCCACCGTGGGCGCCAAGGGCGACACGGAGGAGATCACCAAGCTGCCCACCCCCGAGGGGCTGCCCGCGCCCCTCGTGGTCGCCGTCGGCCTCGGCGAGGCCCCGGCGGACGGGACCGGGTACGCGCCCGAGACCCTGCGCCGCGCCGCCGGTGCCGCCACCCGCGCCCTGGCGGGCTCGGAGCACGCCGTCCTGGCGCTGCCCCTGGCCGACGACGCGGCGGTGGCGGCCGTCACCGAGGGCGCGCTGCTGGGCACGTACACCTTCACCGCCTTCCGCGGCCGCGGCCACGAGGGCACCCCGCCGCTCGCCCGGATCACCGTCCTCGACCCGGGCGCGGCGGACGCGGCCCACGCGGCGGCGGCCGAGCGCGCCCTCGTCGTCGCCGAGGAGGTCGCCCGCACGCGCGACCTGATCAACACCCCCGCCAACGCGCTGACCCCCGCCGACTTCGCCGACCTCGTCGCGACCGCCGCGCCCGAGTACGGCGTCGAGGTGGAGGTGCTCGACGAGGAGGAGCTGACCGCCGGGGGCTACGGCGGCATCCTCGGCGTCGGCATGGGCTCGGCGTCGCCGCCCCGGCTGGTGCGCGTCGCCTGGACGAGCCCGGCCGCCGCCGCGACGCTCGCCCTGGTCGGCAAGGGCATCACCTACGACTCGGGCGGCCTGTCCCTGAAGCCGGTCGGCGCGAACGAGACGATGAAGTGCGACATGAGCGGCGCCGCCGCCGTCTTCTCCGCCGTGATCGCCGCCGCGCGCCTCGGCCTGCCGGTGAACGTGACGGGCTGGCTCGCGCTCGCCGAGAACATGCCGTCGGGCTCCTCGCTGCGCCCCGGCGACGTCCTGACCACGTACGACGGCACCACCGTCGAGGTCCTCAACACCGACGCGGAGGGCCGCCTCGTCCTGGCCGACGCCCTGGCGCGCGCCTGCGAGGAGTCCCCCGACGCCGTGGTGGACGTGGCGACGCTGACCGGCGCGATGGTGCTGGCGCTCGGCAAGCGGATCTTCGGCGTGATGGCGAACGACGACGCGTTCCGCACGCTGCTGCACGAGACGGCGGAGCAGGCGGGTGAGCAGTCCTGGCCGATGCCGCTGCCCGCCGAGCTGGGCGAGAGCCTGAAGTCGCCGCTCGCCGATCTGAAGAACGTGGGCGAGCGGATGGGCGGCGGGCTGACGGCCGGGGTGTTCCTGAACGAGTTCGTGGCGGAGGGCGTCCGCTGGGCGCACCTGGACATCGCGGGGCCCGCCTTCAACGACGGCGGCCCGTTCGGCTACACCGCGAAGGGCGGCACGGGCGTGTCGGTGCGCACCCTCGTCCGGCTGGCCGAGCGCGCGGCGAACGGCGAGCTGAGCGGCTGACCGCCGCGGGACGCCGCCCCCGGTACCCCGGTACCGGGCGGCGTCCGCCCTTTCGGCGCAGCGTGCGAAGATGGGGTCCGGCAGGACAGGGCCCGGCTAGCCCATCCAGGCGAGCCGCACACCGCCGTATCCCCCCGGCGGCCGACAACCCCATCTTGGAGGAACGTGACGTGGCGAACGACGCCGGCACCGTTTACGACCTGGTGATCCTCGGTGGGGGCAGCGGTGGATACGCCGCGGCCCTGCGGGCGTCCCAGCTCGGTCTGGACGTCGCCCTCATCGAGAAGAACAAGCTCGGCGGCACCTGTCTGCACAACGGCTGCATCCCGACCAAGGCCCTCCTGCACGCCGGCGAGATCGCCGACGCCGCGCGGGACGGCGGCGAGTTCGGGGTCAGGACCACCTTCGAGGGCATCGACATCGCGGGGGTGCACAAGTACAAGGACGGCGTGGTCGCCGGCCTGTACAAGGGCCTCCAGGGCCTGGTCGCCTCCCGCAAGATCACGTACGTGGAGGGCGAGGGCCGCCTGTCGTCCCCGACCTCCGTGGACGTGAACGGCACGCGCTACACCGGCCGGCACGTCGTGCTGGCCACCGGTTCCGTCCCCCGGTCCCTGCCGGGGCTGACGATCGACGGCGACCGGATCATCTCCTCGGACCACGCGCTGGTCCTCGACCGGGTGCCGAAGTCGGCGATCGTGCTGGGCGGCGGCGTGATCGGCGTCGAGTTCGCCTCGGCGTGGAAGTCGTTCGGCACCGACGTGACCATCGTCGAGGGGCTGCCGCACCTGGTGCCCGCCGAGGACGAGGACAGCTCCAAGCTCCTGGAGCGCGCCTTCCGCAAGCGGGGGATCAACTTCTCCCTCGGCGCCTTCTTCCAGTCGGCCGAGTACACCGCGGACGGTGTGCGCGTCACGCTGGCGAACGGCAAGACCTTCGAGGCGGAGCTGCTGCTCGTCGCCATCGGCCGCGGCCCCGTGTCGCAGGGCCTCGGTTACGAGGAGAACGGCGTCGCCCTCGACCGCGGCTTCGTGGTGGTGGACGAGTACTGCCGCACCTCCGTGCCGACGATCTCGGCCGTGGGCGACCTCATCCCCACCCTCCAGCTGGCGCACGTCGGCTTCGCCGAGGGCATCCTGGTGGCCGAGCGGCTCGCCGGTCTGTCGCCGGTGCCGATCGACTACGACGGCGTGCCGCGCGTCACCTACTGCCACCCCGAGGTCGCCTCGGTCGGCATCACCGAGGCCCGTGCCAAGGAGCGGTACGGCGCGGACCAGGTGGTGACGCTGAGGTACAACCTGGCCGGGAACGGCAGGAGCAAGATCCTGAAGACGGCGGGGGAGATCAAGCTCGTACGCGTCAGGGACGGCGCCGTCGTCGGCGTCCACATGGTCGGTGACCGGCTCGGTGAGCAGGTGGGCGAGGCCCAGCTGATCTACAACTGGGAGGCGCTGCCCGCCGAGGTGGCGCAGCTCATCCACGCCCACCCCACGCAGAACGAGGCGCTGGGCGAGGCCCATCTCGCCCTCGCGGGCAAGCCGCTGCACTCGCATGACTGAGTTCGGCACGACTGGCCGTGGCATGACCGACCGCAGTACGACCGACCCTGGCGCGTCACCACCGGAGCGCGTCTCCATCCGCCACTTTTCGTAAGGAGCAACAGAAACCATGGCGGTTTCCGTAACCCTTCCGGCGCTCGGCGAGAGCGTGACCGAGGGCACCGTCACCCGCTGGCTCAAGGCCGAGGGCGAACACGTCGAGGCCGACGAGCCGCTGCTCGAGGTCTCCACCGACAAGGTGGACACCGAGATTCCCGCGCCCGCCGCGGGTGTGCTGTCGTCCATCAAGGTGGCCGAGGACGAGACGGTCGAGGTGGGCGCCGAGCTGGCGGTCATCGACGACGGTTCCGGCGCGCCGGCCGCCGCGCCCGCCCCGGCGCAGCAGGAGCAGCAGGAGCAGCAGGAGCAGCAGCAGGAGGAGGCCCCGCAGGCCGCCCCCGCGCAGCCCGAGCCCGCGCAGCAGCAGGAGCAGGCCCCCGCCGCCCCGGCGCAGTCCTCCGGCGGCGGCGCCGCCGAGGGCACCGACGTCACCCTGCCCGCGCTGGGCGAGTCGGTCACCGAGGGCACCGTCACCCGCTGGCTGAAGCAGGTCGGCGACTCGGTCGAGGCCGACGAGCCGCTGCTTGAGGTGTCCACCGACAAGGTCGACACCGAGATCCCCGCCCCGACCTCCGGCACCCTGCTGGAGATCACGGTCGGCGAGGACGAGACGGCCGAGGTCGGGGCGAAGCTGGGCGTCATCGGTGCCGCGGGCGCGGCCCCGGCGCGGCAGCAGGAGCAGGCCCCCGCCGCCCCCGAGCCGGCGAAGGCGCCCGAGACCCAGACCCGTGCCCAGGCCCCGGCGCAGCCCGAGGCGAAGCCGGAGCCGAAGCCCGAGCCCGAGCAGAAGCAGGCGCCCGCCCAGGCGCCGGAGCCCACCCGGGCGCCCGCGCAGCCGCAGGCCCAGGCCCCGGCCGCGCGCCGTACGCAGGAGGCCGCCCCGGCGGCCGACGGCGCGTACGTCACGCCGCTGGTGCGCAAGCTGGCGTCCGAGAACGGCGTGGACCTCACGTCGGTCAAGGGCTCAGGCGTGGGCGGCCGCATCCGCAAGCAGGACGTCCTGGACGCGGCCGAGGCGGCGAAGGCCGCCGCGGCGCAGCCCGCCCAGGCCGCCGCCGCCCCGAAGGCCGCGGGCCCCGCCCCGGTCCAGCCGTCGCCGCTGCGCGGCCAGACGGTGAAGATGAGCCGCATCCGCAAGGTCATCGGCGAGAACATGCTGAAGGCCCTGCACAACCAGGCGCAGCTCTCGACGGTCGTCGAGGTGGACGTGACCCGGGTGATGCGGCTGCGGGCGAAGGCCAAGGACGCGTTCCTGGCGCGCGAGGGCGTGAAGCTGTCGCCGATGCCGTTCTTCGTGAAGGCCGCCGCCGAGGCGCTGAAGGCGCACCCGGCGATCAACGCGAAGATCAACGACGACGGCACCGTCACGTACCACGACGTGGAGAACGTCGGCATCGCCGTGGACTCCGAGAAGGGCCTGATGGTCCCGGTCATCAAGGGCGCGGGCGACCTGTCCCTGGCCGGCATCGCCAAGAAGACGGCGGAGCTGGCGGGCAAGGTCCGCGGCAAGGGCCTGACCCCGGACGACATGTCCGGCGGCACGTTCACGATCAGCAACACCGGGTCGCGCGGCGCGCTGTTCGACACGATCATCGTGAACTACCCGCAGGTCGCGGAGCTGGGGATCGGCGCGACCGTGCGCCGTCCCGTCGTGGTGAACCACCCCGACCTCGGCGAGACCATCGCCGTCCGGGACATGGTGTACCTGACCCTCTCGTACGACCACCAGCTGGTGGACGGCGCGGACGCCGCCCGCTATCTGGGGGACGTGAAGGCGCGTCTCGAGGCGGGCCAGTTCGAGGGTGAGCTGGGTCTCTGACCCACGCCGCCCGCCGGCCGTTCCACCCCGCGCCCCGCCCGGAGCCTCCGGGCGGGGCGCGGGCTGTTGTGAGCGCTTATCGTCGGCGAACGGCACAACCAACGGCACCATCAACGACAGGAGCGAGCGGGATGAGTCCACCCGTCGTGCGTTCGCTGCGCAAGCAGATCCGCGAGCACATCGTGGAGGGCATCGTCAGCGGGCGCTGGCAGCCGGGCGAGCGGATCGTGGAACGCCGCATCGCCGTCGAGCTGGAGGTCAGCCAGACGCCGGTGCGCGAGGCGCTGCGGGAGCTGGAGGCGCTGCGGCTCATCGAGTCGGCGCCGAACAAGGGCGTGCGCGTGCGCGCGCTCACGGCCGCCGACCTGGAGGAGATCTATCCGGTGCGCGCCGGGCTCGAACAGGTCGCGGCGGAGCTGGCCGCGGGGCGGCTGGCGGAGGACGTGTCGGCGCTGGAGCCCGAGGTGGCGGCGCTGTACGAGGCGGACCGGCTGGCGGACGCGGAGGCGCAGGTGGGGCACACCGTCGCGTTCCACCGGCTGCTGGTGGCGGCGTCGGGGAACAGCGTGCTGCTGCACACCTGGGAGTCGCTGGGGATCGAGATCTGGACGGGCCTGGCGATTCGCTGGCTGGGGACGCGGCAGCGGTCGTACGCGGAGGAGCACCAGGAGCTGGTGGACGCGTTCCGGCGGCGTGACCCGGAGATCGGGCGGATCGTCAGGGAGCACGTCCTCGGCTGTGCACCGCGTGCCTGAATCGCTGGCATGGAGTGCCAATTTTTCCGATTCGATGATTTTTTGTCCCGAACCCTTTGATCGATCATCGATCATCGGCTTACAGTCTTCCCGTGGCTCCGCAGTCCGCTGCGGTCCCCTGCAAGCGAGCCCCGCCGCGTAGCTCCTGTCCTGCCCCGCGGCGAGGTTCCCACTGGAGGCCCGGGTCCCGAATGTCGCGCCAACGACGGGACCCGGCCCTCACGGGCTCCGGCCGCCGCCCCATGATGGGGGCATGCGCGCCGCCCGTCTGATCAGGATGATCCTGCTGCTCCAGTCACGCCGCGCGATGACGGCGGACGCACTCGCGGCCGAACTCGGCGTCTCCGCACGCACCGTGGCCCGCGACGTCGAGGCGCTGTCCGAGGCGGGCGTGCCGGTCTACGCGGACCGCGGCCGTACGGGCGGCTACCGCCTCGTCGGCGGCTACCGCACCGGGCTCACCGGCCTCGGCCGCGACGAGGCCGAGGCGCTGTTCCTCTCCGGGGTCCCCACCGCGCTGCGGGACATGGGCCTGGCCGACGCGGCGTCGGCGGCGCGGCTGAAGGTGGCGGCGGCCCTGCGGCCCGACCTCAGCGACGCCCCGCTCAGCGCGGCGCAGCGCTTCCACCTGGACGCCCCCGGCTGGTGGCGCCCGCACACCACTCCCCCGCTGCTGCCCGCCGTGGCCGACGCGGTGTGGGACGACCTGCTGCTGACCGTGGACTACGCGCGGCGGGACGGCGCGGGCGTGACGCGCGCGGTGGAGCCGTACGGGCTCGTGCTGAAGGCGGGTGTCTGGTACCTGGCGGCGCGCGTCGCCGGCGGGGAAGGCGGGCGCGGTGTCCACCGTGTCTACCGCGTGGACCGCTTCACCCGTGCCGAGGCGGACGGGGGGCGCTTCGCGCGGGACGAGTCGTTCGACCTGCCGGGCTTCTGGGCGGAGCGCGCGGCGCAGTTCGCCAGGTCGCTGCTGCGGGAGCGGGTGGACATCCGGGTGACGGCGGCGGGCGCACGGGCGCTGCCGCGCGTCACCGACCGGGACGCCGCCCGCGAGGCGCTGGCCGCGGCGGGCCCGCCGGACGGCGAGGGCAGGACCACGCTCACCCTCGCCGTCGAGGCGCTCGACGTCGCCGAGGAGCAGCTGCGCGCCCTCGGCCCCGAGTGCGAGGTGCTGGCGCCGCCGGAGCTGCGCGCGCGGATGGCCGAGGCGGCGCGGCGCACGGCGGCGCTGTACGGCGCCGCCGTGCCCGGGGGCGGTCAGCGGTAGTCGTCGGCGGGGGCCGTGCTGTCCCCCAGGACGACGTCGCGGATGTACCCCCACGCGTCGGGCCGCGACCCGTCCGTGTCGGTGAAGCCGTAGACCTTCGCCAGATCCCCGCTGTTGAGCGACTGCCCGTTCCAGCGCGCCACCTCGGGGTCGGCCGCCAGGGCGGCCACCGCGCGGCCGATGAACGCCGGTGACTCGGAGATGGCGAACACCGGGTCCTTCGCGATGCCCTCCCGCCAGGTCTCCTCCGTCACCTTGAAGTGGGTGTCCAGCATCGTCTCCGAGCGCAGGAAGCCCGGGGTGAGCGCGACGGCCGTGCAGCCCTCCTTCTTCAGCTCCTCGGCGAGGCCGAGCGCCATGCGGATCGGCGCGTACTTGGCCAGGTCGAAGAAGAAGTGGTCGCGGTAGGACGCGTTCGACTCGGCGGTGCCGTCCGTGATCTCCACCAGCAGGCCGCCCGGCCGCCGCGTCAGCAGCGGCAGCGCGTAGTGGCTGGTCACGATGTGCGTCTCGACGCCGAGGCGCAGCATCCGCAGACCGCGGTCGAGGTCGAACTCCCACATCCGCGCCCCGGCGGGCCACCACAGGTGGTCGCCGCCCCAGATGTCGTTCACCAGGACGTCGAGCCGCCCCTGCTCGCGGTCGATCCGCTCGACCAGCGCGCGCACCTGGTCGCGTTCCAGATGGTCGGTGGGGACGGCGATGCCCTCGCCGCCCGCCGCCGTCACCAGCTCGGCGGTCTCCTCGACGGTCTCGGTGGACCGCCCCACCTCGCTGACGGACGCGCGGGTGGTGCGGCCGGTGACGTACACCGTCGCGCCCGCCGCGCCCAGTTCCACCGCCATCCCGCGCCCCGCGCCCCGGGTCGCCCCCGCGACCAGCGCGACCCGTCCCGCCAGCTGCTTTCCCTGTTCCATGGGTGCCTTTCCCTCGGTTCTGCGGTACGGGGACGAGATTCGCAGCGATACCCGACATCTCCTGTCCGGCTTTCCGTACGAGTTCTCCCGGCTCGGCCGTACGGCGCCCACCCGGCGGCGCGCGCTCGGCGTGCGCGCCGGTCGCGCGGCGCGGATGCTGGTGCCGTGATGTACGAATCGGGCTTCTGGGAGACGGTCGACGGCGCGCGCGCCGGGGCGGACGGCGACCCCGACGCGCTCGCCGACCTGCTCGTGGGCCGGCTCGCGGAGCTGGACCCGGAGAGCGTCACGGACTACGCGCGCCACTTCGAGTCCCGCTTCAACCGGGCCTTCCGGTGGGACGTGTGGGGCGCCGCGCAGGTCCTCCTCGGGCGCGACGAGGAGGTGGACGACGAGGCGTTCGAGAACTTCCGCTGCGCCCTGATCGCCCAGGGCCGCGACGTCTTCGAGGGCACGCTCCAGGACCCCGACGCCCTGGCGGACCTGCTGCCGCCCGGCTTCGACCCGGTGGTGGAGGGCGAGGCCGAGGAGGTGGGCTTCGCGGCGTACGACGCGTACGAGCGGCTGACCGGCGACGAGCTGCCCGACCTCGGCCTGCCCGAGCCGCCGCCGGAGCCGGAGGGCGTACGGCCCGACCTCGCCGACCCCGCCGTGCTGGCCGCCGCGTACCCCCGGCTGTGGGCGCGCTTCCGCGGCGCGCCGCCGACTGGCAGCGGCGGGGCGTGATCGGGAAGGATGGCCGGCATGCCAAGCATCGCGGTCACCGGTTCGTCCGGCCTCATCGGCAGCGCGCTCGTCCTCGCCCTCAGGGCGGAGGGCAACCGGGTGGTGCGGCTGGTGCGGCACGAGCCGTCCCGGCCCGACGAGGCGCGCTGGGACCCGTCCGGGCGGGCGCAGGAGCTGACGGCCGCGGCGATCGACGGCTGCGACGCCGTCGTCCACCTGGCGGGCGCGGGCGTCGGCGACCGCCGCTGGACGGCGCACTACAAGCGGGTGCTGCGCGACAGCCGCGTGCTGGGCACGGCGGCCATCGCCGCCGCGATCGCGTCGCTCGACACCCCGCCGCGCACGCTCGTGTGCGGCAGCGCCATCGGCTGGTACGGCGACACCGCGGACCGCGCCGTCGACGAGACGGCGCCGCGCGGCAGCGGCTTCCTGGCCGACCTGGCGGTGGAGTGGGAGGAGTCGGCGCGGCCCGCGGAGGCGGCGGGCGTGCGGACGGTGTTCGCCCGTACGGGTCTCGTCGTCGCGCGCGGCGGCGGCGCGTGGGGCCGCCTCTTCCCGATCTTCCGCGCCGGTCTCGGCGGGCGCCTCGGCGACGGGCGGCAGTACTGGTCGGCGATCTCGCTGCGCGACGAGGTGGCGGCGCTGCGGTTCCTGCTGGACGAGGCGCACGGCCTGTCCGGCCCGGTCAACCTCACCGGTCCGGAGCCGGTGACCAACCGCGAGGTCACGCGCGTGATGGGCCGTGTCCTGCGGCGCCCCGCGGTCTTCGCGGTCCCGGCGCCGGTGCTGAAGGTGGCGCTCGGCGAGTTCTCCGAGGACGTCCTCGGCAGCCAGCGCGTCCTGCCCCGGCGGCTGCTCGACGCGGGCTTCACGTTCGAACACCCCACCGTCGAGGACGCGGTCCGCGCCGCGCTGGGCTGAGCCGGCGACGGGGGATCTGCAACCGGGCGACCTCGCGCGCCGGGCCGCGCCCGCCCGCCACCGCCCCGGCGCGCCCGTTCCCCCCTGTCCCGGGGGCCGTTGGGGCACCGGGGCGGCACGGTACGTGTGCGACCCGCCGTGCGACCGTGCCCGGTCCGTGCGCTCTGTCTGAATCCGCCCGGCGTGAGAGGGTCACATGCGGTTCGGGCGTCGCCCGCGCCGTGAGCGGGCATCACCTCTCTCAGGCCCACCCCGCCCCTGAGCCGCCGCTCGGACGCACCGACCACCTCACCAGGAGGCCACGTGCTCAGCAGCCGACCGCACCACGCGGAGTCCGACGTCGTCGTCGTGGGAGGTGGGACGGCCGGACTCGCCGCCGCCCACCACCTGCACGCGGCCGGACTCGCCGTGACCGTACTCGAAGCCACCGACCGCATCGGCGGCCGCATGGCCACCGACCACCGCGACGGCTACCGCCTCGACCGGGGAAGCCGGCTCACCCTGCCCGGCTCGCCCGCCCTCGCCCGGCTGCCCCGCCCGCTCCTCCTGCGCCGCCTCACCGGCGGCGTCCTCCTGCACGGCACCACCCAGCGGCACCGCATCGGCGGCGCCGCGCCCGACCAGACGGCGCCAGGGCGCGTACCGCACCCCCGGCAGGAGTCCGCCGAGGACGCCCTGCGGCCCCTCCTCGACGCGCTGCCGCACGACGTGACCCTCCGCGCCGTGGCCCGGCAGGGCGTCGCGCTCCCGGCGGGCGGCGCGGCGGCACTGCCGGGGCTGCTGGCCGCCGGGCTGCCCGAGGGCACCGTACGCACGGGGGTGCGCGCGGTGTCGGTCGCGACCTCGGCCGTGACGACGGAGGCACACGGTACGTTTCCCTGCCGCGCCGTCGTCGTCGCGACGGGGGCACACGAGGCGGCGCGCCTGCTGCCGGGCCTGCGCGTGCCGGACTTCCGGGCCGTGACGGTCCTTCACCACGCCGCGCCAGGCGGCCTCGCCACAGGGGCCACGCTGCTGGTGGACACGGCCGCGCGCGGCCCGCTCGCGTACTCCCTGCCCGCCTCGGCGGCCGACCCGTCACGGGCACCGGCCGGGCGGACGCTCGTGACCTCCGTGGTCACCGGGCCGCGGGCGGGCGAACCGGCCGAGCTGCTGGACAAGGCCGCGCGCCCGCAGCTCGCCGAGCTGTACGGCACCCCGGCCGACGACTGGCGGCTGCTGGCGGCGCACCACGACCCGTACGCCGTGCCGGTCGTGCCGCCGCCGTGGACGGGCGGCCGGCCGGCCAGGCTGATCGACGGGCTGTACGTCTGCGGCGACCACCGCGACCTGCCGGGGCTCGCGGGCGACCTCGCGTCGGCGCGGCGGGCGGCGCGGGCGCTGCTCGCCGACGCCGGGCTCCCCCGGGACCCTGCTCCCGTCCCGGAGGAACCGCCCGTCTGCGCGCCGTCCCGGTAGTCCCGCCCGGGTGGGCCCCGCCCCCGCGACGGCGCGGGGGCGTACGGCGTCCTCGGCCCGTTCAGGACCGTTCAGGACCGTTCAGGACCGTTCAGGACCTCTCAGACCAGCGCGGCCACCTTCTCCCGGTACATGCGCACGGCCGCGGCGTCGCGGAAGGGCTCCAGTCTCCGTTCGAAGTCCTGGACGTACTCGTGCGCCCGCGCCGACCGCATCTCCGCCGCCTGCGCCGCGGCCTCCGCGGCGAGGGTGCAGGCCTGCTCGACGTCGCCGAGCCCGAGCCGCGCCGACGCCAGCACCACCCGGCAGAACAGGCGGCTGCGGGCGAACGCGGGTGCCCGCAGTTGGAGCGACCGCTCGGCGTGCCGGGCGGCCGAGCGGTACTGCTGGAGGTCGCGGTGGCAGTGGCCGAACTCGTCGGCGAGCTGCGCCTCGTCGAAGAACCGCCCCCACGGCGGCACGTCGTCCCCGGCCCGCGCCGACTCCAGGGCGCGCTCCGCCCTGGCCAGCGCGGCGGTGCAGGCCCGCACCTCCCCCATCAGCCCGTGCCCGCGCGCCTCGACGGCGTGCAGGAGCGCCTGGACGACGGGCGGCACGGAGCCGCCCATCCCCTGCTGCGCGACGCGGGCGAGCTGCACGGCCTCCCGGCCGTGCCCGAGGTAGACGGCCTGCCTGCTCATGGAGACCAGGACGTAGCCGCCGTAGCCGCGGTCGCCCGCCGCCTGGGCCAGGCGCAGGGCCTGGACGAAGTAGCGCTGGGCGAGGCCGTGCGCGGCGATGTCGTACGCCGTCCAGCCCGCGAGGCGGGTGAGGTCGGCGGCGGCGGCGAAGAGGCGGCGGCCGACCTGTTCGCCGTACGTGCCGCGCAGCATCGGTTCGAGTTCGTGCTCCAGGTAGCGGACGAGGGCCTGCCGCGCGTGGCCGCCGCCGTACGCCTGGTCGAGGCCGCGGAACAGTTCGGCGACCGAGCGGAGCGCGGCGATGTCGCCGCTGGTGACGCGCTGGCCGGGGCCGCGTTCCACCCGGTCGGCCGGTGAGGGCCGGTCGGGCTGGGCGGGCCGTGGCACGCGGCCGGGCGGGACCAGGCCGGGCCGCACCGCCGCCCCCGGCGGGAGCGGGCGCGCGGGGCCGCGGCCCTGTTCGGGGACGCGGACGGCGGGCGCGCCCGGCGGCGCCTCGGGCGGCTCGCCGCGCGCCACCCGCTCGTCCGGCCGCCCGATGAGCCAGTCGCGGCTCGGGACGACGAGTCCTGCGGGGGTGAACGCGATCTTGCGCAGCTCGGCGTAGCTGCCCGAGTCCTTGCGCCACAGGCCGGCGACGATGTCGACGGCCTCGGCCGGTCCTGTGGCGAACTCGAGACCCGCGTAGACCGGCGCGCAGGCCTCCAGCCCGAGGTCCTGGGCGGAGAGTCTGCGGCCGAGGCGCCGGGTGAACACCTCGGCGATCAGGGCGGGTGTGGTGCCGCGTGGACGCTGGCCGCGCAGCCAGCGTGTGACGGACGTCTTGTCATAGCGGAGATCGAGGCCGTGTTCGAGGCCGAGCTGATCGACCCGCCGTGCGAGACCGGCGTGGGAGAAGCCCGCCTCGGTGATGAGGGCGGCCAGCTGGCGGTTCGGCGTACGCGGGGAGGCGGTCTGCGGGGAGGCGGTGCCTCCGGGTCGTTCCGTGGACATCGGCGATGCGGTCTCCTGCCTTACGGCTGTGCGGCTGGAACGGCGTGAATGTAACGGTCCAGCCATGCCGCCTCGCGGCGTGGGCGCAGAGTTCATCCAAAGGTGTGAGGGGGAGCCCGCCCCGGGATTAGCTGGTGCACGGGCTTACAGTGGATGCGGAACACAGGGCATCTGTGCGGCCGGACGGGCGGGACGTACCCCGCGGGACGCGCCGGGCCGATACCGGCGGGAACCGGAAAGCACCGGAAAAAAGGGGAGCGGTCGCGGTGAGCGAGCTGCGCTTTGTCCATCTCGGTTTCGGGGCGGACGCCGTGGAGTACCACGCGGCGTGGCAGGAGCAACGGCGGGTCCACACCGCCCGGTTCGCGGACGAGGTCCCGGACACGTGTCTCCTGCTCGAACACCGGAGTGTGTACACGGCGGGCCGCCGTACGGAGGAGAGCGAGCGCCCCCTCGACGGCACGCCGGTGGTGGACGTGGACCGGGGCGGGAAGATCACCTGGCACGGCCCCGGGCAGCTCGTCGGCTACCCGATCCTCAAGCTGCCGCGGCCCGTGGACGTGATCGCCCACGTGCGCCGCATCGAGGAGGCCGTGATCCGGGCGTGCGCCGAGTTCGGCCTGGCGACGACGCGGGTCGAGGGCCGCAGCGGCGTGTGGGTGCTCGGCGACCCGGACTCCGGGGCGCCCGGCGGGCACGCGGGCGGCTTCGGCGGCCTGTCGCTCGACTTCGACCCCCGGCTGCACGACGAGGAGTTCGACCCGCGGCTCAGCGGCCCCGAGTACGCGCCGTCGAACGCGGGGCAGCGCGGCGAGGACCGCAAGCTCTGCGCGATCGGCATCCGCGTCGCCAAGGGCGTGACGATGCACGGCTTCGCGCTCAACTGCGACCCGGACAACACCTCGTTCGACCGCATCGTGCCCTGCGGCATCCGCGACGCCGGTGTGACGTCGCTTACGCAGGAACTGGGGCGTGGGATCTCCGTCCTGGAGGTGCTTCCCGTGGTGGAGCGGCATCTGCGCGAGGTCCTGGACACGGCGGTCCCCCTGCCGCGCGCCGTCTGAGCTCCGCCCGCGCTGCCTGCGGGCGGCCGGGGGCCGATGACCCCCGATGCACAGGCGTACGCTGGTGTTCGCCGAAGAATCGAAAGTGGTAGGGAGCCGGACGTGTCCGCTGTCGCACCCGACGGTCGCAAGATGCTGCGTCTCGAGGTCCGGAACAGCCAGACCCCCATCGAGCGCAAGCCCGAGTGGATCAAGACCCGGGCGAAACTCGGCCCCGAGTACCAGGCGCTGCACGGCCTCGTGAAGCGCGAGGGCCTGCACACGGTGTGCCAGGAAGCCGGCTGTCCCAACATCTTCGAGTGCTGGGAGGACCGCGAGGCGACCTTCCTCATCGGCGGCGAGCAGTGCACGCGGCGCTGCGACTTCTGCCAGATCGACACCGGCCGCCCGGCGGACCTGGACCGCGACGAGCCGCGGCGCGTCGCCGAGTCGGTGAAGCAGATGGAGCTGAAGTACGCGACGATCACCGGCGTCGCGCGCGACGACCTGGCGGACGGCGGCGCCTGGCTGTACGCGGAGACCGTCCGGCAGATCCACGGCATGATCCCCGGCACCGGCGTCGAGCTGCTCATCCCGGACTTCAACGCGGTGCCCGAGCAGCTGGCCGAGGTCTTCGGCAGCAGGCCCGAGGTGCTGGCGCACAACGTCGAGACGGTGCCGCGGATCTTCAAGCGCATCCGCCCGGCGTTCCGCTACGACCGCTCGCTGCGCGTCCTCACGCTGGCGCGGGAGGCGGGGCTCGTCACCAAGTCGAACCTGATCCTCGGCCTCGGCGAGACGCGTGAGGAAGTCGGCCAGGCCCTGCGGGACATGCACGAGGCGGGCTGCGAACTGATCACGATCACGCAGTACCTGCGGCCGACGCCCCGGCACCACCCGGTGGAGCGGTGGGTGAAGCCGGAGGAGTTCGTGGAGCTGCGCGAGGAGGCCGAGGCGATCGGCTACGCGGGCGTGATGTCCGGGCCGCTGGTCCGCTCGTCGTACCGCGCGGGGCGGCTCTACCGGCAGGCGATCGACCGGCGCGCGGGCGTACCGGCGGCGTGACCCGTTCCGTGGCGCGCGCTTTCGGCGGCCTTGACCCGCGGGTCATGGCGGCGTAACACCGTCCGGCGACGATGGGACGGCGGGACCGGCACCGTGGCGAGGACGACGCGGTGCGGAAGGAAGATCCGGTGTCCGGGCGCGAGCCGCGGACGCATGGCCGGGGCCGGGGGGCCCTGGCCGCCCTGGGAGGGGTCCGAATCATGGCACATCCTGTGAGCACGGTGGACACGATGACTACGGCGGGCACGGCGGGAGCGGTCCAGACGCGGCCGTCCGTGACCGGCACGCTGCGCGTCCTGGAGGGCATGCTGCTGCGCGCGGGACGCCGTACGGCGCTGGAGAACGCGTGGACGGCCGTCCAGGCCGACCGCGAGCGCGCGGCGGCCAGGAGCGAGGCGGAGCGCGCGCTGCGCGCCGTCACGGCCGACGCGCGCCCGGCGGCGCTGCCCGCGCCGCGCGCCTGACGTACGCCCGGCACGGCCCCCGCCGCCCGGCTGGGGGCCACCGGGCGCGGGGCCGCCTCCGGCGCCCCGTATGCTTGCGCGCATGGCGCGGAAGGACAAGGAGCCGAAGGACCCCGAGAGCGCGGGGCGGCTCAAGCAGATCGCTCTGACGTACAAGATGACCCGGCGGTCGGACCGGTGGATCGGCTGGATCATCTCAGCGGTCGGTCTTGGCACCTTCGCGGTGTTCCTCCTCATCGGCTTCCTGCTCGGACACCCGGTCTACCTGGGCATCCTCGGTGCCCTCGTGGCCCTGCTGGTGACGGCCATCGTCTTCGGGCGGCGGGCCGAGCGGGCGGCGTTCGGGCAGATGGAGGGCCAGCCGGGGGCCGCGGCGGCGGTGCTGGAGAACATGCGGCGCGGTGTGGTGTTCACCCCGGCCGTGGCGATCACCCGGCAGCAGGACGTCGTGCACCGGGCGGTCGGCAAGTACGGCGTGGTGCTGGTCGGTGAGGGCAACCCGAACCGGGTCAAGGGCCTGATCGCCGCCGAGCGCCGCCGGATGAACCGCGTGGTCTCGGACGTGCCGGTGCACGACGTGATCGTCGGCGACGGACCGGGGCAGGTGGAGCTGAAGAAGCTGCGCACCACGATCATGAAGTACCCGCGCGTGCTGGCCGGGCCCCGGGTGACCGAGGTCAACGACCGCCTGCGCGCGATGGGCGACCTGATGAACAACATGCCGGTGCCGAAGGGTCCGCTGCCCAAGGGCATGCGGATGCCGAAGGGGAACTCCCCGCGCCGCGGGCGCTGATCCCCGCCCCCGCGCCCGTACACACGACGACCTCTACGCCTCGGGGCCCCTGTCTGCCAGGGGCCCCGAGGCATGTGCGGCGGCGGGTGTCACCTCCGCCGGAGTCCGTCACATCCGGATCTGGACGGCGCGGGCGAGCCGGTCGTGCAGCCCGCGCTGGTCGCGGTCCCACACGAGCGCCGGAACGGCCAGCGCCAGCAGGAGCGTCCGCAGCGCGGCGCGGGGGAACGTGAGGCGCCCCCCGCCGACGGCGACGACCCGCAGCCCCAGCAGCCGCTTCCCGGGTGTGAACCCCAGCGTGCCGACGGTGAGCAGGGCCATCACGACGAAGACGGCCAGCGCCCAGTTGCTGACGGAGGCCGCGCCGCCGTCGGCGAGCAGACCGTATGCGATCAGGTTGCACAGCGCCCAGTCGACGACGAGGGCGCCGAGGCGCCTGCCGAAGCGGGCCGCCGAGCCGGGGCCCTCCTCGGGCAGGCCGAGGCGCTCACCCCGATAGCCGAAGTCGACGCCCATCTCCTCGGCCGCCGCGCGGGGTCCCGAGAGCCACGAGCCGATTGCCTGGCGATTGTCCACGTCTCCACGGTAGCGCGGCCGCCGGGACGGGCCGTCACCGGTATCGGGCGAGAAGTCCGGTTAACATCAGCGAAACAACTGAGTCACGCCCGAGAAATCGCCTGTCCATAGGGTCGCCCCGGCAGGCCCACGCACGGGCCGTTCCCGAGCTGCACATCCCCGTCCCTCCACGGCGGGGCTAGGAGGACACCGGATGTTCCAGAACGCCGACGAGATCAACAAGTACATCAAGGACAAGGACGTGAAGTTCGTCGACGTCCGCTTCTGCGACCTGCCGGGCATCATGCAGCACCTCACGATTCCGGCGGAGGTCTTCGACCCCACCGCGAACGTGATGTTCGACGGTTCGTCGATCCGTGGCTTCCAGGCCATCCACGAGTCGGACATGGCGCTGGTCCCCGACCTCGGCACCTCCCGGATCGACCCGTTCCGCAAGGACTCGACGCTCAACGTCAACTTCTTCATCCACGACCCGGTGACGGGCGAGGCGTACAGCCGCGACCCCCGCAACGTGGCGAAGAAGGCCGAGGCCTACCTGGCGTCCTCCGGCATCGCCGACACCGCGTACTTCGGCCCCGAGGCGGAGTTCTACGTCTTCGACGACGTGCGCTTCGAGACGAAGTCGAACGCCGGTTACTACCACATCGACTCCGTCGCCGGCGCGTGGAACACGGGCGCCATCGAGGAGGGCGGCAACCGCGGCTACAAGGTCCGTTACAAGGGCGGCTACTTCCCCGCCCCGCCGGTGGACCACTTCGCCGACCTGCGCGCCGAGATCACCCTCGAACTGATCAAGGCCGGTCTGAAGGTGGAGCGCCAGCACCACGAGGTGGGCACCGCCGGACAGGCCGAGATCAACTACGAGTTCAACACGCTGCTCGCCGCGGCCGACGACCTGATGCTGTACAAGTACATCGTCAAGAACGTCGCCTGGCGCAACAACAAGACGGCGACCTTCATGCCGAAGCCGATCTTCGGCGACAACGGCTCGGGCATGCACGTCCACCAGTCCCTGTGGTCCGGCGGCACCCCGCTGTTCTACGACGAGCAGGGCTACGCGGGCCTGTCCGACATGGCGCGCTACTACATCGGCGGCATCCTGAAGCACGCCCCGTCGCTGCTGGCGTTCACCAACCCGACGGTCAACTCGTACCACCGCCTGGTGCCCGGCTTCGAGGCCCCCGTGAACCTGGTGTACTCGCAGCGCAACCGCTCCGCGGCCATGCGCATCCCGATCACCGGCTCGAACCCGAAGGCGAAGCGCGTCGAGTTCCGCGCGCCCGACCCGTCGTCCAACCCGTACCTGGCCTTCTCGGCGCTGCTGCTCGCCGGCCTGGACGGCATCAAGAACAAGATCGAGCCGGCCGAGCCGATCGACAAGGACCTCTACGAGCTGGCCCCGGAGGAGCACGCCGAGCTGCCGCAGGTCCCGACCTCGCTGCCCGCCGTGCTGGAGGCCCTGGAGGCCGACAACGAGTACCTGCAGGCCGGTGGCGTCTTCACCGCCGACCTGATCGAGACGTGGATCGACTTCAAGCGGGAGAAGGAGATCGCCCCCATGCAGCTCCGCCCGCACCCGCACGAGTTCGAGCTGTACTTCGACATCTGAGCCGTACCCCTCACCGCACCCCGTCCGGCCCGCGCGCACGCGGGCCGCGGCGGGGTGCGGTGCTGTGCGCGGGACTTCCGCGCGCGGGTGCCCGTGGACGCGGACGGTGTGCGGGGTATGGGCGGCCGGGCGTGCTTTCTCATGCGGCTCTCATCAACTCCTCACGGACGCCTCACCCCCCGCCCATAGCGTCCCGCGCATGCTTTTCACCTACCTGCGCCGCGAACTGCGCAGACGTCACAAGGCGCAGTTCGTCATCGCCTCCGGGCTCGCGCTCGGCATCGCCCTCGTCCTCGTCGTGAACGCGGTGTCCGCCGGGATGCGCGAGGCCCAGGACGACGTGCTGGAGTCCCTGTACGGGCTGGGCACGGACATGACCGTCAGCAAGGCGTTCGACATGCCGGAGGAAGGCGAGGGCGGCGGGCAACGGCAGCGTCCCGGCTTCCGGTTCGACGCCGACCAGGACGCCGAGCAGAGCAGCGACATGCTCGTCCTCGAAGGTCAGGACACCCTCACCACCGACGACGTGGCCGCCGTGGCCGGGATCGAGGACGTGACCGGCGCGGCCGGTGCCCTCAGCCTCCGGAACATCGGCGTGAACGGCAACTTCGACCCCGGGCAGTTCATGGAGGACGACGGCTCGGGCGGTCCCCCCGGCGGCATGGGCGGCGAGGGCGGAGAGGAGGGCGGGCCCCGGATCGGGGGCGGCGGCGCCGACTTCGACATCAACCAGTACCGCGTGCTCGGGGCCGACGTCACCCAGCCGGGCATCGGCCCGCTGGCCGGCACCGAGGTGACGGACGGCCGCACGTTCGAGACCGGCGAGGCGGACGCGCCGGTGGCGGTGCTCGACGCCGAGTACGCGGCCGGCGAGGACCTGGCCGTCGGCGACACGCTCACCCTCGCCGGGACCGACCTGGAGATCATCGGCCTGAACGAGACCGCCGAGGGCGACGCCGCCTCCGACGTCTACCTGCCGCTGGCCACCGCCCAGACCCTCGCCGAGCAGGAGGGCAAGGTCACCGACGTCTATGTGACGGCGGCCGACTCCCAGCGGATCGACGCGATCGCCGCCGCCATCGGCGAGCGGGTCGCCGACGCCGACGTCACCACCGCGGACGACCTGGCCGACCAGGTGTCCGGCTCCCTCTCCACCGCCGCCGATCTCGCGGACGGCGTGGGCCGCTGGCTGTCGTGGCTGGTGCTCGGCTCGTCCTTCCTCGTCGCCGGGCTGCTCGCCGCCTCGTCGGTCGGCCGCCGGGTCAGGGAGTTCGGCACGCTGAAGGCCATCGGCTGGACGCGGGGCCGCGTCACCCGGCAGGTCGTGGGCGAGTCGCTGGTCACCGGCCTGTTCGGCGGCGCGCTCGGCCTGGGCGTCGGCCTGGCCGCCGCGTGGCTCATCACCTGGGCCAGCCCCGCCCTGACCGCCGAACTCCCCGCGACCGCCGCGGGCGGCCCCGGCATGGGGATGGGCCCCGGCGGGATGGGCGGCGGCCCCGGCGGGATGGGCGGCCGGGCCCCGGACGCCGCCGAGGCCGCCGGGCAGTCCCTCGACATCGGCCTCACCGCCCCGGTCGGTCTTGGCATCGTCCTGCTCGCCGTCACGCTCGCCGTCACCGGCGGCCTGGTCTCCGGCGCGTTCGCCGCCTGGCGCGCCTCCCGGCTGCGCCCCGCCGACGCCTTCCGCCGTATCGCCTGACCCGTCGACCCGGGAGAGGAAACCCCGTGTACGCACTCACCGACGTCAGCAAGACCTACCGGCGCGGCAAAGCCACCCTCGCCGCGCTCGACAAGGTCTCGCTGACCATTCCCGCAGGGAGCCGCCTGGTCGTCCAGGGCCCCACCGGCGGCGGGAAGTCCACCCTCCTGCAACTGCTCGGCGGCCTCGACCGCGCCACGTCGGGCTCGGTCCTGCTCGACGGCGAGGACCTGGGCGGGCTGTCCGAGGCGAAGCTGACCAGGCTGCGCGCCCAGCGGATCGGCTTCGTCTTCCAGGGCTTCCACCTCATCCCGACGCTCACCGCGCAGGAGAACGTCGAGACCGCCCTCGTGCCCCTGCGCGTGCGCCCCGCCGAACGCCGCGCCCGCGCCGCCGAGGCCCTCGCGTCGGTCGGCCTCGCGGAGCGCGCGGGCCACATACCGGGCGAGCTGTCCGGCGGCCAGCAGCAGCGCGTCGCCATCGCCCGCGCGCTCGTGAAGCGCCCGGAGGTGCTGCTCGCCGACGAGCCGACCGGCAACCTGGACGAGACCACGCGCGACGAGGTGATGGAGGTGCTGGAGACGCAGTGGCGCGAGCACGGCCTGACGTTCGTCCTCGTGACGCACGACAGCGGCATCGCGCGCCGTGCCGAGCGGGTGGCCCGCATCGCGAAGGGCCGGATCACGGTCACCGAGCGGAGGACGGCGACCCCCGCCGGCTGAGGCCGCACGACTCCCGCCCCGCGCCGCCGCCCCCCTTCGGCGGCGCGGGGCGGGTGCCTCCCGGTGCGGGGAACGCGTCAGGCGGGGGTGCGTTCGCGGCGTGCGGCGGCGAGGGCCGCGTCGGTGTCGGCGGTGGCCAGGTCGGCGTTGATGTGCGCCCCGGCCAGGGCGCCCGCCGCCGCGGCGGCGCCGACCTGGGCCATGGGGTCGGCGGCGTTGCCCGCCACCCAGACGCCGGGGACGTCGGTGGTGCCCGCCATGCCCGTGGCGAAGTGGCGGCCCATGCCGCCGGGCAGGTCGCGCATCGGCAGGCCCAGGTCGCCGATGCCCTCGGTACGCGCCCACAGGGTGGTGGCGACGGCGAGGACGCGGCGCGGCACGAGCCGCCCGTCCGCCAGGCGCACGCCCGCGATGCCGCCGTCCTCCGCCGTGGCGACCTCGGTGACGCCGGTGTCCACGACGCGGATGCCGCGGGCGGCGAAGCGGGCGCGGGTGTCCGCGTCCAGATCGGTGCCGCGGGTGAAGTAGACGAGGTCGTCGGTCAACTGCCGGAACAGCAGGGCGTGGTGGACCGATGCGGGGCCGACCGCCAGGACGCCGATGGGCTCGTCGCGCACCTCCCAGCCGTGGCAGTAGGGGCAGTGCACGACGCCGTGCCCCCAGTGCGCGGCGAGGCCGGGTATGCCGGGCAGGACGTCGCGCAGGCCGGTGGCGACCAGGAGGCGGCGGGCGCGCAGGGTGGTGCCGTCGGCGAGGGCGACGGCGAAGCGCGGGTCGCCGCCGGGGGTCGGTTCCGCCGGGGCGGCCCGTACCACCTGGCCGGTCACGACCCGGCCGCCGTACCGGCGGACCTCCTCCCCGCCCCGCGCGTACAGCTCCGCCGGAGGGGTGCCGTCCAGGCCGAGCAGCCCGTGGACGCCCTCGGCGGGCGCGTTGCGCGGGTCGCCGCCGTCGATCACGACGACCGAGCGGCGGGAGCGGGCCAGCATGAGCGCGCCGTTCAGTCCTGCGGCGCCGCCGCCGATCACGACGGCGTCCACGTCGGTGGGCATGGGGTCTCCTCTCTCTTTCCGGCCCCGCCAGTCGGGGGGGCCGTACGCCGTCCGACGCTAAGCGGGCCTTGCCCGAGGCGCATAGCATGTTGCCCATGACGCAAGAGGATGGCGAGCTGGACGGCCTGGTGCGCAAGCGCATCCGCGCCCTGCGCGTGGCCCAGGGGCTGTCCCTGGAGGAGCTGGCGACCCGCGCGCGGATCAGCCAGTCCACGCTCAGCCGCATCGAGAACGGGCGGCGCCGCCTGGCCCTCGACCAGCTGGTCACCCTGGCCCGCGCCCTCGACACCTCGCTCGACCAGCTGGTCGAGACCGGCTCGGACGACGTCGTCTCCAACCCGGTGGTCGACCGGGCCCGCGGCCAGCTGCGCTGGCCCCTCGGCGCGTACCCCGGCATGACGGTCGTCCGCCAGCGCATGACCGAGCCGCCGCCCGACAGCCCCACGCGGCTGCGCGCCCACGCGGGCCATGAGTGGCTCGTCGTCCTGTCGGGGACCGCGATCCTGCTGCTGGGCAACCGGCGGTTCAGGATCGAGGCGAACCAGGCGGCGGAGTTCCCCACGATGCTGCCGCACGCCATCGGCACGGCGGGCGGGCCGTGCGAGACGCTCGGCATCTTCGACCACGACGCCCGCCGCGGCCACCAGGGCGGGGACGACGCGGGGCAGCGGCCGGACCGTACGTGAACGTGACCGCTTGCGCCTCCGGCAGCCCGGCGGGGCATCGCCTTGCGCATCCGGGGAACCGCCGGGCCGTACGGGGGCGGCCCGCCTAGCGTGGCCGCATGAGCCACTCCCCGCACCACAGCCACGAGCACGACCGCGACCAGGTGGAGATCCTGGACCTGGACGCCGAGGTGCTCGCCGGCCACCTCGCGTCCCTCACCGACCGGCTGCCCGTCACCACCGCGCTCCGCCGGATCGTGGACCTCGGCGCCGGGACGGGCGCCGGGACCCTCGCCCTCCTCCGCCGCTTCCCCGGCGCGGAGGTGACGGCCGTGGACGTGTCGGCCCCCCACCTGCACCGGCTGCGGGAGAAGGCCGCCGAGGCCGGGGCGGCCGACCGCGTGCGCGTCGTACGGGCCGACCTGGACGCGGACCGGTGGCCGGATCTCGGGACGCCCGAGCTGGTCTGGGCCTCGGCGTCCCTGCACCACATGGCCGACCCCGCCGCCGCCCTGCGCCGGGTCCACCGCCTGCTGGCGCCCGGCGGGCTGCTCGCGGTGGTCGAGCTGGCCGGGTTCCCCCGCTTCCTGCCGGCGGACGCCCCGGCGGAGGCGCCCGGCCTGGAGGAACGCTGCCACGCCGCCCTCGACCGGCACCACGCCGAGCACGTGCCCCACCGGGGCGACGACTGGGGCGCGGCGCTGACGGCGGCCGGTTTCACGGTCGAGGCCGAGCACACCGTCACCGTGGACATCGGCCCGCCGCCCACGGACGCGGTCGCCCGTTACGCGCTCGGCAGCCTGCGCCGCCTGCGCGAGGGCGCGGCGTCCGCCCTGACACCCACGGACCTGGCCGCGCTGGACCGCCTGCTGGACACCGGCAGCCCGCAGAGCGTTCTGCGCCGCACGGACCTGGGCGTCCGCACGGAACGCACCCTCTGGGCCGCCCGCCGCCCCTGACGCCGTCAGGCGAAGGGCGGGCGGCCCGCGCCCCAGGTGAACACCGGGCCGGTGGCCGACGCGGTCACGCCCGCGCCGGTCGGGGGGAGGGTGAACTCCTCGTGCAGCCACGCGTCGATGGCGAGCGCCGCCACCTCGGAGCGGTAGTCGGCGAGGGGGTACTCCAGCGCGTGGACGGCGATCAGCAACCCGTCCGGGTGCGCCCCGGCCAGGGCGGGCGCGGAGAGCGAGGCCCCGAACGCGAGCCAGGCGGCGTCCTCCCCGTACATGCCGCCCGGCACACCGAGGCCGACCCCCCGGTGCAGCCACAGGACACCCGGCGCGCCGGGCGCGGCCACCGGGAGGACGGCGGCGACCAGATCGGCCGCCAGCCCGCCCCGGCCGCCGGGCAGGCGGAAGCGGAACCGGCAGGTGCGCGACAAGGCGTTCTCCCCCTGGATCAACCGGATTCGAGCCCGCAGACCTCCCGCAGAGAGCTCGCCCTGGACCGCCTCACAACTGGACGACTCGGAGTCGCCGAAGCCCGCGGACCCGTCACACGGTCGGCTCGGGGACACGCCATGTGATCCGGTACCGCTGTTCGGGCGGGAGCCCGAACCGGCCCACGGGACGGATCTCCTTGACGAGGTAGCCGAAGATCTGATGGTGGGCCTCCTCGGAGAGTTCGTCCCATGTTTCGGGCGTCGCCGTCATGATCTCCCGCACCAGGGACGGGTCGGCTTCGGCGCGCAGCATCTCGATGCGTTCTTCGCGGTCCATGGTGTCGTCGGCATGCATCGCACTGATCGACCTTTGGAGGAGATTCGGCTCGGCCGCCAGACGCTGGAGTATCCGGTCGCATCCGAAGAGGAAGGCCGTGCGCATGTCGACCGCTTCCTGATCGGGATAGCGGTAGCCGAATGGGCTGCCCTCCTCGGCACCCAGGTAATCGCCCTTCAGGACGCGCAGGAGAGCACGGAGGGCGAACTCGGCACCGTGGTCTTCTATGAGGCGGACACCGCCTTGTACCCACTCGTCCTCCGTGATCAGGGGTTTGTGCGGTACGGCGAGCGAGGGGTCGATCTCGACCGCCAGAACGGGGTTCATGACCATCCCAACGAGGGCATCGGCGGTCCATCGCCCGTCATCGGCGCCCCACCCCTGGGACAGCGCGAGTTCCCGGGCCGACTTCATGCCTCCTGGCTCGCCCTCCCGCACGGCCCGCCACAGGGGAAGGAACCGCGTCACCTCAGCTGTGGGGTCGCGAGGCGGATCAACACAGGCGGCGGCGAGCACCGCCACGATCGACTTCACCGTTTCCCAGCGGGGGACGGTCAGGCCCTTGATGGCTGTACGGACCCCTTCATGGCTGACGACCGCGGGGTGGTCGCCCTCGGCGATCAGGGCACTCACCTTCCGCATGCCGGGGCGGCCTGCGGCCCGGTGCAGTTCTTCCAGAGCCCGTACCAACTCCTGATGGGCTTCGTTCGGTAGGGAGACGCTGTCTGCGGTCACGGAACGGTGCATCCCTTCAGCCGTCGGGCGACGGTCGCGCTGACCGTCAGATAGCGCCAAGAGCATCAAATGTGCAGGCGAAGCTGCGCGTGTCAGATTATGCCAACTTACCGGCGCCGCCCGTCAGACAACGACAAGGATTCCAGGACGACTTGGAGCATGGACTCAGCGTCATGAGGAAAGGGCGCCGAACTCGGAGGAGTCGTTCTGTGCACATCCCTGCCTATGCCTACACCACAATCCGCTCCGCACTGCCGGGCCTCCCCACCGCACGCCACGTCGAGATGCTGGACTGCTGCCTCTGCGACAAGCCCTTCGAGGACAGCACGCCCATACCGCTCGGACCGACTCCCGAGTCGGGTCTGTTCGGCTGCCGCTCCTGCCTGACACGCCTCGTCGCCCGCGCGCGACGGACCCGTGACGCCGCGCTCGCTCAGGATGCCGAGCGAGCCGGGACCGAAGCGGCCGCCTGGGCGCCGGTGCGTGAGCGCCATCTCGCTCGGCTCGACCGCGTACGACAGGCCGCGGAGGCCGTCACCGCGCTGGTGCCGGACGAGGGGGTCAGACCGCTGCGGGTCGCCGCGCTCCTGGTCTCACTGGAGTCGGCGTACGCCTGGGTCCCGGACGCCCCGGAGCCACCTGCCTCGATGGACCAGGAGGACCCCGCGCTGAGGGACGAAAAGTTCCGCCTCGACCTGGCCATGGTGACGGCCCGGGAAACGGTCGCCGAACGGCTCGCCTACCACCTGATCAATGAGGCCCAGCCGGACGAACCGGAGATGTGCGGGGAGATGGAGTGCCCGGCGGACTGCTCGGGACGCCATGACGTCTCGGAGATCGACTGCGGACCGGATGCCATTTTCGATGACCTCACGGAACACGGCATCGCAGTCGAACGGCCTGCTCCCGAGCCGACGTCACATCTGCTCACGGGTCTGCTGGGCGAGTCTGGCACCGGGACAGAGGCCGGGCAGGCGCAGCAGTTCCTCACCGGCATCCACGATGTGGCCCCCGCTCTTCTCGCACCGTACGGCATCGACGCCGATGATGTGGAAGCCCTCACGGACGCCGCCGCGGTGGGTCTGGTGGCCGACGCCTGGCGTGAAGGCCCACTGGAGGTCATCCATGCGGCCGAGGGTGGGCCGACCGACGGCGAGATCTTCGCGCAGAGCGTCGATCTCTACCGCAGGGCCCGCACGGCGCTGGTGACCGCGCGGGACGACGGCCCCGATGCACTGCTCGGGTTCGTGGCGGTCGCCTCGGACCTGGACCTGCCCTGGGCCGGTGGTACAGCCTTCACATTGCGCACGATGTCCGGCCCGGCGGCGGAATTCGTCAAGCATGTCGACGACCGGGTCTGGTTCACCGGAGAGGTGATCCGGCACCACGACTGGCGGGCGGCGCTGTTGCACAGAGCGATGTCCGCCGCGTTCAAGGCTTCGGACCAGTTCGGCATGCCGGGCTGGCAGGATGCCGTCGCCGGAGCGATGGAACGGCTGGCGGAGCTGGACCTGTCGGACGCGCCAGGGCAGCTGGCCGACCTCGCGGCGGTGGAAACCGCCCTTCGTGAAGCCCCCGACCGGCTGGGAGTGGACGCGCTCGACTGGATGGTTCGTCAGGGGGTGTTCGTCCGGGACACCGGCACGGTCGACCGCTGAATTATCCGGCACCTGCCCCGGCCAGGGGCGGGCCATCGGAACACCCGGTTCGCGGAGGACCGGAAGGCGGTGACTGTCCCGGAGCCCGGCCCCGGGAAGGCCGCACAGGGGTCTCTCCCCGACTCCGCACAGTGATGAGAAGCGGTCACCGAATCGGTGTCCCAGAGACCAGCCGGGAGGCATGAGGTATCACTATGTTGAGGATCATGTGCGAGGTCACGCCGTGACGTGGGATGGAATCAGCCTCGTCGTCCTAGCGGCGTTCGGGCTCGTGACGCTGCTGCTCACGCAGATCAGCGACGTGTTGTCCAGACTGCCGCAGATCATCCGCGCGTGGCGTCGGGTACAGCACGAGCTGCGCGCGAAATCAGACGCTGACCCTGGTGGCGGCACGGTCGCTCCAACCCGTGGGGCCCATGCCCAGGGGAAGTCCGGAGCGCGGCAGGACGAAAGCTGACCGGACGGACAGCACGATCAGGTGTGTCTCTGCAGGGGCCGGATCCCCTCATAGCTGACGGCTCCCTCTCGGGCGCGTCAGAGGTGGGCCAGTGGAAAGCGAGGCCGTCTGGCGCTGGGGGGATCGTCGCGCCGGTCGCGGGGAGGGCGAACTCCTCGTGCAGCCAGGCGTCGATGGCGAGCGCAGCCACTTCCGGGTGGTAGTCGGCTGGGGGGGGCCAGCGCATGGACGGCGATCAGCAGCCCGTCGGGGTACGCCTCGGCCAGGGCAGGCGCGGAGAGCGAGGCGCCGAAAGCGTGCCAGGCAGCGTTCTTCCCGTACACGCCGCCAGGCACGCTGAGGCCCCGGTACAGGCGCAGGACACCCGCCCCTGCCGCCGGGGAGGCGGAAAAGGCGTTTGTCCTCTGCATCGACCGAATTCGAGCCCGCAGAGACCGCGGAGCCAGAGACGGTGAAGCCGCGGGCACAGGCCCGGCGGCGGGGCGGTACCCGTGCACGCGGCGTCCTCAGATGTCGCGAGGGGCGAGGCAGCCCGGCAGGCGTGCGATCCGGCAGGACCTGTCGAAAGAGTCGCGTGTGGCGACTCTTCGCGAACACTTTGTCCATGTCGGCGGAAAGGGATCGCCGCTCGTCGTCGGCGAGTGCAGACCCTCTGCAAATGATCACCGGTATTTGCAGTGCCGAAGGGGTGGGCGAGGCGGAGAAATTGTGTGTTCATGGGAGGGTGATTCCGTGGACATCGATGGCATGCTGAGGTCCCGTCGCCCCCGGTGAGGGAGTGACCAGGCATGTCCTGTGCGAGAACCGGGAGTTCGAGTCATGGTGTGAGGCCGGCGTGGCGGGTGGGGACCGTTTGCGGTGGGCGGGGAATTGCGGTGTGGAAGTCACTTTCTTTCCATTGTCGCGGCTATTTTTCCGACGCACTGTCATTTCCTTGCCGTCAGTATGGACGGCTCCTGTCGGCGCTCGTACGCTCTGGGCGCCCGGGCGGGAATCCGCACCCCTTCGACGCGTGAAGATCCGGCCCATGACCCCGGTCCGGCACCGGGCGGGTGGCCACCGCCCCGCTCGGTGTCGTCTCCCCCGTCCACGGCCCCACGGCCCCGATCCCGCCCTCCCGGTGACCCGTCGTCGCCGGGAGGGCGGTAACGCACTCAGCCCATCCGTCCAGTGAGGAGCACGTGTTGAGAGCAGCACCAAGACGCCTGCGAAGAACCGCGGCCTGTGTCGTGGCGACGGCACTCGCGGTCCTGACCGGCGCCACCACGGCGGCCGCCCATCCCGGCCATGGTGAGGAGACGTTCAACGCGCTGGTGTTCAGCAAGACCGCCGGTTTCCGCCACGACTCGATCCCCGCGGGGATCAGCGCGATCGAGGCGCTCGGCGAGGAGAACGGCTTCGAGGTCACCGCCACCGAGGACGCGTCGGTCTTCAACGACGCCGACCTCGCGCAGTACGAGGTCGTCATCTGGCTGTCCACCACCGGTGACGTCCTGAACAGCGACCAGCAGGCCGCGTTCGAGCGGTACATCGAGGGCGGCGGCGGCTACGCCGGTGTCCACGCCGCGTCCGACACCGAGTACGACTGGCCCTGGTACGGCGAACTCGTCGGCGCGTACTTCGACAACCACCCGCAGCCGCAGGAGGCCGCGGTCAAGGTCGAGGACCACGCCCACCCCTCCACCGCCCACCTGCCCACGCGCTGGGAGCGGTACGACGAGTGGTACAGCTACGGCGACAACCCGCGCGGCGACGTCCACGTCCTCGCCTCGCTGGACGAGACGTCCTACGACGGCGGCACCATGGGCGCCGAGCACCCGATCGCCTGGTGCCAGGACATCGAGGGCGGCCGGTCCTGGTACACCGGCATGGGCCACACCCAGGAGTCGTTCCAGGAGCCCGAGTTCCTCGAACACCTGCTGAACGGCATACGGACGGCGGCCGGTGTGCTGCCGGCCGACTGCTCGGCGTCGCTGACCGACAGCTTCGAGAAGGTCACGCTCGACGACAACACGAGCAACCCGATGGAGCTGGACATCGCCGACGACGGCCGTGTCTTCTACATCGACCGCAACGGGTCCGTCCGCCTCGTCCGCACCGACGGGTCGGTGGTGACGGCCGGGACGGTGCCGGTGTACACGGGCCAGGAGTTCGGCCTGCTCGGCATCGCGCTGGACCCGGGCTTCGCGGAGAACGGCTGGCTGTACCTCTACTACTCGCCCAGCGGCTCGGCGGCGATCGACCGCGTGTCGCGGTTCACGGTCGAGGGTGACGCGATCGTGCCCGGCAGCGAGGAAGTGGTGCTGGAGATCGCGACCCAGCGGCAGGAGTGCTGCCACGCGGGCGGCGCGCTGGAGTTCGACACCGAGGGCAACCTGTACATCGCCACCGGCGACAACTCCAACCCGTTCGACTCGGGCGGCTACACGCCGATCGACGAGCGGCAGGGCCGCGCCCCCTGGGACGCGCAGCGCACCTCGGCGAACAGCAACGTCCTCAACGGCAAGGTCCTGCGCATCACCCCGCAGCCGGACGGGACCTACACCGTCCCGGAGGGCAACCTCTTCGCCCCTGGCACGGAGGACACGCGGCCCGAGATCTACGCGATGGGCTTCCGCAACCCGTTCCGCATCGGCCTCGACCCGCTGACGAACCGGCTGTACGTCGCGGACTACGGCCCCGACGCGGGCTCGGCCAACCCCAACCGGGGTCCGGACGGACGCGTCGAGTGGAACATCCTGTCGGAGCCAGGCTTCTACGGCTGGCCGTACTGCGTCGGCGCCAACACCCCGTACAACGACTTCGACTTCGCGACCAACACCTCCGGCCAGCAGTTCGACTGCGCGGCGCCGGTCAACGACTCGCCGAACAACACCGGCGTCGCCGAGCTGCCCGCCGCGATCCCCGCGGAGCTGTGGATGGGCAAGTCGGCCTCGGGCGTGCCCGAGATCGGCGGCAGCGGCGCGCCGATGACCAGCGGCGCGTACGTGTACGACTCCGAGCTGGCGTCCGAGCGGAAGTGGCCCGCCTACTTCGACGGGATGGCGATCTTCGGCGACTGGAACGACGGGCGCCTGTTCACCGTCCAGCCGGACGAGGACCGCACCGGCGTCTCGGACGTGTCGCGCTTCCTGGAGGGCATGGACTTCACCCGGCCGCACGCCATGGAGTTCGGCCCCGACGGCGCGCTGTACCTCATCGACTGGGGCAGCGGCTTCGGCGGCAACAACGCCGACTCCGGCGTCTACCGCGTGGACTACGTGGAGGGCAACCGCAGCCCGATCGCCCGCTTCACGGCGGACCGCACCTCGGGCCCGCTGCCCCTCGAGGTCGCCTTCGACGCGACGGACTCCTTCGACCCGGACGGCACGCCCGTCACGGTCTCCTGGGACTTCGACGGCGACGGGACCGAGGACAGCACCGAGCCGGTCGTGACGCACACCTACACGGAGGCGGGCCGGTACACGGCGCGGCTCACCGTGACGGACGCGGACGGCCGCGCGGCGGTGTCGAACCTCGACATCACGGCGGGCAACACGGCGCCGGAGATCGAGGTGGCCGCGCCGGTGGACGGCGGGTTCTTCGAGTTCGGCGACACGATCGCCTACGACGTGTCGGTGACCGACGCGGAGGACGGCCAGGTGGACTGCGACGACGTCGTCGTGCAGCCCGCGCTCGGCCACGACGAGCACGCCCACGGGTACGAGCAGTACCACGGGTGCAGCGGCGTCTTCCCGCTGCAGGGCGACGAGGGGCACACGGGCGCCAACATCTTCGGCACCGTGACCGTCACCTACACCGACCGGGGCAACGGTGACGCGCCCCCGCTGACGACGCAGGAGGTCATCGTCCTCCAGCCGAAGCTGCGCGAGGCAGAGTACTTCGACGGCACAGGGCGTCTGGAGGGCTCCACGGCGGGCGGCAACCCCGGCGTGCAGACCGAGGCCACCGGCGACACCGCGGGCGGCGGCCAGAACATCGGCCACATCGAGGACGGCGACTGGTGGTCCTGGGACCCGGCCAACCTGACGAACATCGACACGATCGGCCTGCGCGCGGCCTCCCCGACCCTCGGGGCGACCGTCGAGGTGCGCACCGGCGACCCGGACACCGGTGAGACGGTCGCGACGATCGACGTGGACGCGACGGGCGCCTGGCAGACGTACGGCGACTTCTCGGCGGACGTCGAGGGGGACACGGCGACGGACAGCGGTCCGCTGTACTTCGTCAAGACGACCGGTGAACTGAACGTCAACTGGGTCGAGTTCGGGGGCCGCGGCGTCACCGAGAACCAGCGTCCCGTGGTCACCGTGACGGCCGACCCGACCAGCGGCACCGCGCCGCTCGACGTGGACTTCACGGCCGAGGCGACCGACCCCGAGGGCGACGCGCTGGAGTACGCCTGGACGTTCGGCGACGGCGGCACCGCCACCGGCGCCACGGCCGAGCACACCTACACCACCCCGGGCGAGCACCGCGCGCAGGTCACCGTGACCGACGAGCGCGGGGCGCGTTCCTCGCGGAGCGTGGCCATCCAGGTGGACGGCCCGGACCAGTCCAACCCCTGCCTGTCGGGCCGCTCGGACGGCTTCGACGGGTCGGAGCTGGACACGGACCGCTGGTCGGACTCCGTCCGGCTGAACCAGGACCTGGCCGTACGCGACGGGAACCTCGTCCTGCCGCTGACCGCCACCGACATCTACGGCACCGGCAACTCGGACACGCCCAACATCGTGCTCCAGACGCTGCCCGACGGCGCCTGGGAGGCGACCGCCAAGGTCACCCTGCCCGCGCGCCTGGCGTACCAGCAGGCCGGGCTGATCGTCTACGGCGACGACGACAACTACGCGAAGATGGTGCTCCAGGGCCGCTCGACCGGCAGCCCCTCGGCGGCGGCGCGCATCTTCCAGTTCATCAGGGAGGAGGACGGCGTCCCGAACGAGGTCGCCGACAGCAACACGTCCGACCTCGGCGCGGACTTCCCCGACACGTACTGGGTGCGGTTCACCAGTGACGGCGAGGACCTGCGCGCGTCGTGGAGCGCGGACGGCGGCACGTTCACCGACATGCCGCAGACGAAGAGCCTGGCGGGCATCGACAACCCGCGGATCGGGCTGTTCGGCCTCACCAACCGGGCCGAGGCCCTGCCGGTGTCCGCCGAGGTGGACTGGTTCACGCTGACGCCCGACGACACGGCCGAGGCCCCCGAGGCGTCGGACGAGTTCGAGGGCACGGAGCTGGACGCCTGCCGCTGGACCGCGGTCGTGCGGCCCGACGCGTCGGCGCGCGCCGTCGCGGACGGGCAGCTGCGGATCGACACCAGCGCGGGCGACATCTACCAGGGCACCGCGACCGACCCGGCCAACCTGATCCTCCAGCCCGCGCCGGAGGGCGACTGGACCATCGAGACGAAGGTGGACGCGTCCGCCTTCGACGAGCGGTACCAGCAGGCGGGCCTGATGGTGTACGGCGACGACGCCCACTACGTCAAGCTCGACTACCTGGTGACCAACGCGCCGGGCTCGGCGGTCACGCGCGGCATCGAACTGCGCGCGGAGGCCGACGACACGGTGCTCAGCCCGCAGCCGAACGCGTCCCCGCCGCCCGACCAGGGCGTCTGGCACCTGCGGCTGGGCAAGTCGGGCGACACGTACACCGGCTGGTACAGCGCGGACGGCGAGGAGTGGACCGAGCTCGGCGAGGTGACGAACGAGGCACTCGCCGGTACGTCGCCCCGCTTCGGGATCTACGCCTACGGCGCGGACCAGCAGGAGTCCAAGCCCGCGCTGTTCGACTGGTTCCGCGTGCTGTCCGACACGGCGGCGCCGACCGTCGAGCTGGCCACCGAGCCGGGCGAACCGTCCGGGGAGGAGGGCTGGTTCACCGGTCCCGTGACGCTGACCGCGACGGCGGAGGACGCCGGGGACGGCCAGGTGTACACGGAGTACCGCGTGGGCGGCGGCGACTGGGCGGAGTACACCGCGCCCGTCGAGCTGGCGGACGACGGCGAGCACACCGTCGAGGTGCGCGCCTCCGACACGGCGGGCAACGTCTCCGAGACGGTGTCCCGCACGGTGCGGATCGACGCGACGGCACCGACGGCCCGTCTGCGGGGCGTCGCGGCCGGCGAGGAGATCGGCCTCGTGGACGCGCCCGAGGTCAGGGCGGTCACGGAGGACGCGACGTCGGGCGTCGGCGCGGTCAGGCTGCTGGTGGACGGCCGGGAGGTGGACGTGCCGGCCGAGCTGGACCCGGCCGCCCTCGGCCTCGGCCTGCACCGCCTGACGCTGACGGTGACGGATGTCGCCGGGAACAGCGCGCAGGCCGTCAGGACGTTCCGTGTCGTGGCGGACTTCGAGTCGGCGATCGCGCTCGTGGAGCGCTTCGCGGCCGAGGAACGGATCACGGCGGCGAACGAGCGGCAGCTCGTCAAGGAGCTGGCGGAGGCGCAGATGTACAGCCACCGCGGCAAGGAGGCGCAGGCGCTGCGCGCCCTCGACCGGTTCGAGGACAGGGCGGCCGGAGTGCGTGACCGCGCGGTGCGGTCGCTGCTGCTGACGGTCGGCCAGGCGCTGCGCGAGCAGGTGTAGGCGCCGCGGGAGACGGCGCGCGACAGGAAGCGGCCCCCCGCCGGTGGGAACCGGTGGGGGGCCGCCCCTGCTGTGTGGGCACGCCGGGTCAGCGCCTGAGGTCGTTCCGGGCGTCGTTCCGGGTGTCATGCCTGGTGTCGTGCCTGGTGTCGTGCCGGGCGTCGTGCTTGGCCGCCCGGTGAGCGGAGCTGCGTGCCTTGAGGGCCGCTGCGGCGCTCGCCAGACCGAGGAGGGCGATCAGACCGCCCACGATGATGTTGCTGACGATGATCCCGGCGTCGAGGTTGCTGCCCATGACCCAGGGGGCCACGATCAGCCAGGCGCCGATCAGGATGAGGGCGTGGCTGAGCCCGTACATCCGGTCCGGGGCGCGGCTGAGGCCGAGAGCCAGTACGGCGACGGCGATGCCGAGGACCAGGTTGTTGACCGTCAGGTCCGGGTGCGCGTTGTGGAAGTGGAGTATCCACGGCGAGATCGCGGCGTACAGACCGGCCAGGAACACCGGCCCATCGACGAACACAACATCGCGCCCGCCCATGACGCGGGAGTAGCGCTCCCGCATTTCCATCTCGTCGGGGTGTCCGGAAAGGTCGCCCCTCTGGCGGTGTGAGACGTCGGTCATGCGACTAAGCCTCCTTCGATCTGTCTACGGACTCTTCCAGTATGCGCGGAATGCCCCATTTGGGTAATCCAGCGGGACCTCAGTCCTTAAATCAGAGGTAAAGGATGGCCGCGCGCCTGGTCAGCGCGCTGTAATCTTGATTACATGATTACGAAGCGGAGCCGCGAGGAAGTGCGCGGCTGGATCGTGGGGCGCGTGCCCACGTCGTGGTTCACCGAGCTGGTCGAGGTGACCACCGACCGTGAGGAGATCACGGTCATCGGCCGGGTCGCCGAGCCCGGCCTCGGCCACGACGCGTCCGAGGCCGAGCGGCGGGCGGCCTGCGAGGGGCGGATCACCGAGTTCCGCGAACGCACCAGGAGCGCGCGGGTCGAGGTGGCCAGGGAGGCGGGCCTGCGCTTCGGGCGGCAGGTGTCCTGGGGGGCGGTCTGCGGCGACGAGCGGGAGATGTTCACCCATGTCTCGGCGCCGGTGATGACACGGCTGCGGCAGCCGGAGCGCGTGGTGCTCGACACGCTCATCGCGGCCGGGGTGGCGCGCAGCCGCAGCGACGCGCTCTCGTGGTGCGTCCGGCTCGTGGAGCAGAACGTGGACGGCTGGCTCGGCGATCTGCGCGGGTCCCTCGCACATGTGGAGAAAGTGCGCGAGGAGGGCCCCGATCCCGACCGCAGCACCATGGTGATGATCCGTCCGCAGGAGCAGGCGAGCGACCTTTGAGGGACGCGCGCTACGTCGTCGGCTGTGAAGGAAGAGGTGATGCGGGGGAGTTCGCGTACGACATCCGGGCCGTCCGGGCCGCTGAGCCACCCATACGCTACCGTACGGTTTAACGGTACGTTACGGTAACTGCCATGCCACAACAGCGGGGCCCGCGCAGCCGTCTCACCGCCGCGGACTGGGCCGAGGCGGCACTCGCCGCCATGCGTGACGGCGGGGGCCTGGCGTCGATCGCCATCGAACCCCTCGCGACACGCCTGCGGGCTACCAAGGGCAGCTTCTACTGGCATTTCGCCAACCGCGACGCGCTGATCGAGGCGGCGCTGCGCCGCTGGGAGGAGCAGCGCGTCGCCGAGGTGTCCGGCGCGGACGAGGCGGGGGCCGGTCCGGAGGAACGTCTACGCGCGCTGTTCATGCGGCTCGTCGAGAGCGACGACCCCACGGAACCGGCGCTGCTCGCCCACGCCGGACACCCGATGGTCGCGCCCGTGCTGCGCCGGGTGTCCACGCACCGACTGGACTACCTGACCGGGCTGTTCGTGGAGATGGGCATCCCCGCCGAGGAGGCGCGGCGCCGGGCGCTGCGCACGTACTGCGGCTTCCTGGGCCGCGTGCAGCTCGCGCACGCCGTGCCCGAGGTGATGCCGCGGGGGGAAGAGGAACGGCTCTACCTGGAGTCGGTCATCGCGTCGCTGCTGCCGGGCTGAGCCGGACGCCGCCGGGCCCCATGCTCCCCGGCCCCCTCCCGTTCCCTGAAAACAGAAGAGGGCCGGGGCAGCAACCCTGTGTTCCCCGGCTGACCGCTCACCAGCCGAGACCTACGGATGCCCCCGCCCCCGGAGCCGAAACACCCGCGCGCGGGAGAACGCGCCGCGCGGGCGGGCGGGGCGGCCGTCCGCGCGTGTTGGGCCCGGTGGCCGCTGGGTACCCGGCGGCCACCGTTCCTCCCCCGCGTCCGCCGGGGAGGGTCCAGAGGCGAGGAGGGAAGCCATGCAGCAGCGGGGCAACGACCGGCTCGGCCCGCGCCGTGACGACGAGATGAAGCACGAGCTCCAGGGCATGCTGCGCGGGGACGGCCCGACGCGCTCCGAGGAGTGGCGCGAGCCGGAGCCCGTGCCCGAGGAGGACCTGGACCTCACCGCGGGTCCGGTGCTGCCGCCCGGCTCGGCGGCGGAGGAGGAGGCGGCCGACGAGGCGTTCCGCTCCGACCTGGCGCGCCATCTGCGCCCGTCCGAGTTCCCCGCCGAGCGGGGCACGCTCCTGGCCACGCTGGACGAGGTGAGCGCCCCCGACGACCTGGTGGACAGCGTGCGGCGGCTGCCGGACGGCCGGCGGTTCGCCAACGTCCAGGAGATCGCGGCGGCGCTGGGCCGCAGGCCCGCCGCCTGAGCGGCGCGGCGGCCCGCCGGCCGGCGCGTCAGCCGGCGGGCGGCAGCACCAGCGCGTATCCCCTGTCCAGGAGACGGGGGAGGCAGTACCCGAGGGCGGCGACCGTCTGCGTACGGTCGCCGCCCCCGTCGTGCGCGAGGACGATCGCGCCGGGCCGCGCCCCGTCCAGCAGGGTCCGGGAGATCGCGGTGGTGCCGGGGCGGGCCCAGTCGTCCGTGTCGAGCGACCAGCCGAGGGGCGCCATGCCCAGCTCGCGGGCGGCGCGGAGGGTGTCCGCGCTCCAGGCGCCGTAGGGGGCGCGGGCGAGGACGGGCGGGGTGCCGACGGCGCGGGCGACGGCGTCGCTGGTGCGGGCCAGCTCGTCGCGGGCGTCGGCGGGCGGGAGCCGGTCGAGGCGGGGGTGGCTCCAGGTGTGGTTGCCGATGAGGTGGCCCTCGTCGGCGATGGCGCGCAGCAGGGCGGGCTGCCACTCGGCGTTCTCGCCCGCGACGAAGAACGTGGCGCGGACGCCGTGGGCGCGCAGGACGGCCAGGATCTCGCGGGTGTAGGCGGGGTGCGGGCCGTCGTCGAAGGTGAGGGCGAGGCGGCGGCCGGTGCCCGGCAGCGTCTCGCGGACGCCGTGGGCGCCGGTACCTTCCCGCGTCGCGGCGGGGTCGTCGGCCCCGGCGCTGGCGGACGCGACGAGGTGCCGGTTGAGGGCGATCAGGCCGAGCCCGGCGGCGACGCCCGCCACCAGGCGGCGCGGGGGACGCCGTGGCGGGCACGGGCCTGACGGGGTGCCGGACGTCTCATACGACATGAGTCAGGGTTCTCACGGCGGTCGGCGCCGCGCGGGGCGTCCACACCGCTCGGCCGGGCCATCCCGCCCGTTCGGAGCAGCGGGCCCGGAACGTATACGGTCGCGCGGGGAGCGCCGGTGACGGTCCGTGGCCCGCGGCGGCCCCTCCCCCACGCGCCGGTCCCAGGCCACCGGCGGCGTCCGGCCGGCGGACCGGCGGTGCGGCAGGAGCTGCGGAGAGTGGTCAACTCCCTTTTTTAAGAGGCTAGTTGACAAGCCAGGTGCGGCCGGAAAGCGGTCTTCCCTCCCGCGCGCCCGGTGGGACGATCTGCTCGCCCCCGCCCTCGCGGGGGCCTTCACGCCACCACCCCGCACCACTCCCCCATCCCTGTCTTCTCCTCTGGGAGGAAGCCGTGAGACGTGCCCGCGCCACCGACAGACCCGGGCCCCGGAGAGCGCGGCTGACCGCCGCGCTGTCGGGGCTCGTCCTCCTCGCCGCCGCCCTCCTGCCGGGCGCGGCCCAGGCCGCCGGTCGGGGTACCGGCGGCTCCTTCGGTTCCGCCCAGCTCGCCGCCGCGGCCGACGCGGTGCTGGCCGCCGACGTGCCCGGCACCGCGTGGGCCGTCGACAAGGCGGCGGGCCGCGTCACCGTCGTGGCCGACACGACGGTGTCCGACGCGGAGATCGCACGGATCGAACGGGCGGCCGGGCCGCTCGCGGACGCCCTGGCCGTCGAACGGACCCCGGGCCGCGTCGAGCGGTACACCTCGGGCGGGGAGGGCATCCACGCCCTGAACTTCTGGCCCTGCACGCTCGGCTTCAACGTCCGGATCAACGGCGTGTACTACTTCCTCACCGCCGGGCACTGCATCTTCGAACTGCCGCCGCAGTACGTCTGGTATCCCTGGTTCCAGCCGCCGTCGCCGCCCAACCCGCCGGACCCGCCGCTCGGCTGGAGCGCGGCCTACTCGTACCCGGGCAACGACTTCGGCCTCGTGCGCTACAACGGCGTGCCGGCCGACCTCCAGGGCGTCGTCAACCCGTACAACGGCTCGGTCCAGGACATCACCGGGGCCGCCAACCCGACGGTGGGCCAGGCGGCCTGCCGCAGCGGCGGCGCCACGGGGAACGTCTGCGGCACCGTCACCGGGCTGCACTACTCGATCAACTACGGTGCCGGTGAGGTCGTCTCCGGTCTCATCAGGACCAACATCTGCTCCGAACCGGGCGACAGCGGCGGCCCGCTGTACCGGGGCACGACCGGCCTGGGGCTCGCCTCGGGCGGCAGCGGCAACTGCACGAGCGGCGGCACCACCTATTTCCAGCCGGTCGTCGAAGCCCTGAACGCCTACGGCGCCACGGTCTACTGACCCGGCCCACGCCACCGCACAGCACGTGCCGGACCGCCGGGCGCACCCGCCCGGCGGTCCCGGGACCGCACCTCAGCGCGGCGGCATCCCGAGCGCCGACTCCACCGCCGCCAGGATTTCCGTCACCCGCAGGCCGAACCGGACGTCGCACGCATGCGGCTCCCCGGTGGCCGCCGACTCCAGCAGCGCGTCCACCGCCCGGGAGAACGCGCGCTTCACCCCGCCCGGCGGCCGCTCCGGCAGCGTCGAGACCCCGGCGGCCCCGCGCAGCTCCACCGCGACACCCGCCGCCTGCGGCGGGACGGTGTGCGAGAGCGTGAGCGAGCTGGACGCGCCCGAGACGTGCCGCAGCAGCACGTGCGTCGTGTCCCCGGGGCCGAGCGCGGCCACGACGCCCTCGGGGGCCTCCTCGCCCGTGACGTCGCCGAGCGTGGGCAGCAGGACGGACAGCGCGTGCGGCCCGACGTCCCACAGCGCGCCGTGCTCCTTGCGCCACTCCGAGAACGCGTACGGCGAGTCCGAGCCGCCGAAGATGGGCGAGTACCAGTCGGCGCGGCCGGTGAGCCAGCCCTCCGTGCCCTTCTGCGCGGCCAGCCAGGCGGCCGTCTCCGGCGTGAAGCGCAGGGTGAAGAAGACGACCGAGGCGACGCCCGCGGCCCCTGCCGCGTCGGCCAGCTCGCGGGCGCCCGCGACGGTGGTGGCGGTCGGCTTGTCGAGCAGCAGGTGGCAGCCGGCGCGGGCGGCCCGTACGGCGAGGGGCGCCTGCACGTCGGGCGGCAGCGCGACGGCGACGGCGTCGCAGTCCGCGAACAGCGCGTCGGCGTCCTCGTACGGGCGGGTGCCCAGCTCCTCCGCCAGCTCGGCGGCGGCCTCGGGGCGGCGGCCCCAGACGCCGGCCAGCTCGACCCCGGGGTGCTCCGCGAGGCCGGGGCCGTGGGTGTTGCGCGCCCAGGGGCCGGTGCCGAGCAGACCGAATCTCATGGGTGACCCTTCTCCAGACGTACGCGGACGGAACGCGCGGGGGCGACCGGCCGGGAGGGCCGGTCGCTGACACCCTAAGACGCCGGGCGCGCGGGAGCGGTACCGGGGGCAAACGCCGTTCACGCCGGTTTAACAACCGGGCAACTGCCGGGAAACCGCTGGTGGGGAGGGTGGACGCGGCGTGGACGCAGCGCTGTGGAGCACCCGCGAAGACCTCATGGAGGAGCACGGACCGTGAGCTACAAGGCCGAGTACATCTGGATCGACGGCACCTCGCCCACCGCGAAGCTGCGGTCCAAGACCAAGATCCTCGCCGACGGCGCCGAGCCCCCGACCTGGGGCTTCGACGGTTCGAGCACCAACCAGGCCGAGGGCCACGCGTCGGACTGCGTGCTGAAGCCGGTCGCCTCCTACCCGGACCCGATCCGCGGCGGCGACGACATCCTCGTCCTGTGCGAGGTCTGGAACGTGGACGACACCCCGCACGTGTCGAACACCCGCGCCGCCCTGCGTCCGGTGGCCGAGCGGTTCGCGTCCCAGGAGCCGATCTTCGGCATCGAGCAGGAGTACACGTTCTTCAAGGGCGCGCGCCCCCTCGGCTTCCCGGAGAGCGGCGGCTTCCCCGCCCCGCAGGGCGGCTACTACTGCGGCGTCGGCGCGGACGAGATCTACGGCCGCGACGTCGTCGAGGCGCACCTGGAGAACTGTCTGAAGGCCGGTCTCGGCATCTCCGGCATCAACGCCGAGGTCATGCCGGGCCAGTGGGAGTTCCAGGTCGGCCCGCTGTCGCCGCTTGAGGTCTCCGACCAGCTGTGGATCGCGCGCTGGCTGCTCTACCGCACCGCCGAGGACTTCGGCGTCTCCGCGACCCTCGACCCCAAGCCGGTCAAGGGCGACTGGAACGGCGCGGGCGCCCACACCAACTTCTCCACCAAGGCCATGCGCGAGGGGTACGACGCGATCGTCGCCGCCTGCGAGTCCATGGGCAAGGACGGCAAGCCCCTCGAACACGTCAAGAACTACGGCGCGGACGTCGAGGACCGCCTCACCGGCGCGCACGAGACCGCGCCGTGGGACCAGTACAGCTACGGCGTCTCGAACCGCGGCGCCTCGGTCCGCATCCCGTGGCAGGTCGAGCGGGACAAGAAGGGCTACATCGAGGACCGGCGGCCGAACGCCAACTGCGACCCGTACATCGTGACGCGGCTGATCACCGACACCGTGTGCGCCGACCTGGAGGGCGCGGGCCTCGTCTGAGCCCCGCCCCCTCCCGCACGGACGCGCCCCGGCGCGCGTCCCCCGCACGTCTCCCCGGCCCGTGGCCGCAGCTCGGGCACGGTTCCGGGGGGACACCACAGGCGCCCGCCCCACGGCGGGCGCCTGTGGTGTATCTGGCTACACCCCCGCCGGGCTGTCGCCCCCCGTGACCACGGCACGGCCACGCCGCAGACTTGTGGTCGGATACCGCTACACGGCGAACGACCGCACGACGGAGATGGACGGGCGATGGACATGAACAGACACCGGGTACGCGATGCCCTGGAGGCGGCCTGGCGGGGACTCGTCCTGTCGCTGCTGTCGATCGTCGTCTCACTGGCGCTGTTCGTCTTCTTCGTCGTGTCGGTGGCGCTGATCCTGACGGGCATCGGCCTGTTCACGACGCCGATGGTCGTGGACGCCGTCCGCGCCCACGCCAACGTGCGGCGCGAGCTGGCCCAGCGCTGGAGCGGCCTGACGATCCCCACCGCCTACCGCCCCGAGCCCGTCTCCCGCACCGGCGGGATCGCGCACCAGGTGGCGCGCTGCGTCGAGATGCTCAAGGACCCGGCGACCTGGCGGGACGCGGGCTGGCTGTTCGTCGACGCCGTCGCCGGATTCGTGGTCGCGCTGCTGCCATGGGCGCTGATCGGCTACTTCCTGTGGGGCATCGTGCTGCTGTGCGGCGTGTGGGTGCCCGTGTACCACGCGGGCGGCACGTACTGGTACGCCTTCGTGCCGGTCAGCAGCTGGTTCACGGCGGTGCTCGCGGCGGTGCTCGGCGTCTGCCTCCTCGGCGTGGCCCTCGCGGTCAACCCGCTGCTGGTGCGCGGCCACTTCCTCATGACGGGCGCGCTCAACGGCGCCTCCGAGAAGCAGCAGCTCGCCCGGCGCGTGGCGCGGCTCCAGGAGACACGGCACGACGCGCTGGACAACTCCGCCGCCGAACTGCGCCGCATCGAACGGGACCTGCACGACGGCGCGCAGGCGCGGCTGGTCGCCATGGGCATGAGCCTCGGCACGGTCGAGGCGCTGATCGAGAAGGACCCGGCGAAGGCCAAGCAGCTGCTCGCCCAGGCCCGGGAGAACTCGGCCGAGGCCCTGTCGGAACTGCGCGACCTCGTACGCGGCATCCACCCGCCGGTGCTGGCGGAACGCGGCCTCGGCGACGCCGCGCGGGCGCTCGCGCTGCGCATGCAGATGCCGGTGGAGGTGGACGTGGACCTGCCGGGGCGCCTGGAGGAGCCGGTCGAGTCGGCCGCGTACTTCGCGATCAGCGAGGTGCTGACCAACGCGGCGAAGCACTCGGGCGCGTCCCAGGTGTGGCTGGACATCTACTACAGCGGGCCCGAGAGCGCGCTGCGTATCGCGATCACGGACAACGGGCGCGGCGGGGCGAGCCTCGAAGCGGGCTCGGGGCTGCGCGGCCTGGAGCGGCGGCTCGGCGCGTTCGACGGCGTGCTGGCGCTGAGCAGCCCCGAAGGCGGGCCCACCCTGGTCACCATCGAGATCCCGGCCGCCCGCGTCGAACCGGGCGCGGGCCGCCGCTGAGCCGCCCGCCCGTACCGTCGCACCGGGTGGGGTGCCGCTCCCGGGCGCGGCGGTGCGGGGCGGGCGTTGGCCCGGCGTTCGCCCCCGGCTCACCCAGCCCATCCCCGGCGTCACCGAACTCCCGTACGCTGCTGCCGCGTTGAGACACCGCTCCCCCACCCACGCGAGCGAAGGCGGCACCGCATGCGACCCCGGCGTTCCCTCCCCACGGCACTGGCGGCGTTCACCGTCCTGGCCCTCCCCGCCCTGGCACCGCCCGCCCGGGCGGCGACGGCGGCCGACGCGCCCTCCTACGGCGCGAGCACCTCGGTCGGCGTCCACAACGCCTACCTCCAGGGCACGTTCCCCTACTTCGCGGACGCGCTCGACTCCGGCGCCGGCATGCTGGAGATCGACGTCTGGACCAACTTCTTCGGCAGCGGCTGGCGCGTCGCGCACAACAACCCGTTCGGCAACTCCAGCAACTGCGTCGGCGCCGACTCCGCCGCCGGGCTGCGCACCGGCGCGCGGAACCAGGGCCTGGCCGGCTGCCTCGCCGACATCCGCGCCTGGCACGACGCGAACCCCGGCCACCGGCCCGTCCAGCTCAAGATCGAGCTGAAGGACGGCTTCGCCGACAACCTCGGCCGCGGCCCCGACGACTTCGACGCCCTGCTCGACGCCACGCTCGGCGACGCACTCTTCCGCCCCGCCGACCTGATCGGCGGCCACGCCACCCTCGACGAGGCGGTCCGCGCGGACGGCTGGCCGGGCCGCGACGCGCTGGCGGGCCGCTTCCTCGTGCACCTGATACCGGGCACCGTCGAGGAGGGCAACCCGTTCGACAGCCTCTGGACGGACGTCGAGTACGCCCGCCACCTGCGGGACCGCGCCGCCGCCGGGACGCTCGCGTCGGCCACCGCGTTCCCCGCCGTGCACGGCGCGGAGGCCGGCGACCCGCGCGCCGGGCGGTACGGGGACGCGACGCTGCGGCCGTGGTTCGTCGTCTTCGACGGCGACGCGTCCGCGTACCTCGGCGGCGGCATCGACACCGCCTGGTACACCGACCGCCACTACCTCCTCGTCATGACGGACGCGCACAACGTCCCGCCCGCCATCTCGGCCACCGCCCCGACCGAGGCCGAGGCGCTCGCCCGCGTACGGCTGCTCGCGGACGGCGGCGCGGCCGTGGCCAGTTCCGACTGGCACACGCTGCCGGGTGTGCTGTCCACCGTCGTGTCGCACGGCTGACCGCGGGGTCCCCCGGGACGGCTAAGCTGACCGCCATGCGCGTCGTCCTCGCCGAAGACCTGTTCCTGCTGCGGGACGGACTCGTGCGGCTGCTCGAAGCCCACGACTTCCAGATCGCCGCCGCCGTGGACAACGGCCCGGCACTCACCCGCGCCCTGGCCGAGCTGAAGCCGGACGTCGCCGTCGTCGACGTCCGGCTCCCGCCGTCGTTCACCGACGAGGGACTCCAGTGCGCGCTCCAGGCGCGCCGCGAGCAGCACGGCCTGCCCGTGCTCGTGCTCTCCCAGCACGTGGAGCAGCTGTACGCGCGGGAGTTGCTCGCCGACGGGCGCGGCGGCGTGGGCTACCTGCTGAAGGACCGCGTGTTCGACGCCGACCAGTTCGTGGACGCGGTGCGCCGCGTCGCGTCCGGCGGCACGGCGATGGACCCGCAGGTGATCCAGCAGCTGCTGGCGCAGCGCACGCAGGACTCGCTGCTGGAGAAGCTGACGCCGCGCGAGATCGAGGTCATCGAGCTGATGGCGCAGGGCCGTTCGAACGCGGCGATCGCCGAGCGGCTCGTGGTGACCGAGCGGGCCGTCGCCAAGCACACGTCCAACATCTTCAGCAAGCTCGGGCTGCCGCCGTCCGACGACGACAACCGGCGCGTCCTCGCGGTCCTCGCGTACCTCGAACAGCGATGACCCGTACGGCAGTCCGGGCCGCGCTCGTAACCTGACCGGCGGTCCGTCGTTCTGGCTTTGTGTCTGCCAGCGATGTCACCACCCCCGAAGCCGCGCCCGACGCCATGGCCCTCGACCAGGCCGAGGCCGCGCTCGTCGAGCACTACCCGCGCCTCGTGCGGCTCGCCCACCTGATCCTGCCGCGCACCCTCTCCCGGCACCGGCGCGTGCTGACGGCGCACGCGCTCGCGCAGCGCGCGCTGCCGCGCGGCAAGGCGGCCGCCGACGACCCCGCGCCGGTGCCCGCGCAGCGGGTGGCGGGGCCCGCCGGGCGTGACGCGGGCTACGCGTGGCTGCGGCTGCGCGTCGTGCGCGCCGCGCTCGCGGAGGGCCGCACGACCCGCCTCGCCGGCCGCGACGTACGCCTGCCGAGGCCGCGCCCGCTGCCGCTGGTCGCCGGGCTGCGGCTCTTCCCGCGCCAGGAAGGGGCGGACGTCGAGCGCGAGGTCGCGCTCGACCAGGCGCTCGCCGGTCTCGCCCCGGCGGCCCGCGCGGCGTTCGCGCTGCGGCGGCTCGACGGCCTGGACGAGGCGGCGGTACGGGGGCTGCTGCGCGCGGCGGGCGTGGAGCCTGCGGACATCGGCCCGGCGGTCACCGCCGCCGCCGCGCTGGCCGCCACCCCGAACGGCAGCCTCGTCGAACCGGCCGACCCCTGCACCCTCCAGGCGCGGCCGACCGACCTGCTGCGCCGCCGCCGCGTCACCCGGAACGCGCTGATCGGCGCTGCGGCGCTGGCCGTGGTCGCGGCCACGCTGGCGTTCCTCCCCGGCGGCTGGGGCGACGACGGCGCCGCCGCCCCGCCCTACGCGCGCAACGCCGCCGCCGAGGCCGCCCTCGACCCGCAGGGCCTGCGCCGCATCCCCGACACGGTGTGGCGCCAGTCGGCGCGCACGGACTTCTCGGTGTGGCCGACGCGCGGCGACAAGGCGGGCGACACCGGTCTGCTGCGCCGCGCGCTCGCGGTCTGGGCGCGCCCCGGCGACGAGGTGGTCGTCTCGGCGACGCCCGGCACGCAGACGGGTCCGCCCCCGGGACCGGCGCAACTGCTGTACGCGGGCGAGACGTCGGGCACGTCGGTCGTGCTGCTGTACGACGGGCTGCGGCTCGTCAGGTACGCGGAGGCGGCGGGCGCGTCGAGCGGCGCGGCGCTGCTGGACTTCGCGCGGGTGGACGGGGCGGGTCCGGCGGGTTCTGCCGCCGTCGTCATCGCCAGGGGCGACGGCAACACCCGTTATCTGATGGCCCCTTGGGTCACCGGCGCGGCGACGGCCGACCTGGTGGACCCGTCGGCGGACACGGCGCCGCTCGACGTGGACGAGGCGGGCGTGTCCGGCGCGGTGCGCACGACGGCGGGGCAGGGGCAGGACGCGGACGCGGCGCCGCAGGACGGGCTGTGCGCCGAGTACCCGGCGCTGTCGGTGACGCTCCAGGGCAGCCCGGACCCGTACCTCCTCGCCGACCTGGGCGAGCTGGTCCCTGCGCAGCTGACGTACGGCGAGCCGGGCGGTCCCGGGCAGGCGGGCGCGTCGGGCGAGGCGCGCGACCGGTGGGCCCGTACGGCGTGCCACCTGCCGCAGGTCGGCGGCGCGGGCGTGCGGTCGGTGAACCTGTGGGACTTCGCCGGGCAGACGCTGCCCGACGGCGGCGGCGAGGCGCGGTGGGTGTGCGTGCGGGCCGAGACGTGGCGCGGGGTCGGCGCGAAGACGCTGACGGAGTTCCTGGCGCCGCCGGCGCGGCCTGGTGAGCCCGGGGTGATGACGGCGAGCGCGGAGGACGCGTCGTCGTGCGGGCAGCGGCGCCCGGCGGTGCTCAGCGGCGTGCTGTGGCGTTCGCCCGCCGACGCGTGGTACCTGGTCGCGGCCGGGAGCGACGAGGTGACGTCCCTCAGGGCCGGGGGCGGGGTGACCGGCGAGTCGGACGGCCGGACGCTGGCCCTGCCCGCCGAGGAGGGCGCGCAGGCGGAACTGACGGGCACCCTCGGCGAGGACGGAACGCTCGCCATGCTGGGCGGCTGACGGCGGAGGCGGGGTGAGGGGCGGGGCCGCGCGGCGGTCCCGCCCCTCGTGCGCGCGGGTCAGCCGCGCCAGGTGTCGGTGAGCGTCACGCGGCCGCTCGCCGGGACGGTCGCGGTGCGGTCGGCGCCCGTCTCCCAGGTGACGCCCGCCGCGCCGTCCCAGCGGCGGACGTACTTGTACTGGAAGACCGTCCCTGCCGGGAGGTCGACGTCCGCGCGCCACACGGGGTAGCTGCCGGAGCCGAGGCGTACGGCGCGGGCCGGGTCCCAGGAGCCGAGCTGCGGGACACTGCCGACGACGTAGACGTTCTCGCCCCACTGGGTCTGCGCGGTGACACCGAACGAGGCGCCGGACGCGACCGTCTCGTTCCCGCAGGCGCGGGCGCCGGTGTGGAGGGCGAGCGCCGTGTTCGGCCCGAGGGTCGCGGTGAAGCGCCCGGAGCCGTCGACCGTCACGGTGCGGTCGCTCTGGACGTCGCAGTACGTGCCCGCCGCGAGGGACGAGTCGAAGGTGCGGGTGAGGGACGAGCCCTCGTGGTTGACCGCCACGTAGCCCCGGTCGCCGCGGCCGAAGGCGATGGCGTCGTTCCCGTTGTCCCACCAGTCGGTGACGGCCTGACCCGCCGTGGCGTTGCGGAAGGCGACCATGCTCTCGATCTCGGGCCAGGCGTGCTGGCACGTCCAGCCGTCCTGCCAGCAGGCGTTGACATGGCCGTCCGAGGGCGGCCCGGCGTCGTGGTCGCTGAACTCGTAGCCGGAGTGCACGTCGGGCGCGCCGTAGGGCCAGGCGAGCATGAAGACGTTGGCGAGGGTGTAGTCGGCGCCGCTGCGGTAGGTGAGGGTGGAGCCGTTGCGCTCGGTGTCGTGGTTGTCGACGAAGACGGCGGCGCCGCCGCCGGGGAGGTAGCCCCAGCCCTCGCCGAAGTTGCGCAGGTAGGCGAGGTTCTCGTTCTCGAAGACGCGCTTGAGGTCGCGGCCGTAGCGGAACTCCTGCACGTCCCCGTTGCCCGTGTACTCGGTGGGCTGGACGGCCTCGCCCGCGCCGAAGATGACCTCCTGCTTCCAGTACGGGTCGGGGTCGTCCACCAGCGCGCGGATGGCGGCGAGGTCGTCGGCGGCGATGTGCTTGGCCGCGTCCACGCGGAAGCCGGCGACGCCGAGGCTCAGCAGGTCGTTCATGTAGTCGGCGATGCGCTGGCGGACGTACTGCTTGCCGGTGTCGAGGTCGGCGAGGCCGACGAGTTCGCAGACCTGGACGTCGTAGCGGTCCTGGTAGCTGGCGATGTCGCGGCGGCAGGTGTGGAAGTCGCCGTCGCCGTAGGGGGCGTTCGGGTAGGAGTACTTGGCGTACGGCGAGCCGCCGGTGCCGGTGCCCGCGCCGGTGGCGGCCGACATGTGGTTGACGACCGTGTCCACGACGACGCCGACGCCCGCGGCGCGGCAGGTGTCCACCATGGCGCGGAACTCGTCCCGGTTGCCCAGCCTGCTGTCGATCCGGTAGCTGACGGGCTGGTACGCGGTCCACCACTGGCCGCCCTGGATCTGCTCCTGGGGCGGGGAGACCTGGACGAAGCCGTAGCCCGCCGGGCCGAGGCGGTCGGTGCACTCGCGGGCGATGGAGGGGAAGTCCCAGTTCCACAGGACGGCGGTGACGTCCCGTTCGCCGGGCGGCGCGGCCTGCGCCGCCGGTGCGGTGGCGGTGAGGGAGACGACGGACCCTGCGGCGGCCAGCAGTCCGGCGAGGACGGCGCGGCCCGCCATGGTGAGGGCGCCGCGGCGGTGGGGGGCTCTCGGTCTTCTGCGCATGGGGCTCCTCCGGTGCGGCTCGGCTGGAGAGTGGGGAACCGGCTCTTGCTGCAAGAGATTTCACGGGGGACCGTAGGACCGCCCGGGAGAGCGGTCAAGGGCCCGCGCGGGGAGGGGAAAGCTGCGCGTCAGAGGTTCCGCAATGCCTTGTGGAAGATCTTGCACGCGCGGTGACGCCGCTGCCGCCCGGGGTTCACGCTCGGGGCGCCGCCTTGGCCGTGGAGCCGCGCACCACCAGCTCGGGCTGGAACACGAATTCGGTGTGCTGCACCAGGCCGCCGACCTCCTCCAGCAGGGAGCTGACGGCCGCGCTCGCCATGGCGCGCACGGGCTGGCGCAGCGTGGTGAGCGGCGGGTCGGTGAACGCGAACAGGTCCGAGTCGTCGTACCCGATCACCGACACGTCGGCCGGCACGTCGAGGCCGCGCTGCCGCACCGCGCGTATCGCGCCGAGCGCCATCATGTCGCTGCCGCAGACGACGCCGGTGCAGCCCGCGTCGAGCAGGGACACGGTGGCCGCCTGGCCGCCCTCGACGCTGAACAGCGTGTGCTGCACGAGGCCCGCGTCGCCCGTCTCGGCGAGGAAGCCCGCGACCTTGCGCTGCACGGGCACGAAGCGGCGCGGGCCCACGGCGAGCCCGATCCGCTCGTGCCCGAGGGCGCGGAGGTGCTGGACGGCGATGCGGGTGGCCGCCGCGTCGTCCGGCGAGACGAAGGGCGCGCTGACGCGCGGGTTGAAGCCGTTGATCAGGACGAACGGGACGCCCCTGCCGCTCAGCCGCGCGTAGCGTGCCGGGTCGGCGGTGGTGTCCGCGTGCAGCCCGGAGAGGAAGACGATGCCGGTGACGCCGCGTTCGACCAGCTGGTCCACGAGTTCGTCCTCGGTCGCGCCGCCGGGCGACTGGGTGCACAGCACGGGCGTGTAGCCGTGCCCGGCGAGCACCTGCTCGATGACCTGGGCGAACGCGGGGAAGATCGGGTTGGTCAGCTCGGGGATCACGAGCCCGACCAGGCCCGCGCTGCGCTGCCGCAGCCGGACCGGCCGCTCGTACCCCAGCACGTCGAGGGCGGCGAGGACCCGCTGCCTGGTGGCGGCGGCGACGCCCGTCCTGCCGTTGAGGACGCGGCTGACCGTCGCCTCGCTGACCTCCGCCTGCTGGGCGATGTCGGCGAGGCGGGCGGGCCCGGCGTGCCGCTGGTGGGGGACGCGCGCGGCGTCGGGCCCGCCGCCCTGGCTCACTCCTGCCACCAGACGGTGGTGTCCGCGGGCAGGAGTCCGGCGGAGAGCGCGTCCGTGCCGGTGACGGTGTCGGTCGCGGTGTCGTGGCCGGTGCCGCTGACGAGGAGGGCCTTGCCGGTGGCGAGCAGGGCGGAGACGTCGGCCGGGGCCCCGCCGGTGTTGACCGCGCAGACGAACGCCGTGCCGTCGGCGGCCCGGCGGCGGAACGCGAGGACCCCGGCGGGCGCCTCCAGCCACTCCACGTCGGCGCCCGCGCCGAGCGCCGGGTGCGCGTGCCGCACGGCGAGGGCCGCGCGGTACAGCTCCAGCGTGGACGCCGGGTCGCCGGTCTGCTCCGCGACGGACAGGCCGCCCCACCCGGCGGGCTGGGGCAGCCAGCTGCCGCCGTCGCCGAAGCCGTACGAGGAGCCGTCCGGCGTCCAGGGGATGGGGACGCGGCAGCCGTCGCGCAGCCCTTCCTGCCCGTCGCCCGAGCCGTCCTCGTGCGCGCCGCGCCGCAGGAACGCGGGGTCCTGCCTGGCGTCGTCGGGCAGGTCCTCGACCTCGGGCAGGCCCAGTTCCTCGCCCTGGTAGACGTACGCGGAGCCCGGCAGGGCGAGCATCAGCAGGGTCGCGGCGCGGGCGCGGGCGAGGCTGCCGCCGAGGCGCGTGCGGTGGCGTACGACGTCGTGGTTGGACAGCACCCAGGTGGTGGGGGCGCCGACCGGGCGCATGGAGTCGAGGGAGGAGTCGATGACCTCGCGCAGGGCGAGGGCGTCCCACGGGGTGTTGAGGTAGTGGAAGTTGAACGCCTGGTGCAGCTCGTCGGGGCGGACGTACAGGGCGGTGCGGCCCGCGTTGGGCGTCCATGCCTCGGCGACGCCGATGCGCTGGCCGGGGTACTCGTCGAGGATCTGGCGCCAGGAGCGGTAGATCTCGTGCACGCCGTCCTGGTCGAAGAACGGGAGGACCTGGGTGCCGAGCAGCTTGAGCTGTCCCGGGTGGCCCATGTCGGGGAGCCCGGCGGCCTTGACGAGGCCGTGGGCGACGTCGATGCGGAAGCCGTCCACGCCCATGTCGAGCCAGAAGCGCAGCAGGGAACGGAACTCGTCGCGCACCGCCTGGTTGTCCCAGTTGAAGTCGGGCTGCTCGGGCGCGAAGAGGTGGAGGTACCACTCGCCCGGGGTGCCGTCCGGGTCGGCGACGCGGGTCCAGGCGGGGCCGCCGAAGATGGACTCCCAGTCGTTGGGCGGGGCGTCGCCGTTCTCGCCGGTGCCCGGCCGGAAGTGGTAGCGGTCGCGCAGGGGCGAGCCGGGGCCTTCGCGCAGGGCGCGCTGGAACCACTCGTGCCGGTCGGACGAGTGGTTGGGCACCAGGTCCACGATGACGCGCAGGCCGAGGCGGTGGGCGTCCCTGATGAGGGCGTCGGCGTCGTGCAGGTCGCCGAACATGGGGTCGATGGCGCGGTAGTCGGCGACGTCGTACCCGGCGTCGGCCTGCGGGGACGCGTAGAAGGGGCTCAGCCAGACGGCGTCCACGCCGAGGTCCGCGAGGTGGGGCAGGCGGGCGCGGACTCCGGCGAGGTCGCCCATGCCGTCGCCGTTGCCGTCGGCGAAGGAGCGCGGGTAGACCTGGTAGATGACGGCGTCGCGCCACCAGTCGTGGGCCTGGTCCTGGGACCGGCCGGGGCCGCTGGTGGGCTGCGGGCGGTCGGCGAGGTGCTGGGTCATGTCGTCCCTGTGGGTGCTAGCTGGTCGTCGGTCGGTGCGGGGCGGTCCCGGGCCCGGAGCGCGGGTGGTGCTCCGGGGCCCGGCGGTGCCTCATGCCTTGGTCGAGCCGGCGGTCAGTCCCGCTTGCAGGTGGCGCTGCGCGTAGCCGAACACGAGGGTGGCGGGTACGGCGATGAGGACGGCGGCGGCTGTCATGAGGTGCCAGTCCTGGGTGTGCTGGTTCACGAACGTCTGGAGGCCCCCGGCGAGGGTGAGGTTCTCCTCGCCGGTCATGAAGGCGGTCGCGTAGGCCACCTCGGCCCACGCGGTCACGAAGGTGTAGAAGCCGGTGACGGCGAGGCCAGGACGGGCCAGCGGCATGATGAGCCGCCAGAACGTGCCGAACGGGCTGAGGCCGTCGACGCGTCCCGACTCGTCGATGGAGACGGGGACGGTGTCGAAGAAGCCCTTCATCATCCAGGCGCAGAAGGGCACGGCGATCGTCAGGTAGGTGACGACGAGCGCGACCGGCTGGTTGAGCAGGCCGTAGCGCGACATCAGGTTGTAGAGGGGGACGATCAGCACGGCGACCGGGAACATCTGCGTGATCAGCAGGGTCCACATCAGCGGGCGCATGCCGGGGAAGCGGAAGCGGCTGAGCGCGTAGCCGGTGGTGGAGGAGATGAGCACGCCGATGAGGGTCGTGACGACCACGATCAGCAGGGAGTTGCCGAACCAGGTGAGGAACTCGGTGTCGTTGATGACGTGGTCGTAGTTGCCGAGCGTGAAGTCCGAGACGATGCTCAGCGAGAACGTCTCGCTCTTCGGCTTGAACGAGGTGACCAGCAGCCAGAACGGCGGGAACACCGCGATGAACGCGGCGGCCAGCAGTCCGGCGTGCAGGCCGATCGAGGCGGCGCGGCCGCGTTCCCCGCGCCTGCGGGGCGGGCGGCCCCGCTGCCCGGCGGTGGCGGCGGGCCCGGTGGGCGGGGGCCCGGCGGGGCGTGCCTGTGCCGTGTCGGTGGCCATCGTCACCACACCTCTCCCTGCTTGCGGAGCGCCTTGCGGTAGGCGATCGCGAACAGCACCAGGAGCAGGAGGATGAGGACGCCCCAGGCGGCGGAGTTCGCGAAGTCGCGGGGGCTGGAGACGAAGGCGAGCCGGAACGCCTCGGTCACCAGGATGTCGGTGGAGCCCGCCGGACCGCCGCGGGTCAGCAGGAAGATCACCGGGAACATGTTGAAGGTCCAGACGGTGCTGAGCAGGACCACCGTCATGGCGACCGGGCGGATGCCGGGCAGCGTGATGTGGGTGAAGCGCTGCCAGGCGTTCGCGCCGTCCATCTCGGCCGCCTCGTACTGCTCGGCGGGGATGGACTGGAGGGCGCCGAGCATCGCGATGAGCATGAACGGGACGCCGAGCCAGACGTTGACGCCGATGACGGCGACCTTGGCCCAGGTCGGGTCGGACAGCCACGGGACGCCGTCGATGCCCGCGTTGTCCAGGACGCCGTTGAGGATGCCGTTGCGCTCGTTGAAGAGCATGCGCCAGGCGAAGACCGACACGAAGGCGGGGATGGCCCAGGGCAGGATCAGCGCCATGCGGTAGAGGGTGCGGCCCCTGAAGGCGCGGTTCAGCATGGTGGCCAGCGTCAGGCCGAGGGTGAACGTGATGCCGACGCAGGCGACCGTCCACACCACGGTCCAGCCGAGGCGGTCCCAGAAGGCGCCGTCCTGGAGGATGTCGCGGTAGTTGTCGAGGCCGACGAACTCGTAGGTCGCCTCGATGTGGTTGACCCCGATCTGCCGCTCGACGTTCGCCTCGTCGGCGTCGGTGAGGGACAGCCAGATGCCGCGTACGAGGGGCCAGCCGATGATCGCGCCGATGACGGCGACGACCGGGGCGACCATGGCCCACGCGTACCAGTAGGTGTTCAGCCTCCTGCGCAGGCGGCCGGGGGGCGCGTCCGCACGGCGGCGCGGGCCGCGGGCGCTGTGCGCTTCCGCGGCCCGGGCCGGGACCGTGCTGGGCGGGGTGACGGCGTCAGCCATGGTCCGCTCCGCCTCACTGCCAGTCTTCGAGGAGGTCGCGGTAGGCCTCGCCGGTGTCGGCGGCGGCCTCGGCGGGGGACGCGGAGCCGGTCAGCATGGCCTGGACGGAGATCCGCAGCGGCTCGAACAGCGACTGGGCCTGCGGGATCCAGGGGCGCTCGTGCGCCACGTCCACGGCGGGCTTGAAGAACTGGACCATCTCGTTGGCCTGGACGGACTCCGCGTCGTAGACGGACGCGCGGGTCGGCAGGAGGCTCAGCTCCTCGGTGACGCGCTGCTGGGTGGCGGCCGAGCTCATGTAGCGGACGAACTCGAAGGACGCGTCGGCCTCGGGGGTGCCCGCGTACACGCCGTAGTTCCAGCCGCCGAGCGGGGAGGCCTGGGTCTGGCCGCCGGCCGGGACCGGGGCGACGCCGAGGTCCTCGCCGAGGGCGGCGGTGGCGTCCGCGATGGCCCAGGGGCCGTTGACCATCATGGCCACCTCGCCGTCGGCGAAGGTGGACATCATGTTCTCCCAGCCGTCGCTGGTGTCGGTGATGGCGGCGCCGGAGTCGATCAGGGACTGCATGCGCGCGAAGGCCGCGACACCGGCCTCGTCGTCGATGGTGACGCGCTGGGCCTCGGCGTCCACCATGTCGCCGCCCTCGCCGTAGAGGAACGGCAGGAACCAGTACGGGTCGTCGCCGCGCACGTACAGCGGGGTGGCGCCGACCGCGTCGAAGGCGTCGGTGGAGGCTTCGACGTCGTCGAGGGACTCGGGGACCTCGACGCCGGCCTCCTCCAGCAGCGCCCGGTTGTAGAAGAGCGCGAGGGTGTCGGTGACCTGCGGGACGGCGTACGTCTGGCCGTCGAACTGGGTGCTGGCCCAGGCGGTGGGGAGGAAGTCGTCCTCGTTCTCGACGGCCGCGGTGCCGTCCAGCGGGTAGAGGTAGCCGAGGCTGGCGAAGTCCGCGACCCAGGCGACCTCGGTGCGCATGACGTCCGGCGCCTCGTTGGCCGCGGCGGCGTTCTTGAAGCGGTTCTGCGCGTCGTCGAAGCCGACGTTCACATAGTCGACGGTGACGCCCGGGTGCTCGTCCTCGAAGGCCTCGGCGACGGCCTGGAAGACCTCGGCCTCGGTCTCGTTGGACGTGTCCCAGAAGGTGACCGTGCCGGACAGTTCGCCGCCGGCCGAGCCGCCGCCGTCCCCGCCGCCGTCCCCGTCGTCACTGCCGCAAGCCGTTGCGGCAAGCGCCAGGGCCGCCACCACGGCCGTCGTCCCTATGCTGCGTCGCATGTGAACTCCCTCAAGCATTCCGCCCGTTTCGGGGGCATTTCCACCCTATGCGCCGCGCCGGTGCGGCGCCGGGCCGAGGAGGAACGTAACAGCGGGGCAATCTTTTGGAAAGAGCTTGCGGCAACTTTCTGCAAGGCGCCCGCCCAAGGTCCCGTTCACGCTCACGCCCTGACCTCCCCACGTGTGGAAACCGGCCCGGGAGCCGGTCACCGCACGGGTCGCGGCGGCACATGGACAGACCGGAAGAGCCGGACAGGGCATGGAAGAACTTGCACACCGGCTGCAAGGGGTGAACGCCCACATTCCGGCACACTTCTCCCGCCACGGTGGGCAGCGCCGGTCCTGCCCGGTACAGTCCCGGTCTGTGACCGCGCGGCTAGCTGACATCGCAGCACAGGCGGGGGTCAGCGAAGCGACCGTCAGCCGTGTCCTCAACGGCAGGCCCGGCGTCGCCGCGGCCACCCGTGACTCCGTCCTGACCGCCCTCGACCTGCTCGGCTACGAGCGGCCCGCCCGGCTGCGGGAGCGCAGCGCGGGCCTCGTCGGGCTGATCACCCCGGAGCTGGAGAACCCGATCTTCCCGGCCTTCGCCCAGGTCATCTGCCAGGCACTCACCCGTCAGGGTTACACCCCCGTCCTCGCCACCCAGACGCCCGGCGGCTCGACCGAGGACGAGCTGACCGAGATGCTGGTCGAACGGGGCGTCTCCGGCATCCTCTTCATCTCCGGGCTGCACGCCGACACGAGCGCCGACATGGAGCGGTACGAGCGACTCCGCGGGCACGGAGTGCCGTTCGTACTGATCAACGGCTGGTCGCCGCGCATCCGCGCCCCGTTCGTCTCGCCCGACGACCGCGCGGCGGTGCGGCTCGCGCTGACCCATCTCGTCTCGCTCGGCCACCGCAGGATCGGCCTCGCGCTCGGCCCGGCGCGGTTCGTGCCGGTGCTCCGCAAGATCGAGGGCTTCCTCGCCGGGATGGCGGCGGAACTGGGCGTCGGCGAGGAGGAGGCGCGCGGGCTGATCGCGCACTCCCTGTACACGCTGGAGGGCGGCCAGGCCGCGGCGGCGGAGCTGCTCGCGCGCGGCTGCACGGCCGTCGTCTGCGCCAGCGACATGATGGCACTCGGTGCCATCCGGGCGGCGCGGCAGCGCGGCCTCGCGGTGCCCGAGGAGTGCTCGGTCATCGGCTTCGACGACTCGCCGCTGATCGCGTTCACCGACCCGCCGCTCACCACCATCAGGCAGCCCGTCCCCGCGATGGGCCAGGCCGCCGTCCGCGCGCTCCTGGAGGAGATCGGCGGGACCCCGGCGCCGCCCAGCGAGTTCGTCTTCCTGCCGGAGCTGGTCGTACGCGGCTCCACGGCCGCCGCGCCCCCCGCCGCCCGCGCCTGACCGACGCGCCGCGCCCCTCCCCCGTTCGGCCCCCATCCGCGTGGGGGTGAAGACCGGACGGGAGGATGATCGGGTCGATGAACCCCTCTGGCAGACTGTGCGTCCATGGGGGAGATCAGTGTCAGGCCGAAAGATGACCGGGTGAACGCACCGAAACTGCCCCCACGGCGGGAGGAGGGGACCGCACGTCCCCAGGAACGCCCCCGGCGGCTGGCGGGACTGCGCGTACCCCGGCGGCCGAGACTGTGGTTCGAACTGCTGCTGATCGCCGTCAGCTACGCCGTGTACTCGGCCGTCCGCAACGCCGCCCCCGCCCGCGTCGAGCAGGCGCAGAACCACGCGCACTGGATCTGGGACTTCCAGGGGAGCCTCGGCCTCGACTTCGAGCTGGCCGTGAACCACGCCATAGCCGGCGTCACGTGGCTCATCGTGCCGATGAACTACTATTACGCCACGCTGCACTTCGTCGTGACCATCGGCGTCCTGGTGTGGCTCTTCCGCCGCCATCCCGGGCGGTACGGGGCGACACGGCTCGTCCTGTTCGCGACCACCGCCGTGGCCCTCGTCGGCTACTACTTCTACCCGCTCGCCCCGCCCCGGCTGATGTCCGGCATGGACTTCATCGACACCTCCAGCGTCCACCACACCTGGGGCTCGCTCTCCACCGAGGGCAGCGCCATGTCGGAGGTGTCCAACCAGTTCGCCGCCATGCCGTCCATGCACATCGGCTGGTCCACCTGGTGCGGCATCACCATCGCCGTGCTGGCCAGGCCGCTGTGGGTGAAGGTGCTGGGCGCGCTCTACCCGGTCCTCACACTGCTGGTGATCGTCGCCACGGCCAACCACTTCTGGATGGACGCCGTGGGCGGCCTCGCCTGCCTGGCGTTCGGCTACCTGGTGTCGTACCTGTGGTTCGGGCGCTGGTGCTACCGCCTGCCGCGCGACGTGGCGGACGAGCCGCCCGCGCTGCTGCGCCTGGCGCGCCGGACGGGCCTGACGGGCGACGCCGGGCGGTCCGGCAGGCGGGGCGGCCCCGGCGGCACCAGCGCCTCCGGCACGCCCGACCCGTGAGCCGCGCCGCCCCTCACGCCCCTATTCTTCGTACTCGTAGAACAGCCGCTCCACCACACCCCGCGCCCGGCGCGTGACGCGCCGGTAGTCGTCCAGCATGCGCCCGGCGGCCCCCGGCTCGTAGCCCAGGTAGCGGGCCACCGCCGCCGTCTCCCTGCCGTCGCTGGGGAACGAGTCGAGCGGGCGGCCCCTGACCAGCATCACCGCGTTCCGCACCCGGGTGGCCAGCAGCCACGCCTCGTCCAGCACCGCCGCGTCCTCCGCGCCGAGCAGGCCCGCCTCCGTGGCGGCGGCCAGCGCGGGACGCGTACGGGTGGTGCGCAGGGCGGGCAGTGCGGCGCCGTGCCGCATCTGGAGGAGCTGCACGGTCCACTCGATGTCGGACAGGCCGCCGCGCCCCAGCTTGGTGTGCAGGGTCGGGTCGGCGCCGCGCGGGAGCCGTTCAGCCTCCATGCGGGCCTTGAGGCGGCGGATCTCGCGCACCGCGTCCTCGCCCACCCCGTCCTCGGGGTAGCGCAGCGGGTCCACGAGGGCGGTGAACCGCGCGCCCAGGTCCGGGTCGCCCGCGATGGGCTCGGCGCGCAGCAGGGCCTGGCTCTCCCAGACGAGGGACCAGCGGCGGTAGTACGCGGCGTAGCTGGCGAGGGAGCGGACGAGCGGGCCGCTCCTGCCCTCGGGCCGCAGGTCGGTGTCGATGAGGAGGGGCGGGTCGCTGCTCGGCAGGCGCAGGAGGCGCGTCATCTCGGTGACGATGGCGAACGCGTCCTGCCCGGCGCGCTGGTCGCCGTCGCCGTCGCCGTCCGTGCCCAGCGGCTCGTGGACGAAGACCACGTCGGCGTCCGAGCCGTAGCCCAGCTCGTGGCCGCCGAAGCGGCCCATGGCGATGACGGCGAGGCGGCAGGCGGGCCCCTCGGGGCAGACCGCGCTGGTGGCGGCTTCGAGGGCGGCGGTGATCGTGGCGGCGTTGATGTCGGTGAGGGCGGAGCCGACCTCGTCGGGGCCCCGGTCGCCCACGAGGTCGCCCGCCGCCGTGCGGAACAGCTCGCGCCGCCGCACGCCGCGCACGGCGGTGACGGCCTGCTCGGCGTCGCCCGCGCGGCGGACGGCGGCCAGGACCTCCTGCGTGAGGGCGGCGCGCCCGCGCGGCGCGAGGCCCTCGGGGTCGCCGAGCAGGGCGACGGCCTCGGGGGCGCGCAGCAGCAGGTCGGAGGCGAAGCGTCCGGCGGACAGGACGCGCGCGAGGTTCTCGGCGGCGGCGCCCTCGTCGCGCAGGAGGCGCAGGTACCACGGGCTGCTGCCGAGGGCGTCGGAGACCTTGCGGAAGCCGAGGAGCCCGGCGTCCGGGTCGGCCGAGTCGGCGAAGCGGTCGAGGAGGACGGGCAGCAGGGTGCGCTGGATGGCGGCCTTGCGGGTGACCCCGGAGGCGAGGGCGCCGAGGTGCCGCATGGCGGCGGCGGGGTCGGCGTACCCGAGGGCTTCGAGGCGCTCACGGGCGGCGGACTGGCCGAAGCGCACCGCCTGGCCCGCGTCGAGGCGGGCGACGGCGTCGAGCAGCGGCCGGTAGAACAGCTTCTCGTGCAGCCGGCGGACGGCGGAGGTGTGGCGGCGCCAGGCGGTGGTCAGCTCCTGCACGGGCTCGCCGAGGAAGCCGAGGGAGCGGCCGAGGCGCCGCAGGTCGGCCTCGTCGGTGGGCATCAGGTGGGTGCGGCGCAGGCGGTGGAGCTGGATGTGGTGCTCGACGGTGCGCAGGAAGCGGTAGGAGGCTTCGAGGGACGTGGCGTCCTGGCGGCCGACGTAGCCGCCCGCGTCGAGGGCGGCCAGGGCGTCGAGCGTGGTGGGGCTGCGCAGCTCGGGGTCGGTGCGGCCGTGGACGAGCTGGAGGAGCTGGACGGCGAACTCGACGTCGCGCAGGCCGCCGGGGCCGAGCTTCAGCTCGCGTTCCGCCTGGGCCTTGGGCAGGGAGTCCTCGACGCGGCGGCGCATGCTCTGGACGTCGGGGACGAAGTTCTCGCGCTCGGCGGCCTGCCAGACGAGGGGGGCGACGGCGGCGAGGTAGTCGGCGCCGAGATCCGCGTCGCCCGCGACCGGGCGCGCCTTGAGGAGCGCCTGGAACTCCCAGGTCTTCGCCCAGCGGCGGTAGTACGCGAGGTGGCTGGAGAGGGTGCGGACGAGGGGGCCGTTGCGGCCTTCGGGGCGGAGGTTGGCGTCCACCGGCCAGATGGTGCCCTCGGCGGTGGTGTCGGAGCAGATCCGCATCATGCGGGCGGCCAGGCGGGTCGCGGCCTGAAGGGCGGGGCCGTCCGCGCCCTCGGGCGGCTCGCCGCCGCCGGGCGGCCGGGGCGGTTCCGCGACGAAGACGACGTCCACGTCCGAGACGTAGTTCAGCTCGCGGCCGCCGCACTTGCCCATGCCGATGACCGCGAGGCGGCAGGCGGCGGCGTCCTCGGGCGCCTCGTCGGCGGCGAGGCGCAGGGCGGTGCGCAGGGTGGCGGTGGCGAGGTCGGCCAGTTCGGCGGCGGTCTCGGCGAAGCCGCTCGTGCCGGTGAGGTCGCGGGCGGCGATGGTGAGGAGCGCGCGGTGGTAGCGCACGCGCAGCGCGTCGGGGTCGGCGGCCGGGGCGAGGGCGGCCTCGAACTCGGCGGTGCCGGGGTGCAGGTCGGCCCGTTCGAACGCGACGAGGGCCTGCCAGTGGTCGGGGTGGCGCGCGAGGTGGTCGCCCAGGCCCTCGGACGCACCCAGGACGGCGAGCAGCCGGTCGCGCAGCGGCTTGGCGGCGAGGAGGGTGTCGAGGAGCCTGGCCCGGTCGCCGTCCGGCTGCGCCTCCACGAGGCGGAGCAGGGCGCGCAGCGCCAGGTCCGGGTCGGCGGTGGCGCCGAGGGCGTCGAGGAGGACGCCCTGCCCGCCGACGGGCCCGAGGGCGGGGTCGTCCAGGAGCCGCGCGGCCGTCCGCACGTCGGTGAATCCCCGGCGCAGCAGCTGTCCCGATCTGCTGTCCCGCCGTCCCTCGACCGGCACGGATGGACCATCTCCTTCCACGGCGACGGCCGTCACGGCCGGTCCGACCCGCGCGGATCCCGTCAGCCGCGCCCGCCCTAGAGCGTACGCCGTCACGTCCCGGCAGGGCCGGGGGGCGGGAAGCCCCCCGGCGGCGGGGACTACAGCACCGGGAGGCTCTTGCGCAGTTCGAACGCGGTCACCTCGGAGCGGTACTCCTCCCACTCCTGGCGCTTGTTCCGCAGGAAGAAGTCGAAGACGTGCTCGCCGAGCGTCTCGGCGACCAGTTCGCTGTGCTGCATGAGGTTGATGGCCTCGCCGAGGTTCTGCGGGAGGGGCTCGATGCCCAGCGCGCGCCGCTCGTGGTCGGTGAGCGCCCAGACGTCGTCCTCCGCGCCGGGCGGCAGCTCGTACCCCTCCTCGACGCCCTTGAGCCCGGCGGCGAGCAGCACGGCGTAGGCCAGGTACGGGTTGGCGCCCGAGTCGAGCGAGCGGACCTCGATGCGGGTGGAGCCGGTCTTGCCCGGCTTGTACATCGGGACGCGGATCAGGGCCGAGCGGTTGTTGTGCCCCCAGCAGATGTACGAGGGCGCCTCGCCGCCCGCGCCCGCCGTGCGCTGCGTGCCGCCCCAGATGCGCTTGTAGGAGTTGACCCACTGGTTGGTGACGGCGGAGATCTCGCCCGCGTGCCTCAGCAGCCCGGCGATGAACGAGCGGCCGACCTTGGACAGCTGGTACTCGGCGCCGGTCTCGTGGAACGCGTTCCTGTCGCCCTCGAACAGCGACAGGTGGGTGTGCATGCCGGAGCCCGGGAACTCGGAGAACGGCTTCGGCATGAACGTGGCCTGCACGCCCTGTTCGAGCGCGACCTGCTTCATGACCAGGCGGAACGTCATGATGTTGTCCGCCGTCGAGAGCGCGTCGGCGTAGCGCAGGTCGATCTCCTGCTGTCCCGGCGCGCCCTCGTGGTGGGAGAACTCGACCGAGATGCCCATGGATTCGAGCATGGTGATCGCCTGGCGGCGGAAGTCCATGCCGATGTTCTGCGGGGTGTGGTCGAAGTAGCCGGACGTGTCGGCGGGCGTGGGGCGCGTGCCGTCCACGGGCCGGTCGTTCAGCAGGAAGAACTCGATCTCGGGGTGGGTGTAGAACGTGAAGCCGAGGTCGGAGCTCTTGGCCAGCGCGCGCTTGAGCACGTAGCGCGGGTCGGCGTAGGAGGGCGAGCCGTCCGGCATCAGGATGTCGCAGAACATCCGCGCGGTGCCCGGCGATTCGGCGCGCCAGGGCAGGATCTGGAACGTGCTGGGCGCGGGCTTGGCGATCATGTCGGACTCGTGCACGCGCGCGAAGCCCTCGATGGCCGAGCCGTCGAAGCCGATCCCCTCGTCGAACGCCTGCTCCAGCTCGGCCGGGGCGACCGCGACGCTTTTCAGGAAGCCCAGCACATCGGTGAACCACAGGCGCACGAAACGGATGTCCCGCTCCTCAAGCGTTCGGAGCACGAACTCCTGCTGCTTCTCCATTTCCACACCCATCCTCGCTGGTCAAGACGGCTCTGTCCCCCCGTCGCGGGGCACTCGGGGCTCCTGAGCATCCCATCACAGGATTTCCGCGGCGTTGCACATGCGCGACCGCCGGACCTCGCACCCGCTCCCATTATTAATCTTTGGCCATGGAATGACCGGCCGCGTCGCCGCCGGTCCCGGGCGCGGCCACCGGCCGCCGCGTCCCCCGCGCACACGCCGATGGGCCCGTTCGGGGGACCTTTCCGCAACTGCCTGCGGCACGGGCCGCGATGCCTCTACTGTCCCTGCCACGTAGCGAGTTGCCCTCGCTACGGTCGGTCGCGAGGTACGAGGGATGTCCATGCTGCACGCCGGTTCGTCACAGCGCGTCCGTCGCCGCGCGCCCGCCACGGGACGGTGGCTGCTGCCGCCCGCGGTGCTCGCGCTCGGGGTGGCCGTGGCGGCGTTCCTCGTGCCGGACGGGACCCGCGCGCCCCTGCTGTGGTGCGGCGCCGCCGCCACGCTCGCGGCCGCCCTGACCTCCGGCGAGACCATCCGCCGCGGCCTGCGCGTCGCGCTGCTGGAGGAGCGGGTCGAGCGGCAGATCGCCGACACCGACGTGCTCGCGTACCAGGACCTCCCCGTCGCCCTGCGCAAGCTCACGGCCGGGCGCCTGGAGGAGGACCTGATGCCGCCGCCCGACCCCGCCAGCGTCTCCGACCCGCGCCTGACCGCCGCCCACCGCGCGATGCTCCGCGCCATGCTCGACGTGCTGCGTGAGAAGGAGTACCAGCGCGACTCCGGCAAGCGCGCCATCGTCAACATCGCGCACCGCATCCAGACGGAGATCCACCGCCTCCAGGGCGAGATCCGCACCATGGAGTTCCGCCACGACACCCCGGAGATGCTCGGCGACCTGATGCGCCTCGAACACGGCATCAACGTGGCGGGCCGCTTCGCCACCTCCCTGTCCGTGCTCGGCGGCGGGCGCCCGATCAGGCGGTGGGAGGAGCCGATCACCCTGTTCGACATCATGCGCGCGGGCAGCGGCCCCATCGTCGAGTACCGCCGCGTGGAGCAGCACCGCGTCATCGAGGTCGCCGTCCCCGGGCACGCCGCCGAGTCGCTGATCATGCTCATCGCCGAACTGCTGGACAACGCGACGCGCTACTCGCCGCCGGGCAGCAGCGTCGTCATGAACAGCGAGGAGGTCGCCCTCGGCATCGAGATCTCCATCGAGGACAAGGGCACCGGGCTCACCGCCGAGTCGCGCAGGCGCGCGGAGTTCCTGCTCCACCAGGGCGTGGACGGCGTGGACCTGACCGACCTCGGCGAGACCGCGCGGATCGGCCTGCGCGTCGCGGGCATCCTCGCCGGGCACTGGGGCGTGCGGATCTCGCTGCGCCCCTCGACCTGCGGCGGGGTGCGCTCGGTCGTGTTCCTGCCGGACGAGCTGATCGTCCCCGTCCCGCCGTCGCCGTACGACTCGCCGCCCGGCCCCCCGCAGTCGTCCCCCGCCTGGCCGGGACCGCGCCACCCTCCCGTCGTCACCGTCGCGGCCGCCGGGGCGGACGAGGACGCCCCGGAGTACGAGCTGGGCGCGAACGGGCTGCCGCAGCGCAGGAAGCGCAAGCGGCAGACCGAGATCGTGCCGTCCCGCTGGTCGCGGCCCGCCGCGGACGCGGGCGGCGCGCCGCAGAAGGACCGCCCCACCGGTTCGGTGCCCGGCGGGACGGCGCCGGGCAGGCCGCCGTCCCGGCCCGCCCAGGCCCCCGCGGCGGCGGACCGCGGCCCCGGGCTGTGGGTGGACGCCTTCTTCGCCGGACTGCGCGCCCCGGAGGACGAGGCGCACCCGGGCGCCCCGGGGCCGGGGGCGTGACCAGGACAGCAAGCAGCGCAGCCAGCCAGGCAGGTCGGATCGGTGAGGGTGAGACGCACGTGACACAGCGACGCTTCAAGGACATGGACTGGATGCTCAGGGACCTGGCCGCCACGGTCCCCGGCATCCAGCACATCGTGGTCCTGTCGGCGGACGGGCTCTGCATGGCCCAGCACGGGGACGAACGGGACAGCGGCGAACGGCTGGCCGCCGCCGCGTCCGGCATCAAGAGCCTGGCCCGTTCCATCGCCCGCGAACTGCCCGGCGCCGACGAGGAGCTGCGCCTGGTCCTGCTCGAACTCGCGGGCGGCTACTTCTACCTCATGTCGGCGGGCGAGCGGTCCTACCTCGCCGTCACCGCCGAACGCACCGTCGATCCCGGGATGGTCAGCCGGGGCATGCGCGACCTGGTCCTGCGCATCGGCGAGCACCTGTCCAGCGGCCCCAGGACCCCCGAGCGGACCGGCCGGTGACACAGCAGGACGGGCCGGGCGGCGGGCGGCCCGTCCCCCTGTACGTCGTCACCGGCGGGTGCGGCGCGGCGCCCCGGGGGCGTGACCCGCTCGTCCTCGACCTGGTGACGCTCGTCGTCACCAGGACGGCGCCCGTCCCGTCCGGCATGGCGCCGGAGGCGGGTGCGCTGCTGCGGGCCTGCCGGTACCCGCTGTCCGCCGCCGAGATCTCCGCGTACCTGGGCCTGCCGTTCGGCGTGCTGACGGTCCTGCTCACCGCGCTGGAGGCCGACGGGCACGTCGAGCTGCGGCAGACGCGCGACGGCCGCCAGGACACCGCCGACACCGACACCGACACCCTGAAGGCGCTGATCGATGGTCTCCAACGGCTCTGAGCACGCCGCGCCGCCCGGCCCCCGCGACGAGGACCTGCTGCCGGCGTCGGCGGAGCGGTCCGTCAAGATCGCGGTCGTCGGCGGCTTCGGCGCGGGGAAGACGACGCTCGTCGGCTCGGTCAGCGAGATCAGGCCGCTGACGACCGAGGAGACCATGACCCGCGACAGCGTGGGCGTGGACGACCTGGCCGGGGTCGCGGACAAGACGGAGACGACCGTCGCGATGGACTTCGGCCGCATCACGATCGACGCGCGGCTGGTGCTCTACCTGTTCGGGACGCCGGGCCAGCAGCGGTTCTGGTTCCTGTGGAACGGCATCCTGGAGGGCGCGCTCGGCGCCGTCGTGCTCGTGGACAGCCGCCGCCTCGCCGACTGCTTCCCGTCGATGGACCGGCTGGAGGAGGACGGCATCCCCTTCGTCGTGGCCGTCAACGTCTTCCCCGACTCGGCCCCGCACCCGCCGGAGGAGCTGCGCGCCGCCCTCGACCTGCCGGGGCACGTGCCGCTGATCGCCTGCGACGCGCGGCGCCGCGCGTCGGGCCGGGACGTCCTGCTGACGCTGCTGCGCCACCTCTACGACTCCGCCACCACCGTTCCCGTTCCGGACCATCCATCGCCGGACCACCCCTCGGAGGCACCGTGACCGCGTCCCTGCCCGACTCGTTCCCGCCCGGCTCGTCGCTGAACGGCTCGCCCCTGGACCGGCCGCCCGCCGGCTGCCCCGCCCACGCGACCGGCCCCGACGGGGTGCAGCGGCTGTACGGGCCCGCCGCCTCCGAGGACCCCGCGGGGCTGTACGAGCGGCTGCGCCGCGACCACGGGCCGGTGGCGCCCGTCCTGCTGGAGGGCGACGTCCCGGCGTGGCTGGTGATCGGCTACAACGAGGTCCTCGAAGTCGCCCGCAGCCCGCGCCGCTTCAGCCGCGACGGCCGCAACTGGGCCGCCTGGCAGGAGGGCCACGTCGGCAACGGCTCGCCCATCGCGCCCGTGCTGCTGTGGGGCCCCGACTGCACGCACCAGGACGGCGCGGTCCACGAGCGGCTGCGCAGCGCGGTCAACGAGAGCCTGGACCGCTTCGACCGCCGCGGCCTGCGCCGCCACGTGCAGCGGTACGCGCACGGGCTGATCGACCGGTTCGCGGCGGACGGGCGGGCCGAGGTGCTGTCGCAGTACGCGCAGCAGCTGCCGATGCTGGCGCTCACGACGGTGCTCGGGCTGCCGGACGAGGAGGGCCCGCGGCTGGTGGAGGCGAGCCGCCAGCTGCTGATCGGCACGGAGAAGGCGGTCACGGCGGACGCGTACATCCAGGACGCGCTGCGGGCGCTCGTCGCGCGCAAGCACGAGGACCCGGGGCACGACCTGGCGTCCTGGCTGGTGGGGCACCCGGCCGACCTGTCGGACGAGGAGGTCGTCCACCACCTGCGGCTCGTCCTGGTCGCGGGCAACGAGACGACGACCAACCTCATCGTCAACACGCTGCGGGTCGTGCTGACGCACCCGAAGTTCCGCGGCTCGCTGCACGGCGGGCGGATGACGCTCCCGGCCGCCGTCGAGCAGGTGCTGTGGGACGAGCCGCCGATCGCCGTGTGCCCCGGCGGGTTCGCGACGCTGGACGTCGAGCTGGGCGGGCGGCCGATCGCGAAGGGCGACGTGTTACTCCTCGGTCTCGCGGCGGCCAACGCCGACCCGGCCGTACGCCCCACGCCGGGGGCGCCGATGAACGGCAACCGGTCGCACCTCGCGTTCACCAGCGGCCCGCACGAGTGCCCGGGGCAGGACATCGGGCGCGCCATCACGCAGACGGCGATCGAGGTGCTGCTGGCGCGGCTGCCCGACCTGGGGCTGACGGTCGAGCCCGAGGGGCTGAGCTGGACGGCGTCCACGTGGTCGCGGCATCTGGACGCGCTGCCCGTGCGGTTCGGGCCGCGCCCGCCCGAGCGGGACGCCGAAGCGGACGCGGACGCGGACCCGGAGGGCGGCGCGCGGGCGGACGCGGCGGGCGAGCCTGGCGCGTGCGACGGCGGCGGCGGTGCGGCCGGTGAGGGCGGCCGGCTCAGGCGCCGCGTCCCTGACCGGGCAGCGGCGGCCGCCCCGGCGCGGCGGGGGCTGCGCGCCCTGCTGCGACGGCGCTGAGCGCGTCGGCGGCCGGGCCGACGCCCGCGCCGCCGTCCCCGCCCGCGTACCTGGCCGTGACGGAGCCCCAGCGCTGGTTGCCCGCCATCCAGGCGCGCAGCCCGTCGAGGTAGCGGGCGACGGCGGCGCGGCCGTGCGCGTCGAGCCGCCACTGCCCGGCCGCCATGCGCGGCAGGCGGGCGGCCAGCGTCATGAACAGCTCGACGCGGTCGCGGACCAGCCCGATCACGTCGTCCAGGGCGCGGGTGCGGGTGCAGTCGCGGGTGCGCTGCCGGATGAGGACGAGGTTGTGCGGGTCGCCCTGCTCCTCCTCCCGTTCGAGGGAGTGCACGTCGTTGCAGAGGAAGACGACGTCGCCCGCGCAGCGCGTGAGGAGCTGCACCTCGCGGCTCCAGTACGCGGTGGCGGGGACCTCGAAGTGCCCGGCGCGTTCGATGAGGTCGAAGCACGGCGCGGTGCCGACGGCGTGCCGGCGCAGCGCGATGTAGGCGTTCTCGCCGAGCGGCACGTCACGGGCCCTGTTGAGGGTCTCCTGCACGTAGGAGCGGAAGAAGCGCGCCAGGTTGCCCGCCGCGCGTTTGCGCCACCCGGCGGACATGCCGGCGGCGCTGCGGCGCCACACGTCGGCGTAGGCGCGGGCGACGGGCGCGTCGAGCGCGGGGGGCGTGCCCGGCGGCTGGTACGGGATGACGGCGAGGCCGGTGGCGAATCCGGCCGCCGCCTCGGGGTCGCGGCCGAGCGGCCCGTCGAACTGGTCGTCCAGCGGGAAGCCGAGGCACACGGCGTCCGTCACCAGGTCGAGGTCGTCCCCGGCGGCGTCCGGGTAGGCGTAGGAGGCGAGGTCGGTGAGCCGCCAGTCGCGGTAGCGGTCGAGGGCGGCCTCGCCCCCGACGAGGCCGTGGGCGCGGACCCAGTCCACGTGGTGCTCGCGCGCCCGGTCCGCACCGGGGTTGCGGTGGACGGGAAACGGCAGGAAGAAACCGACTGTCTGCGGCATGGCGAGGCTCCCCTTCTCCACCGGACCCGCCTCGGTGGGCAGCTTTTTCTGTTGGCAGGGCCGTTGACCGCGCCACCGGCCGCGCTGCCGGGCGCCCGGCCGTGCGGCGCGCGGGCGGGCGGGCACGGGCAGGACCGGTGGCCCGCCGGCCGGCACGGCGGAGCGGGGTAGCTCTGCCCTCGGGCACGAGTCCGCAATCCGGCGGCGGCGATCCTGGCCGAATGCCGTAACGCCGGACGGGGGCGGCCGGTTACGGCCGCCACTCCCCCGGGTGCCGCGCGGGGTGACACGCGCGGCCGGGGCGGCACCGGCGGTGACGCCGCGCGTTCGCGGTCGCACGGGCCGTCCGCGGCGGCCGGGCCGGAAATCGCCGCGCGCGGGCGGCCCGCCCATCGCGTCACTCGGACGATTACACTCGGGCGCGTGCCTCAGCTACGACTTGCTCTCCATCAGATCGACTCCACCGTCGGCGATCTGTCCGGCAACGCGGACACCGTCGTCGAACGGACCCGGTACGGCGTGGAGCGCGGCGCGCACCTGGTCGCGTTCCCGGAGATGATGCTGACCGGCTATCCGGTCGAGGACCTGGCGCTGCGCACCTCGTTCGTCGAGGCGAGCCGCACGGCGCTGCGCGACCTGGCGGCCAGGCTGCGGGACGAGGGCCTGGGCGACGTGCCCGTGGTGCTCGGCTACCTGGACCGCTCCGAGCGGTTCAGGGAACGGGCTGGCCAGCCCGCGGGGGCGCCGCAGAACGCGGCCGCCGTCCTGTACCAGGGCGAGGTGGCGCTGTCGTTCGCCAAGCACCACCTGCCGAACTACGGGGTCTTCGACGAGTTCCGCTACTTCGTGCCGGGCGACACCATGCCGGTGGTACGGGTGCGCGGCGTGGACGTGGCGCTGGCCATCTGCGAGGACCTGTGGCAGGACGGCGGCCGGGTCCCGGCGGCGCGCGCGGCGGGCGCGGGCCTGCTGCTGGCCGTCAACGCGTCGCCGTACGAGGTGCACAAGGACGACACGCGCCTCGGCCTGGTGCGGAAGCGCGCCGGGGAGGCGGGGTGCGCGCTGGCGTACCTGGCGATGTCCGGCGGACAGGACGAACTGGTCTTCGACGGCGACTCGATCGTGGTGGACAGGAACGGCGAGGTGGTGGCGCGCGGACCGCAGTTCGCGGAGGAGTCGCTGCTGCTCGACCTGGACCTCCCGGCGGCGGACGGCGCGCCCGCGTCGGGGCTGACGCACGACGGGCTGCGGATCGAGCACCGGACGCTGTCGGCGGAGCCCGTGCCCGCGTACGAGCCGGAGTACCCGGGCGGGCAGGCCGAACCGCTGGACGACGCGGAGGAGATGTACCGCGCGCTGGTCACGGGGCTGGCGGCGTACGTGCGGAAGAACGGCTTCCGGTCGGTGCTGATCGGCCTGTCCGGCGGCATCGACTCGGCGCTGGTCGCCGCGATCGCGTGCGACGCGGTGGGGGCGGAGAACGTGTACGGGCTCGCCATGCCGTCGCGCTACTCGTCGGAGCACTCGCTCGGCGACGCGGGCGAGCTGGCGCGCCGCACGGGGCTGAACCTGCGGACCGTCCCGATCGGACCGATGTTCGACGCGTACATGGCGTCGGTGGAGCTGACGGGCCTCGCGGAGGAGAACCTCCAGTCGCGGCTGCGCGGCACGCTGCTGATGGCCGTCTCGAACCAGGAGGGCCACCTCGTCCTCGCGCCGGGCAACAAGAGCGAACTGGCCGTGGGCTACTCGACGCTCTACGGCGACTCGGTGGGCGCGTACGGGCCGATCAAGGACCTGTACAAGACCGGCGTCTACCAGCTGGCCCGCTGGCGGAACGCCGCGGCGGCCGCACGCGGCGAGACCCCGCCGATCCCGGAGAACTCCATCAGCAAGGCGCCGAGCGCCGAGCTGAGCCCCGGGCAGGTGGACTCCGACTCGCTGCCGGACTACGACACGCTGGACCGCGTGCTGGAGCTGTACGTGGACCGCGACCAGGGCCGCGAGCAGATCATCGCGGCCGGGTTCGACCCGGAGCTGGTGACGCGGGTGCTGCGGCTGGTGGACACGGCGGAGTACAAGCGGCGGCAGTACCCGCCGGGGACGAAGATCTCCCCGAAGGGCTTCGGCAAGGACCGCCGCCTCCCCATCACCAACCGCTGGCGCGAGGACGGCCGCCCGAACTGAGGAGAAGCGAGCAGGCGGGACGGCCGGTCGCCACCACGGACGACCACCGCCCGCCACCACAACACGCCGGAAGCCCCCGTGGCCGCCGGGACCGACAAAGGTAAAGCCGAGCAAAATCAAGCACACCCGCCGATAAACCCACAGGTCACTTACTCTCCTCCCCGCACACGCGGGGGTGTTCCGTCGGTGGTGGTGACGGGGACGCACGGCAAGACCTCCTCCCCGCACACGCGGGGGTGTTCCTCGCAGGTCGATATTCGGCTTGGGGCCGCCCGACTCCTCCCCGCACACGCGGGGGTGTTCCCGCCGGCTTCCCACGGCACCCCAGGTGCGACTGCTCCTCCCCGCACACGCGGGGATGTTCCCCAGGAGAGAGGCGACGGTCGGGTCTGGCCGACTTCCTCCCCGCACACGCGGGGGTGTTCCGACCCGATGACCGCCCCTCTGCGCTGCCCCCGTCTCCTCCGCGCACACGCGGGGGTGTTCCGGCACCCCACGGCCGTTCTGGTCCCCAGCCGCCGTAGGCGGTAGCGCGCAGCCATCGGGCCGGGTTGCTGCCGGTCGCGCCGCCGACCCTCGCGGCGGGGCCGGAGCTGCGTGGTGCGGAGGCCGACCGCAGCAGTGACGGCGAGGGCGCGCCGGAATCCCGGCCCGCCCGGCGGGCCGGGATTCCGGCGCGTGACGACGCCGCGGCGGACAGCCGTGCGCGTCCGGCGCGGACTGCCTACCGGGCGCGGCGGGGCGGGTGGTCAGAAGCCGGGGGCGCCCCAGATGGGGAACCAGCGGGTCAGGTCCGGTTCGATCCTCAGGTCGTCCGCCAGGACGCCCCGTATCCGCAGCTCCAGCCCGTTGTCCCGGCGCTCGGCGGTCCCGGCCAGGGGCGCGAACGGGTAGAACGTGCCGCGCTTGTAGAGGTAGACGAGGCCCAGCGGGGCCGCGTCGGCCGCCGCGCGGAAGCCGACCATGGAGCACAGCAGCTGCGGCCCGAAGCCCGACTCCTGGAGCAAGGTGTTCACGGCGTGCAGGTCGTTGACCAGCGACGCGACGTCGTCCGGGGCGTGCCGGGCGAGGACCCAGGTGTAGCCGTACGAGTCCTGGCTGAACTCGACGGGCGTCCCGCCGGTCGCGGTGTCGGCGTCGAGCAGCGCCCGCACCTCGTCGCGTACGCGGTCGAAGGCGCCGCCCTCCACGCTGGCGAAGCACACCGAGCCGAGGCCGGTCGGCACGAACCCGGCCGCCGCCTGGAGCGTGACGGCCGCCGACGGGACGGCGAACAGCTGGTCGAGGTCCGGCTTGGCCGGCCGGCTCCGGCCGAGGATCACGTCGAGGATGCCCACGGGGCGCCGCTCCCTCCGTGCCGTGCGGGTGTCCTGGTCGTCACGGGCGCCCCAGCTCCCCGGAGAGCCTGGCCAGCCGGTCGAGCCGCTGCTGGAGCGTGGGGTGCGAGGAGAGCAGCCGGCTCAGGCTCTCGCCGGTGACGGCCGGGGCGAAGAAGAAGGCGTTGAACGGCTCGGCCTGCCGCAGGTCGCGGGTCGGTATGCGGCTCATCTGCCCCGACACCTTGGTCAGCGCGGAGGCCAGCGCCGAGGGGCGGCCGGTCAGCAGGGCGCCCGCGCGGTCGGCGGACAGCTCGCGGTAGCGGGACAGCAGCCGCGTCAGCAGGAAGCTGATCACGTAGACGACGGCGCTGATCAGCGGGATGAGGACGAGGGCGAGGTTCTGGTTGTTCCGCGACCGGCCGAGGCCGGTCCACAGGGCCATCCGGGTGATGAGCCCGGCGAGGACGCCGAGGAACCCGGCGATGGTCATCACGGCCACGTCGCGGTGGGCGACGTGCGACAGCTCGTGCGCGAGGACGCCCTCCAGCTCGTCGGGCTCCAGGCGGCGCAGCAGCCCGGTCGTGGCGCAGACCAGGGACTTCTTCTGGCTGCGGCCGGTCGCGAAGGCGTTCGGCACGTCGGTGCGGGCGATGGCCACGCGGGGCTTCGGCATGTCGGCGAGGGCGCATAGGCGGTCCACGGCGCCGTGCAGCTCGGGCGCCTCCTGCGGGGTGACCTCGCGGGCGCCCATGCTGAACGCGGCGATCCGGTCGCTGAACCAGAACTGCGCGACGAACACTCCCCCGGCGATCAGCACGATCAGCGGCCAGGCCTTGCCGAGGGCCACGATCAGGACGCCGACGAAGACGACGTAGAGCAGGCCGATGAAGAACATGGTCAGGACCATGCGGTTCGTGAGCCCCCGGTCGGGGGCGAAGCGGGTACGCGCCATGCTCTCTGTCGTCTCCTCCCGGTCGCCCGGTCCGGCACCGCCGTGCCGCGGCCGCCCTGCCACCTCAAACGTACGGCAGGTGGCATAAAGGCGGCAGAAGGAACGATCCGGGGCGGGGGCGGCGAGCGGGACGCCAGGAGGGTCAGGGATTGACGCGGGCCGCCACCGGGAGGTGGTCGCTGCCCGTTCCCGGCAAGGTCCACGACGAGACGGGTTCGAGGTCGCGCACGAGGATCTGGTCGATCCTCGCCATGGGGAACCCGGCGGGCCAGGAGAAGCCGAATCCGGCGCCCGCCGCGCCCTGGGTGGAGCGCAGCTGGGACGTGAGCGGGGCGAGCGCGCCGTCGTTCATCGTCCCGTTGAGGTCGCCCAGGAGGATCGCGCGCTCCTGCCGCTCGGCGGAGACGGCGCCGCCGAGCAGCTCGGCGGCCCGGTCGCGCTGCTCGGCCGTGAACCCGGCCCGGAACTGCACGCGGACCGACGGCAGGTGCGCGACGAAGACGGCGACGTCGCCGAAGTCGGTGGTGACGGTCGCCCGCATGGCGCGCGTCCAGCCCATGCCGATGTCCACGGGCTCGCTCTCGCCCATCGGGTAGCGGCTCCACAGCCCGACCGTCCCCTGCACGGCGTGGTACGGGTAGTCGGCGGCCAGGGCGTCCTCGTACTCGGCGACCGTCTCGTGCGGCAGCTCCTGGAGGGCGATGAGGTCGGCGTCGGAGTCGGCGAGCTGCCGCGCCGTCGCCGCCGGGTCGGCGTTGTCGGCGTCCACGTTGTGGCTGACGACCATGAGGGCGCCGCCCGAGCCGGTCTTGTCCAGGAGCAGGCCGCCGAAGAGGTTGAGCCAGACCAGGAGCGGCACGAGCAGCGCCGCGACGGCCGTGAGCGAGCGCCGCAGCACGGCGCACAGCACCAGCACGGGGATCAGGAGGCCGACCCACGGCAGGAAGGTCTGGAGGAGGCTGCCGAGGTTGCCGATACGGTTCGGCACGCGCGAGTGGAGCGTCATCACCAGCGCGAGGGCGAGCGCGAAGGCCGCGGGCCACCAGCCCCGGCGCCAGCGGCCCGTGCGGTCGCTCCAGCGCGCTCTGCCACGCCCGGTGTCGCCGGCGGGGGCGGCGGCGCCGTCGGCGGGAACGGTCTCGTCGCCCCCGGCTCCCTCGCCCTGCTGCGTACCGGAGGTGTCCACGCCTGCCATCCACTGCCCTCGCTGACCGTCGTGCCGTCGCCCGGGACCCTACGCGAGCCCCGGCTGCGTCGCAGCACAAGACGGTCACGGCGGTGCTCGGGGTGGGTTCCGTTATATCAGCCTTGCCAGGGCGCGCAGTTGTCGGTGGAGGGCGTGCGGCGGCGGGCCCCGCGCGACCCCCCTTCCGGGCACCGGCGGTCGGTGCGACGATGGAAGCCGATCCGGGGACGCCGCCTGGCGCCTCGAGACGACAGGAACAGGAGCAGCGTGATGACGCAGCGCACGCATGCCGGCGCGCCGGCCGACCGGTCGGCGACACCGGCCCTCTACGGCGGCCGGAGCAGCCGCCGGGTCACCGTACGTGACATCGCCGCGGCCAAGGCGCGTGGCGAGAAGTGGCCGATGCTGACCGCCTACGACGCGATGACGGCCTCGGTCTTCGACGAGGCGGGCATCCCCGTGATGCTCGTCGGCGACTCGATGGGCAACGCGCACCTCGGGTACGACAGCACGGTCCCGGTGACGCTGGAGCAGATGACGATGCTGTCGGCCGCCGTGGTGCGCGGCACGCGGCGTGCGCTGATCGTCGCGGACCTCCCGTTCGGCTCGTACCAGGAGAGCGCGACGCAGGCGCTGCGCAGCGCGACGCACCTGGTCAAGGAGGCCGGTGTCGGCGCGGTGAAGCTGGAGGGCGGCGAGCGTTCCGCCGACCAGATCCGGCTGCTGGTCGAGGCGGGCATCCCGGTGATGGCGCACGTGGGGCTGACGCCGCAGTCCGTGCACGCCTTCGGCGGCCACCCGGTGCAGGGGCGCGGTGAGGAGGCGGCGCAGCAGCTGCTTCGGGACGCGAAGGCTGTGCAGGACGCGGGCGCGTTCGCGGTGGTGCTCGAACTGGTGACGGCGGAGCTGGCGGCGGAGGTCACGCGCAGCCTGCACATCCCGACGGTGGGCATCGGCGCGGGGGCGGCGTGTGACGCGCAGGTCCTGGTGTGGACGGACATGGCCGGGATGACGGACTGGCCCGGCGGGCGGATGCCGCGGTTCGTGAAGGAGTACGCGCAGCTGCGGACGGCGCTCGGCGACGCGGCGCGGTCGTTCGCCGAGGACGTGGTGGGCGGCGTGTACCCGGCGGAGGAGCACAGCTTCCACTGAGCCGCGGTGGTACGGCGCAGGCCGCCCCCGTCCCGCGTGCTGCGGGGCGGGGGCGGTGCCGTCAGGCGGCGTGATCAGGCGGTGCGGCGCGGTGCCAGGGCCTTGGCGCGGCGCGCGTAGTACCAGCCCATGTTGGACGCCACGCCCGCCATCAGCACCCAGACGACGCCGAGCCAGTTGCCCTGGGCGAAGGACACGACGGCCGCGGCGACGGTCAGGACGCAGACGAGCAGGGCGTAACCGGCGAGGCGGCGGGCGCGCTTCGCCGTCGCGGCGGCGGCCGGGTCGCTGGTCGCGGGGGCGGCGGGGGGCATGGGGCGGCTCCGTGGTGGGGCGGGCGGATCGGGTGGGCGCGGGTCAGACGTCGGTGACGCGGAGCCCGGCGTGGGCCTTGTACCGGCGGTTGACGGAGATCAGGTTGGCGACGAGCGACTCGACCTGGTGCGCGTTCCGCAGCCGTCCGGCGAAGACGCCCCGCATGCCGGGGATGCGTCCGGCGAGCGCCTGGACGATCTCGCAGTCGGCGCGCTTCTCGCCGAGAACCATGACGTCGGTGTCGATCTTCTCGACGGCCGGGTCCTGGAGCAGGACGGCCGACAGGTGGTGGAACGCGGCGGTGACCCGGGACTCCGGCAGCAGCGCGGCGGCCTGCTCGGCGGCGCTGCCCTCCTCGGGGACGAGCGCGTAGGCGCCCTGCTTGTCGAAGCCGAGCGGGTTGACGCAGTCCACGACGAGCTTGCCCGCCAGTTCGCCGCGCAGGCTCTCCAGGATGGCGCGGTGGCCGTCCCAGGGGACGGCGACGATCACGACGTCGCTCCCCGCGGCGCAGGCGGCGTTGTCGAGGCCGCGCACGCCGTGGCCGATCTCCTCGGCCGCCGAGGCGGCGCGGTCGGCGGCGCGCGAGCCGATGATCACCTGCTGGCCCGCGCGGGCGAGGCGGTAGGCCAGGCCACGGCCCTGGTCGCCGGTGCCGCCGAGCACACCGACGACGAGGGAGGAGACGTCCGGCAGGTCCCAGGGGTCCTTGGGGGCAGCAGTCGCAGTCATGGGGAAATCCTCCCACTGCGCCCGCCGCCGCGGGCGGCGGGGCGGCGGGGCGGGGGCGACTGCGTGCACTTGCCCGTCCCGCGCCCCGCCCCGCGTACGGGCGGTCTACGCGTCGCCGTCCCCGCCGTGGCCGCCGAAGCCGCCGCCGAAGTCCACCGGGCCGTCGCCGTGGTGCCCCGGGTGGCCGGGGCCGTCGTCGTCGCCGTCCTTGCGGCCGGGGGGCCGGTCGTCCGGGTCGGGGTCGTTCCAGCGGCGGTCGTTGCGCCAGTTCTCGTTGCGCTCGCGGGCGAGGTCCATGGCGTGCTCGGCCTCGTCGCGGGTGGCGTACGGGCCGAGGCGGTCCTTGGCCGGGCAGTCCGGGCCTTCCTCGACCTTCTGGTGGCGGATGCAGTAGAACCACTCGCCTTCGCTGCCGGTGGTCCTGTTCCTGAAGATGCGTCCGAAGTTGGGGGCCATTCCTTCATCCTGCCCGCCCGTAGACTCGCATGCATGTCTGGCCAGTCTCTTCTCGTTCCCGGCAAGATCTCCCCTCCGCGCAGCGTCCCGCAGGCCATTCCGCGTCCCGAATACGTGGGCCGGAAGGCGCCCGCGCCGTACAGAGGCCCGCATGTGCAGGACGCGGAGACGGTTCTGCGGATGCGCGAGGCCGGGCGGATCGCGGCGCGGGCGATGGAGGAGGCGGCGCGGCACATCGCGCCCGGCGTGACCACGGACGAGCTGGACGCGGTGGCGCACGCCTACCTGTGCGACCACGGCGCGTACCCCTCGACGCTCGGCTACCGGGGCTTCCCCAAGTCGCTGTGCACTTCCGTCAACGAGGTCATCTGCCACGGCATCCCCGACTCGACGGTGCTGCGCGCGGGCGACATCGTGAACCTGGACGTCACCGCCTTCGTGGGCGGTGTCCACGGCGACACCAACGCGACCTACCTCGTCGGCGGCGAAGAGGCGGTGGACGAGGAGTCGCGGCTGCTGGTGGAGCGCACCCGGGAGGCGCTCGCCCGGGCGATCAAGGCGGTGCGGCCCGGCCGCCGGATCAATGTGATCGGGCGTGTGATCGAGGCGTACGCCCGGCGGTTCGGGTACGGCGTGGTGCGCGACTTCACCGGACACGGCATCAACACCGCGTTCCACTCCGGCCTGATCATCCCCCACTACGACGACCCGGACGCGACGACCGAGCTGGTCCCCGGCATGACGTTCACCATCGAGCCGATGCTGACGCTGGGCACGCACGAGTGGGAGATGTGGGAGGACAACTGGACCGTCGTCACGCGGGACCTGCGGCGCACGGCCCAGTTCGAGCACACGCTCGTGGTGACGGAGGGCGGCGCGGAGGTCCTCACGCTGCCGTGACCGCGCGGCCCGCCGCGGGGTGACGGACCGGTCGCCACAGGATGGACACAACCTTGACTTAGGCAAGCCTAAGTAGACACCATGGCGGAGCGCGGCAGCCTGTCGCGTTCCGACCGGTTGCCTTCCGGAGGTCCCACATGTCCGCGCTCTCCGCCGCGCCCGCGGCCGTCCCGTTCTCCGTCCAGATCCGTGAGACCTCGCACGCCCAGCACACGGAGGCCGAGACCTCCACGTTCATGAGCCGGCTGCTCGGCGGGGAGCTGGGCGTGGACGCGTTCCGCCGCTACACCGAGCAGCTGTGGTTCGTGTACCGGGCGCTGGAAGGGGCGGCGGACCGGCTGGCGGACGACCCGGTGGCGGGCCCGTTCATCCGCCCGGAGCTGTTCCGCTCCACCGCGCTCGGCCGGGACCTGGACCACCTGCACGGGGGCGCGGACTGGCGGACGACGCTGCGCCCGCTGCCCGCGACCGAGCGGTACGCGGCGCGCGTCATGGAGGTCGCGCGCGACTGGCCCGGCGGGTACGTGGCGCACCACTACACGCGCTACCTGGGCGATCTGTCCGGCGGCCAGGTCATCAGGAGCACGGCGGAGAAGCTGTGGGGCTTCGCGCGCAAGGGCGACGGGGTGCGGTTCTACGTCTTCGAGGAGATCGCGAACCCGGCGGCGTTCAAGCGCGACTACCGCTCCTGGCTCGACGGCATACCGGCGGACGACGCGGAGCGGCTGCGGATAGCCGACGAGTGCAAGCATGCCTTCGCACTGAACACCGCGCTCTTCGGAGACCTGCTTTCCGGTGACTTTTCACGATAAGCGCGTTTTCTCCTTGGGTGAGCTGTGCGGGCGCGGGAGGCTGAGGTCTCCTTCCGCGCCGCATCCCCGAGGAGTACGTCCTGGGCACGTCCATCCGCAGGGCACGGATCCCCGTGTACTGCGTCATCACGGTCCTGCTGGCAACGGCCTGCGGCGGCTCGGGTGACGGTTCGGCAGCGGTCGAGCCCCGGGCGGTCGGTCCGGCGAAAGGTTCCATCACCTGGTACGCCATCAACTTCGGCCCTGAGGGGCTTCCCCAGAAACTGATCGACGCGTTCGAGGAGAAGCACCCCGGCATCACGGTCGAGTACCAGCCGGCGCCCAACAACACCGACACCATGCGGGCGACCCTGACCACCGAGATCTCGGGTGGTTCGAGCGCCATCGACATCTACAACGGCGACCTCGTGTGGCCGGCGCAGTTCGGCGACGCCTCGCTGGCGATGCCGCTGGACGCGCACCTCCCCGACGACTACTGGGACCGCTTCCCCGGGGAGCGCGCCCGGACCACCGAGTACAACGGCGAGCACCTCGCCGCGCCGCTGTACAGCGACGCCGGTTTCCTCTACTACCGCAAGGACCTGCTGGAGAAGCACGACCTGCCGGTGCCCAAGACCTGGGAGGAGCTGGCGGAGACGGCGGCGAAGCTGCAGGACGCGGGCGACGTGCGCTACGGCTACGTCGGCCAGTGGGCGAACTACGAGGGCCTGACCGTCAACTGGACGGAGATGTCCGCCGCGGCCGGCGGCAGGACCGTTTCAGCAGACGGCGAGCGGCCCGCGATCGACTCGGACACCAACGCCCGCGTCCTCGGCTTCATGCGGGACATGCTCAAGGACGGCGTGGCCCCCTCGGCGACCACGAGTTTCCAGGAGCCGCAGTCCCTCCAGACCTTCCTGGAGGGCGACGCCGCCTTCCACCGCAACTGGGCGCACGGCCTGGGCGAGTCCAACAACCCCGAGGTCTCGCACGTCGTGGGAAAGGTCGGCATGTCGCCGCTGCCCTCGTTCGAGGGCACCGAGGGCCCCGGTCCCTCCGCCGCCGGCGGCTGGAACATGATGGTCAACCCGCACAGCGACGCCCTGGGCGCGTCCCTGGCGTTCCTGGAGTGGATGACCGGCCGCGACGCCCAGCGCATCCTCGCCGAGAACGGGGTGATCCCCGCCCTCGACGAGGTGCTGCACGACCGCGGCCTCCAGAAGGACAACCCGGCGCTCGCCGCCGCGGCCGACGTCCCCGTGGTCTCCCGCCCCTCGGACACGCCGCGCTACCCCCAGGTCAGCCACGGCGTCTACACCAACCTCAACGGCGCCCTGGCCGGCTCCGTCACCCCGCGGGAGGCGCTGGGGGCGGCGTCGGACGAGATCAGACGAGCACTCAACGGCCGGGCGCTGTGAAGACCACCGGCCGGGCGGACGCCCGCGGGCGGCGCCCCGGACACGAGGAGACCCCGTGAGCGACGACGTCCCCGAGGGCACGCCCCCGGCCGGAGGACCACCGGAGGAGGAGGCCGGCAGCACCGCCTACGTGCCGCGCCACGTCTCCACCGGCGGCAACAGCACGACGGGCAGCCACACGGCGGGCAGCACGGTCGCGACCGGCGAGCCGCCGGGCGGCGGGAGCAGGCCGCGCCCCGGCCGGCACAACTCGGCGCTGGAGCGCCGCTTCGCCCGCATGGGCTGGATCTTCGCGTCGCCCGCGCTGCTGGTGGTGCTGGCCGTGACGCTCTTCCCGATCGCCTTCTCGGTCGCGATGAGCCTGAGCAACGTGTCGGTCTCGTCGGACGGCTTCCGGCTCTCCGGCGTCACGACCGACAACTACTCGCTGCTGCTGGGCTCGGCGCGCTGGCAGCACGCGCTGGTGTTCACGGTGCTGTACACGGTCGGCACGGTCGTCGCGGAGCTGGTGCTCGGCACGGTCATCGCGCTCGTGCTGGAGCGGCTGTCCGGCAGCCGCGGCTGGATGATGGCGCTGCTGCTGCTGCCCTGGGCGATGATCACCGTCGTCTCCGCGCAGCTGTGGGCGTACATGTACAACGGCGTGTACGGCGTGCTGACGGCGATGTCGAACGGACTGACGGGCGAGCCGCGGCAGTTCCTCGGCACGCCGTTCCCGGCGATTCTGTCCATGGCCGCCGCGGACGTGTGGAAGACGACGCCGTTCGTCGCCATCATCGTGCTCGCGGGCCTGATGATGCTGCCGACCGACGTGGTGGAGGCGGCGCGCGTGGACGGCGCCGGTGCGTGGACGGCCTTCTGGCGGGTGCGGCTGCCGCTGCTGCGGCCCGCGCTGACGATCGCCGTCCTCTTCCGCATCCTCCAGGCCTTCGGCATCTTCGACCTGCCGTTCGTCCTCACCGGCGGCGGGCCCGGGGACGCGACGGAGTCGCTCGCGCTGCTCGGCTGGCAGGTGATGTTCACCAACCTCGACTTCGGCCCGGGGGCGGCGGTCGCGGCCAGTACGGCGGCGCTGGTGCTGGTGGGCTGCCTGCTGTTCCTGCGGGCGTTCCGCGCGCGGGTGGGCGACGAGGAGACCACCGCGTGAACGCCCCCCGCCGCGCCGCCCCCGCCCGTCCCGCCGTCCGTACCGCCGTCTCGAAGGGACCCCTGTCATGACGCCGCTGCCACGCCTCAGGGTGCGGTTCACCTGGGTCCACCTCGCCGCGCTGGTGATCGCCGCGTTCGTCGCCGCGCCGCTGTACTGGATGGCCGCCAGCTCCTTCAAGCCGCAGACCGAGATCGGCGCCAACCCGCCCACGGTCTGGCCCGACCAGGCGACCTGGTCCAACTACCGGGACGCGTTCGCCGAGAACAACTTCGGGACGTACCTGCTCAATTCGGCGATCGTGTCCATCGTGGCGACGATCGTGGTGCTGGGCCTGAGCACGTTCGCCGGGTACGCGCTGGCGCGGCTGCCGCTGCGCGGCAAGGCGCCGATCATGATCTCGCTGCTGATGATCTCGCTGTTCCCGACGATCGCGCTGGCCGCGCCGCTGTTCCTCCTGATGCGCGACCTGGGCTGGCTGAACAGCTACCAGGGCCTGATCCTCGTCTACACGGCGCTCAACGTACCGTTTGCCGTATGGATTCTTCGGAACTTCTTTCTGGGGATCCCCAAGGAGATGGAGGAGGTCGCGTGGGTGGACGGCGCTTCGCCCCTGCGGACCGTGCTCTCCGTGATCCTGCCGCAGGCCGCGCCCGGGGTCTTCACCGCGGCCATCTTCACCTTCACCGCGTGCTGGACCGAGTTCCTCATCGCGCTGACGCTCAACGCGGCCGACAGCTACCGCACGATGCCGGTGGGGCTCGCCCTGTTCGGCAGCCAGTTCACCGTGCCGTACGGGACGATCTTCGCCGCCGCCACCGTCTCGGTGCTGCCGATCGCCCTGCTCGTGCTGATCTTCCGCCGTGCCGTGGTCTCCGGGCTGACCGCGGGAGCCGTGAAGGGCTGACCCGCTCCCGTACGCCCGGCACCCGCACGCCCGGTGCACTCACGAATGAGGTTCGCCATGCCGCCCCCGCACAGCACCCCGTCCTGGCTGGCCGACGCCGTCCTCTACCAGATCTATCCGCAGAGCTTCGCCGACTCGGACGGTGACGGCGTCGGCGACTTCGCCGGGATCACGGCGCACCTTGACCACCTCGCGTGGCTGGGCGTCAACGCCGTCTGGCTCAACCCCTGTTTCGCCTCACCGTTCCGCGACGCCGGCTACGACGTGTCCGACTACCTGTCGGTCGCGCCCAGGTACGGCACGGACGACGACCTCGCCGCGCTGGTCGCGGCCGCCAAGGAACGGGGCATCCGCGTGCTCCTCGACCTGGTCGCCGGGCACACCTCGGACGAGCACCCGTGGTTCCGCGCGGCGATGGACGACCCGTCGGACGGCCGCTACATCTGGGCCGAGGGGCGGCCGCCCGGCTTCGTCCTCTCCCCCGGCAGCCGTGAGGGCAGCTACCTGCCGAACTTCTTCGACAGCCAGCCCGCCCTCAACTTCGGCTACGCGCGCACCGATCCGGCCGAGCCGTGGCGGCAGCCGGTGGACGCGCCGGGACCGCTCGCCAACCGCGCGGCGCTGCGCGAGATCATGGACCACTGGCTGCGCCTCGGCCTGGCCGGGTTCCGCGTGGACATGGCGCACTCGCTCGTCAAGGACGACCCCGACCTGGTCGAGACCGGCAAGCTGTGGACCGAGCTGCGCGCCTGGCTGGACGACGCCCACCCGGAGGCCGCGCTGCTCGCCGAGTGGGGCGACCCGGCCGTGTCGGTGCCCGCCGGGTTCCACGCGGACTTCTTCCTCCAGTTCGGCGGCCCGTCCGACGGGCTGCCGCTGCGGTCGCTGTGGAACAACGGGACCGGCACGGTGGACACGAAGTGGGAGCCGCGTGACCCGTACTTCGGCGCGGACGGCGGCGGCTCGGCGGGCCCGTTCGTCACGGCCTGGCAGTCCGTCACCGCCGTGATCGGCGACCGGGGCTTCACCACGCTGCCGACCGCCAACCACGACTTCTCCCGCCTGTGCTGCGGCCCGCGCACCGCCGGGCAGCTGCCCGCCGCGTTCGCCTTCCAGATGACGTGGCCGACGCTGCCCGCCGTCTACTACGGCGACGAGATCGGCATGCGCTACATCCCGGGCCTGCCCGACCACGAGGGCAGCGTCCTGGGCCCTGAGTACAACCGGGCCGGATCGCGGACGCCGATGCAGTGGGACGACTCGCCCAACGCCGGGTTCTCCACCGCCCCCGCCGACACGCTGTACCTGCCGCTCGACCCCGACCCGGGGCGTCCCACGGTCGCCGCGCAGCGGGCCGACGAGGGGTCGCTGCTGCACCTGGTGCGGCGGCTGATCGCGCTGCGCAAGGCGACGCCGGAACTGGGCACGAGCGGCTCGGTCGAGGTCCTCCACACCGGCTACCCGCTGGTGTACGTGCGCGGGGACCGCTACCTCGTGGTCGTCAACCCGCGCCGCGACGCCGCCTCGCTGGACCTGCCGCGCCCGGCGCTGGCGTCGGCCCGCCCGGTGGAGGGCGCGGGCGTGACGGTGGACGAGGACGGCATCCGCGCGGACGGCTTCGCCTGGGCCGTCCTCGAACTGGCCTGACCGTAAGGAACCGTACGGGACGGGTACGCGCCGGACCGCGCGTACCCGTCCGCTCCCTCAGCGGCCGGTGGTCACGACCATGCGGAAACGGGCGTCGCCCGCCGTCATCCTGGCGAACGCCTCCCCCGCCTCCGCGAGCGGCCGCGTCTCGATCCACGGGTGCACGCCGTTGCGGGCGGCGAAGCGCAGCGTGTCCTGGGTGTCGAGCGACGTGCCGGACGCGTGGGCGTGGACCGTGCGGTTGTTGACCAGCAGGGTGGCCGGGCTGAGGTCCAGGGGCTCCTGGGTGATGCCGACGAGGATCAGCTGCCCGCGCCGCCCGAGCCCGGGGACGGCGGCCGACATGACGGCGGCGTTGTTGACCGTCGCGAGGACGACGCGGGCGCCGCCGAGGCGGCGCAGGGCCTCGCCGATGTCCTCGCGCGTGCTGTCCACGTAGTGGTGCGCGCCCAGTTCGCGGGCGAGGGCGCCTTTCTCCTCGCCGCGCGCGACGGCGATCGTCTCGAAGCCCATGGCGGCGGCGAACTGCACCCCGAGGTGCCCGAGGCCGCCGAGCCCGAGGATCGCGACCGTGTCGTCGGGGCGCGCGGCGCTGCGGCGCAGCGCGTTGTAGACGGTCACACCGGCGCACGCCAGGGGCGCGGCCTGGGCGCTCGGCAGGTCGTCGGGGATCGCGGCGAGGGCGGCGGCGGGGACGTTGACGGTCTCGGCGTAGCCGCCGGGGTAGGCGACGCCGGGGATGCGCAGCTCGGGGCAGAGGATGCCGTCCCCGGCGCGGCAGGCGTCGCAGTGGCCGCAGCTGCCGCCGAACCAGCCGACCGCCACCCGGTCCCCCACGTCCCAGCCGGTGACCAGCCCACCGAGCGCGTCCACACGCCCGGCGATCTCGTGCCCCGGCGTGAGCGGAAACGTCACACCGGGCAGCTGCCCGGCGACCATGGCGGCGTCCGAGTTGCACACGCCGCACGCCTCGACGGCGACCCGCACATCATTCGGCCCGGGCTCCGGCGTGTCCGCCTCGACGAGGGCGAAGTCCCCTCCGGCTTCCGAAATCTGCACTGCGCGGTGACGAGCCATGGGGGTGCCCTTCGCATGGGGGAACGGGATGACGCCCCCCACTATCCGCACGCATCCCGCCACCACCCGGGACCCCTGTCCACCACCGACGACGCACCACCCGTACGGCGGGTGTCAGTCGATCAGCAGGACGAGCTTCCCCTTCACGTGGCCTTCCTCCCCGGCGCGGTGGGCCTCGGCGATCTCGGTGAGGGGGAACGTGCCCGCGACGCGGAGGGTGAAGCGGCCCGCCTCGACCAGTTCGCCGATCGAGGCGAGGGCGTGGAGCGCGCGGCCGGTGTCGCCCCGGCTGAACGTCACCCCGTGCTCCCGCGCGCCCGCGAAGTCGGCGAGCGTCACGACGTGCCCGGGGCCGCCCGCCAGTCCGATCAGTTCGGGCAGCACGCCGCTCCCGGCCACGTCGAGTGCCAGGTCAACGCCGTCCGGCACGAGCGCGCGGACCCGTTCGGCGAGGCCTGGGCCGTACGCGACGGGCTCGGCGCCGAGGGCGCGCAGGTGGTCGTGGTTCGCGGGGCTCGCCGTGCCGATGACGCGGGCGCCGCGCGCGGCGGCGAGCTGGACGGCGGCGCTGCCGACGCTGCCGGAGGCGCCGTTGACGAGCAGGGTGCTGCCGTTCCTGACGCCGAGCTGGTCGAGCGCGCGGGTGGCCGTCTCGACGGCGGCGGGCAGCGCGGCGGCGGCCGGGAAGCCGAGGGACGGCGGGATCGGCGCGTAGGAGGACAGCACCGCGTACTCCGCCTGGGCGGCGCCCTCGGCGCAGAAGCCGAACACGCGGTCGCCGACCGCCGCGTCCGTGACGCCCTCGCCGACCTCGTCCACGACCCCGGCCGCCTCGTAGCCCAGGGTCTGCGGGAGTTCCTCGTCCATCAGCCCCTGGCGCTTCTTCCAGTCGCTCGCGTTGACCCCGGCCGCGCGGACCGCGATCCGCACCTCGCCGGGGCCCGGGTGCGGTTCCGGCAGGTCCGCGATCTCCAGCACCTCGGGACCGCCGAACCTGCGGAAACGTGCCGCCTTCATCCTCCGCTCCTTTCGCCGCGCCCACCCTCGCATCCCGCGGGGGCTTGCCTTCGAGTGGGCTCCAGCGGCGAGACTGCGTACATGAGTACGACACAGACGGCCCGCACGCTCGGGCGCAGCGGTATCGAGGTCAGCGCCCTGGGGTTCGGCTGCTGGGCGATAGGCGGCGAGTGGCACGACTCGTCGGGGAAGCCCCTGGGGTGGGGGCCGGTGGACGACGCGGAGTCCACGCGCGCGATCCACCGCGCGCTCGACCTGGGCGTGACGTTCTTCGACACGGCCGACGTGTACGGCGCGGGGCATTCGGAACGGGTCCTCGGCAAGGCCGTCGCCGGGCGGCGCGACGAGGTGGTGCTGGCGTCCAAGTGGGGCTCGGTCTTCGACGAGGCGGCGAAGACGGCGGCGGACGAGCCGGGCCTCACGCCGGAGTACGCGCGGGCGGCGCTCACCGCGACGCTGCGGCGCCTCGGCACGGACTATCTGGACCTGTACCAGCTGCACGTCAACTACGCCCCGCTCGCGGAGGCGGCGGCACTGCGCGACCTGTGCGAGGACTTCGTGCGCGAGGGCCTGATCCGCGCCTACGGCTGGTCCACGGACGACCCGGAGCGCGCCAGGCTGTTCGCCGAGGGCCCGCACTGCGCGTCGGTGCAGGTCAACTGCAACGTGCTGCAGGACGCGCCGGAGATGCTGGCGCTGTGCGACGAGCTGGACCTCGCGGCCGTCAACCGGGGGCCGCTCGCGATGGGCCTGCTGACCGGCAAGTACACGGACGCGGCCGTCACGGACAAGGGCGACATCCGGGCGGTACCGCCGCCGTGGCTGGCGTTCTTCGAGAACGGCCGGGTCGTGCCGGAATGGCAGGCGCGCTTCGAGGCGGTACGGGACATCCTGACCTCGGCCGGCCGCACCCCGGCACAGGGCGCACTCGCCTGGCTGTGGGCACGCAGCCCGCACACGGTCCCGATCCCGGGCATCAGAACGGTGGCCCAGGCGGAACAGAACGCGGGAGCCTTGCAGTTCGGCCCACTGACCCCGGCCCAGATGGCAGAGATCGAATCACTACTCGCCCGCACAGCCTGACCAACCGCACATGGGGCCGCCGACAACACCTCGGCGGCCCCTCACCTCAGACCCCGATGGGGAACTCGTCACGGAGGACGGCGAGGAATGCCCCCCAACCGTTCACCGAGAACGTGAGAACCGGCCCGTCAGGTCCCTTGGAGTCCCTGACAGGAACCACGCCGGACGGCGTGAAGCTCCTGGAGAACTCGACGCACTGCCCACCGTCCGATCCACTGCGGGACGACTTGGCCCACTCGGCGGACGCGAGATCGATACGTGCGGTCATCGGGCACACCCCTTCAGATCACGGTCGGGAACCCGCCGTCCCGGACGGCGGTGACGAACGACGCCCACTCAGGCGCGGCGAAGCAAAGGACCGGGCCATCCAGGGACTTGCTGTCCCTGACAGGAACGACACCGAGGAAGTCGCCAGCCGCCTCCAGGCAGTTCCCCTGCGCTCCGCTGTAGGAACTTTTACGCCAGGCAGCTTGGGAGGTATCGGCGGGGAAGTCGTCCATCACCTTTCGTCCTTCAAGACGCGCGAGATCCTGTCCCGCGATTGTTCCACCCCGAGCGCGGTCGCCCCCAAGTGCTCGAAATGGTCGTCGTAAATCGCTCGGTCCTGGGCGCGCTCCAGGTAGTGGCTCCCGGCCTGTCCCTCGATGTACACGACATCCAGGTCACTGCGGATCGGAAAGCCGTAGATCACGAACGCGCCCAGCATCCCCAAGTGCGCGCCCGCGTCGAACGCGATCACCTGCAACGTGATGTTCGGCCGCTCGGAAGCATCCAGGAGTGCCCGGAGCTGCCTCGCCATGACAGCTTCGCTGCCGACCGCTCGCCGGATCGCCGCCTCGTCCACGACCGCCCGGAGAGTCACCGGGTCCTCCCGTGAAAGTGCTTGGTTCTGCCGCTGGAGCTTCACATCGACAAGCGCGTTCACGGCCTCGGGACTGCTACCGGGCTGTAGGGCCCGCGTGATGGCTCGCGCGTAGTCAGGGGTCTGCAACAAACCGGGAATCAGGGCCAGTTCATAGTTCCTTGCCGAGCTGGCCTCCGACTCGAACGCGATCAGGTCGGCGTACTGGCGCGTGAGGACATCGCTGTACGGCCGCCACCACGTGCGCCGCTTCCCCTGTCTGGCGAACCCTTCCAGGGTGTCGCGGGTCTCCGTGTCGTCCGCCGGAACCCCGTAGAAGTCCAGGAGCGCCCGCACATCCTGGCCGGTCAGCCCGCTTCGGCCTGCCTCGATCCTCGTCATCTTCGACGGGTGCCACCCCATGGCTTCCGCCGTCGCCTCGGACGTGAGTGCCGCGGCCTCCCGGCGGCTGCGCAACTCCATGCCGAGCAGCCGACGAGTCACAGTCGGTTCCGCTGCCAACATGTCACCTCCCTTGCTCCAGGGCTGGTCACAGTATGTCGCTCAGCGCCGAGCCGCTCACCCGCCCCCCCGCTAAGTGCAATTGCACTTTTACTGTAATGGTTGCGCTACTCTCAGGCGGGGGAGCATCCAGGGGACGAGCCGCCTGGCGTGGCTCACCGGTGAGGAAAGGGGCAGGAAAGTGGACGGGTTGATGAGGGCGCGCGTGCGGGCGTGTAGTGGCTGGACGTACGCACCGGCGCGGCTGGGTGTGCTGCTGGGCGAGCACGCGGAGGAGCTGCCGCCGGGTGTAGTGCGCTGCGAGTTGGGGGCGCACGGGGAGGGACCGCATCACGCGTACGTGACGGACCTCGACGGGCGGCACACGGGTTCGATCTGGGCGACCTGGCAGGCGGGGCAGCCGCTGGGCGTGACGGTCCTGCCGGACTGCCCCTGCCGCGACGGGGAGCCGGGGGTGAAGGAGCAGGTGTGCTGCTTCTTCGCCGGGCACGGCGGCCCGTGTTCCTGGGACGTGGCCGACCGGCCCACCGCCTGACAGCGGCCCGGGCCGAGAAGGCGGGTGCGCTGCCCTTCGGCCCGCTGCCCAGACGGATGGCCGAATTCGGGAGGCGGGGGGGCCGTCGGCGGCGGACCGGCGGCCTCTCCTGCCGGGCAGATGTCCCGGACCGCAGACGGGAGTTCGCGGCGGCTGCCTCGGGGCCATCTGCACTGAGTGGAAATGCAGTTGGCCGCGCAGCACGATCCCGCCTACGGTCGGGCGATGCCCGAGCTGAAGCCGCTCCATGCTGACCATGCCCCGGCGGTTCTCGCCTTCGAGGTGGTGAACCGTGGTTACTTCGCCGCCTCGGTCGGGGACCGGGGGGATGAGTTCTTCGATCGGTTCGGTGAGTGGTTCGGCGCCGCGCTGGCCGAGCAGGAGGGGGGTGTCTGTGCCTTCTACGTGCTCGTCGCCGAGGACGGCTCGGTGATCGGCAGGTTCAACCTGTACGACCTGGAGGACGGCGACGCCAGGCTCGGCTACCGGGTCGCGGAGCGGGTCGCCGGGCGTGGTGTGGCGACCGCGGCCGTCCGGGAGCTGTGCGGGATCGCGGCCGCGCGGCACGGGCTGCGTACCCTGCGGGCGGCCGCGGCCGACGCCAACGTCGCGTCCCGGAGAGTCCTGGCCAAGGCCGGGTTCGTCCCGGTCGGCCCGGCGGACCCCGCCGATCTCGGCGGCGCGCCGGGCACCTGGTACCGGCGCGACTAGATCCGCGAGTTGCGCAGTGACTGCCACACCGCGCCGGCCAGTGCCCGTGTCGAGCGGGGGACCGACAGGTGCTCGTGTTTGCGGTACAGCGCCCAGTTGTACTGGACGAGCGACAGCTTGTTGGAGGACAGCGATCCCGCCTGGTGGGCCCGGTACACGGCGAGCGGTTCGGTGAGGCCGCGCGCGTCGTGGCCGTCGCGCATGATGGACAGCCACAGCGCGTAGTCCTGCCGCTTCAGCATCTCGGGCATCAGCCGCGTGCCGAGGGCCGTGCGGTCGTACATGGCGGTCAGCGCGCCGATGTAGTCCCTGACCAGCATCGCGCGGTAGTCCACGTGCTCGCGCGCCGGGACCACGCGCCCGTTCGGGGTGAAGTCCGTGCTCTCGCCCGCGTAGTCGGCGTCCATCTTGTAGTAGGAGGTGAACGTCAGCGGCGCGGTGCCCGACGCGGCGAACGCGAGCTGCCGTTCGGTCTTCTCCGGGAGCCACATGTCGTCGCTGTCGAGGAAGGCGACGTAGTCGCCCTTGGCCCGTTCGATGGCGAGGTTGCGCGCGCGGCCCGCGCCGCCGCGTTCGGGCGCCGACCGCGGCAGGACGCGTTCGTCCTGGCGGGCGAACTCCTGGAGCAGGTCCATGGAGTCGTCCGAGGACTGGTCGTCGGTGACCAGCAGCTCCAGGTCGGTGTGGGTCTGCGCGAGCACCGACCGGATCGAGGCGCCGAGGGTGGCTGCCGAGTTGTACACGGGCATCACGACGGACACCAGGGGCACGGCTCTTCTCCTTGTTCGGCCGACGGCGGCGGTCCATTCAAGCAGGAGGAGCGCGGGCGGCGGCTGCCGGGCCGCCCCGTGGTCAGGCGGCCGAAACGGCGGTGCAGGTGCGGAGTTCGGAGGGGGACGCGTTGCCGCCGCTGCACATCACGCCGATGCGGTCGCCGGGGACCCGGTCGCGGTGGGAGAGGACGGCGGCCAGCGCGGTCGCCCCCGCGCCCTCGGCGAGGGTGTGCACGTCCCGCATCATCCGCCACTGCGCGGCGGCGATCTCCTCGTCCGTCACGAGGAGGAAGTCCGCCAGCCCGTCGCGCATCAGGCGCTGGGTGAGGGCGAAGGCGCAGCCGGTGGCGAGGCCCTCGACGCGGGTGCGGTTCGGGCGGGTGAGCAGCTCGCCCGCGCGCCACGAGTCGTGGGCGGCGGGCGAGGCCGCCGCCTGGACGGCCACCACGCGGCAGCGCGGCGCCACGGCCGCCGCCGCCAGGCAGGCCGCCGCCGCGCCGCTGCCGCCGCCGACCGGGACGACCACCGTGTCCAGGTCGGGGGCCTGCTCGAACATCTCCAGGTACGCGGTCGCGACGCCCGCGACCAGCTCCGGCTCGTCCCCCGCGCTGACGAGCCGCATGCCGCGCGCGTCGGCGAGCGTCGCGGCGTGGGCGGCGGCCTCGGTCATGTCGGCGCCGTGCTCGACCAGCTCGGCGCCGAGGGCGCGGACGGCGGCGGCCTTGGCCGGGTTGGGGTCGGCCGGCATCACGATGACGCAGGGCGCGCCGAAGCGCGCGGCGGCGTACGCGAGGGACTGCGCGTGGTTGCCCGTCGAGTAGCCGACGATGCCGCGCGCCCGTTCGTCCGGGGACAGCGCGGCGAGGAGGGTGAGGCCGCCGCGCACCTTGAAGGCGCCGGTGGGCTGGACGTTCTCGTGCTTGACGAGCACGGTGGCGCCCACGGCGGCGTCGAGCGCCGGGTAGGACCACATGGGGGTGGGCGGGAGGTGGTCGGCCAGCAGGCGGCGGGCGCGGAGCGCGTCGGTGATGGTCGGTTCTCGCATACCCGCCACGGTGGCATGACCTGTACTGATAGATCCAATGCCTGTTTTCTCGCTCGGCATCGATTCCGTCTATGGATGCGGGTTACGCTGCGAGGATGCTGGATCTGACACGACTGCGGGTGCTCGTCGCTGTCGCCCGGGAGGGGTCCGTCACGGCGGCCGCCGAGGCGCTGCACTACGCGCAGCCGTCCGTGAGCCACCACCTCGCCAAGCTGGAGGCGGAGGTGGGGGTGCCGCTGGTGCGGCGGGCCGGGCGGGGCATCCTGCTGACGGACGCGGCGCGGCTGCTCGTCGCGCGCGCCGAGGAGATCCTCGGGCAGGTGGAGGCGGCGCAGGCGGAGCTGGCGGCGCACGCGGGGCTGCGTACGGGCCGGGTGCGGCTCGCCGCGTTCCCTTCGGCGCTGGCCACGCTGGTGCCGGACGCGGCGGCGCGGCTGGCGGCGGACCACCCGGGGGTCGCGCTGGCGCTGACCGAGGCGGAGCCGCCCGAGGCGCTGACGGCGCTGCGGAACGCGGACGTGGACGCGGCGCTGATATTCGAGCACGACGACCCGCCGCCGGGCGAGCACCGGAACACGACGGTGCTGCCGCTGCTGGACGAGCCGGTGTACGTCGTCACCCCGGCGGAACGGCGCTGGCCCGGCCCGGCCGCGGACCTGGCGACATACCGGGCCGAGAACTGGATCGCGGGCTGCGAGCGCTGTCGCCTGCACCTGGTGGCGATGTGCGGCGGGCTCGGCTTCGCGCCGCACATCACGTTCGAGACGGACGACCATGTGGCGGTGCAGGCGCTGGTGGCGGCCGGTCTCGGCGTGAGCGTGCTGCCGGGGCTGGCGCTGCGGGCGCACCGGCAGGAGGGCGTGCGGATCGACCGGCTGCCGGGTGACCGGCGGCGGATCTCGGTGGCGTACTACGGGGCGCCGCCCGCTCCGGCGCCGGTCGCGGCGTTCGTCGGGGCGCTGACGGCGGCGGTGGAGGCGCGGGCGACGGACTGGCCGTGAGCGTTCCCTCTCCTTGCCTTGGATTACCTCAGCCGGGTGTGGCGAGGTAGATTGAGGGAAGGCAAGGGTCGCGAGCGGGAGGGCGTACGGGGTGGAGCAGCGGTACTACTCGATGGACGAGGTCGCCGGGCTGCTCGGCCTGCACGTCCGCACCGTGCGCGGTTACGTGCGGGACGGGCGGCTGCGGGCGACGCGGGTCGGCCGGCTGTACCGCGTCACGGCGGAGGACCTGGCGGCGTTCACCGGCACCCCGGTCGAGCCGCCCCCGCGCCGCGCGCGGCGCGCCGAGGTGTCCTGCGTCGCGCGGGTCGAGGCGATCGGCCCCGACGAGGCGATCCGCCTCACCAACACGCTCGTGGCCGCCGCCGTCGGCAGGCACGGCCGGGAGAACGCCGACCGGCTGCGGGTGGAGAGCGCGTACGACGAGGAGCGCGGCGAGCTGAAGGTCATCGTCCTGGGCGGTCCGGCGGCCGCCGGGGAACTGCTCGGGATGATCGACCTGCTCGCCCTGGGAGAGGGGACCACGGAACGGTGAGCGACAGGGTCGGGACGATAGCGGGCGTGGAGGTGCTCTTCTGCGCGGCGGAGGGGGCGCCGGTGCGGGACGAGCGGGACGGGACGGACCTGCTGGGGGACGCGTTCGGCCGCGGGGCGACGTGGGTCGTCCTGCCGGTGGCGCGGCTGACGGACGACTTCTTCCGGCTGCGCACGCGCGTGGCGGGCGGGATCGTGCAGAAGTTCGCGCAGTACGGGGTGGGGCTCGCCGTGGTGGGTGACATCTCCGGGCAGGTGGCGGCGAGTTCTGCGCTGGCCGACTTCGTGCGGGAGAGCAACAGGGGCCGCCAGCTGTGGTTCGTGGCGGACGAGGCGGAGTTGACGGCGCGGTTCACGGCGAGGTGACGCGGCAGGCGCCGCGTGCGGGGTGGGTGACGGGAGGGCACCGGTCCCGCACGCGGCGCGGGGCAGCCCGCCCGGTGAGGGGCGGGCTGCCGGGGTGGTGCGGTGTGTCAGGCCGTGCGGCGGCGGGCCGCCGTGCGGCGCAGGACGACGCCGCCCGCCGCGAGGGCGGCCGCCGTGCTCAGCGCGGCGGCGGCGCCGATGCCGGCGCCCGTGCTGGCGAGGGCGCCGCCGGTCGCGCCGCCCTGCGGGGTGACGCCGCCGGTGCCACCGGTGCCGCCCGTACCGCCGGTGCCTCCGTTGTCGGAGCCGCCGCCGGGGTTGGCCGGGGGCACGGCTGCGTCGTCGCTCAGGGAGACGCGGACGCTGACCGGGTCGAGCGCGGTACCGGCCGGGTACATCGGCGTGCCGTTGTACTCGAACACCTGGGCGCCGTCCGCCGTCAGCGTGGCGGGCAGGGCGTCGAGGACGAGGGTCTCGCCGTCCGCCTCCAGGGCACCGGCGGGCACGTCGAGTTCGGCGACGGTGAGGTCGTCGTACTCGGTGACCTCACCCGTCTCGGCGTCCGTGGCCGACACGTCGGCGACGAGGGCGCCCTCGGTGCCGTCGATGTCCACGCCGAGGTCGGTGAAGCTCAGGTCGAGCGCGCCGTGGTGGCCGGTGAAGCGGACCGTGCCGTCGAAGGCCGCCTCCAGGGCGGGGGCGTCCTCGTCGAACGTGCCCTCGGCGCCGGGGAAGCTGTAGCCGTTCGCGTTCTCCGTGGCGCCGCCGGTGAGTTCGACGCTGCCGCCCGCGATCGGGCCGGTGATGTAGGAGCGGAACGACTCCTTGACGCCCCAGTCGAGGGTGCCGTCGTGGAGGGTGCCCTGGGGGTCGGGATCGGCCGGGTCAACGGGGTCAACGGGGTCGGTCGGGTCGGTGGGGTCAGTCGGGTCCGTGGGGTCCGTCGGATCGGTGGGGTCCGTGGGGTCCGTCGGATCGGTGGGGTCCGTGGGATCCGTCGGATCGGTGGGGTCCGTGGGATCCGTGGGGTCCGTCGGATCGGTCGGGTCGGTCGGATCCGTGGGATCGGTCGGGTCGGTCGGGTCCGTCGGATCGGTCGGGTCCGTGGGGTCTACCTCCACCGGCGAGACCGTCAGCGTCGCCGGGTCGAGCACGGTTCCCTCCGCGTACATCGGCGTGCCGTTGTACTCGAACGCCTCGGCGCCGCCCGCCGTCAGCGTCGCGGGGATGTTCGCGAACACCATGGCCCCGCCCTCGCCCGTGCCCGGCTGGACGCCGCTCAGGTCGAGCGTGGCGAACGTGACGTCCTGGGTCGTCTCGCCCGCGACGGTGACGTCCGCGACGATGGCGCCCGACGTGCCCTCGGTCTCGACGTGCAGGTCCGACAGGCCGAGGTCCAGCGCGCCGTGGTGGCCCTCGAAGTGCACGCCGCCCGCGAAGGCGGTGTCCACGGCGTGCGTCGTCGGGTCGTAGCTGCCCGCGCCGTCGGTGAACCGGAAGGTGCCGTCCGCGTTGCGCTGGGCGCCGTCCGAGACGGTGATCGTGCCGTTGGCGATGGGGCTGGTGATGTAGTTGCGGAACGAGGACTTCAGTCCCCAGTCCAGGGTGCCGTCCTCCAGCCCGATGGTGCCGGGCGCGGCCGGTTCGGCGGGCGCGGCGAGCGCCGGGCCCGCGAAGGCGGTCACGCCGAGCACCGTCGCCGTGGCGGCGGCGAGCAGCAGGGATCTGTTCCGGGTCATGACGGGTCGTTCTCCTCGTGTGTGGTGGCGACGCGCGGCGTACGGCGGTTGCGTCGCGTGATGAGTGCGGCTGCGGCGGCGATGACGAGCAGCGCGCCCGCGCCGGTCGCGAGGACGGCGACGGGGGTGCCGCCGGTGTCGTCCGACGCGTTCCCGGCGTCGGCGGCGGCGGGTTCCGGGTCGGCCGTCGGGGTGGGGTCGGGGGCCTGGGCGTCGGTGGGGTCGCTGCCGAGGTCGGGGAGCGCGGGGAGTTCGGCGCCGTCGTCGAGGGCGACGGCGAGGGTGAGCGGGTCCATCTCGGCGCCCGACTGGTAGAGGCCGCCGAACGCCTCGGCGCCCTCGTCGGTGAGCGTGGCGGGCACCTCGGCGAGCAGGAGCAGCCCGTCGTCCGGGGTGAGCGCGTCGGTGTCGGCGGGGAACGTGACCAGCGGCTGGTCCTCGGCCGTGCCTTCGCCGGTGGTGATGTCGGCGGCGAGGGTGCCGGTGCCGTCCGCGACGGTGACGGTGACGCCGCCGATCGCCAGGTCCAGGTCGGTGCCGGTGAAGTGGACGGTCCCGGCGAACGCGGCGTCCACCGTGCCGGCTCCGGGGTCGGCGGTGCCCTCGCCCGCCGGGAAGCGGAACACCGCGCCGCCGTCCGCCGCGCCGCCGCCCAGTTCCCAGCCGCCCTGGGCGATGTTGCCGGTGACGTACTCGCGGAACGTGCGGCGGATGCCCCAGTCCACGGCGGCGGTGGCGAACGACGCCTCGGGGCGCTCCTGTTCGTCCGCCTCCGCCGGCTCGTCGGGGTCGTCGGACGGCTCGGAAGGTTCGGAAGGTTCGGGGTCGAGCGTGTCGGCGCTGAGCGTCACCGGGTCGAGCGGGTCGCCCGCCGCGTAGTAGCCGGCGAACGCGACGGCGCCCTCGGCCGTGAGCGTCGCCGGGACGCCCGTGACGGCGATGCCGGTGCCGCCGCGCAGGTCGATGCCGCCGAGATTGAGCGACGCGAGGGGCACCTGGCGGCTGTCGGTGATCCGGCCGCTCTCGCGGTCCTTGCTGCGCATGTCGGCGTAGAGGGTGCCTGAGCCGCCGGAGACGGAGACCGTGGGATTGCTGATGGTCAGGTCGAGTTGGTAGTTCCCGTCCGCCTCCTGGTGGCCGGTGAAGCGGACGCCGCCCTGGTAGGAGGCGGTGAACGCGCCGCTGTCCGGGTCGTACGCGCCCTGCGCCGAGTGGAAGCGGAACTGGCTCTGCCCGACCGTGGACGCGCCGCCGCTCAGGCTCCAGCTCCCGGTGGCGATGGGGCCGGTGATGTAGGTCTGGAACGAGGACTTGACGCCCCAGTCGAGACGTCCGCCCGCGACGGTGCGCTCGGCCGCGTGCGCGGTGCCGGGCAGCAGGGCGGCGAACAGGACGGCCAGCAGCGCGCACGCGCACAGCCGCAGGCTTCTGGGCAGCATCGAGGAGTCCTCCCTGAGGAGCCGGCCACGGAGCGCCGGACGCGGAGTGAGGTTAGCCTAACCTAATTCAAGTGAGGTTAGGCTAACCTCACAGTTGCGTGATGCGAAGACGATCCCCCTGCGGGACGGGAAGCGAAGAGGTGCGGAACCGGTGAAGCGCCACCCTCGGGGAACTCTCGCCGTGCTGCTGGCCGTCGGCCTGCTGCTCGGCGGTTGCGGCAGCGACGGAAGCGGCGGGGGCGGCGGCGGGGACGGAGGTCCCGCCACGGCGACGGCGCTCGTGGACCGCGTCGAACCGCTCGACGGGCCCGCGCCCACGCCCGAACTGCCCGTCACCGTCCCCTCGGCGGACGGCGAGGACGTCACCGTCACGGCGGCCGACCGCGTCGTCCCGCTGTCGGGCTCGCTCTCGGAGATCGTCTGGACGCTCGGCCTCGGGGACCGCGTCGTCGCCCGCGACGTCACCGCCACCTTCGAACAGGCGGCGGACCTCCCGGTGGTGACGCGCGGCCACGACGTCTCCGCCGAGGGCGTCCTCTCCCTGCACCCCGACGTCGTGCTCGCCGAGTCGACCACCGGGCCCGCCGAGTCGCTCGACCAGATCCGGGCGGCGGGCGTGCCGGTCGTCGTGTTCGACGCCGCCCTGTCGCTGGACGACGTGGCGCCCCGGATCGGGGCCGTGGCGGCGGCGCTCGGCGTGCCCGGCGCGGGCGAGGCGCTGACCGCCCGCACGGCGGAGCGCATCGAGGCCGCGCAGGCGGACATCCCCGCGGACGGCGAACGGCCGCGCGTCGCGTTCCTCTACCTGCGCGGCACCGCGTCCGTCTACCTGCTCGGCGGCTCCCGGTCGGGGGCCGTGTCGCTGATCGAGGCGGCGGGCGGCGTGGACGCGGGCGACGAGTCGGGCCTGGACACGGACTTCACGCCCCTCACCAGCGAGGCGCTGGCCGCCGCCGCGCCGGACGTGATCCTCGTGATGAGCAAGGGGCTCGACTCGGTCGGCGGCGTGGACGGCCTGCTGGAGATCCCCGGCGTCGCCCAGACGCCCGCCGGGATGGACCGGCGGATCGCGTCGGTCGAGGACGGCATGCTCCTCAACTACGGGCCGCGCACGGACGAGGTGCTCGCGTCGCTCGCCGCGCAGATCCACGCGGGCGGCCAGGCCGGATGACCCGCACCGAACCCTCCCCCGCCCCCGCCGAAGCGCCCGCCGCCTCCCCCGCCGCCGGTACGCCGGCCGGCCCGGCGCGCCCGCGCGCGCGGCGGACGCTGCTGATCGCCGGCCTGTCGGCCGCCCTGGTCGCCGTCACCCTGGTCTCCGCGTCGGTCGGCGCGTACGACATCCCCCTCTCCGACCTGCTGGCGTCGGCCGCGCACCGGCTCGGCCTGGGCGGGGAGCCGCTCGACCGCGTGGGCGAGAGCGTGCTGTGGGACGTACGGCTGCCGCGCGTCGTGCTGGCGCTGCTGGTCGGGGCGTCGCTGGGCTGCGCCGGGGCGCTGATGCAGGGCGTGTTCGGCAATCCGCTGGCCGAGCCCGCCGTCATCGGCATCTCGCCCGGCGCGGCGGTCGGCGCGGTCGCGGCGATCGCGTTCGGGCTCGACTTCCTCGGCAACTGGACGGTGACGGTCTTCGCGTTCGTCGCCGGGCTGGCGACCGTGCTGGTCGTCTACTCCCTGGCGCGTTCCGGCGGGCGGACGGAGGTCGTGACGCTGATCCTGACCGGCATCGCGGTCAACGCGTTCGCGATGGCGCTGATCGGCCTGTTCATCTTCTTCGCGGACAACGCGCAGATCACCCAGATCACGTTCTGGCAGCTCGGCTCGCTGGCGCAGGCGACCTGGCCGAAGGTCCTCGCCGTCCTGCCGTGCGCCGCCGCCGGGCTGCTGGTCGCGCCGCTGTACGCGCGGCGGCTCGACCTGCTGGCCCTGGGCGAACGGCCCGCCCGCCACCTCGGCGTGGACGTCGAGCGGCTGCGGCTGGTGCTCGTGCTGCTGGTGGCGCTGCTGACGGCGGCGGCCGTCGCGGTGGCGGGGGTCATCGGCTTCGTCGGCCTGGTCGTGCCGCACCTGCTGCGGATGGCGGCGGGTCCCGGGCACCGGTTCCTGATCCCGGTGTCCGCGCTGGGCGGCGCGCTGGTGCTGCTGGCGGCCGACCTGTTCGCGCGGACGGCGGCGCAGCCGGCCGAGCTGCCGCTGGGGGTGCTGACCGCGTTGCTCGGCAGCCCGTTCTTCTTCTGGCTGCTGCGCAGGACCCGCAACCGGCAGGGAGGCTGGGCGTGAGGGGCGTGACGGGCGTGCTGGGTACGTGGTTCGGCGGGCTGTTCGGGGAGCGTGACACGGCGCTGCCGGTGCCGCCCGCGCCCGGGGAGACGGCCGCCGCCGCGCGCGGGGTGTCGCTCGCGCTGGGCGGCCGGGCGGTGCTTGACGGGGTGGACGTCGCGGTCGCCGCCGGTGAGGTGCTGGCGCTGGTCGGGCCCAACGGGGCAGGGAAGTCCACCTTGTTGTCCGTCCTGGCGGCCGACCAGCGGCCGGACAGCGGCGGGGTGACGGTGGCCGGACACCCGGCCGGTGACTGGTCCGCGCCCGAACTGGCGCTGCGCCGCTCGGTGTTGCCGCAGTCGGCGACGCTGTCGTTCCCCTTCACGGTCGGCGATGTCGTCCGGATGGGCCGCGCGCCCTGGGCGGGGACGCGTGCCGAGGACGAGGACGACGCGGCGGTGGCCGAGGCGATGGCGGCGACGGAGGTCGCGCCGTTCGCCGGGCGGCCGTTCTCGGCGCTGTCCGGCGGCGAGCGCGCGCGGGTCGCACTGGCGCGCGTGCTGGCGCAGCGTGCGCCCCTGCTGCTGCTCGACGAGCCGACCGCCGCGCTCGACCTGCGGCACCAGGAGCTGGTGCTGCGGGTGTGCCGGGAACAGGCGCGGGCGGGCCGCGCCGTCGTGGTGGTGCTGCACGACCTGGGGCTCGCGGCGGCGTACGCGGACCGTGCCGTCGTCCTCCACCAGGGGCGCGTGGCGACGGACGGGCCGCCGGCCGAGGTGTTCACGGAGGAGCTGCTCAGCCGCGTCTACCAGCATCCGGTGGAGGTGCTGCCGCACCCGGGGACGGGGACGCGGCTGGTGCTGCCGCGCCGCGCCGGGTGACCGCCCGGCGGCGGAACCGGAGATTCCGGCCAGGGAACCGGGCGGTTTCGGAAAGTTCCAACAAACAGCGGCCAAACGCCTTCGCCATGCCCTAGCCTCTTCTGCGGCACCGGGTGTGCACTCACGGGGAGATGAGGACACGCCTTCCTCACCTTTTCCACCCATGTTCCGCCCACTCCGCCTCCGCTCCACCACCGCTTCCCGACCGCTCGCAGACCACCCGCAGACCGCCGCCCGGCCGTTCCCCGTCCACACGGAACGGCACGCGCGGTCCCGGACAGCTCCACCTCCCGCGCCCGCGCCGTGATCGGCCGTCCCCACCGGGCGCCCCGCCGCACGGCGCCGACGCCGGTGCGGCGGGCGGCGCGTTCCCGTGCCGCTGTTCCCGTGCCGCCGTTTCCGCACCTTGGGGGTCGATCATGCGTCGCCAGGACTCTTCACGCTATGGAATCGTGCGCGAGCCGACCGTTCCCGTACGCCGGGTCACACCCCGGCCGGGGCGGCCCCGCTGGTACGCCCCCGCCGCCGTCATGGCCGACGCGGCGGGGGCCTGCTTACCAGTCCTGACGGTCTATCAACTGACCGCTCAGGCACACCCGTTGGCCGCCGCAACGGTCGCCGCCGCCTCCTGGACCGCCGTCCGCGCCGTCCACGGCCGCTACCGGCCCGGCTCCCTCGGCGAGCGGCGCGGGCTCCGCGCCGCCGCGCACGACTGGCTCCTCCTCGTCGGGCTCCTCGCGGCCCTGCGGGCGGTCACGGGCGAGGACTCGTCGCCCGCCGCCGCGCTCCTCGCGCTGTCCGCCGCGCCCGTCGTCACCGGCGCGACCTGCGCCGCGATCCACCGCCACCTCACCGGCAGACGGCACCGCGCGCAGGCCGTGCGGCGCGTCCTCGTCGTCGGGGAGCCGGGCCCGGTGGACGCCGTGGCCGCGCAGCTCGCCGCCCGCACGGACCACCCGTACGTCGTCATCGGCGGCGTCCTCGTCGGCGGCTCGGACGAACTCGCCTGCGGCGTCCCGCGGATGGGCCACCTCGCGCCCGCGACCGCGCCCCCGCCTCCGCACGCGCACGGCACGCCGGGCGCGCCGCCGCCCGACCTGATACCCGGGGCCCAGGACGGGCCCACCGTACTCGCCGCCGCGCGCCACCAGGCCGCCGACGTCGTCCTCGCCGTCCCCGGCACGGCCCTGACCGGGGAGCGGCTGCGGCGCCTCGGCTGGTCCGTGCAGGACGCCGGGCTCACGCTCGTCGTCGCCTCCGGGCTGACCGACGTGGCGCTGCGGCGCGTCACCGTCTCCACCGCCGCCGGGCTGAACCTGCTGCACGTCGCCCCGCCGCTGCACCGGGGCCCGCAGCCCGTCGTCAAGGGCGTCTTCGACCGGACGGCGGCGGCCCTCGCGCTCGTCGTCCTCGCCCCGCTGATGCTGCTGCTCGCGCTCGCCGTCCGGCTGGACTCCAACGGGCCCGTCCTCTACCGGCAGACGCGCGTCGGCCACCGGGGGCGGCCGTTCACGCTGTGGAAGTTCCGCACGATGGTCCCCGACGCGGATCTGCGCCGCCCCGCGCTCGAAGGGGCGAACGAGCACCGTTCAGGACCGCTGTTCAAGATCCGCCGCGACCCGCGCGTCACCCGCGTCGGCCGCCTGCTGCGCCGCACCTCCCTGGACGAACTCCCGCAGCTGGTCAACGTGGTGAGCGGCGAGATGGCCCTCGTCGGGCCGCGCCCGCCGCTGCCAGACGAGGTGGCGCGCTACGGCGCGGTGGAGCGGCGGCGGCTCGTCGTCAAGCCGGGCCTGACCGGGCCCTGGCAGGTCGGCGGCCGGGCCGACCTGTCGTGGGACGAGGGCCTGGCGCTCGACCTCGACTACGCGGACAACTGGTCGGTCACCGGCGACCTCGACGTGCTGGCGCGCACCGTCCGCGCGGTCCTCGACGGCCGGGGCGCGTACTGATGGCCCGCCGCCGGCTACGCCTGGTCGGCGAGCCACCAGCGGTACGTGTCGGCGATCCCCTCCTCCAGCGGGACGCGCGGCGTGAAGCCGAGGGCGCGCAGCCGCGTGACGTCGAGCAGCTTGCGGGGCGTGCCGTCCGGCCGGGACGGGTCCCAGGCGATCCGCCCCCCGTAGCCGACCACCCGGGCGACTGTCGCCGCGAGTTCGGCGATGGTGAGGTCCTCGCCGCAGCCGACGTTCACCGCCACCTCGTCGTCGTGCGACCGCAGCAGCGTGACGCAGGCGCGCGCCAGGTCCGCGCTGTGCAGGAACTCGCGGCGCGGCGTGCCCGTGCCCCACAGGGTGATCTCCGGGTGCCCCGCCGCCTTCGCCTCGTGGAAGCGCCGGACGAGGGCGGGCAGGACGTGCGACGTCTCGGGGTCGAAGCTGTCGCCGGGCCCGTACAGGTTGGTGGGCATGGCGGCGATGTACGCGCGGCCGAACTGCCGCCGGTACGCGCGGACTTGCATGATGCCCGCGATCTTCGCCAGCGCGTACGCCTCGTTGGTCGGCTCCAGCGGCCCGGTCAGCAGCGCCTCCTCGGGGATGGGCTGCGGGGCGTGGCGCGGGTAGATGCAGGACGAGCCGAGGAAGAGCAGCCGGTCCACGCCGGCCTCGTGCGCGCCGGAGACGACGCTGAGCTGGATGCGGAGGTTGTCCTCCAGGAACGGCACGGGGAACCGCTTGTTCGCCATGATCCCCCCTACCGTGGCGGCGGCGAGGACGACGGCGTCGGGGCGCACGGCGGCCAGCCACGCGCGGGTGCGGTCGGCGTCGCGCAGGTCGAGCTGGTCCCTGGTCCTGGTGAGGACCTCGTGTCCCTCGTCCGCGAGTGCGCGGGCGATGGCGGAGCCGGCCAGGCCGCGGTGTCCGGCGACGAACACGCGGGCGGCGGGCGGCAGGAGGGTCGTCATGGCCCGGATTCTGCCAGCGCGGCGGAGCCCTCAGGGGGCGTTCGCGGCAGCGTGTGACAGGTCACGCGCGATGGCACAACAGATCTGTTCAGCAAGTGAGTTGGGGGAGCGAGTTCGTGATGGCACCACGCGAGACGGAGGACGTCCAGGGCCGGACGGCGCTGGTCACCGGCGTCACCGGGCAGGACGGTTCGTATCTGGCCGAGCTGCTGATGGCCAAGGGGTACACGGTGCACGGGCTGGTGCGCCGCTCGTCGTCGTTCAACACCGAGCGCATCGACCACATCTACCAGGGGCCGCAGGAGCCGGGCCGCACGCTGGTGCTGCACCACGCGGACCTGTCGGACGGGGTGGCGCTCGTCAACCTGCTGCGCGAGGTGCGCCCGGACGAGGTGTACAACCTGGGGGCGCAGTCGCATGTACGGGTGTCGTTCGACGCGCCGCTGTACACGGGGGACGTGACAGGGCTCGGGACGCTGCGCTTATTGGAGGCGATCCGCGCCAGCGGGGTGGAGACGCGGATCTACCAGGCGTCGTCGTCCGAGATGTTCGGCTCGGTGCCGCCGCCGCAGAACGAGCGGACGCCGTTCCACCCGCGCAGCCCGTACGGCTGCGCCAAGGTGTACAGCTACTGGTCGGCTGTCAACTACCGTGAGGCCTACGGGCTGTACGCCGTCAACGGCATCCTGTTCAACCACGAGTCGCCGCGCCGCGGTGAGACGTTCGTGACCCGCAAGATCACGCGCGCGGTGGCCAGGATCAGGGCCGGGCTCCAGGAGCGGCTCTGGATGGGCAACCTCGACGCCGTCCGCGACTGGGGCTACGCGCCGGAATACGTGGAGGCGATGTGGCGCATGCTCCAGCGGGACGAGCCGGACGACTACGTGGTGGCGACGGGAGTCCCCGCGACCGTGCGGGACTTCCTCGGCGCCGCGTTCGCCGCCGGGGGCCTGGACTGGGAGGAGCACGTGCGCTTCGACCCCAAGTACGAGCGGCCGAGCGAGGTGGACGCCCTGGTGGGCGACGCGTCGAAGGCGCGCGAGCTGCTCGGGTGGGAGGCGCGGGTGCGGTGGCGTGAGCTGGCCGAGCTGATGGTGGCGGCCGATGTGGCGGCGCTCGACGCGGAGTTGAGCGGCGCGAGCGTACGGATCGACCGGTGAGACGGGCCGGACGATGGGCGAGACGGGGCGGACAGGTGCGGGACAGGCACGGGATGGGTGAGGCCATGGCGGACGGAGGCGTGCCGATGGGCGCGTTGGCGGTACGGGCCCTGCGGGCGCGGCTGCGCGGGCGGCGGGCCCGCCGCGCGGTGGGGTACGGGGCGGTCGCCGCGCTGACGGCCGGACTGCTGGTCGGCGCGGAGCCCGCGCCGACCCCGGCGGAAGCGCTGACGCCGCCGCTGACCATGACGGCGGAGGACCTGCCGACCTGGCAGACGAACGGGATCGTGTACGCGCTGGCCGAGGCGGACGGGGTGGTGTACGCGGGCGGCACGTTCTCCACGATCCGCCCGCCCGGCGCCGAGGCCGGGACCCAGGAGACGGCGGTGGCCAACTTCGTCGCGCTCGACGCGGCGACGGGCGCGCCGGTCGAGGACTGCGACCTGTCGTTCACGGTCGGCTCCGGCACGGCGACGATCCGCTCGCTCGCGGTCTCGCCGGACAAGTCGACGCTGTATGTGGGCGGTACGTTCGGCTCGGTGAACGGCGCCGGCGCGAGCAGCGTCGCGGCGTTCGACCTGCCGAGCTGCACGCGCGTGCCGTTCCCGGTGGCGGCGAACGGCATCGTGCGCGCCATCGCGGCGAGCGGCGAACGGGTCTACCTGGGCGGCGACTTCACGCAGCTCAGCGGCCAGCCGCGCTCGCGCTTCGGCGCGGTGACGACGGCGGGCGCCGTCGTGGCGGGCTGGCGCGCCGACGCGGACGAGATCGGCAAGGCCGTCGCGCTCACCCCGGACGGCCAGAACGTCCTGCTGGGCGGCGACTTCTTCGAGGTGAACGGCGCGAACTCGCACGCCCTGGCCGTCGTCTCGGCGGCGACCGGCGCGAACGTCCGCACGTACCCGGAAGGCTTCATCGAGACCAACTCCACCGTCCAGTCCATCGCGACGGACGGCACGAGCTTCTACACCGGCAACGAGGGCACGGGCGGCGGCGTGTTCGACGGCCGCATCGCGCTGAGCCTCGACACGTTCCAGCAGCGCTGGCGCGACACCTGCCTGGGCGCCACGCAGAGCGTGACCGTGCACGGCGGGGTGCTCTACAGCGGGCACCACGCGCACGACTGCGCGAGCATGGGCGAGTTCCCCAACCAGGAGCGCTACCACCTGTTCGCGCAGGCGGTGACGGGCACGGCGAAGCTCGGCTGGTTCCCCAACACGAACGACGGGCTCGGCGAGGCGCTCGGCCCGCGCGTCCTGCTCCCGGTGACGGACCACCCGGACGACGAGCGGGACTTCCTGTGGGTCGGCGGCGGCTTCACGACGGTCAACGGCGTCGGCCAGTGGGGCCTGACGCGCTTCGCGACCGCCCCGGACACGGGCACCCCCTCGACGCCGGAGACGCACGTGGCGAGCCCGGCGGCGGGCCGCGTGGACGTGAGCTGGCGGGCGAGCCTCGACCTGGACGACAGCCTGCTGACGTACCGGGTCTACCGGGACAACGGGAGCACGCCGGTGCACACGGTGGAGGGCTCGTCGCTGCCGTGGGTGCGCCCGCAGCTGACCTGGACCGACCCGGCCGTGGCGGCCGGTGAGACGCACAGCTACCGCGTCACGGCGACCGACGGCGCGGGCAACGTCAGCGCGCTCTCGGCCCCCGTGTCGGTGACGGTGGCGAGCGGCGGGCAGGCGTACGCGAACGCGGTGCTGGCCGACGACCCGCTGCTGTACTGGCGGTTCGACGAGGCGGCGAACAACTACGCGTCCGACGCGTCCGGCAACGGCGCGAGCGGCGTGCACCGGGGCGGCCCCGAGCGCGGCGTGGTGCCCGCGGCCGTACCGGGCGTCGGCGCGGCGTCGGTCGGGTACGACGGCACGGACGCGTACACGTACAGCGACGCGCGCCTGCCGGGCATGCAGCGGTTCACGATGGAGACGTGGTTCCGCACCACGACGACGCGCGGCGGCAAGCTGATGGGCCTCGGCAACCTGATCCTCCAGGACAGCGGCAACCGCGACCCGAACCTGTACATGCTCAACAACGGGCAGCTCACGTTCGGCATCATCAACGGCGCCAACCGCACGCTGACCACGCCGCGCCGCTACAACGACGGGCAGTGGCACCACGTCGCCGCCTCCGTCGGCAGCTCCGGCATGCGGCTGTACGTGGACGGCCAGCAGGTCAACTCCAACATCCTGTTCACCACCGCCCGTTCGGTCTCCGGCTACCTGCGCACCGGCGGCGACTCGCTGGCGAACTGGGCGAACCGGCCCACCAGCGACTACTTCGCCGGGCAGCTCGACGAAACGGCCGTGTACCCCGCGCAGTTGTCGGCGTCCCGGGTGCAGGCGCACTACGCCGCCGCGTCCGTACCGGCCGACTCGGTGACGCAGCTGGGCGCTGTCGCGGACACGTACGTCAACGGCGCGGCGCCGAGCGCCAACCACGGGACGCACCAGCAGCTCGCGGTGCGCGGCACGCCCGCGTACGAGAGCTACCTCGCGTTCGACCTGCCGTCCGCACCGGCCGGGCAGGTGCTGAAGGCGGCGTCGCTGCGCGTGCGCGTCAGCGGTGACGCGGCGGCGGGGTCGCTGGACGACTTCACGGTGCTGCCGGTGGACGGCGCGTGGGGCGAGACCACGACGACGTGGACGACCAGACCGGCGCTCGGCACGACGGCGCTCGGCACGCTGTCCGCCCCCGACGCGCTGAACGGGACGTACACCGTGCCGCTGCAACTGAGCACGGTACGCGCGGCGTTGGGCGGTCAGTTCGACGTGGCGGTGACCGGGGCGGGCGGCGACAGCCTGTGGCTCGGCTCCCGCGAGGCGTCGGCGACGGCGAGCCGGCCGCAGCTCCTCCTCACGTTCGGGGCGCCGTGATGCGGCGGCTGCTGCCCGCCCTGGCGATGGGCGCGGCGCTGCTGCTGACGGCATGCGGTGGCGGCGGAGACGACAGTACGGACGGCGGGGAGCGCGCGGCGGGGTCAGCAGGCCCTTCCGCGTCCGCCTCCGAGGCCGCGCCCGAGCCCGCGCCGGACGGCGGCACGGACGAGAACGCGGACGGGGAGGGGGACGGGGACGGCGCCACCCCCGACACCCCCACCGTTCCCGACGACGAACTCGCGCCGCCCGGCGGGGAGTTCACCGAGGAGCAGCAGGAGTACCTGACCGACCGCGTGCCCGAGGGCGTGGACCCCGGCGCCATCCTGGACCTCGGCACCGAGGCGTGCGACCGCCTCGGCTACCTCCAGCGGCACGACCCCGCCTCCATCGGGGCCGCCGTCCGCGACGGGGAGATCCCCGGCGCCGAGGACGCGGTGGCGCACCTGTGCCCGGAGTACGCCGACCTGCTGCCGGAACCGGCCGGAGGTGAGGGATGACGCGCCTGCCGATCGTCGTGGCGATCCCGACGAAGGACGAGGCGGCGAACATCGCCGACGCCGTCCGCTCCGTCGCCGCCCACTTCACGGCCGTCGTGGTCGTGGACTCGGACAGCGCGGACGACACCCGCGCGCTCGCGAAGGCCGAGGGCGCCGAGGTCGTCCCGTACACGTGGGACGGGAAGTACCCGAAGAAGAAGCAGTGGATCCTCGACCACGTCCACCGCGACACGGACTGGGTGCTCTTCCTGGACGGCGACGAGACCGTCAGCGGTGAACTCCTGGCCGAGCTGCGGCGGATCTTCCTGGACGGGCGGACGGTGCGCCCGGCCGCGTTCGACATCCCGCTCGGCTACTGGTTCGGGGGCCGCAGGCTGCGGCACGGGCACACCATCGTGAAGCGTGCGCTGGTGGACCGCACCCGCGTCCGCTTCCCCGAGCCGGACGACCTGGCCGCGCCGGGAATGGGCGAGCAGGAGGGGCACTACCAGCCGCTTGCGGACCCGGTGTTCCGGCTCCGGGCGCCCATCGAGCACCAGGACCTCGACCCGGTGCGCACCTGGTTCGAGCGGCACAACCGCTACTCGGACTGGGAGGCGTGGCTGGAGACGCGCCCGGAGGTGCGGGAGGAGATCAGGACGGCGAAGACGCGGCAGGGGCAGCTGTTCCACCGCGCGCCGCTGAAGCCGCTGCTGTCGTTCGGCTGGGCGTACGTCGCACGCCGCGGCTTCCTCGACGGCCGCGCCGGGCTCGACTACGCGCTGGCGATGAGTTTCTACCGCTGGCAGATCGGCGTGAAGACACGGGAGTTGCGCCGCGACGACACCTGACCGGCAGAACGGGGGCGCGGCACCGGACAGACCACCGCGCCCCCGAAACCGTTCGCGCTCCCCCACCGCACACGGCGATCATGGACCGCCGGGACGAGAGGGGGCATGCCATGCCGGACAGCCAGGAAGAGAGGCTTCCGAAGCCCGGACCGGTGGAGAGGGTCCGCGCGCTGGAGGCCGTGTACGCCCGCCGGGCGGCCCTGACCCCGTACGACCAGCTCCCGGAACCGCCGACCGCACGGCAGCTGCGCGACGCGACGGCCGCCGCCCTGGCCGCGCCCCGCAGCGGCTCGGACGCGCTCGCCGGGCTGCTGCTCGCCGCCGATCGCGACGGCGACCCGGCCGTGCTCGCCGAGGCGGAACGCCTCCTCGCGGACGCGGACGCCCGCCTGTGGACGGCGCTGGACACGGCGGTGCGCCGCGCCTGGGGCGGGGCACCGCACCGGTCCGCCGCGACGGCCAGGCGGCTGGCCGACGGCGTGTCCCCGCCCGTGGGTCTCGTGCTCGCCGCGTGCCACCCCAACGGCCATGTCCGCGAGACGGCCGTCGCGCGGCTGGCCGCGTCCACCGGCGCGCCGGGCCTGCCCGTACTGGCGCTGCGGGCGGCCGAATGGGTGCGTCCCGTGCGTGAACGCGCCCGGTCGGCGCTGGCCCGGCGGCTCGCCGCGCCCTCGGGGGATGTCGTGGTCGCGGTCGCGGGCGTCGCCCTCGCCCTGCGCGAGCGCGGCGAAGGCCGCTGGCTGGCCGACCGCGTGGAGGCCGTCCTGCGGGCGGGCCCGCCCGGCGTGCTGGAGGCCGCGCTCGTCGCGCCCGACACACGCATCCGCCGTGCGGCGTACGGCATCGCGCTCGATACCGGACAGCTGGCCCTTGCCGGGGCGCTGTGCGCGGCGCGGTACGACGCCGACCCGGTGATCCGCGTCCGGTGCGCCGAGGCCGCCGTCCGCGCCGCCGCCGCGGCCGGGACTCCCGGGCTCGTCCGGCCGCTGCTGTCCAGCGGCACGGCCGCCGTCCGCGCGGCGGCGGTGTGGGCTCAGGCGGTCGCGGGCGACCCCTCCCCCGCCGTGGCCGCGCTCGCCGACCGCAGTCCGATCGTGCGCGCCGTCGCGCAGGCCGCCGCGCGCCGCCACGGGACCGACCCGGCGACGCGCTACCGCATCCTCGCCGCCGCCCCCGGGCCGGCGCCGGGAGCCGTCGCCGGGCTCGGCGAGACGGGCAGCGCCGCCGACGCGGACCTGCTCCGCCCCTGGCTCGCCCACCCCCTGCCGCGCGGCCGGGCCGAGGCCGTCCGGGCACTGCGGCGCCTGGGCGCGGCCGACCCGGCTGTCCTCACAGGGCTGCTCACCGATCCGTCCGGGGCGGTCGTCCGCCAGGTCACCCGCGCCCTGCACCCCCACGCGTCCGGCGTCGACGCGGAGCACCTGCGGGACCTCCTCGCCTCGACGCGGCCGGGCCATGTCCGCACCGCCGCCTACCGGTTGCTGCGCGAGCGGGACACCGCGACCCGGCTGCTCACCGACCTGGGGCTCCTGACCGACCCCCTCCCCGCACTGCGCGCCCGCGCCAGGAACGACGTCAGGGAGTGGCTGGCGCACGACGCGGCGACGGCGTACGCGGCCCCGCCCCCGGCCGTCGCGGCGGCGCTCGCCGCGCGACTCCCGGACGCCGAGGCGGTGTTCGGTCCTGACGTGACGCGGCTGTTGCGTTTCCACCTCGGGATCGGGCGCGTCGGCGCGTAGTACTCCGGGAGTACGGCGGAAGATCCGCGGCGGCGCGGACGACCGCGAGGGCGGGGCGTTCATACGTTGCGGTGTGTGACCGATCTCCTGCCGTGGCGGCGTGCCGCCGTCCGTGATCCGTACTGGGACACGATCCGCTATGTGTCGGGGACGCTCGTCCTGTTCGGGCACCTCGTGGACCAACTGCACGACCGCGACGGCCTGGTGTGGCTGTATGTCGCGACGTGGCCGCTGCGGGTGCCCGTCCTCGCCATCGTCGCCGGGTACTTCAGCTCCGCCGCGCCGCTCACCCGGGAGGCGGTGCGGCGGCTGGCGTGGACGCTGGCGGTCCCCTACCTGGTCGCCGGGCTGCTGCACTCGGTGCAGCGGTGGTGGATGACCGGGCGCTGGTGGTTCCACGTGGACACGCCCGCGTGGGTGGCGTGGTTCCTGCTGTCGCTGCTGGTGTGGCGGCTCGCGCTGCCCTGGCTGGCGCGGCTGCGGTGGCCCGTGGCGTACGCGGTGGCGGCGGCGCTGGCGGCCGGGTACGCGGGCGGGATCGGCGGCTGGCTGGCGCTGTCGCGGACGCTGTGCTTCCTGCCGTTCTTCCTGGTGGGGTGGCAGCTCCGGCGGCGGGGGGCGGCGGCGCTGCGGCCGGGGGTGGCGTGGAGCGGACGGGCGGCCGTGGCGCTGCTGCTGGGCGTGGGCGTCGCGGGCTGGTACGCGCGGCAGGAAGTCCCCTACGCGTGGCTGCGGATGGAGGGCGCGTACGGCTCCGCCTGGGGGCCGTTGGCGCGTGCGGGCGTGCTGCTGGTGGGTGTCGCGGGCGCGCTGGCGCTGCTGCGGCTGATGCCCAGGAGGCGCGTACCGGTGGTGAGTTGGCTGGGGGCGGGCGGGATGTACGTGTACGTGCTGCATCCGCTCGTGCTGCGGCCGCTGCTGGAGTGGGGCGCCGTGGCGTGGGTGCGGTCGTGGCCGGAGCAGGCGGTGGTGCCGGTGATGGCGTGCGCGCTGTCGGCGGCGCTGGCGTCGCCGCCGGTGCGGCGGGCGGCGCGGTGGGTCGTGGCGCCGCGTGGCGGCGCCGCCGCCCGGGAGGGGGCGGCGGCGCGGCGGTGAGGGGGGCGGCGGGGCCGTCAGGCGTCGGTGCCGCCGGGACCGCCCGGCAGCAGCGACTGGTCCTCAGTCGTGTAGGTGCACCAGGTGTAGATGTAGTCCGGCTCGAAGACCTCGGTCTCGGCGAGCGTGCTGACGCCGGTTTCCGGGGCCCGGTGGAGGAAGTGGTAGGAGCCCGCCGGGAGTTCGAGGGTCGTGCTCGGGTAGTCGATGTCCTCGGCGCACGTTTCGTCGTCGTCGGTGACGCTCGGGTAGTAGTCGCACGAGGCGCAGGCGTCGATGGTCCTGCTGCCGGTCCGGGGGCCGGTCCACAGGAGTTCGAGCGGGTCGGGCGAGTCGTTGAAGATCTCGACCTCGATCGTGGCGCCGCCCGCGCCGGAGCCGGGCCGCGGCGGCAGGTCCTCGCCCGCGGCCGGCAGGTCGACGGCGATCTGGGCGGCGATCAGGACGTCCCCCGCGTAGTCCGCCTCCTCGTGGTCGGGTGCCACATCGAGAAGTTCGCGCAGCGTCTCCTCGGAGTCCGCGAAGTCGCCGTCGCGGAACTGCGCCGTGCCGCACGCCCACAGCCCGTCCGGCACCGGCTCCTCGCCCTCGGCCGCCATGCGCGGGAACTCCTCGCCCGGCAGTTCGGCGAACAGCGCGTTGTAGTCCCGCAGTTGCCCGAGCGAGCCGCACGGATCGTCGCCCTCGACGCCCTCGATCGCGGCGTTCCGCATGCCGCCCAGCTCGTCCGGCAGGCCGGTGGCGAACGGCGAGTCCGCGTGGTCGCGTAGCAGTTCGGTGAACGGGACCTCGGCGCCGTCGATGTCGCGCTGCGACGTGAGCCGCAGCCCGCAGCCGTGCAGCGGCTCCGGCAGGGCGTCGGTGGCGCGGGCGGACAGGCGCCGCGTCTCCGGGTCGTCGCCGGTGTCGTCCGGCAGGTCGCGGAAGAAGCGCAGCGGCGCGAGGGCCCGGCAGTGGTCGGTCTCCTCCGCCCCGTCCGCGCCGTCCGCCGGGGCGGTGGCGCGCTCGTACAGGGCGTCGAGGCGGTCGGGCACCTCGGCGGCGGCGTCGGTGTCCGGGTGCGCGTCGCGCACGCCCAGGTAGTCGGTGACGGCCGACCGGTAGCGGTCCTCCGACTCGCCGAACGGATCGGCGGCGGCCCGTTCGACCAGCTCGTCGGTCGCGGTCAGGCGGTCCTGGAGGTCGCTCTCCAGCGCGCGCCGCTGCGCGTCCCCGAAGAAGACGACGGCGCCCGCCGGGATCGCCAGCAGCAGCACCCCGGCGACGACCGGCGCGAGCAGCGGGCGGCGTTCGGGACCGGCCGGGCGCGCCAGCCGCCAGGCGTCGGCGGCGAGGAGCAGCACCCCGGCGGCGTACAGCGCGACCCACCGCCCGGACACGCCGTCGGCCGTCACCGGGAGGGCCATCGCGAGGAGGGCGGCGGTCAGCAGGAGGCTGGGCAGGACGTGCCACCAGCGGCGCAGGTAGAGGTGGCCGAGGCCGAGGCCGCTGAGGTTGAGCAGCGCGGCCGTGAGGGCGAGGCGCTGGTCGCGCGGCGGGCGCGGGGCGGCCGGTGGGGGCGGGGGCGGCGGCAGGTGGGCGCCGAAGCCGCCGCCGTACTCGACGGGGCCGATGCCGTGGCCGCCACCGGGCGGCGGGGGCGCGTACGGCGGGGGGCCGAAGGCGCCGGGGGGTGGGGCGTCGGCCGGTATCTCGGCGCGGGCCGCCGGGAGTTGGGCCGCCGGGAGTTGAGCCGTGGGCGGGGTCGCGGGGAGGGCGGCCGTCGGGGGTTCGGGCGGCGGGGGCGGCGGGTCGGGGAGACCGGCGTACCCGGCGCGCGGGTCCACCCGGGGCCGCGGGGGCGTGCCTTCACGCTCCTGCCCGGCGTCGCCTCCTGGCGCCTCGTCGTGGTCGGTCATCCGGGTCTCCTCGTCCGTTCGCCGGTCGGGGGACCCGCGTCCCCCGCACACACGGAAAAGCTGAGAGTAACGGTCGTGGGCACCGCTCCGCCACGCGGGGTGCCCGGGCGGTCACGCCCGGCCGCCGAGGACACGGGCGTACACCGAGCGGAGCGTGTCGAGGACGGCGTCGAGGGTGTACTCGTCCCTGACGAGGCGCCAGGCGGCGAGCGACGCGGCCTCCTGGGCGGCCGGTTCGAGCAGGTCGAGGACGGCGCGCCCGATCGCCCCGGGCGCGGGGACGACGCGCCCCGCGCCCGCGCGCGCGACGTCGGGCGCGAGCCCGGTGCCCTCCCGGATCACGACGGGCGTGCCGACGGACATCGCTTCGAGCACCGAGACGGAGAACGCGTCCTGGCTCGACGGGAGGACGAACACGTCGGCGGCGCGCAGCGCTTCGAGCACGGCGGGGCCGTCCAGCGCGCCGGGGTGGTGGAGTGCGGCGCGCACGCCGAGCCGGTCGGCGAGGGCCAGCGTGCCGTCCAGGGCGCCGGTGTCGGGTCCTGCGAGGACGAAGCGGGTGTCGGGGCGTTCGGCCAGGATCTCGGGCATGGCGCGCACGAAGTCCTCGGGGCGCTTGCCGGCTTGGACGCGTGCCAGGTACAGCACGGTGGGCGGGCCCGGCGGCCGGGGGCGGCGCGCCTGCGCGGGGACGCCGTTGACCAGCCGGTACTGCGGCGCGATGGGGCGGGGCGCGAGGACGGCGGCGGTCTCGTGGCGTTCGCGTTCGGTGAGGTGGAGCACGGCGTCGGCGCGGTGGAGGACGCGGCGTATGCCCAGCGCGTCCACCAGGCGGGCGACAGGTTTGTCGGTCGGGTCGATCATGCCGTGGGTCTGGAGGACCAGCGGGGTGCCCGCCTGGAGTGCGAGCAGGGCGATGGGGAGGGTGATGAGGTCCCGCATCAGGTGGACGTGCACGATGTCGGCGGAGCGGACGAACGACCAGGCGCGGGCGAGCAGTGCGGGCGATGTGATGCCGCTGACCTCGAAGCGCGGCAGCACGTGCCGGGCGGGGAACAGCCGTACGGGCACCCCGTCCACCCTGCGCGGCAGCGGCCCGGCGGGGAATCCGTCCCCCAGCGCGACGAGGACAGCGTGCTCGCCCCGGGCGTTCAACTCCCTGCACTGGTGGAACGCCACCCGCGTCGGGCCGCCGAACTCGTGCGTCGGTGTGTGCAATGTGACGACGTGCATGACCCGCATCCCGCGCGCCCCTCCCCCGGCCACCTGTGGTTGAACACTAGGGGATGACAGGTGGGCGGCGGGGGCGAACGGGCCGGGCTGCGTGGCGCGTTGGGGCGTCAGGACAGGATCAGGACGAGCGAGGCGGCCCCCATGACCGCGGCGGTGGCGGCGTGGATGCCGTACGCCGCGGCCTTGGGGCCCTTCGCGCCGAGGACGACGCCCGCGTCCCCCCACGCGGTGAAGGTCGAGGCGAGCGTCAGCCAGCCGAGGAGGACGTCGTCGCCGTGGAGCAGTCCGACGAGGAGGACGAGGCCCGAGGTGATGTCGCGGACGCCCTTGATGTTCGCCCAGGGCCGGGGGGCGCCGTACGCGGCGGGCAGGCCGAAGTCCGTGCCGGCGCGCTCCGGCTGGACGAGGAAACGTATGCCGATGCCGATGATCCCGACGGCGACGACGGCGACGAGGACGAGGGAGATGGTGGTGAGCACGGTGGTTCCTCAGGGTCCGGGGCTGACATGACGGTGCACTGTCGGCGACAGGTGACTTAGCGCCGCTAGCGAACGAGGGAGACGCTAGCACTAGCGGGACAAGCCTGTCTAGCGCTGCTAGGGTCGAGAGCATGACCACCAGCACACGCCGCGCCCGGGAGCGCGCACAGCGTCATCAGCTGATCATCACGGCCGCCCGCGAACTGGCCGAGACCGAGGGCTGGGAGGCCGTCACGACCCGGCGGCTCGCGGAACGTGTCGAGTACAGCCAGCCCGTCCTCTACAGCCACTTCGGCGGCAAGGAGGGGATCGTCCGCGCCGTCGCCCTGGAGGGGTTCACGGAGCTGGCCGCCACGCTCCGGCGCGCCGGGGAGGCCGTCCCCGGCGGGGGCCCCGCGCCCGTCACCCGGGCGCTGCGGGCGGTGGGGGGCGCGTACTGGGAGTTCGCCGTCCGGCACCCGGCGCTGTACCAGGCCATGTTCGTCATGCCCACGGACCTGGTGTTCGGCCACGAGGAGACGCCGCCGCCGCTGCGCGACTGCTTCGACGCGTTCACGGCCGTGTTCGCCCCGGCGGACCCGCGGCGGGCGGCACTGGCCGAGGCGGCGTGGGCGTCGCTGCACGGCCTGACGGTGCTGGCGGCGGGCGGCAGGACGCCCGTGGCGTACCAGGCCGAACGGATCGACCTGCTGGTGACGCGGCTCACCGGCGGCACCTGACCGGCGCCGGACACGGCGGCTGCCGGGCCCCTCGCAGGGGGCCCGGCAGCCACTGATCGGACGGACCGGCCGGACCGGCGGATCACCCCCGGAGGGGGGCGCGCCCCGTCACAGGTCCTCCGCGTCCGGGTCGCCCGCCGTGTCGACGTCCGTGTCCTCGTCGATGTCGGCGATGTGCATCGCCGCCTCCTCCGCCCCGGCCGCGCCGCCGTCGATGCCGACGTCCAGCGCCGTCACGTCGTCGGGCCGCACGGGACGCGCCCCCTCGGGCGCCGAGTCGAAGCCCGAGTTGGCCGCCGGGTCCATGTCGGAGGCGACGAGGCGGCCCGAGCGGTCCTCGCCCGCCTCGCCGTCCGCCACCGGCTCGCCCCAGGCGTCCGGCTGGTCCCCGATGCCGTCCCCCGGCGGGGGCTGGACGTCGGGGACCTCCTCGGACAGCCGCTGGTCCAGCGTCTCGCCGTCCTCCTGCTCGCGGGCGGTCAGGCCGTGGCCCGTCACCGCGAGGGGCTTCTCGGGCGGCGAGTAGCCCTCGTCGAGCACCTCGTCGAGGCCGGGCTCGTCCAGGGAGTTCTCCAGGTCACCGGTGTAGGTGGGGTCGTCCCGGTCGGTGCTCTCGGTCGGCTGGTACACGTCGTCGCCCATCGGGTCGGACATGGCGGCCTCCTCGGTGTGTCGCGGTCGTTCCGGTGGGCGGGTACCCGCTCAGCCGTTCTTCCTCGCATGCTCGGGGAAACGGGCCTCCACCCGGCCGTCGACCACCCGCGTCTCGAACACCGGCTGCGGCGCGGTCGCGGGACCCCGCACGTTCCACCCGTCGTCCAGCCGGAACGTGCTGCCGTGCCAGGGGCAGACCACGCAGCCCTCCGCGACCTCGCCCTCGGACAGCGGGCCCGCCATGTGCGAGCAGCGGTCCGCCAGGACGCGTACGGGGCCGCCCGCCTCGCGCACCACCATCACCGCGATGTCGCCCACCTCCGCCTTCACGGCCCGGCCGACCGGCAGGTCGGACAGCATGGCGATGGCGTGCCACTCGGAGTCGGCCAGCGCGGGGACCTGCTCGGCGTGGTTCGCGCCGGAGGCCTGCCGGTAGGCGAGGTGCCCGCCCAGCGCGCCGCCGACGGAGACGAGCGCCAGGCCCGCGAAGCCGTACGCCTTGCCCGCCATGCGGCGGCCGCGCAGCCGCTTCCACAGGGACGTCGTATACAGCGCGAGCGCGCCCGTGTTGGCGAGCGCGTGGACGAGGCCGACGCGCATCTGCGGCTTGCGCAGGTCGGCCCAGTCGGTCCAGCCCGTCAGCGCGGCGGGCGCGGCGGCGGCCGTGCCGAGCGCGATCAGCAGCCACGCGCCGCGCCGCGTGCCCTTGCCCGGCAGCATGTCGAGGACGGCGGCGGAGGTCCACGTCCCCATGGGCAGCTGCACGAGCACGGGGTGCGCGGGGTGCCCCAGCGGCTTGCCGTGGAGGATGTCCCGCAGGTCGGCGGGCATGGTGTGGACGGCGCGCCGCAGCGGGCCGAGCAGCGGGTCGGCGGCGGTGGACGCCTCGATGCGGTCCACGGCCGCCAGGACGCGCCCGGGGCGGTCGGGCTCGGGCAGCAGGGAGCGGAACGTCGCCGCGACATCTGGGATCTTGTCCGAAAAGGCCATGCCTCCCGGTTCCACATCCACCCGATCCGAAACGGGCCCGGTGCCGCGAATCGCCCGAAAGGCGCCCGTACGGACGCGCGGGAGGCGGCGCCCCTGGGTGGGGCGCCGCCTCGTTCCGGCGTCCGGGTCTACGGCGTGCTGACGCCCGGTCCGGTGAAGGTGTAGCTGTCCAGGTCGAGGATCGCGCCCGAGCCGCCGGTGAAGACGACGTACAGGTCGCGCGGCGCGTCGTCGGCGTTCGTCACCGGGACGTCGATCTGGGCGTAGCTCTCCCAGCCGCCGGTGTTGGGGACGGTCACGCGGGCGACGACCGGGCCTGTCGTCGAGTCGTAGCGGAACGTGGCGACGTTCCCCGCCTTGTCGGACGAGACGCGGGCGGACAGGCCCGTGACGCCCTGGAGGCTCACCTGGTGGTAGCGGACCCACTCGCCGTTCTGCACGTCGCCGAGCCGCCGGCCGCCCTCCGCGCCGGACGCGGTGATGATCTGCGGGCCCGACAGCTGCTCGAAGTGCTCGGCCTGCCAGCGCTTGGGCCACAGGGTCAGCTCGGTCTCGCCGGTCAGGGGCGCGCTGCCCGGCGCGCCCTCGTCGGCGTAGGAGGCGCGGATCACGTAGAACTGCGTCGCGTCGAGCCCCGAGTGGATCGGGCCGGTGTCGAACGTGGTGGAGCAGCCGTCGCCCTGGGCGACCTCGTGCGCGTGCTCCTGGTGGCCGAGCGCGACGCGGACGACGACGTCGGAGCAGTCGATGGGCCCGTCCTGCGGGTCGGTGGCCGACGCGGTGACGGTGACGTTCTCCTCCCACTCGTAGACGCCGCCCGCCGGTGGGGCGGAGAGAGTGAGGGCGGGTCGGTCGTTGCCGACGACGACCGGGACGGTGGCGGTGCCGGTGCGGCCCGTGCCGTCGCTGACCGTCAGGCGGGCCTGGAAGCTGCCGTTGCCCGTGTAGGTGAACGAGGGGTTCGCCGCCGTCGAGTCGGTGGTGCCGTCGTCGGTGAAGTCCCAGGCGTAGCTGAGGGGATCGCCGTCCGGGTCGCTGCTGCCCGCGCTGGAGAAGCGGACGGTCAGGGGCGCGAGGCCGTTGTCGCGGTCCACCGAGGCGAGCGCGGTGGGGGTGCGGCCGCCCTGCACGTAGTTGATCTTGTAGAGGCCGGCGTCCTCGGCGCCGGAGAAGTAGCCGCTGCCGTACTCCAACAGGTAGAGCGAACCGTCGGGGCCGAACTCCATGTCGATGGGGTGGACGAGGTTCATCCCGGCGAGGACGGACTCGATGGCGGTCGGGGCGCCGTTCACCGGGTCGCCGCCCTCGAACTGCACCTCCTTGATCCAGTTGCGGCAGTACTCGGAGATCAGCAGCGTGTTGTCGTAGTACGCGGGCCACTTGACGTCGGAGGCGAGGTCGGGGTCGTAGTGGTAGACCTCGGCGTGGTTCGGGGAGCCGCAGCCGCCGGGGCTGTCGAGTTCGGGCCACTCGACGCTGCCGCCGTGCTGCTCCCACACCAGCGCGCCCTGGGTGGGCGGGAGTTGCTGGAGGCCGGTGTTGTTCGGCGAGTTGTTGACCGGGCCCGTGGAGCCGCCGCAGGGGAACCAGCCGCGCGGCTGGTTGGCGGCGAAGTCCCAGTCGTTGTACGCGGTGTTGGGGCCGCCGCAGTAGGGCCAGCCGAAGTTGCCGGGGCCGGTGGCGCGGTTGAACTCGTCGTACGCGGCCGGGCCGCGCGCCGGGATGGTGGCGCCCGCGTCGGGGCCGACCTCGCCCCAGTACAGGGTGTCGTCGGCCTGCTCGTCCACGAAGATGCGGTACGGGTTGCGCAGGCCCATCACGTAGATCTCGGGGCGGGTGTTCGCTGTGCCCGGCGCGAAGAGGTTGCCGGACGGGATGGTGTAGGTGCCGTTGTCCTCGGGGTGGATGCGGTTGATCTTGCCGCGCAGGTCGTTGGTGTTGCCGGACGTGCGCTGGGCGTCGTACTGCGGGTGGCGGCCGGGGCGTTCGTCGATGGGCGCCATGCCCTGCGCGTCACCGCCGGAGTTGGTGTTGTCGCCGACCGCGAAGTAGAGGTTGCCGTCGCTGTCCCAGTCCATCGACCCGGCGGAGTGGCAGCACAGGTCGCGCTCGGTCGGCCACTCGATGATCATGTCCTCGCTGGAGCGGGCGATCGTGTTGGTGGCGTCGTCGAACGTGAAGCGGGAGATGCGGTTCACCAGCGGCGTCGAGGCGGGCGAGTAGAAGAGGAACACCCAGCCGTTCGCCTCGAAGTCCGGGTGCAGCGTGATGCCGATCAGGCCGTCCTCGAAGCGCGCGTCGAGCGGCAGGGTGAGCGCGACGGTGGTCGAGCGCGTGGCCGGGTCGTACACCCGGACCTGGCCGCCGGCGGCGCTGGTGCCGCGGTTGATGTAGAGGACCTTCTGGTCGGGTGTGACGGCGAGTTCGATGGGCTCGCCCATGCCGAGGCCGCCGTCGAGGCGTACCTTCTCGAAGGCGCTGGCCGGGGGCGGCGCGGCGGGGGCGGGGTCCGCCTGCGGGGCGGCGCCCGAGGCGCTGGGCGCGAGGAGCAGGGCGGACAGGGTCAGCAGTGCGGTGAGCAGTGCCAGGGCGCGCGAGAGCACGGCACCTCCAAGGGCCGGTCGCGGGTGGGGGGTCGGGGTCGTGCCGGTGTCTCAGTGGCCGAACACGTTGAGGTCCCAGAGGGAGTAGCCCCACTGGGTGGCCCGCTGGGTGCCGGTGACGCGCACGTGGCGGGCCTCGGCCGTCACGGCGATGTCGTCGAGGCCGCCGTCGCCCGAGGTGGTGGCGTACGCCTCGTCCCAGGTGACGCCGTCCACCGAGGTCTCGACGCTGTACGAACGGGCGTGCGCCGTCTCCCAGTTGAGCCGTACGCGTTCCAGCGTGCGCACCGAGCCGAGGTCCACGGCGATGGACTGCGGGTCGGCGTACGCGCTGCCCCAGCGGGTGGCCGGGTCGCCGTCCACGGCGTTGGCGCCTGTGTGGCCGCTGCCCGGTTCGACGCTGGAGACGGTGACGGGGCGGTTCCTGGCCAGGTCGGTGACCGGGGTGTCGCCGTCCTGGCGGATGCGGATGTTGCGGTAGTTGATGTCCATGCCGTCGCCGTCGTTCTGGACGCCGATGTGGCCGAGCGCGATGTCGCGGGTGCTGGTGTACGCGTTCACCTGGACGCCGTTGAGGTAGACCTCGACGTCGCGGCCGCGGACCGTGATCTCGTAACTGTTCCAGCTGCCCGGCGGGTTGAGCGCGGCGTCGCGGACGGCCGGGTCGGGCGCGGAGAAGCTGTAGACGCTGCCGGTGGTGCGGGACGGGTCGGCGTCGGTGGCGTCGATCTGGATCTCGTGGCCCTGGTCCACCGGCCCCCAGGGGTCGCCCTGCGGGTCGGGGAAGCCGATGAAGACGCCGCCGTTGTCGTCGCCCGGCATCATCCAGTCGACCTTCAGCGAGTAGTCGGAGAACGGCGTCACCGGGTACCACAGCAGCCCCATGCCGCCGAACGACGTCAGCGTGCCGTCCGCCAGCGTGAACCCGCCGGGGCCCGCCTGCTCCCAGGCGTCGAGGCTGGCCTGCGTGCCGTCGAAGAGGGCCGTGTAGCCGTTCTCCGGGCGGCAGTCGGCGGGGCTGGCGCCGGACGCGATGCGGATGCCGCCGAGCAGCATGGCGGTGAACGCCGGGTCGGCGTACGACTCCTCGGTGTGGCCGAGGCCGGTGTACCAGGCGCGGCCGCCCGCGTAGTCGTGGCACCAGGTGATGGGGTGGTCCTCGCCCATGGCGCCGCCGTCGTACGTGGACTCGTCCAGGCTGGCCAGGACCTTCACGTCCGCGCGGGGGTTGGTGCGGTAGTCGTACCACTCGTCGGTGCGGGTCCAGCGCTCCGGCAGGTGCTGTGTCGAGGCGTTGGCGCGGTCCTCGACGTGGACGGTCGCCTCCTGCGTCGCCGGGTGGGAGGCGAAGTACGCGCCGACGAGGCCGCCGTACCAGGGCCAGTCGTACTCGGTGTCGGCGGCGGCGTGGACGCCGACGTAGCCGCCGCCGTCCGCGATGTACGCCTCGAACGCGGCCTGTTGGGCGCTGTCCAGGACGTCGCCCGTGGTGGAGAGCCACACGACGGCCTGGTAGCGGGCGAGGTTGGCGGTGGTGAAGGCGGCGGGGTCCTCGGTGGCGGTGACGGCGAACCCGTTCTCGTCACCCAGCTGTTCGATGGCGGCGACCCCGGCCTCGATGGACGAGTGCCGGAAACCGGTGGTCCTGGAGAACACCAGGACATCGGTCGGCTCGGCTTCGGCCTCCGGCGCCGGGGCGGGCGCGGGGGCGGCCGTGGCGGTGAGCGTGCCGCCGAGGGCCAGCGCCGCCCCGAGCAGGGCGGCGGACAACTTCCTGGATCGTCTGTGCACGTGCGTCCTCCGTGGCTTGCACAGGCGCGCGCCGCCGCACCGGGTGGGGGGAAGACCGGACGCGGGCCGAGGAGCGTGAGGGGGAGGCCGTGCGCCGGACGTCGAGCGGATACAGCAGGAAGGTAGCGGCGTTCGACCGGACTGGACACCCGTCCGGACGAAACTGGTCGCACATTGTCCCCGGACCGGACAAAGGACGTACCCCTGTCCCTCGGCTACGGTAGGTCCCGACGCATCACCGGAGAGCACGCGCGCGAGCCATGGGGGGATCGCCATGCCATCACCGCGGGAGCCCGACCTGTCCGTCCAGGAGGCGGAGCTGGCGCCCATCAGGGAGGACGCGGACCGGCTCGGCCGGATCGCCACCGAGGGCGGCCGGGCGGCGGGCAGCACGTACGACGCCGTCGCCGACCTGCGCGCCGCCGGACTCGCCAGCGGCGACGCGCTGCACCACGCCATGTGGCGCTTCACGCAGCAGTCGCTCGCCCTCTCGCGCGACTGCGACCGCATCGCCGGACACCTGACGACCACCGTCGCGTCGCACGCCGGCCTCGAAGGGGACGTCGTCACCGGCCTCAACTCCGCCATCACGGCGCTGTGAGGGACGGCATGGCGACCTACGAGCAGCTCTACAGCATGGCGTTCGGGAACCTGGACGCGGCCGTCACCGACTGGCAGCGCACGACCGAGGACCTGGACACCCTCGCCGAGGAGGCCCGCGACGGGCTGCGCGCCAAGACGGCGGAGGCGGACTGGGCCGGGCTGAACGCGGACGTCTCACGCCAGTTCGTCTACACGACGGTGACACAGTTCGCGTACGCCCACGGCCAGGCCCGCGCGATCCACGCCATCCTGCGCGACCTCCGCGACGAACAGCTCACCTGCCAGAGGTAGTTGCACGAACTGGAGGCGGGCGCGGCGGCGGAGGGCGTGTACATCCAGGGCAACGGCACGGTGATCCCGCGCCAGGACGGCCCGTACAGCACCGAGCACCTGGAGGGGGCCGGCGGGCGGCAGACCCTGCTCGGCGCGGACGGGCCGACGGCGGCCGCCGTCGAGGCGATGACCGCCCGTATCGCGGAGGTCCTGGGCAGGTCGGAGGACGCCGACACCACGGCGGCCCGCGCGCTGCGCGAGATCGTCGGCGAGGACCGCGACACGTTCCAGCCCGCCGGGCCCGTGGGCATGGAGAACGCGGAGCAACGCCAGGGCGAGGCCGACGCGCGCGAGGCGCTGCGCCTCATCGAGTCCGGCGACTACGAGACGCCGGAGGGCGCCGCCCGTCTGAACGACCTCCTCGAAACCCACCGCGACAACGAGCACTTCGCCGTCGACCTCGCCACCGGCCTCGGCGCCGAGGGCACGCTGTCCTTCTGGGCGGACGCCCGGATCACCGACCACACCGACGGCACACCGCCGAGCGACGCGTACACGCGCACCATCCGCGAGATGCGGGAGAACCTCGGCATCACTTTGGGAACCGCCACCCGCGCCGACGACCCCCGGATGGCGGAGTGGGAGGAGCGGATCGTCGCCCTGGGCCTCCACGACATGGCGCCGGCCGACCAGGCCCATCCCCTCTACGGCTTCCAGGCCATGAGCGACCTGATGCACCACGGCGACTACGACGACGGCTTCCTCACCACGTACGGCGACGCGCTCCTCGAAACCGACCGCAACCTCGCCGACGGCACCGACTTCTGGGTACCGGACGCCCGTACGCACTTCGTGGGCGACGACTTCAGGTCCGACCCCATGACCGGCTTCCTGACCGGCCTCAGCGCCAGCCCCGACGCGGCGACGGCGTTCTTCACGGCCGAGGAGGAGAACGACCACGCCACCTACCTGATCAGGGAGCGCCACTACCCCGACACGGCCGGCGAGGTCACCGACAACCGCGAACGCATCGCCCTCGGCGCCCTCGGCGACGCGCTGTACGCCGGAGCGACCGGCATGGACCCGAACGACCCCACGGCGGAACGCGGCGACCACACCCCCGGCCAGGAGGCGGTCCTCCACCACGTACTGGAGGTCGAATCCGGCGCGAAGAACGACCTCCCCCCAGAACTCCGCGAACCCACCGCCCGCCTCCTCGGCGACTACCGCACGGAGGTCTTCGAGACGGCCCGCAACCCGGCGGGCAGCGGCCTCCCCTTGGACGCCGAACACCTCGCCGTGGTGACAGCCCAGATCTCCCGGACCCCCGAGGCGTACGAGACACTCCAGGGGGCGATGGCGGTCGAATTCATGGAACGCATCCACGCCGACACCTCAGGCGACCCCAGCCGCGTCCTCGACGACATCGGCTGGGCAGCGGGCTTCCTCGACCAGGGCCGCTTCGCAGCCCCGGAGATCGACAAGGCCAACTCCTCCTGGGCAGGCCAGCAGGCCTACGACATCGGCGGCTACCTGATCGGCGACATCCCCTGGATCGGATCCAGCCTCCAATCCGGCCTGGACCAACTCCTCGGCGCTTGGACACAACACCAGGAACAGACCATCGGCAATGGGCTGCAAGATTCTCGGAGTGATTACTACGGCACGAGCAACCAATATCTCAACGGGTTGGCGGACCAGTGGATGCGTCTGAATCCTGACCCGCTGGGCGCCGAGGATGACGTGTGGCAGACAGAGACCCAGCAGGTGGTGCGTGATGGTGCCCGGCGTTCGGACGACGAGGCCCGGCGGTTGTTGATCGCCGCAGGCCTCATCACGGAAGATTGAGATGGACTTGAAGAAGGCTGCGATCTGCGCCCTGGGAGCCGTCATCCTGGGATTGGCCGTGTTGCTGGCGGTCAATTGGTTTAGGGACGCGGATTCTTATGCTCTCCCGGAAGACATGTGCGGGGTCATCGCACCGGCGTCTCTCGAACCACTCCTCCCTGACGGTGATGAGATCGAGATGCGGAACGCAGACGTCTCCAGTGCCGCCAATGTTCTTCAGGAGTGCCAATTCATCGTCGACCATGACGGCGCGCTGACCACCGTGGTCATGGAGTGGAACGGCGACGAGAGCGTTGTGGAGAGGTACAACGAGACTCCGGCAGCCTATGGGTTCGTAGGCTCCGAGACGACTCTCGCCAACGAACTCGCGGTGGTCGGGAGTGATGGCTCCCTCGTACAGGTGGCTTGTCCGGGACGCGGGGAGAACGTCACCATCCAGATCAACGTGCTCTACCACGCAGCGGGTACGCATGGCCAGGACGAGGACAGGCGCAACGTCGAGACGTTTACCAAGGAACTCATTCCGCTGTACAGCAACGAGTACGGCTGCGGATGAGCGGCTCCCACCACGTCTTCCGACAGGCGACGACGTGGGTGCCGATTTCCCTAGCGCTCGCCGTTTGCACGATTGCAACGGGAGTTCTTCTGCTGTGGTTTGACGACAGTTCCGCGCCGCCGGATGATGTTTGCGGCACGGCAGTGCCGTCATCGAGTCTTGACCCATTACTCCCGGATGGTGGTGCGGTGACGCAGGAAGCGGGAGAGCTTTTCGAGAACGTCGTCTCCGTATGTTACGTGGATATCGACGGTGATCCGGGAGTCGATATCGAAGTCCGTTCTGTCTCGCCGGAGACCGATCTTCAGCACACGTATGAGGCCGCCCCCGGCGCTTACGGACTCGAACTTTCCCCGAGCGAGGGACAGATAGGAGACGCTTCCGCCGTCCTGGGACCGGCAGGCGCTCTCGTACTCACGTCCTGCCCGGCCGCTGGTGGGGACAGTGCCCTGTTGGTGAACGTCAGAACCTACCGGGAACGAGAAGGGGACGTGGACGAACAGCGGCGAGCGCTTGCGATGTTCACCGCACAGTTCCTCAACTCTTATGTTGACGAACGCTGTTGACACGCGCTCGCGGGGGAGTGAGACCATCGTGAAGAAGCTTTTCGGTTTCGTTCTGGGAGCCTTCGGTCTCGGATTCGCCATCCTCTTCGGGCTCGGCCTGCTGGAGCAGTTACGCTCCTACGACGTTCCCACGGAGATGTGCGGGCTGACGGCGCCTTCGTCGCTCGACCCCCTGTTGCCCGGCGGCGACGAGCTGGAGCAGCGGGATGCCGCCGCGTCCAATGCGGCCGGTGTCGTGTGGTCATGCCAGTTCCGCGTCGATCGCGAGAACGTGCTGACGGCGGTCGTGACGCAGCGTACGACGGACACGACCGTGGCCGAGAGGTACCGGGAATTCCAGCCGACCTACGGCTTCACAGGTTCCGAGACAACCCTCGGCGGCGAACCGGCCGTCCTCGGACGGAACGGCTCCCTGGTCCAGGTCCCCTGCCCCGGGCGCGGTGACGACGCGTCCCTTGAGGTCAATGTGCGTTACTACGCCGGAGGCGGCGACGACGCCGAGGAGGACGAACGCAACGTCGAGGCGTTCACCGAGGATCTCATCCAGCTCAACAGCGACGAGTACGGCTGTCAGCAGTAAGCCCTGCTCGCGAATCGCCTCAGGCAGTTGGTGCCGACCGCTCCTCGGCTGGTGTGTCCGCCAGGGACGGCACCACTGCGGGCGCGGGCGGGCGGCGTACCGTCACGGCCAGGGCGCACGAGAGCGAGACCGCCGCGATCGCCGCGTACATCACCCGGTGGTCCACGACCCCGATCAGCGCCGCCCCGGCGGCGATCGACATGCTCTGCGCCCCGTCGGTCACCATCCCCACCGCCGCGCCGACGCGCCCCTGGAGCCGTGACGGTGTGTAGAGGTGCTCGGCCGTGCCGAGCGAGACGGCGATCAGCGGCACACCCATCCCGATCAGGACGACCCCGCCCAGGAACACGGGCAGCGACGGGAACGCGCACAGCAGCATCCCGGCGGCCAGCAGCCCGTACGCGACCGCCGCCGTGCCCAGCTCCCCCAGCCGCCTGATCAGCACGATCGCGCCCAGCCCGGCGACGGCCGACCCCGCGCCCTGCACGGACGCCACCACGCCGAAGAACTCCGCCGGACGGCCGAGGCCCTCGTCGATCGCGGAGAACACGGCCGTCTCCATCACCCCGACAACCGCCATGAACGCCACGAGCGTGCCGGCCAGCCGACGCAGCAGCCGCACCGACCGCACATGCGCGAACCCCGCCATCAGCCGCCGCCCCAGTGGTTCGCCACCGCGCGCCTCCGGCGGCGACTCCGTGACCCGCACCCCGGCGAGCGCGACGACGGCCACGACGAACGTGGCCGAGTCCAGCAGCACGAGCACCTCAGGCCCGTACGTCACGTAGATCCACGTACCGGCCGCCGGGGACACCACCCGCGCGCCCTCCCGGGTCGCGATCAGCCACGAACGTGCCTCCGCCGCCGCAGCAGACGGCAGCAGGTCTTTCAGCAAAGCGTTCCGCGCCGGGATCACGGCCATGAACCCGTAGGCCGCGGCGGCGAGATAGATCAGCCACAGGTCGTCGGCCGACCGCACGGCCAGCAGCGACAGGACGAAGAGGGCCATCCCCGCGTAGAGGGAGATCAGCAGGGGCTTGCGCCGTGCGCGGTCCACGAGGTGGCCGAGCAGCGGCGACGCGAGGCCGGGGACGGTGAGGAAGAGGAAGACGAGCCCCGCCGCGGCGTCGGATCCCGTCAGGTCCCTCGCCCACACCGCCAGCGCCAAGAACAGCGCGCTGTCGCCGAAGCCCGACACCGTCTCCCCGATCAGCAGCCGCCGGAACCGCGGCTCGCGTAAGACGCTCATGCCTGCCCGTCCGCCAGCGGGGTCGCCGTCAGGAAGAGACGGGTCCAGGCCGCGTCGGCGGGTACGTCCGCCGTGCCGCGGGCGCGGTCGGCGAACGGCTCCAGCAGGCCGTGGACGGCGTGCCACAGGGCGTCGAGTTCCGCGGGGGTCAGGGGGACGGTGAGGCCGGACAGTCGCGGGCGTTCCCCGTCGGCGGTCAGGTGGCCGAGGACGCGGGCGGCCTCCCGTTCCACCACCGCGCGGCCCAACTCGGCGGCGGCGGCCGGGTGTTCCTCGCCGTCCCATGTCTGGTCGGTCTCCACGAGGCGCCAGAAGCGCTTGCGCTGGTCCGTGTCGTCGGTCCGCGCCTCGGCGACGAAGCCGTACTTGGCGAGCTGGCGGAGGTGGAACGAGCACGACGCCTGGCTCTGCCCGAGCCGCCGCCCGCACTCGGCCGCCGTGGCGGGACCGATCATCCCGAGCAGCTCGACAAGATCGAACCGCAACGGATGGGCGAGCGCACGCAGCGCCTGGGGATCACGGATACGCATAAGCCAAAGCTATCTTTGGCATTGTGGATTGCCAACCCGTCACCGAGTCGACCGGACCACGCGACGCGGACAGGTCGCTCAAACGTGACAGCGGTCAGGGTGAGGGCCGCGCCGCCTGATGCGGGATCGGTACCTGGGCGACGAATCGGCCCTGGCGCGCTGGACGAAACCCGGCGCGAGGGACGTTCTCAGGCCGCTGCGCGCTCGCCACCTGCTGCGAGTGTGCCGACCGACCGAGTACGAGACGGTCCGCTCGGCACGCGACAACGCCGAGGCCACCCGTATCAGCCCCGGGCTTCACGCGCCTTCGACTACCTGCCTACCGGCAGCGCGCCGCCCTCGACGCCGGTTTCCACCGGGCTCTGTCCCTGCCGGACCTGTTGATCGCCGCCAGGACCGAAGCCGAGCGGAAGACTGTCCTGCACACCGGCCCGGCCCACCGAATGAGTCGCCCCGCCGGGCACCACTGCTTGAACGCTCCCCGTCGGCGAGTTGGCGGAATGCGCGAGGAGGCGCGGGTCGCGAGTGCCCCGCGATGCCCACTGCGGGCTGAGGCGAGGGCACGCTCAGGAAGCCGCGCGGTGTGCGCCGCCCGGCTCACGGCATGTCGTCAAGAGAAACGCAGCGGTGATCGCCCTGAGAGATCTTCCCGACGGCGCGGCCGAGGTCCACCAGAACATCTCCGGGCGACACGCTGGAGTCCCTGACAGTGACTTCGATCGCAGGCTCACGGCCGTAGGTCGTCAGGACTCGCGCGTCGCTCCCCCGGGCCCGCGCCTCGTCCAACACCCAGTCGACACCGTCGACATCCACACACAGGTTGGCCGTCGGGCTCAACGGCGGCACCCCACATCGCAGCACGATGCGGCCGTCACCCCACGCGGCGGTGCCGGGACCCGTGGTCTCACGCTTCCCCTCACCCACGACGCTCTCAGGCAGTTCGGCCACCACAGAAGCGCACTGCCGACTTCCACCGTCGGGCGCCGAATTCACCGAGTACTCCCCTGGCACGAAGACGAGAGAGAGGCCCGCAATCAGTAGCCCGGCGGCCACGGCACCGCCGACGATGCCGGTTCTCCGCCTGGACCAGGGAGGCATTCGATCAGCTCTGTCGCGTTGACGGCGGATGATCCGGCCAGACTACTCACTCTCCAGGCGAAGTTGGGGGTGACCTCGCCGATGTCGTGGACCATGCCCGAGTCGGTGGTCAGCCGCGACCTGCCTGTTCGCTTCTCCCTCTCGGCACTTCGGGTCCGCCGAGGAGGACGCCGGTCAGAGGTTGTCGAAGTCGCCGAGGGCCATACCGCCCTTGAACGCCGCCCACTCGCCGGCCGTGAAGCACAGATGCGGGTGGTCAGGGTTCTTCGAGTCGCGGACAGCCACACCGCCGTCAGGAAGGGGAGCGAGTTCGAAGCACTCGCCGTTGTTCGCCGTGAGGCTGCTCTTCTGCCAGGTCAGCGACGCGGGAGCAATCGCGTAGAGACGCTGCTTGTCCATGGCGTCATCATCCTCCGCCTCAACGCCGCGCCGCCAGTGAGCCGTTGCACACGGCCCCCGCACAGGAAGGCGCGAGGGCCGGTGTCAAACGTCAGGAGGTGTGGTCGAAGAGTCCCGTGCGCGCCGCCGCGATGAAAGCGGTCCACGCGGCGGGAGACATGCGAGCCGTCCCGGCAAGACGGTCCTTCGTGTCACGCACCGCGACGTCGGGCACCGCCGCAAGGGCTACTTCCACACAGTTGCCATTGCTCACCGTGAAGCTGCTCGTGCGCCACTCCAGCTGGGCCAGGGCCGCTGCCGTTTCACCGAACTTCGCCATCTCAGATCAGCTCACTCTCGATACGTTGAAGCAAGTCAAGGGTAGCGTCGGGTGACAGCGCAGCATCCGAAAGTCTCCTGAAGACGCGGCTCAGCCGTCGCAGGACCATCGGGTCGTCCCGGAGAGTCGTCATGGCTTCGGCCGATTCGGTGAAGGCCACGTCCGGCTCTCCCTTCGCCTCGGTGGCGAACAGCGAGAAGGCTCCCCCACTCACCCCACGGTGGCCAGCATCAAAGGGGATGACCCGGAACGTCACGTTGGGCAGCGTCATCACTTCCCGCAGCCGCTGCAACTGTTCCTGCATGACGGCCGGGCCTCCGATCTGGAGACGCAAGGCCGCCTCCGTGACGGTGGCTTCGAGGACAAGAGGGTCGTCTTCTCGCAACCGGTCTTGGCGGCGCATCCGGACCTCGACCAAGCTCTCGACCTGCTCGGGTCCCAGCACGGCGTAGCCACCCGCTGTCACGGCCTCCGCGTACCGCTCGGTCTGGAGCAGCCCCGGGATCAGGAGCGACTGGAACTCCGCGCCGCGCACCGCCTCGGCTTCGTACGCGATGAACTCGGCATAGTTCGCGCTGATCACGTCGCTGTAGGCGCCCCACCACGGCGGAACCCGCTGCCGACCGCGCTTCATGAGGTCGGTCAAAACCTCGCGCTGTTCGCCGGCCACCTCGTAGAGCACCATGAGGCCCTCGAAGTCTCGCGGGGTGCAAGCGCGTTTACCCAGCTCGATCCTGCTGATCTTGGAGTTGTGGCAGTTCAGGTGCGCTCCCACCTCTTCAGCCGTCATACCTGACCGGTCCCGTAGCTTCCTCAGCTCGGCCCCGAGCCTCCTACGGGCGGTGAGAGGGCTGACGTTCGAGACCACAGCCATGCGCATCCTCCGATCACTTCCCTGTATTCCAGCGCTTGCCGTCATAGCAGCAACCCGGCCATCACCCCGAAGAGTTGACTTTGGCAGTGATTTGGCAGATTGCCACGCAGATTCTTGACGGTGCGCGAACCGAGTGCCCATCATAAGCAGCGCGACGCTGCGCTTTCGCGTCGTCACTCCACGGGCTCCGGTCAGGAGCACGGTCCACGCTCAGGAGGTGGGTCTTGACGGTTCCGGTTCGGTTCGCCGAGGAGCAGCACTACGCGTATGCCTGGGACTTACTCGCCAGTGCCCGTGGGATCGAGACGTGGCGGTGGACGCTGGCCCTCGTGTTGCGGTCGTGGGGGGCGTCCGAGGCCGCCGTCGAGGTCGCGCGGATGGGGCTCAGCGAACTCCTCGCGAACGTCGTGCGGCACGTGGACGACCCCCGTTGCCGGCTGTCGGCGGTGCTCGACGGCGCGCGGGTCAGGGTGCTGGTGGAGGACCGTTCGCCGTGCGTGCCGAAGTTCGCGGAACCGGCCTGGGACGCCGAGTCCGGCCGTGGCCTCTGGATGCTGAGCGCCATGTGCCAGGACTTCGGCTGCGAGCCGGAGACCGGCGGCAAGACGATGTGGTTCAGCGTTCCCGTCAACCCGGCGGAGGACGCGGCGTGAGGCGGGGGTACCGGCGACTCGGGCTCGTGCCGGTCGTCGGCGGCGTACTGCTGGTCCTGTGGATCACACGGGCGATCGGTGAACCGGGGGACGGCGCATGACCGTTCACCCCGGAAGCGGCCCGTACCCCGTGCCGGGAGACGGTTCCGGCTGGGTCGTCGGCGCGTGCTGGCTGTGGTGCGGGCACCGCGTCACGCTCGTCGTCCGGCTGGGGACCGTCTCCACCGACGTCCCGCCCGACGAGGCCCCGCTGTACGCGTGCGGGCCGTGCACGGAACGGCTGCACGCGGCGGTCGCCGACCACACCGACGCCACCGCGCACCTCCCCATCGACGGCGACGGGCGCGCCGTACCGCTGTACGTCACCCCCGGGGCCCCGGAGCCCCGGGGTGTCCGGGCGCGCCGGGACCGGCCGCACCGTACGCCCCGCACCGTCATCGGCCGCCGCTGGCAACGGGTGGTGGACGGGGACGACCCGGACCCGTCCATACCGGCAACGACCGCAGTGATCGACCGAGTTGGCAGTCCGGGCCGGAAGCCCGGCGGACAGAGAGGACTACGGCCGATGCCGTACCGCGACCGCACGAATCCCCCGTCCCCGCGCCGGGGCGCCACGAACGGCCCGGCCGTCGCCGCCGTGGGCGCCGCCCTCGCCCTGGCGGCGCTGTACGTGCCGCGCACCCGTACGCGGCAGGGCATCCGGCGGCTGGTGGGGCTGGCGGACGAGAGCTGGTACTGGTTCCAGCGCGGGCTGCTCGCCTGGCTGGACGAGGACCCCGCCAGGCCCAGGGAGGTCGAACACCGCCCGCCGCCCGGGATCAGGCGGGTGTCCGAGGAGGAACTCGCGCGCCGCATCTTCGCCCCGGACAACGGCGACGACGGCACGGGCGGCCGTTGCCCCTAACCGGCAACAACAGGCAACGGACGGCGCCCGTCGGGCGGCTCGCCCGCCCCTAAGGTGACACCGCCCGAATGGGCATCCGTCATCCGATCGTTCGTCAGGAACCCCATGAAGTCAGCGCGTACGAAACTCGCCGCCGCCGTCCTCCCCCTGGCCTTCACGGCCGCCACCCTCGTCGCCGCCCCCACCGCCACAGCGGGCGAGACCGGCGCCGAAGCCTGCACCCACCCGTCGTGGAGCAACAAGGACTCCGACACCGGACGCCTCAAGTCGTCCAAGCGGGAGGCACCGATCCACACCGGCCCCAACGCGGGCTGCCCGGCCATCACGGTCCTCCTCCAGGGCGACGTCATCTACTACCACTGCTACGTCGTCAACTCCGCGGGCAACACCTGGACCCATATGCGCGTGCGTATCGACGGCTCCGACTTCTACGGCTGGGTGTGGGACGACTACTTCAACGACAACGGCTCCCTCATCCCCTGCTGACTCACCACGGGACGGCGCCGACCGGAAGGGGCATGCGGTGGTCGTCGGCCGGATCGTGCAACAACGAGCATCGGCGAGACACCCGCCGCCCGCCGCCCGGGATCAGGCGGGTGTCCGAGGAGGAACTGGTCCGCCGCATCTTCACCCTGGACAACGGCGACGAAGGTGCGGACGGCCGTTGCCCCTGAGAGGCAACAAACGGGCAACAGGACGGCGCCCGTCGGGCGGCTCACCCGCCCCTAAGGTGACACCGCCCGAATGGGCATCCGTCATCCGATCGTTCGTCAGGAACCCCATGAAGTCAGCGCGTACGAAACTCGCCGCCGCCGTCCTCCCCCTCGCCTTCGCCGCCACCAGCCTCGTGGCGGCGCCCGCCGCCATAGCGGGCGAGTCCGGCGCCGAAGCCTGCACCCACCCGAAGTGGAGCAACAAGGACTCGGACACCGGACGCCTCAAGTCGTCCGAACTCCTCGCGCCGATCCACACCGGCCCCAACGCGGGCTGCCCGATCACCGCGGACATCCTCCACGGCGACGTCGTCTACTACCACTGCTTCGTCAACAACTCGTCCGGCAACTCCTGGACCCACGTGCGTGTCCGTATCGACGTCTACGACTTCAACGGCTGGGTCTGGGACGAGTACCTGGACGACAACGGCGCCACCCACCGCTGCTGACCCCCGCCACCAGGCGGCGTCGCCCGGCCGACGCCAGGCAGCGGCCGGACGCCCGCCGCGCAGCCCAGGTGTGCCCAGGTGACGTGGCCGGTCACCGGGTCACCTCGCCGCAGTCACCCCGAGGAGCCCGATGAAGTCCGTCCGAACGAAGCTCGCCGCCGCCGTCCTCCCCCTGGCCTTCACGGCCGCCACCCTCGTGGCCGCCCCCGCCGCCACGGCCGGCGAGTCCGGCGCCGAAGCCTGCACCCACCCGGCATGGAGCAACAAGGACTCCGACACCGGACGCCTCAAGTCGTCCGAGTGGTCGGCGCCGATCCACACCGGCCCCAACGCCGGTTGTCCGGTCACCCAGGACATCATCCAGAGCGATGTCATCTACTACCACTGCTACGCGGTCAACTCCGCGGGCAACACCTGGACCCACGTACGCGTGCATGTCGGTGGCTCCGACTACAACGGCTGGGTCTGGGACGACTACTTGAACGACAACGGCTCCGACTTCCACTGCTGACGCCGCGCCCCGCGGTGGCGTCGGCCGGATCGGCGGGCGACGCCTGGACCCGCGTACGTGTCCACGTCGGCGCGCCCAGGAAGTACTGAGAGCCCGGAGCACCCGGGCGCGAGCCGGGGCCGGGACCCACACCTCATCGGCCTCGGCTCCCCCGATCCGTCACCGTCTCCAGTGGCGGGCGGCGAGCCGTCGGCATGCGCGGCTTGTCAGGCGAGCAGCCACTTGAGGACAGCATCCCGGCCGCCTCGTTCGCCGTGGCCGACGTGCGGGCCGAGCACCAACGGCTGCCCGGTCTCGGCGCACGGTTCACGCGGGAGCCGCTGGAGGCGGGCCCGGTCACCACGGCGAAGTCCGACGGCGCCTGCGGGAACCTGATCCAGATCGTCCACGCGCCGTAGCCCATGGGTGCCGGAGCACATCCCTCACCCGGCATCCCTGTTGCCCATTCCAGGAAACAGACAGCTCACACCCCGTTTCCCGAATCAGGCAACAAAAAGCAACACTTTCGCTTTTGTTACTTGTTTACCCCCCCTTTAAAGTGACGTCGCCCGGACGGCGAAGACGCCGTCGGACCGACCCCCAGGGGGAACCACGTGAAGACCTCACGAGCCAAACTCGCCGCCGCCGTCCTGCCCGTGGCGTTCGCCGCCACCAGCCTCGTCGCCGCACCCGCGGCCACGGCGGGCGAGACAGGCGCACTGGCATGCCAGCACCCGGGCTGGAGCAACAAGGACTCCGCCACAGGGCGGATCAGCGGATCGACCGCGCCGCTGCGGGAAGGCGTCAACGCGGAGTGCTCGAACCTGCGCACCGTCGTCGGCGGCGACACCATCTACTACCACTGCTACGCGGTGAACTCGGCCGGCAACACATGGACGCACGTCCGCGTCAGGTCCCAGGGCGCGGACTACTACGGCTGGATCTATGACGGAAACCTCGCCAACGGCGGCTCGACCAAGCACTGCTGAGCCCCGCCCCGCCGAGAGACACCGTCGCACCACACCGAAGAGGAACCAGTGAAGATCTCCCGCCGCGCGAAACTCGCCGCCGCCGTCCTGCCGCTGGCGTTCACCGCCACCAGCCTCGTCACCGCCCCCGCCGCCACAGCGGGCGAAGCGGGTGCCGACGCCTGCCAGAAGAATGTGGACTGGAGCAACAAGGACTCCGGCATCGGATTCATCAACAACACCAAGTACGTATCCGGGCCCCTGCGGACCGGCCCCAACGCGGGCTGCCCGGCGGTGGAGACGCTCTGGGCCGGCAACGCTGCCTACTACCACTGCTACGTGCTCAACTCCGCGGGCAACACGTGGTCCCACGTGCGCATCGTGGTGGGTGGCACAAGCTACAACGGCTGGATCTGGGACGAGTACCTGGACGACGGCGGCTCCACCAAGCTCTGCTGACCCGTCCCCTCCCCTCCCCGCCGCGCCGCGTTCAGTGCGCGGCGGGGCGGGGGCGCGGGACGAGGAGGAGGGGGCGGCCGGAGGCGATCCAGCGGTTCTCGAAGACGTTGAGCGCGACCAGCAGCGCGGCCGTGGCGGCGAGCGTGGCCAGCACCGTCAGGTGCGAGGCGAGGACGGCGAGGACCAGCAGCAGGACACCGCCGGTCAGACGCTGCACGCTGGCCGCTCCGTACATACGCCAGCGCGTGTAGCAGAACGTCAGCGTGAACAGGGCCGCTCCGCCGGGCAGCAGCGATGCGGCGAGCGCCGTGTGCGGTACGTGGGTGGGGTCGGCGACCGTGGAGGACAGTCCGGCGGCGGTCACGGCGGCGCCCGTCACGAGGGCGAAGTGCCCGTAGCCGAGGACGTCGCGGACGACCAGTGCCGGGACGGGGTGCGTCCGCAGGGCGTGCTCGACGGCGGATGCGGCGAACGTGAAGTAGAGCCACCACAGGGACGCCCCGACAGCGAACGTCAGCCCCAGCACGGCGACCAGGGTCGCGGTGAGGTGCTGCTCGGTGGCGCGGGCGCCCACGCTGAGGACGGATTCGCCGAGCGCGATGATGACGCACAGGCCGAAGCGTTCCGGCAGGTGGGAGGGGCCGAACGCGAGGCCGTGCAGGCGGCGGCCCAGCAGGACGGGGGTAGCGAGTTCCACGAGAACGGCGACGGCCCAGACCGCGGCCCGGGGTCCGGTCGGCAGGGCGGCGGCCCCCAGCATCGCGGCCGCGGTGACCACGGCCACGGAGTACGGGTTCACGGCGGGGAACGCACCCTGCCGGTGCACGGCGACGGCCAGCAGCAGCCGGAGCGCCAGGTAGGCACCGGCGTACGCCACGGCCTCGCCCCGCGCGTCGTAGAGGGCGTGCGGCGCGGCGACCGCCATGACGAACGTCAGCAGGCCGCCGCCGAACAGCAGCATGCGGTGGGCGTTCGTCTCGCGCGTGGTGTTCGCCAGCAGGGTGTTGCCGACCCAGCCCCACCACAGGGGGGCGAGGAGCAGCAGCATCTTGCCCAGGGCGGACCAGGACGGGTGTCCCGCGACCAGGTGGGCGATCTGGGTGAGCGCGAACACCAGCATCAGGTCGTAGAACAGCTCGGCCCAGGTCGCGCGCTCCCGGGCCTCCGTCCCGTTCCCGGGGGCGGTCGCCGGTATGGCGGGGGATGTGGTCATGGTGTGCTCCCTTGAGGCGGGAGCATGCTAACGCCGGGCGGCCCGGGCATGATCGCCTGTCCGCGCAGGGCTGATCAGCGGGGACGGCTCACGCGGTCACGCGGCCGATGAACGCGTCCAGGTTGCGCAGCGTGCGCGCGATCTTCTCCTCGGTGGGCAGCGTCTCCTCCAGGGTCCGGCCGACCGTCGTGTCGCGGATGCCGCGGATGTACAGCGAGCAGGCCAGGTCGGAGCAGAAGTACTGGCCGACCGTGTTGCCCTGCCGTCCCGCCCCGCCGGTGCGGCGGGCGGACATCAGCACGACACCGCCGCCGCTGTGCGTGGTCAGGCACAGCGCGCACATGCTGCGGGACGTGAAGCCGCGGGCAGCCCCGGTGACGGTGCGCAGGGAGAGGCCGAGGAGGCCGTTCGCGTGCTCGGTGACGAGGTACGCGCGCCCGGGGGCGCCGGGGTCGCGCCAGCCCAGGAAGTCCAGGTCGTCCCAGGCCGTCGCGTCGAGGTCGGCCGGCAGGTCGAGGCGCTTGGCCTCGCCCTTGGAACAGTTGACGAACGACGTGCGGATGTCCGTCTCGGTCAGGGGTCTCATGTTTCCGAGGCTAACGCGCCTAATATATTTAGTCCAACGACTTATTCTTTTAGCCGGAGGACGCGTGACACGCCCCGCCATCACCGCCGAGCAGCTGACCAGGACCGCCGCCGAGCTGGCCGACGAGGAGGGCTTCGACAGCCTCACCGTCTCGGCCGTCGCCCGCCGCCTGGGGGTGAAGGACCCGAGCCTGTACGCGTACATCCGCAACGCGCGGCAGCTCAAGGCGCGCGTGGCGGCGCTGGCGCTCGGGGAGATGGCCGACGCGGCGGCCGAGGCGCTGGCCGGGCGGGCGGGGAGGGACGCGCTCGCCGCCTTCGCCGACGCCTACCGCGACTACGCGCGACGGCACCCCGGCCGGTTCGCCGCCGCACGCTTCGACCTGGGCGCGGCGGAGGCGGAGGCCGAGGAGGCGGCGTTCCGCCAGTCCCGCATGGCCCGCGCGGTCCTGCGCGCGTACGCCCTCCCGGAACCGGACGAGACGGACGCCCTCCGCTTCATGACGGCGGCCCTCGCGGGCTTCGTGACCCTGGAGACCGCGGGCGGCTTCAGCCGCAGCCCCCGCGAAACCGACGCATCCTGGACCTGGCTGCTGGACACCGTCGACTTCGCCCTGCGCAACCGCCCCCGCGAGTGATCCGCGGGTCGGTCTCAGGCGTCCGGGGAACCCGCGTGGCCCGGCCGGCCGGCTGACCGCCTCCCCAGCACGGCGGCGAGGGCGACCTCGGTACCGGCCAGGCCGACGGAGCAGAAGACGGTGATCTGGCCGGGGCCGGTGCGGGCGCGCGCCGCCCCGGCGAGGACCGCGCCGAGATCGACCATGGAGTCGACGTCGAAGAGGTGCCGTTCCGGGTAACCGGCCGCCTGGGCGCGGGAGTCGGTGAGCACCACCGAGGCGCGGCGGGCCAGGGCGGCGGGCACCTCGTGCCGGGAGACGGTCTTGGGGCCGAGAGTCGTCACGTGCGTTCCCGGGGCGATCCAGTCGGCTTCCAGGACCGGCACCGCGCTGTTCGTGGCCACGACGACCACGTCCCGAGCGCGTACGGCGTCCTCGGCCGTTCCCACCGAGCGCGCCCGTACCCCCAGCTCGTCGGCGGCCTTGCGGGCGAAGGCGGCGGCACGCTCGGGACGGCGGGCCGCGACCACGACGTCCTCGACCTCCCGTACCGCGCGCATGGCCCACAGCTGCGTCCACGCCTGGGTGCCCGCGCCCACGATGCCCACCCGGACGGGGCCGGGCCTGGCGGCGGCATCGACGGCGACGGCGCCGATGGCGCCGGTCCGCCGCGCGCCGAGTTCCGCACCGTGCACCACTGCCGACAACCGGCCGTCCCGGGCGTTCCACACGGCCACCAGCTGCTCCGCGCCGACAAGGGTGTCGTACGCCCGGAAGCCGAACAACTCCTGCTCGCGCAGCCGCCCGGCGGTGAACACCAGCTGCCCGTCACCGAGATCGGCGCGCACACGCGGCGGAGCCTGCGCGGTGCCTGCGTACCGGGCCAGGAGCACCGCCCGTACGGTCCGGACGGCCGTCCCGGCGTCGAGGCGGGCGCGGACATCGTCGTCGCCGAGGAGCAGCGGAGGCACAGGGACACCCGTTTCGCCGGAAAGAGAAGGAATGTTCATCATGGCGGACCAGCGCCGCCAGGGCATCCGTCCACAGCCCGAGACCAGGCCTGACGCACGACCGACGACCGACGACCGAGACGTCCTCCGGCACATCCCGCACGCGGCCACTAGCATCCATGCGTGCATCTCACCTCACTGCGGTCGGCCGGCATCTCCCTCCCGCCCGGCCGGATGATCACCTCGGACGGGGGCCACGGGAGCCGCCGTCCCCTGTGGCTGAGCGACGGCCCGGTCGCCGGCGACCTGTGGGGCCGGATATGCGGCGCACACGCCGCCTCCGGGCTGTGGCCGCTGCTCCTCCTCTCGGCCGAGGACGACTTCCGCCCCTGGGCGACGGGCGAGCTGCGTCCCGAGGACATGTCCTGGCCGGACGACCACGACGCACCCGCGCTGCTGGCCGCCTGGTGGCGCCGGCACGCCTCCGACGCGGAGGACGCCGCCCCGGCCTGGCCTGGCCTCACACCGGCGCCCGCCGAACGCTCCGACGCGGACGTGATGGCCGCCGAGTACGCGGAGATCTTCACCGAGGAGTACCCCCAGGCGCGCCTCGGCCTGGTGGAAGCCCCCCGCAGCGCCGACACCCTCACCGCCCTCGGCTGGCAGGGCCCGTACCCCCACGAGAGCGACACGGCCAAGTACTCAGCGGTCCTGCGCAGTTGGGAGGACCGCTTCGAAGCACGCGTGGTGGCCCTGAGCGACACGACGCTCTTCCTGAGCGTCGCCGCACCCCCCACCACCGAGGCAGAAGCCCTCACCACAGCCGCCGAACACTTCGCCGTCGCCCCCACCACCATCCAGGAAGCGGCCCCCGACCTCCCCGCCTACGCGCAGCAGCTCATCGACATCAACAACTGGGAATTGACCTGGCCTTGAGCAGCGCACGTCACGCCGCCCCGGCAGGCTCGTGGACATCTTCGTCCGGCGAGGCCGCGGAACGTCGACGCGGGGGCGTCAGCAGACGACAGGCCAGACAGCATAGCCCTCCATTTCACGTGCCACGGCTAAAAAGCCGTCAGTCGCGCCTCACATCCGAATGCTCCTCGATAAAGCCTTCCAGCAAGTCGATCAGGTCCTCTACGAGCTTGACATCGCCTTCTTTCGGGATTTCACCGATGCCGCCCTCTTCAGCAACTTCCGGGAAGCGAACCGACGCGATGACATAGGCCCAATGGAGATTGGAGCGTCGCCCGAGAACCCGAAGACTCACCCAGTCACGAAAGCCTCGCAAGGGACGGCCATCGAACGCGGCGTTGAACCCTTCAAGAAATGACACGGCACCCAAGAACTGATCGCCGAGCAGATACATGCGCCGTCTATGCCGCAAGTGAAAGCATGCCTCACTCAGATCCATCTCATCACTCTCCCGAAGCCTTATCCCACACCGCGATATCCCCTCCAGGCATGCAGATGACTCGCCCATCTCCAGGTCCGACCAGCCCTTAGCCCTCGTACCTGTCATACGGCGGGAAAGTCAGCTTCACCCCGCTCTTGAACGCGACAACAAGACGAGAGGGGCAGCCGCATCGCCTGGAGATTCCGGATCGGAAGACACGTGATCCCCGTCCGGGGTCTTGAGGACGGCCTTCGTCTCGACGCGCAGTTCGCTTTCTCCACCGGTCAGGATCGTGATGGCCGCGTCGGAACAGACGCCGGTGACTTCCTGGCCCTCCAAGGTGCGGTCCATGCGCGCTCGACCTGGTTGCGGGTGACGACGGCGCCGCAGTTGGGCAGCTTCGTCAGCGCGTTGAGCGCGGGCCTCCCTGTCCTGAGGCCAAGGAGCCTCCTTGACTCCCGGCTGCTCGAAGTCGTCCTTTCAAGATCGACCGGCCTCCAACCGGGCTCTCGGCAATCCCACCGCTCTACTGCTTCTCCACTTCCAGCCGGATCGCCAGGGACTCTTCGGCCAACGATCCGCTGTACGAGTCAAAGTCCAGGTGCCTGCCGCCCGGCATGGCCTGCTGGGCGAGAGTCAACAGATGCCGGGCCAGAGAGCGAAGCCCTGCTGGATTACCCGAGATGACGACCACCTTCTCCGGATCGTCCCATACTTCCGCGCGCAGAATGGCCCCGTCATCCCACCATGTCGACACACCTGCAGCTGGCTCGTAGGGGGCGACTTCCACCACGACCATTGTCTCATCGCGGGCGGAACTATCTCCACCATTCAGGGCAGATGCCATCCGGGCTCCTCCGGGAGGAAAACATTAACCATTGGTCCGCGGCCAGGACTTCGTCGCCGATCCGGACGTCTTCGATCGGCTTCGCAGTCGACGTGCCCTCATCTCAACTCCTCGCCGGGCACACGAGCTTCACAGGTCGCGCGCAAATTCCCCGTCACGGTAGAGATCGCCTCGCGAGTAGTCCAGAGGATCAAGTGGGACAGAGCGCCCGGCCGGTCAGCTGGTCACCTGAGCTTCAACTGCCCGTCACCCGCCGGTAGTCGGCGTGTCGGGAAGTGTGGGGGTGGCGTGTCGGTGAGAACGCGGGGGTGGTTCCCCTAGGCTGCCGTGGAGGGGTCGGGAGGGGTGGTCGTGTGGTTGTCGAGGTCGGGGGGCGGGTGCCCCGTGCGGGGCTTTCGCGTGCGCTGTCCTTACCGTTGATCTGCGGCCTTGTGGGCGTGCTGCCGCTCGCGGTCGCGGCGCAGCCGGGGGAAGGGGTGCGGGACACCGCGTTCTGGCTGCAGCTCGTGGTGGCCTGCTATGCCGGGGTGCGGCTGTCCGCGATGGTGCTGTCGGGCAGGCGGCGGCTGGTGCAGGGTGCGTTCTGGCTGTTCTGCTACCTGGCGATGGGCATCGCGCCGCTGGCGCAGAGTGTGCTGGGGCGTGAGCCGACGCCCGTGCTCGGGCCGCGTGGTGACGTGGAGCTGGCGACGGCGCTGGTGCTGTGCGGGATGGTGGCGTTCGACGTGGGGGCGGTGCTGGCGCGGCACCGGCCGTCGTTCCGACGGGGGCGGCGTCCCGCGGCGACGGTGCACCGGACGCGTCTCTACGTGCTGGTGGCGCTGGCGTACGTCGCGAGCGCGCTGCTGATCGTGCGGCTGGGCGGCCCGGCCATCTTCTTCACCAGCAGGCAGGAGATCAGCGCCGGGCTCGACCAGGCGACGGCGGCCGGGGACGGGGCGGGCGAAGCGGGGAACGCGCTGCTGCGCGGCTTCGGGACGGTCCCGGCGCTCCTGGCGCTGCTGCTGATGACACGCTGGCTGGTGACCTCGCGGGCGGCCAGGCGGCGGCCGTCCGTGGTGCTGCCGTGGGCGGGCCTGCTGGTGGTCAACGGGATCGTCAACAACCCGGTGTCGAACCCGCGTTACTGGTTCCTGACGGTGCTGTTCGCGCTGCTGTTCACGGTGTTCCCGCGCAGTCCGGTGATGTACCGGGCGGCGCTGGCGCTGGGGGTGGTGATCGCGCTGCTGGTGTTCCCGTTCACCGACCGGTTCCGGTACGACGAGGAGGGGCGGCGGCCGGTCGAGTCGGACGCGCTGCTGGAGCCGCTGGTCATCAAGGACTACGACCAGGTCGGCATGTTCGCGAACACGATCACGTTCGCCGGTGACGGCAACGGGCACGCGTACGGCCGCCAGGTCACGGGCGCGGCGCTGTTCTTCGTGCCGCGCGGGATGTGGGAGGCGAAGCCGCAGGACACCGGCTTCCTCGTCGGCGGCTGGATGGGCACCAACAGCGCCAACCTGTCATCGCCGCTGTGGGCCGAACTGTGGCTGGACTTCGGCCCGTTGGGTATGACGGCCGCGTTCCTCGGCATCGGCTACCTCGCGGCGCGCGTGGACCGGGCGTACGTGCGGCGCACGGTGGACGACCCGTCGCCCGGCAACGTGCTGGCGGTGGTCGTCCCCGTGCTGGCCGGGTACAGCTTCATCCTGCTGCGCGGTTCACTGCTCCAGGCGTCGGGCCGCATCGGGATCGCCGTGCTGTGCCTGCTGCTCGTGACGACGCTGCGCGGCGACGGCCGGGCCCAGTTGCGGTGACCGCGCGGGCGTCGGAACAGCCGCCCGAGCAGCGCGGCGGCCCCCGGCCTGACGCTGCCCGCCGTGGCCTGGACGTCGACCTCCTCGAAGCTGTGGCCGAGGTGGCGGAACGCCTCCCGGGACGCCGTCACGGCCGGTGGGCGACGCGGAGTTCGAGGCTCGCGCGCAGCCACACCGCGCCCGCCTTCGCCGCCGAGCCGAGGCACAGTCCCCACGCCGCGCCCGCGACGCCGCCGAGCGCGTACCCGGTGAGCAGGCACACGACGGACAGCGCCGAGAAGACGATCTGCACCGGCAGCGTCGCGCGCGGGCTGAGGACGCGCAGGAGCAGCAGCCCGCACGTCCCGAAGGCCATGAACGCGTACTGGCTGCCGGTCGCGGGCAGCAGGTCCTCGGCCGCCGACCAGGTGTCGCCCAGCAGCGCGCGGCCGGCCGAGGCGGGGAGCAGCAGGAGCACGGCGGCCCAGACGGCGGCGGACGCGGCGAGGGCGGCTCCCGCGAGGGCGGCGGCGCGCGCCTGCCGGTGCGGGCCGGGGGCGCGGTGCAGGAGGGGCGGGCCGAAGCCGGTGGCGGAGTTGAACAGGACGTTCATCGGCCCGAAGAGCGTGCTCGTGCCGCGCAGGGCGCCCACGGCGAGGGGGCTGGCGACGACGCCGAGGAGGATGATCGCGACCTGCGACGCCGCGTTGCCGACGCCGAACTCGACGGCGAAGCGGCGGCCGAGGTGGCGCCGGTCGAGCAGCGCCGCGGGCCGGGCGCCGACCGCGCCGCGGGTGAGGTGGGCGAGGATGGCGGCGGACAGCAGCAGCGCGGGCAGGGCGGACAGGCCCCAGGCGGTCACCATGCGGTCGGCGCCGGTCCCGTACGGCTGCGACGCGAGGACGGGTATGGCGACGGCGAGCCGCAACAGGTCGCCGATTAGGGCGAGATGGGGCTTGCGCAGGAGCGAGAACGCGTACCGCAGCGAGTCCTGCGTCAGCACGATCGGCAGGACGAGGCCGAGCGCCGTCAGCCCGGCGGGGATGCCGTCGCGGCCGAAGGGGAGCGCCGCCAGCGCCAGGACGGCGCCCAGCGCGGCGGACGCGCCGAGCGTGAAGACGGCCGACGCGCGGGCGTGCCGGTGGAGTTGGCGGTCGGTGCCGCGCCGCAGCACGAGCGCCTGGCCGACATACGCGGTGGCCGCGCCGAGCAGCAGCGTGAAGACCGTGTAGACGACGGCGAACGACGCGAAGTCCCCGGCCGTGGACTGCCGGGCGGCGCAGACGACGACGGCGATGTTCGTGAGGGCCGCGACGCCCTGGTCGGCGACGGACGCGGCGGCGCCGCGCGCGGCCCGGCCCCGGCCCCTGCCCCCGTCCTCCGGCGGCCTGGGCGGGGGCACGGCGTCCCCGCCCCATGTCTCCGGGACGGGCGGGACGCCGGGGTCGGGCTCGGTGCCCGGGTCGGGGGCGGGGTCGGGCTCGGAGGGCGGGAGTGGGTCCTGATGTCTGCTCACTGCCTGGGGTTGCCGTCTTCCAGTTCTGCGGGATCGAGGACGCGCAGGCCGAGCGTTTCCGAGCCGACGTCACGGTAGTCGGGCACGGGCGGGCGCTGCGCGGTACGGGGACGTGCTCGCTGGGCGGGCGGCTGCTGACCGGCGTCGGCCGCCCCGGCGCGGCCGTAGCCGCCGGGAAGGCCCTCGCCGTCCTCCGTGTCCTCGGGACCGAAGTCGATGCCGCCGCTGCCCCAGGAGTGCAGCACCGCGCCGAGGAGGATACCGCCCGCGCCGACGACGAGTTCGCGCACCCGTGCGAGATCGTCGCGACGGACCTCGCTCGGGTCGCAGACGACCAGCACGCCGTCCACCCGGTCGGTCAGGGCGATGGCGTCGGCGTACGACAGGACGGCAGGGGCGAGGACGACGACGACGCGGCCCTTCGTGTCGGCGTGGCCGATCAGGCGCGTGGCGGCGGGCGAGGTGAGGGCGCGCGGCACGTTCCGCACGCGGCTGCCGGGCACGAGGTCGAAGATCCCCGACTCCCCCGCGTCGATGGGCACCCGCTCCCCCGGCCACCCGGCGTGCCCGCCGCCGCGCGCCGCGTCGCGGTCGCCCGCGCCCGCCCAGCCGGGCCGTACGCCGTCCGCCTCGCGCAGCTGCGCGCCGAGGCTCGGGGTGCGCAGGTCGGCCTCGACGAGGAGCGCGTCCAGGCCCATCTCGGCGAACGCGGCGGTGAGGTTGACGGACGCGGCGAGCGGCGTCTCGATGCTGCCGCGCGGCGCGACGACCAGCAGCCTGCGGCGCTGCGCGAACGTCTCGTCGTACGCCAGCCGGAACGCCACCGACCGGTACTCCTCGGCCAGTTTGCCCTCGGCGAGCAGCTGGTCGGGGTGGCCGCGGCCGGTGCGCGGCAGGACGCCGAGGACCGGGGCGCGCAGGGCCCGCGTGACGTCGCCGGGCGAGCGCACCGTCGGGTCGAACACCAGGCGCACCCACGCGGCGAGCAGCCCGAGGCCGATGCCGACGACGTAGCCGAGGCCGAGGAGCAGGGGCAGCCCGGGCCCGGAGGGGCTGGTGGGCGGCGTGGCCTCGGTGATGACGCGGCCGCCGGTCGTGTCGAGGGCCTGGAGTCCGGCGACGGACGCGTTGATCTCGGAGATCTGCCCGGTGACGGTGGACAGGTCGGCGATGGCGCTGTCGTACGTGGTGCTGCCTTCGAGGAGGTCGTCCAGCTCGGCCTGGAGTTCGTCGCGGCGGGTGAGGAGGGGGGCGCGGCGGCCTTCGAGGGACTCGATGGAGTGCGCGACGGTGCGGTCGGCGTCGGCCTGCCGGTTGTCGAGGTAGGCCTGCACGAACGCGTTGGCGCGCTCGGCGGCGGCGGCGGGGTCGTCGGCCGAGTAGGCGAAGCGGAGGACCTCGGTGTTGGGCGGATTGGTCACCTGGAGGCCGGACTTGAGCTGCTGGGCGCTGTCGGGGCGGCCCAGGGCCTCGGCGGCGCGGTGGGCGACGATGTCGCTGGCGGCGGTGCGGCGTTCTGAGCCCATGGCGACGCGGTCGACGGACACGGTGGCGGCGAACGGGTCGGTGGTCGGCACGCGCACGGTGATCTCGGCGGTGGCGATGTACGTCTCGTTGGCGCTCAGCCCGAGCCAGCCGCCGCCGGCGAGGCCGAGCAGGATGCCGCAGACGATCAGCAGCCGGTAGCGCAGCAGCTGCCTGAACTGGTCGCGCAGCAGGTCGGGTTCGTCGTACGGGGTGGTGTGCCCGCGTACGTCCTCGCGCGCTGCGCTCATGCGGGGGCTCCCCTTCGTGTGGCGGGACCCAGAGCTTCGCGCACGGGGGCCGCGAGTGCCAGTGCCTCGTCGAGGGCGTCGGTGATGCGGCGCAGCCCGGCGGCGCGCGACAGGTGGGTGCGGGCGTACGCGGCGCCGCGCGCGCCGAGGGTGTCGGCGCGGTCCGGGTCGGCGGCAAGTTCGCGCGCCGCGGCGGCAAGTCGGACGGGGTCCTCCGGCGCGACGAGCAGCCCGCCGCCGGAACGGCGCACCTCGTCGGCGGTGCCGCCCGTGGGCGCGACGGAGGCGATGACGGGGCGTCCGGCGGTGAAGTACGAGGTCAGCTTGGACGGGACGCTCATGTCGAGGACGGCGGCGCGCTGCGTGACGACCAGGATGTCGGCGGCGGCCAGCACCGCGGGGAAGTCCGACTCGGCGGCGGGCGGCAGGAGTTCGGCGTTCGGGACGGCGGCGGCGAGCGCGGCGAGGTGGTCGCGGCGGCTGCCGTCGCCCATGAGGACGACGCGCAGGTCGGGCGCGACGCGGGCCGTCTCCACGAGGACGTCGAGGCCCTGTTTGAGGCCCATGTTGCCGGAGTGGAGGAGCACGGGGCGGCCGGTGTCCCAGCCGAGGCGGGCGCGGGTGGCGCGCCGGGCGGCGGGGTCGGGCGAGGGGACGGGCACGTGCGCCCAGTTGGGGACGAGGCGGACGCGCTCCGGCGGCACGCCGAGCGCCTCGACGCGGGCGCGGAAGCTCTCGTGGATGATGCCGACGAGGGTGGCGGCGCGCAGGACGCGGCGTTCGGCCGCCGCCGCGCCGCCCGCGGCGCGGCCGCCGCCGCTGATGCCGCTCTGGGCCGCCGCGGCGCCCATCAGGTCCTGGACGACGGGGAGGAACGGGACGCCGTGCCGCCGCGCGAGGCGCGCGGCCAGGACGCCCCCGGCGAGGCTGGGCATCTGGGCGAGCACCGCGTCGGGGCGCGCCATGCGGGGCGGGGCGAGCAGGCCGTGGGCGAGGATCGTCGCCTCGTACAGCGCGCGCCGGGCGGCGGTCTGGCGTAACGGGACGGTGTGGCGCCTGCGGTGCACGAGCACCCCGGCGCGCTCCTCGACGGCGCGCCAGCGGCCGGCCCAGGCGGGATCGACGCGCCAGGCGGGGTAGTGCGGCATCCCGGCGAGGACGTGGACCTCGGAGTGCCGTGCGGCGGCGAGGTGTTCGGCGAGCTGGGTGGCGTACGGGCCGATGCCGGCCTGCTCGGGCGCGTAGTTGGTGGAGACGAGCAGCAGCCGTTCGCCTTCGCGGCGGGCGGTGGCGGCGGCGGGTCGTCCCGGTTCGGGCTCGGTGGTGTCGCGCACGGTGAGTAGCCTCCCCCTGGTGGGTCCCCCTGACCACGTCAAGTATCAAGCCTATCCGCAGAGTTGTACGCCATGTCAGCATTCGACCGCGCGGGGCGAGCAGTCCCGGCTATGGTGGATCGCCAGCCGTCACGACCGGCCAGTGGGGGGTTCGGGCGTCATGCAGCAGTCCCGTGGGGCAGGAGCCCCGTTACACACCGTCGGCTATGCGCCGGGGGTCTACGACCTCTTCCACGTTGGGCACCTGAACATTCTGCGCCATGCCAGGAGCCGCTGCGACTACCTCGTGGCGGGGGTGGTATCCGACGAGATGGCCGCGCTCGCCAAGGGGCGGCGCCCGGTGATCCCGCTGGTGGAACGGCTGGAGATCATCCGCAGCGTGCGGTACGTGGACGCGGCGTTCGTCGAGACCGTGCCGGACAAGCTGGAGACGTGGCAGCAGGTGCGCTTCGACGTGCTGTTCAAGGGCGACGACTGGCGCGGCACCCCCAAGGGGGAGCGTCTGGAACGGGACTTCGCCACCGTGGGCGTCGAAGTCGTCTACTTCCCCTACACGGTGCACACGTCGAGCACTCAGCTGCGCGCCGCGCTCGACGCCCTCGCCGCGCCCGCCGCCGACAGCTCGCGGAACCACTTCACGGAGAACGCGGCGCAGAACACCACGTAGACCCCGGCCAGCAGCGCGTACCCGAGACGGAACGCCCGTTCGTCGCCGAGGAGGAGGAACAGCGCGCACATCGTCCCGTAGTCCACGGGCAGCAGCGCGACGGCGCGCAGCCGCGAGGGCGGGGCGGCGGGGGCGGGCGCGGTGGGGGGCGCCGGGGGGCGCGGCTTGAGCTTGTCGGTGAGCAGCCCGCCGAAGAAGATCATGACGGCGGCCAGCTGGAAGACCGGCGGCACGAGCAGCCAGCCCTCGCCCGGCAGCGCGAAGTGCTGGTGGAAGGTGATGAGGACGGCCGTGTGCAGCGCGGTGATCTTCGCGCAGTCCACGGCGTGGTCGAGCCACTCCCCCGCCGCGCTCGACTCCCCGCGCAGCCGCGCGAGCTGGCCGTCCGCCGCGTCGAGCGCGAAGCCGAGGACGAGCGCGGCCCAGACGCCCAGCGCGAGCGGCCAGGACGGCGGGAGGAGGGCGAGGGCCGCGATCCCGGCGAAGCTGACGGCGGCGCTGAGGGCCGTCACCTGGTTCGGCGTGCGTCCGGCGCGGTGCGCGGCGGCGGCGAACACGCGGCCCACCGGCCGGTTGACGTACCGCGAGTAGAGGGAGACGCCCCTGCTGGTCTTCTGCGCCGCGCGCAGCCGCGCGAGCGCGCCGCGGAACGTGTCCTCCGTGCCGGTGCCGGCCCCCGCCCCTGCCATGGCCGCATCATGCCATGGGGCCCCGGCGGTGCGGCCGTTGTCGGCGGAAGTCGATACGATGCGTGCGCCGGAGCGAAACGACGGGGAGGGGCCCACCATGCGGCTGCGAGCGCGGCTGGCGAAGACCACGGCGGGACTGCTGGCGTCCCTCACGCTGGCGGCCGGGCTGTCGGGCTGCATCACCGTGCACGGCGAGGAGGCCGTGGTGCCCGCCGCCACCGAGGGGGAGGCGAGGGCGGCGCTCGACCGGTACGTCGAGATCAGCAACGTCGCCAAGCGCGACTACGACGCCGAGCAGAACCGGACCATCGAGAGCGGCGGCCTCGGCGACATCGACTTCGCGGGCATCACGGCGCGCGCCGAGGTGTACCCGGACGGCGCCGAGGACTTCGAGCCGCTCGCCGTCTCCGACACGCGCTTCCACATCCCGCAGCAGATGGGGTGGCCCAAGTTCTTCGTCGCGGACACGGCGACGAACCAGGGCCGCAACCGCTGGCTGATGTTCTTCACGCGGGCGGGGATCGACGAGGAGTGGCGCCTCAACTACCTGGCCTCGATGCCGGCGGCCGAGATGCCGGAGTTCGCCGAGGACGAGGACGGCTTCCTGGACGACATACCGGCCGGCGAGGGCGGGGCGTCGGAGGGCTACGCCCTGGCGCCCCGCGACCTCAGCGCGGCCTACAGCGTCTACCTCCAGAGCGGCGAGGGCCCGTTCGCGGACGGCCCGTACACCAGTGACACGCGCACCGCCCGCGACCAGGCGAACAGCGACCCGGCGTCCTTCACCGAGTACCGCGACGAGCCCGCCGAGGAGGCGGAGTACGGGCCGCTGGCCATGCGGACGGCGGACGGCGACGCGTTCGTGATGTTCACGTCGCTGCACGACCAGCGGCAGACGGTCGCCGAGGGCCAGGAGATCCCGGTCAACGAGCTGACGGCCGCGCTGATGGAGGGCGAGGCGCGGACGTCGCTGACGCTGGAGATGGTCGGCATACAGGCCGCGCTCGTCCCGGCGGGGCAGGGGCAGATCCAGGTGATCTCGCAGATGAAGGACGCCGTCGCGATCACCGGCGAGTGAGCGGCGGGGGGCGTCGGACCTGGTTCTCGCCGCCGTCGGCGTAAAGGTCGGCGCCCACCCAGGACGAAGCTGCTGCGCGCGGACGCGAGGAAGGCCACCGCGTCCGCGGCCTCCTCGGGGCGCCCGGCCGTGCCGAGGGGGGACGCCCGCGGCGCACCGTGACGGCGTCGAGCGCGGGGGTGTCGACGGTGCCGGGCGACACGGCGTCGACCCGGATGCCGCGTACGCGCCGCGCAGCGAGCAGTTGAGGATCACCGACGCGCCGTCGTTGAGCACGGGTGCCCCTGACGTTGACGCCGAACGTCAGGTCGAGGTGCTCCTCGGTGGTCTTCTCCAGCGTCGCGGACGCCCCTGCCCCCGCGGCAGCGGGCGCGGACCGCGTCGTAGAGCCGGTCGGGGCCAGCCGATCCCGGAGCCGCCGCCGGTGACGACGGCGGTCCTGCCTTCGCACTCTCCCCTGCGCGTGGCCTCCCCGGATTCCGGCACCACTCGGTACCGGAAAGGAAGCCAGCACATCCGCACCGACCGGCAGGGAAGTCGGGCGCGCCCTCGCGGGCGGGCGTCACCAGGCCGGGGCCTGCTCCTGCTGGGCGGCCAGGTGTCCGGCGCACGCGTCGGTGAGGGCTTCGAGGAGCGTCAGCGGCTCGGGCAGCGGATGCTCGGGTCCGTGCAGCCAGCGGACGCCGCCGGTCCCGCCCGGCGGTACGCGGGACGGCGGCAGCAGGACGTAGCTGCCCCGGCAGTGCCAGCGCAGCCCCGGGTGCTCGTCCATCGTCTCGGGGTGGCAGTCGAGTTCGCACGGCCACCACTCGTCCTCGTCGTCCGGGGTGCCGCGGGTGGCGGTGAAGAACAGGACGCGGTCCGGGTCGGCGACGGCGACGGGACCGGTCGCGACGCCCTCGGCGGCCAGCCGGGCGAGGGCCGCGTAACCGGCGGGGGCGGGGACGTCCAGGACGTCATGCGCGGCGCCGGTGGCCGTGACGAAGTTGGCGAGGGGATCGGCGCGCAGCCAGCGGAGGATCTGGGCGGGGTCGGTGGTGGCCTGGGTCTGCCAGGCCAGCGAGACGGGGTGGCGGCCGGGCGTGGGACAGCCGATGCGGTCGCAGGAACAGCCGTAGCCCTGCGGGTGGGCCGCGGGCGCCACCGGGAATCCGGCGGTGGCTGCCGCGAGCAGCAGTTCCTCCCGTGCGCGCGCGGCGGCGGCTCCCGCCTCCGCGTCCCGGGCGCCCCGGCGCAACCACCTGGGGAGTCTGCTCTCGCGGCCCTCGCGTCCCATGGTCCCCCTACCACCTCACTGGTGTCCGGCCCGTCGAGCCTTGGAGCGTCAGGGCCGGGGTCTTTTATTCCGCCGTGCCGGCCAATCCTGCACCGCTCCCGGCCCCGATGGGTAATCGGGAGGTGCGTGCCGCACGCGCGCGACACGCACCTCCGTCACAGATCGATCACTTCCCGTTCCGATGCGCGTGACCTTGCGCAACGGACCGTTCACACAACGGTCGGCGGCCGATCACAGGCGGGCCGGCCGGCCGTCCGGCGGGGCCGGGACCGAGACGCTCGTCACATTCCGGCACCCGCCGCGACCGGCTCCAGGCGCCCGCCGCCCCGCCGGAACCGGCGCGCCCCGCGCCGCGGACGGCACAGGACGGCGAAGCACAGGCACGCGAGCAGCGCCGAGACGAGCTGGACGACGGCCATGGGCACGGCCGTCCCCTCCCCCGCCACACCCACCAGCGGGGAGGCGACGGCGCCGACGAAGAACGACGAGGCGCCGAGCAGCGCGGACGCGGACCCGGCCGCGTGTCCCGCGCGGTCGAGGCCCTCCGAGTTGGCGTTGGGCAGGACCAGCGGCATGGACGCCATGAGGACGAACAGCCCAGCCGAGACCGGCAGCAGCCCGACGTCGCCGAACACGCCGCTCGTCATGAGCAGCAGCGCCGTGCTGTCGGCCACGATCAGCGCCAGGCCGACCGCCATCACCCGCTGCGCGGGGACGCGGCCGACGAACACCTTGCCGTTGACCTGGCTCATCACGACCATGCCGATGGAGTTGGCCATGAACAGCATGCTGAACGTCTGCGGCGAGGCGCCGTAGATCTCCTGCACCACGAAGGGCGACGCGGAGACGTAGGCGAACAGCGCCGCGAACGTCAGCCCGCCGACCAGCAGATGACCGGCGAACACGCGGTCGCGGAACAGCCCGCCCATGTCGCGCAGCGCGGGCCTGACGCCGCCGGAGGTCCGCCGTTCCGCGGGCAGCGTCTCGGGCAGCCAGCGGGCGACGACGGCGATGAGCACCACGCCCAGCAGCGCGAGGATGAGGAAGATGCCGCGCCAGTCGGTGAAGCGCATCAACTGGCCGCCGAAGACCGGCGCGAGGATCGGCGCGAGCCCGGAGACGAGCATCAGCGAGGAGAAGAACCGCGCCATGGCCACGCCGTCGAACATGTCGCGGACCACGGCGCGCGCGATGACGACGCCCGCCGAGCCGGCGAGCCCCTGCGCGAAGCGGAAGGCCGTCAGCGTCTCGACGTTCGGCGCGAACGCGCAGGCGGCGGAGGCGACGACGTAGCCGCTCATGCCGCACAGCAGCGGCCAGCGGCGGCCGAGCTGGTCGCTCATCGGGCCGACGACCAGCTGGCCGAGGCCGAGTCCGAGCAGGCAGGCGGTGAGCGTCAGCTGGGCGGTGGACGCGCTGGTGTGCAGGGCGTCGCCGACCTCGGGGAGCGCGGGGAGGTAGGTGTCGAGGGAGAGGGGCGGCAGCGCGGAGAGGCTGCCGAGGATGAGGGTGAACAGCAGTCCGGCCCGCTTGCGGCGCGAGAGCTGCGGTGCTCCGTGTGCGCCGGCGGTGGCGGGCCGGGGTGGTTCCTGGGTGACCTGGGCGGTCGGGATGGCGTCGGGGGCAGGGGCGGCCGTTGGGGGTTGGCCGGGCTGGGTCATGCACCTCTCCGGGATTCGTGACGAACGAACCGATCATCCCATGACCTGACCGGTCACCCCAGAGGATTAACGCGTCCCTGGACATGGCGCGCACCACATCCGCCCCGGCCCGGCGCCCGTTCCGGCAGATGGGACCATGGGCCCGTTACGGATCGGGAGCGGGTGAGGTGCGATGGAGCCGCGGGACGGCGAAGGCAGCGAAGGCAGCGGGGACAGTGGGGCCGCCGGGCCCGAGCCGGGCACGGTACGGCCGGGCGGGCGGACGGCGCGCGTGCGCGAGGCGGTCCTGCGCGCGGCCGGGGACGCCCTGGCGGAGCAGGGCTTCGAGCGGTTCGACCTCGGCGAGGTCGCGCGGCGCGCGGGCGTCGGCAAGACGACGCTCTACCGCCGCTGGGGCACGACCACGGGCCTGGTGGCCGATCTGCTCGCGGACATGGCCGAACAGTCGCTGCCGCGCACCGAGTCGGGCGACCTGCTCACCGATCTGCGGGCGAACGCGCGGCTCGTGCTGCGGACGCTGACGGACACGCGGCAGAGCGCGCTGTTCCGCTCGGTGATCGCCGCCGCCACCGGTGACGAGCGGACGGCGGCGGCGCTGCACCGCTTCTACGCCGTGCGGATCGCCGAGTGGGCGCCCTGTGTCGAGCAGGCGGTGGCGCGGGGCGAACTCCCGGCGGGCACCGACGCGTCCGAGGTCGTGCGCGCCGTGTCGGCGCCGCTCTACTACCGGTTGCTGGCCAGCGGCGACCCGCTGGACGAGGGGGCCGCCGACCGGGCCGCCGAGGCCGCCGTCGCGGCCGCGCGGGCGGGCGTCTTCGTCACCGGCGGGGGCGCGCCGGGGTCGCGGTAGTGCGCGGAGGGGCGCACGCCCCCGGCGCGCGGCGCGCGGCCCCCGCACGGGCGGTTCACCTGCGCAGGTGATTCACCCGTTGGTGCGTGTGCCCCGCGATGTCCCGGGCTGCGGTGAAGAGAAGCCGCTCCGCTGGCCCGGCGAGGGCACGGGGCGCGGCGGGCCGGGGCCGATGTCCGGTACGTTCTCGGCGAGGGGGCCGGCAGGGGCCGCGCCAGCCCCGACCAGCGCGGTGTCGGCTTTGTCCATCGGCCGGGCCGGTGCCGGGCCCGGCCGCGCGTCCGTGCTTCCGCCCGCGTCCTCCCGACCGCCATGAAGGGCCTCCCTGGGGGCAGGGGTGTGCGGAGCGTCCCCCGCCGGCACCACCCGGCCGGGCGGGTGACACACACCGCGCGCGGTGCTGGCACTGTGGTGCCGACGCCCGCCACGCCCCGCCCGCTCCGCCACGCACCGCCCGCAACAGCCCGGACCATCCCGTACGACCGCAGGAACGGACCGTGACCGCCACTCCCTCCCCCATCCCGCCGCCACCGGCCCATCCCCCGGCGGGAACCCCCGCCGCCGGGCCGCCCCACGTGCAGGCGACGCAGTGGGCGACGGCGCTGCGCCGTACGCCCGTGTCCCTGTGGCGCGACGACATCGACCACTGGGCCGCCGCGCTGACGTACTACTCGGTGCTCGCCGTCTTCCCGACGCTGTTCGTGGCCCTGTCGATCATCGGCCTGGCCGACCCGGGCGCGGCGCAGGAGTTGGTCGGACAGGTCACGGCGCTCGTGCCCGCCGACTCGCGCGGCGAGGTGTGGTCGGCGCTCAACGATCTGGCGCAGCAGCGCTCCGCCGCCTGGCTGCTGACGATCTTCGGCGGACTGAGCGCGCTGGTGTCCGCGTACAACTACCTGAGCATCTTCCGGCGGGTCCAGCACGGGATGCACGGCGTGGTGGACCGCCGGCCGCCGTGGCGCGCCATCCCGCGCACGACGCTGTCGGCGCTGGGGCTGCTCGGCCTGCTCGTCGGCAGCGCGACCGTCCTCATCATGACGGCCGGGGTGGTGCGGACGGTCGGGCGGCTGCTGGGCTTCGGCGAGGGGGGCGCGGCGGTCTGGGCGGTGATGAAGTGGCCGCTGCTCGTGCTGCTGGTGACGGCGCTGGTGCTCGTGCTGTTCCGCACCGGGCCCGTGGACCACGGGGTGCCACTGCGGGGGGTGCCGGGCGGCGCGGTGGCGGCGGTGCTGTGGCTGGTGGCGTCGGCGGCGTTCGCGGTGTACGCGTCGCACGTGGGCACGTACAACCGGCTCTACGGGTCGCTGGCGGGGATCATCGTCTTCCTGGTGTGGCTGTGGGTGTGCAACCTCAGCCTGCTGACGGGCGCGCAGTTCAACGCGGAGCTTGCGCTGCTCCGGCGGCAGGGCCGCGCGGGGCGGGGAGCCGGGAGCGGGTCAGGCCCGGTCGCGGGGACCGGGCCTGACAGGGAGGGTTGAGCGGGCAGGGTCGAACGGGCGGGAGCGGGCGGGGAGGCCGCTCAGTTGGGCTGGTTCGCGTGGGTCAGGGTCTCCCACGCGACGAACAGGTTGTTGGTGCCCTGCGGGCGGCTGCGCTCGGTGTACGTCTGGGTGTTGCTCATGGCGATGCCCATCCGGGTGTGCAGGCCGTTGAAGCCCACCTCGGTGACCGGCCCGAGGCCGCGGTGGAGCGTGCCGCCGCACAGCCAGGACGGCGGGGCCTCGCCCAGCTCGTACCGCGACTGGAAGCCGAGGGCGTGCCGGAGGCGTTCGGAGACCTGCGGGTACAGGTCCTGGCCCTGGATGCGGCTGGTCTCCGCGACGTGCGAGATGGACGACAGGCCGTAGCCGGTGTGGGTGAAGTCGCGGCAGGTCTCCTGGGTCAGGCCGGTGACGAAGGTCGACTGGCCCTGCCAGTAGTTGATGATCTCCTGGCGCGTGTCGAGGCCGCTGCCGGGCACGGTGCGGGGCAGGGCGCCGTCCGACTCCAGGTAGATGAACGCCTGGACGCGGTTGAGGAAGCGCGTGACGGACCGGTCGTACGCGGCGCGGTCCTCCAGGTAGACGGAGATGCCGATGGCGGCCTCCATCATGGTGAGTTCCCAGTTGCCGTTGCTGTTCGAGCCGTTGATGACCTCGGGCAGGTAGACGTCGCGCAGCATGGTGCCGAAGCGCGCCTGGTTGGGCCAGTTGCCGTAGGTGTAGCGGATGATCTCGGCGGCGCGCGGCCACACGGAGCCGGCCCAGCCGGTCTGGAGCGGCGCGTTGCTGTTGGTGTGGTCGCGGATGGTGGCCGACCAGGCGTCCATCAGCTCGATCGACTTCTGCGCGTACCGGGCGTCCTGGGTGATGTACCAGGCGAGGGCGGTGGTGTACGCGGCGATCGCGTCCTCGCGCTCGTCGGTGCAGCCGTTGTTGGGGTTGGAGTACGAGCCGCACTCGACGACCGCGCGCGGGCGCGGGACGCGGGAGAGCGACGCGTACCGCGAGGACATCATCTGGCTGTACGCGCTCGCCCACGGCTGGGCGCCCGCCTGGACGCGCCCGCGCACGAAGTCGAGCTGGGGCCGGCTGACGTGGACGCCGGGGTGGGTGAACGTGGCGGGCGCGGCGTACGCGGCGGGCGGGCCGTCGGGCGCGGTGCCGTCCGGATCGGCGGGGGCGGCGCCCGCGCCGCTGGGGAGGAGCGCGACGAGCAGCGCGGCGAAGATCGCGAGGAGCGCCGCCGCTCGTCTGGACCTGTAGGGGCTTGTGGACATGTGGGGGACGCCTTCCGGGAGGCTACGAGGACGGCGGTGCCGGTCACCCGCCGGGAGTCAGATACATGAACGACGAACTCCCATATGAACACCGGCTGATGCTGACGCTAGGACTGGACCAATGGACCGTCAAGGCGCGCGCGGATTCCCGGAACAAGCCGCCGCACGGGCCGCACCCCTGCGGCAGGGGCCGTGCGGAAAGGCGTCGGCGAGGGCGCCGGAACACCGCCCCGCCTCCCCCGCCGGAACCCCCGGCAACCGATTCCGTTCGCGAATCAACTAAACTTTCGACGCCGCGCCTGAGCGTGCGCGACACCCCGGAAACCCGGTCTCCGCGCGTCAACTGACAGCCTGTCGGTGACCGGTGCTCCGACGAGAGTCACGAACCTCAAATGGCCCTCAAGAAACCCCCGCGTGACCTGTTTCACTGCCATCCTGCCGCCCATGTACGAGATACTCGCGGCGGAGGCGACGACTCCCCAGTGGATCGCCGCGATCGCCTCCGTCATCAGCGCACTGGGCGGAGCCGCCGGTTTCGCCGCTCTCGTGATCACCCTCAGGCGGCGCAGGACGGCCACCCGCCTCCCGCCCTTCGAGCTCCGCCGACTCCTTCACGAACTGGAAGAGATGCTCGGCGAGCTGATCTCCAACGGGGGGATGCCGACCGACTGGTTCCTCGCCCCGGAGCAGCGCCGCACCAGCCAGCTCCTCGCGTCCTACTCGGGCCTGCTCGCCGACGACGAGCTGAACGCGCTCGTGAGCCAGGCGCGCGTCGCCGCCGACGACTGCTGGGCGGCCGCCCCGCCGGTCCTGCCGGGGGCGGCGGCGGCCGGGCTGCCGCCCACCGAACTGGCCGAGATCGATCAGCGGCTCGAACGGCAGCTGGAGCAGGCGCGTACGGGCCGCGACGTCCTGCTGCGGGCCATCTCGCGCCTCGACGAGCTGATGCGGGAGTCCACGCGGACCAGGACCCCGGTGTGACGGCGCCCGCCCGTTCCACGTCCTGCGCGGGACGGGGACGGGCGGGCGTGGGGCCGTGGGGCGCGGGCAGGGTCAGGCGTCCTGCGCCAGGCCGTGCAGCCGCAGCAGGAAGTCCTTCACACCGGTGGCGGGCACGGGCTCGCCGGTGAGCGCGTCCGGGTCCGAGCAGAGCAGGACGGGCCCGTTCCGCTCGTCGTCGGGCAGCCGCCCGTGGCTGCCGCGGACCCACGAGGCGTCCAGCGGCACGACGTTCATCCGGTAGCGCAGGCCCAGCTTCTTGCGGGCGAGGGCGAGCGCCGCGCGCGGCTTGGCCATCCGGTCGGCGGGGTCGAAGAACAGCTCGGCCGGGTCGTAGCCGGGCTTGCGGTGGATCTCGACGATCGGCGCGTAGTCGGGGGCGCGCGCGTCGTCGAGCCAGTGGTAGTACGTGAACCATGCGTCCGGGTCGGCCACCGCGACGAGTTCGCCCGACCTGGCGTGGTCGAGCCCGTAGGCGGCCTGGCCCTTGGCGTCCAGCACTTCGGCGACGCCCGGCAGTTCGGCAAGCACCTCGCGGGTGCGTTCCATGTCCTCGGGCCTGCGGACGTAGACGTGCGCGATCTGGTGGTCGGCGACGGCGAACGCGCGGGACACCCACGGGTCCAGGTACTCCATGCCCGCCTGCTCGTACGTCTCCAGCAGACCGGCGAGCCGCAGCGCCCGGTTGATGTGGACGGGCCGGCTGACCTGCGTGATGCCGTACTCCGACAGGACGACGACCGTCGCGTCCGCCGCTTCCGCCTCGGCGAGCAGGGGCCGCAGCACGCCGTCGAGTTCGGCCGCCGCCGCGCGCGCCTCGGGGCCGTCGGGGCCGAAGCGCTGGAGGTCGTAGTCGAGATGGGGCAGGTAGACGAGGGTGAGGTCCGGCCGGTTGCGGCGCAGCAGGTGCACGGCGGCGTCGGCGATCCAGCGGGACGACGCGATGGAGGCGGTCGGCCCCCAGTACTGGAAGAGGGGGAACGGGCCGAGGCGCGACGTCAGTTCGTCGTGCAGTGACGGGGGCCTGGTGTAGCAGTCGGGGTCCTTGCGGCCGTCCGCGTGGTAGATCGGGCGGGGGGTGACGGTGAAGTCGGTGTCGGCGCCCATGGCGTACCACCAGCAGACGTTGGCCACCGTGTAGCCCGGGTCGGCGCGGCGGGCGGCGTCCCAGATCTTGTCGCCGCCGACGAGCGCGTTGTGCTGGCGCCACAGGAGGACGTCGCCGAGGCCGCGGAAGTACCAGCCGTTGCCGACGATGCCGTGTGCGGACGGGGGTTCGCCGGTGAGGAACGTGGCCTGGGCCGAGCAGGTCACGGCGGGCAGGACCGTGCCCAGGGGCGCGCGGGAGCCGTTGCCGGCCAGGCGGGCGAGGCTGGGGATGTGGTCCAGGAGGTCGGGGGTGAGACCGACGACATCGATCACGACCAGGCGGCGGGTCATGCCTCCTCCTTCAGTCCGAGGGTGAGCAACATGTCACGGGCGACGGCAAGTTCGGCGGCGATGCCGTCCGCCAGCCCGCCGCGGGTGGTGGGGCGCAGCGCGGGCGGGAGGACCTCCCAGGTGTACGTCTCGACCTCCAGGTGGCGGGTGAGCGGCGCGGGGCCGCCGGTGAGGTGGGTGAGGACGCGTTCGAGGACGGGCAGCGTGGAGGAGAGCGGCGGCGCGGGGCGGGCGTTCAGGGGGATGTGGTGGTGGACGCGCCAGGGGCCGCGGGCGGGGAGCGGCTCGGGTCCTGTCAGGGCCTCGTCCAGGTCGTCGCGGGCGAGGACGCCCTCGGGGCCCGCGGCGGCCCGTTCGCGTGTCTGGTGGAGGAAGCGCGGCTCGGCGAACGCGGCGAGGGCCGCCCGTACGCCCGGATCGTCCGGCTCGTCGGCGTGGAGGGCGGCGGACAGCTGGGCCTTGACGACGGGCACCCCGGCGGCGGTGAGGGCGGGGACGGCCTCGTCGGGGTCCTCGAAGGCCGTGGCGAGGTGGCAGGTGTCCACGCAGACGCCGACCCGGTGGGGCGGGGGCGCGCCGGGTCCGGTGAGGATGTCGGTGGCCTGGGTGGTCGTCTCGATGATGCAGCCGGGCTCGGGTTCGAGGGCGACGCGGATGGAGCGGCCGGTGGCCTCGTGGAGCTGGTCGAGGGTGCCGGCCAGGGCGGTGAGGCGGTCGAGGGAGCGGGCGCGGGCCTCGGGCGGGAAGGGGGTGCGCCAGGCGAGCGGGAGGGTGGAGATGGCGCCCTCGGGTTCGTCGTCGGGCAGGAGGGCGGCGAGGATGCGGGCGAGGGCGGCGGTGTGGTCGAGGCGTTCGGCGGTGGTCCAGTCGGGCTGGTAGACGCGGTACTTGACGCGGTCGGAGCCGAAGCCGCGGTAGGGGAAGCCGTTCAGGGTGACGACTTCGAGGCCGTTGCGGCGCAGGGTCTCGCGCAGGAGGGCGAGGGCGGCGGGGTCGGTGTCGAGGGTGTGGGCGGCCTCGTGGGCGAGCCACAGGCCGATGCCGAGGCGGTCACGGCCGAGGCGTTCCCGTACGGGCAGGCAGTGGTCGCGGAGTTGGGCGAGGACGCCGTCCAGGGTCTCGGCGGGGTGGACGTTGGTGCAGTAGGCGAGGTGCACCAGCGAGCCGTCGGGGTGGCGGAAGCGCATGGGCGGTCACCGCCCTGCCGGGGTGGCGGGGGCGCCGCGCAGGATGGAGTTGCCCTCGAACGTGGCGGGGTTGGCGCGGTCGCCGAGTTCGAGCCGTCCGCTCTGGCCGTAGAACTCGACGGGGTTGCGCCACAGCACGCGGTCCACGTCGTCGTCGGTGAAGCCCGCGGCGAGCATGGCGTTGCCGACCTTGAGCGTCTTCAGCGGGTCGCTCTTGCCCCAGTCGGCGGCCGAGTTGACCAGGACGCGCTCCAGACCGTACTCCTTCAGGATGCGGACCATGCGGTCCTCGTCCATCTTCGTGTCGGGGTAGACGGAGAAGCCCATCCAGCAGCCGGAGTCGGCGGCGCGGGCGACCGTCACCTCGTTCAGGTGGTCCACGGCGACGCGGCCGGGGGCGATGCCCGACTCGGCGACGACGGCGAGGGTGCGGTCGAGACCTGCCGGCTTGTCGCGGTGCGGGGTGTGGACGAGGGCGGGCAGTTCGTGCTCGACGGCAAGTTGGAGCTGGGCGGCGAGGGCGTGGTCCTCGGCGGGGGTCATCGAGTCGTAGCCGATCTCGCCGACCGCGACGACGTTGTCCTTGTCGAGGTAGCGCGGCAGCTCCTCCAGGACGGGCACGCAGCGCGGGTCGTTGGCCTCCTTGGGGTTGAGCGCGATGGTGCAGTGGTGCGCGATGCCGTACTGCGCGGCGCGGTACGGCTCCCAGCCGAGGAGCGAGTCGAAGTAGTCGAGGAAGCTGCCGACCGAGGTCCGCGGCTGGCCGAGCCAGAACGCGGGCTCCACCAGGGCCTCGACGCCCGCCGCCCGCATCGCCTCGTAGTCGTCGGTGGTGCGGGACGACATGTGGATGTGGGGGTCGAAGATGCGCATCATGCCTCCTGGCCGGTCGCGGCGGGCGGGGTGGTCTCGGCTGGCGGGGTGGTTTCGGCGGGCGGGGTGAGGGCGAGGACGGTGGGCACGTCGGGCGGGACGGGACGGCCCGCGGCGGTCCGTTCGGCGGCGAAGTCGGTGAGCATGCGGGCAAGTTCGGCGTCGGCGCGGTCGGCGAGCCGGTCGACGGCGGCGACCGGAACGCCCGTGAACACGCACTTCAGCACGGCGTGCCGCCACAGGTGCTGGTCCAGGTGGCGGCCCGCGTAGGGGCCGACGGCGGCCTCGATGAGCCGCGTGTCGTTGGCCCGCAGGGCGTCCTCGACCAGCGGCAGCGCGGTGTCGCCGACGGGCAGTCCTGGCAGGGCGAGGAGGACGGCGCGGCGCTCCCCCGCGTCGCCCCGCTCGTACAGGCGCGTGACGGTGGCGGTGTCGGCGCGGGCGCCGCGCAGCAGCAGGACGCGGAACGCCTCGGCGGCGTCCCGGCCGACGCGGCGGCGCGCGGCGGTGAACTCCCGCTCCCACGCGTCGCCTTCGAGGGCGTCCCGGAGCAGGGTGCGTGCCTGCGGCGGCAGGTCGGTCTCGGTCAGCACGGGGCGGTCTCCCGGTGGGCGGCTCGGAGGAAGTCGAGGGAGCGCCGGGCCAGTTCGGGCCCGGCGTGGGAGTGGCGCGGCAGTTCGACGGAGACGAGGCCGCCGTAGCCCGCCGCCTGGAGCGCGGCGAGGACGGGCGGGAAGTCGATCTCGCCGTCGCCGAACGGCAGGTGCTCGTGCACGCCGCGCCGCATGTCGTCGATCTGGACGTGCGCCAGCCACGGCGCGGCGGCCGTGACGCAGGCGGGCACCGGCTCGGGTTCGAGGCAGCGGCAGTGCCCGATGTCGAGGGTCAGGGCGAGGCCGGGCGGGTCGCCGAGCAGGTGCCGCAGCACGTGGAACGCGCCGATGGTGTCGAGGAGATGGCCCGGTTCGGGCTCCACGGCGAGCGGCACCCCGGCGGCCTGCGCGTCGGCGAGCACCGGCGTCAGCGCGTCGGCCAGCCGCGCCCAGCCCTCGTCCGCGCCGGTGCCGGGCGGCAGGAGGCCGCTGAAGCAGTGGACGGCCGTCGCGCCGAGGTCCGCGCCGACCCGTACGGCCGTGCGCAGCATGGCGACGCGGCGGGCGCGGTCGTCCGGGTCGGGGTCGAGCAGCCCCGGGCCGTGCTTGCGCGCCGGGTCGAGCACGTACCGGGCGCCGGTCTCGACGGCGACGGCAAGGCCCAGCGCGTCGAGGCGGCGGGCGACATGGGCGACGCGGTCGGGGAGGTCGGGGGCGCACGGGTCGAGGTGCATGTGGTCGAGGGTGAGGGCGACGCCCGCGTAGCCGAGGTCGGCGAGGAGGCCGAGGGCGTCGTCGAGCCGCAGGTCCGTCAGGCCGTTGGTGCCGTACGCGAACCGGGGCGGCGGCGTGGCGGTGCGGCCGGTCATGTCGGGGTCACCTTCCGGGAGAGCCGCCGGGCGGCGGCCAGGGTGGCGAGCAGTCCTGGGACGGCGAGGGGCCTGCCGTGGCGTGCGGCGAGCGCGGCCTGGAGCGGCAGCATCGCCTGGAGCCCGCCGACGACCCCGCCGCGCACCCGGTCGGCGCTGGGGACGCGTGCGGCGTCCACGAGGGGGCGGCCCGCGGTCCAGGCGTACGCGGCGGCGGCCGTGCGGGTCGCGTGCGGGGCGGCGTCGCGGCCGGTGGCGGTGAGCGCGGCGGTGATGGCGGTGGTGGCGCCGAGGGAGGCGAGCGGGGCGGACCGGGGGCCGCCGTACGCCTCGTGCCGGGACAGGGAGGTGACGGAGTAGGTGTGCGCGCCGACGAGCGCGGCCGGGGCGGCGGCGGGCAGGACGGACCGGCCGGTGGCGGCGGCGCCGAGGAGGACGTCGAGCGAACGGGCGGCGGCCATCGTCGCCGGTCCGGCCGGGGTGTGCTTGAGGCCGAGGTCGTACGCCCACGCCGTCGCGGCCACGGCGGTCGCGGTGACGGCGGCGGCGCGTGACCTCGTGGCGGCCAGGGCGATCCCGGCGGCGGTGAGGCCCCCCGCGGCGGCGAGGGCGGCGGCGGGTTTCACGCGTCCCGACGGGATGGGGCGGCCGGGGCGCTCCTCGGCGTCGATCTCGCGGTCCGCCCAGTCGTTGAGCGCCATCCCCGCCCAGTACAGGCACAGGGAGGCTCCGGCGGCGGGCAGGAGGCGGCGTACGGGGGCGCCGCCCGCCGCGGCGGCGCCCGCGAGGACGTCGCCGGGGACGGTGAGGGCGGCGGGGCCGCGCAGGAGCTGTATCCAGGCGGCGGCGGTGCGCGATCGGGTCACGGGCGGGTCCGGAAGGACTCCGCGAGCGCGAGCAGTTCGGCGTGCTGGCCGGCGAGGTCGGCGGGGCCCGCGTCCGGGTCCTTGAAGAACCAGGAGCAGCCCGGCAGTTCACCGGCCATCCCGGCGGCGTGCGCGCGGGCGGTGATGCGGGTCAGGTCGAGGATGAGCGGTGCGGCGAGCGCGGAGTCGCAGCCCTGCCAGATCGTCTGGAGGACCATGCGCGTGCCGAGGAAGCCGTCGAACGCGACGTGGTCCCAGGCGGTCTTCCAGTCGCCGAGCGCGGGGACGTTGTCGATGTGCGTGGTGCCCTCGGGCGTCTCGCCGAGGATGTCGGTGAGGACCCGGGCCTTGCCCGCGTTCTTGGCCGCGGCGGCGGCCGGGTCGGCGAGGGTGGCGCCGTCGCCGCCGCCGAGGAGGTTCGCGCCGGACCAGGACCGCACCTGGAGGGCGCGTTGCGCGAACATCGGCGCGAGCGCGGTGCGCAGGAGCGTCTGGCCGGTCTTGCCGTCGCGGCCGGCGAACGGCAGCCCGGCGGCGCGCGCCCGTTCGGCGAGCCCGGGGGCGCGCATCCCGGTGGCGGGCGTGAAGTTGACGTAGGGGCAGCCCGCCTCGATCGCGGCGGTCGCGTAGGCGGTGCTGATCGACGGGTCGGTCTCGGTGCTCGCCACGTTGACGACGACGGTGCGGGCGAGGCCGTGGCGGCGGGCGAAGTCGGCGATGTCGTCGGCGAGCCGGTCGCCGGGGACCTTGATCTCCGCGTCGGCGGCGGCGAGTTCGGCGGAGACCGCGGTGGGCAGGCCGTGCGGCAGGACGCCGTTCTCCACGAGCTGCTCGGCGCGTTTGGGCAACGGGGTGGTGGCGGTGTCGTGGCCGCCGATCACGAGGCTGTCCAGGGCGGGCAGCGCGCAGTCGGCGAACGGGGGCAGGGCGGTGACCAGGCCGGTGGACGGGAAGAGTCCGGCCGCCAGGGCGGCCCGGCCGGTGATCGTGGTCGTGGCGACGGAGCCTCGGGCGCCGATGAGCCACAAGCCGGTGCGTTCTGGGGCGTCGGGGGTCATGGGGGGACTCCTTCTTCCGGTGGGCCGGTACCGCTGGTGGTGCCAGGGATCGCGCGGGCAGCCGCCGGTCACCGGCCTCGGTCGGGGACCTGGCGGGGACGGGCGGCGACGGGAGGGGTGTCAGAGGGGTACGGATACGGTGACGGGTGCGGATGCGGTGACGGGAACGGGCGGATCGGGACGTGATCGGGATCGTTCACGCGCGTGCGCCCTCCGGATGCGCACGAGAGGATGAACCGTCGGTGCACCGGAACCGCTGGCGCGCGCCGCCGCGCCGGAGCTCTGGTGACCCGCGAGTAAGCCGGTACGGACAGTGAAGGTAGCCACTTTCCCTCGCACGGGAAACCCTTTTGACACAGAAAGCGTGTACTTCCTCTCGGAGAAGGACAAAGGGCGTAACGGGTGGGGCTGTTGGTGCCTGTGGGACGGAAGGTGCCGATGATCCCGATCAGTTCCGATCACCCAGACCCCACCCACCCCGCCCGGCACACGGGCCCCGCGCGCGGCGGAACGGGGTCGGCCACGACCCGGCTCATCGTGCTGCGCGGCAACTCGGCCTCGGGCAAGTCCTCGGTCGCCGCCGGGGTGCGCGCACGGTACGGGCGCGGCCTCGCCCTCGTCGGCCAGGACAACCTGCGGCGGACCGTGCTGCGCGAGAAGGACGTCCCGGGCGGCGCGAACATCGGCCTCATCGAGACCGTCGTCCGCTACGCGCTCGACCACGGGTACCACGTCGTGCTCGAAGGCATCCTGTACGCGGCGCACTACGGCGACATGCTGGCGGCGCTGCGGCGCGACCACCGGGGGCTGACGCGCCACTTCTACCTCGACGTCCCGTTCGCCGAGACGCTGCGGCGGCACGCGACGAAGCCGCAGGCGGCGGAGTACGGCGAGCGGGAGATGCGGTCGTGGTACCGACCGCTGGACCTGCTGCCCGGCGGGGTGGAGACGGTCGTGGCGGCGGCGAGCACGCTGGCGGAGACGGTGGACCGCGTACTGCGGGACGCGCGGCTCGACTGTACCTACTAGTATGTATGCTGCTCGCGTGAGCATGGCGGGACCGCCGCCGGCAGAAAGAACGGACGTCCCCGCGCATGCACCTCTTCACCACCCCCCGCCCCACCACCGCCGCGCCGCCCGAGTGGGTCACGGGCGCGGCCTGGGTGGACGAACTCGCCGCGCCGGAGGGGCTTTCACGCGTCCGGGTGGACAGCGTCCACTTCGCACCCGGCGCCCGCACCGCGTGGCACCGGCACCCGTTCGGCCAGGTCCTGCACGTCACCGAGGGCACCGGACGCGTCCAGTCGCGCGGCGGGGCGGTGCGGACGCTGCGGCCGGGCGACACCGTGCGCGTGGCGCCCGGCGAGTGGCACTGGCACGGCGCCGCCCCGGACACGTTCATGACCCACCTGGCCGTCCAGGAGGTCGCCGACGACGGCACCGAGGCCGAACTCGGCGCGCACGTCACCGACTCCGCGTACCTCGCCTGACCGCGAAAGGCACGACCACCATGTACGCCAAGCAGTACGAGATCACGCTGCCCGCCGACTACGACATGGGCATCATCCGCGAGCGGGTGGCCAGGGGCGGCCACGTCCTCGACGACCGCGCGGGCCTGGGCCTGAAGGCCTACGTGATCCGCGAACGGGGCATCGACGGGTCGCCGGTGAACCAGTACGCGCCCTTCTACCTGTGGAACGACACCGGCGCGATGGCGCAGTTCCTCGTCGGGGGCGGCGGATTCCACAACATCATCCGGGACTTCGGCCGCCCGGTCGTACGGCACTGGACCGGCATCGCGACCTTCACCGGCCCCGCACGTTCCACACCACCGCAGGCGGCATCACGCCGCCTCACCCCCCTCACCACCGACCCGGACGGCTCCGGCCTGGGCCTCGCGGAACGGATCGAACGGGAGACAGCGAAACTGCGGGAGCTGGCACAGCACGAGGACATCCACACGGCCGCACTGGCATTCGACCCACACCACTGGCAGTTGATGCGCTTCATCCTGTGGCGGGACAACTCGACACGGGACGAGGACGCGACCGAGCACTACAAGGTGCTGCACCTGTCATCCCCAGACCTGCCCAACTTGCCAAACGGCCGCTCTTGGTAAGACCGCAGCCACCCACCACATCATCGGGATCACCACACACCCAGACCATCGCATTGCGATCCCCAGCCACCCCCGGAAGACGACTGCCACCCTGAACTTCTGCCGCCCACGCTGCCCCTGGTGCTAAGCATTGCGATTCTCAGCCTTCCCGGAAGGTGGCTGCCACGCGGCTGCGCAGCCGCCACCCCAGAAGAGGTTGCGATCCACAGCCGTCCCGAAGGGCGGCTGCCACCCCGGCTCCGGCCGGGCACCATCCCAGCAGAGGCATGATGTTGCGATCCTCAGCCGTCCCGGAGGGTGGCTGCCACCACCTTCGTAGCCAGGGTTTACAGGCAAATTGAGGCCGTTGCGATCCTCAGCCGTCCCGGAGGGTGGCTGCCACGCCCCAGGCCAGCAGATCACCCTCGTCGGCGACGGGTTGCGATCCTCAGCCGTCCCGGAGGGTGGCTGCCACCGTGCGGCCGGTACGCCGTCGCGGGCGGCGTCACGGTGTTGCGATCCTCAGCCGTCCCGGAGGGTGGCTGCCACGCGTTCGATCGCCGCCGCCGCCGCTGGGACACAGAGGGTTGCGATCCTCAGCCGTCCCGGAGGGTGGCTGCCACGGCTGTTCTGCAGCTCGTATCGCCCAGCGTAGTCACTTCATCTGACCGATGGGCCGCACGAGTTGGGTGCAACCGGACATTTTCCTTCGGTGCGATCCGGGGATTCCTGCCATGCTTGTGGTTCCGAAGTGGTGTCGGAGAGCCGCGCACCGATGGCTAGGGCGGACCGGGGTTCCCGTCCGCGCCTTTCACGGTAGCGTGCGGCGGCGTGCCGTTTCCCGATGAAGTGAAGCCGGTCGCCGTCGTCCCCTATCGGGCCGAGTGGCCAGGGGAGTTTCAGCGGCTCGCCGTGCGGTTGCGGGTGGCGCTCGGTGGGGTGGTTCTCGGGATCGACCATGTGGGGTCCACGTCGGTGCCCGGCCTCGCGGCGAAAGACTGCGTGGACGTCCAGGTCCGCGTGGAGACCGTCGATCCGGCCACCGGCATCCCGCCCCTGGCCGCCATCGGCTTCCGCTGTCGCCCCGAGCCGTGGAACCGTTCCGAGGTGTCGTCGGGGCAGCGCCGCCCCAAGCTCGTCTTCGCGCCGCCGCCGGGCGAGCGGGCATGCAACGTGCACCTGCGGGAGCACGGCGGGCCCGGCGCGCGGTACGCGCTGCTATTCCGCGACTACCTGCGGGCGGACAGCCAAGCACGGGACGCTTGGGGCGAGTTCAAACGGCGGCTCGCCGCCAGCGTGCCCGACCTGCCCGCGTACGGGCAGATCAAGGCACCGGCGACCGACGTGCTGATGGGCGCGGCCGAGCGCTGGGCGGCAGCCACCGGCTGGACCGCGCCCTGACCGACAGCGTCAGGCGTCCGTACGGGCACCCTTGCGGCGCGCGGCGAGGACGACGCCCGCACCGGCGGCCAGCGCGAGCGCGGCGGCGCCGCCGATCAGCGGGAGCGACGAGTCGGCGCCGGTGTCGGCCAGTTCGGGGCCTGTCGGGGCCGGGGCCGGGGTCGCGGACTGGGTCGGCTCGGCGGTGGGCTCGTCCGTGGGCGCGTCGGTCGGCGCGGCGGTGGGCTCATCGGTCGGCTCGTCCGTCGGCACGGGCTCGACCGCGTCCAGGTTGCCCTCGACGTCGAAGGTGGCATAGGCGTCCTCGCCCCAGCGGCAGGCGTCGCCCTCCAGCACGTTCATGCTGCCGAAGCTGGTATCCGCGAAGCCGTCAGGGCTCTCGGTCACCTGGACGCGCAGCAGCAACTCGACGTGGTCGCCCGGCTGGACGTCCCGCGCGACGGCGAAGTGGCCCCACGCCAGGTCGGACTCGAACGGCACGTCCTGCCAGCCGTCCGGCGCCTGCCACTCGATGTCCACCGGCCAGGAGTCGGCCTCCTCCTCGTCGGTGTAGGCCCACAGGTCGGCGTACAGGTAGAGGTTCGCGAGGGGCTCGTCGCCGGTGTTGGTCCAGCGGACGGTCAGTTCGTCCCACTCGCCCGCCACCAGGGCGTCGGGCGCGTCCGTCACCTCGACGGTCACCGGCACCTCGCCCGCCTCCTCACCGCACTCGACGCCGTCCGCCGGGGTCACCGGCGCGGCGGGAACCTGCGCCGCCTGCGCCGAGCCCGCGAACGGCAGCAGGACGGCGGACGCGGACGCCGCGGCGACGGCGATGGAACGGCTGAGCTTCATACGGGCCTCACAGTGACTCACGGAAGATGTCGGTGCCTCGTATGACAGCCATCGGCGGGCGTGCGTTGTACGGGGGTGGGTAACGACCTGGACGCGGGTTCGTACCCGAACCGTACGGGCGGGCGGGCGTCAGGACGCGTCGCCGTCCAGCAGGCAGAACGCGCGGGCGCCGCTGTGGAAGAGGACGCCGAAGCCGGGGCGGGTGGCGGGCTGTTCGCGGTCCGAGTAGGCGTAGACGCGGATGATCTCGCGGCTGCCCGCGTTGGTGAGGACCGCCGTGAGGTAGCTCTCCACGGCGGCCGGGGCCGGACGTCCGCCGCCCGGCGCGGGGACGTCCGCGGGGGCGGGCGCCTCGCCCTCCACCGTCTCCTCCGGGTCGGCGTACCGGTCGCCGTCGCGCGACTGGACGGTGATGGCGTGGCGCGTCCGCGCGCCGCCTGGCAGGGTCACCGCGACGCCGAAGGGGCGCCGCGTACCGTCCGCCCACGGCTCGGCCTCCAGGCCCTCGGCGCGGTAGGTGTCGATGACGAACTGCTGGAAGCGCTCGGGGCGCATGCTCTGTTCCTCCCGGTCGGCTGCTCGGCCCCGAGTCTAGGGACAGCGCGGCGCCGCACCGGCCGCGTTCACCCGGACGTGGTGACGCGCAGCTCGCGCAGGCCGCGGATGACGAACTCCGGGCGGCGGGCGGGCTCGTCGGCCAGGCGCAAGTCCGGCAGGCGCGTGGTGAGGGCGGCGAGGGCGGCGGCGACCTCGGCGCGGGCGAGGGGCGCGCCGACGCAGTAGTGGATGCCCGCGCCGAAGCCGAGATGGGGGTTGGGGGTGCGGCCGATGTCGAGGGTGTCGGGGTCGGTGAAGACGGCGGGGTCGCGGGCCGCGGCGCCGAGGAGGGCGGCGATGCGGTCGCCGGGGGCCAGCTCGTGGCCGGCGACGGTGGTGGGGGCGGTCGCGGTGCGTTCGAAGAGCTGGAGGGGCGCGTCGTAGCGGATCAGTTCCTCGACGGCGGTGGGCAGGAGCGCGGGTGAGGCGACGAGGCGGTCCCACTGGTCGCGGTGGCGGAGGAGGGCGAGGACGCCGTTGCCGATGACGTTGACGGTCGCCTCGTGCCCGGCCATCAGCAACAGGACGGCGGTGCCGACGAGTTCGTCGGCCGAGAGGCGGTCGCCGCCGTCGCGCACCGAGACGAGGTCGCTGACCAGGTCGTCGCCGGGGTGGCGCGCGCGGTCCTCGGCGAGCGCGGTCAGGTACGCGACGAACTCGGCGGACGCCGCCTCGGCCGCCGCCGCGCCCTCCGGGGGGAGGCCGTACTCGTACATCTTCACGATCGCGTTGGACCACGGCTGGAGGCGGGGGCGGTCGGCGGTGGGCACGCCGAGCAGCTCGGCGATCACCTCCACGGGCATCGGGGCGGCCAGGTGGACGAGCAGGTCGGCGGAACCGTCCGCGGCGATCGCGTCGGCGAGGCGCCCGGTCATGGCGTCGGCGATGGCCTGGACGCGGGGCTTGAGGCGCTCGGTGTGGCCGCGGCCGAAGGCGGCGGAGATCAGGCGGCGCAGCCGGGTGTGGCGGGGCGGCTCGGCTTCGAGGAGGGAGTTGCGGTGGAGCATGTTGAAAGCGGGGAACGCGGCGGCGGGCTCCTTGTCGCGCCAGATGCGGCCGGCCGACCGGTCCCGGAGGATCGCGGCGCACGCGGCGTGCGAGACGGCCACGGGCAGCCCGAGCCCCTCGTGCGGGTGCACCGGCCCGCGCTCGCGGAGGGCGGCGAACGCGGGGTAGGGGTCGTCGAGGAACGCGGGATCGGCAGGATCGAACATCACCCCCCGACGGTAACCGCACCCCTCGCCCCGAGCCCAGGGGCCCCCGAAATCGTGCATGTCAGACATCGATCGGATGGCACGGTCGTTGCGATCCTCAGCCGCCTCGGAGGGTGGCTGCCACTCGGCTTTCACCAGCCCGTATCGCCCAGCGCAGTTGGCTCGTGAGGCTACCGGGCGGGACGAGTCGGCAGTAATCAGGCATTCCCCTTCGGCGCGGTCCGGGCATCCCAGCCATACCTGTGGTTCCGGAGCGATGTCCGGCGGGGTGGAGAAGGCGGGCGCTGCGGTCGGCGTCGTGGTGAGGGTAGCCGCTGAATCCGGCGAACTCTGGGCGTACAGCAGAAGTCCTGTCTCGCGCCGTCGTCGCACGTCGGAAGAACCCGATCCCGCATGCCCGGGCAGGTCGTTGAGGTGATTGACGACGGCCGCTGTGGTGATCGGGCTTTGACCGACGAAGCGGGCGCGAAAGCTGCGGACCGGCGTCTGAGGTTCGCCCGAGATGTGTCGTCCACCTGGCCGGCTTTCGGTCGGCACAGTCCCAAGCGAGACCGTGCCGCCGCTATCCTCACGGCCACCCCTTACAGGTGATTGCCTCGGACCGAGGCCTACCAGGTCAATGGCTTCCGGCACAGCACCGACAGTGCGGCGGAAGTACGCAATCCCTCTTGTCTCGACCAGGCGAGCCGCGCGTCGAGCGACATACCCAGACGGCTGCGGCGCATCAGCGCCAGCAGCACCGCGCTCAAGGTGATCCACCACCACACCCACCACGTAGGCGGCATCGCATAGAACGTCATGGCACCTCTTTCTTGGAAGCCTGTGGGCACTGGTAGACCACGCTAGAGCCCTCTCGTCAGACAGTGGGCGCAACACGCGGAATTCGCGGACGATGGCCGGCATCCACACAAAACAACAAGGAAGACGGACCGAAAGATAATCCTTTCGGTCCGTCTTCTGTTCAGTGCAGATGGAACAGGACCCCGCAGGCTTCCAAGTTGCGATCCTCAGCCGTTCCTGAAACAGCTGCCATTGGTCTCGGCCGTCTGAAAGGCGGCCACTTCGAAACGGTAGCCGATTCGTCATGCATCAGAAAATTTGCCATTGGGCAGGGCGCGTTGTTCAGCTGGCGAGGTATCGCGGCGACCCTGAAGTCGGCTGAGGCGGCAGATTATACGAAGGTGGGAGTGCGGTCGCCCTGTTCGCCAGTCCGAGGCCCCCGCGGCTGCCGTGGTGATGAGGGTGCTCTTCGGTGCGGTGCGGTGCCGGATTGTTGAGGAGGCGTCAAACTGACGGCGAGGGCGACCGGTTGGGGGGCCGATGAGTACTTCTGCGTTGCATCTCGGGCCGTTGGAGCGTGTGCGGGTTCGGGTCGTGGTGCACGAGGGGGCGACGTTGTTGTCGCTCGCCGCCGCCGTGTTCGGTGGGCGTCCGCATCAGGTGCCGCGTGGCTGGCAGCGGCTCGTCCGGGATGCGGCGGCGCCGGACGCGGGGCGTGTGCTGCGGCCGTTGTTCGCGCCGAAGGCGTCGCTCATCCCCGACTGCCTCGCGCCCACCGCGTCGGTGGGGCGGGGCGACGCAGCCACCCACCTCGAACGGCTCGCGGACCTGTCGCCCGACGTCCTGCTCGCCGAGCTGGAACGGGACTTCCCCGGCGGTGTGCCGCCGCAGTGGCGGCCCGTGGTGGACCGGCCGCGCGCGTGGATCGCCGCGCACGCGCGGGTGATGCGCGGCCTGGGCGGCGCGTTCGCGCCGGTCTGGCGGGCGGCGGACGGGCTGCTGGCACGCGAGACGGAACGCGTCGGCGTCGCCGCCGTCCACGATGCGCTCGGGCCTCTGCTGGCCGGGCTCAGCCCCCGGTTCCCCTACCGCGACGGCACGCTGCACCTGCCCGACCCCCGCGAGACCGACTTCCGGCTCGGTGACCGGAGCCTGGTGCTCGTGCCGCTGGTGACGGGCCCGGGGGCCGCGCTGTCCGCCGTCCACCGGCACGACCTCGTGTGGGTCGGCTACCCCGTCCCGGGCCTCGCGCGGCTGTGGGACTCGCCCGCCGCTCCCCCGGCCCCCGCCCCGGACGGCCTGACCGCGCTCGTCGGCACGGCCCGCGCCGCCCTCCTGCGCGCGCTGCACGCCCACCCCACCATGGGCGAACTCTCCGCCCTCCTCGCCTGCACGCCCGCCACCACGACGTACCACTGCCGCCAGCTGGAGGCGGCCGGGCTGGTCGTACGGGACCGGGAGGGGCGGACCGTCCGCGTCCGTCCCACCGCCCGCGCCGAACGCCTCCTCGCCCTCTTCGGGTGAACGGGTTCAGCGGCGTGGCGGGCGGGGGAAGAAGGCGGGGGTGCGGGCGGTGTATTCCTTCCAGCCGGGGCGGTCGGCCATGTGGCGTTCCAGCAGGGCCACGCCGCTGCCGCGGGTCAGCAGCAGGCTCATCACGACCGGCGACACGACGGTGAGCGCCGCCGCCTGCCAGCTGTCGCAGACCATCATGAACAGGCCCCACCAGACGAGGAAGTCGCCGAAGTAGTTGGGGTGCCGCGTCCAGCTCCACAGGCCGCGGTCCATGATCACGCCGTGGTGCGCCGGGTCGGACTTGAAACGGGCGAGCTGGTGGTCGCCGACCGCCTCGAAGACCAGTCCGGCGAGCCACACGACGGCGCCCGCGTACGTCACGGGTCCGGCGCCCGCGTCCACGTGGCAGGCGGCCTGCACCGGCAGCGACACGAGCCACACCAGCGCGCCCTGGAGCAGGTAGATCTTGCGGAGGGCGTAGGCGTTCCGGTTGCCGGGCGCCCGCGCGAGCATGCGTTCGTAGCGCGGGTCCTCGCCGTGGCCGCCGCCGCGCCGGGCGATGTGGACGGCGAGCCGCAGGCCCCAGGCGGCGGTGAGGGCGAGCGCCAGGGCGCGGCGTACGGGGTCGCCGGTGCCGGTGGCGGCGGAGACGGCGTACGAGGCGGCGGCGACGGCCGCGAAGCCGAGGCCCCAGGCGACGTCGACGATCCGGTGCAGCCCTCTGGCGACGGCCACGGCGAAGGTGATGAGCATGACGGCGAGGGCGGCGCCCGCCGCCACCGCCGCGTTCAGCCCGAAGGCGCCCCAGGCGAAGCCGCTCACCGCGCGCTCCCGTCCGCGCCGGGCCGTGCGGCGAGGATCTGGTCGACGCCCATGCGGTGTTCGGCGAACGCGAGGGAGGAGCCCGCCAGGTAGAGCCGCCACACGCGGGCGGTCTCCTCGCCGACCAGGTCCACGGCCTGCGGCCACAGCGTTTCGAGGCGGTCGCGCCACGCGTCGATGGTCCGCGTGTAGTGCTCGCGCAGCGATTCGGCGTGGCGCACTTCGAGGCCGGCGTCCTCCAGCATGCCGATGGTGCGGCCGAGGGGGCGCATGTGCATGTCGGGGGCGATGTAGGCCTCGATGAACGGGCCGCCGCCGGGGGCGTTCGCGCCGCGGGACATCTGCTGGACGAGGAGGCGGCCGTGCGGGCGCAGCGCGCGGTGGAGGACGGCGGCGAACGCGGGGTACTGCGGGTCGCCGACGTGTTCGCCCATCTCGACGGTGGCGACGGCGTCGTAGCCGCCGCTGTCGAGGTCGCGGTAGTCGCGCAGTTCGACGCGGACGCGGTCGTCGAGGCCGCGTTCGGTGACGAGGGCGCGTACGTGGTCGCGCTGCTCGGCGGAGAGGGTGACGGCGTCGACGCGGGCCTTGTGGTGTTCGGCGGCGTGGAGGGTGAGGGAGCCCCAGCCGCAGCCGATGTCGAGGAGGCGGGCGTCGGGGGTGAGGCGGAGCTTGCGGCAGATCAGGTCCAGTTTGTCGCGCTGGGCGTCGGCGAGGCCGTAGGTGGGGTCGCCGCTGTCGGTCCAGTAGCCGCAGGAGTAGGCCATGGTGGGGTCGAGGAGCAGGGCGTAGAACTCGTTGGACAGGTCGTAGTGGTGGCTGATCGCCGCCTTGTCGCGGGCCTTGCTGTGGAGCGTGCCGGACAGCCGGGCCTGGGAGGCGGGGGCGGGTGGGCGGGGTCCGATGGCGCCGGTGCGCAGGGCGAGGAGTGCGGCGCGGGCGCGGGCGGCCGGGGTGGGGGCGGGCGGGTGCAGGCCGCGTTCCCTGGCGGCGCCCCACAGGGTGCGCAGGGCGTCGGAGAGGTCGCCTTCGACATCGAGGTCGCCCGTGACGTACGCCTGGGCGAGGCCGAGTTCGTCGGGCTGCCAGAGGAGGCGGCGCAGGGCGCGGGGGGTGCGCAGGACGACGAGGGGTGCGCCGGGTGGTCCGGCCTGGCTGCCGTCCCAGGCGCGCAGGCGGATGGGCGGGCGTCCGCCGAGGGCGTGGGCGAGGAGGTCGGTCAGCGCGGGGGCGACGTTCTTCACGCGGTCTCCTTGCGGGTGAGCAGCAGCTGGCGGACGTCGAGGTAGCGGGCGGTGAATCCGGCTTCGCAGTAGGCGAGGTAGAAGGTCCACAGGCGGTGGAAGACGGGGTCGAAGCCGAGGGCGGCGGCGTCGTCGGTGCGGGCGGTGAAGCGTTCGCGCCACAGGCGGAGGGTTTCGGCGTAGTGGGGGCCGAAGCCGTCGTGCGCGGCGATGCGCAGGCGGGTGTGGCGGGTGACGGTGCGGTCGATGGCTTCGGTGGACGGGATCTTGCCGCCGGGGAACACGTACTTGTGGATCCACGTGTAGCCCGTTCGGGTGGCGCGCATGCGGTCGTCGGGCATGGTGATGGCCTGGAGGGCGACCTTGCCGCCGGGTGCGAGGAGCCGGTCGAGCGCGGTGAAGTAGGCGGGCCAGAATTCGGCGCCCACCGCTTCGATCATCTCGACGCTGACGATGGCGTCGTACGTGCCGTCGATCTCGCGGTAGTCGCGCAGCAGGACCTGGGCGCGGTCGGCGTGGCCCGCGCGGCGGATGCGGTCGAGGGCGAGGGCGCGTTGCTCGTGGGAGAGGGTGACGGACACGACGTGCGCGCCGCGTGCGGCGGCGCGGATGGCGAGTTCGCCCCAGCCGGTGCCGATCTCCAGCAGGCGTGTGCCGTCGCGGACGCCGGCGAGGTCGAGGAGCCGGTCGATCTTGCGGCGCTGGGCGTCGGCGAGGTCGGCCTGGCGGGCGGGGATGCGGTCGAAGAGGGCGGCGGAGTACGTCAGCGTGTCGTCGAGGAAGAGGGCGAACAGGTCGTTGGACAGGTCGTAGTGCTGCTGGATGTTGCGCCGGGCGCCTTCCGGGGTGTTGCGGTGGGCGTGGGGTGTGCGGCGGGCCCAGAGGCGGCGGAGGCGCTGGAGGGGGGCGGGCACGAGGGTGCCGACGTGCCGGGCCAGCACGGTGAGGACGGCGGCGAGTTCGGGCGCGTCCCACTCCCCCGCCATGTACGACTCGCCGAAGCCGATCAGGCCCTCCGTGCCGAGGCGGCGGAGGAACGCGTCGGTGTCGTGGATCTCCAGGCGCGGGCCGCCCGTGCCGAGGGTGGTGCCGTCGGGGAACCGGGCGGTCAGGGGCAGGCGGGCGAGGGCGCGGCGTACGACGGCGCGGGTGATGGCGGTACGCGCGCGGGAGGCGGGCGGTATGGCGGCCACGTCGGGCCAGCGGGCCGGGTCCACGGCCGGGACGGTCGGGCTCGGCTTCCGTGCGACGGGGGCGTTCATCGCGTGCCCTCCTGGGTCTTGTGCGGTGTAGGGGTGTGGGGTGGGCGCGGCTGGACGGGCAGGCCGCGCAGGAACAGTCGTATGCCGTGCGCGCGGATGGCCGCCGACACGGCGGCGGTGGACCACGGATGGCGCAGCGCGGCCCGCAGCAGCGCGGCGGGGGTGGCGGGGCGGCGGGTGCCGCGCAGGGTGGCGGTGAACGGGGTGCCGCCGTCGCGGTCGAGGTGGATGGTGACGTCGAGGCGTGCGCTGGGTGCGGGGAGCCGCATGCGGTAGGCGCCGTCAACGGGGAAGAACGGCGACACGTAGAACTCCTTGGGCACGCGCGCGCGGTGGTCGGCGTCGGTGCGCAGCAGGTAGCAGTGCCGCTGCCCGTACGTGTTGTGCACCTCGGCGACGACGCAGACCTGCGTGCCGTCGGGGTCGTGGCACCAGTAGAGCGTCAGGGGGTTGAAGACGTAGCCCAGGACGCGCGCGTGGGTGAGCATCAGCACGGGTCCGCCGTGCAGTTCGACGCCCTGGGTGGCGAGGTACGCGTCGAGGCCGGCGCGGATGGTGCGGTGGGTGCCGTCGAAGTGGTCGCGTGCGCCGAAGCGGGCGAGGGGGCGCAGCGGCAGGGGGATGCGGGGCGGGTGATCGGGGTCCAGCAGCCACAGGTACGTGCGGTGGCGTACGAGGTGGCGCAGCGGGCTGGTGCGGACGTGCGTCACCTGCGACGCGTACAGGGCGGGCGTCACCGGGCGGACCGTCACCAGGCGACCCCCAGCGCGCGGGCGGCTTCCACGCCGGAGCGGCAGCCGTCCTCGTGGAAGCCCCAGCCGTGGTAAGCCCCGGCGTACGCGGTGACGGGGGTATTGAGCCGGGGCAGCCGGGCCTGGGCGGCGACCGACTCAGGGGTGTAGATGGGGTGTTCGTAGTCCATGCGGGCCAGCAGCCGGTCCGGGTCCACGCGGTCCTCGCCGCCGAGCGTGACGACGTGCGTCGCCGGGCCGGGGAGCCGCTGGAGGCGCGTCAGGTCGTAGCTGACGCGCACCCGGTCGGCGGCGGCCGTGCAGGACGGCATGAGGTAGTTCCAGGAGGCGCGGGCGCCGGACGCGCGGGGCAGCAGGGACGTGTCGGTGTGGAGGAGCGTGGGATTGCGGGAGTAGCGGAACGCGCCGAGGACGCGGCGTTCGTCCTCGGTCGGGTCGGCCAGCATCCGCAGCGCCTGGTCGGGGTGGACAGCGACGACGACGGCGTCGAACAGCGCGGTGGCGCCGTCGCCCGTCGTCACGCCCACACCGCGCTGGAACCGCCGCAGCGCGCGCACCGGCGTGGCGGTCCGTACGGACGTCAGCTCCTTCGCGACGCGGTCCACGTACGAGCGGGAGCCGCCCGTCACCGTCTTCCAGGTGGGTGATCCGGAGATGCTCAGCAGCCCGTGGTGGGCGAGGAAGCGGAACAGGTAGCGGGCGGGGTAGCGCAGCGCGGTCGACGCCGAGCAGGACCAGACGGCGGAGACGAGCGGTGTGGCGAAGTGCGTGACGAAGTAGTCGGAGTAGCCCCCGGCGGCGAGGAATTCGCCGAACGTCGGCTCCCCCGCGTGCGGCGAGGAGTCGAGCAGCCTGCGGGCGGCGCGGTGGAAGACGGGGACCTGCGCCAGCATCTCCAGGTAGCGGGGGCGGAACGCGTTACGCGGCTGGGCGAACAGGCCGCGCGGGCCGCGCGCGCCCGCGTACTCCAGGCCGCAGCCCTCGCAGCGTACGGACATGCTCATCTCGGAGTCCTGCGTCTGCACGCCGAGTTCGCGGAAGAGCCGCAGCAGGGTGGGGTACGTGCGTTCGTTGTGGACGATGAAGCCGCTGTCCACGGCGATCAGGGTGTTGTCGGGGCCGGGCAGTTCGTGCGTGTGGGCGTGGCCGCCGAGCCGCGTGTCGGCCTCGAACAGCGTCACGTCGTCGGCGCGGCGCAGGACGTACGCGGCGGTCAGCCCCGCGACGCCCGACCCCACGACTGCCACCCGCCGCCGGTCCTGTGCCATGTGTCCGCCCCTTCCGCCACCACTGCCTGTCAGGTTCACAGGTGCTTCGTCGCCGGGGCGGGCGCGGATTGGTCGGCGCGGGAAGAAAATGCGGGGAATCAGCCGGACGGACCCATCCGGGGACGGTCCCGGCGCCGAAGAAGGAGCAGGGACCGGACTCGCTCGGGAGTTCGGGAGTGAGGAGGCGGCACATGGAACGGCACCGGGCCCTGGTCATGCGCACCGGCGGCGGCGCCGGACCGGAGGGTGCGGAGGGCGTGGTGCTCTTCCTGCACGGCGGCCGGTCGGACGGCCTGGGCCGCCCGCGCAGGTGGAACCTGCCGGCGCTGCGCATGCTGCCGTTCGCGCGCGCCGTGCGGGCGGCGGCGGGCGGGCAGGGCGTCGTCACCGGCGTCGTCCGCTACCGGCACCGCGGCTGGAACGGCGGGCGCGCCGACGCGCTGCGGGACGCGGAGGACGCGCTGACGGAGGTGGCGCGCCGGTTCGGTCCCGTGCCGGTGGTGCTGGTGGGTCACTCGATGGGCGGCCGCGCGGCGCTGCGGGCGGCGGGCCGTACGGGCGTACGCGGCGTGGTGGCGCTGGCGCCGTGGTGCCCGCCGGACGAGCCGGTGGACCAGCTCACCGGGACGCGTACGGTCCTGCTGCACGGCGACGCGGACCGCATCACCGACCCGCACGGCTCACTGGCCCTCGCCACCCACGCCCGCGCCGCGGGGGCGGCGGTCTGCCGCCTGGTGGTGAACGGCGGCGACCACGCGATGCTGCGCCGCGCCCGCGACTGGCACCGGACCACGGCGACACTGGCGACGGGCCTGCTGGGCCTGACCGCACTCCCCCCGGACGTGACCTCAGCGCTGCGGGACACATCCGGCCGGACCCCGCTGACTCTTCCCCTCCCCTCAGGCGGTCTGCGTACAAGCTCCTGACCTCTCCATCCCTGACCCGCTGCCCCGCGAGCACCCGCACAGCAACCGCGCTGTCACCGCCCGCCCCGCTCTGTGAGATAGCGCCGGACGAGATTGCCGAGCAGGTCACCTGGGTGGAGACGCTCCTCGAACGCGGCGACGTGAAACCTGTGGTAGTCGAGGCGGCCGAGCATCAGCGTCTCCATCTGCGCGTCCGGGTGGCTGTCGGGGCAGCACATCCGGCGCGTGCAGAACTGCCCATTGGTCCCCGGGCTTTCCGGGGTCGTCCATGGCCTGTGCGGATAGCGGGCCAGCGACCTACCGCATTCCCGGGCTATCTCGTGGATCTCAGCGCGCCGGGCGGGCCTGGCCGAGTTGCCGTAGTGGTGCTCGAACCACCGCGACCGGTCACGGTCCCGGATCTCCCTACGTGTGTGCTCGACACGGCCGAGTATCCCTTCGACCGTGGTCAGCGGCAGCGTGTTCTTCGTGAAGTGCGCGTTTGGCCGATGGAGTTGCATTTTCATATCGACCACCCACTCGGCAGCGGTGTGGCGCAGTTTCCAACCATTGCACCGGTCACAGGCCGGTAGCAGATTCCACCAGACGTCGTGCCCGTTGCCCGCCACCGGCTGCTCGTGTTCCAGGGTCTCGGCTTCGGACTGGTCGCAGTACACACACTTGCCACCATTCGCCGTGAGCGCCATCGTCCAGACCCAGAGGCGTTGAACGCCGCGGCTTCCCCGAGGGACGAATGACGGTTCTGGTGACATGGTTTCCTCCTCCGACAGACATCGACACGAGGAAGCTAGCCACGGCCACTGACAATTGCCGCCCTGGCCAAGTCGCCCAGCCGACGCCCCATCCACCCACTCGATCGAGAAGCCACAAAACCCGCTCATCACATGCATCAAGTACGCCACAAGCGAGCGCATCCAGCGTCATCCTGATCGTTTATCACCCTTTCGAGTGAATCCCCCGGCTTAGCGCGGGCGGCCCGGTGCGGTGCCCCGCTTGGTCTCGATCCTGGCTATCTGCACCTGTGCCCACGCCCGTACGCACGCCGTTACGCCGATGCTCACCGCTACGGCTCCGAACCCCGTCACCCACACCACCGCTGTGGATGTGGCCACTGACACCTCCCGATGCGTCACAGGGCGCCCCGCACCACGGAGCCGCCCGGGACAAGGGTGTCACGGGCGGGTGCGACTGCACACCCGGCGCTGGTTGCGCGCGCACGGGGACGGCGTACGACCGTGGTCCGGCCCCCGGCCGCCCGCACCGCCTCCACAACGGCAACGATCCCGGGCGCGAACGCACTCCCCCGCCCGCCGGGGCGCCGCGACGCGGCCCGCCCTTCCCTCCCCGAAGGACGGGCCGCGGTCATCGGGTCTCAGCAGTAGCCGCGCTGGTCGTTGGCGAACCTCGCGAAGGCGGCACGGGTCTTCGGCCCGTCGAGCCCGTCGATGCTGCCGCTGTACCCGTAGCCGTAGGCCAGCATCCTCTGGAGCGCCTTCAGCGTGTTGGGGCCGACGGCCCCGTCGATCTGGTTGGCGGGGTAGCCCCAGTACGCGGCGAGGTGACGCTGCATGGCGGCCCAACTGCCGTTGCCCAGCGCTCCGTCGATGGCGCCGGTGTACGTCGACTCGACGCGCAGGAAGCACTGCACGTACTTGGCCTGCTGCGTGCTCAGGCCGAGGTTGTTCACCGCGCGCACGCCGACGTCCCCGGCCTCCGCCGCCCCCGCTCCGGCGGTCGGCTGGGGCGCCGCGAAGCCCGCGCCCGCCAGCCCTCCGGCGCTGATCCCGATGACGAGGGCGACACCCGCGACTGACCTTGCCAGGCTGTTCGATCGCATACGTTTCCTCCCGTTGACCGCTGCTTCGCCTGTCCCAGGGGCGTGACCGGCGGGCTGTCCTCCTCGCCGTCCGCTTGCCACGCCCATCCGGCCTTCGCCGGTGGCGCCTGTCCGGTCCAGCCGACGGCATCCCCGCCGGTCACCGCACCCTGAGGCCGACGCCGCCCCCGCGCCGAGACGGTGGCGGTGTCGCGCGGCACAAGACTTCCGTGCGCCGTACACGAAATCGAGGAGATTCGGTCTGGACCGAAAGACGGAGCACACGGAACATCGCCCGTATGACTCTGCGAATACATTTCACGCCGGCCGACGTCGCCCGCGTGCGGCTGGCCGACGGGCCGCACCCCCTCCGGGAACTGGCGGCGGCGGTGCGGATGTTGCAGGTCCCCGACCGGCCACTCGGCTTCGCGGCCTGGGGGCGCCGCGCCCTGTCCGGGCTCGACCGGCGGACACGGCTGCTGTTCGACGTCCTGCCGGGACGCGCGAGTTCGGCCGACTTCCTCACCACGGCGGAACCGGGCAGCGTTTCGGACATGCTGGAGTCCGTACGGCGCACCCCCGCCCGGCGCCTGCGGACCGACATGGAACGCTGGGCGGAACTTGTCCCCCGCGTACCGGCCGAAGCCCACCGGGTCGGCGACGACCCACGGCGCCTGCACCTGCTGGTCGACGTGATGGAGCAGACGTACGAACGCGTCGTGGCACCGTACTGGCCGAGGATCGCCCACCTGGCCGCCGCCGACCGCGCCACCCGCAGCCGCCACTTCGCCGAGGACGGCCTGGAGAAGGTGCTGAACGGGCTCAACCCCCGGTGGATCCGCTGGCGCCCGCCCGTCCTTGAGGTCCGCCTCGTCTCCGGCCACAGCGGCGACGTCCACCTGAACGGCAGAGGCCTGCTGCTGATCCCCACGGTCTTCCAGACGCTGGCCCCGACTCTGGGCCACTCGGACTCGGCCCAACCGTGGCTGTCCTACCCCATCGGCGGAGCCGACGCGCTCTCCCGCCCGACGGCGAACGACATCACCACGGCTCAACTCCTCGCCGAAGTACCGCAATCACTGATCACACTGCTGGGCCGCACGCGCGCAAGAGTCCTGTACACAATCGCCGAACACCCCGGCAGCACCACATCGGAGGTGGCACGGCACCTGGGCATCTCCCCCGCGAGCGCGAGCGAACACGCCACAGCACTACGCGCCTGCGCACTCACAGACGCACACCGCGACCGCAACCGCATCCTGCACACCCTCACCCCAGCAGGAACCACCCTGCTCAACGCCTCGACACCGACGCTCCAACTCCCCCGCTGAACAACCCAAAGGTGAGACCATCGAGCCCTCAACACCACACACCACTTTCAGCAACACCCCGGCCTCACCAACACAACCGGAGGCTCACTGCAAACCACACTCCCCCACACCATCCGGCACCCCCTACTACCTGCACCTTTACTCTGGGGTCCTCATCGCCCCTCTGAGGGGTACCAACTGGTGGAGGATCAGCGCAGGTCGGGGCCGTGGCACGTCCTCATCGCCCCTCTGAGGGGTACCAACCTTCGGAGGACTCCCAGTGCCTTCCGGACGGTGATCTCGTCCTCATCGCCCCTCTGAGGGGTACCAACTTCCCCCCATCACCGACGCTGACCTGTGTGCTGTCGTCCTCATCGCCCCTCTGAGGGGTACCAACAACCGGGCCAGACCGTACCGTCCGGGCGGGATCTGGTCCTCATCGCCCCTCTGAGGGGTACCAACTCGCGGTAGGTGACCGGTGCCGGGTCGCTCGGTCGGGTCCTCATCGCCCCTCTGAGGGGTACCAACGCGCCGGGAACCTCCCCGCCGCCGCGCCCGCGCCGCCGCGTCCTCATCGCCCCTCTGAGGGGTACCAACGCCTGCGCCACCTGACGTTGCGCTGCGTGGTTGACGGTCCTCATCGCCCCTCTGAGGGGTACCAACGGTACGGTCTGGGGTGGCCGCCCCCATGTCGGGTGGGGTCCTCATCGCCCCTCTGAGGGGTACCAACGGTACGGTCTGGGGTGGCCGCCCCCATGTCGGGTGGGGTCCTCATCGCCCCTCTGAGGGGTACCAACCCCTGGCGCCGATCGCCGCGGCGACCCGCACCGCACGGTCCTCATCGCCCATCTGAGGGGTACCAACCCCGAGCTGGTGCGCGAGCTTGCCGAGGGGCTGCGGGAGTTCTCATCGCCCTACCAGGGAAAACGCACCTGCGCCCGTCCGCTGGTACCGGGTTGGCGCGGCGTCGAACAGACGCGTTCGCTTCTGCGGCGGCGGACCTTATCAGACCGGGGTGGTGTCGTGTGGGCGATGGGTGATTGTCAGTGAGCGTCCGTACACTCAGCGCGCATCGGGGGGTGAAGATCTGATTGGCCGCTCGCGGCGCTGATCGGGGGGGGGGTGGTGGATGAAGGTGCGGGTGTCCGTGGTGACCTCGGCCGCCGAGTTGCCCTGGGGCAGTGTGCTGGCGCCGGGGCGCGGTCTGGTGTACGACGTGCTGGGTCGTGTGGCGCCCGATCTCGGGCGGCAGCTTCATGAGCACGGTATGGGGTCCCATGGCATGGTGCCCGTCGGGCACGGAGCGCCCGTCTTCCCCAAGGCACGTCGTGCGCGCGGGAAGTACGCGGCCGGTGGGGCGGGTGTCGTGGAGTTCGGCAGTCCTGTTCCCGAGGTGGTACATGCGCTCGGCGAAGGACTGGCGCGCCGCGAACTGCTCGACTGGGGTGGTGTCGCCCTCCGCGTGACCGGAGTCGAGGTCGTCTCTCCGCCGTCCTGCGCGTCCGGGCGGGTGCGGTTGCGGACCGCGACCCCCGTCGTGATGAAGGGCTCGGGCCAGGACGAGAACGGCGACCGCGTCACCCGGCAGGCGTGGCTGCTGCCGTCGGAGCCCGAGTGGGCCGAGTACTTCCAGAACAACCTGGTGCGCAAGGCCGAGACCCTCGGACTCGACCCGGGCGTCGAGCTGGAGTCGGTCACCTGGATCGGCGCCAAGCGGTCGTTCCGCGTCGGTGGCGGCGCCAAGCCGGGCGCGCCGGTCGAGGCCGAGCTGTCGGGGCCGCCCGAGACACTGCGAGCCCTGTGGAGTTGGGGCCTGGGGCAGGCGAACGCGGCCGGGTTCGGGTGGGTGCAGTCGTGAGCGGGGAAGAGCAGTCCCGTCTCGTCCTGACGTCGCACCCGCTGCAACGCCTCGGCGCCCACGCGCTCGCGGCCCTCGCCGAGACGAAGGACGGCCCCGAAGAGGTGGACGCGGCGGGTTTCCAGTCGGCGATGCGCCAGGTGATCCTGGACGCGGAACGTGCGTCCGTGCGGGAGAGCAAGGCCCCTGACGGCTTCTGGCAGAAGGCGAGCCTGTCCTTCTTCCCCAACTCCCCGATGAACCACCCCGGTCGGCGCAAGGGGAAGACGGCTGACGGACGCGCGAAGACGGACGCGGATGTGCGGGAGGCCGTACGGTCCTGGCTGACCATCCCCGCCCCGTCCCGCTGGCCGGCTGTCGGGTGCGTGCTGTGCGGGCGAGAGGCGGTCGGCTTCTTCGGCAAGCGCGATGTCGTGCTGGCGGAGAGCGAGTCGTATCGGAACAGCACACCGCGCGGTCACGAGGGCGTGGCGTTGTGCTGGCCGTGCCTGTGCTGCTTCTACGCGCTGCCGTACGGATGCCAGCTGACCGGCGGTTCGTCCGTGGCGCTGCACAGCTTGGACGAGGGTTTCGTCCGCCGGACGGTACGAGACCAAGTCCGGCGGAACCAGCGACTTGCCCTGACGGGCAAGGAGTCGGACCGGCATTCCGAGGTCCGTGAAGTGGTGGCCCTGTACGCGCTGAAGCACTACAGCGAGCGCATCACCGACGGCGTGGAACTCCTTGTCTTCAACAACAACAACCGTGGCCAGCTCCTCGAATCCCACGAGCTGCAGCAGCCGCTCGCCGAGTGGCTGCGGAAGACGACCCGGCTCAGTGGCCGCAGGCGCGGCTTCCAGGCGCTCGTCATGGCCCACGCCACCAAGCAGCTCGCCGGGATCGTCGTCCTGGCCCGGAACGCCTTCTACACGCCGACGCGCGTGGTCACCACCGGCGTGAACCATCTCGCCGACTGCCTGATGAGGCGGTCCAAGGACTACGCCGGGACGCGCGCGCTGGCGGACCTGTTGAAGTCGTTCGTGACAGAGGTGATGCAGATGAACGAGAAAGATCTCACCGAGATCCGTGCGACCGCGCGCAAGCTCGGCGGGCTCCTGAACTCCGCGACCGGCCGGGGGCCGCTGCGCGAGCTGCGCGCCCACCTGCGGAACTCCACCCAGCTCCGGAGCTGGATGACGCGGCACGCGGTGCTGTGGGCGGGCGCGCCGCACGAGGAGTTCGGGGACGAGCCGCTGATGAGCACCCGGCTCGCCGTGCTGCTCTTCGATCCCTCGCCCGACAACCCCACCTGGCTCCACCGCGACCTCCTCTTCGTGGGGGTGCTGGAGGAACTGGCGCGGCTCGGCTGGCGGGCGAAGGACGACGACGAGGAGAAGGACGACGAGGTCGCGGTCCAAATGCACGAGGACGACGAGAAGTTCATGAAAGAAGGGGAAGAGGGGGACCTGCCGTGAGTTTTCTGGTCGGCAAGGCTGTGCAGGACGTCGTGGCCGGGGCGCCCAACAACGGGGAGGGCTCCGACAACATCGGCGTCGTCAAGAGCATGCGGGTCGGGCGCGACACGTACCCGTACGTCTCGGCGCAAGCGTTCCGCCGGTGGCTGCGGGACTCGCTGCCCGCCGACGAGCCGCGTTCGAAGGTCACCCGCGACGGGAAGAGCGGCGGGAAGAACCAGCAGGCGTACACGGCCGGTCGCCCCGATCTCTACCTGGACGACGACCTGTTCGGCTACATGGTCGCGGTGAAGAAGGAAAACTTCCAGCGGGACACCGTGCTCGCCACCGGGACGCTCGTGTCGGTGACGCCGCAGCGGCCGACGCTCGACTTCGGGACCATGAGCCGGGACTTCCCCGCCGGTGAACACCCCGTCATTCACCAGCACCAGCTGTACAGCGGCGTCCTGGCCGGGGATCTCCTCCTCGACCTGCCGCGCGTCGGCGTGTTCGAGACCGACGGCAGCGGCCTGCGGGTCGCGGTCGCCCCGGCCGTGGCGGAGGAGGCGCGGAGCAACGGCGCCGAGCCGCTCACGTTCCGGGGCGTCGCGGCCGTACGACTGCCGCTGGAGGAACGCCGGCGGCGGGTCGCGGTGCTGCTGCGCGCGCTGGCGTCGCTGCGGGGCGGGGCGAAAAAGGCGCTGCACTACGGCGACCGCACCCCGGCCCTCGTCCTCCTCGCGCCGGTTCTGGGCGGGGTGAATCCGTTCACGCGCGTCCTCGCGGCGCGGGACGGGCGGCCGGTCTTCGACGCGGACGTGTTCCGGCAGGAGTTCGAGGCGTGGCAGGACCAGTTGGACGGGACGGTGCTGATCGGGTGGGCGCCGGGCTTTCTGGGCGATCAACGGGATCGGGTGGCAGCCGACTTGAAGGATCTCATCGACCACAAGAAGGTCGTCGTCGAGCATCCGCGCACGGTGCTGACGGGCCTCGCGCGGCGGATCGAGGCGGGTGACCACGACGACTGGTTCGAGGACGCCGCATGAGCGGTCCGGACCTCCGCAAGGCGCTGGAGGTCACCGTCACCGCGCCGGTCGTGTCGTTCCGCAATCCGCTGTACGCGGGCGTCCAGGTCACGCTGCCGTGCCCGTCACCGGCGACGGTGGGCGGGATGCTGGCGGCGGCGGCCGGTGGCTGGGACGCGGTGGACCCGGCGCTGTCGTTCGCGATGACGTTCCACGCACGGGGGCGCGGCACGGATCTGGAGACGTACCACCCGCTCGACGTGTCCGGGAAGAAGGCGCCGCCCGCGCCGCGTAACCGTGACTTCCTGGCCGATGTGACCCTGCGCCTGTGGCTGTTCGACGACCTCGCCCTGTGGCGTCTCCGCCTGCGCAGGCCGCGCTGGCCGCTCCGGCTCGGCCGCAGCCAGGACCTCGTGCACATCGCGCTGGAGGACGTTCCGGTGAACGAGAAGCCGGGTCAACTGGGCGGCGCGCTCGTGCCCGAGTCGTCGGTCGACGCGGCGGCCTCGACCCGGCTGCGGCTGCCCACCGCCGTCTCCGCCGACCGGGCGAGGACGAAGTGGGACTCCTACCGCTTCGACCGAACGGGCCTGGGGCGACAGCTCGTCAACGGCAGCTGGTCAACGGGCGACGGCCAGGCCCTCTCCCGGCTGCCGTCCCCCCACCCCGCCACGGTGCCGGGTCCACCCGGGTGAACGGCCCCCCACCGCCCGGCCAGATCCTCGACGCAGTCTGGGCCAAAAGCCCCGCCGACGGCCAGTCCCGGGGTGAATCCCTCACCTCACACCTGCGCGCCACCCTGCTGGCGGCCCGGGCAGTGCGCCACCGCACCGGCCGGCTGGCGGCCGTCGCACCCGTCCTCGACAGCGCGGCGTTCTGGGCGGCGGTGGAGTGGGCCTGCCTGACGCATGACGGCGGGAAGGTCGAAGAGGGCTTCCAGGAGATGGTGCACAAGCTCCGGCCGTTCTGGGGCGAGCGGCACGAGGTCCTGTCCCTCGGCTTCCTCCCGTGGGTCATCGGCGATCCCGCCCTTCTTCCGTGGGTGTCGGTCGGCGTTGCCAGCCACCACCGCGCGCTGACGGGTGGGGAGGGCCGGGACCTGCGGGCGCTGTACGGCAGCAGCGACCGCGCCGAGTTCGCCGAACGCTTCGACCGCGTCCCGGCCCGTTCCGTGTCCGCCCTCACCACCTGGCTGCACGAGACCGCCGCCGCACACGGCCTTCCCGGCCACCCCACGCCACCCGAGCCCGAACGCCCCGACCCGGCCGCCGCCCTCCTCGACGACGCCCACCGGCTGCTGGGCGACCTGCTGGACCGCTGGGAGGAGCAGGCCGCCGCCGACGACGGCCTGACGGCGGTCCTGCTCCAGGGCGCGGTCACCATGGCCGACCACCTCTCCTCGGCACACCGCGACCTGGCCGCCGACCAGCCCCTCGGCGCGCGCTTCCCGCCTCTCCTGGCGGAGTGGATGGCCGGGAAGGACCAGCGGCTCCGTCCCCATCAGGCGCAAGCTGCCAACCTTTCGGGGCACCTGCTGCTGCGCGCCCCGACCGGCAGCGGCAAGACGGAGGCGGCCCTGCTGTGGGCGTCACGCCAAGTCGCCGATCTTGCCGGCGAGTCGGGTGGTGTCCCGCGCGTCTTCTACACGCTGCCGTACCTGGCGTCCATCAACGCCATGACCAAGCGGCTCGGCGAGCTGCTCGGCGTCCCGGAGGCCGTCGGGGTGGCCCATTCCCGCGCCGCCGCCCACCACTTCGCCGTGGCCACCGCCCCGCAGGACGGGCCCGACGACGACGGCGGCGCGGACCGTTCGGAAGGTACGCCGTCCCGCGCCGACGCCGCCGCCAAGGCCGTCGCACGCGGCGCCGCGACCCGCCTGTTCCACGAGACCGTCCGGGTCGGCACCCCGTACCAGCTCCTGCGCGGCGCCCTGGTGGGCGCGTCCCACTCCAGCGTCCTGCTGGACACCGCCAACTCCGCTTTCATCATGGACGAGTTGCACGCCTACGAGCGCGAACGCCTCGGCTTCATCCTGGCCAACGCCGCGCTGTGGGAACGGCTCGGCGGGCGCGTCGCCGTCCTGTCCGCCACGCTGCCCGCGAAGCTGGCCGAGTTGTTCCGGGAGACCCTCGCCGGGCCGATCCACTCTGTAGACGCGCCCGGCCTTGGCCTCCCGCCGCGCCACCGGCTGTCCGTCCGGGACCACCACCTCACCGACCCGGCCGCCGTCGCCGAGATCAGCGCTCGCCTCGCACGTGACGAGTCCGTCCTCGTCGTGGCGAACAACGTCGCCCACGCCCTCGCCCTCTTCGAGCAACTCGCCCCGTCGGCCAGGGAGAAGCACGGCCCGGACGCCGCCATCCTGCTCCATTCGCGTTTCAAGCGCGGTGACCGCATGGGCATTGAGGAGCGGATCACCGACCGTTCCGGCACGCGCAAGCCCCGCTGCCCCGGGCTGCTGGTCGCCACCCAGGTCGTCGAGGTATCACTGGACGTGGACTTCGATGTCCTGTTCACGGCCGCCGCCCCGCTGGAGGCCCTCCTCCAGCGCTTCGGGCGCGTCAACCGTGTCGCGGCGCGCCTCCCGGCCGACGTGATCGTGCACCAGCCGGCATGGACCACGCGGCGCGGCCAGGGCGCCGACGAGTTCGCCGACGGCATCTACGAACGGCCTCCCGTCGAGGCCGCGTGGGATCTCCTCACCGCCCATGACGGGACGCTGATCGACGAGGCCGACGCGACGGCGTGGCTCGACACCGTCTACGACAGCCCGTGGGGCGAGCAGTGGTACGCGGACGTCCTGGCCGCGCGCGACTCGTTCGCCAGCGCGTTCCTGCGCTTCGACTTCCCCTTCGCCGACCGCTCGGACCTCACGGAGGCGTTCGACGCGCTCTTCGACGGCACGGAGGCCGTTCTCCTCGAAGACCGCAAAAAGTACGCCGACGCGCTCGCCGAGGCGAAGGGCGAGGCCGGACGGCTGCTCGCGGACGACTACCTGATCCCCCTGCCGCACTGGGCCACCCGCCTGGCCCGGTGGGACAGGGAACTGAAAGTCCGGCTCATCGACGGCGACTACACGTCGGACCTCGGCCTGCGCGGCGTCCGTGACGAGCCGGGGAACGACTACCAGCCCGGAGAAGTCCTGTGATCACGCGCGACGACGTCGGCGGCGTCCACATCAAGTACCTGCACCACTGCCGCCGCCAGCTCTGGCTCTACTTACGTGGCATCCGCCCCGAACGCCTCAACCCGACCGTCCAGCTCGGCGAGGCGGTGCACGACTCGTCCTACGCGCGGCACAGCCCGGTCGATCTCGGCGCGGCACGACTGGACTTCTTCGACGGGCAGCAGTGGGTCCACGAGGTCAAGTCCTCCGCCCGCCCCTCCGACGCCGACCGTGCCCAAGCACTGCATTACTGCCACCAGTTGACGCGCTTCGGCGTCGACGTTCAGGGCGCGATCCTCCACTACCCGGCGACCAGGCGAACCGTCCGCCTCCCCTGGACCCCCGAGGCCGCCGCCCAGGCCGAGACCGACATCGGCGAGGTCCTGTCCGTCGCCCTGTCCCCCGCGTCCCCGGATCGCCTGCCCCGGGACCGGTGCCGTGGATGCAGCTACACCGACTACTGCTGGACGGAATGACATGCCCACCGCCGCCCGCACCTACTGGCTCACCAGCCCGTGCCGTATCCGCCGCAAGGACGAGTCCCTCGTCATCGAACGGGAGGCCGCGCCCCACGTCCACATCCCCGTCACGGACGTCCGCGACATCATCGCCTGCGCGGAGACCGACCTCAACACGTCCGTGGTCTCCCTGCTCAACCGGCACCGGATCAGCGTCCACCTGCTCAGCTACTACGGCGACTACGCGGGATCGCTCGTCACGTCCGACACCAGCACGTCGGGCCAGACCGTTTTGGCCCAGGCGGGCATCGCCCAACAGCCGGACGCCGCAATGGAGATCGCACGGTCCATCGTCGACGCCTGCGCGTTCAACGTCCGCCGCGTCATCGACCGCAAGCTGCTCACCGCGCCCTACGCCACGCTCCAGTCGTCCATCCGCGAAGCCGTCACGCCGACCCATTTGATGGGAGCCGAGGGCACCTTCCGCCGTTCGGCGTGGGAGGTGCTCGACACGAAGCTTCCCGACTGGCTCCAGCTCCACGGCCGCAGCCGCCGACCGCCGCGCAACGCGGGCAACGCGTTCATCAGCTACGTCAACGGCATCGTCTACGCACGCGCGCTCACCGCGGTCCGCCTCACGCCGCTGCACAGCGGCATCGCCTTCCTGCACAGCAGCCTCGAACGCCAGCGCCACTCGCTCGTCCTCGACCTGGCCGAGATGTTCAAGCCGCTCTTCGCCGAACGGCTTCTGCTGCGCATGGCGGCCCGCAAGCAGCTCAAGGAGCACCACTTCGAGACGGGCGTGAACCAGGCCATGCTGAGCGAGACAGGTCGAAAACTCGTCGTGCAGACGGTCCGCGACGAACTCGGCACGACCGTCGCGCACCGCTCCCTCGGCCGCCCGGTGGCCTACGACGAACTGATCTACCTCGACGCCCTCGCCCTCACCCGCCGCTGCCTTGAGGGCACGCGGTACAAGCCGTTCCGGATCTGGTGGTGAGTGCGGGTGCACGTCATCGTCGTCTACGACACGGCGGCCAAGCGGAACCCGAAGATCCTGCGCACCTGCCGCAAGTACCTGCACCGGGTCCAGCGCAGCGTCTTCGAAGGCCAGCTCACCGAGGCACAGCTCCGCCGCTTCAAGTCGGCGGTCGCCGAGGTCCTGGACCTCGGCTACGACAACGTACTGGTCTACGCGTTCCCACCCGGCACCACACCGATCCGCCACGAATGGGGCGCCACCGAACCGGCACCGACCGACATCCTGTGACACCCGATTTCAGCGACACCCCACCCCCACCAACACAACCGCCGGTCCACTGCAAACCACCCCCGCCACACCACCACACACCCCACCCCGACCTGCATCTTCACGATGGGGTCCTCATCGCCCCTCGGAGGGGTACCAACGGTGCGCACGACGGTACGCAACGGGAGGGGGGCGGGGGGTCCTCATCGCCCCTCGGAGGGGTACCAACAGACGGCGGCGGCCGGGGCGGACCGGCGGCTCCTGGCGGTCCTCATCGCCCCTCGGAGGGGTACCAACGCGCCGTAGCCGATGGCCATCACCGCCCCGGCGGTGGTCCTCATCGCCCCTCGGAGGGGTACCAACTCGAGCAGCGTGCGGGCGAGTCCGGCGACCCATGTGTCCTCATCGCCCCTCGGAGGGGTACCAACCGCAGGGCGCGGGCGGAGGCGTCCGGGTCCACGGGCAGGTCCTCATCGCCCCTCGGAGGGGTACCAACGCGAGGAACGAGGGTGCGCGCTCGGGTTGTCGGGCCAGTCCTCATCGCCCCTCGGAGGGGTACCAACTCCGGGGTGACGGACTCGACGCCGTTGCCCGTCGCGGCCGTCCTCATCGCCCCTCGGAGGGGTACCAACCCGGTGGGTGTCATGCCGTGGTGGGCGATGCGGCGGGTCCTCATCGCCCCTCGGAGGGGTACCAACGACATGCGCGACGGCCTGGCTGGTGAGCTGAGGGTCGTCCTCATTGCCCCTCGGAGGCGTACCAACACGAGCTCAACACACCTAGGAGCCGCATCCCTCAGGTGAAGGTGAGTATCGGGTGGTGTCCGCGTCGAGGGCTGTGGCCCGCGGGGAGATCTCGCGAGTGGAAGCCGCGCTTTTGGTCCAGGTGAGGCCGTACCGGCGGCGTCTGCACTGCGGCGCAAACCCGTGCGGAGAATGATCCGGCAAGATCGCTCGGCGTGGCTGAGGTTGATGAGTTCTGCTGGAGTGCGGTGATCTCTCACCACCGTTGGGTCGAGAGCAGAGTGCCGCGAAGAAGGAAGGGAAACCCGTGGAGTACGAACTCGATGAAGACGAGCTGGCCGAACTCTACGAGCGCACCCAGATCTGGGAGCAGCTCCGTGCCGCCTTTGCGGCCCGTCAACGCCCCGGCGAACTCTTGGCGCACTCGTGCGTGTACACCGAGGATGTAGCCCGTGCGGTGTCGGGAAAGAACTGGGACGAACTGGCCGCCGTCGACCTGCTGCAGATACGGATGGACCTGCGGTGTCTGCTGCCGGAGGCGTTCTGGTACTTCTTCCCGGCCTTCGTACGTCACTGCCTCTTCGACACCGAGGAGGCAGGCGGTCCGGGCTTCTGGGTGGTCTGGGTGCTCACCCCGCCTCCGGAGGACCGACTCTCCTCCTTCGACGAGCTGGTCCGTCCGTTGTCCTTGGACGAGCGTGCCGCTGTGACCCGCTTCGTGCGGTGGTACTCCGATGGCGAGAGCTATCTCGACGGGCGCGAGCGGCTGTTGGCGTTCTGGTCAAGCTGAAGGGGTACGTGCGCTGCGCCAACGATGTCCGGCTCAGGGCAGTGGGCGGACTGCTGCACTTGATCGGGTGATACAGGAAAGTCGTCAACGCCAACTCCCGGCAAGCAGTAGCCGAGCGCCCCGAGATCGGGTCCTCATCGCCCCTCGGAGGGGCACCAACGCCGGGGTCGGTACGGTGGGGGCAGGGCACCCCCCGGGTCGTCAGTGCCTCTGTGTCGGGTGTCGGTGGTAGTGGGGCGATGAGTAAGGGTCACGTGTGTCGATCTCCGATCCGTCTGCCCTCGCCGAGGTCGCGGCGAAGCTCTGGGCGAGTGGGCTGCCGGGCGTTGAGGAAGAGTTGACGCGTGTCGGCGGGCCCGTGGCTGATGTGTTGCGGCGTGAGCTGGCTCGTGCCGGGCATCTGCTGGCCCGTACCGAGTCCGAGAGGGAGTTGCGCGATGCCCTGCTGCTCCGCTTGAGCGGCGTACCGGAGTTGGCGTCGATGGTGGAGGCGTCCGGACCCGGCCTGCGGAGCAGGTGGCCGATGCCGGATCGACCCGCCCCCCACCTGGCCCGGGTCCTCGATGGCCGGGAAGGCGACGCCCGTTGGTGCGCCTGGTCGGCGGATGGTCGCCGGCTGGTCTCGATCACCGGCGGGTTCAGCCCCGACCGGCGGAACGCGGTCCGGCTCTGGGACGTTCGTACGTGGCGGCCCGGACCGACCCTCGATCACGGTGCCGGCGTGCCGAACCGGATACACGGCTGCGTCCTGCCCTCGTCAGGAGAGTGGCTGGCCACCCACGCGGCCGGTGCGGTGTGGGTCTGGGACGTGGAGTCCGGGGACCTGCGCGGGATGTTCGACGGGGGGCTGGTGGCCGCGGCCCCGGACGGCGCCTGGCTGGCGATCGGTGAGCCGCGCACGACGGCGGGGCGACGCCGCATCAGGCTCTACCGCATGCCGGACGGCCGATTGTCCGGCGAACTGGACGTGGGGCCCGATGACAAGCCGGTGGCGACAGCGCCGGACGGGACGTGGCTCGCCCTCGGCCACCCCGCCCAGCCGCTCGCGCTGTACGGGATGCCGGACGGCCGGCTCCTCGACACGACGGCGCCCGCCGCCCGGACGGTCACCGCGGACGACGCGTTCGACGTGGACGGCAACGAACGGTTCGTGTCGGCGCCGGACGCGTCCTGGCTGGCCGCCGAGATCGGCCCGCGTCAGAGCCGTACCCGCGTCTGGGACACCGCCACCGGTGAGGTGCGTGCGGCCTTCGCATGCCCCCTGGGGCCGGTGCACGCGGTCTCTCCCGACGGCTCGTGGGTCGCCGCCACGCCGGAGGAGACGCGGACGACGCTCCTGGACACGACCGGCGGCCGTTCCACTCCGGTCCCGCTCGGCGAGCACAACTCGCCGGTGACGTCGTACGCGTTCTCGCCGGACAGCGCGCGGCTGGCCGTCGGCTGCCAGGACGGCACCCTCTGGCTCTGGGACCTGGACGCCCCGGGCGCCGCCGAACGGGCCGATCCGCGCCGGGTTCCCCTGTCGTCCTGCGCGGCGGCACCGGACGGCTCGTGGCTCGCGACCACCGACGACAACGGGCCTGACGGCTGGATCACGATCTGGGACGCCGTCACCGGTGATCGGCGCCACGCGTTCGGTTCCGGCCGCTACAGCTCGTGCGTCGTGGCCCCGGACGGCGCCTGGCTGGCGGCCGCCGACCGCGACGCCGTCGTGATCTGGGAGGTGACCACCGGCCGGCTGCTGCACCGCATCGAATGCCCGGTCCGCCCCGGCGAGTCGCTGCTCAGCGCGGCCACGAACCATGTCTTCGACCTCGCCGCCGCCCCCGACGGCGCCTGGCTGGCCGCCGCGTGCGAGGACGGGACCGTACGCCTGCTGGACGTGGCCACCGGGCAGGAACGGGACCTCCTCGAACACCCCGCCGTCACCGGCCGGATGCTGCGCTGCGTCGTCGCCCCGGACGCGAGCCGACTCGTCTACAGCGGCCTGGGCGGCACGGTCGTCCACGATCTGCCCAGCGGCACGAGCCGGAAAGTCGACAGTTCCAGCCGCCTGCTCTGCATCTCTCCCTGCGGGTCCCTGCTCGCCAGCGCGCACGGGCCCGACATCCGTGTCTGGGCGGCGGCCACCGGCGAGACGCTGCACGTCCTGCGCGGCCACACCCACCCCGTGAAGACCTGCGAGTGGTCACCCGACGGCACCCGCCTGGCCTCCGTCGGCGACCACACGGTACGCGTCTGGGCCGCCGACACCGGCGAGAACGAGACGACCGTCCGGCTCTACGCGGACCCGGACGACAGCAGGAACCCGATGGACTGCCGCTGGCTGCCGGACGGCCGGAGTCTGGCCGTGGCCGGCAAACAGGGCCTGTGCCTCTTCGAGACCGACCCGGTCCGCGTCGGCGACGGCAACGGGCTTGGCAACTCGGCCCCGGCCGCAGCACGTTCGGGCCCCTACGCGGGGGGCCAGGATGTCGCGTCGCCCGTGGCGGTGAGGTTGTCGGGGTGGTCGTAGATGTGGAGTACCGCTTCGCCGTGCAGTGCGGTGAGGGCCGTGGTGATCCGCCAACGCGTGTACGGCGCCACCAGGTCGGGGAGGTCGGAGACCGGCATCCAGTGGTAACCGGACAGTTCGTCGGGTGGCAGCGTCAGCCTTGTCGCCCTGGGGACGAGGCCGCCGTCGAAGACGATGTTGACGCCCTCCGCGGCGGTCCCGGCGGCGGCCATCTGGTGTACGGCCAGGACGCGTCGCGGCGCGATGTCGAGCCCCGTCTCCTCCCGCACCTCCCGGCGGCAGGCGGCCGGCACCTCCTCCCCCGGGCGAGCGCAGCCGCCGGGGAGGCCGAAGCGGTCCGGGCCCGTGCGGTACGCCTTCTCCACCAGCAGCACGTCGCCGAACTCGTCCGTGATCAGCGCCAGGGCGCCGATCCTGCGCGGCGGCGGGTCCGTGAAGTCGTTCTCGCGGTGCATGTCTCCTCTTTCTCCGGGGCCGGGATTCAGTCGGCGCCGGTCAGGCCGTGCGCCTCTTCGAGCGCGTGAAGCAGCACGATGGTGTTCAGCGCGCGGTGGACGTCGGCCGGGGCCGGGGGGTCGTGGTCGAGGTCGTCCGGGTCCTCGCCCAGCGCCGTCAGCGCCAGCCGGTACGCCCGCCACCAGCGCCGGTCCACCGCGAACAACGCCCGGCGCGCCGCCTCGGAGCAGCCCAGCGCGGCCACCGCCCCGATCGCGGCCCCTGACAGGCCTGCCGCCACCGCTTGCAGGATCACTCGATGCTGCACATTCCCCCCACTTGTCAGATCGGCCGCCGGTAAGGCGGGCTCCTCGGCCGACCCGGACGCCTCCTCGGCCAGCCGCAGCCAGCGGCGGCCGAGCACCGTACGCGGACGCCGGGGCAGCCTGCGCGGACGGGTCCGCTCGGTTCCCGGCGGAGAGCCCGGCGCCACGTAAAGCCTGTCCCCGTCCGGGCCGTCCGCCGCGACCTCCGCGTAGTCGAGTGCCGCGTCGTGCAACCGCTGCACGCACGACCCGCAGCCGTACAGCGGGGCCTCGCCCGGCGGGTCGGTGACGGTCACGGACCCGAGCCGCACGACGAGGCCGACCCGGTGTCCGCACCACAGCCAGCACGCGCCGACCAGCCACTCGTTCCCGTCGCCGGGTACCGCGTACGGCGTCCCGGTCAACTCCCCGGTCACGGCAGCGCCTTCCGCCGGAACGGCATCAGGCCACCGCCCGATCCACCGGGTCCAGGTCCACCGCGAACCACATCGTCTTCCCGGCGGCGCCGGGCTCGCAGCCGAAGCCCGGACACATCGCCCTGAGCATCCAGAGGCCGCGCCCCGACTCCGCGTTCCACGCGGGCTCGGCGAACCTCGGCACGCACGGCGAACGGTCCGCCACCTGCACCCGCACCTGCCGGGCGTCGAGCACCACCGACAACCGGCACAGCGGGTCCTCCACGTGCCGGACGACGTTGGCCAGCAGCTCGCTGATGCCCAGGCGGGCCACCTCGACCGCCGCGTCCGACGCCCCCCACGAGCGCAGCACCAGCGTGACGGTTCTGCGCCACGTCTCGATCCCCTGGGCGCGAGCGAGTAAGTCCCAGGCGTAGACGAGGGCTGCTTGGTCGGGGACGGGGATCGGCATGACACCTCCAGGGGCGGCCGGAGCCGTGTCCGCCCCCGTTGCGGAGGGAGGCGGACGCTGGTCGTCCTTGGCAAGTCGGTCCCGGCCGCTGTGCGTTCGTCGCGGCCCGGAGCGAGGTGGGGGCGCGCGGCGCGGGGGTCCGCGCCGCACTGAGCGACTTCGCTCCGTAGTGGAACAACTACCATGGATGGATAGGCTGCCCCACGTCGGACGCCCATTCAACGTGTCGGTTTTGGACGGAAGGTTGGTGCACGCCCTATGAACCGCAAGGACTTGGTCCCCGAGAGTTCCCCACAGGCCGCGTTCGGCGCGCGTTTGCGCAGGTTGCGCGAGAGCCGGAAGTGGACGCAGGAGGACCTGGGGGAACGGATCAAGTACTCCAGCACGCACATCTCTTCCGTGGAAACTGGGCGGAAGATGCCTACCTTGCGCTTTTCGCGTAGTAGCGACCAAGCCTTTGGCACCGAGAACACGGAAAGTTCGTTCGAGCGCGAGTGGCGAGAGCTCCGCCACGGCAGCCTGCTGGAGGGTTTTCCGGAGTACGTCGGGTACGAGGGCCGTGCTGCGGAGATCAAGCTGTTCGAGATCGGCGTTATCCCCGGGCTTCTCCAGACGGCGGAGTACGCAACGGTGCTGGCCAACGCCGCAGTCCAGCGGGGCGCCATCAGCCCCGAACAGGCGGACGAGCGCGTGGCGCTCGTCACCGAAAGGCGTGCGGCGCTGGACCGGACGCCCCCGCCGCTGATCTCCGTCGTGCTGGACGAAAGTTGCATCGTTCGCCCCATCGGGGGAGCAGCGGTGATGGACGCGCAGCTCGCGTCTCTGGTCGAGTTCGCCCAGCTGCCCAACACCGTGCTGCAGGTCGCCCCGTTCGAGATGGGCGTGCGCCGTACTCTCAGCCTGCCGATCCACATACTGACGATGGCGGACCGCTCGCTGATGTCCTACGCGGAATCGTCGCAGCGAGGAAACGTCGAGCGCGACGGAAAGTTCGTGCTGCCCATGCTGGCGGCCTACCATCAACTGCAGGCAGAAGCGCTGTCCCAGTCGGCGTCCGTCGCCGCGATCCAGCAGCTACGAAAGGGCACCCCGTGACGTCCGAAACTCCGCGTTGGTACAAGTCCTCCTACAGCGACAACGGTGGCGCCTGCGTGGAAGCCGCCGACAACTTCGCCGCGACGCACGGCATCGTCCCCGTCCGCGACTCCAAGAACCCCACCGGCCCGGAGCTGGCCTTCCCCACGGCCGCGTTCGCCTCGTTCGTGACGAGCGTCAAGTCCGGGGCAACGGGCATCGCCTGACGGCCAGGCCCTCCGCATGCAGGGGGCGGGCAAGCCGAACGCGGCGTTCCAGCACGTCTGGGACGCCGCGCTGGATGAGCGGATGCGATGCCGATCTCCCCGCTCAGCGGTTCGTCCGCGTTCACCACGGGCATCGTGGGCAGAACGCTGCTGAAGCACGTCGGCGTCCGTCGCCGCGATCGAGCAGCTACGAAGGGGCACTCCGTGATGTCCAGAACCCCGCGTTGGTACAAGTCCTCCTACAGCAACAACGGCGGCGCCTGCCTGGAGGCCGCCGACAACTTCGCCGCGACGCACGGCATCGTCCCCGTCCGCGACTCCAAGAACCTCACTGGCCCGCAACTGGCTTTCCCCACCACCGCGTTCGCCTCGTTCGTGACAAGCGTCAAGTCCGGGGCAACGGGCATCGCCTGACCGGGCGACCTGCCGGGGAGGGCGGCGGACGAGGCGGCCTGTACGCCGGGTTCTGTCTCCCCGGGGCCTTGCGGCGCCCGGGGGAGGCGGCCATCCATCTAGGGCCGGTGTCGCCACCGGCCTCGTGCGGTCCACCCGCGGACTCGGGCGGGCAGCCCTCGGTCGTCCGCGCAGGGCCGCCGCGAGGCGGCCCCTTTTGACCTTGCTCCGGGTGGGGTTTACCGAGCCGCCCAGGTCACCCTGGGCGCTGGTGGTCTCTTACACCACCGTTTCACCCTTACCGGGTGCCGAAGCCCCGGCGGTCTGTTTTCTGTGGCACTTTCCCGTGGGTCACCCCAGGTAGGCGTTACCTACCACCCTGCCCTGTGGAGCCCGGACGTTCCTCGGCGGGATGCGGTGCATCCCGACGCGACCGCCCGGCCGGCTCGTCCGCCGTGCGTGCCATCCTACCCGTGGCCAGCACCGACCCGGCCAGGATCAGGGCGAACGCGGCGATCATCGCGCCCGTCAGCGGCTCGTCGAGGAACGTGACGCCCGCCGCGACGGCGACCGCCGGGTTGACGTACGTGAAGACGACGGCGCGCGAGATGCCGACCTCCCGGATCAGTTCGAGAAAGACGACGAACGCCAGCGCCGTGCAGACGACGCCCAGCGCGGCGAGCGCGCCCAGGACCCGGCCGGAAGGCATGGTGTCGGGCAGCGTGAGGGCGGCCGGGGTGGCGTACAGCAGGGCGGCCAGGGCCAGGCAGGCGGCGGTCAGCGGCAGGGTGGGGACGTCCTTCAGCGGCCCGGTGGCGATCAGGGGCGCGACGGCGTAGCCGAGGGCGGTCAGCAGGACCTCGGTGACGGACCACGCGCTGCCGCCGGTCAGTTCGGGCGCGGCGAGGACGGCGACGCCGACGAGCCCCGCGATCAGTCCGGTCCAGCGGCGGGCGTCCGGCCGTTCCCTGGTGATGAGGACGGAGACGACCGGCACGCAGGCGATCAGCAGGCCGGTCGTGGAGCTGGACAGCTGACGTTCCGCGTCGGACAGCAGCGCCCACGGCCCGATGACCTCGCAGGCCGCGAAGGCCGCGATGGGCAGGGCGTACGGGCGCAGGGCGCGCAGGTGCCGGACGGCGAACGGCAGGAGCAGCAGCGCGCCGACGGCGGTGCGCGAGAAGACGACGACGGGCACGGAGACCGACTCGACGGCGACCTTGATCAGCAGATAGGGGATGCCCCATATGACGCACATCAGGGCGAACAGGAACCAGCCTCGTGGTGACATGCCCCCAGCGTCAGCGGGGACGGCGCGCGGCGTCTTGAACGCTGTTGCGGTACGCGGCGGGAGTGACGCCGAGCACCCTGCGGAACCAGCGGGTCAGGTGCGCCTGGTCGGCGAAACCCACGCGCGCCGCCGCGTCGGCGGGGCGGCAGCCGCGTTCGAGCAGGGCGCGGGCGCGGTTGACGCGGTGCTGGGCGAGCCAGGCGTAGGGCGTCATGCCGGTGGAGGTGCGGAACGCGCGCAGCGCCTGGTAGCGGGAGAGCCCCAGTTCGGTGGCGAGGGCGGCGAGGCTGGGGGGCGCGGCGAGCTGGTCGGCGAGGCGTTCGCGCATGGCGTCGGCTATACGGTCCGGGCCGGGGAGCGGGCACAGGGGGCGGGCGGTGCCGGGGGCGGCGTGGCGGAGGGCGAGGGCGGTGAGGAGGTGCAGCAGGTCGGTCTCGGTGCGCAGCGGGTCGGGCGTGGGGTTCGTGGCGGCGCGGTGTGCGCGGTCGAGGGCAGTGGCGAGCGCGGGGTCTTCGATGACGGGACTGCGGAAGTACGGGCGGCCGGTGACGCCTTCGCCCAGCAGCACGGGCGGCGGGTAGAACGCGCGGTAGGCGAAGCCGTCGGTGGGGGTGGCGGGCCCGCCGGTGTGGGTCTCGCCCGGTTCGAGGACGACGAGGGTGCCGGGCGCGGAGACGTGGTCGGCGCCCCGGTAGCGGATGGTCTCCAGGCCGCCCGTGGTGACGCCCACGGCGAACTCGGCGTGGGCGTGCGGCGCGTAGCGCAGCTGGTCGAAGGAGGCGGTGAGCAGGTCGAGCGCCGGGGTGCCGGGCGCCGGGGCGACGCGGGTCCATATGGCCTGGTCGGGGCGGTCCCGGTTGGGTTTCGCGGGTGCGCGTCTCGTACGCTGTGCCGGTGCTTGTGCTGCTGCCACCATCGGAGGGTAAGGCCGGGGACGGCGCCGGTGCGCCCGTTGATCTCGGCGGGCTGTCGTTCCCCGCGCTGGGCGCGGCGCGTGAGGCGGTGCTCGACGAGCTGACCGCCCTGTGCGCGGCCGACGAGGAGAAGGCGCGCGAGGTGCTCGGCCTCAGCGAGGGGCTGCGCGGCGAGGTGGCGAAGAACGCCCGCCTGCGGTCTGCCCCGGCACGCCCCGCCGGAGCGCTGTACACGGGCGTCCTGTACGACGCGCTGGGCCTGGCGTCGCTCGACGCGGCGGCGCGGCGGCGGGCGCGGGCGTCGGTGGTGGTGTTCTCCGGGCTGTGGGGCGCGCTGCGGATCACCGACCGCGTGCCGTCGTACCGCTGCGCGGCGGGTGTACGGCTGCCGGGGCTCGGCGTGCTGTCGGCGTACTGGCGGGCGCCGATGGACGAGGCGATGGCGGAGGCGGCGGACGGGCAGGTCGTGCTCGACCTGCGGTCGTCCGCGTACGCGGCGATGTGGCGGCCCGCCGGTGAGGTGGCGCGGCGGACGGTGACCGTGCGGGTCCTCCAGTCGCGCGTGGTGGACGGCGTGGAGAAGCGGTCGGTCGTCAGCCACTTCAACAAGGCGACGAAGGGCCGCCTGCTGCGCGACCTGCTCACGGCCGGCGCCCTGCCGAGGTCGGCGGCCGCGCTGACGGGCGCGCTGCGGGACCTCGGTTACGTGGTGGAGGCGCCGGGGCCCGGGAAGCTGGACGTGGTGGTCACGGAGCTGTGACGCGGCGGTAGACCGTGCCGTCCGGGCTGCGGGCGAGCAGGCCCGCGTCGACCAGGTAGCGGCGCAGGGCGGCGGTGTCGTCGTGGACGGTGGCGATCGTGTCGTTGACCTCGCGCTCGGAGTAGTCGCGGCCGGGCTCGAAGAGGGTCTCGGCGAGGTGGTTCAGCAGTTGTTCGCGGCGGGCGGTACGGCGGGGGATCGCGACGAGCCGCCCGCTGGCGAAGAGGGCGGACACGTCGCGTGAGGTCTCGGACATGGGCTTCAGCATGCCGGGAGTCTGGCGGCGGGGCACGGACCGCCGCAACGCGTTAACGGTCCCCGGCCGCCCGTCACCAGGCGTACGGGCCGAAGCGGGCCCAGGCGACGAGCGCGGCGAGCAGGAACAGCACGGCGTTCCCGGGCAGTGCCTGCGACTCACTGCGGCGCAGGTGCGCGCGGGCAGCCAGGAGCATCAGGACGGCCAGCCCGGTCGCGGCGGCGGGGGTGAGGGCAGGGGCGATGCCGGTGGCGGCGGGGACGATCAGGCCGATGGCGCCGAGCAGTTCGGCGAGGCCGATGAGCCGCATGGTGCGCGGCGTGTAGTCGCGGACGACGGGGAGCTGCGCGGCCAGCCGGTCGATGGGGAGGACCAGCTTCAGCAGCCCGGACAGGGCGAACACGGCGGCCAGCACCGCCTGCACGGTCCACAGGAACACGTTCATCGGGGGCTCTCCCAGCGTCGTCGGTGTATGTCACCGGTCCGACGAGGTGGGGTGGGGGAATGTCAGGCGGTGCGCGGCCTGACATTCCGGCGCGCTGTCCCGTCGGGGGTAGTGAGCGGCGTTGCTCCCCGGGTCGGGGTGACCGGGGGCGGCGGGGACGGGGGACTCACCCGCGCCCGCGCCGCCGGGGCCGCGCGTCCGGAGGGGGAACGCGCGGCCCTGGGGGGCGGCGGAGCGCCGCAGCAGGACGCACACAGGGAGATCGAGGCGCCCCGCGCCGTCCGGGCGCGTAGGGTCTTGCAGCGGGGTCACGACGCCGAACGAGGGGAGCCAGCAGCGTTGCCCGGCACGCAGGCCGAGATTTCAGCGACACCCCGGCCTCACCAACACAACCGCCGGTCCACTGCAAAACACCCTCACCACGGCACGACACCACCGACGCCGACCTGCATCTTCACGATGGGGTCCTCATCGCCCCTACGAGGGGTACCAACTGCGCGGCGAGCAGTTCGGCGAGCCGTTCGGCGCGGGTCCTCATCGCCCCTACGAGGGGTACCAACGCGGTGTCCCGGAAGCTGCTGGCGCGCTACCAGATCATGTCCTCATCGCCCCTACGAGGGGTACCAACATCGCGCGTGAACCGGAGGCCGTCAGGACCGTGGTCGTCCTCATCGCCCCTACGAGGGGTACCAACCGGTCGTCCCGGAGCGCAAGGAGATGCGTGAGGCGGTGTCCTCATCGCCCCTACGAGGGGTACCAACCTCGAACGTCGAGCGGTCCCAGGTGCCGATGCGCGCGGGTCCTCATCGCCCCTACGAGGGAGATACCAACGCCTGGCGAGGTGGGCAGTTGGGGCGTTTTGTGGCGTGTTTGGTGGGGGTCAGGTGTTTAGGTGTGATGTGTCGTTGACTCGGCGGATGCTTGTGCCGCCGTCTGGCCAGTAGGCAATTTCGGACAAGCCTGCGGGGGACAGTTCCAGGCGGAACATTGCCGAGGGAGGTGCGCCGAGTGCCATGCAGAGGAGTGACTTGATCGGTGTCACGTGGCTGACGACCAGCACCGTCCGGCCTGCGTGGCGTGCGATGGCCTTGTCGCGGGACACCGCCGCCCGGCGTGCGACGGCGGTGAATGTCTCGCCGCCTGTCGGGCCCGTGTCGCCGCCGGGGTCGCGGAGCCATGCCTGCTGGTCGTCGGGGTACCGCTCCCCCGCCTCGGCGAACGTCAGGCCCTCCCAGGCGCCGAAGTCCGTCTCGCGCAGGCCCTCGTCGAAGCGGACCTCCAGGCCCAGCCGTACCGCGACGGCCTCGGCCGTGCGGCGGCAGCGGGCCAGGGGTGAGCTGACGATGCCCGCCACTCCCCCGGCGGCCGCGATCGCCGCCGCTGCCGCCTCGGCCTGCCGCAGGCCCGTCTCCGAGAGTTCGGGGTCGGCGCCGCCGCTGCCGGAGAACCGCTTCTCCGGCGTCAGCGCCGTCTCGCCGTGCCGCAGCAGCAGGAGCGTGGTGGCGGGGGCGTCGCTGCCGCCCCAGCCGACGGTGGGCGTCTCGGGGAGCGGTTCCGGGTCGGCCAGGTCGGGCGTACGGGCGGGCGCGTCGGCCGGCGGGCGCCACGTCTCGCCGCGCGCGCCCGCGTCCATCGCCTCGTTGGCGAGCCGGTCGGCGTGCTTGTTGCGCTCGCGCGGCATCCACTCGTACGTGACCGCCCCGGCCGGGAAGACGCCGCGCGCCTCCATGGCGAGGGGCCGCATGTCGGGGTGCTTGATCTTCCAGCGGCCCGACATCTGCTCGACGACAAGCTTGGAGTCCATGCGGACGTGCACCGCCGCGTCGGGCGCGAGGGCGTGGGCGGCGCGGAGCCCGGCGATGAGGCCCCGGTACTCGGCCACGTTGTTGGTGCACGTGCCGAGGTACTCGGCGGTCTCGGCGAGGACTTCGCCGGTGACGCCGTCGAGGACGACCGCGCCGTAGCCGGCCGGGCCCGGGTTGCCCCGGGAGCCGCCGTCCGCCTCGACGACGAGCCTGCGCCCGCCGGGCGCCGCGCCGCTCACAGGCCGGACTCGGAGGTGCGCACCAGGATGCGGCCGCAGTTCTCGCAGCGGACGACGGTGTCGGCGGGGGCGGCGCGCACCTCGTTCACCTCGGTGATGTTGAGTTCGAGGCGGCAGCCCTCGCAGCGGCGCTGGAAGAGGCGTGCGGCGCCGACGCCGCCCTGCTGCTCGCGGAGCCTGTCGTAGAGCTTGAGGAGGTCGGCGGGGACGGAGGCGGCGAGGCGTTCGCGGTCGGCGCGCACGGTGTCGGCCTCCGCGTCGATCTCGGCCGTGGCCTTGTCGCGGCGCTCGACGGCCTCGGCGGCCGTACGCTCCCGGTCCTCGACGCGGGCGGTGAACTCGACGACGCGGGCCTGGAGGGTCTCCAGGCGCTCCATGATCTCCAGGACGACGTTCTCCAGGTCGTCCTGGCGGCGGGCGAGCGACGCGATCTCGCTCTGGAGGCCGGAGAGGTCCTTCGGGTTGGTGACGAGGCCGGAGTCGAGCCGCTGCTGGTCGCGGGCGGAGCGCTGGCGTACCTGGTCGACGTCCTGCTCGGCCTTGGTCTGCTCGCGGAGGGTGTCGCTCTCCTCCGTCTTCGCGGCGACGAGCAGCGCGCGGAGCTGGGCGAGGTCGGTCTCGACGGCCTTGATCTCGGCGTGCTCGGGCAGGTGGGCGCGGCGGTGGGCGAGCTGGGTCAGCCGGACGTCCAGGTCCTGGACGTCCAGCAGCCGGATCTGATCGGCGGGCGCGGCGTTCAGTTGGGGGCTCCTCTGCTGGGGACTGCTCGGTCTGTGCCGGCGGCGGGTGGCGGTGGGGATATGGGGCGGTGCGTCACGGGACGGCTGTGGTGGGTGACGGCCGGTGGAGGGCCCAGGGGTCGGTGACGCGCTGGGACACGTGGGTGCGCAGGCCCCAGCCGGCCCGTTCGGACACGGCGTCCAGTTGGGCGGCGGCCTGGACGCACCAGGGGGATTCGGTGGCCCAGTGGGCGGCGTCCACGAGGACGAGCGGGGAGTGTTCGCGGGCCTCGGACGCCGGGTGGTGGCGCAGGTCGGCGGTGAGGTAGGCGTCGGCGCCTGCGGCGCGTACGGCGTCGAAGAGGCTGTCGCCCGAGCCGCCGCAGACGGCGATGGTGCGCAGGGGCAGGTCGGCGGGTCCGGTGGCGCGGACGCCCTGGACGGTGGCGGGGAGGCGTTCGGCGGCGAGTGCGCTGAACGACGCCAGGTCGAGGGGGCGGTCGGGCTCGCAGAGGCGTCCGAGGCCGCGTCGCCCGGTGGGGTCGGCGGGGTCGGGGACGAGGGGTCCTGTGACGCGGAGGCCGAGGGCGGCGGCGAGGGCGTCGGAGACGCCGGGGTCGGCGCGGTCGGCGTTGGTGTGGGCGGTGTGGAGGGCGACGCCGTTGCGGATCAGGGTGTGGACGACGCGGCCCTTGGCGGTGTCGGCGGCGACGGTGGTGGTGCCGCGCAGGTAGAGCGGGTGGTGGGTGACGAGGAGGTCGGCGCCGAGCGCGATGGCCTCGTCGGCGATCTCCTGCACCGGGTCGAGGGCGAACAGGACGCGCGTCACCTCGGCGTCCGGGTCGCCGCAGACGGGTCCGACGGCGTCCCAGCCCTCGGCCAGTTCGCGGGGCCACAGGCCGTCGAGCGCGGCGGTCACGTCGGAGAGTACGGGCACGGGCCCAGGCTACCCGTCCCGGGGACACGCCCGGCCGGGGAACCTGATCGGGGGGAACGTGCGGGGCGGGGGAGGGCGTTCCGTACCGGGTCGTCCCGGTGTGGGCGGGATGGTGGCGGGTGGACGGAACGCCGGGGTATCTGCGGGAGGGGACGAGAAGCACAGAGTGTCCAGTTGATCATGCTGTTCGACCAACTGTCACCCTTCCGTGTGAAGGAGGACCGGCAGAGTTGTTCGGCCGGTGGCCCGAAATCTAGCGTCCTCGGTGGAGGTACCCCCCTCTGGTCCCACTTGTCCCGCCGGAACCTCCAGGAACCTCCACGAACCGGCGGGGAAGCACAGGAAGCAGGAGAGTCCGATGACGGTCACGGCCCCGCCGGGGTGGCGGCCCGCGCCTCTGGTGATCGCGGCAGACGGCTCGTACGCCGCGAGGCTCACGGGCGGGGACGGCGGGTGGTGCCCGGAGCGCTGGACGCTCGACGGGCCCGAGCCGTACGCCGTCAGGCTGCCGGGCACGCAGCCGGAGGACCCGGACAGCGCGCTCGTGCCGCTGGCGGACGGGCGGGTGCTGATCGGGCGGCGCGCGGACGGGAAGTGCCACTTCTCGCTGCTCTACCCGTCGGGCCCGGAGACGGGTGAACTGCCGCTGGGCGCGGTGGAGTGCGAGCGGCTGACGCTGCTGCCGCCCGCGCCGGACGGGACGCGGGTGTACGCGCTGGCGCCGCGCGCCAGGGACGCGGCGACCGGCCTGTCGGGGACGGCGCTGTGGCTGGTGTGCGGCGGGGCGTTCGGCCCTGAGCTGGTGACGGTGCTGCCGGGGCCGTGCTCGGGCGGCGCGTGGCTCGACCGGCAGGGGCGGCTGCTGGCGCTCGACCATACGGACGGGCGCGGGCGTACGCGGGCGGTGACCGTGGACGTGGAGCGCGGGGGCGGGCCCTCCGAACTGCTGCGGATCGCCGAGGAGAGCAACGACCGGCTGCTGCTGGCCGATCCGGACAGCGGGCTGCTGCTGGTGCGGTCGGACGCGCCGGGCGGGGACCGGATCGGGTGGGCGGTGCTGGGGAGTCACCGGCCGGTGCGTTTCCCCGAGGCGCTGCGGGAGGACGGGGTGCGGATGACGCCGTTCGCCGCGCAGCCGGGGCAGGTGCTGGTGCCGGAGGACTGCGGGGTGGCGCTGCGGGTGGCGGCGGCGGAGGGGGATTGGGTGGCGGTGTGGCGGCCGGGTGAGCGGGAGTTGCGGCACCTGGCGGCGCCCGAGGGGTGGTTGACGGGCACGGGGCGGTGGACAGTGGAGGGCGAGCTGCTGCTGCCGTTCAGTACGGGGCAGACGCCGTGTGGGCTGGCGCGGCTTTCGGTGCCGGGCACGCGGCGGGAACACGGGGTGGGGGACGTGTACGGGTGGGGCGCGGAGGACGCGGTGGTGGCGGCGCCAGCCGGGGAACCGCGGGGGGCGGAGGCGGGCGCAAAGGACGTCCCGCAGCAGCAGGTGGGGCAGGACGGCGGGCGGGAGTTCGCGCCGCAGGAGCCAGCGCTGCAGGAGCCAGGACTGCAGGAGCCAGGACCGCAGGATGCGGCACCGCAGCACAACGTGTCCCAGGAACACGCGTCCCAGGAGTACGTGGGCCAGGATTACGCGTTGCAGGAACCCGCGCCCCAAGAACAGGCGCCCCCGGAGTACCGGCCCCTCGCGTACGCCCCGTACGAGGAGGCCTCGCCGCAGATCACCAAGCCCGTGCCCCTCCAGCAGGCCCCGCTCGCCACGCCCTGACGCCCCGGGCGTGAGCCGCCTGACCGGTACACGACCCCCGTGCCCCCCGCCGGCCCCGCGTAGGGCAGCATGTGGGAGTACGACGGGGACCGCAGGGGGATGTGTGGCTGAGGACGCGGGCGTGTTCGCGGCCTTCGGGGCGGCGAAGGGCTTCATGCCGCCCGACGAGGGCCGGGCGCTGTACGCGGCGGCCCGCGACGCCGCGCGGCTGGGTCTGCCCCTGCTGGAGATCGGCAGTTACTGCGGCCGGTCCACGCTGCTGCTCGCGGACGCGGCGCGGCGTGCGGGGACGGTGGCCGTCACCGTGGATCACCACCGGGGCAGCGAGGAGCAGCAGCCGGGCGAGGCGTACCACGATCCGTCGCTGCTCGACGCGGCGGACCCGGGGCGGCTCGACACCCTGCCGCTGTTCCGCCGCACGGTCGCCGAGGCGGGTCTCGAACCGTACGTGATCGCGGTCGTGGGGCGTTCCGGCGCTGCCGCGGCGGCGCTGGGCGGGCGGTTCGGCCTGGTGTTCATCGACGGCGGGCACACGGACGAGCACGCCACCGCGGACTACGAGGGGTGGGTGCCGAAGCTCGCCGAGGGCGGGCTGCTGGTGATCCACGACGTGTTCCCCGACCCGGCGGACGGCGGGCAGCCGCCGTACCGTGTGTGGCGGCGCGCGGCGCGCAGCGGTGCCTTCACGGCGCTGCGCGGCCGCCGTTCACTGCGTGTGCTGCGGCGTACGGGGCAGGGGGTCTGACCTGTGCGGCGAGCCGTGCCGGGGCGGGTCACGACCTCATCACAAGCGTGTCGTGTCGGAAACAGTCGCCTCCGTCCGCCGGTCCCCGCGCGGGCGGCGTCCGTACGATGGGCGCACCTTTTCGACCTGACCATGACGACGAGAACGGCAAAGGATCAGACGTGAACAACCGCTCGCTCTCCCGAGGCGACGCAGTAGTGATCGGAGCAGCGGTCCTGCTCTTCATCGCCTCTTTTCTCGACACCTACTCGTTTGACAGCGAGTACGGCTCGGAAGGTACGAACGCGTGGGAGGCGGACATCTTCCCCGTCCTCCCCTCGGTCTTCCTGGCGGGCATCCTGGGCGCGGCCGCGATCGTCGGCTCGCGTTTCCTGCCGAACCGTGAGCGCCAGCTCGGCGGGCTGCGGCTCGACCAGTGGGGCATCGCGCTGACGGTGACCTCCGCGTGGGCGGCCGTGTGGTCGCTGGGCGGCGGTTTCGGCTTCGATGTCGGTGTCGGCCTGATCATCGGCCTGCTGGCCTCGCTGGCGCTGGCGGCGGTCGCCGTCATGACGCCGGTCGTGCCGGGTCTCCAGGCGCCGCTGGCCGGTGCGCCCAAGCCCGCCGGTTACGGCCAGCAGCCGCCGTTCGGCGGCCAGCAGAGCGGCTACGGCTACCCGGCGGCGGGCGGCCAGCCGGCCCCGTACCAGGCCACGCAGGTCGCGCCCGCGACCGGCGGTCCCTCGGACTTCCAGCCGTTCTGGTTCGCCGTCCCGGCCGCCAGGCCGCTGTACGGCGAGGACGGGTCGCCGACGCCGATCGCCGAACTGGCGCCCGGCACCTGGTACCTGGCCGTCGAGCAGCGGGGGCAGTCCCTCGTCGCGCAGACGCAGGACGGCCGCCGTGGCGTCCTGCAGGACACGTCCGGCATCCAGCGCGGCTGACGGCGCGCACAGCGGAATCGGAGCGGCGGCGGCCTTCTGGCCGCCGCCGCTCCGGCGTGTCAGCGGCCGTCCGGCGCCTGGCGGGCGGCCCGTTCCACGCGGTCGTGGTGCGCGGTCCACCAGTCGGCGCCGCCGTCCGGCAGGTTGTCGACGTCGGGCCGCAGTCCGGCGGCGCCGTCGATCAGTTCGCGGACGATGTCGGCGTGGCCCGCGTGCCGGTGGATCTCGGTCGTGACGTGGACGAGGACGCGGTGCAGCGTGAGCACGGCGCGGTCCTCAGGCCACCACGGGACGCGGCCCGCGGCGTCCAGCGGGAGGGCGGCGATCGTCGCGTCCGAGTGCGCCCGCACCCGCGCGTAGAGGCCGGTGATGTCGGCGCGCGACTCGTCCGGGGTCGCCCACAGGTCGGCGTTCGGCTCGGCGTCCTCGGCGAGCCAGGGGAACGACTCGCCGAACGGCCGGGAGAAGACGTCGCCGAAGTAGCCGATCTCGACGCCCGCGACGTGCTTGACCAGGCCGAGCAGGTTCGTGCCGGTCGGGGTCAGCGGGCGGCGGATGTCGTACTCGGACAGGCCGTCGAGCTTCCACAGCAGGACGTCGCGGGCGATGTCCAGGTAGCGCTGCAGATCGGCCTTCGGGTCGTAGACGGATGCGGAAGTGCTCATCGGCGCAGTGTGGCACGCCTCTCGCGGCGCGGCCGTCACAGGGAGCAGCAGCCGGTGTCGAGCCCCGGCGGGAGCTGGTCGGGGGTGAAGACGGCGCGGGTGGCGGAGTCGCCGGTGAGGGCGGCGGCGGCCAGCAGGATCGATCCGGCGGTCCAGGTGGTGAGTTCGGCGGGCCAGATAGCGTCGTCCTCGAAGACGTACCCCGTCCAGTAGAGCCCGTTGTCCGCGCGGAGGCGCGCGAGGCCGCGCAGGATGTCGACGGCGCGCGGGGTCAGGCCCATCGTCCAGAGGGTGAGGGCCAGTTCGGCGCTCTCGCCGCCGGTGATCCACGGGTTGGGCCGGACGCAGCGTACGCCGAGGCCCGGCACGACGAACGCGTCCCAGTCGGCGGCGAGCCGCGCGCGGGCGGCGCTGCCGCGTACGGCCCCGCTGAGGATCGGGTAGTACCAGTCCATGGAGTAGCGGGACTTGTCGAGGAAACGCTCGGGGTGGCCGCGCAGCGCGTGCCCGAGGCGGCCCGCCGCCAGCTCCCAGTCGGGCTGCGGGCTCCTCTCGCGGTCGGCGAGCGCGAGGGCGCAGCGCAGGGCGTGGTAGCAGGACGCGGAGCCGGTGACGAGCGCGTCCGCGACGGGCGTGCCGTCCGCCTCGCGCCGCCAGCCCAGCTGTCCGCCCGGCTGCTGGAGGCCGAGGACGAACTCGACGGCCGCCACGACCATGGGCCACATGCGGCGGCGGAACGCCTCGTCGCCCGTGGTGAGGTAGTGGTGGAGGACGCCGACGGCCGGGTAGGCGCAGAAGTTGCTCTCGGCGCCCAGGTCGGTGGGGCGGGTGTGGTCGCCGTCGAAGTAGGCGGCGTACCAGGAGCCGTCGGCGTTCTGGTGGCGGGCGAGCCAGTCGTACGCGGCCTCGGCGCGGTCGTGTTCGCCCGCGGTGTCGAGGGCCATGGCGGCCTCGACGTGGTCCCACGGGTCGAGGTGGTGGCCGCGGAACCACGGTATGGCGCCGTCGGTGCGCTGCTCGGCGGCTATGGCGGCGGCGGTGGTGGCGGCCTCGTCGGCGGTGAGGACGCCGGGGAGCGCGGGGCGTTCGCGGTGGCCGGGGGCGGTCACCCGTGCCGCTCCTGCGCGGTCACGGTGTGCGGGGCGTGCGGGGCGCGGGGCGTGTGGGGTTTGGTGGCGTAGACGACGAAACTCTTGCCGAGCAGCGGGTCGAGGGCGCGCTCGGCGACGCGGGTGGCGAGCGGCCGTTTCATGATGTCCCAGACCAGCAGCTTGTGGTAAGCGCGCACCGGCAGCGCCTTGTCGTTGTCCACGCCGAGCGCGCACTTGAGCCACCAGTACGGCGAGTGCAGCGCGTGCGCGTGGTGGCTGCCGTACGGGCGCAGGCCCGACTCGCGGATGCGCGCGAGGAGTTCACCGGCGCGGTAGATGCGGATGTGGCCGCCCTCGACCTGGTGGTACGCGTCGGACAGGGCCCAGCAGACGCGTTCCGGCCCGTAGCGCGGCACGGTGACGGCGATCCGGCCGCCGGGGCGCAGGACGCGGACGGCCTCGGCGAGCAGGCCCTTGTCGTCCGGGACGTGCTCCATGATCTCGGAGACCACCAGCGCGTCGAAGCTGTCGTCGGGGAACGGCAGCGCGAGCGCGTCGCCCTCGACCGCGGCGGCGGTGGCTCCGGCCGGGGCCTCCCCCGCGTCGCGCATGGCGGCGAGCCAGCCCGCGGTGTGGCGGACGTCGTCGCCGTTGCGGTCGAGCGCGACGACGCGGGCGCCGCGCCGGTAGCACTCGAACGCGTGCCGTCCCTGGCCGCAGCCGAGGTCGAGCACCCGGTCGCCTGGGGCGATCGGGAAGCGGGAGAAGTCCACCGTCAGCATGTGTCGGGCGTCCCTTCACCGGCCGTGCGGCCGGATCGTCGTGGCCGGATCGTCAGGGGCGGCGGCGCTGCTGTGCCAGTGCCGCCCGGTAGTGCTCCGCGGTGCCGATCGCGGCCTGCCGCCAGGTGAAGCGGCGCAGGACGCGTGCGCGGCCCGCGGCGGCGAGGCGGGCGCGCAGGTCCGCGTCGTCCAGCATCCGCGCCAGGGCGGCGGCGAGTGCCCCGGCGTCGCCTGGCGGGACGGCGAGGCAGGTCTCGCCGTCGGGGCCGGCGACCTCGGGGATGGCGCCGCCGGTCGTGGCGACCAGGGGCGTGCCGGCTGCCATCGCCTCGGCGGCGGGGAGGCAGAAGCCCTCGTAGAGGGACGGGACGCAGGCGACCTGCGCGCCGCGTACGAGATCGGCCAGTTCGCCGTCGCCGATGCCGGTGACGAACTCGACGGCGTTACCGAGGCCGAAGCGGTCCAGCGCGTCCGCGACGGCGCCGGACGCGGGGCGCCTGCCGACGACGACGAGGTGCGCGTCCGGGTGCTCGGTGCGGAGCTTGGCGAGGGCCTCGACCAGGTGCACGAGGCCCTTGAGCGGCACGTCGGCGCTGGACGTGGTGACGATCCTGCCGGGGACGCGGGGGACGGCGGGGTCGGGGTGGAAGACGCGGGTGTCGGCGCCGATGGGGACGACGTGCAGCCGTTCCGGGGGGACGGCGAAGTCCTCGATGATCTCGCGCCTGGACGCGCCGGAGACGGTGAGGACGGACGGCAGGCGGCGGGCGACGCGCTTCTGCATGTGCGTGAAGCCGTACCAGCGGCGCAGGGAGTAGCGGCGTTTGAACGTGTCGGCGGCGGCGAGTTCGAGGCGGCGGTCCACCGTGATGGGGTGGTGGATGGTGGTGACCAGCGGCAGCCCGGCCCTGCGGGCGCCGCCCAACAGGCCGTACGCGAGCGTCTGGTTGTCGTGGACGACGTCGAACTCGGCGCGCCGCGCGAGGAGTTCGCGCCGGGCACGGAGGGCGAACGTGCGGGGCTCGGGGAAGCCGCCGGTCCACATCGTCGCGACTTCGAGGACGTCGATCCAGTCGCGGTACTCGTCGCGCTTCGGCGTGCGGAACGGGTCGGGCTCCCGGTAGAGGTCGAGACTCGGCAGCGCGCGCAGCGTCACCCCGGGGTCGAGCACGGGGTACGGCTGGGCGCCGATGACCTCGACACGGTGGCCCAGCGCGGCCAGTTCACGGGAGAGGTGACGGACGTAGACACCCTGTCCGCCGGAGAACGGGTTCCCCTTGTAGCTGAGCAGTGCGACCCGGAGGGGGCGGTCCTCACCAGACTGATGGGTCACGCCCGGCCACTCCCAGGGATCGCTCTCTCCTCCTGAACCGCGCGGACGCGGCTACTCGCGGGTATCAACATAGCCTGCACACCCCCACGATGCCCCCGCCCGATCAAGGTGATTCCCACCACGCGCCACACCACTGCGGCGGCAGCCCGGACGTCACTCCGTCCGGGCTGCTGAACGGGATGTCGGGGGGACGGCGCGTGTACACGTTCGTGCCGGGTGCGGGACGGGTGGACGAGGAGACCGTGGACATCTTCGCTCCGGCGCGGGCCGACCAGGTGGTGACGGTCGAGGAACAGCGCGTCGCCGTCTTCCGGCTGCACGGGCTGCCGGACAGCGTCATGCGGGACCCGGACGGCGGGTGAGTGGACGGGCAGCAGCAGCCGCGGGCGGGGGCGGGGGAAGCGGCCGATAGAGTGAGGGGCGCAGTCGCCCGCGAATGGGAGAAGCCGGTGGGAATCCGGCGCTGACCCGCAACCGTGTGCGTGACGGCTCCGCGAGGGCGGCGCCGTCCGCGAGCCGGGACGCCCGGCGCGGGCAGCACTGGCACCCCAGGCCGCCGGGAACGGTGGCCGGCCCGTCGAGGAGTACGGCGCTGTGCCCGGTGCCCCGCCGCGCGGCACGGTCCGCGCCCCGGAGGTGAGCCGTGCCGGTCGCCGGCACAGTGAAAGGCTTCCGCGTGTCCACACCCGCGAACCAGCGCCCGGCGTCCCGGTCGCACAGGCTGCGCCGCGCAGCCGCCGCCCTGGCAGGGAGCGCGGCGCTGCTGGCCGCCTCCGCGCTGACGCCGGGGACGGCGGCGGCCGCCGACCGGCTGCCCGAGGGGCTCTTCGGCAGCGGCGACCCGCAGATGGACGGCGTGTGGCGGCAGTCGGTGGCGCTGCTGGCGCAGCACTCCGTCGGGTACACCCCGGCCGAGGAGGCCGTGACGTGGCTGGCGGGACAGCAGTGCGGGGACGGCTCGTTCCTCGCGTACCGGGCGAATCCGGCGGAGCCGTGCGAGGACGTGACGGGCGCCGACTCGAACGCGACGGCGCTCGCCGCGCAGGCCCTCGCCGCGCTCGGCGGCCACGGCGAGGCGGTGGACGCGGCGCTGACGTGGCTCGCCGGTGTGCAGAACGAGGACGGCGGCTGGGGCTACGCGCCGGGCGGCGCGACCGACGCGAACTCGACGGCGGTGATCGTCGGCGCGTTCACCGCCGCAGGGCGCGACCCGGCCGAGGTGACGCGCGACGACCGTTCGCCCTGGGACGCGCTGACGGCGCTCCAGCTCGGCTGCGGCGCGGCGGAGGACCAGCGCGGCGCGTTCGCCTGGCAGCCGGACGAGGAGACAGGCGATCTGACGGGCAACGGCCCGGCGACCGCCGACGCGGTGCTGGCGCTGTACGGCAGCGGGCTGCTCGTCGATCCGGGCACGGAGGAGGCGGCGCCGCTGGAGGCGACCGAGTGCGGCACGGCGGGCTCGCCGTCCGGGGAGCCATCGGACGGCGACACGCCCGAGGAGGGCGACGGGGGCGAGGACGGCGACGGTACGGAGGAGCCGGGCGGTGACACGCCGGGCGAGGCGCCGGGCGACCGTACCGACCCGGGCATGCCCTCGGACGGCGCGTCGGAGGACGCACCGCCCGTGCCCGCGCACGTGACGGCCGCGTCGGCGGGCGGCGCGCAGCTCCAGGCCCTGCTGGGGGCGAACGAGCAGCACCTCGTCACCACGCTCCCCGGCTCCGCCGACGACGAGCAGCCCGACTACGGCAGCACCGCCAAGACCGTCCTGGCCCTCGCGGCGGGCGGCCACCGCGACGCCGCGCAGGCCCCGCTCGGCTGGCTGCGGGAGAACGCGGGCGCCTGGCCCGACGTGACGGCGAGCCCGGCGGCGCTCGGCATGCTGATCCTCGCGGCGCACGCGACGGACACCTCGGCGACCGACTTCGGCGGCACCGACCTGGTGGCCGCGCTCGACCGCCTCGGCCCCGCCCCCGACGAGGGCGCGGCGGACGCGGCGGGCGACGGGGACGACGGCGGCTCGCCTGGGGCCGTGGTGTGGGTGGTCGTCGGGGTGGGCCTGGTGATCGGGATCGTGATCGGCGTGCTGCTGACCCGCCGCCGGGCGCGGAAGGCCGAGTAGGTGCGCGGTACGGGCATACGGGCGCTGGGTGTCGCGCTCGCCGCCGCCGCGACCGTGCTGTGGCCGGTGGTGGGGGCGGCGTCGGCCGACGACACGGCGTACCGCTACTGGTCGTTCTGGGAGGCCGGGGACGGCGGCGACTGGACGTACGCGGACGAGGGGCCGGGCACGGCGCGGCCCGGGGCGGGCGGGGTGATCGGCTTCCGCTTCGCCGTGAGCACCGAGGCCGGGGGGCAGGCCACGCCGCGCGCCGACGCGGACTTCGCGGCCGTCTGCGGCACGGAGGACCCGGCCGGGCACGTCGCGGTCGTCGTGGACTACGGCACGCCGGAGGACGCCCCGGCGGGCGAGGAGCCGCCGGAGCCGCTGACGGCGTGCGCGGACCTGCCGGAGGGCGCCACCGCCGCGGAGGCGCTGGCGTCGGTGGCCGAGCCGCTGCGGTACGACGCGGGGGCGCTGCTGTGCGGCATCGCGGGCTATCCGGAGCACGGCTGCGGCGAGGCGGTGTCGTCCGAGGGAGAGGGGTCGTCCGGCGGGGAGGCGCGGGACGGCGCCGGTGACGGCGGGGACAGCGGGGACGGCGGCGAGGGCACGTCCACCGCCGTCGGTGTCGTCGCGGGCATCGCCGCCGTCGCCGTCCTGGTGGCCGCCGCGCTGGTGCACGGCCGCCGCCGGGGGGACTGACGGCGGTGTCCGCCGTCCTCCGCGCGCCGCTGGCGACCCGCGCCAACGCGCTGCACGCGGGCGCCTGGTGGCTGTGGGCCCTCGGCCTGGCCACGGCCGCGTCGCGGACGACGAACCCGCTGCTGCTGGCCCTGCTCGTGGCGGTGGCGGGGTACGTGGTGGCGGCGCGCAGGACGGACGCGCCGTGGGCCCGCGCGTTCGGCTTCTACCTGGCGCTCGGCGCGTTCGTCGTCGTGCTGCGGGTCGTCTTCGCGGTCGCGCTCGGCTCGCCGATCGGCGGGACGACGCTGCTGGTGACGCTGCCCGAGGTGCCGCTGCCCGACTGGGCGGCCGGGGTGCGGATCGGCGGGCGGGTGATGGCGGAGGGCGTGGTGTTCGCGGCGCTGGACGGGCTGCGTCTGGCGACGCTGCTGGTCTGCCTGGGCGCGGCCAACGCGCTGGCGAACCCGGCGCGGCTGCTGAAGTCCCTGCCGGGGGCGCTGTACGAGATCGGGGTGGCCGTGGTGGTGGCGATGACGTTCGCGCCGCAGCTGGTGACGGATGTGCTGCGGATGCGGGCGGCGCGGCGGCTGCGGGGGCGGCGGGACCGGGGGGCGCGTTCGTTCCTGGAGGTGGCGCGTCCTGTGCTGGAGGGTGCGCTGGAGCGGTCGGTGGCGCTGGCCGCCGCGATGGACGCGCGGGGTTACGGGCGGACCGCCGATGTGCCGCCCGCTGTGCGGCGTGCGACGGGGGCGCTGACGCTGGGCGGGCTCGTCGGGGTCTGCGCGGGCAGTTACGGGCTGCTGGCGGCGGAGGGCGCGGTGTACGGGCTGCCGCTGCTGGTCGCGGGCGTGGCGGCGGCGCTGGGCGGGCTGCTGCTGGGCGGGCGACGGACGGTCCGTACGCGCTACCGGCCGGACCGGTGGGGCGTGCGGGCGTGGCTGGTGGCGGGCTCCGGCGCGGTGGTCGCGGCGGTGATGGCGTACGCGGCGGGTGCGGACGCGGCGGCGCTGAACCCCCCGGCGGTGCCGCTGACGGCGCCGCGCCTGCCCGTGCTGCCCGCCGTGGGCGTGCTGGTGGGGCTGCTGCCCGCGCTGGTGGCGCCGCGCCCGGCGGTGGGGGTGACGGGCCGGTGATCCGCTTCGAGGACGTGTCGGTGACGTACGCGGAGGGGACGGCCCCTGCGCTGGCGGGCGTGGACCTGACGGTGGAGGAGGGCGAACTGTGCCTGCTGGTAGGGCCTTCCGGGGTGGGGAAATCGACCCTGCTGAACGCGGTCTGCGGCCTGGTGCCGCACTTCACGGGCGGCACACTGCGCGGCCGGGTGACCGTCGCCGGGCGTGACACGCGTACGCATCCGCCACGGGACCTGGCGGACGTGGTGGGCACGGTCGGGCAGGACCCGCTGGCGCACTTCGTGACGGACACGGTCGAGGACGAGCTGGCGTACGGCATGGAGTCGCTCGGCATGGCGCCCGACGTCATGCGGCGGCGCGTGGAGGAGACGCTCGACCTGCTGGGCCTCGCCGACCTGCGCGACCGGCCGCTGGCGACCCTGTCGGGCGGGCAGCAGCAGCGGGTGGCGATCGGCTCGGTGCTGACGCCGCATCCGCGCGTGCTCGTACTGGACGAGCCGACGTCGGCGCTCGACCCGGCGGCGGCCGAGGAGGTGCTGGCCGTGCTCCAGCGGCTCGTGCACGACCTGGGGACGACCGTGCTGATGGCGGAGCACCGGCTGGAGCGCGTCGTGCAGTACGCGGACCGGGTGCTGCTGCTGCCCGCACCGGGCGGGGCGCCCGTGCTGGGCGACCCGGCGGCGGTGCTGGCGCGTTCACCCGTCCGGCCGCCGGTGGTCGCGCTGGGCAGGCTCGCGGGGTGGGAGCCGCCGCCGCTGTCCGTGCGGGACGCGCGGCGGCGCGCCGGGGCGCTGCGGGAGCGGCTGGACGGGCTGCGGCCCGCGCCCGTACGGGAACCCGGCGCCGGGCAGGCGCCGTTGCTCGACGTGCGCGGCCTGGCGGTGCGGCGCGGGCGGGCGGAGGTGCTGCGGGGCGTACGGCTCGCGGTGGGGCCTGGCGAGACAGTCGCGCTGATGGGGCGCAACGGGGCGGGGAAATCGACTCTGCTGCGCACGCTGGTCGGGATGCACGCGCCGGCCGCCGGGTCCGTGACGCTCGCGGGGGGCGTCGTGCCGCACCGCGCGAAGCCCGCGGAACTGCTGCGGCACGCGGGGCTGGTCCCGCAGGACCCGCGCGACCTGCTGTTCGCGGAGACAGTCGGCGGCGAGTGCGCGGCGGCCGACGCGGACGCGGGAGCGGCGCCGGGTACGTGCCGCGCACTGGTGACGCGCCTGCTGCCGGACGTACGGGAGGACGCGCACCCACGGGACCTGTCGGAAGGGCAGCGGCTGGTGCTGGCGCTCGCCGTCGTGCTGACCGCCGCGCCGCCCGTGCTGCTGCTCGACGAGCCCACGCGGGGCCTCGACTACGCGGCGAAGGAGCGTCTGGCGGCCGTCCTGCGGGAGCTGGCGGCCCAGGGGCACTGCGTGGTCCTCGCGACGCACGACGTGGAGCTTGCGGCGGACGTCGCGCACCGCGTGGTGGTGCTCGCGGAGGGCGAGGTCGTCGCGGACGGGCCGACGCCCGAGGTCGTGGTGGGGTCGCCGTCCTTCGCGCCGCAGGTGGCGAAGGTGCTGGCGCCAGGACCCTGGCTGACGGTGGGGCAGGTCGCGGGGGCGCTGGGGCGGGAGGGCGCGCCGTGACGCGGCGGGTCGCCGTCGTCGGGCTCGGGCCGCGTTCGGCGGCGGCGCTCGCGCTGGTGTCGGCGGTCGGGGTGGTGGCGTTCGGCTGGCCGCTGCTGGCGGACCCCGGCTCGGGGCTCGCGCACTCGGCGGACGCGCCCTGGCTGTTCGCCCTGCTGCTGCCGCTCCTGCTCGGGGTGGTCGCGGCGACGATCGCGGACACGGGGCTCGGCGCCAAGGCGGTGGCGATGCTGGGCGTCCTGGCGGCCGGTGGGGCGGCGCTGCGCCCGCTGGGGGCGGGGGCGGCGGGGCTGCAGCCGATGTTCTTCCTGATGGTGGTGGCGGGGCGGGCGCTGGGCCCGGGGTTCGGCTTCGTGGTGGGGTCGGTGGCGATGTTCGCCTCGGCGCTGCTGACGGGCGGCGTGGGGCCGTGGCTGCCGTTCCAGATGCTCGCGATGGGCTGGGTGGCCATGGGCGCGGGGCTGCTGCCCGGCGGGGAACGGCTGCGGGGGCGCGCCGAGGTGGCGCTGCTCGCGGCGTACGGGGCGGTCTCGTCGCTCGGCTACGGGCTGGTGATCAACCTGCAGGGCTGGCCGTACCTGGCGGGCCTGTCCACGGGTGTCTCGTTCGTGCCGGGTGATCCGGCGCACGAGAACCTGCGGCGCTACGTGGCGTACGTGCTGACGACGTCGCTCGGCTGGGACGTGCCGCGCGCGCTGCTGACGGCGGGGCTGGTCGCGGTGTGCGGCGGGACGGTGCTGCGGGCGGTGCGCAGGGCGACGCGGCGGGCGGCGTTCGACGTACCGGCGCGCTTCGAGGCGTCGGAAGGCTGACGGGGGCGGCCGGGGTCAGACCGTGGTGTTCGCCTCCAGGACGGCCCGGGTGGCGGTGCCGTAGACGCCCTGCGGGTCGTCCGCGACGCCGTACGCGCTCTGGAAGCGGGCGACGGCGGCGCGGGTCGCCTCGTCGAAGACCCCGTCCGTCGCGCCGTTGTAGACCCAGCCGAGCTGGAGCAGCCGGAGCTGGAGTTCGACGACCTCGGAGCCCTCGTCGCCGAGCTGGAGGACCGGCGGGGTCTCCGGGTCGGTGGGATCGGTCGGGTCGGTGGGGTCCCCGGGGTCGGTGGGCTCTCCCGGATCGGTGGGGTCGGTCGGGTCGGTCGGCTCCCCGGGGTCGGTGGGGTCGCCGGGATCGGTCGGGTCGGTGGGCTTCGGGCTCTCCGGCTGCGTCGGCCCCTCGGGTGGCTCGGGCGAGTCGGAGTCCCCCGGCGTGCCGGGCGTCGGCGGGTCCTCGGAGGCGGCCGGTGGCGGGGGCTGCGCGGGGTGGTGCGGCTCGGGGACGTACGGGTGCCGCCCGCCGTGGCCGTCGCGCGGCGGGGGGACGGTGTGCTCGGCCGAGCCGTCGCCGTCGCGGGTCGCGTCGTCGTGCCCCGGCGTACGCGTGGGGTCGCGGGGGGCGGGGATCACGGGCGTCTCGGACACGTCGATGTCCGGCATCTCCAGCGCCGGGCCGTCGGCGTCCCGGCGCAGCGCCTCGTCCGAACGGCCCTGTCCGCCGAGGAACGACGCGGCGAGCGCCGTCGTGCCGACGACGGCCGCGACGGCGCCGCCCGCCGCGGTGGCCATGCGCGTGCGCTGGCGCGGCTTGCGGTGGGTCCCGGGGGTGCGGGCGGGGGCGAGGTGGGCGACCTGTTCGAAGTCGGGCGCGGGCCGCACGGTGGGGCGCGGCACGGGCGGCTGCGGCACGCCCATCGCGTGTGACCTGGGCGGCGGTTCGAGGGGGAAGCGGGCGACGTCCGCCGGGTCGGGGCCGTGCAGCGGAGGGTCCACGCGGCGCGACAGCGAGTGCGTGAGGCAGTCGCAGGACGGGTCCCCTGAGGCTGACGCCGGTCGCCCGCAGATCAGGCAGTCGGGCTGGTCGGTCACCGGCGCCTCCCGTCCCCGTCCCCTTGTGATGGCAGCGATTATGCACCACCCCATCGGGTGAGGGGATGGTGTCGCCCGAGAAGCCGAAGCGGGCAAATGCGGACAGACTTGCAGCAAGGCAAGCGAACGAACGACCGGCGTGTCGAACACGAGGAGGCGGGACCATGGAGCCGTCCCCCGGCGCGGACCCCGCCGCCCGTACGGACCCCTCCCCCGGCGCGGAACGGGCGCGCGGCGACGCCCGCGCGGACGCAGCGCCCGGCGCGGGGACGCCCTCGCGCGGGTCCCTCTACCTGTCGCTCGGCGCGCTGCTCCTCGGCCTGTTCCTGGCCGCGCTGGACCAGACGATCGTGGCCACCGCGCTGCCGACGATCGTCAGCGACCTCGGCGGCCTCGACCACCTCTCCTGGGTCGTCACGGCCTACCTGCTCGCCGCGACGGCCGGGACGCCGCTGTGGGGCAAGCTGGGCGACCAGTACGGGCGCAAGAGGCTGTTCCAGACGGCGATCGTCATCTTCCTCGCCGGCTCCGCGCTGTGCGGGCAGGCGCAGAACATGGCGGAGCTGATCGGCTTCCGCTTCCTCCAGGGCCTCGGCGGCGGCGGGCTGATCGTGCTGTCGATGGCGATCGTCGGCGACCTCGTGCCGCCGCGCGACCGGGGCAGGTACCAGGGCCTGTTCGGGGCGGCGTTCGGGGCGACGAGCGTGCTGGGGCCGCTGCTCGGCGGCCTGTTCGTGGACAACCTGAGCTGGCGCTGGGTGTTCTACGTCAACCTGCCGGTGGGGGTGGTGGCGCTCGGCGTCATCGCCGCGTTCCTGCACATCCCGGTGCCGCCGCGCCGCCATGTCATCGACTACGCGGGCACGTTCCTGATCGCCGCCGTCGCGTCCTGCCTGGTGGTGGTGACGTCGCTGGGCGGCTCGACGTGGGACTGGGGGTCGTGGCAGGTCGCGGCCGTGTCGATCCTCGGGGCGGTGTGCCTGGTCGCGTTCACGGCGGTGGAGCGGCGGGCGGAGGAGCCGGTGCTGCCGCCGGAGCTGGCGGCGGTGCGGACGTTCGTCCTGTGCTGCCTGATCGGGTTCGTCATCGGCTGGGCGATGTTCGGGGCGTTCACCTACCTGCCGACCTTCCTCCAGGTCGTGCGAGGTGTGTCGCCGACGCTCTCCGGCGTCCACCTGCTGCCGCTCGTCTTCGGGCTGCTGCTGACCTCGACGGTCTCCGGGCAGCTGATCAGCCACTTCGGCCGCTGGAAGATCTACCCGGTGGTCGGCACGGCCGTCACCGCCGTCGGCATGCTGCTGATGCACACCCTCGACCGGCACAGCGGGGACCTGGAGATGAGCGTCTACTTCGCCGTCTTCGGCATGGGCATCGGGCTGGTGCTCCAGGTCATCGTGCTGGCGGTGCAGAACGCGGTGCCCTACCGGCAGTTGGGCGTCGCCACGTCGGGCGTCACGTTCTTCCGCTCGATCGGCTCGGCGTTCGGCGTCGCCATCTTCGGCACGATCTTCACCAACCACCTCACCAGCAACCTGGCGGACTCGCTGCGCGGCGTGCGCCTGCCGGACGGGGTGACGCCCGAGTCGCTCGCGCACGACCAGCAGGGCGTGGCCCGGCTGCCCGGCGGCGTGCGGTCGCGCGTGCTGACGTCCTACTCCGACGCGATCACCGACGTGTTCCTGTACGCGGTGCCGGTGCTGCTCGTCGCGCACGTACTGGCCTGGATGCTGCGGGAGGAGCCGCTGCGCGGCAGCGTGCAGGCGCCCGACGCGGGCGAGACGCTGCCGCCGAACCCGGTGGCGCGCTCGTCGCGGGACGAGTGCGCGCGCGCCCTGTCGCTGCTGGGCAGCAGGGCGGGACGGCGCGACCTGTACGGGCGCGTCGCGGCGCGCGCGGGCGAGGACCTGCTGCCCGCCGCGGCCTGGCTGCTGCTGCGCGTGGACGAGCACGGCTGGGTGCACCCCGAGTACCTGGCGCAGCGCGCGTCGCTGTCGCTGCACGCGGTGTCGGAGGCGGCCAGGCAGCTGGAGGAGCGCCATCTCACGTGGCGCGACGGGGTGTTCCTGATCACGACGGAACGCGGCCGCGCGGTGGCGGCGCGGCTCGCCCGCGCGCGCGAGGACGAACTGGCCGCGCTGCTCGGCGACTGGTGGGGCCCCGACCGCCCGCGCGACCTGCGCGACCTCGTCGTGCAGCTGAGCGCCGAACGCGGCCACGAGGCCCGCTGGGAGCGGGAACGCGAGAGCTGACACCCCGCCGCGCCGACCGCGCCGCTTCGCTGCGGGGAACTCGCCACGGCGGGGCAGCCGCTCCAAAACTCGCTCAAGTCTTCTGTTGACGAGCCGTTTTCCGGCCTACGATCCGGGCGGGCCCGACAGCGCTGCGGCGGGTCTTCCGTTCCCGGGCGCGAAGGGCTGGACCATGGGCGTGTTCGATGTCGAGATCACACAGGAGAAGGTGGAGCAGGCACTCCGTGAGGATCTGGAGACGGCGATCAGGGAGCAGTACCGCCGGCCGGACCCGGATCTCGACCCGGACGCACGGGCGTCCCCGTGGCTGGTCCACAGCCGCTTCCGCCGTGAAGTCGACTACGAGCACCTGGAGATGCTGACCACGGTCTACCGGTGGGCCGCCGAGGAGGCCAGGTCGGCGGGCGATCTCGCCGGGCGTGCCGACAGGCTGGCGGTCGAGGCGGGCCTGGCCGACGGCGCGCCGCTCGTGGACGGGGAGCAGCGGGGCGAGGAGACGTCGCGGGGCACCCAGGGCGACGGCGAGGAGCTGGCGACCGTGGCACGCCTGATCCAGCACTCCCTCACAGCGGCCAAGGACACCGAGCACAAGCTGAAGAAGGCGTGCGACTCCCTCGACGTGACGATCGCGGAGTTCTCCGCCACCGCGCAGGCCGACTGGTGGAAGTGGACGGAGAGCGGCGAGACGTACAGCGCCAGTGACGCGGACTTCCTCGACCAGGGGGCGGGCGCGAGCCCGAACGGCGCGGTCCGCAGGATCAGTTACCGGCACCGTTCGTGGGTGGTGCCGGCGAGCGCCACGGAACCGCCCCAGGCGTACACCGACTTCGTCCTCAAGGTATGGCTCACGCAGGCGAAGCACGAGGCGCTCAGCACCCTCGGCAGGATGGCGGAGGTCGAGGGGAACTACCGCGCGACTCTCATCGACTACGGCGCGGAGCTGGTCTCGCTGGGCTTCCCGGTCATGGACGGCCCGCTCGGCCTCTGGAACACCCCCGACATGGCGCGTTTCGCCGCCGCTGAAGCACTCCGCGCCGAGAGCGACGACACGGAGCTGATGATGACGTACCTGCACGGTGTCGCCGGGCTCATGGCGAAAGTGCAGGGGGGCGAGCGCCTCACCCCGCAGGATGTGGACTACCTCCACTGGTTCGTCTCGGGCCTCGGGCAGGAGACCATGCTCGCCTTCGCCGAGGCCGCCAAGGACGCCAAGGACGCCAAGGAGGCCGGGGACGCCGGGGACGAGGAGCAGACCGAACGCGAGAAGCCGGTGAAGCTGCTGGCGGACGCGTTCATGGTGCTCATGGACCCGCGGCTGAGCGGTCTCGGCGAGCTGCCCTCCGGAGGCCGCCGGGACGACAGCGATCCGGACCAGTGGGTGCAGCGGTACATGCAGAGCCTGGACGCCGCCCGGTGGGGCATCGGTGTCAACTCGCGGACGGCGGAGCGGTTCCCGGTCATGGAGCGGATAGCCCTGCTGCTCGACGAGGCCACCGTCCCGCCGGGCGACCGCACTTCGCAGATCCTCGCGAAAGCGGCGGTCAACCAGAACAACGTCCTCACGGAGTACGAGCCGGCCATGGGCCGGCACTCCCCCGGGTCCGACACGCTCCTCACCGTGGCGGCGCGCAACAAGGACGGCGCCGCCGGATACCTGGCCGACGAGGAGAACGCCGAACGGTTCTTCCGGCAGCAGTGGTACCGCAGCGAGGGCGCCGCGGCCCTGGTGGACGCCGCCACCGACGAGAACGTCCTCCCCCACCTGCGGGAGCGGGCCGAGGCCAACATCCGCCGCATCGCCGAGGAGCACCCCGAGTACATCGAGCACGGCGACCGGGAGAGGGCGGAGCGCGACGAGATCGACCACGCCCCGCTGCGAGAGGCCGTCGAACGGGTCGTCCGCCAGGGGGACTGACGCCCCGCCGGGCCTGAACGCGCGGTGAACGCTCCCGGAAGACGGTCCCGGGGGCTGGCCAAACCGGCCCCGCGTTTTGTACCGTACAAAAACAAAGTGGTTCCGCCCGCTTCCCCGACCAGATACGGGCGGGGCCACTGGCTCTCCTCCCCCACCCCCGTACCCCGCCCCCGTCTGGAGCCGGCCCGCCATGCGCACCGCCCGCCTGCACGCCCGCGCGCTCCTGCTGGACATGGACGGCACCCTGGTGGACTCCGACGCCGTCGTGCACCGCGTGTGGACCGCCTGGGCCGCCGAGCACGGCGTGGACCCGGCCGACCTGCTCCCCGTCGTCCACGGGCGGCAGGCGTGGGCGACCATGGCCGCGCTCCTGCCCGACCGCCCCATGGAGCTGAACCTCGCCGACAGCCGCGCCCTCCTCGCCCGCGAGACGGCGGACCTCGACGGCGTCGTGCCCGTGCCGGGCGCGGCGGCGTTCCTCGCGGCGGTCCGCGCCGCGGGCGTACCGCAGGCCCTCGTCACCTCGGCCGACCTGCCCCTGGCCACCGCGCGCATGAACGCCGCCGGACTGCCGCTGCCGCCCGTGCGGATCACCGCCGAGTCGGTCAGCGCGAGCAAGCCGGACCCGGAGGGCTTCCTCAAGGGCGCCGCCGAACTGGGCGTGGACGCGGCCGACTGCGTCGTCCTGGAGGACTCGGGCGCGGGCATCGCGGCGGGCCGTGCGGCGGGGATGCGCGTGCTGGGCATCGGGCCCCGCGCGGTGGAGCACCGGCCCACCGCCTGCGCGGCCACGCTGGAACGGGTCCGCGTCGAACCCGCCGCGGACGGCGGCGTCCTGCTCGTCGTCGACGAGTCGTGACACGCCCGCCCGGCTGGGGCCTCCTGGCCGTCTGGGCGCTGCACGACGCGGAGGAGCTGGCCCGCGTGGGGCGGTGGACGGCCGAGCGGCTGCCCGCGCTGCGCGACGATCTCCCCTGGGTGCCGGAACGGGTCTGGCGGGCGCTGTCGTCCGTCGACGAGCGGGAGTTCGCGGCCGCCGTGGGGCTGATGGGCCTGCTGGTCGCCGCGGTGGCCCGGGAGGGGCGGCGGACGGGCGGCCGTTCGGCGGTGTACCGGGCGGCGGTCGACGGCTTCGGCCTGCACGGGGTGGTGCACCTCGCGCAGGCGGCGGCGGTGCGTGCGTGGACGCCTGGGGCGGCGACGTCGGCCGCGCTGGTGGTGCCCTGGTCGCTGTGGGCGCGGGCGCGGCTGCGGGCGGCGGGGGCGCCGCCCGTACGGGCGCGGGACGCGGTGGCGGGCCTCGCGCTGGCGGCGGGGGCGGTGGCGGGGTCCCACGCCGTGGCGCGGCGCCTCGTGCGGGGCCGCGCGTGATCCCGGACCTCGGCCGGCTCCGCGAACTGCTCGACGCGCTCACGCCCGCCGGACGCCCCGCGCGCGGGGCGCCGGAGGAGGACGTACGCGCTGCCGAGGCCGTGGTGGGCGCGCTGCCGCGCTCGTACCGCTGGTGGCTGCGGACGTACGGCTCGGGCCGGGGGACGGTCCTGGGCGCGGAGGTGGCGGTCGTCGCGCCGCCGCCGCACGCGGACACGGCCGAGTCCGTCACCGTCCCGTGGCGGCGGGAGGAGGGCGGGCTGCTGCGCTTCGCGGCCGAGCCGGACGGCGGGGACGCGTTCCTCTTCGGCGGCGCTTCGCCCGGGGGTGAGCGCGCCGTGCTGCGGCGGGACCCGTTCGACGGCGGCCTGTACCCGTACGCGGAGTCGTTCGCGGGCTTCGTCGCGGTGCGCGCCGCCCTGGCGGCCGGACTGCGCGACGGCCCGAACCCGGCGGTGGCCCGCCTGTGGCGCACGACGCCGGGGCTGGCGCTGCCGGACGGCGTGACGGTCTACGGGCCGCACGACATCGCCGAGCGCAACGCGACGTACGAGGTCGCCGCGTACGCCCCCGGCTGGACCCTGGTGGGCGACGACAGCGGCGGCGCCGGGCTGCTGATGCGGTACCACGGCCGCGACCGTTCGTCGGTGTACCTGCTCGGCCTGGGCGCGCTCGGCCCCGGCATCGCGGAGGACGGCACCCTGCTGACCGGCGACCTCTGCGCCTGGCTGACCACGGGCGCGCCCCGCTGACACGCGCGGCCACGCCTGCCCTGGGGCCGTTTCCCGGGCCGTGACCTGCGGTTCTCCACCCGCCGCACCGCCGACGCGAGCCGCTTTTACCGCGCCTTTACCTGCCTTTGGTCATCCTCATACCGTTGCTGTCGCACCTCACAGAATCACAGAGAGGAATCCGGGTTGGACGTCTCCCTCACCGTATGGACGCTCACGGTCGTCGGGCTGTGCGCGCTCATCGCGGCCGACTTCTTCATAGGCGGGCGCAAGCCGCATGAAGTCTCGCTCAAGGAGGCGGGCACCTGGACGGTCGTCTGGGTCGTCCTCGCCGTGCTCTTCGGCACGGGTCTGGCGCTCTGGGGGAACGGGCAGGCCTCCGGGGAGTTCTTCGCGGGCTATGTCACCGAGAAGTCCCTCAGCGTCGACAACCTCTTCGTCTTCGTGCTGATCATGGCGAAGTTCGCGGTCCCGACGATCTACCAGCAGCGCGTGCTGATGATCGGCGTGCTGATCGCGCTCGTGCTGCGCGCCGGCTTCATCGCCGTCGGCGCCGCCGCGATCAGCGCCTTCGCCTGGGTCTTCTTCCTCTTCGGCGCCTTCCTCATCTGGACCGCCTGGAAGCTCATCCAGGAGGCGCGGGCCGACGAGGACGACGAGGACTGGGAGGAGGGCCGCATGATGAAGGCCGTCCAGCGACGGCTGCCCTCCACCGACACCTGGCACGGCACCAGGCTGTTCATCCGCGAGAACGGCAGGCGGCTGGCGACGCCGATGCTGATCGTCATGCTGGCGATCGGCCTCACGGACGTCCTCTTCGCGGTGGACTCGATCCCGGCAATCTTCGGCCTGACCCAGGACCCGTACATCGTCTTCACGGCGAACGCCTTCGCGCTGATGGGCCTGCGGCAGCTGTACTTCCTCATCGCCGGGCTGCTGAAGAAGCTGGTCCACCTGTCGTACGGCCTGTCGGTCATCCTCGGCTTCATCGGCGTGAAGCTGGTCCTGCACGGCCTCCACGAGACGACGGACCTGCACGTCCCGGAGATATCCATCCCGGTCTCGCTGGGCGTCATCTGCGGTGTGCTGGTCGTCACGACGCTCACCAGCCTGGCGGCGTCGAGGAAGGCGGAGGCGGCGGAGGCTGCGGAGGGCGAGCCCGAGCCGGCCGCGAAGGCGGACGCCCGGGACTGAGCCCGCCCCGTCCGGCCCCGCGTCCTCGCCGGGGCAGGACGGGCCTCTGTCCGCCCCACGCGGGATCCAGGCTGTCCCGGGACGGGGCCCCGGCCTCCTGGACGCCACGGCCGCGAGCGCGGGGAACTGCCGGTCGACGACCGGCCCGGCCCGGGATCCGGCACGGACGGCACACGGTGCGGGCCCGACCCGGCCCGGAGCCGGTGGCGACGGGTTGCGGGTTCGAATCCCGCACCGGCGCCGCCCGCCGGGCCCGTGGTCCGCGCGGGGGCGCGGACCACGGGGTGGCGGCCTACTCCGCGCCCGCGAAGGGGACGGTGAAGCACGCCAGGCGGTCGCCCGCCGCGCCGCCGTGGCCGGTCGCGTGCTCGTGCAGCACGACCGAGGCCGCGCCGCCCTCGCGGAAGACCCAGTTCTTCGGCGCCACCGCGCTGCCGGAGCCCTCCCCGCCCGCCGTGAAGTCGAGCCACACCTCGTTCTCCTCGGTGGCGGCCCCCGGCACGTTCTGGTAGTGGGGCCCCGACGACGCCGGGTCGGCCCCGCACGGCTCGGTGTGGACGTGGGCGCCGTACGTCCTGCCGGGCACCACGCCGCCCACGAACAGGTCGATCACCATCCGGTCGCCGGTGATCCGCTGCCCGACACGGATGTGCGACCCCGCCGGGACGAGCGCCTCGTCGTACGTCACCGCCGCCGGGACCTCGCCCCCGCCGCCGACCGGCCCGAACTCCCCCTTGGCGCGCAGCCAGTGCTCCGCCTCCCCGGCGCCGCCGCCCCCCGCCGCCCCGGCGGGCGCCGCGGCCCCGCCCAGGGCGAGCATCGCCGCCGTCGCCACCACACCGCTCGTGACCAGTGCCTTCACCGCTGCTCCTCGTGCTCGTCGGACTGTCGTCCGCCACCACACTGCCCAGCCCCGCCATGAGATCCCCGCCACACGCACCCATGTGCACCGGGTGGGGGACGCGGGCGTACGCTTTACGGCGGAACCATCACGTTCGATCGCGCGTCCTACAGGGACACGCGGCCCACCCCGGCGAAAGCCGGGAGACAGGGGCGGAAGCGGAAAGACGGGGAACGCTGTGCAGGACACCTTGGGGATACTGCTCTACGCACCCTGGATCTACGTCGTCGTGGCGCTGTCCATCCTGCTGGACGTGTTCGTCCCCGTCCTGCCCAGTGGCGCCCTGGTGGTGGCCGCCGCCACCGTCGCCGCCGGTACCGCGGCGGACGTCGCGGGACTTCCCGGACCCGGCGCGAACACCCATCTCCCGCAACTGTTCCTGCTGGGCGTGTGCGCCACGACCGCTTCCATCGCGGGTGACCTGCTCGCGTACGTCGCCGCGCTGCACGGCGGGCGGCGCTTCGACGGCGCCATCTCCCGTTCGCGGCGCCTGTCCACCGCGCAGCAGCGCCTGGAGTCCGCGCTCAAGCGCGGCGGCGGCTTCCTCGTCGTGCTGGCGCGCTTCGCGCCCGCGGGGCGTGCCGTGGTGAGCCTCGGCGCCGGGGTGTCGGGCCGCCGCAAGCGGGACTTCCTGCCGTGGTCGGCGCTGGCGGCCGTCGTCTGGACCGTCTACAGCGTGGGGATCGGCTACCTCGGCGGACAGTTGCTCGGCGCCAGCTGGATCAGCACCGGCCTCTCCGTGCTGGCGCTGGTGGTGGCGGGGATCGTCGCGCTGCGGCTGCTGCGCCCCGTCCCGGCCGTCCAGGCGCCGGAGTCCTCTCCCCCGGCGCCCCTCGCCTGATCCCCGCCCGCGCTACGCAACGCGGCCGATACCGCCGTACCAGGACACGTTCGCCGGGTCGGGCCGCTCCGCCTCGGGCACGGTGCTGCGCCAGTCGGAGACGACCTGCACGCCCGGCTCCACGAGGTCGAGCCCGTCGAAGAACGTGGTGAACCGCTCCTTCGTCCGCAACGTCAGCGGCACGCCCTGCGCGCGGTACGAGCGCTGCACGCCCATCGCCTCCTCCGGCGCGATGTCGGCGGTGGCGTGCGACAGGATGAAGTGGCTGCCCGGCACGACCGCCTCGCGCAGCGTCCGCACGATCCCGGCCGGGTCCTCCTCGTCGGCGACGAAGTGCAGTACCGCGACGGCGAGGACGGCGACCGGCTGCGAGAAGTCGATCAGCGAGGTCGTCACCGGGTTGTCCAGGATGGCGTGCGGGTCGCGGATGTCGCCCTGGATGACGGCGGTGCGCTCGTCCATGGCGAGCATCGCGCCGCCGTAGACGAGGACGATCGGGTCGTTGTCCACGTACACGACGCGGGACTCGGGCTCGACGGCCTGCGCGACCTGGTGGACGTTCTCCGCCGTGGGCAGCCCGGAGCCGAGGTCGAGGAACTGCCGGATGCCCGTCTCGCGCACCAGGTGCCGCACGGCGCGGCCGAGGAACTTGCGGTTCTCGCGCGCGGCCGTGCGCAGCATCGGGAAGGCGCCGAGGGCCTTCTCGGCGGCCTCGCCGTCCACCGAGTAGTGGTCCTTCCCGCCGAGCAGGTAGTCGTACATGCGGGCGGAGTGCGGCTGGTCGGTCCGCAGGTCGATGGGCGAGTCGTTGAAGTACTCCCCGGTGGTGTCGTCGCTCACAGGCGTCTCCGTCCGTCACTTCGGCCCCCTGCGGGCCGCACAAGTCAACTGGCCGCAGACTAATGTGTGTTGAAAGCGCATGTCAGGGCGCCCCCGGCTACCGGGCGCGCGGTGGACGGCCACGCGCCCACCGCCGGGGCGTCCGCGCCGCGTGAGAGCCTGCGCGCGTGAACGTACGCGCTCCCGTCTCGCCCAACCTCACCCCGGCGGGGCGGATACCGTCCGTCCTGCGCTTCCTGACCGAGCTGACCGCCTGGACGGCGACGGCCTGGGCCCTCGCCGGACGGTCCCCCGTCCTGGCCGCCGCGGCGGTCGTGGTCCTCGTCGCCCTGCCCACCGTCTTCGCGACGCCGGGCGACAAGCCGAACGTGCTCGTCCCGGCGCCGGGGCCGGTGACCGTCGCGCTGGTGGTGCTGCACCTGGCGGCCGCCGTCGTCGCGGCCTGGGCCGCGTGGCCGCCCGCGGTGGCGGTGGCGGTGAGCGCGCTGGCCGCCGCGACGGCCGTGCTGGAACTCCCGCGCTGGCGCTGGCTGGCCGGCGCCCGCCGGCCGGTCAGTCCGGCGGGCCCGTGACGACGACCGTGACCCGCGTGCCGGGCGGCAGCAGCGGCCCGCCCGCCAGCCGGTGCACCGCGAACAGGGCCTTGGCGACGTACCGCCGCTCCACGCGCAGCCCGTGCCGCGCCTCGAAGGCGGCGGCGAATCGTTCCAGCTCGGGCGGCACCCGCCCGTAACCCCCGCCGTGGTGGCCGTGGTCGATCGCCCAGTTCCCCGACGTACGGCCCCAGGCCGCCGTCTGGAGGCGCGCCACCTCGCCCTCCAGGTATCCGGCGCCGCGCAGGGCCGCCACGCCCAGCGCGCGGGCGCCGGGCGGCAGCCCGGCCGCTATCCCGGCGAGCGTGCCGCCCGTGCCCACGGCGCAGCACACGACGTCCCGCGGCCCGAGGCCGGTCAGCTCCGCCGCCGTCTCCGCCGCGCCCCGCGCCGCCAGGGCGTTGGAGCCGCCCTCGGGGACGACCCAGCAGCGGCCGTGGGCGCGCCGCAGCTCGTCCCGCACGGCGGGGTCGTCCAGCCCGTCCCGCAGGCGCCGGTAGTCGGCGCGGGAGACGAACGCGAGCCGCATCCCGTGCGCCTCGGCCGCCGCGAGCGACGGGTTGCGCGGGCGGGCGGCCAGCTCGTCGCCCCGTATGACGCCGACGGAGGCGGGCCCCACGGCCGCGGCGACGGCGGCGATGTGGTGCGAGTACGCGCCGCCGAACGTGAGAACGCGGCTGTGCCCGGCCTCGGCGGCGGCCCGCAGGTTGGGCATCAGCTTGCGCCACTTGTTGCCCGGCACGCGGTCGCTGATCAGGTCGTCACGCTTGAGGCGCAGCTCGACGCCCGCCCGGGACAGCGCCGGGTCGGACAGCGGCGTCAGGGGCGACGGCAGCGACGGCGCGAGCGCCGGGACGGTCAGCATCGGGGCCACTCTAGGAACGCGCGGGGCGGGCGGCGACGGCGGGCCCGCGCCCGTTCAGTCATCCGTGCGAGACGTCCCTCGTAAGCCGCACTGCGCGACCGTTCGTCACTGAGCGACTACAGAGCGGGAAACCCTGAGGGAAAGCGCTTCCAGCAGAGTGGAGCCAGCCATGAAGTCCGATCTCCCCGCACCCTCCGACATCGTCCGCACGGCGAAGACCTACGCGACCGACCTCGTCGAACGCGTCCTCGCGACCTTCGTCGTCGCCGCGGGCGGCGTGGCCGTCGCGGCCGGGCCCGCCGACATGTTCTCGGCCAGTTTCTGGGAAACGGTCGGCGCCGCCGGGATCGCGGCGGCCGGGTCCCTGGTGAAGGGCCTCGCCGCCCGCGTCACCGGCGACCGGAACAGCGCGAGCGCCGCCCGCGGCGTCTGACCCCCGCGGGCCCCTCCCCCTCCGCCGCGCCGGGCAGTTCCCCGACGCGGGCCACGGCCGCGCCCGTCCGGGGGCACGACCAGACGGCCTCGCCGTCCCGCACGGCGGCGGCGAGCGGGTGGGTGTCCGGGTGCGCCGGGCAGACCGGCCAGACGGCCGGGAGCCCGGCGCCCCACAGGGCCTCGACGGCCCACTCCTGCACCTGGTCCGCCAGGTCGGCGAGCCGTTCGCCGGGCCGCGTGCCGCACGGCTCGTTCAGCCCGGCGCCGCTGCCGTCCGGCGCGTACAGCGTCAGCCAGGAAGCCTCGCGGCGGACCACAGGCCGTACGGCGCACTGCGCGTCGATGTCCCGCAGGACGGCGGCCAGTTCCTCGTCCAGTTCCTCTTCCACGGCACGGATTCTCCCGCGCCGCGCGGGCGGACGGTCCCCCGTTTCCCGTCCGCGCGCCGTCAGAGGGCGATCCGCCCGGGTGTCACCGGGAGTTCGGCCAGCCGCAGCAGCTTCTCCGGCTGGGGCCGCCAGCCCCGGGCGAGGACGACCCGGCCGCGGAGCAGGTCCCCGGTCTCCAGCCTGCACGCCAGGCGCAGCCCGGCGAGGTCCATGAACGGGACTCCGGCCATGTCCAGTACGACCGGTCCCGTGGAGTCCGGGAGCCGGGTGAGGGCTTCCTCGATGTCGGGCAGGGTGTCGAAGTCGAGTTCGCCGCGAGGCGCCAGGACGACGCTGTCGTCGGTCGCCGTCATGGTGAACGTGAAGTCGTGCATGCCGCTTTCCCCCTTCCATGAGGGGCGGCCCAGAAACGCGGACCCGCGGCCCGCAGTTACAGCACGCGGTTCGGCACCGCGCACGGTCCGGCGCTCCCGTCCCGGCGGGCGGCCACCCTGACACCGTGGCCGCGTACCGGGGCCGTCGCGGCCCGGACTGAGCTACATCAGCTGCCCAGCGTCCCACGGGACGGCCGGGCGTATCAACCATGGAGGACGCGGACCGGCCTCCGCTAGGGTGCGCGCATGATCGTTCCCGACGCCGACGAGATCCGCGCGCTGCACGAGCGGCACGCGCCGTCGCGGGAGGCGTTCGCGCTGGTCCACGGGCACTGCGTGCTCGTCCTCGCCGTCGCCGACGACCTCCTGGAGCGGCGCGCGGCCCCGGTGGACACGGCCCTGGTGCGCGCCGGCTGTCTGCTGCACGACATCGGCGTGTACCGCCTCTACGCCCCCGACGGGACGCTCGACCACGCCCGGTATGTCCGCCACGGGCTGCTGGGCGAGGAGCTGCTGCGCGCCGAGGGGTATCCGGAGGAGCTGTGCCGGATCGCGTCGCACCACACGGGGGTCGGGATCACGCGTGAGGAGGTCGTCGGCCGGGCCCTGCCGCTGCCGCCGCGCGACTTCCTGGCGGAGACGGCGGAGGAGCGGCTGGTGATGTACGCCGACAAGTTCCACACGAAGTCGGACCCGCCCTCGTTCCTGACGGCCGACGAGTACGCGTCGCGGGTGCGGCGCTTCGGGGAGGGGAAGGTGGCGGGGTTCGCGTCGCTGCGGGCCGAGTTCGGCACACCGGACATCTCCGCCCTGGCGGCCCGCCACGCCCACCCCGTGGACGTCCCCGTCCCCCGTCCTTGATCCTGGCGGCACGGGAGCGGATTCCTCCGGCCGGAGAAGGTCCGCGACAGATTCGACGTCCGGTCCGAGGGAACGCACGGAGGCCCCGCATGACCACCCCCTACCGGTTCCGGCACATCTCGGGTCCCTGGGGCCTGCGCGTCGATCTGACCGCCACCAGTTCCGAAGCGGCGGCGGCGGACGGCGGGGCCGCGGGCGAGGCGGTCGCGCCCGGCGTACGCCTCGACGTCCGCGACCCCGACGCCACGGCCGAGGACAGGGAGCAGCTCGCGCACGGCCTGCGGTACGCCGCGCCCCACATCCGGGAAGCGGTCGGGGGGCGCGCCGTGACGGTGACGGTCGAGCGGATCGCCTACCCCCTCACCGACTACCAGCCGGAGGCGGCGGCCCTCGCCCTCACGGGCTGGGCGGCCGGGCACTTCGGCTTCCCGCCGCTCCCGGCCACCGTCACGTTCCGAGGGCCGTCCGAGGGCTACGCGGTCCGCCTGGGAGGATGCGGGGATGGATGAGCAGGTCATTCCGGTCCTCCGTGTCGCGGACGCCTCGGTGGCGGTCGCGTGGTACGGGCGGCTGGGGTTCGCCGAGCAGTGGCGGCACCGCTTCGGGCCGGGGTTCCCGGCGTTCGCCGAAGTCGCCAGGGGCGAGGTCCGGTTGTTCCTGTCGGAGCACGAGGGCGACGCCCGTCCCGGCACGCTGGTCCACCTCCGTGTGCGGGATGTCGACGCCGTGGCCGCCGAGTTCGGGGCGCGGGTGGAGGAGGCGCCCTGGGCGCGGGAGTTCGAGCTGACCGATCCCGACGGCAACCGGCTCAGGATCGGCACGCCGACGGAGTGACGCGCGGTGCCGTCCGACCGGCAGCGATCCGCGCGTTTTCCTTGCCGGAAACACCACATGAACCGGCAGGGCCGCACGGAAGAGGATGGGCTTCATGGACATGACCCGGCAGGTGATCTGTCGCTCCCGGCGTTCCCGTGCCCTGTGGGCCTGGGCGGCGGTCGGCGCCGCCGTGGCCGTCCTGGCGGCGGTGGGCGCGGTGCGCAGTGGCGTCGGCAGCGACTTCGGCCTCGCGTGGGCGTTCACGAGTGCGGTCGCCCTGCTGGCCGCCTTCATGTGCGCGTACGTCGCCGTGGCGCGCGTCGACGCGGACGCGGAGGGCCTGAGCGTCCGCACACCGCTGCGCCGCCGCCGCGTCCTGTGGCGCGATGTCGCCGACATCGGCGTCTACGTGCACGAAGGACGGCACGGCGAGACGTACCGCAGCACCGTCGTCCTGCTGCGCGGCGGGCGCCGCGTGCGCCTGCCGCTGCCGCACGACGGCGGCGGCAGGGACCGCGCCGGCTTCCTGGCCACGGTGGACGCGCTCCGGGCGCTCCACCGCCGCCACGGCGCGCCGGAGGCGGCGGACCACGTGCCGGTCGTCTCCTACGCCACGGCCGGGCGCGGCTCGGCCCTGGCGGCGGGTACGTGCGCGCTGCTGCTGGCGGCGGCCGTGACGGCGGCGTGGTTCGTGCCGGACGCCGAGGCGGGGCGGGAGGCGTGGCGGGCGGCCGTCCCGTGCGCCGCCGGGGAGTTCGGCGACTGCGTGTCGGTGGAGGACGCCGTGGTCGAGGAGGTGGACGAGGGCTCGTCGCGCAGCGGCGGCGCGCTGCACCTCGGGGACACGTGGGGGCGCGTCACCGTGTCGCACGAGGCCGCCGGGCATTTCTCGGCCGGTCAGCGCGTCGAACTGACCGTCTGGCGCGGCCAGGTGAAGGAGATCGCCCGGGAGGGGTACGTGTGGCGCGACCACACGCCGGGCGGCGGGGACGTCGCGGCCGTCGCGATCGTGCTCGCCCTGGGGGCGGGCCTGCCCGGCGGCGTGGTGGTGCAGCGGCGCAGGGCGCGCGGCCTGCCGGCCGACGACTTGATCCCGTCGCCGTACCCGCTGTGGATCGCGCTCGGCGGCACGGCGGTGTGGCTGCTGCCGCTCGGCTACCTGCACCCGCTCGACGCGTTCGGCTCGCCGGGGACGGCCGCCTGGGCGGCGGGGGGCGTGGCGGTGACGGCGGCGCTGTCCGCCTGGGCCTGGCGCGCGTCGCGCGTCAGGACGCCGGGGGCGGTCGCGGCTGACGCGCCGGAGGGCGGGCCGGTCTTCCTGGCCGCCCGCTTCCTTGAGCACACCGACTACAACCCGCACCACTTCGGCACCCATGTCTTCCTGGGCGTCGGCGGCCCCGCCGTGACGCCGCACCACGGGCCCGGCATGTTCGCGGCGAAGCGGATACCCGTCGAGCGGCTGACGGTGACGGCGGTGCGGCGCGCCCGGGGCGGGGACCCCGTGCCGAGTGGCTGGCACGTCGCCGAACTCGACGACGCCGGGCGGCCCGTACGCCTCGCCGCCGCGCCGGACGACCTGGTTCGCATCGTCCGCGCGCTGGAGCGGGCGGGCGGCTGACGGCTGACGGTCCGGGCGATATTCCGGCGACGGGGGCGGCCGTCGCGGGAATACTGGCCGCCCATGGATGAGGTCGAAGTCGTCGTCGCCCACTCGGAGCGCGCCACCCTGCGCGTCGGCGACGTGTTCCTGAAGGTGGACGCCGACCAGGCGCGCACCGCCACCGAGGTCGAGGCGATGGCCCTGGCGCCCGTCCCGACGCCCGAGGTCCTGTGGCGCAGGCCGCCCGTCCTCGCGATCGCGGCGGTCACCGGGACGGCGCTCGGCCGCCTCGGCGAGCCGTCGCCCGCGTCCCCGGCGGCGTGGGCGGCGGCGGGCGCGGCCGTACGGAGGCTGCACGAGGCGCCGTTGCCGCCGTGGCAGGGGCGGGGTGGGTGGGGCGGCCGGGATACCGGCGCGCTGGCCGCCCGACTGGACGCGGAGTGCGCGGCGTTGGTGTCGGACGGCGTGCTGCCCGACGGCCTGGTCGCCCGCAACCGCCAGGTCGCCGAGGCCGTGTTCCGCCCGCGGACCCCGGTGTTCACCCACGGCGACCTCCAGCTCACCCACGTCTTCACCGAGGACGACGCCGTCACCGGCATCATCGACTGGTCCGAAGCGGGCCCGGGGGACGCCCAGTTCGACCTGGCCACCCTCACGCTCGGCCACGAGGCGCGCCTGGACGACGTCGCCGCGGGCTACGGGCCGGGGGTGGACCCCGACGCGGTCCGCGGGTGGTGGTCGCTGCGGAGCCTGCTGAACGTCCGCTGGCTGGCCGCGCACGGCTTCGACCCGTTCGCGCCCGGCTGCGAGGTGGACGTGCTGAGGGCCCGGATGTGAGTCAGGCGAGCGGGTCGGCCGGGATCGCCAGGTACGCGGCGCGCAGCGCATCGAGGACCGGGTGGTCCGCCGGGAAGTCCCGGCCGTCCACGCCGCCGACCGGCCGCACGCCGAACGAGCTGTTCGTCGCGAACGCCGCCTCCATCCCGGCCAGTTCCGCCGCCGGGACCGGCCTGACGGTGTGCGGGTACGCGCGCTGGAGCAGCGTCATCGTCACGCCGGGCAGGACCCCGGCGCGCGGCCAGACGACGCCGCGCCCGTCGAAGAACCCGGCGTTCCACGTCGTGCCCTCCGAGACGTTCCCCGCGCCGTCCACGAACAGCGCGTCGTCCCAGCCCGCGAGGCGCGCCGCCCGCCGCTCGTGCAGCTGCCCGAAAAGACCGGTGTGCTTCACCTCGGGCACGTCCCGCTGGAACCGCGCCGTCCGCACCCGCAGCGGGCCCGCCGCGCCGTCCCCGGCGGGCCTGGTGGTCACCAGGAGGTGCGGCTCCGCCCGCCGGTGCGTGCTGCCGAGGTCCAGCGCCGGGTCGTAGACGGTGACGCGCAGCACGTACGCGCCGCCGCCCGCGCCGCGCACCGCCGCGCCCGCGAACTCCCGTACGCGCTCCGGGTCGAGGTCCGCGCCGAAGACCGCGCGGCAGTCCCGTACGAGCCGCTCCAGGTGGAGCGCGAGCCCGCGCACCCGGCCGTCCGTCACGTACATGCTCGTGTAGTGCCCGTAGTTGGTGAGCCCGAGCGCCGCCAGTTCTTCCGGCGCGGCAGGGCGGCCGTCGAGGAGGACCATCCCGGCAGTCTGCCGCACGCGCCGGGCCGTTGCCGTCCGGATTCCGCCAGCGCCCGCCCCCGGCGCCTTGGTGAGCTGGTGCGCGCACATGCCCCCCGACCCAGGACGACACCATGCACACCGCACAACTGACGCCGCCCCGTTCCCCGTTCGCCGGCTGGGCGGCGGTCGGGGCCGTGACGGCGGGGATCTTCGCCCTCGTCACGTCCGAGATCCTGCCCATCGGCCTGCTGACGGCGATCGGCGCCGACCTCGGCGTCTCGGACGGCACGGCGGGCCTGATGATGACGATGCCCGGCCTCCTCGCCGCCGTCTCCGCGCCGCTGGTCACGGTGGCGACGGCCCGGACCGACCGCCGCGTGCCGCTGTGCGCGTTCGCGCTGCTGCTGGCGGCGGCCGACTTCCTCACGGCGGTGGCGCCCGGCTTCGGGACGGTCCTCGTCGCGCGCGTCCTGGTGGGCGTCACCATCGGCGGCTTCTGGTCGGTCGGCGCGGGACTGGCGCGCCGCCTCGTACCGGCCGCGTCCGCCGGGCGGGCGACGGCGGTGGTGTTCGCGGCCGTGCCGCTGGGGTCCGTGCTGGGCGTGCCGCTCGGCACGCTGATCGGGGACGCGGCCGGGTGGCGGACCGCGTTCGCCGTCATGGGGTGCCTGTCCGCCGGGGTGCTGGCGGCGCTGTGCGCGGCGCTGCCGCCGCTGCCGCCTGAGCGGGCGACGGACCTGCGGGTGCTCGCCGGGTTGCTGCGGACGAGCGGGACGCGGTACGCGCTGCTCGTGACGTTCCTGGTCGTGCTGGCGCACTTCGGCGCGTACACGTACGTCGCGCCGTTCCTCGAGGAGGTCGCCGGGATGGGCGGCGGCCAGGTCACGGCGGCGCTGTTCCTGTACGGCGCGGCGGGGATCGCGGGCCCGTTCGCGGGCGGTGCGCTCGCCGCGAGGCGTCCGCACGCGGCCATGGGCGCGGCGGCGGGGGTGGTCGCTGCGGCGGCGCTGCTGCTGCCGCTCGTCGGGCGGTGGCCGGTGGGGGCGGTGGTGCTGCTGGTGGTGTGGGGGGCGGCGTACGGGGCCGTGCCGGTGTGCTCGCAGACGTGGTTCGCGCGGGCGGCGCCGCACGCGGTGGAGGCGTCGTCGGTCGTGTTCACCGCCTCGTTCCAGGGCACCATGGCCTGCGCCGCCCTGGCGGGCGGGGTGGCCGTGGACCGGTGGTCCCCGTCGGCGGTGATGGTCCTGGGCGGCGTGACGGCCGTCCTGGCGCTGCTCGTCGTACGGGCGCACCACGGCCTGTACCGACGCGTACGTACGATGGCCGGGTGAGCACCGCAGACCGTCTCGTCGAGAGCACCCGCGAACTCCTGTGGGAACGCGGCTACACCGGCACCAGCCCCAAGGCCATCCAGCAGCGCGCCGGGGCCGGGCAGGGCAGCATGTACCACCACTTCACCGGCAAGCCCGACCTCGCGCGCGCCGCGATCGAGCGCACCGCGGCCGAGATGCGCGCGGCGGCCGAGGCGCAGTTCGCCGCGCCCGGCACGGCCGTCGAGCGCGTCACGGCGTACCTGCGGCGTGAGCGCGACGTCCTGCGCGGCTGCCCGATCGGGCGCCTGACGCAGGACCCGGACGTGATGGCGGACGCGTCGCTGCGCGCGCCCGTCGAGGAGACCCTCGGCTGGCTGCGCGGGCGGCTGGCCGAGGTCCTGGAGGAGGGGCGGGCACGCGGTGAGCTGGACCCGGCGCTTGACGTGCGGGCCACGGCCGCCGCGCTCGTCGCGGTCCTGCAGGGCGGCTACGTCATCGCGCGCGCCGAGGGCTCGGCCGAGCCGTTCGCGCAGGCGGTGACGGGCGCGCTCGGGCTGCTGGCGGGGGCCGCCGTCACTCCCCCGCCCGGTGGACGGCCTCCAGCGCGGCCAGTTCCTCCGCGCTGAGCCGCAGCGACGCCGCCGCGACGTTGGCCGCCAGGTGGGCGAGGTCGCCGGTGCCGGGGATGGCGAGGACGTGCGGGCCGCGGTGCAGCGTCCACGCGAGGCGCAGCTCCGCCGTGCCGACGCCGTGCGCCCGCGCGACGGCGGCCAGCGCCGGGTCCTCCGCGCCGCCGCGCCCGTACTGCCCGCCGGTGGCCGCGATCGAGTAGAACGGCACGTACGCGATGCCCTGTTCGCCGCAGGCGCGCACGAAGTCGTCGTGGTCGGGCCGTATGCCGATGCCGTACCGGTTCTGCACGCAGACGACGGGCGCGACGGCCTGGGCCTCGGCGAGCTGGTGGGGGTGGACGTTCGACAGGCCGAGGTGCCGGATCAGCCCCGCCTGCCGCAGGTCGGCGAGCGCGCCGAAGCGTTCGGCGACCGAACCGGTGCCGTTGACACGCAGGTTGACGACGTCGAGGTGGTCGCGGCCGAGCTGGCGGAGGTTCTCCTCGACCTGGCCGCGCAGCTCGGCGGGGCCCGCGTGGGCGGTCCAGTCGCCCGCCGGGCCGCGCGCGGGGCCGACCTTGGTGGTGATCACCAGGTCGTCGGGGTAGGGGGCGAGGGCGGTGTTGATCAGCTCGTTCGCGGAGCGCAGCGGGGAGAAGTAGAACGCGGCGGTGTCGATGTGGTTGACGCCGAGGTCACGTGCGCGGCGCAGGACGGCGACGGCCTGGGAACGGTCGCGGGGCACCGCGTCGGGCACGAGCGCGGGCCCCGTCTGCGGCAGGCGCATGGCGCCGAACCCGAGGCGGTTGACGGTGCGGTCGCCGAGCCGCCAGGTCCCGGCGGCGTCGGCGGTGAGGGTGTGCTGGGTCATGGCGGGGATCATCCGTCCCGCCCGGCCCCGTGGCCCACTCGTTAAGGTATGGGTGAATCCATCGGGGCGACGGGGTGGGGGTGACGGGATGGCCGCGCGGGCCGAGCTGGCGTTCTCGGCGGACGACCTGGCGCGCGTGCGCTTCGCCGTGTCGCCGATGTGGGAGGTCGGGCCGAGCCTGCGGCTCCTCGCGTCGCGCCGCGCGCACCCCGTGCACCGGCCGTGGACCGAGCAGGTACGGCCCCGGCTGGCCGCCGCCGGGCTCGACCGGGGGTGGCTGGCCGGGCTGGTCCCGGCGGCGGGGTACGTGCCGGACTTCCTGAACCCCGCCCCCGACGGGCCGCACCCCGCGCTGGCCGGGGAGCTGGCCCGTATCCGCGCCACCCCGGCGGCCCGCGTCCGGGCGGAACTCGACCGGATGGCCGGCGAACAGGGGCGCCCGGGGCCCCGGCTGCGCGCCCTCCACGCGGACCCGGCCGCCTGCCTGCCGTCCGTCACCGACGAGATCGAGGCGTACTGGGAGCTGGCACTCGCGCCCTACTGGGCGCGCATCCGGGCGGTGCTCGACGCCGACGTGCTGCACCGCGCCCGGCAGGTGACCGAGCACGGCGCGGGTCACCTCCTGGGCGACCTCCACGCGTCGGTGACGTGGGACAACAGCGTGCTGCGGCTGGCCAGCCGGCGCGCGGCGCTGTCGCGGAGCACGGCGGGCCCGGGGCTGCTGCTCGTGCCGTCGGTCTTCACGGGGCCTGGACCGTTCACGCGCGTGACGCCGCCGGAGCCGCCGCAGCTCACGTACCCCGCCCGGGGCACGGGGACGCTGTGGGAGGCGCGGCCCGTGACCGGGGCGGCGGCCCTCGCGGGCGTCCTGGGGCGTACGCGGACGGCGCTGCTGACCGGGCTCGACTCCCCCGCGTCCACCACCGGACTCGCCCGCAGGACGGGCCTGTCCGCCGCCCGGGTGTCGCAGTGCCTGACGGCGCTGCGCGACGCGGGGCTCGTCAGCGCGCACCGGGCGGGCCGCAGCGTGCTGTACGCGCGGACGGCGGCCGCCGAGGCGCTGCTGGCGGCCGCGTCCGCGCGCTGACGCCCCCCCCGGGTCGGGGGTCGGGGGTCAGGGGATCGCCGCCTCCGCCTCGATCTCGACGCGTACGCCGTGGTGCAGCGAGGCGACGCCGACGACCGCGCGGGCCGGGGGCGGGCAGGGGCCGAGCCAGTCGGTGTAGACGCGGTCGAACGCGGGCCAGTCGCCGATGTCGGTGACGTAGACGCGGACCTTGGTGAGGTGCTCGCGGTTCGCGCCCGCCGCGGCGAGGCAGGCGTCGAGGTTGGCGAGCACGCGGCCCACCTGCTCGGCGAACGGCCGGTCGGCGAGCGGCTGTCCGTCCGGGGTGACGGGCAACTGGCCGGAGATGTGGACGGTCCTGGCACCGGCCGGGACGGTGACGGTGTGCCGGTAGTGGCCCCCGGGGCGGTTGAGGCCCGCCGGGTGGTCGGTCGTCATGGGAGGTGGATCCCCTTCTCAGCGCAGGTAGTTGTAGACGGTCGCCCGGGAGACGCCCAGGAGGTCGGTGAGGGTCGGGACGGCGTGCTTGACCTGGAGGTGGCCGCGCTCCTTGAGGGAGCGGACGAGCGCCTGCCGCGCCGCGGCGTCGAGCCCGCGCGGCGTGGTCCCGCGTGCCGCAGCGAACTCCTCGACCAGCGCGCGCAGTTCACCGGCGGTGCGGCTGCTCAGCGTCTCCTCGACGGGCATCCCGGCGTCCTCGGTGGCGACGAGGCGGGCCAGGCTCCGCGAGACGGTGGCGAAGAGCGAGACGTCCAGGTTGAGGCAGATGGCGGCGATGTAGACGCCCGCGCTGTTGCGGATGCCGATGGAGGTGCTCTTGGCGGGGCGGCCGTCCGGGAAGCGGTTGGGGTAGTTCTGGAGGACGTCCGGATAGCCGGGGTCCTCGATGCGGGCGAGGCCGAGTTCGGTGGCCGGGTCGCCGACGGCCCGTCCCGAGAGGTTGTTCTCGATGGCGCGGACGGCGTGCTCGGGGTCGCGCAGGTCGTGGAGGACCACCTCGCACAGGCCGGGGAACGTGCGGCCGAGCGCCGTGACGATCTTCTCCGCCTCGCGCAGCAGCAGGGCGTCCTCGGCGCCGGTGTCCGCGCCGCCGCCGGTGCCCGTCACGCGGCGGCGTCCTCGGTGAACAGCCCAGCCATCGTGCCCGCCGCCTTGAGCCCCGAGCCGGTCAGGACGACGGCCGTCGTCTCCCCGGCGCGGAGGTCGCCGCGTTCCGCGAAGACGCGCACGGCCGCGGCGGCGGTGGCGCTCGTCGGCTCGGCATAGAGCCCGGCCGCCGCCAGGCCGCGCAGGGCGGCGGCGATGTCCGCCTCGGGGATCGCGGCGGTGGCGCCGCCGGAGCGGCGGACGGCGGCGACCACCTCCGGCAGCCGCACGGGCTCGCGGATGGCCGTGCCCTCGGCGATCGTCGGCCCGAACGGCGGGACGGGCACGCCCCGTACGGCCGCGTCGAGCGGCGCGCAGGCGGCGGGCTGGGCGACGAGCAGCCGGGGCAGGCGCGGGATCAGCCCGGCGGCGAGGAGTTCGGAGAAGCCGAGGTCGAGGCCGAGGACGATGCTGCCCGCCCCGGCCGGGGTGACCACGGCGTCGGGGGCGGTGAAGCCGAGGTCCTCCCACAGCTCGTACGCGAGGGTCTTGGTGCCCTGGAGGAAGTAGGGGTGCCAGTTGTGGCCGGCGTACGGGACGCGTTCCGAGCGGCGCAGGGCCTCGGCCGCCGTGGCGTCCCTGGCGCCGGGCACGGCCGTGATGCGCGCGCCGAACGCCCTGGTCTGGAGGACCTTGGCCGCCGAGGTGCCCTCGGGCACCAGGATCTCGGCGGCTATCCCGGCGGCGGCGCAGTAGGCGGCGACGGCCGAGCCGCCGTTGCCCGAGCTGTCCTCCACGACCTCGGTCACGCCGTGCGCGGCCAGCGCGGAGATCATCACACTGGCGCCCCGGTCCTTGAAGCTGCCGGTGGGGTTGAACCACTCCAGCTTGAACCGGACGGGCACCCCCGCCCACTCCCGCGCCACCAGCGGCGTGACGCCCTCCCCCAGGCTGACCGGCGCCGTCCCGGCGGGCAGCGGCAGGGCGGCGCGGTAGCGCCACAGGGAGCGCGTGCCGCTGTCGATGCGCTCCGGCGCGGGCGCGGGCAGCGGGGGAACGGTCAGCGGCGCGCCGTCGTCGCCCCGCCACCGCAGCGCGTCGAGCGGGTACGTCCGCCCGGACCGCTGGTCGAGGAGGCGGACCGCCCCCGTGTCCGGCGCGCCGGACGGCTCCTGGACTCCCATGGCACACACTCCTCCCGCCGGTGGCGTGGGTCGCCCACCGGCCGTCGGACACTTTATCCAGTCTTGGACAGACTGTAAAACGAGGGGCGCCCGGCGGGCCGGGGACGGCGCGCGGGGCGCCAGGTGGCCACGAGGGCGGCGGCCAGCAGCAGTTCGGCGATGTCGCCGCCGTAGTACATGAGCTCGGCGCCGCCCCGCACCTCGGCGACGGGCGCGTGGACGCGCGTCCAGTAGCCGCCGTACATCAGCTGGGACACCACGGCGTGCAGCGCGATGGCGCAGCCGAGCCAGACCAGGCGCGCACGGACACCCGGCCGCGCCGGGGCGGGGTCCGGCCCGGCGATGACGTACGCGAACAGGCATCCGGCGGCGAGGAAATGGAGGTGCAGCAGCCAGTGCCCCGGCGGCCGGGACGCGAGGGTGTCGTACAGCGGCGTGAAGTACAGCGGCACAAGGGTGCCGGTGGACAGCAGCCAGGCCGTCGCCGGGTGCGCGAGCCCCCGGGCGGGGCGGCTGTGCAGCGCGGCCGTCAGCTTCCTGGCGCGCGGGGCGGGCAGGGTGCGCAGCAGCAGGGTGACGGGGGCGCCGAGCACCAGGGCCAGCGGTGCGTACATGCCGATCAGCAGGTGCTGGAGCATGTGGCCGCGGAAGTCGGCGTGGGCGAACGGCGCGAGCGGCGGCAGCAGTGCGGCGCCCAGCAGGGCGACGCCCGCAGTGAAGCTCGCCGTGCGCCGGCCGCTCCAGCCGAGGGCGGGGTTGCGGCGCCTGGCGCGCTGGGCGAGACGGAGGAAGCAGGCGAGGCACAGCAGCAGGACCAGGGCGGTCAGCACGGGGGCGAGCAGGTCGCCGTACGCCGCGTGCCCCGGGGCGGGGTGGTGCGGGTCGCGGTCCATCAGGCGGTCCGCGCCCGGCCGCCGCGCTGGAGCAGGTAGCCGCCCGCGACCAGCAGGGCGCCGAGGACGAGGAAGCCGATGTCCCACCAGACCTGGCCGTCACCGGCGTAGACGTGGTGGATGCCGAGGATGTGGTGGTCCAGGACGCCCTCGACCAGGTTGAACAGCCCCCACCCCACCAGGACCCACCCCCACAGCACGCGCGAGGTCCACACCCGCCGCCGTTCCCGGGTGACGCGGGAGTACAGGACCGCCAGTCCGAGCAGCACGGCGAGCCAGCAGACCGTGTGGAAGAAGCCGTCCCACACGGTGTTCATCTCCAGGCCGGAGACGGTGTCCGGGTCGTAGTACTTCACGCCGATGTGGTCGGTGTCCGTGCTGCTGAGCATGTGGTGCCACTGGAGCAGCTGGTGCAGCAGGATGCCGTCGACGAAACCGCCGAGCCCCACCCCCAGCACGATCCCCGGCAGCCGGAGGCTGACGGGCTCCGCGCCCGCCCGTACGTCGGCCCCGGTGGTGGCCATGGCTGTCTCCGTCCCGTCGGCTCCGTCGGATGCGGGTCTCCCGGCGTGTGCGGGGTTCTCAGCGTGTGGGGGCCGGCCCGCCGGGACGGGCGCGGCCGCGCGGCGACACGCGGGTTTCCCACGCCTGGGCTACCCCGGCCCGGCGGGGGAGGCGCGGGCGCGATGTGACCCTCGGTGATGCGTACTTGACAGCATGTCCGCTCAGGGTGAGAGTCCGCGAAGGGTGAAAGTCCCCCAAAGCGCCCAAGCTACTCGACAGGAGATCGAAGGATGGCTCTACGGTTCATGGGCATCGACCCCAGCACGGACGGGGACGAATGCCCGACGGTCTGGGTGGACGAGGAGACCGCCGACATCGTCGTACAGGGCTGGAAGGCCGACGCGGCTACCGAGAACGAGTGCCTGGAGACGGGCAGGATCCCGGACAGCGAGGCCGTTGTCCGCATCCCCGCCCGCATGGCGTCGATTCTGAGGATGGCAGCCGATGCAGCCGATGCAGCCCAGCTTCACAGAGCAGTTGGCTGACTGCCGAAGATCGGCGGTCCACCTGGAGATGCGGGACGCCTACGCCATAGCGGCGGAGGCGGAGGAGTTCGCCGCCTGGCGCGCGGGCGAGGACGTCAGCCGCCTCGACCCCGGCGGGCGGCGCAAGGAATGGCTCGACACGGTGCGCGCGGCCACCGGCCGGGGCGTCGTCTTCCGGCGGGCGCGTATCGTCTCCGTGCCGGTGTCCGCGTACATACGCTTCGAACACGCGGGCACACAGCTCAACATCGAGGCGGGTGAGGACGTCCGGTGGCTTCCGCGCCGCCGCGCCTCCGCCATCGCCTTGCCAGGGAACGACTTCTGGCTGTTCGATGGGACTGTCGTCCGTTTCAACCACTTCACCGGTGACGGCGCGAGCGGGGGGCCCGAGGTGACGGACTCCCCCGCTGTTGTCGCCCTGTGCGCGACCGCGTTCGAAACGGTGTGGGAACGGGCATTACCGCACACCGAGTTCAGGATCTGACCAGTTGCCGAGCAGCCGCCCATGACAGAGCCGTCATCCAGCGCCCAGGCAGCGCGCCGGGCCGTCGCCCAGCGCCTGCGTGAACTCCGCCTCGACGCGGGGCTGACCGGGCGTGAGGTGGCTGCCCGGTGCGGCTGGCACCCCGCCAAGACCACCCGCCTCGAACGGGCCCAGGCCGCCCCGTCGGACGCCGACATCCGCGCGTGGTGCGCCGCGTGCGGCGCGGAGGACGAGGTCGGCGACCTCGTCAGCGCCTCGCGCGACGCGGACTCGATGTACATCGAGTGGCGGCGCCTCCAGCGCGGCGGGCTGCGCCGCCTCCAGGAGTCCCGCGTGCCGCTGTACGAGCGGACGCGCCTGTTCCGCACGTACTCCTCGCACGTCGTGCCCGGCCTCCTCCAGACGCCCGAGTACGCCGGGGCGCTGCTGCACGCGATAACGGACTTCCGGGGCACCCCGGACGACGTGGCGGCGGCCGTGGAGGCGCGGATGGCGCGTTCGGCGGTCGTCAGGCAGGGGCGGGCGCGGTTCGTGATGCTGATCGAGGAATCGGTTCTCCGCTACCAGATAGGCGACCCGGCGGTGATGGCCGGCCAGCTCGGGCACCTGCTGGCGGTGATGGCGCTGCCCGCCGTGTCGGTGGGGATCGTGCCGTTCGCGGCGCGGGCGCGCGACCAGTGGACGCTGGAGGCGTTCACGATGTTCGACGACCACCGGGTGCACGTCGAACTGCTCGCGGCGCAGGTGACCGTGACGGCGCCGGGCGAGGTGGACCTCTACGTGCGGGCGCACGCGCGGCTGCTGAACCTCGCGGTCCACGGCGACCGGGCGCGCCGCCTCATCACGGCCGCGCTCGACGCCCTCGACACGCAGGACGCGCACGACATGTGGGACTGACCGCGCGCAACTTCTCGCAATGTCATGGCCAGCGGTCCGCCGTTCTACCTACCGTCTGTGAACGACCTTGGTCCGCGAGGGACGCCTGGGGCGACGTCGCGGACCGCACGCGGGGAAGGCCGGCAGGAAGGACGTCGCCATGGCGTGCAAGACCACCTCGGGCACCGTTCGGCGTGACTTAGACGGGGAGCCGCCAGGGCCGCGTCCCGGGGGCGGCGGCCGTGCCTGACCCATCCCGCTACTGGCCCCCGGAACCGGCGCCGGTCCGCGACCCGAACCCGGAGATCACCGTCATCACGGGCCTGGAAGGCCCCCTCCCCCGCCCGATCTGGCGCATGCCCCCCGAACCCCCACAGGACGACCCACCCTGCGCCGACGCCGAGTGACGCCGGGCCCGACCAGGATGCGTCTGCCGTCGCTCAGGACGGGAGCGACGGCAGCCGGCGGGGGGATGTCAGTCGGCGAGATACCCGTTCACAGCCGCTGTCCCCTGGAACTGCAAGTAGTAGTCGGCACCCTCGCGCGAGTTGTAGAAGACCACGGTCCATGTGTGCGCGGGGGCCCACACCCAGCCGTGGCACTTGTTGCGGGTGCACACCCTGACATAGCGTCCGCTGTCGAGAGAGACGTTGATGTCGTCGCAGTCGCCCCAGACTTCGCGCCATTTACCTCTGTCGGGCCAGTGGGCGTTGTCACCCGGCCCGGTGCCCGCCTCGCCCCAGAAATAGATACTCAAGTCGTAACAGAAGGGCCCGGCGGCAGGCGCGTTCGCCGACTCGCCCGCGGCCTGCGCCGCCGGGGCGGCCGCCGCGATGAGCAGCGCCGCGGCAGCCAGCGCCACCCGTTTCCTGATCTGCATCCGTTCGCCCTCTCCCTCGTGGCGGGTGGAAACCCGCGCAGTCGATGGTCGGGGCGGCGCGGCAGGCCCGGCAACGAGATTCGGCCTTCGCCGAATCACCGGCGCCGTCCGTCTCACCTGTCGTGCGTGCCCGTGGTCGGGGCCGTGGGGCGCATCTCCGTGTTGCGGCTCGGGCCGTGCCACTCCATGCACAGCACGGTCGCGTCGTCGTCCAGCCTGCCGCTGTGGTGGTCCAGCACGGCCCGCATGAGGCGGCGCAGCGTCTCCGGCACGGGCAGGCCGTCGGCGTGGTGGCGGATGACGAAGTCGGTGAACTGGTTCAGGCCGAACTCGCGGCCGCGCGCGTCCCGCGCCTCGATCACGCCGTCGGTGTAGAGCAGGACGCGGTCGCCCGGCTCCAGCTGCTCCTGGCACAGCCTGGCGGGCATGCCGAGTTCGGTGCCGAGGGGGTGGGCGGGCGGGCAGCGCAGGGACGTGGTCCAGCGGGCGCCGCGGATCAGCACCGGGAGGTGGTGGCCGCGGTTGATCCAGCTGAACATCCCGGACCGCGTGTCGAGGTGGGCGAGCACGGCGGTGATGTACGTGGTGTGGCCGAAGTGGTCGAGCAGCACCCGTTCGACGCGCTCCCCGGTGTCCACCAGACCGGCCCCCTGCCTGCGCTGGTTGCGGAAGGCGGCGACGGCCAGGTTCGCGACGAGCCCCGCCCGGCTGTCGTGCCCCATCGCGTCGAAGACGGCCAGGTGGATCTCGTCACCGGCGACGGCGTAGTCGAACGCGTCCCCGCCGATCTCGTACGCCGGCTCCATCGCGGCGGCGATCACCACGTCCCGGTTGGCGAACGAGCGCGGCGGCATCAGGTTCCACTGCATCTCGGCGGCCACGTTCATGGTCTCCGTGCGCACCAGGCGGGCGGCGGCGTCGCTGCTCGGCCGCTTGCTGACCACCAGCAGGCCCACCAGCGACGCCATCACGCCGACCCGCTCGGACCCGGTGCCCGGCGGGACGTCGGCCCGCAGCACGCCGAGGCGCTCGGTGCCGTCCAGCACGGGCACCCACCAGCGTTCGCGTTCGCCCTCCGTGCCGCGCTGCGCCTGGTTGCTGGCCCAGACGCGCCCCGGCAGCGTGCCCTCCACGGGGAACGTGTCGCCGCCCTCCGCGCCGTCCGGGCCCCGCCCGGTCACCTCCCGCAGGGTCTGCTGGCGCAGGTCCACCAGGTACAGGCGGGTGTCGTCCAGCCCGGCCTGTCCGGCGTACCGCGCCACAAGATCCGGCAGATCGCCGAAACTGACCAGGTGTTCCTCGCCGAGGATCCCGGTCAGTGCGTCGAGCATGCGCTCCGGCTCGTCCATGTCGGCCTTCCCTCTCCACTCGGGGCCCGGCGGACCCACAGGCCGCCGATCCGGCGGCCCGCGCTTCCGCCGGGTACCCGCACCGTCCACCCGGCGGGCAAACAGGGATCAATCCGACATCAGCCCGCGCACGTCACCTTAGCGCCGAGCGTGCCTCCGGGCCCCGCGCACCGGCGCTCAGCGCGCGACGAGGGGCCGCAGGTGGGTGTACGCCCAGCCGGCCAGGGCGGTCGGGGTCGTCGTGACCGGGGTACGCGCCTGTTCGAGGGTGTGGCCCCGCAGCCCGGCCGTCATGCCGATGATGTTCTCCGCCGCCTCCGCCGACAGCCCCGCCGCCCGCAGGGCCTCCCGCACGTCGTCGTCGGCCACGACCCGCAGCCCGACCGGCCGCCCCAGCGCGCCCGTCAGCACCTCGGCGACGCGTCGCCACGTCAGGTCCTCGGGGCCGTGGACCCCCTGCACCTCCCGCCCCCGCCACGAGCCCGCCAGCATCCGGGCGGCCGCGACGTCGCCGATGTCCCGGGGGTCCACCCAGGGCATCGGCCCGTCGGGGTCGGCGGACGTGGTGAGGACGCCCTGCGCCAACTCCTCGACGTTCATCAGCAGGTTGGTGAAGAAGTACCCGCAGCGCAGGTGCAGGACGTCCGCGCCCGTCGCGTCCAGTTCCTCCTCGACGCGGGCGAGGCCGTCGATGTGGCCCGCGCCGTGCCGCTTCTCCGCGCCGCCGCTGCTGAGCAGCACCGCCCGCCCGGCCTCGCCCGCGCGCAGCGCGTCCGTGAGCCCGGCGACCGTGCGCCGCGACAGCTCCACCGCGCCGTCGGCCGTGTGCGGCGTCGGATCGACCCACAGGACGCAGTCCGCGCCCTCCACCGCCGAACGGACGAACGCCGCGTCCGTCAGATCACCGCGCCGCACGTCCACGCGTTCCCGCGTGTCCGCGTCGAGGCGCGCCGGATCGCGCACCAGCACGCGGGGGCGTACCCCCGCTTGGAGCAACAGCCGCACCACACGCGAACCGACATGCCCGGTCGGAGTCGTGACCACCAGTTCCATCGCACCGCTCTCCCGTCTTCCTGAGGTGCCCCACGGTAGGAACCCATCAGGCCAGTTCCCGTCCTGATGGGCGCGTGTCGGGGACACGGCCGCGTTGTCAGTGGTCGCCTCTAGGCTCACCGCATGAGTTCCTCGCTGAGTGCCTATCTGCTGGACACCGCTGCCACGCGGGCCCTGGTCGGGTCCCGCGACGACCAGTTGCTCGACATGATCAGGACGCGCTTCGGCGACGACCTCGCCCGCGCCGACCGGTCGCACAGCTGGGAGATCGAGCAGGGGGCGCCCACGGCGTACGAGGCACTGCGCGCGGTCGTCCACGGCGGCCCGTTCTCCGAGGGCGAGTCCCCCGCCTCCCAGTACGGCTACGCCTACATGCAGCTGTGCGAACTGACCGGCTCGTTCCTGCCCAACGACCGCTTCACGCCGCACCGGGGCGACTGGCTGTCCGTCGTGGACGACGGCCTGGAGGCCCTCGGCATCACCGCCGTGTCCGTGGCGTCCTTCGGTTACGGCGGCCTGCCCGCACCCCTGCCCTACACCTGGATACCGGGCTGCGGCGAGTGGTCGCCCGAACAGATAGCGAAGGCACTGGAGCAGTACGAGGCGGCGGGGCGGACACCTTCCTCCACCCTGGACCCCGAGACGGCGGAAGCCGCCGAACAGTGCCTCTCCTGGCTGCACCGCGCCGCCGCACACCCGCAGCACGGCCTCATCGGCTTCGTCTTCTGACCCCTGCCCGACCCGACTCTTGGTGACGTGGCAGTGGCGGCGGCGGGTGGCCGACGCTGCGGCAACGCGGCTACTGTGCGCGGATGTCGTACCGACTTGATGCTGTCGTAGGCGATTTCGACCGCTTGCGCAGCTGGGCCGAGGGAGTGCCCGGGGCGGTGGTCGCCCCGCTCAGGCAGCGCATGGGGCTGCTTCCGCTGTCCACCGCGCTCTGCGGTGACCTGCCGCGCATACTCCGTGAGCTCTCACAGGGTGGCCCGGTGGCCCATGTGACAGCGGACTTCTGGGGCGGCGACGGGGATCAGACCGCTGTCCTGTGGCGGGCTGGTGCACGGGAATGGGGGCCAGTGCGTACCTCGGAGTACAGCGGTCCGCGGGAGGAGTGGCCGATCAACGCGGCGCTCGCCCGGCTCGGTGTGGCGCCGGCCGGCCCCGGTGCACCGGACCACCGCGACCTGTTCGTGGAAGTCGGCCTCGGCCAAGGACGGAACGAGGAGGACTGGCGCCGGGCCGCTCTGCAGGCCAACGACGCGGCCGACTACGACGATTGGCACGCGAGGGAGCAGGCGACGCGAGAGTCCGAGGAGCGCGCCGCAGCCGAACGAGCCGTCCACGAGCGGCTGCCCGGCGTCCCGGTGCCCCTCGACGGCAAGGAGATCCTCACCTTGCTCGGCATACCTCAGGGCCGGATGGTAGGAGCGGCCATCCGCCACCTCCAGCAACTCCACATCGACCACGGCCCGCAGTCCCGCGAGGAAGCAGAAACCGCACTGCGCGCCTGGGCAGCAGAGCACGGCTTGGCCCCCACCACTGCGGAGCGGGCGGACACGACGTCCCCGCGCATTCACCGCCCGACTTCCGCCGACCACCACCGCATCCAGTAGTCATCAGGACGGCCTCCTGTACCGGGACCCCGCCGCCGTCCGCGTTACCGGCCCGCATGGTGGCCTAGTTGAGAGAGGCGTGTGATGTCGCGGAGCGAGACGTCAACGAGCAGCCCGAGCTTCCTCGACCTGCTGGCTCGGGCCCAGCATCACGCGATGCACCTGGAGATGCGCGACACCTACGGCGTGGGTGACGAGGCCGCCGACTTCGAGCACTGGAGGCGCACCGGCGAACGCGACGCCGACCCCGCGTCGGAGTACTGGGCTCCGTGGGTACGCCTGATCGGCGACACCGTGTCCCGTGGCGTCGCCGTCCGGCGCGCACGCGTCGTCTCCGAGCCGGTGAGTGACTACATCCGCTATGAACACGCCGGCACGCCGGTGAACGTCTCGGCCGGTGAGGACGTGCGCTGGTTGCCGCGTCGCCGGGCATCGGACCTGCTGCTGCCCGGAAACGACCTCTGGGTCTTCGACCACGACGCCGTGCTGTTCAACCACTTCGACGGTGCGGGCAACTGGTCCCAGCCCCAATGGGAGGTGCGCACCGAGCCAGCCCTGATCAGCCAGGTGCGTGCGGCGTTCGAGGCCGTCTGGGACCGGGCTGTCCCACACGACGAGTTCAAGATCTGACCGCGCACTCACCGTTGCCTTCCACCGCTTTGTCATCCGCTCAGGAAGCACGACAGGTACTGACCGGTCGCCTGCGTGACCTATGGCTGGACGCAGAGCTGACCGGCCGGGACCTGTCCGTGCACTGCGGCTGGAGCGACGCCAAGACCTCCCGGATCGAGCACGCCAAGACGCCGCCGTCAGATAGCGACATCCGCGCATGATGCGCCGCGCGCAGGAAGAGGTGCTGCCCCGCTACGAGCGGACCCGGCATCTCACACCTTCTGCGTGGCCACTTCGTGGGCTTTGGCCAGGAGGGTCCGTACTGAGCGGGTCCGCTGGTACGGGCGTACTCGGCGGCGGATGGCGGCCAGGTGCGCGTCGCCCCGGGCCGTGTGGACGTGCCGGTACCCGTCCAGGAAATGACCCCAGCTGTCGCACGCCGCGTCCACGTGGCCGCGTTCCCACTCGCGGCGCCCCAGCACGGCGTACGCGTGCATGCGGCTCTGCCGCTCCTGCTGCGGCTGGACGCGGATCGACTGCCTGAGCGCGTCCACCGACCCGGCCAGGTCACCGGTTTCGTACAGCACCGTGGAGACGTGGAACCGGTAGGCGCACTCGTCGTACCCGCCGATCGCCTCCCGCCGCGCGTCCGCCCGGCCGAGGGCCGTCTCCGCCTCGCGCAGCCGGCTGAACGCCTGCCGCCTGTCCTTGGTCATCGCGGCAGCCGCCGCCTGCTGTCCCGACAGGAACGCCCGCAGCCTCGGACCGGCGGCCGGCGCCGCCTCGGCGGCCGAATCGGCGAGCTGGAGGGCCTGGTTGCCGTGCCGCAGGCTGGTGGCCTGGAGGCTCATCCCGCGCAGCGTGCGCGAGTACGTCGCCCGGTCATCGGCGGCACTCGCGAGTTCGAGCGCCTTGGCGTAGTACTGCTGGCCCGCGCCGTGATCCTTCTCGTACATGGCCATCCAGCCCAGCAGATACACGAGATCGGCGGCTGCGGACAGCATGCTCTTCCGCACGTCATGGCGGGCGGGCGCGCGCAGGTACGGCCCGATCGAGTGAACGAGGAACGCCGCCGCCATCGGGCGGGCGTGCCCGGCGCCCAACTCGTCCAGGATGTCGGCGATCCTGCGCGTCATCGTCTCGACGGTGCTCACCTCCCCGGGGCCGACGCGCCGCCGGTCGCTGACAGCGGGCGGCCCGACGGAGCCGAAGGCGGGTACGGCCAGCGCGGCGGAGTACAGCCCGGCCTGGAGAACGTTCCGACGTGATGGGTCCATGTCTCCTGTCCCTATGTCGACGAGTTGCTCGGCCAGGTCCCCGGGTCGGCGAGCGGTCGTACCCGCCGCGAACCCGGCGTCCTGCTGCGTGACCGGCCTGCCCAGACGGCGGGCCAACGCCTCACAGACGAGGGGCCGCACCACTACGCGGGGAACGGTTCCGGAAAGCCAGTGCGAGACGGCGGACTGGTCGTACCTCAGCTCCACGCCGACCTCCGCCCCCATCCTGTTCACCGCGCGGGCCATCTGCGTCCGCGACCAGCCCGCCTGCTCGATGAGCCTGCCCAGGGCTGCGTTCGGCTCCCGTGCCATGTTCCTCCCCGGACCTTTCATGGCTTTCACGGTCGTCTGCGCCTTTCACGGTACCCGCGCCGGGCGGCGGTTGGTTACCTCTCGTGTGAGAGACCACCGCAGACGGTGATCTCGTGCCCATGAGAGGAAGTGGCGCAGTGATGCCCGACCCCGGCCACCTGCACACGTGCACGCCCGCGCCCGTGCGCGAGGAGAACCCCCGGATCACCGTGATCACCGGGCTGGAAGGACCGGTGCCCGGATACACGCCGCGTCCGCTGCGTTCGGACGCCGGGGAGGAGGGGGCGTGAGTCTGGTGGGGCCGTTCTGTATGTACTGCGAGGCGACGGATGGCGGGTTGGTCGCGGTGGCGGCTGTGGCCACGGGGTCCGGGCCCGGGTGGGCGTATCACGCGTGTGGTGACTGCCGTGTCTCGGAGCGGCTCGTGCCGCTGGTCGCGCACCCGTCCGACTCGTGGGGTGGGATGCACTACTGGCCGGACGTCGTGCCGCGCGAACTCGTCGTGCTGCTGGCCGGGCTGGGTGAGGCGCCGCAGTTGAAGGCCGTGTCCGACCGGCTGTTCCCCGCCGTCGCCGTCGCGGCGTCCAGGACCGTGGACGAACGGGAACGGGGCGCCGCCGCGTCCGAGGCCGAGGCGGCCGTCGCCGCCCTGTGGGCCGCCGTCCCGGACCACCAGCCATGAGCCGCCACCCACACACCCCCGACGGCCTCTGCCTCTGCCTCTGGGCCACCACACCCCCCACCACCTGAACCACAACACCCAAGCCCCGCCCGCCAATCGCGGCGAGGCGGGGCCTTGGTCGTGGCGGCTACTCGGGGGACGGGGGGTCAGGCAGCTCGTACAGGAAGAACCGCGTCGGGCGCCCGTTCCGCCTCGTCCTGTCGTATGCCTCCACCAGGTCCGCGTAGCGCGGGTCGGTCCACTCGCGGAGCCCCTCGGACCCGTCCTCGCCAGGCTCGGTGCTCATCTCGTCCGCCTCTCTCGCCGGTTCCGGGCACGGTACTTCCCCCGCCCCCGGCTGGGGTGCGATTCGGGCCATTCGGTGCGCGAGGGACGTGACGAGATGCCGACTGCCCGGCAGGGGTGGGGAGTTCGTCCGGTCGGGCGAAGGGTGGGTGCAGACGGGTTCGAACCGCCGACATCCGCCTTGTAAGGGCGGCGCTCTACCGCTGAGCTATGCACCCGGAAGTGAGGCCAAAGCCTACATGGCCTCCCGCCCGCCCCCGCAAACTCGGGGGCGGTGGGAGAATGGACGGACTCGTACCGACCGGATCGTCCGTGGGGAGAGGGACGCGTGCTCGCACCGCGCTTCGCGAAGGGTTACGTCTCGTACGCCTCATCCGTACTGGTCTCATCGCTCTCCGTGGCCGTCCTCGCCGTCTCCGTGCTGCCCGGGGTGTTCACCGGCGGCGGGACGCGGCCGTGGCGGCGCGGGCGCGTCGAGGACCTGCGGGCGTCGGCGCAGGAGGCGAAGGACGGCGCCGCCGCCGCGTTCTACGAGGTGGACACCGCGCAGCGCGAGCTGCGGATCACGCTGGAGACGATCGCCGCCGCCGACAGCTCCCCGCAGGCGGCGCGCGCGGCGGCGGACTTCGCCACGCTCAGTGACCGCGTGGACAACGTGAGCGCGCACTACATCACCGTCGTCGACGCGCACGACATCGACAGCGCCCAGCTCGACGCGGACGGCGCGAACCGCGCCCGCCAGGCCCTCACCGCCGCCCGCACCGAGCTGGGGACCGTCAAGGGCGAGCTGGCCCGCTTCGCGCAGCGCCTCGCGCCCCTCCAGGAACGCGCCGAGTCGCAGCTCGCGCAGGTCGCGCCCGCCGTCGAGCGGGCCAGGCAGGCGCTGCGGGCCGCCACCGAGGCCCTGGACGCCGCCCGCGCCGCCGGGACGCGGGCGGACGAGCCGGCCGCCGCGCTGGCCGCGCTCGGCCCCGAGCTGCGGCTGCTGGGCGAGGGCGCGGGCCGGCACGGCGTGCAGGCGACGATCCGGCGCGCCGAGGACGTCAGCCGCCGGGCGACGGCGCTGGCGGCCGACGTGGCGCGGCTGCCGGAGCGCGCGGCGGAGATCGACCGGCGCCTGTCGTCGCTGCGGACGCGGGCCGACGCCATCGCGAACCGCGCGGAGCAGGTCGAGCCGGTGCTGAGCGAGCTGCGGAGGCGTTTCACGGCCCCCTGCTGGCAGGACCTGCAGCATGTGCCGGAGCAGGCCGCCGCGTCCGTGGCGGAGGCGCGGGAGCTGCTGGGGCGCGCCGGGCGTGCGCGGGACGAGCAGCGGTTCGGCGAGGCGACCGAGGGCCTGACGACGGTGCACGCGCTGCTGGGCAGGACGGACGAGGCGGTCGGGGCCGCGCGCGAGCGGCTGCGGCTGCTGAACGAGGTGTCGTCCGACCCGTCGCGCGAGATCGAGCGGACGCAGTTCGCCGTGCGGGACGCGCAGCGCCTCGCGATGGCGGGCCGCTCGGTGCCCGATCCGCGCCACGCCGGGCCGCTGGACGCGGCGGTGGCGCGGCTTGAGCGGGCGGTGGCGGATCTGGAGCACGGGGGGCGGCACCCCGACTACTGGCGGTTCCTGAGCGAGACGGAGGGCGTACGGGCCACGGCCGCCGCCGTCGTGGAGGAGATCCGCGCCGGGCGCGCCTGATTTGTCCGTTCCCGGAACGGGTACGCGGCCTCGGACACGATGTGAGGAGGCCCCCATGACCGCACCCCCGGGTACGGACCCGCGCGCCCTGCCCCGGCTGCCCGTCGGGCCGCGCTCGCTGTTCACGCAGGCGAGGCTGGACGAGTCGGCGCGCCCCGACCACCGGCTGAGCATGGTCTACCGGCTCGGCGCCGGGCTGATGGGGCTCGGCTTCGTGGTGTTCGGGATCTTCGGCCTGTTCGACACCATCGGCTTCTTCGACACGGGCAACAACACCGTGTGGGGGCTGAACAGCAACGGCGCGCTGAGCGCGCTGTCCATCGTCGTCGGCGCGCTGCTCGCGGTGGGTGTGGTGATCGGCGGCAACTTCGCGTCGAACCTGATCCTCGTCCTCGGCGTGCTGTTCGTGCTGAGCGGGTTCTTCAACCTCGCCGTGCTGCGGACTTCCGTGAACTTCCTCGACTTCCGCATGCAGAACGTCATCTTCAGCTTCGCGATCGGCGTGGTGCTGCTGACGATCGGCATGTACGGGCGGATCTCCGGCAACCTGCCGCACGACAACCCCTACTGGCGCGCGCGGCACCCCGACGCGCTGCGCGACGAGCTGCGGCGGCGCCGGCTGAACGAGACGCGGGGCCGCGCGATCAAGCAGGTGCGAGGCGGTCGGGACGGGCGGAGCGGTCCGCAGGGCCGTGACGATCGAGGTGCGCCCGGAACGCCCGCAGGATCTCCTCGCCGCTCAGGACGCCGTGCGAACGCAGAGCGGTGACGTGCGGGGCGGTCCAGCCGTCCGCCGCGAGTTCGCCGTGTCCCGGGCGCCAGCCGTGGTCGGCGGCGAGCAGCAGGTCGCCGTCGAGGAGTGAGTCGCCGGCGGCGAGGACCGTGCCGCCGCCGGTGCGGCGCGCGACCTCGGCGACGGCGGCCGACTTGGTGAGCGGCGCGGGGACGGCGTACAGCTTGCGGCCTTGGAGGGAGACGGTCCAGCCGCGGGGCTCGGCCCAGTCGGTGAGGTCCTTGACCCAGGCGTCGGGCAGCAGGGCCCGTTCGACGACGAGGTAGCGGAACAGGCCTTCGGCGTCGCGGTCCTTGAGCAGCCAGGCGGGGTCGGCGGTGGTGCGCAGGTGGTCGGCGACCTCGGCCTGGGTGGCGCAGTCGGCGGCGAGGGCGCGGCGTACGGAGACGTGCCAGTCGTAGTCGGTGACGCCGTTGATCAGCAGGTGGCCCCCGTTGGCGCAGATCGCGTACTGGGGGGCGCGGCCCGGGAAGTTGATGCGCAGGTACTGCTTGCGGGTGCGCGTGGTCGTGGGGACCAGGACGGCGCGCGGGTCTTCGGTGAGTGCGGCGAAGAGGTCTCCGGCGGTCTCCGTCATGAACGACTGGGGCCGTCCCTGGTGGACTTCGACGCTCAGCAGCCGGGGCGCGTCCGCGTCGGGCATGGGCAGGGCCAGCGCGGCGGGCGAGTAGATGAGGGTGCGGTCGAGATCGCTGGCGATCACTGTCGGCGGTGCGGTCGGCGGGGCTGTGTCGATCGGGGATGTCACGTGGCGGCCTTTCCGTCGGCGCCGGTGGCGCCCTTGGTGTACCGGGGGTGGATCAGCCCGACGCAACTGTAGGGGAGGTCGTCGGTCTCCTCGACGGGCACGCCGCGCTGGGCGGCGAGCAGCCGGATGTGGTCCAGGTCGGCTCCGGCGCCCCGGCGTGCGAGGACGCGCCAGGGTACGCGGCGCAGCAGGACGCGGGTGGTCTCGCCGACGCCGGGTTTCACGAGGTTGACGTCGCCGATGCCGTACTCCTCGCTGATGCGCTCGACGGCGCGCCAGCCGTCCCAGGTGGGGGTGCGGTCGGCGGCGAGGAGCGCGGCGGTGTCGGCGGCGATCCCGGCGGCGGTGCCGGGGTCGGTGAAGTGGGCGGCGACGGCGTCGAGGAACGCGCCGGACACGTCGGCCGCGGCGAGGTCGCGGTAGTGCTTGCCGCCGTGGAAGTCGTCGGGCCCGACGAGGTCGGCGCGCAGGACGGTGCGGGAGATCAGCCCGGAGACGGTGGAGTTGAGGCAGGCGGACGGGATGAGGAAGTCGTCGCGCGTGCCGTAGGTGGTGACGCAGCCGCCGGGGTCGGCGAGGACGGCGAGGGACGGGTCGAAGCCGGGGAACGGGGCGAGGGCGTCGGCGAGTTCGCGGGTGATGGCGCCCTTGCCCGTCCAGCCGTCGACGAACACGACGTCGGCCGGGTCGTGGTGGGCGGCGAGCCAGCGCAGCGCGGTGGTGTCGATGCCCTGGCCGCGCACGATGGAGACGGCGTAGTGCGGCAGGTCGGCGCCGTGGGCGTGCTGGGCCCAGCGGCGCATGAGGACGCCGACGGGTGTCCCGGCGCGGGCGAGGGATACGAGGACGGGGCGGCGGCCGGGCCGTTCGGCGAGGACGGCCTCGGTGACCGTGCCGACGGCGCGGGCGACGCGTCCGGCGGAGGCGGCCAGGGCGGAGTGGTAGAGCGCCTGGTATTCGGCGCTCGGCTGGTACTCGACGGGCAGGGACTCGGCGTAGTGGGCGCCGCCGGACTGGATGGCCTCCTCGCGTTCCTCGGCGGGGGCTTCGAGGGTGACGTCGGAGAGGTCCTGGAGGAGCCAGCCCACTTCGTCGGGCGCGTACGAGGAGAACGCGGGGCCGCGCAGCGGTTCGGGCAGTCTGCGGTCGGGGACGACGGCCAGCAGGACGTGCGGGGTGTGGGCGGTCAGCTGGTGGAGGAGGCCGCCGGGGGCGTGGAGGGCGGGGGTGTCGCCGGGGGTGTCGGTGACGACGAGGATCGCGTCCCATGGGTGGCCCGCGACGTTGTACGCGTAGCGGGGGCCCGGGCCGTCCGCCGGGTCGTCGTGGGCGGGGAAGGTGAGGCGGGTGCGTATCGCGTAGCCGGGGTCGTCCACGGGGAGGACGGGGCTGCGGGTGGTGGTGGAGAAGCGGACGCGGGTGTCGGGGGTGGCGTCGGCGAGTGCGCGGGCGAGGCGCAGGGGCGTGTAGATCAGTTCCTCGGTGCCGAGGACCAGGACGTCGCGTGCGCCGGCGGGCAGGGCGTCGGCGAGGGTACGGGCCAGGGCGGGGAGCGCGGTGGCGAGGCGGTCCGCGTGGGTGGGGGTGAAGCCGTGGCGTCCGCCATCGGGGACGCGGGCGGGCCAGGGCAGTTCGACCCGTACGGCGGGGGCCGTCTGTGCGGGGTGCCGCTGGGCGGGGATGCGGGCCTCCACCTCGGCGACGACGGCGGCGGCCCGTTCGAGGATGTCGTCGGGTAGCTCGACCCGCCCGCGTGCCAGGGCGGCGACCTGGACGGTGGCGCCCAGTTCGGCCGCGCACTTGGCGAGTTCGGCGCGGTCGGCGTCGGTGCGCATGTCCACCAGGGTCGCGACGACGTAGCGCGCGCGGGGATGGGCGCGGTGCAGGGCGGCGAGGGTGTTGCGGACGGTGCGGCCCGTGCTCAGCTCGTCGTCCACCAGCACGAGCGGCCCGTCGCCGGACAGCAGCGCGGGGTCCGCCGGGAGCAGCAGGTGGGAGGTGTGGTGACTGTGCTCCTCCTCGAAGCCCCCGGCGGGGGCCTGCCCGCGCACCGGGCGGCGCGTGGAGTGCAGGCAGGGAGCGCCGATGGCCTCGGCGACGCAGTGGCCGAGGCCGGTGGCGGTCTCCGCGTAGCCGAGGACGACGGCGCGGGCGGCGTCGGGGCCGAGCAGGTCGCGGACCCGTCCCCCGAGGCGCAGTCCGGTGCCGTGGACGGTGTGCGGGTCCTGGGGGACGTGCTTGCCGAGGACGCCGGAGACGAGCAGGTGGGCCCGTCTCGGGTTGTGGCGCAGCGCGAGGCCGAGGAGGTCGCGGGTGCCGGGCCCGTGCAGCGCGACGCCGAGGCGGCGGGCGACCCACTCCCCCGGCCAGACGGGCGCGTGCTGGGCGTGTGCCGTGTCGTTCATGCGATTCCCGCCGCGAGGAGGTCGACGAAGTCCACGCCCTCGCGGGCCACGCCGAAGACCTCGGCGCGCAGCAGGGTGCGTTCGGCCCAGGCGCGGTGGGGCTTCACTTCGTTCATCTTGTTGGTGTACGCGGACCGCAGGACGCCGCCGCCGTCCGGGCCCGTGCCGACGATGTCGACGGCGTCGCTGAACTCCTCGTGCGTCACGACGGACAGCGCGTGCACGGGGGCGACATGGGAGGGGTGGATGCAGGTCTTGCCCTGGAGGCCGTTGGCGCGGTCCAGCTCGATCTCCTGGAGGAGGCCGTCCATGTCGTGCTCGATCAGCCGGGTGCGGAGCCCCTCGGCGCGGCCGGTGAACGGGCTGTTGCGCAGCTGCGGCTTGAACATGCGCTCCTGCGGGCGGAAGTACTCCCAGACCGGGCCCGAGATGGTGAAGCCAGAACCGTCCGCGCGCCCCAGGACGTTGACCACGTCGGCGATCACGGACGCGACGACGTGCACGTCGTAGGCGGTCATGTCGGGGGTGCGGCGCAGGCCGTAGGCGGAGCAGAAGTCGGTGACGCCGAGGCGTACGGCGGGGATGCGGTCGCGGTGCTTGTCGAGGACGCGGGCGACGGCGCGCAGGCCCTCGGCGCGGGTCTCCATGTGCAGCAGCTCGGGCGATTCGAGGACGGGCATCGCCAGCAGCCGCCGCCCGCAGACCGCCTCGGCGCCGAGCAGCGCCTCCAGGAACGGCGGGCCGGTGACGGCGGTGAACTTCGGGACGACGAAGCCGGTGAGCAGCCGCACGGCGGGGCCGAGGCGCGTGACGAGGCCGGTGATCTGCTCGGGCGCGCGGACGCGTATGAACAGCAGGGGCGCGTCGGCGGGCTCCTCCGGCGGGGCGGCGTCGCGCAGCATCCGCTGGAACTGCCGGACGAGGTTCTCCTCGGCGCCCGGCACCTCGGCGTCGCTGATGGAATCCTCCAGACAGAGGACCATGGACATGACACCCGCGGCGGCCTGCCTGCGGATGTCGGCGTCGAGCCGGGGGCGGGTCGCCGGACTGTAGAGTGTCGCCCCGAGAGCGACCCCCAGGGTCCCGACGGGTGAGGACGGGCCGAACTCGGCGGGCTCCTGGTGGAACAGCGCGCGACGGCGCGCAGGCGGAAGATGCCCGTAATGCCGCATGGTGTACCCCACTCTCCCCGGCGGCGCCGGTCGCCCCACTGGCTGACCCGGACACCCTTTCGACAATCGTAATCGCGCCAATGTTTCGGAAGTATGGCGACAGGCAGGATTCCCCCCATGACGCACCCGTTGGACAAAGGGGCAGCAATTCACCTTCCCGTCACGGTGGTACGCGCCGTGTTGCGGTGGACACCCACCGCAGCCGGGCCCGGGGTCCCGGACATCGACCTGTCGGCCCTGCTGCTCGGCACCGGCGGGCGCGTGCGCTCGGAGGGCGACTTCGTCTTCTACAACCAGCCGCGCCACCCCAGCGGCCTGGTCCGCCGCCTGCCCAGGCGCCGCGACGCGGCGGGGCTGCGGGAGACGGTCGAGATGGACCTCGGGCAGCTCGACGCCGGGGTGACGCGGGTGGTGCTCGCGGCGTCGGCCGACGCGGGCTTCCAGGCGCCCGACAGCGCGCCGCGGCTGCTCGTCCAGGAGGCGGCGGGCGCGGCGGTGCTGGCCGCGTTCCCGCTGGCGCCCGGACCTGCGGAGACCGCGGTGGTGGGCGGCGAGCTGGCCAGGGCGGGGGACGGCTGGGAGTTCCGCGCGCTGGGACGCGGCGTGCGGGGCGGACTGATCGCGCTGGCCCGCGAGTTCGGCGTCAACGCGGCCCGGCCGCCGCAGCAGGCGGCCCCCGCCCCGGCGGCGCCCGCCACGCCGCCCGCTCCGCCCGCCACGCCGCCCGCCACGCCGCAGGTCGCGCCCGTTCCCCACCAGGCCCCCGCGTACGGCTACCCCCACTCCGACCACCCGCAGCCCGACCCGGGGTTCACGCTCCCGCCCCAGGGACCGCAGTTCCTGCCCCAGGACCACCCGGCCGGCTGACCCGCCCAGGCGGCCCCGCGGTCAGAAGCGCACGACCGGCTTGACCGTCACCCCGCTGTGGGCGTCCCGCGCCGCGTCGTTGATCCGCTCCAGCGGGTACTGCCTGATCAGCCGCCCCAGCGGCATCCGCCCCGACCGCACGAGCCCGACCAGCGCGGGCAGGAACGTCACGATGTCGCTGTCCCCCTCCACGATCCCGTGCACCCGGCGCCCGCTCAGCAGCGACAGCGCCGGAACGCTGAACTCCGCGCCCAGCCGCACCCCGATCAGCCCCAGCACCCCGCGCGGCGCCAGCGACTCCAGCGCCTGCGCCTGCACCTGCGGCACACCGCTCGTCTCCACGGCCGCCTGGACGCCCGCGCCGTCCCCGATCTCCCGCAGCCTGGCCACGGGATCGGCCGCCGCGCTGTTGATCACATCGGTCGCGCCCAGTTCACGCGCCAGGTCGAGCCGGGACGGCACGATGTCCACGGCCACGATGCGCGAGGCGCCGGTGAGCCGGGCCGCCATCAGCGCGCCGAGGCCGACCGCGCCGGTGCCGAACACGGCGACGGTGCTGCCCGGCTCGGGCCGCAGCTCGTTCAGCACCGCGCCCGCGCCCGTCTGGATGCCGCAGCCGAGCGGCGCCAGGAGGGCCAGCTCCTCGTCGTCCGCCGCGCCGATCGGCACCACGTTGCGCTCCTGCGCGAGGGCGTGACCCGACAGCGACGACTGCCCGAAGAACGCCCCGGCGATCGGACTGCCGTCCACACCCGTCAGTCCCGAGGACCCGTCCGCGCGGACGCTGCCGGTCGGACTGGTGTTGAGGTCGGTGAACCGCGCGCAGTACGCCGGGTGCCCGGTGCGGCAGGCCGCGCACTCCCCGCACGAGTTGAACGTCAGCAGCACCCGGTCGCCCGGCCGCACCCCGGTGACCCGCTCCCCCACCGCCTCCACAACCCCCGCCCCCTCGTGCCCCAGCACCAGCGGCGGCAGCGACGGGTCGGCCCACGCCTCCTTGTACGTCGCGTCCGTGTGGCACAGCCCGGCCGCGACCACGCGGACCAGGACCTCGTGCGGCCGCGGATCGTCCACGACGATGTCCCGCAGCGTGTACTTCTCCTCGCCCGGTATGGCGAGGGCGGCGGTTGTGGTGGTGGTCATGCTGGCACTCCTCGGTCCCGGACACGACACCGCGCCGGGGCTGTTCATGCTCCGCGCCCGCCGGGCCGGCGAGCGCCTGCGGACCGCGAATCCCGCTTGCCCGCATGGTAGGAGCGCCGGAGCGGCACCGAGGCGACTTTCCCCACCTTTGTCCGGAATACCCACGGACGTGGGGCACGCCCGGTCAGGCGCGCGAACGGCTCGGCTTGCTCCCGTACCCCCAGGACATGCCCCACCCGTACAGGCGGTCGATCTCCGCCTGGAAGCCGTAGACGTACTTCACCTCGCGCCGCACCACCAGGCGGCCCTTGTGGTGCTCGATCAGCGCGACCGCGCAGGACCTGGCGTGCGGGGGCGCGTCCTGGAGGCCGATCTCTATGTTCTTGCCGTCGGCGGCCGAGACGGTCACCACGGCGTCGGCGCGGTCGAACGCGGGGACGCCGTCGTAGATGTAGACGAAGACCAGCAGGCGCTTGAAGTCGTCCTTGTGGTCCAGGTTGACGTAGAGGTGCTCGCCGGACGCGGTGCCGAAGCGGTCGTCGCCGCTGAGCTTGATGTACGGCGGGTCGTTGAAGTCGCCGAGCAGCCCGCCGACCGACTGGACGACGCCGCGGCTGCCGTCCGCCAGCTCGTACAGGCAGGCCAGGTCGAAGTCGAGGCTGGCGACGCCCTGCGAGTGCCCCTGGATCTCCGCCGGTTTGAAGATCTTCCACGGCTGCCGCCACACGCGCCGGGCGGCGGGGTCGAAGTCGGAGTTGCTGCGCATGCGCCAGGACAGCTCGATGCGTAACGTGCCGCTGTCGGCGCCCGCGGCGGTCAGCGGCGCCGTGGGCGAGCGCCGCGTCAGCTCCACCGCGTAGCTGGACATGCCGCCCACGGTGTCGAACTTCTGCCGGGCCGAGCCGCCACCCCGCACGTACGACCACAGGGACGCCATCGCCGCCCACCCCTCTTCCGTCGTGCCGCCGCCACCGTCCGTCACCGGTGCGCGCGGCCGTCCGCACGACGGGGCGGTCACCGACCGCCCCGTTGTGTGAAGACTTCCCATGCCGCCCGTCTGTTCAATCCCCCGGTACGGAGGACGGACACGACGGGCGGCGGCGTACGGTCAGCCCGCCCCGGCCGTCACCTTGGCGTGCTCCGGATCGAGCCGGTTGGCCCGGACCGACGACCAGAAGGAGGCGCCGATGAACGCGACGCCCACGAGGCCGGTGACGACCTCGGGCAGGTGCCAGCGGATGCTGACCAGCAGCATCACGGCCAGGGCGCCGATCGCGTAGTGCGCGCCGTGCTCCAGGTAGCGGTAGTTGTCGAGCGTGCCCTGCCGGACGAGGTAGATCGTCAGCGACCTGACGTACAGGGCGCCGATGCCGAGGCCGAGCGCCATCTCGAAGATCTCGTTGGTGATGGCGAACGCGCCGATCACGCCGTCGAAGGAGAACGACGCGTCCAGCACCTCCAGGTACAGGAAGAGGAAGAACGCCGCCCGGCCCGCCAGGCCGACCGCCGTGGGGCCGCCCGCGGCCCGCTGCTGGGCCTCCTGCCCCTCGTCCACGCGCTCCTCGTCGTCCTCCAGGCGGTCCTCGAAGTAGCCGGACAGGCCGCCGACCACCAGATACGTGAGGAGGCCCGCGATACCGGCGAGCAGCACCGTCTGCGACTTGTCCGCGTGCCCGCCGCCGTGCTGGTACGCCTCCGTGGCGATCGTGTTCGCGGTGATGAGCAGGGCGAGCAGCGCGATGCCGACCGAGACGGCGTCGATGCGGCCGAGCTTGGACAGCGGGCGCTCCAGCCAGCCGATCCAGTGGTGTTCGCGGGAGTCGAAGATGAACTCCAGGAAGATCATCAGCAGGAACATGCCGCCGAACGCCGCGATCGCCGGGTGGGCGTCCGTGACCATCTCGGAGTACTGGTCGGGGTCGTCCAGCGCGAGCTGCACGGCCTCGATCGGCCCGACGCGCGCCGTCAGCGACACGATGGCGACCGGGAACACCAGCCGCATGCCGAAGACGGCGATCAGGATGCCGACGGTGAGGAAGATCTTCTGCCAGAACTCGTTCATCCGCTTCAGCACACCGGCGTTGACGACGGCGTTGTCGAAGGAGAGCGAGACTTCCAGGACGACCAGGATCGCCACGACGGCGAAGCCCGCCCAGCCCCAGAAGAAGAAGGCGGCGGCGAGTCCGATGACGGTGAACCCGAAGGACCAGCCGAAGGTTTTCAGTACCACGTGTTGTCCAGTCTTCCGCGGGACGAGCAGGGTGCGGGCGGTTGCCGTGGGGCGCCCGGGGGCCGATCCGTCGTCCCGGGTCCGGCGGCCGGATCAGGTGCGGTCGGCGCGTGTGCGGCGCGTACGGGTCAGAGCGCCTGGAGCGCGGCGACGTAATCGTCGAGGTCGCGCGCGTCCGGCAGCCCGTTGACGACCGTCCACCGCACCACGCCTTCCTTGTCGATGATGAAGGTGCCGCGCACCGCGCAGCCCTTCTCCTCGTCGAAAACGCCGTAGGCGCGGGAAACGTTGCCGTGCGGCCAGAAGTCGGACAGCAGCGGGTACTCCAGGCCCTCCTGCTCGGCGAAGACGCGCAGCGAGAAGAACGAGTCGGCGGAGACCGCGAGGAGCTGCACGTCGTCGTTGACGAAGGCCGGCAGCTGGTCGCGCAGCGCGCACAGCTCGCCGGTGCAGGTCCCGGAGAAGGCGAACGGGTAGAAGAGCAGGACGACGTTCTTCTCGCCCCGGTAGTCACCGAGCGAGACCGTCTGGCCGTGCTGGTTCTTGAGCGTGAAGTCAGGGGCCTTGGTGCCCGGCTCGATGGCCATGAGCGCGTCATCCGTTTCTCAGCGGGAGGTAAAGTCACCGCCCAGCGTACGACGCGGCCCCTGGTGGGCTGACTGGTGCCCCCAGGGACCGGCGTACGCGCGCGGTGCGCCTGTTTCCCGCGGGGCTCCCGGCCGGATCCGCCGCGGTTACTTCTTCCCGGCCGCCTTCGGCGTCACCAGCCGGCTGCCCGACCAGTCCCGGCCCGCGTTGACCGTGCTGGTCTGGGCGAGGCCCGCGGTCTGGGCGGCCTCGCCGATCTCGCTGGGCTCGACGTAGCCGTCACGGCCCGTCTTCGGCGTCAGCAGCCAGACGGGGGCCCCGGGGTCGATCATGGTGGTGGCATCCACCAGCGCGTCGGTCAGATCGCCGTCGTCCTCGCGGAACCACAGCACCACCGCGTCGGCCACGTCGTCATAGCTCTCGTCGACGAGATCCTGGCCCGTGATGGCCTCGATCCCCTCGCGGAGTTCCTGCTCGGCGTCGTCGTCGTAGCCGAGCTCCTGGACCACCTGTCCGGCCTGGAATCCCAGCCTCGCGGCGGGGTTGGTCCGCTCCTCCGCGTGGTCCGCGGTCGCGCTCACGGATTGCTCCTGTCCTGTGTCGGGCAGCTCGTCGTCGGTGGGGACCGCCGCGCTGCGGGTAGTGCTGGTGGAGAACTGCTGGTGAAACTTACGGGGAAGTACCCTGGAAAAAGGGTACGGGCATGCCGCGCGTGCGCGCGCGGCTTGGGGCGTAGTCCACACGCGCGGGGCGGATCGCGCAAGTACCCGGCGGCCGAGCCCGCCCAAACGTTGACGCATCGGCCGTGTTCCGCGCGGCGTCCGGGCGTGGCACGGCGGCGCGGCGCGTTCGCTCACGCGGCGGACGCGGTGAACAGGCGTTCGCGGTGGTCGGAGGGCGGGGGCGTAGGGTGAGCCGGTCGGCCCGAGCCACCGGGGAGCCGCGTCCCCGGCGCGGAGCGGGCACCGGCGGCCCGGGGACCCGGGCCGGGCCGGTCGCGGGCCGGACGGGGAGCGGCCCGCACGCCGTGGCCACCTGATTACCGTCCGGTAGAGATGACGTTTCGCCGTCGTGGGTCCACGATGGAGGCGGCGCGACACATGCAGAGCAGACAACTCACAGTGAAGGAACAGCGTGGCTTCCGGATCAGATCGCAACCCGATCGTCATGGGCGGCCTTCCCAGCCAGGTCCCGGATCTCGATCCTGAGGAGACTCAGGAATGGCTCGACTCGCTCGACGCGGCCGTCGACGAGCGAGGCCGGGAACGGGCCCGCTATCTCATGCTCCGCCTGATCGAGCGCGCCCGTGAGAAGCAGGTGGCCGTGCCCCAGGCACGTGTCACGGACCATCTCAACTCCATCGCGACCAAGGACGAACCCGAGTACCCCGGTGACGAGGAACTCGAACGCAGGATCATCAACGCGACCCGCTGGAACGCGGCCGTGATGGTCACGCGCGCCCAGCGGCCCGGCATCGGGGTCGGCGGTCACATCGCCACCTTCGGCTCGTCCGCCGTGCTCTACGACGTCGCCTGGAACCACTTCTTCCGCGGCAAGGACGCCGGGGACGGCGGTGACCAGGTGTACTTCCAGGGTCACGCGTCGCCCGGCATGTACGCCCGCGCCTACCTGCACGGACTGCTGTCCGAGGAGAACCTCGACGCGTTCCGCCAGGAGAAGTCCAAGGCCCCCCGCGGCCTGTCCAGCTATCCGCACCCGCGGATGATGCCGGACTTCTGGGAGTTCCCGACCGTCTCCATGGGCCTCGGCCCGATCAGCGCCATCTACCAGGCGCGCATGAACCGCTACATGCAGGCACGGGACATCGCCGACACGTCGAAGTCGCACGTGTGGGCGTTCCTCGGCGACGGCGAGATGGACGAGCCCGAGTCGCTCGGCCAGCTGTCGCTCGCGGCCCGTGAGGGCCTGGACAACCTGACCTTCGTCGTCAACTGCAACCTCCAGCGCCTCGACGGCCCGGTGCGGGGCAACGGCAAGATCATGCAGGAGCTGGAGGGCCAGTTCCGCGGCGCGGGCTGGAACGTGATCAAGCTCGCCTGGGACAGCTCCTGGGACGCCCTGCTCGCGCAGGACACCGACGGCGTGCTCGTGGCGCGGCTGAACAGCACGCCCGACGGGCAGTTCCAGACGTACGCGACCGAGTCCGGCGCGTACATGCGGGAGCACTTCTTCGGCTCGGACCCGCGCCTGGCGAAGATGGTCGAGAACCTGTCGGACGAGGACCTGGTCCGCCTGGCGACCGGCCGCGGCGGCCACGACGCCCGCAAGGTGTACGCGGCGTACAGCGCCGCGCTGGCCCACGACGGCCAGCCGAGCGTCGTGCTCGCGCAGACGGTCAAGGGCTGGAAGCTCGGCCCGGCCTTCGAGGGCCGCAACGCCACGCACCAGATGAAGAAGCTGACCGTCGCGGACGCCAAGGGCCTGCGCGACCGTCTCGGACTGCCGATCCCGGACAGCGCCCTGGAGGGCGGCGTACCGCCGTACTACCACCCGGGCCCGGACTCGCCGGAGATCCGCTACATGAAGGAGCGGCGCCAGGCGCTCGACGGCTTCGTGCCGCAGCGCGTGGTGCGCGCCAAGGCGCTGGAGCTGCCCGGCGACAAGGCGTACGCGGGCGTGAAGAAGGGCTCGGGCAAGCAGGCGGTCGCCACGACGATGGCGTTCGCCCGGCTGCTGAAGGAGCTGATGCGCGACAAGGAGATCGGCAAGCGCTTCGTGCCGATCGCGCCGGACGAGTACCGCACGTTCGGCATGGACGCGATGTTCCCGTCCGCGAAGATCTACAACCCGCTCGGGCAGAAGTACGAGTCGGTGGACCGTGAGCTGCTGCTCGCGTACAAGGAGTCGCCGACCGGGCAGATGCTGCACGACGGCATCACCGAGGCGGGCTGTACGGCGTCGCTGATCGCCGCGGGCTCCGCGTACGCGACGCACGGCGAGCCGCTGATCCCGATCTACATCTTCTATTCGATGTTCGGTTTCCAGCGGACCGGTGACCAGTTCTGGCAGATGGCCGACCAGCTGTCGCGCGGTTTCGTCCTGGGCGCGACCGCCGGGCGCACGACCCTGACCGGTGAGGGCACCCAGCACGCCGACGGGCACTCGCACCTGCTCGCCTCGACCAACCCGGCGTGCGTGGCCTACGACCCGGCCTACGGGTACGAGATCGCGTACATCGTCAAGGACGGCCTGCGCCGTATGTACGGCGAGGACGCCGAGGACGTCTTCTACTACCTCACGGTGTACAACGAGCCGATCGTCCAGCCCGCCGAGCCGGAGAACGTGGACGCCGAGGGCATCGTGCGCGGCGTGTACAAGCTCTCCGAGGGCGCCTCGGGCTCCGTACCGGCGCAGATCATGGCGTCCGGCGTCGGCGTCCCGTGGGCTCTCGAAGCGCAGCGGCTGCTCGCCGACGAGTGGAACGTGAAGGCGGACGTGTGGTCCGTCACGTCGTGGAACGAACTGCGCCGCGACGCGGTGGCCGCCGAGGAGCACAACCTCCTCCACCCGGAGGAGGAGCAGCGCGTGCCGTACGTCACGACGAAACTCCAGGGTTCCGAGGGACCGTTCGTGGCCGTGTCCGACTGGATGCGGGCCGTGCCCGACCAGATCTCGCGCTGGGTGCCCGGCACGTACCAGTCGCTCGGCGGCGACGGGTTCGGCTTCGCCGACACCCGCGGCGCGGCGCGGCGGTTCTTCCACATCGACGCGCAGTCGATCGTGCTGGGCGTGCTGACCGAGCTGGCCAAGGAGGGCCGGATCGACCGCTCCGTGCTCAAGCAGGCCATCGACCGGTACCAGCTGCTCGACGTGGCCGCGGCCGACCCGGGCTCGGCGGGCGGCGACGCGTGACGCGCGCCACACGCTGAGCCCGCGCCCCGGCGCGGTGTGACGACGGCCGCCGTATCCCCCGCGGATACGGCGGCCGTTCGGCGTGCGCGGGGCTGAACGGCCGGTCAGGGGCGTGCGGGCGGGCGGTCCCGGCGCCCGGGGGCAGCGGCGCGGGGGGCCGTTCGAGCCCCGTATGATGACGCGGCAGTGCTGAACATTCACCTCTTTCCCCCGCGATTCCTCCCGCATCGCCCCTCGCCCGCCGCGACGCTGCGCCGCGTACTGCTGCCGCTCGCCGTGGTGTTCGCCGTGCTGGCCACGGCGGGCTGGATCGCCGGCGCCGACACCCCGCGGCCCGACGCGTACGACGCCGAGCTGACCGCCTGGGAGCGCGGCACGGTGGCGGGCGAGCCGCTGCCCGGCGCGGACGCCCCGCCCGAGCGCACCGCGCGGTTCTTCGCCGGCCTGACCCCCGCCCAGCGGCGGCGCCTCGCCGAGCGCTACCCCCTCGTCGTCGGCAACATGGCGGGCGCCCCCGTACGGCTGCGCTTCCGCGCCAACCGCGAGGCGCTGGTGGACGCGCGCGACGTCGAGCGCGCCAGGATGGCCGACCCGCGCCTGTCGGAGGCCGGGCAGCACGAGGCGGGGCGGCGGATGCACCGCTTCGAGTCGCTGCTGCGGCCGGGCCGGCAGATCCTCGCGTTCGACCCGACCGGGCGTGGCCGGGTCGCCGAGGTCTTCGGCGACCTGGAGACGGCGGACCGGGTGTCCGTCGTCGTCCCCGGTGTGGACACGGAGCTGCTGACGTACGAGCGCACGCAGGGCCGGTGGACGGCGCCCGCGGGAATGGCGCAGGCGCTGTACGCGGCGGAGCTGGAGCGGCTGCCCGCGGGCGGCTCGACGGCCGTCGTGGCGTGGGCGGACTACGACGCGCCCGCCGGGATGGCCATGTCGGCGGCCACCACGGGCCGTGCCGAGGCGGGCGCGGAGCGGCTGGTGGACGCGGTGGCTGCGCTGCCGGGGGACGGCGGGGTCGCGCTGTTCTGCCACTCGTACGGGTCGGTGGTGTGCGGCGTCGCGGCGGAGGAACTGCCGTCGCGGGTCACCGACATCACCGTCGCCGGGAGCCCCGGCATGCGGGCGTCGCACGTCTCCGAGCTGGGCACGGACGCGCGGGTGTGGGCGATGCGGGCGCGCGGCGACTGGATCGAGGACGTGCCGCACATGGAGCTGGGGCCGCTCGGGTTCGGGACCGACCCGCTCGATCCGTCGTTCGGCGCGCGGCTGTTGGACGCGGGCGCGGCCGAGGGGCACAGCGCGTACTTCGAGCCGGGCGGGGTGGGCCTGGCCTCGATGGCGACGATCGGCGCGGGGCGCGTGGACGACACGGCGTGCGCCCCGGACGTGCGTGGATGCGCCGCGTCCGCCCCCTGCGCGGCGGTCGGCGGATTGTGACAGGAACACAGCAGTCGGGGCGACCCCTTTTCGTCAGTGCAGGCGCTTACGATGACCCGCATGGGTGATGTGCTGGCCGGAATCCACTCCACGTGGGAGTTCGACACCGATTCCGTGCTCATCCGCTTCGAACGGGGAATACGCACGCCGCGCCTCCTCCAGGTGCTGGGGGAGCGCCGTATCCCGTACGAGGCGCTGAGCACGGTCGATCTGGCACCGGGGAGACGCAAGGGGACCGTGGTGCTGCACGCCGTGCCGCGGCGGGGGGCCGATCCGCTGTTCGACGCCGCCGGGGGGCAGCTGCGCGAGGCGGCGGACCCGTACCGGCTCGTCCTCCCGGCGGAGCGGGAGAACCTCGCCGGGTACTACGCGACCGAGCTGCGCAGCGCGCTCGGGCCGCCGGCGGGCGAGGAGGCGGCGGCGTACCTGGTGGCGGCGCCGCCCGCGCCGCCCGCGTTCAAGGCGTACGACGGGAAGGTCGCGTTCGACGGCAAGGAGGTGTCCTTCCGCTGGTTCTGGACGGCCGCGTCGTCGGCGAAGTGGAAGGCGGGGGACCAGGCGTTCCGGGTGAGCGAGCTGGCGGGCGTCGAGTGGCGTTCGCCCGAGGTGTCGGTGGGGCACCTGCGGCTGCTGCGCGACGGCGCGGGGGACGGGCACGGTCACGGGGAGGGCGGCGGGGGCGAGGAGACCGCGGACCAGGACCCGGCGTCGGTAGTACTGGGGCGCGGCTACGGGCCCGTGCACGAGTCGCTGCCGCTGGCGGCGGCGGTGCTGGAGGCGATACGGGCGGCCGAGCCGGACGAGGACGACCACGACCCGCGCGGCGGGCACGACCGGCGCGGCCAGCACGGACAGCACGGCCAGCCTGGCAGGAACGGGCACCGGGCGGACCCGGCGGACATAGCCGACCGCATCCGGCACCTCGGGGACCTGCACACCGCCGGTCTGCTGACCGACCAGGAGTTCACGGCGAAGAAGACGGAGCTGCTCGCCGAGCTGTGAGCCCGGCGCGGGCGCCGGGGCGCGCGACGGGCCCGGCGGCCCGCCGCGCGGCGTGGGTCATTCCCGTCCGGCCTGGGAGAAATTCATGTCGGGGTAGCGGTCGCCCGCGACGCGGGGGCCGATCGCGTCGAGCGCCGCCAGCTCGTCGTCACCGAGCGTGATGCGGGTCGCGGCGGTGTTCTCCTCGATCCGGGTGCGGCGGCGCGTGCCGGGGATCGGGATGACGGTCATGTCGCGCCGCCGCGCCTGCTGCTGGACCCAGGCGAGCGCGATCTGTCCGAGCGTGGCGTCGTGGGCCCGCGCCACCTCGCGGATCGGGTCGAGCAGGGCGCGGTTGGCGGCGGCGTTCTCCCCGTTGAAGCGGGGCTGGCCGCGCCGGAAGTCGTCGTCGCCGAGGTCGGTGGAGGCGTCCGCGAAGGCGCCGGTCAGGAAGCCGCGGCCGAGCGGCGAGTACGGCACGAACGCGACGCCAAGATCCTTGGCGGCCGGGACGGCGGTGCGCTCCACGTCGCGCGAGAACAGCGACCACTCGGACTGGAGCGCCGCGATGGGGTGGATGGCGTGCGCGGTGCGCAGTTCGGCGCCCGTCACCTCGCTCAGGCCGAGGTGCCTGACCTTGCCCTCGGTGACCAGTTCGGCCATCGTGCCGACGCTGTCCTCCAGCGGCACCTCGGGGGTGTAGCGGTGCATGTAGTACAGGTCGATGACGTCGGTCCCGAGGCGCCGCAGGCTGGCCTCCACGGCCGAGCGGATGTACGCCGGGTCGTTGCGGATCGGCCGCTCGGCGGGGCGCTCGGGGTCGAAGCTCAGCCCGAACTTCGTCGCGATCGTCACCTCGTCCCGGTGGGCCGCGAGGAACGGCGCGAGGAACTTCTCGTTCTCCCCCATGCCGTACAGGTCGGCGGTGTCGAAGAGGGTGACGCCCAGGTCGAGGGCGCGTTCCAGGGTGGCGCGGGCCTCGGTGGCGTCGGTGGGGCCGTAGGCGAAGCTCATGCCCATGCAGCCCAGGCCCTGGACGCCGACGAGGGGGCCGCCCGTGCCGAGGGGGGCGGTGGCGATCGGGGTGGTGGTGGTCATGTGAGGGGTCACGTCCCTTCGGACACCCGGGCGGTGTCGTCTTCTGCTTCGGTGTACAGGTCGATCTTGAAATCGAGGACGGCGAGGGTGCTGGTGAGTTCGGCGATGCGGCGCAGCACGTCGTCCCTGGTGGTGCTCAGCAGCGCGCGGCGCTCGGCGGTGGTGTGGTCGCCCTGCCGGACGAGGTCGGCGTAGCGGACCATGTCGGCGACGGCCATGCCGGTGAGCCGCAGCTTGTTCACGAAGGAGAGCCAGCCGAGGTCCGCGTTGGTGTAGCGGCGCTGGCCGGTGTGCGAGCGGTCGACGTCCGGCATGAGCCCGATGCGTTCGTACCAGCGCAGGGTGTGGACGCTCAGGCCGGTGTGGGCGGCGACTTCGCTGATGGTGTAGCGGTCCTGGCCGTCCGGCCGGGGATGCGGCAGGTCGGCGGACGCGCACAGGTCGACTCGTTCGAGCTCTGGTTCCCGCAGTTGCGCCAGGGTCATGTGAGAACGCTAAAGAGCTGGAGTGCACTCCAGGCAAGCCCCCCTGTCGTGGCGCGTTAGGCTCGCACGTATGCAGAGCCTGGAGTTGATCGACGGCTGGCCGGTGACGACGGCCGCGGCGGGAGTGGTCACGGCGGACGGGCGGCGCGCCGCCAGGGGGCCCGGGGACCGGCCGTTCGCGCTGGCGTCGGTGACCAAGCCGCTGGCGGCGTACGCCGTGCTGATCGGCGTCGAGGAGGGCGCGGTCGAGCTGGACGGACCGGCCGGGCCCGAGGGCTCGACGGTACGGCACCTGCTGGCGCACGCGTCCGGGCTCGCCTTCGAGGAGGACCGCGTCGCCGCGCCGCCCGGCACCCGCCGCCTGTACTCGAACGCGGGCTTCGAGGTCCTGGGCGCGCACCTGGCCGAGGCGACCGGCATACCGTTCCCCGAGTACCTGCGGCAGGCCGTGCTGGAGCCGCTGGGCATGACCGGCACCGAACTCGCCGGCTCCCCCGCCAAGGACGGCACGTCCACGCTGGACGACCTGCTGCGCTTCGCCGCCGAACTGCTCGCGCCGCGCCTGCTGGCCCGCGAGACGCTCGACGAGGCGACGTCCGTGGTCTTCCCCGGGCTGGACGGCGTGCTGCCCGGCTTCGGGCACCAGCGGCCGAACGACTGGGGTCTTGGCTTCTCGCTGCGCGACCACAAGTCGCCGCACTGGACGGGCGCGACGTCGTCGCCGCGTACGTTCGGGCACTTCGGGCAGTCGGGGACGTTCCTGTGGGTGGACCCGGACGCGGGGGCGGCGTGCGTGGCGCTGACCGACCGCCTCTTCGGCCCGTGGGCGGCGGAGGCGTGGCCGCGGTTCACGGACGCGGTGCTGTCCGAACTGCGCGGCTGAGCTTCCTCACACCCGCGCTCTGGCCGCCTCGTACGCCGCTTCGAGCCGCTGCCGGAGCGGCCCGGCGAACGCGCCGTCGGCGAACCCGGCGCGGGTGAACCGGTCGAGGATGTTGAGCACTCGCTCGTACACCCACTGCGCCGGGTTGCGGGCGAGGAGGCCGTCGAGCGCCTGCGGGGCGGCCGGATCGGGGCGGAGGCAGTGGAGGAGGAAGAGTTCGTGCGGCGGCACGTCGTCCTCCGCCACGGTGAAGGCGTCCACGGCGCGCGCCCAGTGCCCGTTCTCGTCCTGCCCCGACTGCCGTGCCGCGAGCGCGAGCAGCAGATGGGCCCAGCCGTCGTCGCCGGGTGACCGCTCCAGCGCGAGCGTGAGGTCCTCGCGTGCGGCTTTCGTGTCACCCGAGAGCAGGCGGGCCTCCCCGCGCTGGATCAGCGCCCCGGTGGTCTCCGGCCCGGACGTCTCCGGCCGCAGGGCTTGGTCGTACGCGGCGATGGCGTCCTCGTACCTGCCCGCCCCGAGGCAGGCGTCCCCGTGGCTGGTGTGGGTCCCGGCGTCATCGACGCCGATCGTAAGGGCGCGTTCGAGGTCGGCGGCCGCCTCCTCGTACCGGCCCATGGATTGGTGGACGATTCCCCGGCTCAAGTACGCCCAGATGTAGTCGGGTTCCAGCCGGACGGCATGGTCGAGATCGGCGATCGCGTCCCTGTACCGGCCCACGTAGTAGCGGACGGCGGCCCGGTTGAGCCGGGCCCAGACGTCCTCGGGGCCGAGTTGGACGGCGTGGTCGAGGTCGGCGAGGGCGTCCTCGTACCGGCGTGCGCGCCGGTACGTGTCGCCGCGCTGCGCGTACGCCCACGCGCTGTCGGGGCTCAGCCGGATGGCGCGGTCGAGATCCGCGACGGCCTCGTCGTATCGCTCCAGCAGACGGTAGGAGCTTCCCCGGGTGATGTAGATCCACGCCTGGTCGGGGTCCAGCTGGATCGCGCGGTCCAGGTCGGCGAGCGCTTCCTCGTACCGGTGCAGGGAGGAGTGGGTGCCTCCGCGGACGGCGTGTGCCCAGGGGTGGTCGGGTTCCAGTTGAATCGCGCGGCCGAGGTCGGCGAGCGCGTCCTCGTACCGGCCCACGCGCCGGTGGGTCTCGCCGCGGTGCGCGTACGCGCCGGCGCTGTCGGGGCACAGGCGTATGGCCTGGTCGAAGTCGGCGGTCGCCTCGTCGTACCGCTCCAGGGAGCGGTGGACGCGGCCCCGGCTGATGTGCGCCCGGGCGCGGTCGGGGTCCAGTTCGACGGCGCGGTCCAGGTCGGCGAGGGCGTCGTCGAACCGGCCGGTGAACCTGCGGACCTCGCCGCGCCGCAGGCGGGCCGTGGGGTTGTCCGGGGTCAGCAGGACCGCTCCGTCGTAGTCGGTGAGGGCCTGCTCCCACTCCTCGCGGCGTTCGCGGGCGTAGCCGCGGGCGATGTGGGCGACGGCGCGGGTGGCGGGCGGGAGGGTGGGGGCGGTCAGCAGGACGGTCACGGCCTGGATGACGGCTCCCGCGTCCCCGTCCCCTGCCTCGTCGGCGGCGGCCAACTGGTCCGCCCACCGGGCCAGGTCGGGGTCGCCGGTGTCGGTGGCGGCCTGGCCCAGGAGGTGGGCCCACTGCCGGAACGCGGCCGTGTCGCGGTAGCAGGCGTGCACGGTGTCGGCGAGCGCCGCGGGAAGTGCGGCCCCGGGATTGGCGCAGAGGAGGTGGTAGGTCTCGTTGCAACAGATCTCGCGCCACGCCGCGTCATACCAGTAGGAGTGGTCGCGGTGCGGGGTGAGCGTGGCCTCGATGGCTTCGCGGCGGGTCCGGTGGAGGTGGGCGAGCGTGGCGTGTTGGGAGGTCCAGGTGGTGGGGAAGTGGTCGCGCTGGTGGCGGACCATGAGTGCGCGGACCGTGTCGTGGTAGTGGGCGCGCCCGTCGTGGCGGCCGACGAACGGCAGGCCCCGCAGCCAGTCGTACCGGTCGGCCGCCGTGCGCGGGGCGAGCGCCCGGTAGACGTCCTCGTCCAGGTGCAGCGGCAGGGCGCAGGCGAGGGTGGCGGCGCGCCGGTCGGGATCGTTCTCCCACTTCAGGAACCGTTCGACGGCCGTCTCGGCGGGATCGATGACCTCGCCGGGCGAGGCGGGCCGGGGGTGCGCGAGCATGTCCACGAGCACCGGCAGCCGTCCCGACAGCCGCAGGATCACCTCGGTCACGTCCGGGTCCGTCACCCCACGGGCCCGCAGCAGGTCGCGGGCCTCCTGCTCGGTGAACACGTCGAGCGGCACGTCGGCGATGTCCGCGTGCCAGTCGGCCCAGTACCGATCGTCCAGGCGCCCCTGCCCGGACAGGACGACCACGACGTTCGCCTCCAGCGACCCGTGGGCGTCCGTGCAGATCATGTCGCGCAGCCACGCGTCGAGGACCGGGCCGGTCCGCTCGTAGACGTCGAAGAACAGCACGAGCAGCACGCGTTGCCGCGCGACAGCCGCCAGATCGTCCAGGAACACGGGCGTCAGCAGCTTCACGGGCGACAGGAACGGGACGGTCTCCTGCATCCTGGACCGTCCCGCGACACGGGTCCGCCAGCGGTCCACCCCGGCCCCCAGCGCCGCCGGGTCCATCGCCCCGGCGACGGCGCCCAGCAGCGGGACGGCGGTCGCGCCGGCCAGCGCGACCTGCGCCACGGCCATCCCCGCGGGCGACACGGACGCCCCTCCCCCGGCCTCGGCGACCCCGGCGGCGCGGGCGCGTTCCGCCTCCTCAAGGCCCTTGCGATAGTCCTTCAGCTTGTTCTCGAACGCCTTCAGCGGCGTGCCCTCGCGCCGAAGCCGCTCGGCGATCGTCTCCATCGCCTCGACGGGGCCGTGGACCTCGTCGCCGACCGTCACGGTGAGCGCGCCGCGTTCCCTGGCCTGCTGCTCCCACTGCCGGATCAGCGATGTCTTCCCGACACCGCCGTTGCCGTGGACGTGGAAGAGGTACTGGAACTGGAAGTCGGTGGACTGCGGGTCCCGCCGGAGGTTGGCGCGGAACGCGTCCAGCTCCCCCTGCCGCCCGATGAAGCCGCCGCGCTTCTTCAGCCGGTTCAACTCCTGCCGCGTCAGCCGCCGCTCAGCCAACCCCGCCCCCTCGCAGCTCCCCGCCGTGCCGGACTCCCGGCCCAGCGTGCTGCATCACCGACTCTCCGGGCAAGCGCGACGGCGGCCCGGCCCCGGGCGTCAGCGGCTCGGGACCGGGCCTTCTCGATGCCGGGATCAGCAGGGGCAGGGGGGACAGGCGGTCACCAGCACGTCGTCCACGACCGGACCGTACGCGCTGTTGGCCGTGGTGCTGGCGAAGCCGAGGGTCGTGGTCGCGGCGGTGGCGACGAAGGTGACCTGCCGCCTGACGTAGCCCATGTTGCCGTGCGACTTGCCGGTGATGTCGAAGGAGAAGTCCTGGACGTTCTGGCCGTCCACGAGGACGCGGCCGGTCTTCACGGTCGGGCCGCCCGCGGTGTTGGCGGCCAGCGAGTAGGTGACGGTGTACGTCTGCCCCGGGGTGGTGGTGAACGTCTGCGCCACGGCGCCGGGGACGGTGGCGTTGAGGTCGAGCGACTGGTTGCCCTCGGCGGCCTGCCAGAGCCCGTCGTCCACGAGATCCACGGCCCCGCTGGTCACCCTCCAGGGCCCGATGGACTGACCCGCCTGATACGTGTCGAACGCGTTCGCACGGGCGACCGGATACTCGAAACTGCCGTCGTCGAACCGGCTGACGAGCACACCATTCTCCGCCAGCGCCGTACCGGCCCCGACGGCGCATATCCCGACAAGAGCCACTGCGGTGATCAGGACACGCTTGACTGCCACATCTACCTCCTCGATGAACGATCCCCAGCCAGTGACCCACAGGCCAGGGCTCCTCCACTCTCCCGGCAGGCCACTGGGTTGACCATGACACCCAGCCAGAGCACGGAGTCACTCACCGGTGGTGCAGACCCACACACCAGCGCACACTCCCCCTCACGCGCCCCAAAACACAATCCAAGCCCCCTGACCACAACCACATCCAAAGCCCCGAAAACCCATCACTCACGCAATCACTGCCAACAAAAAGAGCCCGGCGAACGCCAGGAAAAGGACGCCAGCCGGGCAGACGACGAGGCCAGCAACGAACAGCCCCGCGCGTGCGGGGAGGAGCGAGTACAGCTGCTTGATGCGGAGGTCGAGGTGGGAACAGCCCCGCGCGTGCGGGGAGGAGGCCCGGGAGCAGGCCCGCCGGATCGGTGAGGCGGGAACAGCCCCGCGCGTGCGGGGAGGAGTAGCCGAGGTCGCGGCCGACGTTCCCCTGGCCGGGAACAGCCCCGCGCGTGCGGGGAGGAGTAGCCGAGGTCGCGGCCGACGTTCCCCTGGCCGGGAACAGCCCCGCGCGTGCGGGGAGGAGGCCGCCGTCACCCGGCCCGTCGCGCCCGCCGCGGGAACAGCCCCGCGCGTGCGGGGAGGAGCTCGTGTTCTGGCCCGGCCCGCCGCCGACCCAGGGAACAGCCCCGCGCGTGCGGGGAGGAGGACTGCTCTCCCGTCAGCGGGCATTGACGTAAGGGAACAGCCCCGCGCGTGCGGGGAGGAGAGTGAATGACCTGCGGGTTTATCGGAGGGTGCGGGTGATTTTGCTTAACTTTACCTTTGTCCCCTCCGGCGGCCCCGGTGGAGCTGTAGTGCCGCGCATGTGCCCCGGTTGTCGTCGCACAGTGATTGCTCCTCTCCTCGTCCGCACCTTAGCTCCGGCTCGTGTTCCTCGGCGGGGGAAGCCGAAGCCTGTGCCCACCTTTCCGTGAAAGGGCCGCCCGGTGGCTCGTTCTCCAGGGGCCCGGTGCAGAAAGCAGCGCGCTCAGCGATGAGTTCTGCGGACTCGCGTGGTCATACGGTCGAGCCCGCTCTCTAGGAGGACGTCTGATGCGCAAGGTGACCTATTCGATGAACGTCTCGCTCGACGGTTACATCGTCGGGCCGGACGGTGGCATTGACTGGACGGCGCCCGACGGCAATGTCTTCCGCTCCTGGATCGAGGAGACCCGGGAAGTCGGCGTCCACCTGTTGGGGAGGCGGCTGTACGAGGCGATGCTGTACTGGGAGACCGTCGACCAGGACTCGCTCGACGACGCCGAGCGCGAGTGGACCGAGCTGTGGAACCCGCTTCCGAAGGTGGTGTTCTCCACCACGCTGTCCGAGGTCCAGGGCCACGCCCGCCTGGCGTCCGGCGGCCTGGCCGAGGAGATCGAGCGGCTGCGGGCCGAGCCGGGCGAGGGCAACATCGCGATCGGCGGCGCGAACCTGGCCGCCCAGGCGGCCGCCCTGGACCTGATCGACGAGTACCGGGCCCGGGTCTACCCCGTGCTGGTCGGCGGCGGTATCCCGTTCCTGCCCCAGGCAGAACGCCACGTGAATCTCGGACTCGTCGAGACCCGCACCTTCGACTCGGGGGTCATCTACCTCTGCTACCGCGTAGCGCGTTAGCCCACGTCCGGGACCTCGGCTTCCGTCGCCGGGCAAGACGCACCGGTGGACAAGGGCTTGGGCGGACCAGTGGGCGCGGCCGACACGATCGACGGCGATCAGGACAGCGGTTCTTTGCCTGATCGCCCCTGTCGATCCGGTCGACGGTACCTGCTGGCGGCTGATGAACCGGCAGCTCACCGTGCGCGAGTGCCGCCACCGCCTGGCTCGCACAACATCCGCCACGGCGGCCGGGGCCAGATCCGCCAGGCCTACCGCGAGGGCCAGAAGGACCTGTTGACCGAACTACCGGGGCGTGAGCCGACGAGCCCCCGGAGATCGACCCACGGTGACGGGACCAAGCACCGGGCCGATCAGCTTGCCTCGGAAGCCGTGCCACACCACCGTCCTGATGTGCTGTCATCACAAGCTGTTGGAGACCACAGCAGCTCGTGGAGGGTCAGGTGTAAGAGGGCATGCGGTTGGGGGACTTCACGGCGCTCACGGTGCCGAGGGTCGGCCGGGTCGAGGAGACCGGCGATCCATCGCCGCCGTACCGGCTGCTCGACACCGCCGCCGTCCCGCCGAAGCTGCAGGCCCTCCACGACGCCTTGGCCGGGACCCAGCGGACGGCGACGTCCATGAGCTGGCTGTCGAAAGAGGTCGTCTCCACTGGCCTGCCCGACTTGGCCTCCGGCCGGCGTCCCTTGATTCACGAAGCCCTCGACGAACTCCCCGACAGCAAGGTCGTCGAACATGTCCGCAGCGTCCTCGTCGCCGTCGGCCCTTCCCTCCACGATCCTCAACCGCGCTCTCGGCATCCACATCAGCGTCGCCGTCAAGTGGCAGCGAGCCGCCACCGGAGACTGAGGCGCCTACGCCGCCGAGGTCAGCCGCCGCTCAGCCCCGCTCACCAACCCCTTCGCTCACGACACACAACAGGGCACCCGATGACCGCCTCGGACCTCTCGGCCGACTGGCTCACCACCTGGCGACACGAGATCACCGCCATGGTTGAGCAGACCCTCACCCACTTCAAGACCGCCCACAGCTACCCACCGGGCGACAACGACGTCCTCGTGGCCGACGACCAAAGCCGAGCGGCGGCCGCGCGGATGGAAGACGCTGCCGTCCCCGCTGCCTTGGTCACCTTCTACTCCTCAATCGCCGAGTTGCAACTGCCCGACATCGACCACGGACACTTCATCCACTCGCCCGACCTGGTGCTCGACCACCTCACCGAGTACGGACCAGTCCGCCTGACCCACGATCGCACCGGCATCGTGTTCGGCGGTGACGGCGGAGGCATCCTCTTCGCGATCGATCAGAGCGGACAGGTCCACCGATCCACCACGGCGTCATGGTTCGACCAATTCGAACCGGAAGCCCCAACCCTTATCCAGCTCCTCGAACAGCTCCACCGAGCCACCGCGGTCTTCACCGACGACACCAAGCGCCACTCGACCGACGTCTTGATGCCGAGCAGTGACAGCGGTGCCACCACCTCGCATCAGTACCGTCGGTCCAAAACCTCGACGAGGCTGCGGAGTTCGCGCGACCGGCGGCGGGACATCGCCAGCATCACTGCTTCGAGGAATTCGCGGGCCTGCCACGGGTCACCGCAACAGGCCCACTCCGTGCAGCCACCGCTCTCGTACTCCCACAACCGTCGATTCGGCTGGTGGACGAAGCTCCGCCAGCGCGCCATCGCCGACCCGATCGAGCCCGGCCACAGGTACTTCTTCCGGCGTTCGATCCGTCGAACCTCGGCGAGTGCTGCCGAGGAGAGGCCACGGATGGCCGTGATGTCGTCATGCACCCGGCGTCGGCGCGGCAACTCCGCCCGGACGCGCCCAGGCCGCCTACGCGGCATGGGCCTTTCTGTTGATCGTCATGCCGGTCATCTTCCCATCTGCGGTCGCAACTCGACCAGGACGGACTGACCTGCAAACCCCCCGAGCGCCTCGGATACCCTGCAGATCGCGCCTACAGATCTGCCCCGCGCCCAGTGACGGAAGGCGGTGTCACCTCGACGATCACGGCCGTGCCGACAACCGGCCCGCCCTCGTGCATGGTGATCATGTCGCCAGGCTGCACATGACGCCACTGTTCGGGGCTGAGCGGCGCCAGACGGACCGTCGCGCTTTCTCCCGGTGCCAGGCCGGGCGCACCTTCCACCCACATTCGCGCGACGTTCACTGCCTGCCCGCCATCGGGCGCCCGGTTGCCGATGTCCCAGAGCGGCCGCAGCTGCCCCTGCCCGGTGAAGGCGGTCTGACGTCCGCCGTCCTTCGTGCTCAGCAGGCTCAGCCTGGCCCGGATGGTGCCGTGCTGCATCTCCCAGGCCCGCCACTCGCACCAGTCGGCGCTGTGCTCCAGCATCATCTGGCGGGCTGCGTCCTTGAGCAGCGACCAGAATCGCAAGGGAACCGGCTGCTCGTCCGCGATCTCCATCAGGAGGTCGAGGACCAACCCCCACTCCCGGTGCCGTTGATAGTCGCGCACGTCGTCAACCGTCACACCGTTCTCGGCCCGGGCGCCCTCGGGGAGCAGATCAGTCGCTCGCCGAAGGAGCGTGAAGGCATCGTTCATGACAAGCATTGTCCAAGGCCCCAGCAGCGTCCTCGCCGGGCGCCCTCGCAAGAACCGGCTCGGCGACATGCCCGGGTGGTCCTGTGGAACACCCGCTACCCGGACGACGCCGAGGGTGGTGAGGACGAGGACTGATCGTCGGCGCCGGTGGGGAAGCCACGTCAGGATGGTTCGGCGTTGAGGATCCGCCCGGCAGGGTGGCGGGTGTGGAGCCAGGCGGGCAAGGCGGCCAGTGCCGCTACGGCGAGGAGTACGGCCGGTGCGGCAGCCGCGAGCCAGCTTGCCGGTGGGATCACCACGACCGCGCTGAACAGCGCGAACAGGCCGATCCCGATCGGGACGCCCACCGCGATCCCCCCGACGGCGGGCAGCAGTTGCGCGGTGCAGAGCGCCACGATGACCTGGCCGGGGGTGGCGCCGAGGGTGCGAGCGACAGCGAGGGCGCGCCGGGCCTGCACCGCGGTGCTCCAGCTGACGTAGACGGTGTTGAGCACGGACAGCGCCAGAATCGCGACCGTGACACCCAGCATCACCTGGCCCGTCAGGGCGTTGCGGATCTCCTCGAACGTGGACGTTCCCAGGGCGGCTTCCGCCTTGAGCGACACCCGGTAGGTGAGGAGCGCGGTCACCATGACCGTCGTGGCGGCCGTGCCGACGGCGCTCAGGACCGCGCGGCCGGGACGGCGGGCGATCAGTCGTACGCCGATCAGGGGCGGCGTGGGCAGATAGGCCGTCATGGCCGTCAGCCGGGGGCGGTACGTGATCAGGTGGGCCGGATCGGCCAGGGCGTCGACGGTGCTGGAGCGCACGGTGCGCAGGACGGGGCCGAGCGTGCCGATCAGGGCCACCAGTACGGCGAGCACGGTCGCGGCCACGACGATGGCAGTGGTCGGCGGGCCGACCGTGTTGAGCAGCCCGGCGCTGGGGTCGGCCAGCGCGGGCGCGGTCACACATCCCACGGTGACTCCGGCAGCGGCGGCCACGACAGTGAGAAGCAGGTACTGCGTGAGCAGCAGCACGGCCACGGTACGGGGCGTGGCACCGACGGCCTTGAGAAGACCCGCGCGCCGGTGGTCACGCGGGGCGCGCACGGCGGCCAGTGACGCGACGGTGACGAGCGCTGCCGCGGCGAGCAGGCCCCCGCCGATGACCAGGGTGGGGCGGACGGACCTCAGCACATGCGTGTCCGCTTCGATGAAGAGCTGCCAGGGACGGGGGGTGACCCAGTCCTGGCCCCTGAGGTCGTCGGTGAAGACGGTGCGCGCCCAGCTCTGTGCCGCGGCGGGGTCGGACAGTCTGATGTTGAGCAGGTACAGGAGGGGCTCGTCGCCGGCTGCCGCACGGGCGTCGTCGGTGGTGAGCCAGATCCGGCCGCCGCCGTCGGAAGGCCCCGGGCCCGTGGCCCAGTTGCCGAACGGATACACCCCGGTGGCCGCGCTGACGGCCGTACCGACGACCGGGTAGTCGCGCCCGCCGATGGTGACACGGTCGCCGACACGTACATCGAGCGCCTGGGCGAAGCCGCGTTCGACCACCGCGCCGCCCCTGCGCACCCACGTGCCGGAGGTGACGAGCGGCCGGTCCACGGCGGACACGGTGCGCTCGCGCCCTTCGACCGCGGTGTTCTCCGTCCGCCCGTTGGCGCGGACCGTGGTGGAGAACCCGGGGATCGGGTCGGCGAGCGTCTCCACACCGGGGGCGTCGGCGATGCGTCCGGCGAGGGCGGAGGGGTCCGTGGCGGTGGTGATGGCCGTGATGTCGGGTCCGGCGGTGGCCTCGCGGGTCTTCATGTACCCGCTGGCCACGGCGTTGTCGGCTGCCATTCCCAGGGTCAGCGACGTGGTGGCGGCGGTGACGGCGACCAGGAACATGACGGCCTCGCCGGGGCGGCGCCGCATGTCCCGTGCGATGAGCCGCCAGATCAGCAGCAGACGGCCCATGGTCACTCCTCCCAGCCGAGGAGCGCGCCGAGCCGCGAGCCCCCCGCGGCCAGCGGTGTGTCCTCGGCCGATGCCCCGTCACGGAGGGAGACGACCCGGCCCGCGGTGGCGGCGACGCGTTCGTCATGGGTGACGAGTACGAGGGTCTGTCCGGTGGCCCGCAGGTCGGCGAAGAGGCGGAGGACGTCATGGGTCGCGGCTGTGTCGAGGTTCCCGGTGGGCTCGTCGGCGAGGACCACGAGCGGCTCGTTCACCAGGGCGCGGGCGATGGCGACCCGCTGCCGCTGGCCGCCGGACAGCTGGGACGGCAGGTGCCCGGCCCGGTCCGCGAGCCCGACGCGGTCGAGAAGTGCGGCGGCGCGACGGCGGGCGGTACGCGGCGGGTCACCGGCGAGCAGGGCGGGCAGCTCGACGTTCTCGGCCGCGCTCAGCTCGTCCATCAGGTGGAAGTCCTGGTGCACGAAGCCGACGGCACGGCGCCGCAGACGGGCGAGCGCGCGTTCGCCGAGCAGGTCGATACGCTGCCCGCCGAGCCACACCTCACCTTCGTCGGGCCGGTCGAGGCCGCCCAGCAGATGCAGCAGCGTCGACTTGCCGCAGCCGCTGGGACCGGTCACGGCCAGCGTCTGCCCGGCAGGTATGTCGAGGTCGACCCGATCGACGGCCACGACCGTGCTCGCGCCCTGCCCGTAGACCCGCGACAGGCCGACGGCGCGCAGCACCGGACCCGCGCCTTCGTTCCGGGTGTCTCCGCGACGGGTCCGCCCTCCGGCCCGCCGGGTGCCTCGTGTCGTCATCCGTTCCCTCCGCCTTTCCCGTGCGGGGCGCGGGCGGACCAGGTCCGCTCGCATGCCTCCAACCAGCGCAGATCGGCTTGCAACCGGAGCGCCACGCCCTCCAGGAGCAGCCCGGCCTCCGAGTCCGTGTCGTGGGTGAGGAGGGCGTGCTGAGCCTCGGAGAGGCCGCGCCTCAGCTCGCGGCGCCGGGCCGCGACGAGCGCGAGCGGCTCCGCCATGCCCGACTCGGCGGCGGCCACCAGCTTCAGGTGGAACTCCGGCACGTCCGCTCTGGGCCCGACGTCCTCGGTCATCCACGCGGCGACCCGCTCCCGCCCGGCGGCGGTCAGCGCGTACACCTTGCGCCGTGGGCCACGCACCGGCGCGTCCTCACGCTCCTGGACGACCAGGCCCGCCTTTTCGAGCCGGGTGAGCGTCACATAGACCTGCCCCGCGTTCAGCGACTCCCCCAACGGGCCGAGCGCCGCCGCCAACCGCTTGCGCAGGTCGTACCCGTGCGATGGCTCCTTGGTCAGCAGCGCCAGCACCACGTCCTGCACGGACCACCACCCTCCTCTGCGCCACTCAATGAATAGCGGTTAGCCAAGAGCGGCGTCAAACCGGCCCCCGTGAACTCCCCTGCCAACCACGCTTGTTCGTCCCCTCGCTCGACCGCTGCGGCCGCGGCCTCCGGGACCTCGTCACCATGGCCGCCGCCCGCGCCACCGGCCAGAGGATCCTTCACCACCTCGGCGAACTCACCCCGCGGGTCGGCGACGTCACCGACCCGCCCACCTCCTGGACTCCCTCGGCATCGAAGTCACTCGAACTCGCCGGCCACAGGCCTGAACAGCACCCCGGCAGCGCGGGCACCGCCCTCGGGGCCGGCGCCATAGGATCGAGCGCCGTGATCACGACCAGGGCCGACGGCCTGACCCTCGACACCGACCCCGCGCGCATCGACCTCGACCGCGTGCACCACTGGCTTTCCACGGATGCCTTCTGGGCCCTGGGCCGGAGCCGCGAGACCGTGGCGCGCTCGATCGAGCACTCGCTCGTCTTCGGTGTCTACACACCGGACACCGCCGGGCAACTCGCCTTCGCCCGGGTCGTCACGGACTACGCCACCTTCGGCTGGCTGTGCGACGTCTACGTCGCCCGCGAGGCACGCGGCCAGGGCATCGGCACCTGGCTGGCCGAGTCGGTCGTGGCGGCACTGGAGCCCTACCGGCTGAAGCGGCTGATGCTCTCCACGGTGGACGCCCACGAGGTCTACGCTCACGCCGGCTTCTCAGCCGTGTCCGAACCAGGGAAGCTGATGATGATCACGGCACCAGTCTCTTCAACGGCTCCGACCGACCCGGCGACCGGAGCCGCGAAACCACTGCCCACCGACCCGAAACGGTGACCCGCGAAGTACGGGGCCAGGAGGCACGCGGTGCGGGCGCCCACCGGATTGCTCCTGATTGCACACGCCCGCGCGAGTACGTCGCGGGCTTTCCACAGCAGCGCTCGCGCCGCCGCATCGTCCGCGTGGTCCCTGATCTCGCTGGGCGGCCCTTGAGCAACAGCACTTGCCCGGCGTCGTTCACACGACCCCGGTGACGCCGACCATGGACTTGGCAGGCGCGAACCACAGGACCCGCCATTGCAAGGGCCCCGGATGAGCCGTCAGACCCGGGCGACCAGTCGCTTCATGATCGGTCTCTTCCGTACCTGTGAGCACATCAGCTAACCACTGGCAGTGCCCCACAGCCAAGGCCAGCCAGGCGGCGTGGCCGGTTCATCACCGACCGAGCAGAGCCTCACGTCGTGTACTCCAGTTCCTTCAACGCAGCCGCACGGAGAAGGCGTGCCATGGCTGGGGCATCGATGGCTTGCAGGTGCGCGATGAGCATGTGGCGTACCTCGTCGCTCACGGTCGCGAGTTCCTCGCCGAGCAGCACGTTCGGAAGGAGGAGACGCCGGAAGGCGGGATCTTCGATCGCGGAGGCCGTCAGCTTCTCGGCGAGCCACATGGGTGTGCGTTCGCGGATGGCGACCGTGAGGTGGACGCTTGCCTCGGCGCCCTCCCGCACGCTCGGATTGTGCACCCAGCCACGTGGCAGAAGCATGCACTGGCCTGCCCCGAGATCGATGTCCAGATCAGGTCCCGCGGCCGTCCACCGTTCCACGTAGTCGTCCTTCCAGACCCGGAAGGATTCGTTGTACTCGCGCATAGGTGCCTCGACAGGGGGCCGCCAGAGCTGCCAGCGCTTCTGGCCCTGGAGTTGGACGATCACGGCCATCTGCTGGTCCCAGTGGTGGCGGAGTCCTTGCCCACCGCACGGGGTCATGAAGGCGTGGATGTAGTTCGAGTAGCCGGTCTGCTCCTGGATGCCGCGTGACGCCTGGGCGAGGAAGGGCACGACGCGTTGGAGGTTGCCGAGCCGCAGCGTGAAGCCGTTGTCGTGGAGGGTCCGGAGCTTGTCCGCGTCGGTCCTGCCGTTGGTCTTGAACGCGTTCTGACTGATGGAGGGGTTCGGGGCCTTGATGGCGGCGATCTCTTCCGCGGGTATGCATCCGGTGCTGACGTACTCGCGGAGTGAGGCGGCCGTGAGGTGCTGGTCGAGAGGCGTCTTGCCCCGGTCGTAGACATGCGGCTCGTCCGGCCATGTCGTCAGGAGGTCGGTGACGCCGGCCTCGGGAAGGAAGAGGTCCAGGGACACGCGGGTCGCCCTTTCTGAAAGGCCGCTACGACGGCGGCGCCGGGCATTCGACTGCGGGGTGGAAGTGGTTGGGGCAGCAGACGACGGAGAAGGAGATCAGGCTCTTGGAGGGCAGGTAGTAGACCCAGCTCACGTCCACGCCACGGGGGAGCACGTCGGCGGCGTAGTCCAGTTTCGCGGCGAGGTCGGCGTACGGGGCTTCCCTGCCGGGCCGTTCGAACGGCGGGTTGGAGCGGTAGGACTTCTCCAGCCAGGCCAGCGCGAAGCCCACATCGCTCCACGTGCGGTCGGACGACGCCTGGTTCTGCTTCATGAGCCAGTGGCCGGGCATGGTCGGCGGGACGTTGCCCGTCGCGAATTCGGCAGCGGCTTCGCGGTACCGGTCGAGGACTGCCTGCTGCCTCTTGTCCCCGGGATCTGTGACGGTGGGAGGCCCGTTCGGGTGCGGGGGCCGCCGCCCGCCTTCCTTCGCATACGCTTCCAGGGGACCGATCCATGGTCCGAATCCGTGCCAGTGACCTGACCAGTTCATGTGCGCTTTCTGCGGTGGGGGCCGCCCCACGAGTGCGGGGCGGCCGTGATGGTTCCGTGCGTCGACGCGAGTCCGCCGCCTACCGCACGAGCCCTCGCTGCCTCGCCCAGCCGAGGGCGAAGTCGTCCACCTCCCGACCGGTGAACCGCAGTTCAAGACCGGCGCCTTCGGGCTTGGAGTCCCGGACCGCGTACGCCTCCTCGACACCGGGAAGGGCCGCGATGTCGATGCACGACTCGTGCTCGCTCTGAAGGTTTCCGCCGCAGAAATTGGCGAAGTCGGAGCTGTTCAGGGCAGGCAAGGCGTAGAGATTCTGCTGCATGGAATGGTCCTCTCGTGCAGTGAATACGGAGATGCGTTCTCCGTGCCGTGATGCCAAACCTTCCGCCTTGGTCTGCGTCATGCAGCAGCTGACGAAAGGAGATTCACTGTCCCGGTACAGCTCGGGAGGAAATCGTGACGTCGCGGGGTCGGCGACGCACCGTGTCCTCGCGTCACCCGCACGCACACCACGCTAAAGACGAGAAGAGCCTCATTCCAAGCAAGTTCTACAGAGTTCCATGTGGTTCACTCCAAAGCGTCGATCGCCGAAGTGATCAAGGAACGGGCCCCCGCCCCGTACACTGCCAGTTTCGAAAACTCGCCGAACGCTTGCAGATACTGCGCGATCTCCGAGGGAGATGTGATGTTCACCTGAGCGGTCAGAGTCTCCGACTGCGCCTGCCGCGCGTCATAGATGTTAAATGTCTCGATCATCCACATCTGCCGATCAGCAGAGAAGGGGATCACGCCCAACGACACGGAGGGGAGAGCCATGACGCCCAGCAGAAAGCCGAGTTGGCCAGCCATGGTCTCGGCACCGCCGACTCGGTGCCGTAGGACCGCTTCTTCGACAAGCAGCGCGAAACGGCGGCTGCCGTCACGGATGATCCGTGAACGCGCGATACGCGCGGCGACCGCAGAAGACACGTCTGAGGGAGTCCTGCGGAATGTGGCGATCGAGCTGAGGAGCGCGGTGGCGTACCCCTCCGTCTGGAGCAGCCCTGGGATCACATTGGAGCAGTAGACCCTGAACGTCTGCGTCCGTTCGAACAGGGGGACGTAGGAGTCCTGCAATCGACGCAGCCCAGTGCGTTGCAGCCGACGCCACTCTACGTACAGGTTCTCGGCCGACCGGGAGGCCGCGATGAGATCTGCGGCCATCCCGTCGGCCCGGCACGCGCGGCACCATGCACGAATGTCATCGTCGGACGGCGGCGTGACGGCGTTCTCAAGGCGCGAGACCTTGGACTTGTACCAACCGGTGCGGTCGGCGATGTCCTTGGCTGCGAGATTCGCGTCCCGGCGGATCTCACGTAGCCGATCAGCGACCGCCTTCCGAGCAGCCTGGACACTCGACGGGGGAACACCTGACATGTTTCGCAGAGTCCGGTCAGACGGTGTAGTCCGCGTGGGGCACGGCCTCGTTCCACACGCTCTCGAAGGCCGTCGCGCAGAGTTCGGCAATCGCCGGCTCGTCGGTCACCTCGTCCCCGAGGTAGGTGCCTTCGCCCGAGAAGTACCCGAAGCGGACCAGGCGTCCGTCGAACAGCCAGAAGTCGTTGCCCGGCAACGCGAGGGCGGACGCCTTCTTGCGAGGCAGCCACCGGATCTGCTCACCGGCCGCGATGTTGGTGAACGTCCCGTCGTAGAGGTACCGGGTGTACTCGCTGACCGGCTCCGAGACGATGCGCGCCCGGCGGATCTCCACTCCCCTGCCCACTGTCTCGGCCACGAGGTCCAGCCACGGCCGCCACCACGTCGCACGGTCGGCGGGGTCCGGCCGGTACCCGGACTTCCACGCCTCGACCCTCGGGGCCTCGTCCGGGTCGTCGTAATGGTCACGCATTTCGAGATGCAGAGCCGACCGCCTGCATCCCGCCAGCAACTCACCGAAGGGTGGAGCGGTCCGCCACATCACATGCCTCCCGAATGGCGGCCACCATCCTCATGGGCAGCCGTACGACCTCTTCGCTGTCCGGGATCGGACCGGTTGTCAGACAGTCGGCCCGAGCCTCCCCCTTCGCCTTCCAGCCCTGGAACACCAGTTCCTGTCGCTCCTCGTCCACCCACACCGTGGGGCAGTTCGCACCGTCAGTGTTCGGGTCTTTAGCAATGAACCGTAATGCCATGGCTTCCTCCAGCCTGCGGCGAGTTCTACGAGATTCCACGACCTTCGCCTCTCGTGGTCCACCACGTCAAGAGAGCCTTTCCGCCACGCTGTCCTGCGAGCGGGTCCGGTGTCCGTACTGCGTGTGAGGCGGGGCCCGGCGCCACTCGGCCCGAAGGCGGAAATGACCAATTTGCTGGAGAAAATTGGCAATGTGACGCACGGAATCTGTGTCGTACGGCTGCGGTGAGCAGCCGGGACCGTTGGACAGCCGCAGGTTGCGCACTCGGGGTGCGGAGGAGGCTCGTTCAGATGGCGAATTCGTGATGCACGATTCCCCGCTCCCATACCTCGTCGAAGGCCGTGGCGCACAGGCGCGCGACGGAGGGGGACTCGTTCATCTCGGGTTCGGCCGCCTCGCCTTCGCCGGTGAAGTGGTTGAAGCGGACCAAGGTGGCGTCGATGAGCCAGAAGTCGTTTGCCGACAGGGCGATGCCGAGGGCCTCGCGGCGAGGTAGCCAGCGCACGCCCTCACCGGCTTCGAGGTTTAGCGGGGTCAGAGCGTGTTCGTAGCGGATGTACTCCGAGACGGGCTGCGAGACGATGCGTGCGCGGCGTACGTCCACTCCTCGCCCAACCGTCCGCCGGACGAGGGCGAGCCAGTCGCCGAGCGTGCGACGGCCGTCTTCCAGGCTCCACTTGCCCGATCGCCACAGGGCCAGGTCGTCGGCTTCCTCGGCGACGGCGTAAGTGTCCCGCATTTCCAGGTGCAGGGCTGAGACACGCGCGGAGTCGAGCAACGTCTCGAAGCTGGGAACCTTCGGCGTCATCGAGTGCCTTCCTGATGATCTCGGCCATGCGGTACAGATGCCGGACGATGCTCTCGGCCTCGGGCAGAGAGCTGACCCGCACGCAGACCACCGCTGTCACGCCGTCCGCCCTCTCCCCGAAGGCGGATCACTGGAGGCGGCCGACAAGGTCGATGGCGATGACCACAGGTTTCTCCTGCTTGAGCGTGTACCAGACCCGGTAACGTCCGACGTGGATGCGGTGATTGCCACCGCCGCAGTCCAGCGCGCCGGAGGGCCGGGGGTTGTGGGAGAGCGCGTTGACGCTGTCGAGGACCTGATCGACAACGGCTGCGTCGTCCTTGCCGAACCGCGCCAGTGCCCGCTTCGCAGCGGGCTCCCATTGGATCTGGCTCATGAGGTCATCCGGCCCTTCAGCTCGTCACGGAGTTCCTCGGTGGTCGACGGGGCGGCGGTACCGCGATGGCGTTCCAGTTCGCCCTGGAGCAGGCCGACGGCGTCTTCCAGGACTTCCAGGACGGCCGGGGAGACGAGGACGGCGACCGTCTCGCCCGAGGCGTCGGTCAGAGACAGGGAATGCGCCTCGTAGGCGAAGACCAGCGCTTTCTCCCCGTCCAGGGCCGGCGGGTCACCCCGCTTCTCCCGCTCGGCAAGGACTTCCCGGTCCTGGGCGACGTAGCGGGTCACAGCCTCCAGTTGGCGGGCCGCATCCGCCACCGAGAGGGTGTCCACCGAGCCACGGCGGACATAACCATCGAACTGCGCTGGGTCCATGAGGGGTAACCCTTGCATGACGCTGCGCATGCGGACAATTGCGGCTCCGGACGCGGCGTAGCGCTGTCCGGGACCGCTGGACGGCCCCGGACGGGTGGCTGTCAGGCGGGCCGGGCGTTCCTGGTCCACTCGGTAAAGGCCGCTATCGGGCCGGAAGCGCGTACCGAGCTACTTCAAGGCAGTTGCCGTTGCCGTTGTGTCGTCACACCGATTGTGGTGACTCGGCCGGAGAGGTGGAGGGGGCCGGGGTGAAGGAGAAGCCTGACCTGTGCCGTGGGGGGCGGTGGTGAGGCTCCTCTTCTGCGGGGGTGTCGTCCTCAGTGCTTGAGGTGATCCACGAACGTCGTCCAGGCCGCGCCGGGCACCAGGAGGGTGGGGGCGGGGTTCTTGCTGTCCCGCACCGGAACGACGCCGGGAATGCCGTCCGCGACCTCGACGCAGTCGCCGTTGGCCTGGCTGCGGCGTGATGCACGCCAGACCACACGGGTGAGGTTGACGCCCCCGGCCTCTTCGGTGTTCATAGTTCCTTCTTCATGCTCCGGATCATCGCCTGCGTCTGCGTGACGCTGACAGCGCTGCCTCTGAGGTTATCGAACAGCAGCGTGTACCGTTGCGCGTCGTCCGGGTACGGGTCACTGTTGGCCTCGACGTAGGCCACATCGGGGTCTTCGCTGTCCGGAAATTGAAGGACGACGAACGGTCCTGCCAGTGTCCCAGGGTGCGCGCCCGACGAAAAGGGAATGACCTGGAGCAGTACATTCGGCAGTTGCGACAGTTCCAGCAGGCGGTCGAGTTGGTCGCGCATCACCTCCGCCCCGCCGACTCGCCTGCGCAGCGCTGACTCGTCGAGCACGGCCCGCATCACCAGCGGGTTCGACCCCGTGAGTACCTGCTGGCGTTCCATTCGGACGTCGAGGCGCTGTTCCAGCGATTCTTCCGAGAGCCCCGGATCGGTGGCCCGGTTGATCTCCTCGGCGTATCGGCTCGTCTGGAACAGACCCGGCACGACGGTCTGGAAGGTCAGCATCGACTCGGCTGCGGACTCCAGGCCGATGTACGTCGAGTATGGGATGTCGCTGTAGAGCTGCCACCAGCCCTTCTTGCGTGCCTCGCGGGTGAGTTTCGCGAGCCGGTCCCGTTCTTCGGGGTCGGTCACGCCGTAGAGGTCGAGGAGTTGCGTCACGTCGCCGGGCGTGGGAACCGTCCTGCCCGCTTCGAGGCGGGACAGCTTGGACGGCGACCACTTCAGAGCGCGTGACGCCTCGTTCCCCTTGAGGTTGGCGCCCTCGCGCAGGCGCTTCAGGTCAAGGCCGAGTCGGCGGCGCCGGACTACCGGGCTTGCAGTCGTCATGCCCACCAGTCTGCCACCAACGGGTGCACTCTCACGTCAAAAAGCAATTGCGGGTTGACGCGCGATTGCATTCGGTGCCCTCATCGCTGCATGCTGACCAACGAAGCAACCACCCGCAAGCGACGGCGTGTTGCTTCCCGGACATCCGTGCGACGTGATGTGCCCTGACCCCAGGAGGTGGTGTGATGACGGCCCTCATGCGGCCTGAACAGGCCAAGTGCTAGTACGCGTGGGACTTGCTGGCCGATGCGAGGGGGATTGAGACGTGGCGGCGGACGGTTGCGTTGGTGTTGCGGGCGTGGGGGGCTTCGGACGCGGCGGTGGAGGTGGCCCGGTTGGGGCTGAGTGAGCTGCTCGCCAACGTGGTGCGGCACGTGGCGAATCCGCACTGCCGTTTGTCGGTGGTGCCGGACGGTGAGTGGGTGACCGTGCGGGTGGAGGACCGGTCGTCGCTGCTGCCCGTGCTCATGGAGCCCGCCTGGGACGCCGAGAGCGGGCGCGGCCTGTGGATGCTGCGGATGATGTGCCGGGACGTCGGGTGCTCCTCCCAGGCCGGGGGCAAGGCGGTGTGGTTCGTGCTGGACCTCGGCCTGCGGGGCGCCGCGTGAGCGATGGCAACGAGTGGGTCGTCGGGGCGTGTTGGCTGTGGTGTGGGCATCGGGTCGGGTTGGTGATGCGGCTGGGAGTCGTGTCCACGGCTGATCCGCCTGCCGAGGCGCCGTTGTACGGGTGTGGGCGGTGTGTGGAGCGGTTGCGCGGGGTGGTCGCGGACTACCGGGAGTTGGCTGAGCCGGGTCCGGGTGGGGATGGGCTGTATGTGGCGCCGGGGGAGGTGCCGCGTCGTCGTCAGTGGTGGTGCCGTGCGCCGCGTTCGCTGTTGGGGCGGCGGTGGCGCGGGGTGGTGGAGCAGGGTGAGGAGCCCGTCATACCGGCGGGCGGACAACGGACCTGGAGGCGGTGTGGTGCGTGGGCTGGTGGTGGCCGGGGTGTTGGGGACGGCGGCGGGTGCGGTGGCCGGGCTCGGCCCCGCCGGTGCCGCCCGGCGGCTGCTCGTCGGGGCGGACCGGCGCTGGTGGGCGTTCTACCGGCGCGCGCTGATCACCCTCGGTGAGCCGCCCGAGGACTTCGACCTGGCCGCGCCCGACCCGGCGGACGCCGCCACCGGCCTGGCCGCCGCCCGGCGCGCCGCCCTCCCCGGCGAGGCGGAGCTTGCCTTCCGCATCTTCACCGATCCCGACGACTGAGACGGAGTCCCCCGTGGAACGGACCTGGCCGGGGCGGCCGACCCTCCTCGCCCTCCTCATAGCGCTGGCCTTAGCGGTCCTGCTGCGCGTCCTGTGGCCCCTGCCCGACACCACCCAACCCGCCCCCGAGCGACCCGCCGCCAGCGAGCAGCGCACCGTTCCCTGACCGGCCGCGCAAAGGCAGGTGGTGGAAGAGGAGGTTGAGGGCGAGGGCCGTGACGCAGGACGCGCTGATGCCGCTGTTCATGACCGTCTGGAACCAGTCGGGGAACTCCGCGTAGATCTCCGGGACGCCGACCGGGAGCATGCCGACGGCCACCGAGACGGCCACGATCGTCAGGTTCCGGCTGTCGTCGAAGTCCACCGCGCCGAGCGTCCTGATGCCGCTCGCCGCGACCGTCCCGAACATCACCAGCCCCGCGCCGCCCAGCACCGGCGCCGGGATCGCCGCGACCACCGCGCCCAGCTTGGGCAGCAGGCCGAGCACCACGAGGATGCCGCCCGCCGTCGCGACGACCCACCGGCTGCGTACGCGCGTCATCCCGACGAGGCCCACGTTCTGCGCGAACGCGGTGTAGGGGAACGTGTTGAACACCCCGCCGAGCAGCGTCGACACGCCGTCAGCCCGCAGCCCGTCCGCCAGCCGCCGGGGCGTCACCTCACGACCGGTCAGCTCGCCGACCGCGATGAAGTCCCCTGTCGTCTCGGTCATGGTGACCAGGCCGACGACCAAGAGGGAGAGCACGGCGCCCAGTTGGAATTCGGGCGCGCCGAAGTGGAACGGGGTGCTGATCCCGGCCCAGTCGGCGTCCCCCACCGCGTCGAAGTCCGTGAACCCGAGGGGTATCGCGACCAGCGTGCCGAGCACGATGCCCGCGAGGACGGCGACCCGCGCGACGAACGGCGGCGCGTACCGCTGGAGCAGCAGCACGGCGGCCAGCACCCCGGCCGCCAGGGCGAGGTTGTCCGGGTCACCGAAGTCGTCGGCCCCGACCCCGCCCGCCGACCACTCCCCCGCCACCGGCAGCAGGCTCAGGCCGATGACCAGGATCACCGTGCCCGTGACCAGCGGCGGAAAAAAGCGCAGCAGCCGCCCGAACAGCGGCGCCAGCAGGATGATCGCGAGGCCCGTGACGATCACGGCCCCGTAGATCGCGGGCAGCCCGCCGTCCTGCCCGATGAGGACCATGGGCGTGACGGCGGCGAACGTGCAGCCCTGCATGATCGGCAGCCGCACGCCGAGCCGCCACCAGCCGACGCACTGGAGCAGCGTCGCGACGCCGCAGATGAGCAGGTCGGCGGTGATGAGGTACGCGAGGTCGTCGGGCGGCAGGCCGAGCGAGCCGCCGACGATCAGCGGGACGGCGACGGCGCCCGCGTACATGGCGAGGACGTGCTGCAGCCCGAACGCCGCGAGCTGCGCGGGCGGCAGGCGTTCGTCCACGGGGTGGACGGGGTGGTGTACGGCGTGATCCGGCGCTTCGGACATCGGCGCTCCTCCGGCGTCGTTGCGGACGTTGGCCGTGACCGTAGGGCGCGTACACATTTTGTTGATGTCGCGGGCGTTTCGGCGCCGTGTCGGGGTGTCCGGTGTCAGGGGGACACGGGGCGGGGCGGCATGGCGGCCTGGGTGTCGAAGTCCTGGCGGGCCTCCAGGATCTGCGGGGCGTGCGCCACGGACCATGCGGAGATGGCGCTGGTCAGTGCCCCGGCCTCGACGCCGAGCGCGGTGAGCCCGTACTCCACGCGCGGGGGGACGGTCGGGTAGACCGTCCGCTTCACCAGGCCGTCCCGTTCCAGCGCGCGCAGGGTCTGGGTGAGCACCTTCTGTGTAATGCCGTCGAGGAGGCGCCGCAGTTCGCTGAAGCGCAGCGGCCGGTCGTGGCGGCGGAGCGCCCCCAGGACGTACAGCACCCACTTGTTGGCCAGCAGCTCGACGACGGTGCGCGAGGGGCAGTCGCGGCGGTGGAGGACGTCCGTAGTGGTTTCCATGAGGTACCTGGGTATCAAGAAGGTGCCTACTTCACAAGGGAAAGCGCACTGGTGAGCATGGTGATCACGACCTTCCCGAGGAGAGTGCCCTGTGATCACCCGCATGCGTGCGATCAGCCAACGCCGCTTCGGCGGCCCGGAGGTCCTGGCGGCCGTCGAGGCGGACGTCCCGGCGCCGGGCCCGGACGAGGCGCTGGTGCGCGTCCGCGCCGCCGGGGTGAACCCGGCCGACTGGAAGATCCGTGCGGGACTGGTGCGGCGGGTCGGCGAGCCGCCGTTCACGCTGGGCGTCGACGTGGCGGGCACGGTCGCGGCGGTCGGCGAGCGGGTGACGCGGTTCCGGCCGGGCGACGAGGTGTACGGCTGCGCGTTCCCGCCCCGGGGCTCGTACGCCGAGTACGCCGTCGCGCCGGTGGACGCGCTCGCCGCCGCCCCGGCGGGCACCGGCCCCACGCACGCCGCCGCGCTGCCGGTCGCGGCGCTGACCGCCTGGCGGGCGCTCGTACGGGTCGCCGCCGTCGGCGCCGGGCAGCGGGTGCTCGTCCACGCGGCGGCCGGCGGGGTCGGCCATCTCGCCGTGCAGATCGCCAAGGCGCGCGGCGCGTACGTCGTCGGCACCGCGCGGCGGGACGGGCACGCGTTCCTGCGCGGTCTGGGCGCGGACGAACTCGTGGACTACACCGCCACCGACTTCGCGGCGGCCGTCCGCGGCGTCGACGTGGTCCTCGACCCGGTCAGCGGCGACTACGGGCCCCGGTCGCTGGACACCCTCTCCCCGGGCGGGATCCTCGTCGACGTGCGCGGCACCGGGCCCGACCGGGGCGCCGTGCGGGAGCTGGCCGAGGCGCGCGGACTGCGGTTCGCCGAGGCCGGGTTCGTCCCGTCGGGCGCCGAGCTGGAGGAGATCACCGGCCTGGTGGAACGCGGCGGCCTGCGGGTCGCCGTCGATCACGTCCTGCCGCTCGCGGACGCGGCCAAGGCGCACGAACTCAGCGAGACCGGCCGGGTGCGGGGCAAGATCGTGCTGACGCCCTAGCCCGCCGCCCGGGGGACGGTGGCGACGAGGGCGGTGGCGTGTACCGGTTCGCGGTACGTGTCGCCGCCGGGGAGTGCCGCGCGCAGGCGGGCGGCGAACGCGGGGCGGTCGGCGGGAGCGGGCAGTTCGGCGGGTGGGAACGCGGACCACAGGCCGCCGATCAGTCGGTCGAACGTGAGGCTGTCGCCGTACGGATGCTCGTGCAGCGTCACGGACGCAAAGCCCGCCGCGTGGAACGAGCGCTCGTAGCGCGCGAGATCAGCCGCGTCCGTCCCGCAGGTGGCGCGCAGCTCGCGGCCGAAGTGGTCCTGGAGGAACGCCCGCAGCGCCCGCGACCAGTCCGTGTCGTGCAGCCACAGCGGCGCACCGGCCGACAGTACGGCGACCGCGCCACCGGGGCGCGTCAGGGACCGCAGTACGGGGAACAGCTCGTCGTGCCGCATCCAGTGCAGCGCCGCGCCGATGACGGTCACCGCGAGCGGCGGGGACGCACCGTCGCCGAGCAGCGCGCCGAGCGCCGGGACGTCGCGGTCCGCGCCCAGGACCCACGTCACGTTGGTCAGACCGCGCCGCGCGCCCTCGCGGGCCGCGAGCCGCAGCATGTCGGGCTCCGGGTCCATCCCGACGACCGCGCGCCCCGCGGGCCAGCGGCAGGGCCAACTGGCCGGTGCCGCAGCCGAGGTCGAGCAGCGCGTCCGGGTAGCCGCGCCGGAAGGCGGCGTAGTACGTGGCGACGTCGCCGTCGAAGCGGACCCGCCCGGTCACCAGCCGTCGCCACCCAGTTCCCACATCAGCAGCTCCGTCTCCCCCTCGGCGCGCACGGCGAGTTCGCCGCCGTCCGTCAGGCGCAGCGCGTCGCCCGCGCGCAGGGGCTCCGCGTCGTGCCCGCCCAGCCGCACCGCGCCGCGCAGCACATGCGCGTACACGCGGGGCGCGGCGGGCACGGCGGTACGGGCGCCGTCGCGCAGCCGCCGTACGTGCAGCACGGCCGCCGTGCGCGGCAGGGCGTACGGGGTGCCGTCCGCGATGCCGCGCACCACCTCGTACTCCGGCGCGCCGCCCGGCTCGTCGGGGACCAGCCACATCTGCAGGAAGCGCAGCGGCGCGGCGCCCGCGTTCCGTTCGCCGTGCGTGACCCCGGCGCCCGTGGTGAGGCGCTGGACGTCGCCGGGGCGGACGACGGTGGTGCGCCCTTCGCCGTCCTCGTGCGTCAGCTCGCCCTCCATGACCCAGCTGACGATCTCCAGGTCGCGGTGCGGGTGGGGCGCGAATCCGGCGCCGGGCGCGAGCCGTTCCTCGTTGCACGCGGTCAGCGGGCCGAAGCGGATGTTGTCCGGGTCGTAGAAGGCGCCGAAGGAGAAGGCGTGCCGGGTGTCGGTCCCGGCGGACGCGTCGCCGCCCCGGTAGCGGTCGCCGGCCAGCGTCACCTGAAGCATGCGTTCCACCGTACCGACCGGGGCGCGCCGCGTCCCGGACCCCGGCCGGGCGGCCGCGTACGCCGGGAGCGAAGCCGCCCGGACGGCTTCCCCGGAGGGGCGGAGGACCACGGAATCCCTGCCGTTCCTCCCCCTTGTCACCCCCGCCGGGTATGGGCCACGGAGAAATGAGGCAGGCTGGTCCCGTGTCCGATGCCGATGAGAAGGAAGCGCACGCCGCGACCGTGCGCCGTCTTGAGCAGTCCTCCGGGAAGCTCGCCGCCGCCGCGATCGCGCGCATGGACGAGCAGTTGTCCTGGTACCGCGCGATGCCGCCGGAGAACCGCTCGTGGATCGGGCTGGTCGCGCAGGCCGGTATCGCCGCGTTCACCGAGTGGTACCGCCACCCGGACACGCCGCAGGCGATCAGCACCGACGTGTTCGGCACGGCGCCGCGCGAACTGACGCGCGCCATCACGCTGCGGCAGACCGTCGAGATGGTGCGCACCACCATCGAGGTCATGGAATCCGCCGTGGACGAGCTGGCGCCGCCGGGCGGCGAGATGTCGCTGCGCAGCGCGCTGCTCGTGTACGCGCGGGAGATCGCGTTCGCGACCGCGCAGGTGTACGCGCAGGCCGCCGAGGCGCGCGGCGCGTGGGACGCGCGCCTGGAGTCGCTCGTGGTGAACGCGGTGGTGTCGGGCGAGGCGGACGAGAGCGACCTGTCGCGGGCGGCGGCCCTCGGCTGGAGTTCGCCCGACCATGTGACGGTCGTCCTGGGCAGCGCGCCGAACGGCGACAGCGAGCTGACGGTGGAGGCGATCCGCCGCGCCGCCAGGTACGCGAAGCTGCAGGTCCTGACGGGTGTGCTGGGCAAGCGCCTTGTGGTGATCGCGGGGGGCAGCGACGACCCGGTGCAGGCGGCGAAGGCGCTGATCGGGCCGTTCGCGTCCGGCCCGGTCGTGGCGGGCCCGGTGGTGGGCGACCTGCTGGAGGCGACGCGTTCCGCGCAGGCGGCGGCGGCCGGGCTGCGGGCGTGCGCCGCCTGGCCGGACGCGCCGCGCCCCGTGCTCGCGGACGACCTGCTGCCGGAGCGCGCGATGGCGGGCGACCCGGCCGCCAGGACGCTGCTGGTGGAGGAGATCTACAGACCGCTGCAGGAGGCGGGCTCGGCGCTGCTGGAGACGCTGAGTGTCTACCTGGAGCAGGCCAGCAGCCTGGAGGGCGCGGCGCGGATGCTCTTCGTGCACCCCAACACCGTTCGCTACCGCCTCAGGCGTGTGACGGACGTCACCGGCTGGCCGCCGTCCGACGTCAGGTCGGCCTTCACTCTCCGCGTCGCGCTCATGCTGGGCCGACTCGCCGACGAGAAGCACTCCTCATGACGTTTGTTCGAGTTCTACAAATCCCTTGACCGTTCTTGGTTCTCGTCGCCACCGGCGGTGCACCCCATGGCCGGGAGAGAGTGAGAGCGTGCTCGTACTCGTCGCTCCCGGCCAGGGTTCCCAGACGCCTGGCTTCCTCAGTCCCTGGCTCGAACTCCCCGGTGTCACCGACCGGCTGCGCGCCTGGTCGGACGTCGCGGGCATCGACCTCGTCCACTACGGCACGGAGGCCGACGCGGACGCGATCCGCGACACCGCCGTGGCCCAGCCGCTGCTGGTGGCCGGCGCGCTGCTGTCGGCGCGCGAGCTGCTCGGCGACGGCTTCGCCGGCGCGGCCGGGCTCGGCGCGGTCGCCGGGCACAGCGTCGGCGAGCTGCCGGCCGCCGCCATAGCCGGCGTGCTGACCGAGACCGGCACGATGGCGCTGGTCCGCAGCCGCTCGACCGCCATGGCGGAGGCGGCGGCCGTGACCGACACCGGGATGTCCGCCGTCCTCGGCGGCGACCCGGACGAGGTCGCGGCGAAGCTCGCCCAGCACGGCCTGACGGCCGCCAACAACAACGGCGGCGGGCAGATCGTCGCCGCGGGCACCCTGGAGCAGCTGGCCGCGCTCGCGGCCGACAAACCCGAGAAGTCGCGCGTCATACCGCTCAAGGTGGCGGGCGCCTTCCACACGCACCACATGGCACCGGCCGTGAAGGCCATGGCCGCCGCCGCCGAGGACGTCACCGTCGCCGCCCCGGGGGTCCCGTTCGTCTCCAACGCCGACGGCCAGGTCGTCGGCGACGGCCAGGAGGTCGTGCGGCGCCTCGTCACGCAGGTGTCGAACCCGGTCCGCTGGGACCTGTGCTCGGAGACGTTCCAGCGGCTCGGCGTCACGGCGCTGATCGAGCTGTGCCCCGGAGGCACGCTCGCAGGACTGGCCAAGCGCAACCTGAAGGGCGTCGCGCAGCTGGCCGTCAAGTCCCCGGACAACCTGGCCGCGGCCCGCGAGCTGATCGCGGAGCACACCGCGACCGCCGCCGAAGAGGAGTCCTGACATGTCCGCCAAACTCAAGCCGAGCCGCGGCGCGCCCCACGCCCGGATCATGGGCGTGGGCGGCTACCGGCCGGTCCGCGTGGTGCCGAACGAGGAGATCCTCAAGCACATCGACTCCTCCGACGAGTGGATCAGGTCGCGGTCCGGCATCGTGACCCGGCACTGGGCCGGCGAGGACGAGACCGTCGCCGAGATGGCGCTCGCCGCGTCCGGCAAGGCGATCGCGGACGCCGGGATCACCGCCGAGCAGATCGACGCGGTCGTCATCTCGACCGTCTCGCACTTCATGCAGACCCCCTCGGTCGCCACCGAGATCGCGCACCGCCTCGGCGCGGGCAAGCCCGCCGCGTTCGACATCTCCGCCGCCTGTGCCGGCTTCGGCTACGGGCTGACGGTCGGCAAGGGCCTCGTCGTCGAGGGCAGCGCGACGTACGTGCTGGTCGTCGGCGTCGAGCGGCTGTCCGACCTGACCGACAAGGAGGACCGCTCGACGGCCTTCCTGTTCGGCGACGGCGCGGGCGCGGTCGTCCTCGGCCCGTCCGACGTCCCCGCGATGGGCCCGACGGTGTGGGGCTCCGAGGGCGACAAGGCCGGGGTCATCGCGCAGACGGTGCCCTGGGACCGGTTCACGATCGGGAACATCGACGAACTGCCCGTCGACGCCGAGGGGAACGTCAAGTTCCCGGCGCTGCGCCAGGAGGGGCAGACGGTCTTCCGCTGGGCCGTCTTCGAGATGGCGAAGGTCGCGCAGCAGGCCCTGGACGCGGCCGGGATCACCGCGGACGAGCTGGACGTCTTCATACCGCATCAGGCCAACATGCGGATCATCGACTCGATGGTGAAGACGCTCGGCCTCCCCTCGCACGTCGCGGTCGCCCGCGACATCGAGACCACCGGCAACACGTCGGCCGCCTCCATCCCGCTCGCGATGGAGCGCATGCTGGCGACCGGGCAGGCGAAGAGCGGTGACACCGCACTCGTCATCGGCTTCGGGGCGGGTCTGGTGTACGCCGCCACTGTCGTTACCCTCCCTTGAGCAGATCCGCGCCCCGCGGATCACCACACAACGCGGTACCCCACCGCAACACAGTGAAGGAGCGCCGCAATGGCTAGCAGGGAAGAGATCCTCGAGGGTCTCGCCGAGATCGTCAACGAGATCGCCGGCATCCCGAACGACGAGGTGACCGAGGAGAAGTCGTTCACCGACGACCTCGACGTCGACTCGCTGTCCATGGTCGAGGTCGTCGTCGCCGCCGAGGAGCGCTTCGGCGTCAAGATCCCGGACGACGACGTCAAGGGCCTCAAGACCGTCGGCGACGCGGTCGGTTACATCACCGACCACCAGAGCTGAGCGGTTCTCCCGTCGCGGCACGTCCGTGACGGCTCACACGCAAGCGCTGTCGCCACCCGCGCGGGGTGGCGCTGCGATCATCCCCGACTGGCGGAGAACGAATTACCGTGAACGCGACCAATCGAACGGTGGTTGTCACCGGTGTCGGCGCCACCACACCGCTGGGTGGCGACAGCGCGACGACGTGGGAGGGCATGGTCGCCGGACGCTCCGGCGCCGGTGTCCTGACGGAGGAGTGGGCGCAGGACCTGCCGGTGAAGATCGCGGCGCGTGTCGCGGTCGAGCCGCTGGAGCACCTGCCGAGGCCCGTGGCGCGCAAGCTGGACCGCTCGGCGCAGTTCGCGCTGCTGGCGACCAGGGAGGCGTGGGCGGACGCCGGTTTCACGGCGCGCGCCGGTGACGACGAGACGGTGGACCCGACGCGGCTCGGCGCCGTCGTCGCGTCCGGCATCGGCGGCGTGACGACCCTCCTCGACCAGTACGACGTGCTGAAGGAGAAGGGCGCCCGCAGGGTGTCGCCGCACACGGTGCCCATGCTGATGCCCAACAGCCCGGCGGCCAACGTCGGCCTGGAGATCAACGCGCAGGCGGGCGCCCACGCGCCGGTCAGCGCGTGCGCCTCGGGCGCCGAGGCGGTCGGCTACGCGGTCGAGATGATCCGCACCGGCCGCGCGGACATCGTGGTGGCGGGCGGCACGGAGGCGGCGATCCACCCGCTGCCGATCGCCGCGTTCGCCAACATGATGGCGCTGTCCAAGAACAACGACGACCCGCAGGGCGCGTCCCGGCCGTACGACAAGGGCCGTGACGGCTTCGTCCTCGGCGAGGGCGCGGGCGTGGTCGTGCTGGAGTCCGCCGAGCACGCGGCGCGGCGCGGCGCGCGGGTGTACTGCGAGATCCTCGGGCAGGGCCTGTCCGGCGACGCGCACCACATCGCGCAGCCCGAGCCGACCGGCCGCGGCATCGCGGCGGCCCTCCAGAACCTGCTGGACGCCAGCGACCTCAAGCCGGAGCAGGTCGTCCACCTGAACGCGCACGCGACGTCCACCCCCCAGGGTGATGTCGCGGAGGTCAAGGCGCTGCGCCGTGTCCTCGGCGAGGACCTGGACCACGTGGCGATCTCCGCGACGAAGTCGATGACCGGCCACCTCCTGGGCGGCGCGGGCGGCGTCGAGACGGTCGCGACCGTCCTGGCGCTGCACCACCGGCTGGCGCCGCCGACGATCAACCTGGACGAGCTGGACCCCGAGGTGGACGCCGACGTCGTCCGGGGCGAGGCGCGGCCGCTGCCGAGCGGCACGATCGCGGCGATCAACAACTCGTTCGGCTTCGGCGGCCACAACGTGGTGCTGGCCCTGCGGACGGTCTGACACCGCCGCCCCCCGAAAGACTGCGGACGGCCCACTCCCCCCGCTGCGCGCCCAGCGGGACGGAGCGGGCCGTCCGCTTGCCGTCCGCGGGTCACCCGTGCCGCTGCCGCGCGCGACGCCGCGAACGCGCCGCGAGCGGGAGCAGCAGCAGGAAGAAGAGCGCCACCACCAGGCCGCGGAGCACCACGTCCCAGCCCCACGACCCGTCGGTGGCCGCGGTCCTGACGACGCTCACCGCGAGGCCGAGGACGACCGACAGAGCTGTCCAACCCCACCAAGGCTTCATGACCGGCGGATACCCCGATCCGCCGGTCACGTGCCAGGTGTGCTGCCCCGGGGGCGGTCACGGGCAGCGGATCACCTGGCCCGCCCAGGAGAGGCCGCCGCCGAAGGCGAAGAGCAGCACGGGCGCGCCGGACGGGATCTCGCGGCGTTCGACCAGCTTGGCGAGCGCGAGGGGCACGGAGGCGGCCGACGTGTTGCCCGACTCGGTGACGTCCGTGGCGACGACGGCGTCCGGCGCGCCGAGCTGGCGGACCAGGGACTCGACGATCCGCAGGTTGGCCTGGTGGGTGACGACGCCGCCGAGGTCGGCGGGGGCGACTCCGGCGCGTTCGCAGGCGGCGCGCGCCTTGGGGGCCAGTTCGGTGGTGGCCCAGCGGAAGACGGCCTGCCCCTGCTGGGTGAAGTGGGGCTGCCAGGCGTCGTTGAGGAGGACGGTGTCGCCGCGCGTGGGGTCGGAGCCCCATACGACGGGGCCGATGCCGTCGGTGCCGTCCGCGGCGTCGTCGGCGCTGATCACGGCCGCGCCCGCGCCGTCGCCGAGCAGGATGCAGGTGGAGCGGTCGGTCCAGTCCACGACGTCGGACATCTTCTCCGCGCCGATGACCAGCGCGTGCCGCGCGGCGCCCGCGCGCACGGAGTGGTCGGCGGTGGCGAGGGCCGTGGTGAAGCCGGCGCAGCCGTTGTTGAGGTCGAACGCGACGGGCGACGGGATGCCGAGGCGGCGGGCGACCTGCGCGGCGATGGACGGCACCCGTTCCATGGCGCTGCACGTGGCGACGGTGACGAGCCCGATGTCGGCGGGGTCGAGGCCCGAGGAGGCGAGGGCCTTGCCCGCGGCGGTGGCGGCGAGGTCGGTGACGGTCTCGTCGCGCGCGATGCGGCGGGTGGCGATGCCGGTGCGCTGGCGTATCCAGGCGTCGTTCGTGTCGACCGTCGCGGCGAGGTCGTCGTTGGTGAGCACGTGCTGCGGCTGGTGGTGGCCCAGGGCGGTGATGCGCGTCATGGGGAGCACTATAGCGACCGACCGGTCGGACGCTAAAGCCCGGCGGGGCACTTATAGTTGACGGCATGAGTCCGCGCCGCTCGGCCGCCGAGGCCGCCCGCACCCGTGACCGGATCATCGACCGCAGCGTGGACCTCGCGTCGCTCGAAGGCCTCGAAGGGCTGACGATCGGCCGCCTCGCCGCCGACCTCGGCCTCAGCAAGTCGGGCCTGCTCGGCCACTTCGGCACCAAGGAGGCCCTCCAGATCGCCGCGCTGCGCCGCGCCGCGGCCGTCTTCAACACGGAGGTCTGGGAGCCCGCCGCGCCCGCCGCCCCCGGGCTCCCCCGCCTGCGGGCCGTCTGCGCCGCGTGGATCTCCTACCTGGAACGCGAGGTGTTCCCCGGCGGCTGCCTGTTCGTGAGCGCCACCTTCGAGTACGACGGGCGCGGCGGGCCCGTGCACACGCTGCTGAAGCGGCAGTTCCGCGCGTGGGGCGAGCGGCTGACCGCCGAGATCCGCGCGGCGGTCCGCGACGGCGGCCTGCCGCAGGGGACGGACGCCGCGCAGCTGGTCTTCGAGCTGTACGGCGTCATGATGAGCCTCAACCACACGATCCAGCTGAACGGGGACAAGGCCGCCGCCGCCCGCGCCCGCCGCGCCGTCAGCCGCCTGCTGGCGCCGTGACCGCCCGCTCCCCCGCGCTCCGGTAGGCGCACCACGGCAGGAAGAACTGGACGACCGGCCCCACCGCCAGCGCGTACAGCACCGTGCCCACGCCCACGCTCCCGCCCAGCAGCCACCCGGCGGCCAGCACCGCCACCTCGATCAGCGTCCGCACGCGCCGCACGGACCGCCCGGTCGCCGCCGCCGCGCCGGTCATCAGCCCGTCGCGCGGCCCGGGCCCGAACCGCGCGCCGACGTACACGGCGACCGCGAATCCGTTCAGCACGACGCCGCCCGCCAGCAGGCACGCCCGCGCCCCGAGGCCGAGGTCCGCCGGGACCAGCGCGAGCCCGAGGTCGGAGGTGACGGCGAGCACCGCGATGTTGGCGACCGTGCCGAGCGTCGGGCGCTGCCGCAGCGGTATCCACAGCAGCAGGACGAGGACGCCGACGACCGCGCTGATCGTCCCGAAGCTGAGCGGCGTCCGCAGCGCCAGCCCCTCGTAGAGCACGCTCCACGGGTTCGCGCCGAGCGCCGCGCGCAGCAGCAGCGACAGGCTGAAGCCGTAGAGCGCCAGGCCCGCGAGCAGCTGCGCCAGCCGCCGCACCGGCCGCTCACCCAGCCGTACGTACCCGAGCGCCGTCCGCTCCCGTCCCATGTCCGCCTCCTCGTACCGTGCCACCTGCGGCAGTCTGTACAGTCGGCGGCCTGGAACAACGGGCCAATACGGGAGGAGTGGCATGGTGACGCGCACCGGTGGCACGCTCGGCGGACCACAACTGGCGGCCCTGCTGTCCGACGCGGCGGCGGCGCGCCCCGCGTACCGCTCCCTCGCGCGGGCCATCAGCGCCCTGATCCTGGACGGCCGGATCGCCCTCCACGTCCGCCTCCCCGCCGAACGCGACCTCGCCGCCGCCCTCGGCGCCAGCCGCGCCACCGTCACCGCCGTCTACGACCTGCTGCGCGCGTCCGGCTTCGCCCGCAGCCGCCGGGGCGCGGGCACCTGGACCGACCTGCCCGCCGACCACGCCCCGCGCGGCGTCGCCCGGCTCCTCGGCGCCGAGGACCGCGCGATCGACCTGGCGAGGGCCGCGCCCGAACCGCCGGAACGCCTCCTCACCGACGCGCTCGCCCGCGTCACGTCCCACCTGGCCGAGCACACCCGCACCCCCGGCTACCACCCGTACGGCCTCGCCCCGCTGCGCGCCGCGATCGCCGAGCGCTTCACCCGGCGCGGACTCGCCACCGTCCCCGAGCAGATCCTCGTGACGTCCGGCGCGCAGCACGCGCTGTCGCTGGTCCTCGGCCTGCTCGCCCGGCCAGGCGACCGCGTCCTGACCGAGAACCCGACATACCCCAACGCCCTCGACGCCCTGCGCCGCGCGCGGCTGCGGACCGTGCCCGTCCCGGTCACCGACGAGGGCTGGGACGCGGAGATCACCGAGTCCACGCTGCGCGAGGCCGTCCCCTCGCTCGCCTACCTGATCCCCGACTTCCACAACCCGACCGGCCGGCTCATGCCGGACGCGACGCGCGCCCGCGTCCTGCGCGCCGCCGCGCGGTCCGGGACATGGCTGGTCGCCGACGAGACGCTGACCGAACTGGCGCTGGACGTCCCGCCGCCCGCGCCGTTCGCCGCGCACGCCGCGCCGGGCGGGGGCGCGCAGGTCGTCACGGTCGGCTCGCTGAGCAAGACCCACTGGGCCGGGCTGCGCGTCGGCTGGCTGCGCGCGCCCGCGCGGCTCGTCACCGAACTCGCCGGGCAGCGCGTCGCCACGGACATGGGCGGCCCCGTGCTCGACCAGCTGCTCGCCCTCGACCTGCTCACCGATACGGACGACCCGCTGCCGTCCCGCCTCGCCCTGGCCCGCGAGCGGCGCGCCGCGCTGACGGCGGCGCTGGCCGCCCACGTGCCGGGGTGGCGGTGGCGCACGCCGCCCGGCGGGCTGGCGCTGTGGGTGGACCTCGGCGAGCCGGTCGCCTCGGCCCTGGCCGGGCGGGCGCGGGAGTACGGGGTGCGGATCGAGGGCGGGGCGTACTTCGGCACCGACCCGGGGGTGTTCGAGCAGCGGCTGCGCATCCCGTACACGCTGCCGCCGGACACGCTGCGGGAGGCCGTACGGCGCCTGGCCGCCGCGCTCGCCGACGACCGTACGCGCCACCCCGCGCCCCGCCCGCCCCACTGGATCGCCTGACGCATACGGGGGACAGCCCCACCCCGTTCCTGGCGCTGCCTGGCGTGTGCGGGGGCGTACGCCGCGCCTAGCGTGCGGTCATGCCAACCTCCCTACGGATCAGAGCATTTGCGGCGTGCTCGGCGGCCCTCGCCATCACCGCGACGGCCACCGCCAGCGCCACCCCCGGCCACCACGACCCCCTCGCGCGGTTCCACCACCAGCGCATCGACTGGCACCCGTGCGCCCTCGGCCCCGACGACGACACCGGGCAGGCACTCGACGCCGCCGGCGCCGACTGCGCCGACCTCACCGTGCCGCTCGACTACGGCGACCCCGGCGGCCGGACGATCACCGTCGCCATCTCCCGCCTGCGGGGCGCCGACACCGCCCACCACGTCGGCCCGCTGCTGCTCAACGACGGCGGCCCCGCCGGGGTCAGCCTCCACATGCCGGTCACCAAGTCCGAGGTGATGGGCGACACCGCCGACCGCTTCGACCTGATCGGCATGGACCCGCGCTTCGTCGGCCGCAGCACCCCGCTGGACTGCGGCTGGGACCACGGCTCGGCGTTCATGCGCTCCGCCGGGTCCGACCTGGCCGCGTACCGCGAGGAGGTCGCCGCCGCGCGCGACATGGCCGAGCGCTGCGCACGCACCAACGGCGACGTGCTCCCGTACGTCACGACGCGCAACACCGCCCGCGACATGGACGTCATCCGCGCCGCGCTCGGCGCCGACCGCCTCTCCTACCTCGGCTACTCGTACGGCGGCTACCTCGGCCAGGTCTACAGCCAGCTCTTCCCCGGCCGCACCGACCGCATGGTCCTCGACAGCGTCAGCGACGCCGCCCGCTACCAGCCCAACCTCCTGCGCGGCGCCGAGGAGGCCAACGAGGCGGCCCTGCGCGCCTGGGCGTCCTGGACCGCCGACCGCGACCGCGCGTACGGCCTCGGCGGCACACGCCGCGAAGTCCTGGCGACGGTCGACCACATCCTCGACGCCGCCGCGCGCGAGCCGCTGCGGATCGGCGACACGTTCACGCTGGACGAGCACATGCTGCCCGCCCTCCTGATCGGCGGCCTCGGCAGCGACCTGGACGAACGCCGCGCCGACCTCGCCGCGATCGTGGGCGTACTGGCGCGCGCGGCGGACGGTGAGCCAGTGGAGCCGTCCGAGGCGCTCGCGGGGCAGCTGGCGTTCCTGCTGACGGACGCCGGTTCCGCCTCGTCCAGCCAGATGGCGGCGATCCTGTGCGGCGACGCGGCACAGCGGCAGGGCACCGCGAGCTACTGGCGCGACGTCGAGGCGTCCCGCGCACGGTTCCCGCTGGCCGGGCCGCTGGCGGAGAACATCACCCCCTGCGAGTTCTGGGGCCGCCCCGCCGAGGCGCCGACCGTGCTCGACAACGACACGCCCGCCCTGCTCGTCAGCGCCACCGGCGACCCGCGCACCATCCACCCGGCCGCCGAGGCGCTGCGCGAGCGGTGGCCCAGCTCCCGGCTGCTGACCGTGACGGGCGCCCGCCAGCACGGCCTGTACGGCGAGTACGGCAACGCCTGCGTGGACACGCGCGTCACCACGTACCTGCGCACCGGGCGGCTGCCCGCGCACGACCCGTCCTGCCGCGCGGTGTAGGACGCGCTCAGCCCTTCGGCTCGTCGTGGCTCGCGTAGTAGGTGGCGGCGATGTCCTCGCCCCCGTGCCCCTGCTCGGCGGCCCGGCGGAACCGGTCGGCGCCGCCGCGCGCCAGGTCGAGCCGCACCCCGGCGGACTCGGCGGCGGCGACGATCAGGCGGCTGTCCTTCGCGGCCGTGTCCACCTGGAAGCTGGGCGCCAGGTCGCCCGACAGCATCGCCGCCGTCTTCAGCCGCAGGTAGGCGACGTCCATCGGGCCGCCCTCCACGGCGTCGAGGAAGAGGCGCGGGTCGAGGCCCAGGCCCTCGGCGAGCGTCAGGGCCTCGGCGGCGCCGTGGGTGAGGGCGAACACCCAGCTGTTGCAGACCAGTTTGAGCCGCGACGCGGCGCCGGGCTCCGTACCGGCCCACACCGTACGGGCGCCCACGGCGGACAGCACGGGGGCCAGGCGCCCGCGCGCCGCGTCGGGCCCGGCCGCCAGGACGACGAGCTTGCCGTCCTCGGCGGGCTGCCTGGTCCCCAGCACCGGCGCGTCCACGAGGACGAGGCCCTCCTCGCGGGCGAACGCGACCAGCGGTTCGAGCCCGGCCGGGCCCGTCGTCGTGCTCTGCATCCACACCGCGTCAGGCGCGAAGGACCCGGCGGCCCGCCGCATGGCGTCGAGCGTGGCGTCGCCGTCGAACAGCATGGTGAGGACGACGTCCGCGTCCCGTACGGCGTCGGCCGGGCTGTCCGCGACACGGGCGCCCGCGTCGGCCAGCGGCTCGGCCTTGGCGCGGGTGCGGTTCCAGACGGTGACGTCGCATCCGGCGCGGCACAGGTTGCGGGCCATGGCGGCGCCCATGATCCCGGTGCCGAGGACGGTGACGGAGAGGTGTGCGCTCATGCGCGCACGTTAGGCCGTCCCGCCCCGTCACACCACCTGGTGGAGCCAGCGGACCGGCGCGCCCTCACCCGCGTGCCGGAACGGCTCCAGCTCGTCGTCCCACGGCTTGCCGAGGAGCTTGGCGACCTCGGCGTGCAGGTCGCTCTCGCCGCGCGCCGACCTGGCGGCGGCGGCGCGCAGCCGGTCCTCGGGGATCATGATGTCGCCGTGGATGCCGGTGACGGCGTGGTAGATGCCGAGCTGGGGCGTGCAGCTGTACCGCTCGCCCTCGGCCGTGGGGCAGGGCTCGGCGGTGACCTCGAAGCGCAGCATGTGCCAGCCGCGCAGCGCCGAGGCCAGCTTGGACGCGGTGGCGCTCTCGCCCTGCCAGGACAGCTCGGCGCGCCAGGTGCCGGGGGACGCGGGCTGGCGGGTCCAGTCGAGGCCGACCCGCGTGCCCAGGACTCCCGCGACGGCCCACTCGATGTGCGGACACAGCGCGCGGGGGGCGGAGTGCACAAACAGAACACCACGTGTCGTCACCGGAACCTCCACTTTCGCGTACCTGTGCCCGTCGCCGGACCCTCCGCGCCGTGCGTGCGTCCAGGGCGCCCCCCGACGCTCCCGGTACCACGCACGACCGCCTCCACACCATTGCTACGTCTTCCGGCCGATACGGGCGGATCGGCCCACCAGTGTCCGGCAGTGTCCACCGGTGACGGGCAGTCATCTTTTACTCTTGTCGAGACACCCGCCACGCAGCGCGCACCACACCCGCCACTGCCAGGACCAAGCTACCCTCCGGCGGCACACTCGCCGCCCCGCCATCACCGGTTCGCCCCCTCACCACGACACCGAGGTACCCGTATGCAGGTCAGCCGCCGCCCGCACGCCGTCACACTGGCCGTCGCCGGGGCCCTGGCGCTGGCCGCCTGCACCTCGTCCGGCGCCCCGGCGCCCGAGGACGGCCCTTCACCCGACGAGGCGGCGCGGCAGGGTCCCGTCTGGGACACGCGGCCCGGCTCGGTGGCGGCCGTCGGCGACTCCATCACCCGCGCGTTCGACGCCTGCTCCGTCCTCTCCGACTGCCCCGAGGTGTCCTGGGCGACGGGCACCGACTCCGGGGTGGCCAGCCTGGCGCGGCAGCTGCTCGGCGGCGGCGAGGACGCGCTCACCGGCCGCGCCTGGAACCTCGCCGAGACCGGCGCGCGGGCCGCCGACCTGCCCGCCCAGGTCCGCGAGGCGGTGGCGTACGAGCCGGAGCTGATCACCGTCCTCATCGGCGCGAACGACGCCTGCGCCCCCGACCTCGCCGCCATGACCGCGCCGGACGCCTTCCGGGCCGACCTGGAGGAGTCGATGGACCTCATCCGCGAGCGGCTGCCGGAGACGCAGGTCTACATGTCGAGCGTCCCCGACCTGCTGCGCCTGTGGACGGAGGGCAGCGGCTCGATGATGGCGCGCGCCGTGTGGCGGCTGGCCGACATCTGCCCGACGATGCTGGACGGCGCCGGGGAGGACGAGGCGGCGGCGGGCGAGCGGCGCGAGGAGGTACGGGAGCGGGTGCGGGAGTACAACACCGTGCTGGAGGAGGTCTGCGCCGCCGACGACCTGTGCCGCTACGACGGGGGCGCCGTCTTCGACTTCGCGTTCACGCCCGACCACCTGAGCGACTGGGACTGGTTCCACCCCAGCCGCGAGGGGCAGGCCGAGCTGGCGGCGCTGGCGTACGCGCAGGTCACGGCGGAGTGATCCGGGCACGGACGCGGTGGCGCAACGCTACGCCCACCCGCTGACGGCCGTCGCCCCGGGGCCGCCTCCAGGGGCCGGGGGCAGGGACGCTACGGTCGGAGCACCGCGCGTGACACTCCCCGTCCACCCCGCCATCCCGCGCCCCCCGAAGGAGCAGCGCCCCATGCCCACGACCCCCGACGACCCCGGCAGCGCCCCGCGGCGCGAGGTGTTCGGCCGGCTGGCCGACGGCACCGAGGTGCACCGCTGGACCCTGGCGCGCGGCGGCACCGTGCTGAAGGTGCTCAGCTACGGCGGCATCGTGCAGACGCTGGAGCGCCCGGACCGCGCCGGGCACCCCGCCAACGTGTCGCTCGGCTTCGACACGCTCGCGCCGTACACGACGGACTCCCCGTACTTCGGCGCGCTGATCGGCCGCTACGGCAACCGCGTCGCGCGGGGCCGCTTCACCCTCGACGGCACCGAGCACCGGCTGCCGGTCAACGACGGGCCGAACACCCTGCACGGCGGCGACGACGGCTGGGACCGGCGCGTCTGGCACGCAGAGCCGTCCGGCGCCCACGGGCTGACGCTGCGTCTGACCAGCCCGGACGGCGACCAGGGCTTCCCCGGCGCCCTGGCCGTGGAGGTGGACTACCTGCTCGGCGAGGCGGGCGAGCTGCGCATCGACTACCGCGCCACCACCGACGCGCCGACCGTCGTGAACCTGACCAACCACCTGTACTTCAACCTCGGCGGCGAGGGCGGCGGCGGCATCGGCGACCACCGGCTCGGCCTGGCCGCCGCGCACTACACGCCGGTGGACGGGACGCTGATCCCGACGGGCGAGATCGCGCCGGTCGCGGACACCCCGTTCGACTTCCGGCGGGCGAAGCCGGTCGGCCGCGACCTGCGCACGGCCCACCCGCAGCTGCTGCGCGCCCAGGGGTACGACCACAACTTCGTGCTCGACAAGGGCGTCACCGCCGCCCCCGAGCACGCCGCGACGCTGTACGACCCGGCGTCGGGCCGCCTCATGACCGTCGCCACGACCGAGCCCGCGCTCCAGTTCTACAGCGGCAACTTCCTGGACGGCACGCTGACCGGACCCTCGGGGCGCACGTACCGGCAGGGCGACGCGCTGTGCCTGGAGACGCAGCACTTCCCCGACTCGCCGAACCACCCGGCGTTCCCCAGCACGGTGCTCCGTCCAGGGGAGACCTACACGTCCTCGACGGTGTACGCCTTCGCCGTGCGCTGACCCCGCCCGCCGGAGAATTCATCCGTCCGTGTCCACCGCACGCGGCGCGTGCCCCGGTACGGCGTCCTGACGGGGGGTTGCCTCCGGGGGCGGCAGTGGGTGCAATGACGGGTGTGGTCCCCGGGGACGTGTCGCGTGCCCGGGCCCGCCGCGAACGCTTCGTCACACGGGGGGACTTCACGCATGGACACGCCACCGCCACCGCGACGGCCCGCCGCGACGTCACCCGAGGGGGCGTCCGTCCGCATCGGCGCGCTCGTGCCCCTCAGCCGGCCCGGCTGGACCGAGGCGGGGCGGCACCTGCTGGCCGGTCTCGAACTGGGCGTCCGCGAGGCCAACCTGACCGGCGGGATCGGCGGCCGGCCGCTCGCGCTGGCCGTCCGCGACACGGCGGCCGACCCGCGGCGCGCCGTGGCGGCCGTGGACGCGCTGGCGGACCTGGGCGTGGCCGCTCTGGCCGGGGAGTACCACAGCGTCACCGCCCGCTCCGTCGCGGCCAGGGCCGACGCCCTCGGCCTGCCGTTCCTGTGCTCGTCCGCCGTCCTCGACGCGCTCGCCGAGCAGCCGGTGGAACGGGTCGCCCGCCTGAGCCCGCCGCAGTCGCGCGGCTGGCGGGTCTACGCGGACTTCCTCCTCGGCGCGGGCCACCGGCGCGTCGCGGTCGCGGCCCAGCGGAGCGTGTACTGGGCGGCGGGCGCCCGCGTCCTGCGGGAGCACCTCGCGCCGCGCGGCGGCACCGTCGACGAACTGGACATGGACGCGCTCACGCCCGCCGCCGTGTGCGACGAGCTGGTCAGGCGGCGCGCGACCGCGCTCCTCCTCCTGGCCGGCCACCCGGAGCCCGCGGTGTCGGTCGTGCGGGCCGTGCGGGGCGACCGGCGGCTGGCCGCGCTGACGATCGGCGCCCCGGCCGGGCAGCCGGAGTTCCCCTGCTGGGCGACGTCGCTGGGCGGGGACGGCGCCGGTGTCCCGTTCCTGCGCTACCTCCCCGCGCGCCTCACGCCGCTGGGCGAACGCGTCCGGCGCGACCTGCGCGCGCGTCTCGGCGAGGCGCCGTCCTTCGTCGCCTTCGAGGGGTACGACACGGCCGCCGTCCTCGCCGCCGCGCTGCGTGCGCCCGGCGGTGTGTCCTGGCCCGGCGTCGAGGTCGCGGGCACGCGCGGGCGGATCACGTTCTCGCGCACGCCCGGCACCGGCGTGTGGCAGTGGGCCGGGGCGCCGGTCCAGATCGCCGACCGGGACCCGGCGGCCCCCGACCGCTTCCGCGTCCTGCACACCGACCGGCGGGGCAGACAGGGCACCGCCGCCTGACCGCGCCCCGGCCGGGGCGTCAGTGGCCGCCGCAGCAGGGGTGGGGGTCGGGGATCTCGAACGGCACGTACCGCCCGCCCCGCGACGGCATCAGCCGCAGCAGCAGTTCCCCGCCCTCCCACTGCGGGCGTACGTGGCCGCACGTGTCGAGGTACGCCCCCGGGTCGGGGACGGTCCCGCCCAGGACCTCGGCGCGTCCCACCGCGGTGGTCGCGTACAGGTCGGCCAGGGTGAGGCTGTCCGGCAGCGCCTCCGAGCCGGGGAAGACCACCGCCCTGCCCGCCGCGCGGCGCTCCGCGTCGGCGAGCCACGGCGTGCCGGTGACCACCGCGAGCCCCTCCCCGGCCGCCGCCCCGGCGAGCGTGCCGGGGAGGGGGCCGGGGCCGGGGAGCACCAGGGCGAGGGCGACGCCGGGGTCCGGGTCGCGCACCAGGTGCGTGGTGGCGAACGCGCCGGCCGGCAGCGGGAGCCGTTCCGCCAGCCGGCGCAGCAGGTGGTCGGCCCGCTGGAGGGTGGTGATCCCGCCGGTGAGGCCGGCGGCGGTCACTCGGTGACGACCCAGATCGGGTTGGAGTAGAACCACAGGTCGAGCCACGGGTCGGCGTCGCCGAGGACGTCGAGGGCCGGGCCCGCAGGGTCGACGGCGGCGCCGTTCAGACCGGTCTGGACGCGGTTGCCGTCCGTGCCGCGCAGGCGCACGTAGCCCGGGCGGTCCACGCGACCGAGGCGGTACGTGAAGCGGACGGTGCCGCGCGTCTCGTCCACCTCCCACGACTTGGCGACCTTGGTCTCCGGCGCGTGGAACGTGTCGCGGTCCCTGGCACGGCCGGTGACGAGGCCGCGGATGACGTCGACGCGGGCGAGACGCGGCAGGAACTGGGCGGCGTTCGGGCCGTTGGCCAGGGCTATCTCGACGCTCAGCTCGACGTCGGAGCCGCGCCGGACGTGCAGCGTGCCGCCGAGCGTCGCCGAGCGGCTGCCGGAGCGCAGCTCGGCCTTGAGGCCGGAGATCAGGCCGCCGTGGTCCACCCACACGCGGCCCTCGCGGATGCCCTGCATGACGGCGGCGTACGAGAAGCCGTACGCGCCGACGTGCGTGCGGCTGTACTGGCCGGGCCAGTAGTCGCCCGCCGTGAGGTTGAGGCCGCTGCCCCGGTAGACGGGGGCGCCGTGGAAGCCGTCGCGGTCGAAGTCCGAGTCGTCCGGGCGGGTAGAGGTGTCGGCGTACACCACGTGCGAGTCGGAGTTGGCGGTGATCCACCAGGGCTTGCCCTCGGACAGCAGGCTGTCCCACAGGCCGCCGACGGTGGCCGTCATCCAGTCGAAGCCGCCCCAGGTGCGGTAGCTCTCGGCCGGGTAGCCGGGGAACGAGTTGGCGCCGGGGCTGCCGCTGTACGCGCCGCGGCCGCCGCCGGGGCCGTGCGGGGCGGGGATGCCGGACGCCTGGTGTCCCGGCGCGCCCTCGAAGCCGACGGCGATGTCCGGCTGGGCGTCGCGCCAGCCGCGGATCTCGTGCGGGGAGTCCACGCCCTGGCGGGCGGGGTGGTTGGCCAGCATCAGGGCGTCCTTGACCTTGCGGCGCCTGACCTGCTGGGCGAGGAAGTCGAGGCCCGAGATGGCGAGGGCCTCGTTGGCGGGGGTGGAGGCGGTCGCGTTGTTGACGCTGCCGTCGTAGCCCGCCTCGAACTGCTTGAGGACGCTGACCTCGTTGTCGCCCGGGTGGACGAAGACGGTGCCGTGCTCGGCGGCCGGGATGTTCCACTCCAGGCCCTGGAAGACGAGAGTGTCCTTGTACTGGTCGCGGGCGCGCTTGATGTCGGGGTTGACCTTCTCGACGCCGATGCGGTTGTGCGTGGCGCTGCCGTGGTCGGTGATGACCATCCAGTCGAGGCCGAAGCGGGTGCCGTTGCCGACCTGGTCCACGACGCGGTACTGGCCGTCGGGGCTGTACTGGGTGTGGATGTGGTGGTCGCCCGCGAGCCACAGCAGGCGGTTCCCGCCGCCGTTGCCGCCGTTGCCGCGGCCGTGGGCGGAGGCCGCCCCGGCGGCCGTGCCGGTGAGGACGCTCGCGCCCGCGACACCGGCGCCGAGCAGCCCGGCGCGGCGCAGCATGCCGCGGCGGGACAGCTGGTCGGGCGACAGCTCGGTGTCCGGCACGTCGAGGTCGAACGCGGCGGGCAGCGGACCGGCCTCGGCGCCGTCGCCGTGCGCGTGACCGTGCGGGTGGTCGTGGTCGTGGTGGTGGTGGTCGTGTCCGTGGTGGTGGTGTCCGTGCCCCATGGCGCGCTCCCCGGTGGTTCATGGCTGAACTTGTGCCGCACGCAGCCTGTTCGCGCCATGTGAACGGAGGGTGTTGCGCACCGGTCCGGAAGCCGCCGATCGCCTGACCGGATACCGCCCCTGTGGCCGGAAAGCGTCCGTCCCAGGGGCCGGTACCGGCCGGGGGCGCCGTCAGGCCAGGCGTATGACGTTCCAGGACAGCGGTTCGAGCGTCGCCCGCAGCACGCCGTCCGTGAACGTGGTACCGGTCGCCGCGTGGGGCGTCACGCGGTCGGGGTCGGCCAGGGTGTTCCTGGCGTCGGGGTCGGCGTCGGCGAGGACGCTGTGCTCCACGACCTCGCCGAGCCCGAGGGCGCGCAGGGTGACCTCCAGCGGGAGCGCGTCGTGCTGGTGCCGGTTGACGGCGAAGAGGGTGACGGCGCCCGTCTCCTCGTCCCGCACGGCCGTGGCGTGCAGCAGATCGACCTCGCCGAAGCGCCGCGTCGTGTGCCTCGGGCCGTCCACGCGGACGTCCAGCACGGTGCCCCGCCCGTACCGGGACGCCTGGGCGAAGGGGTGGAACGTGGTCTGCCGCCACGCCGGTCCGCCCGGCTCGGTGGCGATGGGCGCGATCACGTTGACGAGCTGCGCGAGGCAGGCCACCTTCACCCGGTCGGCGTGCCGCAGCAGCGCGATGAGCAGCGAGCCGAAGACGACGGCGTCGGTGACGCTGTAGTTGTCCTCCAGCAGGCGCGGCGCCTCGGCCCAGTCCTCGGGCTTGCCCTCGCCGGACAGCGTCGGCGCGCTGCCGTCCTGGTACCAGACGTTCCACTCGTCGAAGGACAGGGTGATCCGCTTGTCCGACTTCAGCCGGGCGGCGACGTGGTCGCAGGTCGCCACCACGTTCTCGATGAACGACTCGGTGTCCACGGCCGAGGCGAGGAACGAGTCGCGGTCGCCGTCCCGCTCCTGGTAGTAGGCGTGCAGCGAGATGTGGTCCACGAGGTCGTGGCAGTGCGCGAGGACGGTCGCCTCCCAGGCGGCGAAGGTCTCCATCTCCTGCGAGGAGCTGCCGCAGGCGACCAGTTCGACGTCCGGGTCGAGCTGCCGCATGGCGCGCGCCGTCTCGGCGGCGAGCCTGCCGTACTCGTCGGCGGTCTTGTGGCCGGTCTGCCAGGGGCCGTCCATCTCGTTGCCCAGGCACCACAGCCGTATGCCGTACGGCTCGGTGTCGCCGTGCGCCGCGCGGCGGTCGGACAGCTCGGTGCCGCCCGGGTGGTTCGCGTACTCCTGGAGGGCGAGGGCGTCGGCGACGCCCCTGGTGCCGAGGTTGAGCGCCATCATCGGCGTGCTCCCGGCCTTGCGGACGAAGTCCATGAACTCGCCGATCCCGAACCGGTTGGACTCCGTGGACCGCCAGGCCAGGTCGAGCCGCCTCGGCCGCTCCTCCACCGGCCCGGTGCCGTCCTCCCACTGGTAGCCGGAGACGAAGTTGCCCCCCGGGTAGCGGATGACGGTCACCCCCAGCTCCCGTATGAGGTCGAGCACGTCGGTGCGCAGCCCGGCCTCGTCGGCGGTGGGGTGGCCCGGCTCGTGGATGCCGGTGTAGACGCAGCGGCCGAGGTGTTCGACGAAGGACCCGAACAGGCGCGGGTCCACGGGCGAGACGGCGAAGGCGGGATCGACGGTGAACCGCGCCGCCCCGGTGGCGGCGGACGGAGCGGCGGACGACGGCTGGGGTACGGCGTTCATACGGGCCTCTGGTGGTGCGGCGGACGTGGAACGCAGGGGGAACGACCCGCCGAGCACGCATCGTTCCCGTTCACCGGTATGACTTACCGAGCGTCACGATCAGCAGGGGGCGAGGGCTGCAGCGCGACGACCATCTTCCCGGTGTTCTCGCCGCGCAGCATGCCGAGGAACGCGTCCACGGCCCTGTCGATCCCGTCCACCCGCGTCTCCCGCGCGACCAGCGCCCCCGACCGCAGCCAGCCGCCCACCTCCTCGGCGAACCGCGGGCGCAGCGCCTGGTGGTCGAGCACGAGCATGCCCTCGATCCGCAGCCGCTTGCCGATGATCTGCGCGAGGTTGCGCGGCGCCGCCGGGGGCTCGGTGGCGTTGTACTGCGAGATCATCCCGCACACGACGGCGCGGCCGTGGACCGTCAGCGCCCCGATGGCGGCCTCCAGGTGGTCCCCGCCCACGTTGTCGAAGTACAGGTCGATGCCCTCGGGGGCGGCCTGCGCGAGCTGCTCGGCGACCGGCCCGTTCCGGTAGTTGAACGCGGCGTCGAAGCCGTACTCGTCCAGCAGCGTCCGCACCTTCTCGTCCGAGCCCGCGCTGCCGATGACGCGGGCGGCGCCCTTCAGCCGGGCGATCTGCCCGGCCTGGCTGCCGACCGCGCCCGCCGCGCCCGAGATGAACACCCGGTCGCCCTCGCGCAGTCCGCCGGTCTCCAGCAGGCCCGCGTACGCGGTCAGGCCCGTCATGCCGAGGACGCCGAGGTACGCGCTGAGCGACACGCCCTCGACGGCGTCGATCCGGGTGGCCTGCCGGGCGGGCAGCGTGGCGTACTCACGCCAGCCGAGCTGGTGCAGGACGCGGTCGCCCGGCGAGAAGTCCGGGTCCTCCGAGGTGACGACCTCGCCGACCGCGCCGCCGCTCATGGGCTCGCCGAGGCGGAACGGGGGCGCGTACGACTTGACGTCGTTCATCCGGCCGCGCATGGCCGGGTCGACGGACATGAAGAGGTTCCTGACGAGCAGTTCCCCCGGGCCCGGCGGCTGGACGGGGAGGTCGCGCAGGGCGAAGTCCTCCTGCGCGGGCCAGCCGTGCGGGCGGGCGACGAGGTGCCAGGCGCGGGCGGTGGCGGGCGGGGTGGCGGGCATGTCGGGCCTCCGGCCGTGAGCGGGACGGGTGAACGCTGGTTCACCCATCATGACCCGGCCGCCGCGTGCCGCTCAGCCGCTCAGCCGCCGAACGGCGTCGCCGGCAGGCCGACGCCCGCGCCCGGCAGCACCAGCACCGACCCGGCGGCCGGCTCGGCGCCCGGCGGGAGGCCCGTGCTCGCGGTGGTGATGTAGAGGTCCGTCAGGTCGGGGCCGCCGAACGCGCACGCGGTCGGGCGCGAGGCGGGCACCTCCACGGTGAGGTCGAGCGCGCCCTCGGGGGTGAAGCGGTGGACGGCGCCGCCGTTCCTGAACGCGGCCCACACGCAGCCGTCCGCGTCGACCGTCATCCCGTCGGGCGAGCCGGTGAACTCGGCGGTGTCCACGAGCGGCCTGCGGTCGCGCACACGCCCGTCCTCGGTGACGGTGAAGACGTCGATGCGGTGGGTCGCGGTGTCGGTCCAGTACATCAGCGCGCCGTCCGGGCTCCAGCCGATGCCGCCGCTGACGGTGGCGTCCGGCACGACCGTCTCGGCGGTGCCGTCCGGCGCGACGCGGGCGAGCGTGCCGCCGCCCTTCTCCTCGTCGTAGCGCGCGGTCCCCGCCCACAGCGTGCCGTCGGGCGCGACGGCCGCGCCGCTGCCCCGCCTGCCGGGAACGGGGTCCTCGACCAGCCAGGAGAAGCCGCCGGACGCGTCGTAGAGACCCACGCCGTCCCGCAGGTTCACGACCAGGCCGCCGCCCTCGCGCGGCCTGGCGGCGCCGACGTGCTGCCCGGTGTCGAGCACGGCCTGCCTGCCGGTGGCCGGGTCGAAGAGGTGGACGCGAGAGGTGAGGACGTCCACCCAGACCAGGCGCCGTGCCACCGGGTCCCAGACCGGTGCCTCGCCCAGCTCGGCGTGGGCGGCCACCGCGATTTCGATCATGCCCTCTTCCCTACACCCGTCCCGGCCGCGAGCGGCCGAGCCGCTCCGGGAGAGGTGCGCCGGGCCGCCACCCGCGACACGGTAGTGACCCCCGTCATGGCGTGCAACGGCCGGACCACCCCGTCCCCGGGCGGCCCGGCGTCCCGCCGCACGCCCGCGTCAGCCGTGCGACTGCGCGGCCCGGTGCTCGCCGACCGCCCGCAGCTTGCTGCTGACGGGCCCCGGCAGCCGGTCGCCCGCCCGGTCGGCCACCGCACCGGCGGCACGGGCCGCAGCCTGCCGCCCGGTCTGCGCGGCGGAGTCCACGCTGTTGCGCACCGCCGGGTTCTCGGCCAGGCGGCGCGCGGCGAGCCGCAGCTGCTCGTACCGCTCACGCCCGGCGCGCGCCCCGAGCACGTACCCGACCGCCGCACCGGCGATGAATGTCAGCTTGCGCATGATCGCTCCCCTTTTCACTGGTTCTGCCCTGGTTGATCCGCGCGCGGAGTGCCGCGCCCTCGGCAACCGGATGTCCCGGATACCGATTTCGAAGCACCCCCGCGGATGCGCTAATGTAAGCGGCGCAGCGAGGGCGGCACCCGACCACGGGAGGCGACGGACCCGAGCGGCGCAGTCCCCTGTAGCTCAATTGGCAGAGCAGCCGGCTGTTAACCGGCAGGTTACTGGTTCGAGTCCAGTCGGGGGAGCATCATCGAGAGTTACGCCAAAGGGCCCCTTCCGGGGCCCTTCTGCTGTTTTCACGCATCTCTCCCCGAACTACGGGAACCGATCACCCCGTGCCCGCAGTCCCTTGCTGTGTACGAAGCACCCCGCCCCGGGCGGGAGATCGTATGAGCAGCTATGCTGCGGCAGACGGCGCGTACAGATGTACGCGGCACGCCGTCACGGGGCGGTAGCTCAGCCGGTTAGAGCAGCGGACTCATAATCCGTCGGCCGTGGGTTCGAGTCCCACCCGCCCCACCCAGAAAAGCTGCTGACCTGGAGAGGCGAAGCCCTGCCGATATCCCACGGAGACCGTGGGTGGCGCGCCGCACGACGGCCGCGCGTACGGAGCAGAACCGGAAGAGTCTTGGCCGGGCCGGCGGACACGCAGTGTACGGGGGCCGAGGTGCCCTCACCGGCTCGGTGCGGGGCCGGAGGGCCACTTCCATTTGATGCCCAGTACGCCGGAGCTGACGCCGGAAGCGACCAGGTGCACCGTGTGGTGGGTGTTGAGCATGAGGGCCCCGGTGTTGTGCCGCTCGTCGTTCAGGTCGCGCTGGGCGAAGGAGTAGCAGGCGGCGGGTGGGGCGCTGGGGTGGAACCGCACTTCCAGCAGGTACTGCTCGGCCGGGTACCGGAACCCGTGGGCGAACTCCGTGGTGACCCCCGCGGTCGGGTCGGACAGCTCGCTCTCGAACACCCAGGTGCCGCCGGCTTCCAGGACGTGGTCGAACAGCAGCTCGTAGACCAGCACGGGCGCGGTGGGGTGCGGGACGAACCGGCCCAGCCGGCAGTTGCCCAGCGGGCGCAGCCGCACGCCGGCCGGTACGCAGGACAGGTTGCCGTAGTAGCGCACGACGTGCCGGTCCACGCCGTCGCGCAGCGCGCGCACCGTGGTGCGCGTCCACAGCGACGTGGTCCGGCGGCAGGGGCCGACGGTGACCTTGTGCTGGGTGCCGACCACCTCGACGTCGCGGGCCCGGGACCCCGGGACCGTGTCGAGCAGTTCCGCGACCGGGGCCAGGTCGTCGAAGGCCCCGCGGCGTCCCGGCCCGGCGCGGGAGCCGCCGTCGACCGTCCCGAGCAGGCGGAGCAGGGAACCGGGGGGCAGGGCGAGGATCTCCTCCAGTGCCCGCACCGCCCGCAGGGAGGCGGCCGTCTCCGGGCGGCTGTGTCCGTTCTGCCAGTTGCTCAGGCTGGACAGGCCGACCCGGACACCCCGGCGGGCGAGGTGGACGCGCAGCCGTTCCAGCGTCAGACCGCGGCGTTTGATGGCCGTCTTGAGCGCCACGTCGAACGGTCCGGTCCGCAACTGCGCGGCGATAAGGGGCTTCTCGGCGTTCTCGGATCGAGTCAAGGCGTCACCCGCGTCCACGTTCGATCAGTCGGAACCATTCGAACAGTCAGCCGATGTTACCGTCCGGTGCGGCCACTCGCAGCCGCACCGGACAGCGGCCCCGAGCACAGCACTAGGGAATGGTGACCCCGAAGTCGCGGTTGGCCGTGGCGAAGTCCTGGAACCCGAGGCGGTTGCCGCCCGCCCGGGTGACCGTGCCGTTGGCGACGGCGCCTCCCGAGCCGTTCGACGAGTACACGGACCCGCCGCTGTCACCGCCGCGCGCGGCCGTCTGGCCCTGGACCTGTTCGGCCTCGACGAGGTCCTCCTGGTCCTGCCAGAAGAAGATGACTCTCAGGTTGCACACCGGTGCCCCGGTGGCCTCGGCGCTGGTCACGCCTGCCTGGCACAGATACTGGCCCACGAAGACGTGGCCCCATCCGACAACATTGGCGACGGTGTTGCTGTTGCCCCCGCCGACGTACATGCGGTTGCCGCTGTTGGCGGGAATCAGACCGATGTCGTGGTCGTCGTGGCCCGCGCTGACGTTGCCGATGAACTCGCCCTGGCCGTCGGCGATCCGGTGCCCCACCTGCCCGCAGTGCTCGGCGGTGAGTATGTAGCGGCGGTTGGAGGCGTCGCGGACGCCGAATCCGGAGGTGCACAGCGTGCTCGCCGTCTGGTTCCACGTCCGCGCGCCGCCCGACCACGGCGGTGAGTCGTCCTGGCGGGAGACGTCCCTCATCGGCTTCTCGTGCACGACCTCGAGCGGGACGTCGACCCGCGCCTCAAGCGCCGTGAGGCCCGCGGCGGACCGACCGGCGCGGTCCGGGTACGCGGCGAGCACCAGGCCGCTGCCGTCCCCGGGGCTCTTCACGCCGTGGTACCCGCTGCCGGGGTTGGCGTCGAGCCACGCCTGGAGTTCGCCGGCGGCGGCCCGCAGCTCGGCCTCCGAGTGCGCGGCGCCGCGTATCCGCACCACGACCCCCCGGTCGGCCGCCCTGTCCGCCGCCGCCCGCACGGACGCCGGGACCTCTCCCTTCCACCACAGGGTGACGTCCTCCTCGCCCAGCACGATCCCGGCGTAACCGGGGCTCGCGTCGCGCTCGACCGCGGCGCGGATGCTCTCGGCGGCCCGGACCAGGGGGCGCTGGTCGATCGACCGGTCCGCCGCGGACGCCGCGGCCGGGGCGGGGGCTTCGGCGGCCTGAGCGGACAGGGCGGCGGGTACGAACAGCGCGCTCACCGACAGGGCGGTGGCCAGCACGACTCCTGCGCGCCGGTTCCTTCTCCATGACACACGCACGGTGCGACTCCTCGTCGACGGGGGAAGGTGCTCGTTGGCCCGAGGACATGTCCTCCGTTGTCCTCTGCCAAGGGATGACAGCGCACCGCGAGTGCTCCGGGCAACGCGCGGACCGAAGTCGTCCGCTCCGAAATTTCGGTCCGCCCCCCGGCCGCCGCCGGTGCCGGTGCTCCCGCGCGGGTACGCGCAGGTCGGGGAGTCGGGGTGCGTCGGCCGTCCACCGGGGCCACCGGGACGTCCGGATACGGGTGTTGCCCGAGCCGTTCCGGCGGGGTATGCGGCGGCCGTCCGTCTGTGCGGGCAGCGCCCCCCTGCCGTGGCCGGTGTCGGTGATCGTCACGGTGGCCTGGGGCACGGGCGCGCCCGCGTCCGCGACGGCGACGGTACGGGGTCGGCGGCGGCGACCACGCGCACCAGCCGGTGCCGCTGCCCGCTCAGCCAGGCCGGGACGGTCCCAGCCTTCCGGCACGGCTTCCCCGTCCGTGCCCACGACCGCCTCGGCGACGTCCGCCGAGCGGACAGCGTCGACAGCCTGAACGGTCTCCTCCTCCGTCGTGGGCCCGGCCGGTCCCCCGCCGCGGTCAGTCCGTGCGGCCCTCCGCCGCCCGGCGGAAGAACGGGTTGCCGGTCCGTTCCGCGCCCACGGTGCTGTCCTCCTCGTGCCCCGTGAGCAGCACGGTGTCGTCGCGTTTGGCCATCAGACCGCGCAGCGAGGCGAGGGTGTGGGCGCGGCTGCCGCCGGGCATGTCGGTGCGGCCGATGCTGCCCGCGTACACGACGTCGCCGACCAGGCAGTAGGAGCGGACGGTGGCGTCGCCCGGGAGGTCGAACATGACGGAGCCCGGGGTGTGCCCCGGCGTGTGGTCCACGCCCAGTTCCATACCGGCCAGCTCCAGCACGGTGCCGCCCGCCAGGGGGCGCACGTCGGCCGGCTCCTGCCAGGTCCAGCGCGGGCCGAGCAGTCGCTCGAACTGCGGCCCGAACTCGGAGCCGAGCGCGGGGATCGGATCGACCAGCATGTGGTGGTCGCCTGGGTGCAGGTAGACGGGTATCCGGAAGGCCGCCGACACCGCCGCGGCCGAGTGGGTGTGGTCCAGGTGCCCGTGGGTGAGCAGGACCGCCCTGGGGCGCAGGCCGAGGGAGTCGACGGCGGTGCGCAGCCGGTCGGTGACGCCCATGCCGGGGTCCACGATGACGCACTCCCGGCCCGGCCCCGTGGCCACGTAGTAGCACTTGGTGCCCCAGGCGTCGGCGGTCACGGTGCGGATCAGCATCCGTCCTCCCCCGGGACGGTGCCGTCGGGATCGACGCGCAGGGTGATCGCGGCGCGGACCCGCTTCTCCAGGGCGTCCAGCTCCGCGGGGGTGTCGGCGTCGATGAGGAAGGTGACGGCCCGGTCGTCGGAGGAGCGCAACGGGCCGAGCCGACGGCCGGCTTCGCGCAGCGCCAGCACGGCGCGCAGCACGGGGCCGTCGCCCGGCTCACCGGGGCGCGGCGCGGGCCACAGGTCGCCCTCGCCCACCCACCGGACCCGGACGCCGGGCCAGTCGAGGAGCACGTCGCGCAGCACTCCCGGCGGGTGCTCCAGGTAGACCTGCCGTGCCAGGCGGCGCGGGGCGGGGAAGGCGGCCGGCTCGCCGAGGGCGACGCGGACGATCTCGTCCTCCAGCGGTCGGCCGCAGGCGAGGTGGTAGAGGGCGGTGAGTCCGTCCCCCGGGGTGCGGGACGCTATCTCCATGAGGTGCGGCTCGCCGCGGTCGGTGACGCGCCATTCGGAGTGGGCCACGCCGTTCTCGAAGGCCAGTGCCGCGAGGACCTGGCGGTTGGCCTCGGTGACGGCGCGGGTGACGTCGACGCCGCCGATGTGCCGGTCCCCGGCGGGGACGGAGTGGGCCAGTTCGACGAAGGTCCTGGCGCCGTCCTCGGTGGTCTCCTTGCCGGTCACGGAGGAGAAGCGGATCTCGCCGTCCTGGACCAGGGACTCGACGGAGAACTCCTCGCCGATCACCTGCTGTTCGACGAGGGCGGTCTCGTGCTCGGGATAGGCGCGCAGGGCCAGGTCCGCCTCCGCGGCGGTGGCGCAGGCGGACACGCCGGAACTGGCGTGCCGCGCGGCGGGTTTGACCACCACGGGGTAGGTCAGCGCGGCGAGGTCGAGTTCCGCGCGGCGGCCCGGGGGCACGGTGAGGGAGCGGGGGCCCAGCGCGTCGGCGTAGGCGCGCTGGAGGTACTTGCTGCGGCAGACGCGGCTGGCCCGCAGGCCGGGCCCCGGCAGTCCCAGCGCGTCGCAGATCAGGCCGGTGGGTTCGACCAGCGCCTCCTCCATGGCGTAGGCACCGACGATGCGGTAACGGGCGCGCCACTCCTGGAGGGTGGCGAACACGTCGGCGTTGAAGGAGGCTTCCCTGTCCATGGCGCCGGAGACGTGGCGTACCTCGCTGATCAGCCCGGTGACCTCGGGAGACCTGGCCGCGGCGAGGGCGGCCAGCGGCCGGGAGGACTCGGGGGTGAGCACCAGGACGCGCAGGCCGCGGCGGGCGGGCTCGGTGACGAAGCGGGGGTTGCGGCAGATGACCCGGAAGGCTCCGGTGAGGAGGAACGCCTCCTGCCCGGTGGTTGCGTGGGTGTGCTGCACCGTCTCTCCTGTGATGAGGGGGGGTCGGGGGGCGTCGGCGGGCCCGGCGGTCAGTCCTCGGGGGGTTCGGGCATGGTCCGCAGCCGGGCGATGGGCGAGAACGCGATCCACAGCGCGGACAGGCAGAAGCCGGTGGCGGTGAGGAACAGCGTCTCCCTGATGCCGATGACGGTGCCGAGGTAGCCGCCCAGCAGCGCGCCCAGCGGCATGGTGCCCCAGGAGACGGTCCGCATCCCGGCGACCACCCTGCCGAGCGTGCGCCGGGGGATGACCATCTGCTGGAAGGTGGCGACGTTGGTGTTGCCGATGGTCATCAGCGTGCCGCTGACGAAGAACATGGCCAGCAGCATGGCCAGGGCCACCGGGGTGGGGCCGCCGGTGAGCGGCAGGACGACCTGGGCGAGCGAGGCGCCTCCGTAGCCGACGGCGATCACGCGGCCGGGCCCGAGCCGCAGGGCAAGCCGCTTGGCCAGGGCGGCGCCGGTCAGCGCGCCCACGGCGCCCGCGGCCAGGACCAGGCCGAGCAGGGCGCTGCTCATTCCGAGGACGTTGAGCACGAACAGCGGCAGGATGGTGTTCCTGGCCATGAAGAAGAGGTTGTTGACGCCGGACCGGACGACCAGGAAGCGCAGGTACCGGTCCCGGGCGATGAACCGGAACGACTCCCCGATCTCGGCGAACATGTGGCGGCGTTCCGCGCGTTCCGGCGGCTCCTCGCGGCGGCGGATGCCGAACAGCGCGCCGAGCGAGACCAGCGGGCTGATCAGGCAGGCCCCCAGGACGGCGGGGGCACCGGCCAGCGAGACCAGCACGCCGCCGAGGGCGGGCCCGCCGGCCTGGGTGACGACGATGGAGCCCTGGAGTCTGCTGTTGCCGTCGAGGAGTTGCTCCCGTTCGACGAGGGTGGGCAGGTAGGCGGTGCCCGAGACGTCGAAGAGCACGGCGCACACGCCCATGACGGCGGCGACCAGGAAGAGGTGGTACAGCTCCAGGGCGCCGAAGGCGGTGAGCAGGGCGACGCCGCCGAGGGCGACGAGGCGGCCGAGCTCGGCGATGGCGAGGATGCCGCGCTTGGTGGAGCGGTCGATCCAGACGCCGGCGAGCAGGGTCACCAGCAGGTAGGGGGCGAAGGCGATGGCGTTGAGGGCGCCGAGCTGCCCCGCGGACGCCTCGAAGAGGTAGATCGCGGCCAGGGGGAGCACCAGTTCGGCGACCTGGGTGCCGCCGCGGGAGACGGTCTGGCCCAGCCAGTAGAGCAGGAAGTCGCGGTGCCGCCAGAGTCCGGCCGGGCGGGCTTCGGCCGGGGCTTCGGTGGGGGGTTCCGGGGAGGTCAGCACGTCAGCGGCCTTCCACGAGGGCGGACGGGGCGGGGCGGCGGTCAGCGGCGGCGCGGGCGACGGCCAGGGCCTGCGCGGGATCGAGCCGGAGGGCGCGGTCCCCGGCGCGGGGCTCAGGGACGGCCTCCAGGTGGAGTCCGCCGAACGGCAGCCCGTGGTCGTCGAGCACGGAGGCGCAGGCGCGTACTTCCGCGACCAGGTCGGGGACCAGGCGGGTGGGCCGGTCGCGGCGGGTGCCGCCGCGACCGGGATCGGACAGCCACAGGGCGCGGCCCGCCGGTTCGCCCAACTCGCGGAGCAGTCGCGGGAGTCGGTCGGTGGCGCGGGAGCCGGGGCCGACCAGCAGGGAGAGCCTGCCGGGCGGGTGCCCCTCGGCGAGCCGGGTGATCAGCGCGGCGACCCCGGGGGCGGTGGTGTCCGCGCCGATCTCGACGGCCACCGGGTTCGTGACCGCCTCGGCGAACGCGAGGAGGGGTCCGTCGGCGGCCAGGTCGTGCTCGCCGATCCTGAACAGGTGCGCCGAGGAGCCGTACCGGCCGCCGCGCCGGTCGTCCTCGCGGACCAGGGCGTGCTCGTGGTGCGGCAGCAGCGGCCGGTGGCCCGCGTAGGTGAGGCAGAGGCCGTCGGCGGCGTCGAAGACCGGCAGGTAGTCGGTGAGTTGCAGGGTCTCCAGGGCCGCCGCCGCCCGGTCGTAGTAGGCGGAGACGTCCGCGGGGCCGGAGCCGGGGCCGGGGGGCCGGCCGGTGAGGTACCCGATCCGGACGGCGGGGACCCCGGCGGCCGACTCGACCGCGTCGGCGACCGCGGCGAGCAGTTCCACCCGGGCACGGGCCGGTCCCGGCCCGGTCCCGGGAAGCGGCTCGGCCGGGTCGCCCGTCTGCACGACGACGGCCAGTCCCGCGGCGGCCGTGGACAGTTCGCGTTGCAGGGCGTGGCAGGACTCGGCGGAGACCAGCGGCGGGCGGGTCCGCAGCCGGGCGACGGCCTCGGTGACGGCGGTACCGCCCGCCCGGCCCCCGGGCACGGGAAGCGCGGAGGCGCGTCCGGTCATCGGTCGCCTCCTTCGGGGGAACGGGCGGCGCCGGGGACGAACTCCTCCTCCAGCCGCGCGGCCAGCGCGGTCACGGCGTCCGCCATCGGCCGGTCCCGGCCGAGGTCCGGGCTGAGGCCGGCCAGGCGCCCCCACAGGCCGGTGCGGGCCGGGCGCGGCGCCAGCTGCCCGATCCGGGCGAGGGCGTGGCAGAGGGAGGAGGCCACCCACCAGGCCATGTCGAGGGTCTCCGCGACCGTGTTGGCGCCGTTGAGCGCCATCGGCACGTGGTCCTGGTTGCCGAGGTTGGTGGGCACGGGGGTGCAGGAGGCGGGGTAGGAGCGCTGCCGGATGGCGGCGAGGTGCGAGGTGGCGCCGATCTGGACGCCGGCCAGCCCGCTGTCACGCCCGGGGCGGCCCGCCAGCATCGGCGGCAGCCCGCCGTTGCGCCGCGGGTCGAGGCAGAGCGCCAGTTGGCGTTCCATCAGGTAGGCGAGCTGGTGCACGCAGACGGCGTGCTGCTCGGTGGCCAGCGCGAGGGGCGCGGCGTGGAAGTTGCCGCCGTGGTACAGGTGGCCGTCCACGAGCACGGGGTTGTCCGTACAGCCCTCCGCCTCGGTGAGCAGCACCTGCTCCTGGAGGCGCAGTTGGTCCAGGACCGCGCCGATGACCTGCGGTGCGCAGCGCAGCGAGTAGGGCTCCTGGAACGGACGGCCGGTCGCGGCGGGCACGTCCTCGGGAAGTTGCGCGCGGATCAGCGCGGCGGCCGTCCGGTGCCCCGGGTGGCCGCGGACGGCGCCCAGGGCGTCGGCGAACGGCACCGGGTCGCAGCCCAGCAGCGCGGCCAGCCTGCCGGTGGCCGCGGCGGCGGCGTGGGCCAGGCCAGTCAGCCGGGCGTGGTTGACCAGCGCCCTGGCCAGCGCGGCCGAGGTGCCGTTGACGAAGGCAAGCGCCGACCGCGCCTCCCAGCGGACCGGGGCCAGCCCGCGCCTGGCCAGTGCCCGCGCGGCCGGCTCGCGCCGCCAGCCGTCCGCGGCGTGCAGCCACACCTCGCCGTCCCCGGCGGCGGCCCTGGCCGCGTGGGCGAGCGGCACCAGGTCGCCGCTGGCGCTGAGACTGCCGTCACGGGGGACGACCGGGGTGAACCCGGCGTTCCACTGGGCGGCCAGCGCGTCCCAGACCGACGGCTCGACGCCGGAGTGCCCCAGCGCCATGCCGCGCAGCCGCAGCCACACCATCAGCCGGGTCTCGGTGGCGGGCAGCGGCATGCCCTGGCCCACGCTGAGATGGTCGATCAGCGCGGTGCCCTGGACGGCCGGGTCGGGGTCGGCCGGGTGGTCGGCGAGCGGTCCGAAGCCGCGGCTCACCCCGTACACGGGCTGCCGGGCCACGGCCTGGTCCAGCAGCGCGCGGGCCCCGGCGACCGCCTGCCGCTGGTCGCCGGTCAGCGCCACGGTGCTGTGCCAGCCCGCCTCGGCGAGCAGTTCGGCGAGGGCGGCGGGAGCGGTCTCAGTGAGCACGGCCGACGACACCTCCGCCTCCCCCGGCGACCGCCCCGCCCGTCCGGCCGGACGGCAGCCGGTCGATCCGCACCTTGCCCGCCGCGCTCCTGGGGATCTCGGCGACCCGGCGGACCTCGCGCGGCACCGGCACACCGGGCAGGGCGCCCACCGCCCGGCGCACCTCGGCCGCCGGGACCTCGACCGGGCCGGACGCGTAGTACAGGTCGTAGTGCTCGGCGCGCAGCGGGTCGTGCCGCGGCACGCAGACCACGTCCGCGTGCGGGAAGGCGGCGCGCACCGCGTCCTCGACGCGCGCGAGGTGCACCCGGCGCCCGTTGACCTTGATCATCCGCGTGCCGCGCCCCAGGAGTTCGAAGGTGCGCTCGTCCAGCGGCCGCACCAGGTCGTCCAGGGTGAGCGCGGTCGGCGGCGGCTCGTCGCCGCGGCGGGCCAGCCGGGGACCGGCCACCCGCAGCGGCTGCTCGGCCCCGGGAACGCCGGTGGGGACCAGCGTGTAGTCGGGGAACAGCCGCCAGGGCACCGGGACTTCGGAACGGGGGGCGAGGGGCCGGTGCGCCACGCCGCCGGTCTCCGTGGAGCCGAGGATCTGCACCGCCCGGAACGTGCTGCCGGACAGGGCGTCGGCGACCCGTCGCGCCGCGTCGGGCGGCGGGGCCGTGCTGTGCACGGCGGTCACGGTGGCGGCCCGCAGCCGCTCGGCGGTGCGCCGCAGCAGCTCCCAGGTGGAGGGCAGGCACACGACCAGGACACGGGAGCCGGGCGGGATGTCCGGCGGGCTGAGCGGTTCGTCCGCCAGCTGCCGGACGGGCACCCCGAGGCGCCGCGGAAGCTCCTCCCCGAAGATCCGCCCGTAGAGGTGCCGGGTCGGCGCGTAGTTGAGGACGAGTTCCGCCCCGCCGGCCACCGTGCGGACCATCAGCTCGGCCTCGGCGTGCAGTTGGGCGGCGGTGCGCCGCCACACGACGGGGGTGCCGGACTGGCCCGAGGTGGCGAAGGACAGGTACGCGCCGTCCGGGGACCCGTGACTCACCGGGTGCTCCCCAGGCGTGCCTGGTCCTCCAGCGCGTCGGTGACGAACCGGGCGATGCGCCCCAGCGTGGCGAACCAGTGGCGCACGTCGTGCGCGACGAAGTCCACCTCGATGCCGAAGTGCGTCTCGATCGCCGTCACGCACTCCATGGCGGTGAGGCTGTCGTAGGCGTCGCCGAACGCCTCGGCGAGGTCCAGGTCGGGGTCCATGGTGGTGACCGGTTCGCCCAGCCGGGGGCGCAGCACCTCCCGGACCAGGGTGAGCGTGGGGAGTGTGCTCGGCTCGCTCATCGCTGCGATGACTCCTTCTCGAAGGCCCCGCCGGGGCGGGCGGCGGCGTGGTCGGCCCGCTGGAGCGGGCCGCCGCGGGCCACGTAGACGTGGCTGGGCGCGGTCGGGCGGAACTCGACGTACAGGAAAGGGGTCTGCCCGGTGGCACCGAGCGCTTCGGACACCTCGCGGGCCAGGCCCTCGCGGAACGTCTCGTCCCTGTCGGGTCCGACGCAGCAGACGACGGAGGCGTGGCGCACCGGGCTGTCGCCGTGCGGCAGCGCGTCCAGGGACATCCCGCCGCTGAACGCGCTGTGCTGCGGGGTGTCCACGAAGCGCACCACGACATGGGCCGGGGCCACGCCGTGGCCTGCCAGCCAGCGGGTGAGGCGGACGGCGACGGCCCGGCGGCGCGGGACGGGCAGGGCGGGGGTGTCGATCGTGATGGTCGGCATGGGGGCGCTCTCAGGACAGGCTCAGGGCGGGCGGGGTGGCGGCCGGGTCGGCGAGGCGCCGGCGCAGCAGGCGGTGCAGGCACAGGGCCAGCGGGTCGTCGGTGGCGGGGGCCAACGGCGACCAGCGGACGCCCTGTCGCTCTCCGGTGCGGTCGAGGAACGCGCGGACGTGGCCGGGGTCCACCGCGATGCCGAGGCGGTCGGCGGTGGCCACCGCCTCGTAGGTGGACAGCAGGTCGGGCAGGCGGTTGCCCTGGTTGGCCCAGCCGCCGCCGCGCACCCGGTGGCGGTCCAGGGCGCGGGCGGCGGCGGCGCGGTCGGCGCGGCCGAGGAACGCGAGGACGCGGGCGGCCTGGAGGCCGGAGCGCAGGGTGGCCGGGCCGCCGGGGACGTTGCCGTGTCCCTCCTGCCCCTCCTGCCCGTCCTGGGCGCGGTCGCAGCTGTCGACGAACGCGCCCAGTGCCCGCAGGTCCAGGGGTGGACCGGTCCGGCCGACCAGGCGGCCGATCTCCACGGCCGAGGCGGTCGAGACCAGGTCGGAGCCGCGCCCGTGCCAGTAGCCGAAGCCGCCGTCCGGGTTCTGCAACCGGGTCAGCCAGGCGCCGATCGCCGCGGTGGCGGCCGGGTCGTCGCGGAAGGCCCCGGCGGCGAGGGCCCACAGCGTGCAGCGGACCTCCGCGCCCCGGCCCGGCATGTACATCACGCCGTCCTCGTTGGGCAGCCGGCAGCCCTCCAGCCACCCGCGCAGCTCCGGGAGGCGGGGGTCGTCCGGGTCGGCGGAGAGTGCGGCGGCGGCCGTGGTCAGCGCGTCGGCCGCCGCGGTCGGCTCGCGGTAGGTGAAGCCCCCTCCGGGGCAGGCGAACCGGGCCAGCCGCCGCTCGACGGCCTCGGCGGTCCCGGCGGGCACCTCCCCCTCGGTGCGCAGCGCGCCGACCGCGCTGAACGAGGCCCACACGTCGGCGACCGGGTACCCGGGCCACCGGGTGAACGCGCCGTCGTCGAGCCGCTGCCCGAGCACCCACGGGACGAACGGGGCGGCCGGCCGCCCGCCGAGCGCGTCCAGCGCGCCGGTGGCCCGGTAGGTGGCCCACAGGCAGGGCACGGTGGCGCCTGGGCCGAAGGTGAACCCGCCTTCGGGGCCCTGCCGTTCGCGCAGCCACCCGGTCAGGGCGGGCACGTCCCACGGCGGGGCCGCGCGTTCCAGGGAGTCCAGGGCGCGCCAGACCGCCACTCCGTAGAAGCAGGCGCGCACGTCGGCGTCCCCGGCGTCGGCGTGCCCGGGGGACCAGCTCAGGCCGCCGGCCGGGGTCTGGAGCCGCCGGAGCCAGGCCAGCAGCCGGGCGCGGTCGGGCACGTCCTCGCCGCACAGTTCCACGGCGGTGCGGGCGGCGAAGTGCGTGGCCCAGACGTCGGGCCGCTGCCCCGGGGTCATCGCGTACGCCTCGCCCGACCAAGTGCTCCGCACCCAGGCGGCGGTGCGCTCCGGCTCGGGCAGCGGCTCGGCGAGGTCGGCCAGGGTGGCCGCGCAGTAGAACGTGGCCCACGCGTCGGAGGGCATGCCGCGGCTCCAGGCGAAGCCGCCGTCGGCGTTGCGCCGTCCGCGCACGTACGCGGCGGTCGCCGCGCGGTGCGGGGTCCGTCCGGCGCGGCCCAGCCAGGCCAGGGTCCTGACGGCGGCGTAGGTGCACCACAGGTCGGGGGCGGCCAGGACGGGCACCGCGGTGCCGGGAGCGGTCCGCGCGGGGGCGGTCACCGGTCCTCCACGAAGCGGATGTTGGAGCGCTTCCAGCTCTTGTGCGCCCCGCCGCTCTTGGTGCCCTGCGGCAGGGTGTTGACGAAGAGCACCCGCGTGGCGTCGATGCCGGCGCGACGGGCGAAGGCGGCGGCGACGGCGGCGGACACCCGTTCCTCGGCGTCCCGCTCGGCGCCGACCTCGCGCTCCAGCAGCACGCGCAGGCGGCCGGCCGCCCGGTCCACCTCCAGCACGTAGCCGGTGGCGGTGCTCTCGCCGTAGACGATCTCCTCCACCAGCCGGGGCGTGAGCGTCCCGTCGCCGATCCGCAGCCCGTCGGTGGCCCGGCCGGCCACGGTGAGTGTCGGCGTGCCCAGCCCGCAGGCGCAGCCCTCGCCGACCACCACCTCGTCGCCGGTGTCGTAGCGCAGCAGGGGGCGGGCGTGCAGGTTGAGCGGCGTCACCACCAGGCGGCCCGCGGCGCCGGGGCGCAGCGGGGTCACCCGACCGTCGGCGTCGGCCAGTTCGGCGTAGACGGCGCCGGCCAGCAGGTGCATCCCGTCGGCCGGGCAGGCGGCGGCCAGCGTCCCGGTCTCGGTGCTCCCGTAGCTGGCGTCCAGGGCCTTGGCGCCCCACCGGTGCCCCAGGCGTTCCCGCATGGCGGGCACGCTGACCTCGCCCAGCAGCATCAGGGTGCGCACCGAGGCGCCTGCCTCCTCCAGCAGGCCGCGCTGCGCGAGCAGGCGGGTCGTCTGGAGGGCCACGCCCGGCGCCACGAAGAGCGTGGTGGGGCGCAGCGCGGTGAGCAGCCCGACGAGGCGGTCCCAGTCGCTGATGCCGGTGGCGAACGGGTAGGCCCTGGTGTGCGGCACGCCCAGGTACTCGCAGACGGAGGCGACCAGGTCGCCGACCGGGACGATGTCCGAGGGCAGCAGGCTCAGCACCCTGGGCTCCGGGCCGAGCGGCTCGCGCCAGGCGTACGCGACGGAGACCGCGTTCCACAGGATGTCCTCGGCCAGCCGCGGGGTGGGGGTCGCGGTGCCCGTGGTGCCGGTGGTCTCGTAGTACTTCGCGCTGGCCTGGAGGGTGGTCGCGACGAAGCTCCAGGGGTCGGCCTTCAGCCGCTCCTTGGGGGTGACGGGCAGGGCCTGGAACGCGGACCAGTCGAACGCGCCGAGGCCGCGGTAGGCGGCGGACCTTCCGGCCCGCGCCCAGGACTGGGCGATCTTCTCCCGGTAGAAGTCCTCCGGGGGCAGCTCACCGCACAGCTTGCCGAACTGGAGTTCGGCTTCGAGCACGGCTTCGAGTCGTTCCTTGGAGTTGATGATCACCTGGCGGTCCCTCCGGGTCGGCGCGCCGGTCAGGCGGCGGAGTGGAAGACGCAGCCCACGTGCGAGCCATCGCCCAGATAGCGGATGTCCTGCTCGTGGTCGAGAAGCCCCTTGACGAAGCCGCCGCTCAGGCCCGCGCCGGTGACGAACAGGCCCCAGTGCAGGAGGCAGGTCGCCGTGGGCGGTCCTCCTGTATCCGGGGTGTCCGGGGTGTCCGGGGGGTCGAAGCGCTCGGCGACCGAGACCGCCCGGCGCTGCACCACGTACTCCCCCGCGTCCCCCGCGCAGGCCGTGCGCACCAGCTCCGCCCAGGCGTCCGGCTCGGTCAGCCAGCCGGCGACGACGCCCCGGCCCGCGTGGCCGATGCTCGGCTTGAGCACCAGCCGCTCGCGCTCGGCGCGGACGAGTCCGGCGAGCGTGCCGCCGCCCGGCGCGGGCGCCGCGTCGGCGTTCCGCATCGACCGGGTCCACGGCAGGACCCGGTCCACGGTCTCGCGCTCCTCGGCGGTCAGCGCGTCGGACTCCCCCGGGTCGCTGAGCATCGCCATGCAGAGCTTGGAGCCGGACAGGTCGGCGTTGAGCGGGGAGAACACCCGGGCCGCCCCGTGCCGCACCGCTCGGGCGAGCGGTTCGAGCAGCTCGCCGGCCGCCGGGTCCTCGGCGACGGTCTTGAACAGGAACGTCCGGTACACCACGTCGATCCGCTCGCCGTGCGCGAACAGCCCCCCGGGGCCGAACTCCAGGTCCTTCACGGTGCAGGCCACGATCCGGAAACCCAGCTCGGCCAGCAGGTCCACGAAGAGCGAGGCGTTCACCGCGACCGGTGAGGTGACCCAGTCCACCAGGGCGATCACCGGCCGGCCGGGCGCGTCCCAGCCGGAGTACCGCAGCAGCGTGTCCGCCATGAGCGCCATCGGGTCCAGGTACGTGAGCCGGTGCTCCGCGGCGAAGCCACCGAACGCCGGGTCGGCCAGCGCCGCGCGGCACAGCTCGCCGAACTCCAGCGAGCCCAGTGAACTCGACGTGTTGAACTCCACCAGCCGGAAGCCGTCCGCGGTGTGCACCAGATCGGCGCGGCCGAGCGGCACCGGCGGCCCGGACAGCAGCCGCAGCCCGGCCGCCACCCCGGGTCCCCGCCAGCCCAGCGCCCTGGCGAAACGCTCCTGGTCCCCGCCGAAGAGCCTGTCGGGGAGCGCCTGGAGCGTCCGCAGCAGCAGCGGCAGGTCGTGGTCCAGGGTGGAGGTCTGCGCCGCGTCGAGGATCGCGGGGCGCGAGAGCAGCGGCCGGGTGAACCAGGAGCGGAAGCGGCCGTAGCCGGGCAGTCGCGGGTCGAGCGGCGGAATCGACCCGTCGGCCCGGCCCGCGAGGAACGCGCGGGTCGGCGCGTTCTCCAGGACCCCGGGGACCGGCGCGGCGCTCACGCCACGCCTCCGGCCACACCGGCCAGGTCCCCGGCCGGACGCCACACCACGGGCAGCACCTTGTGGGTACGCGGGCTCCGCTCCACCTCGGCGACGTGCTCGACGGTGAACGCCTCGGGCGTGTGCCGGTCGCACAGCTCCAGGTCCTCCATGGCGCCCACCAGAACGGCGCGGAGCGCGGCGGCATCCCGGTGCCGGCCGGTGTAGCGCAGCCGCATCGCCAGCACCGCCGAAGGCACTTCGGGATCGTGGTAGCAGACCAGCTGGGTGTCGTCCACGCCGTCCACGCGGCCGGCGCGCTCGTGCACCTCGCCGAGGGACACCATGCCGCCGCACAGCTTGACGTTGTCGTCGGCGCGGCCCACCACCTCGAAGGCGTCGTCCGTCCCGCAGGGGCACGCCGCCGCGCGCAGCCGGTCGCCGAGCCGGAACCGCCGGGCCGGGGCGGGCCAGCCGTCGCCGACCCGGGTGAGCAGCGCGCCGTCGTCCTCCAGTTCCAGCAGCTGGCCGGGGAGCAGGTGCAGCGTGCCCAGTCGGCAGCCGGGGCGGCTGGTCCCGATGACGAACGTCTCGATGGAGCCGTAGTTGCCCCACAGCCCCGCCTCGGGGAAGGCCGCGCCGAGGGTGGCGGCCCTGGCCCTGGTCATCGGCTCGCCGGCCCAGAGCACGGCGCGCACCGGCAGTTCCACCCCGGCGGCGAGCGCGGCCCCGGCGAAGCGGGCCAGCACGTTGGGGGCACCGGCCAGCGCGTTCACCCGCATGTCGCGGATGATGTCCACCCACTGCCCGAACTCCTCGGGGTGCAGCGCCCCCATGGGCGCCACGGTGCCGTGGCAGGCGGTGGCGAGCGCGTTGTAGAAGTAGTGGGCGCCCCACATCCTGCCTGTCGAGAACAGGTTGAGCAGGACGTCACCCGGGCCCAGCGGCCGCCAGTGCGCCACGACCCCGGGCACGCCCAGGTCGGGTGCCATGACGGTCAGTTTGGGCGTGCCGCTGGTCCCGCCGCTGGCCACGAACACCCCGCCGGCGGACCTGGCCCGTTCCTCGGTGAGCTCCCGCAGGCGGGCGTGGTCCCAGGGCGCCTCGCGGTCCGCCGCACCTGGCCCGTCGCCGTACTCGCCACCGTGGACGCCCAGTCGCGCGGCGGTGTCGGCGGAACCGATCGTCGTGCTCATCGCTCGTGCCTTCCTGCAGAGGTCGACGGCCGCTGTTCTGTCGCGTGTTCCGCGCGTTCCAGGCGTTCTGTCGCGCGTCCACCGGGAGCGCCGAGGTGGCCGGCCAGGCGGGCGGCGTAGGCGAGGAAGCGCCCGCCGACCACCCGCCGCACGGCCTCGGGGGAGCCGAAGAGCGCGGAGACCGCGCCGTCCAGCTCCAGTTCGGACAGCCACAGCCGTCCGTCGGGGGTGCGGAGCAGGTCCACGCACACGTAGGGCAGGTCGAACCGCCGGTGGACCAGTGCGAGGAGCGCGCGCACCTCGGGCGCGACATCGGTGCGCTCCCGTACGGAACCGCCCCGGGAGACGTTGGCGACGTGGGAGTCGCCGCTGCCGGTCCGGTCGTACATCGCGACGATCTCGCCCTCGACGGCGACCACCCGCAGGTCGGTCAGCCGCTCGCCCAGCGAGGGCTGCACGACCATGGCCGCGCCGCTGCCGGAGGCCAGCCCCAGCACGGCGTCCAGGGTGGCCCGGTCGGGGCAGCGGACGCAGCCGAGGCCGCGCCCCCACGAGGCGGGCTTGACGAAGACCGGGAACCAGGCGTCGGGGACGAGCCGCTGGTAGTCCAGCCGCGCCAGGTCGCGTCCGGTGGTGACGCGCACGGAGGGGATGAGGGGGACCGGGGAGTCGGCGAGAGCCTCCGCGGTCGCGAACTTGTCGTTGAACAGCAGGGCGGCCGACAAGGGGATGGGCGTGAAGAATCCGATTTCGCGTAACGCGCGGACCAGCGTGAGGCTCGTCCACAGATCGACGTCGAGGGCCGGCTCCGGGCGTATGTCGTAGACGAGTACGTCGCGTTCGGGAAGAAGTGGCTCGTCATTCCAGTACGCGTCCCGTCCGCTCAGGACAATGTGCTCCGGATTGGCGACGCCGAAATCGAGGCCGACATCCTCGGCCGCTTTGCGGTAGACCGGCCAGAAAGAGGCTCGTTCCCATTCGCCGGCGGCCCGGGAACCGCGGTCGGGGAATAAGTAGAGAATACGTTGCGCGGCATTGCCGGAATGTGACGCCGAGGGTGTCATCTCAACGCCCCAGGAGGGCGCCGCCGTTTACCCCGAGCACCTGACCGGTGATCCAGGACGCCTCGTCGGAGGCGAGGAAGTGGACGGCGGACGCGATGTCCGCGGGGGTGCCCGCCCGGCCCACCAGGGTCTGGGCGACCAGCCTGTCGTGCCGCGCCGAGCGCCCCTCGGCGTTGAAGAACTCGGTGTCCTGCACATAGCCGGGCGAGACCGTGTTGACGGTGATGCCGTCACCGCCGCCGCGGGCGGCGAGGTCGTACCCGAAGGCCATGATCCCGGCCTTGGCGGCGGCGTAGGCGTCGCCGCCGCCCCGCTGACCGGCGATCGAGCCGATGTTGACCACCCGCCCGCCGGGGCGGCGCACGGCGGGCCACAGGGCCTCGGTCAGCATCATCGCCGACAGCAGGTTCCGCTCCAGGGTGCGGCGGAAGGTGTCGAAGGCGCCGGCCAGGCCCGGCTCCTCCTCCCGGACGATCCCGCCCGCGTTGTTGACCAGGACGTCCACGGTCCGGTCCCCGAGCCGTTTCCCGGCCTCGATCACCTGGTCGGTGTCCGTCAGGTCCACGGCGACAGGGTGGACGGCGCCCTCCGGGTGCGCCGCCGCGAGCCGCTCCAGGGGTTCGGCCCGCCGGCCCAGGACGAAAATTTCATCGCCCTCCGCGGCGAACCTCTCGGCCACGGCACGGCCAATTCCCGTTCCGCCTCCGCTCACCACCACGACCCTCGCCACCGGGAATACTCCATTCTTCAGTCGGACGCCGGGGTTGTTCAAACAGGCAGACAGGGACGGACACGTCTCTGCATGTCCGTCCGAGAACGTCGCCCACTTTAGAGCCATGATTTGGCCACTTCAACCGGACCTGCGCGAGATTCGAGCCGGATGCCCGGCGCACCGAGGGCGCGCCCGCGGTGTCCGCCGGGCGTTTTGTCGTGAGGTGTGGCGATGGCGCGCGATCATCCCGAGCGCTCCACCGAGGGCTCGGCGGCGTTCCGTTCCCCCCGCCGGAAGGCACCGCGAAGTGCGGGCTGAACTCCCGTTCTTCCATTCCGCCGGGCAGCGGATCGCCCGTTCCTCTTTCTTCCGGCTTTCCCCGGCTTTCCTTCCGGCTTTCTCCCCGGCTTTCGCCGTCTTCCCTCCGGCCCGCGGGAGGCGCGTTCTCGCCGGTCGAAGTGGCGGTTCCGGACAGCGCGTCTCCCCCAATTCCGCGCACAAGGGCTGAATCCGGGGGCCGGAACCGGTCAACCTTCGGTGCCGCCGGGGTCACCGGTCCGTCGGTGCGCGCGACGGCGGGTCCGCGAACCGGTCGCGGGGTGCGGCCGGTTCGCGCTGTACCGGGCCTTCCGCGAGGAGTACGGCATGGCGCCCGGTGCCCGGCACGCCCGCGGCCCGCTCCGGGGCGGCCTGGGCCGGTTTCCCGGACCAGGCGCGTTTCCACCGCTGGTTCAGGCGCACCCACGGCAGCACGCCGGGGGCGTTCGTCCGTTCCGCCGGGTGGTCCCGGCGGGTCAGGGGAGCCGCGGGCGGATGGTCCCCGCTTCGGCGAAGGGGGCGTAGTGGTCGGTGAAGAGCTTGCCGACCAGCTCGCCGCGGCTGGAGACGCGGACCTTCTCGAACACGGCCTTCACGTGGTCGCGGACGGTGTGCGGCGACAGGTGCAGTTCCCGCGCGATCCTGTCGGTCGGCAGTCCGCGCGCGATGCACTGCGTCACCTGGCTCTCCCGCTCGGTCAGTTCGTAGGCGTCCACGATGAGCGGGACGATCTCCGAGGTGGCGGCGGGTTCGAGGACCACGGCGGACGGGCCGGGGGCGCCGTCGGCGCCGCGCAGGCAGGAGGCGTGGCACACCAGCCAGCGGCCCGAACGGGTGCGGACGCGGACGCGCGCCGGGCCACGGTCGTGGCCGTCCGCGACGGCGCGGGCCTTGAGGGCGGTCGCCCGTACCCAGGCCGGGAGGCGGATGCCGAGGGCGGTGGGCGTGGCGGGCCCGGCGGGGAGGTCGTCCAGGTACGCGCGGGCCTCGTCGTTCGCCGAGAGCAGGTCGCCCGCGGGGCCGAGGAGGAGCAGCCCCGGGCCGTGCGGGGCGCCGGGCGGCGGGTGGGACGCGGGCTCGGCGAAGGAGCGCAGGACGCGGGCGAGCGGGGTGACCAGGCCCGCGACCAGGCGCGTCTCCGCCTCGTCGAACGCCGGGCGGCCCTTCGCGCGGAAGAGGCTGAGGTGCCCGTACGGCCGTCCGCCGACGCGCAGGACGGCGCGCAGCTCGTCCGCGAATCCGCGCGGGCGCATGAACCGCTGGTACAGGGTGCTGCGGGCCGGGAGGCCGCCGGTGGCCTCGCGGAGGCTCGCGACCGGCTCAGGCGCCTCGGCGAGGTCGCGGTAGAGGTTGACGTTCTCGGTGAACAGCTCGCACTCCCAGTAGACCGCGCAGCCGCCCTCGTCGAGGTTCTCGGCCCGGACGGGCGCGGCCATCAGCCCGGTGAGCGGGTCGGTGGCGCGCCACACGGACGCGTCGTACGGCAGCAGGGCGCGCAGCCCGGACGACGCCTCGGCGAACATGCCGAGCGCGTCGGGCGCCTTGGCGGCGCGGGCGATCACGCGGGCGGGGCCGGTCGCGCGCCGGGAGGCCGTCGATGAGGTCACGTGCCGATCGTCGCAGGCCGGGGCGTGCGGACCAACCCCCCGATCGCGGGGGTCACTCGCCGCCGTCCCCGCCGTCGCCGCCCCAGCCGCCGTCACCGCGGCCGGGGGAGCCGCCCGCGCCGCCCCCGTAGCCGCGCGAGTTCCTGCGGATCTCCCGGAGCGTCTTCTCGTTCCGGCGCCGCATCCGCTTCTCGAACTGCCTGTCGTACCTGGTCCTCCGCCGGGTCGGCCGGTACGTGCCGCCGGTCGTCCCGCCGCCGCTCCCGCCGCTCGCGATCGCCCAGATGACGAACCCGATGCCGAGTATCACCAGCAGTTCCATGGTTCCCCCTGTCCGGCCGCACGCCCGGCGGCCTCTGTCTCCGGTATAGCGGCGGACCGCGCCCGGCATCCCCTCAAATGAGGGGAAGTCGCCAGCCGGGCCGCCCCGTTCGCGCGGGATGGGGGCGGGCCGCCGCCGCGCCCGACACTGCTGTCCGTAACCGCTGGCAGCAGGAGGGAACGGTCCATGACGGCACACCTGAGCGCGCTCCTCGCGCCGGGCGACGCGGGGTTCGAGGCGGAACTGGCGGGCTTCGACCTGGTGGCCAGGCACCGCCCGGCGTACGTGGTGCGGGCGGAGTCGGCGGCGGACGTGCAAGCGGCGGTGCGGTTCGCCGCCGGGCGCGGCCTCCCCGTGGGCGTCCAGGCGACCGGCCACGGCATCGCCGCCCCGGCCGACGGCGGCGTCCTCGTCAGCACGCGCCGGATGGACGCCGTGACAGTGGACCCCGGCGCCCGTACGGCGACGGTGGGGGCCGGTGCGCGCTGGGGGCAGGTCGTCGCCGCCGCCGCGCCGCACGGGCTGGCGCCGCTCAACGGGTCATCGCCGCTGGTCGGCGTCGTCGGCTACACGCTGGGCGGCGGGCTCGGGCCGCTCGGGCGCGCGTACGGCTGGGCGGCCGACCACGTGACCCGCGCCCAGCTCGTCACGGCGGACGGGGCCCTGCGGGACGTCACCCCCGACCGGCACGCGGACCTCTTCCGGGGCCTGCGCGGCGGTGGGAAGGCGGGCTTCGGCGTCGTGACGCGGCTGACGTTCGGCCTCGTCCCGGTGGCGCGGCTGTACGGCGGCGGCATCCGCTTCCCCGGCGAGCTGGCCGCGCCGCTGCTGCACGCCTGGCGGCGGTGGACGGCGGACGTGCCGGACGCCATGACGTCGTCGGTCGCGCTGCTGCGGCTGCCCGACGCGCCGGAGGTGCCCGCGTTCCTCCGGGGCCGCCTGACCGCGCACCTGCGGATCGCGTTCGACGGCCCCGACGAGGAGGGCGAGCGGCTCGTGCGCCCGCTGCGCGCCGTCGGGCCCGCGCTGGCGGACAGCGTGCGCGGGATGCCGTACGCGTCGGTCGCGGACATCCACCAGGACCCCACCGAGCCGCTGCCGTACCACGAGCGGAACATCGTGCTGCGCGCACTGGACGGGCAGGCCGTCGAACGGCTGCTGTCCCTCGCCGGTCCGGGCAGCCCGTGCGCCGACACGATGGTCGAACTGCGCCACCTGGGCGGCGCGCTGGCCCGCCCCGCGCCGGTACCCGACACGCTGTCGGCGCGGGACGGCGCGTTCACCCTCTCGACGCTGTCCCCGCCCGGGGTGCCGGACACGGTGCTGCACGGCATGGCGCCCTGGGGCACCGGCCGCCGTTACCCCAACTTCCTCGCCGGGCCCGGCGCGGCCGACGCCGCGCCGGAGTGCTTCTCCCCCGCCGACCTCGCCCGGCTGCGCGCGCTGAAGGCGGCCTACGACCCGGGGAACGTCTTCCGCCTCGGCCACACCCTGCGGGACGCCGCGTGAACGCCGGACCGCGCTACGGCGCGCTCTTCGGACCGGCCGTCTTCGGCGTCACGGCGGCGGGCGTCGCGCTGCCCGACGTGGCGGCGGCGCTGGACGCCACGCCGTCCGCCGTCGCCTGGGTCCTCACCGCGCACGCGCTGGCGCTCGGCGTCGGCACCGCGTTCTTCGGCCGCCTGGCCGACGCACGGGGGCTGCGGGTGTCGCTGCTCGCCGGTTCCGCGCTCCTGGCCGTGGGCGCGGTGGTGTGCCTGCTGGCCCCCGGGCTCGGGACGCTCGTCGCCGGGCGGCTCGTCCTGGCGGCGGGGTCGGGCGCGATGACGTCCGGCGCGGTGACGCTCTGCGCCTCGGCCGCGCCGGAGGAACGGGCCCGGGTGCTCGCGGGGTTCGGCGCGGTGGTGGCGGTCTTCTCGGCGGGCGCGACGCTCGCGGGCGGCGTGCTCACGGCGTGGGTGACGTGGCGCGTGGCGCTGGTGCTGCCCGCGCTGTCGCTGCTCGCGGTGCCGCTGTGCCTGCGCGCCGCCGGGGCGCGGCGGGGGTCGGGGCGCCGGCTGGACCTGCCGGGGGCGGCGCTGCTGACGGTGGCCGCCGCGTCGTTCCTGCTGCTGGTGCAGGTGCCTGCGCTGGGGCTGGGGGCGAGGGTCGGGGTGGCGCTGGGCGCCGCGTTCGTGGGGGCGGGCGGGCTGCTGGCGTGGCGGGTGCGGACGGCGGAGGGGGCGTTCGTACCGGGGTGGCTGGTCGCGGACCGGCTGTTCCTGCGGGTGGCGGCGACGGGGGCGTGCGTGTACGCGGGGCTGTTCGCGGCGATGTACGTGACGCCGCAGATCCTCGTGCGGGAGCACGGCTGGGGGGTGACGGCGGTCGGGGCGTGGCTGCTGCCGGGGGCGGTCGTGGGGGCGGTGCTGTCGCGGCTGGCGGGGCGGCTGCCGGTGGCGGCGGGCGGTGCGCCGCTGCTGGCCGGGACGGCGCTGGCGATGGCGGCGGTGTCGGCCGCGGGGTCGTGGGTGACGGCGGCGGCGGTGCCGGTCGCCGGGGCGTCGCTGGGCTTCGCGGCGTTCGCCGTCACGCAGGTCGTCGGGACGGCGCTGCTGTCGGGGCGGGTCGAACCGGCGCAGCGGGGAGGGGCGTTGGGGCTGCTGAACCTCGCGTTCTTCGTCGGCGGCGGGATCGGCAGCGCGACGGCGGGGGCGCTCGCCGCGTACGTCTCCCTCGGTGCGGTGCTCGGCGTGGTCGCGGCCTTCCCGCTGCTGGCGGCGGTGTCGGCGCTGACGCTGGCGGGCCGCGGCGGGCCGCCCGTGGCGGGGCCGGGGGGCGGCCGGTGAGCCCGGCGCGTACACGGGCTCCGACGGCGCGGCACGTGGGCGTCGGTGACCTCGGACGACGAGCACCGCGCGCGGGGGCGTTTGACGCGGACGGGCCCGCCGGTCCCCGGGCGGGCGCGGGGCGATCCGGTCGTCGAGGACGGCGTTTGGTGTGAACGACACTGTGGCGGTGGACGGCGCGCGCCGCCGCTGCGGCAACCCCCTGGGCGAGGCGGTCTCCGGAGCCGACCGGCCGTAGGGACTCCCCCGAGGCCGCGCCGGACGGGTCTTCACCCGTGCGAAGTCGCGGCAGGTTCTCCCGCGACTGCCGTCTCAGAGGCCACAGCGTGCCCGATAGCGCCCGCCTGCACGCCCCCGCCCCTCACCCAGCGGACGAGCGGCCCGCTCAGCCGGACGGCAGCTCGCGGGGGCGGCGGCGGCCAAGGGTCGGGGTCCAGCGCCGGGACGAACCCCGCTCCCACGACCGCCAGCGCGGGCGCGAAGCCCGCCACGAGGGGACGGCACGACCGGCCGTACGGACTCCCCCAGGCCCGCGCCGGACGTGACCTCGCCGGTCTTCCCGACCGGTCGCGCAGGCGAACGCGGCAGCCGGACAGCAGCTCACGGGGGTGGCGGCGGGCAGGAGGCAAGGGCCAGCACGTGATCAGCCCGGGGACGAGCCACGTTCCCACGACCGCCAGCGAGGGCGCGAAGCCCGTCGGTGCCGACCACCAGGGGACCGCACGACCCACCGCACGGACTCCCCCAGGTCCGCGCCGGACGCAACCTCGCCGGTCCTTCCCGACCGGTCGCGCGGGCGAATGTGGCAGCCGTCCCGCTCAGTCGGCGTGCAGCTCGCGGGGGTGGCGGCGGCCAGGTGTCAGGGTCCAGCGGGTGATCAGCGCGGGGACGAGCCCCGTTCCCACGATCGCCAGCGCGGGCGCGAAGCCCATCAGCGCCAGCCACGTGAGGAACTGCACGACCGCCAGCGCGGCGTGCAGCGGCCGGGCCGCCAGCAGCGCGGCGGCGGGCGCGAGCCAGGTGCGCCAGTGCGTGCCGCGCCGCTCCTCGGCCGCCTGGAGGACGGCGAGCCACCAGCCCGTGCCGAGGCCGAGCAGCGCGACGAGGACGACGAGCCCGGCCGTCCCCGGCCAGCCGCCCGCCGCGTACCAGAACGGGATGCCCGCCAGGAAGCCGGCCGACGCCGCCGCGACCAGCACGCCGAGCGGCCACGCCTCGCGGCAGGCGGCGCGGAACTCCCGCAGGTAGGTGCCGACGCCCGTCACCCGCCCGGCGCGCTGCTCGGCGAGCTGCCGCTGGAGGGCGACGGCGGCAGGCGCGTACGTGACGAGCGGCAGCGCGCAGACGAGGAACGTGAGCTGGAGTATCAGGGCATTGCCCACCGTCGTGAGCGCCGAGGTGACCCGCATCGCCCTTCGCCTCCCTTGGCGTGTACGCCGGTCCGCCGCAGGGGTCCCGGAGTGGCCGGAAACCGCCGCCGGGCGGCCCGCGGGGCGGGGGAACAGCCGTTCCACCCGCCGTCTGGAGTGTCACACAGTAATCGAAACCTCCCTGGAAAAGTCGAGACTGCTACAGCCTTGTAAACCCGGGAACCGTGGTGCTAGCTTCCACGGAAAGCGCTTGCTATGGGGCAGGCGCCACCCCTGGGAAGGTGGAAACCGCATGTCAGGCAGGGCTTTGGCCGCCGTGCTCGCCACCCTCGCGGCGGTGACCACGACGCTGACCGGCTGCTCGGCCGACCACGGGGACGCCAACACGCTCCGTGTTCTTCTGGCCAACTTCCCGGCGAACAATCAAGGTCAGGCCGTCTACGACGACATCGTGGACATATTCCACGAGTCGTACCCCGACGTGAAGGTCGAGGCGGACTTCGTCCCGTACGACAACCTCAACGCCAAGATCGCCACCTCGCTGGCCGCCGGCACGACGTACGACGTGATCTCCGCCGGTGTCGGCTGGATACAGCCGCTCGCCGGACTCGGCGCCATCGGCAGCCTGGAGGACGACGGCTTCAGCACCGAGGAGCTGGAGGAACGGGTCTACCCGTCGTTCATCCCGCCGATGCTCCAGGACGGCGAGCTGTACGGGGTCCCGATCGTGGCCAACCCGCGCGTACTGGCCTACAGCAGGAGCGCGTTCGAGGCGGCCGGGCTCGACCCGGACCGCCCGCCGCGGGACTTCGGCGAACTGGTCGCCGACGCCGAGGCGCTGACGCAGCGCGACGCGGACGGCGAGATCACCCAGGCCGGATTCGACTTCTGGGCCAAACCGAGCAGCTACCGGCAGCAGTTCGTGGCCTTCCTCGGCGCGGCGGGCGGCACGCTCTTCGACGGCACCGAACCGCGCTTCGACGGCCCCGAGGGCGTCAGCGCCCTGACCACCATGCGCGACCTGATCGCGGACGGCTCCTCGCAGTACGGCTACCAGAACACGGCGCAGACCTCCCTCGTGACGGCGGGCCAGGCGGGCATGGGCTTCGCCAGCCCGTACGTGGACTGCTCGGACGGCGAGGGCGGCATCGGCGCCGCCAAATGCGACGACCTCGTGTACTTCAGCCTCCAGGACGCGCAGCCGTCGATGTTCACCGGCGGCCGGATCGCGTCGATGGGCGCGCAGACCGAACTGCCGGAGGCCGCCGCCGGGTTCATCCGCGCGATGCAGGATCCGGCGACGCAGGAGGCCATCTCCGTGATGGACGTCGGCGTGCCGGTGGACAAGGCCGCCGCCGACTCGGACTTCGTGCGCGGCAACCCCGCGAGCACGTACGCGGTCGACCACCTGGACACCGCGATCATGGAATACGGCGGGACCAACTTCCTGGAGTTCCGCTCCGCGGGCGGCTGGGCCCTGGACGAGGCGCTCCTCGGCCAGACATCCCCGGACGACGCCCTCTCCTCGCTGGCCGACCTGTCTCGGACCAGAACATGACCACCGGTTCGGAGCTTTCCCCCGTGTCTGTCGTCAACGCACCCTCACCGGCCGGGCGGCGCCGCCGCCGCGGCGGGGTGGAGAGGGCCAGGGCGCGAGCCGGCTGGTTCCTGCTGGCGCCCGCCTTCCTCCACTCCCTCGTCTTCATCGCGATCCCCGTCGTGACCGTCGTCGCGCTCAGCTTCACCGACACCAGGGTGATCGGCGGCGGTTCGTGGATCGGGCTGTCCAACTACACCGAGCTGCTGGACGATCCGCTGTTCCGCAAGGCGGTCGGGCACACCATCGTGTACACGATCGCGGTCGTGCCCGTCGCGATGGCCATCGCCATCCTGGTCGCCATCGGGCTGAACCAGAACATCCGCGGCCGCGCCGTCTTCCGCACCCTCTTCTACATCCCCGTCGTCACCTCGACGGTCGCGGTCGCCGCCGTGTGGCTGTGGATCTACAACCCGTCGAGCGGTCTCGGCAACGAGGTGCTGTCCTTCCTCGGCCTGTCGCGCTCCGGCTGGCTGACCGACCCGGACTCGGCGCTGCCCGCGCTGATGGCCATCGGCATCTGGCAGGGCCTCGGCGCGAAGATGGTGCTGTACCTGGCGGCGCTGCAGAACGTGTCGCCCGAGCTGGTCGAGGCGGCGCGGCTGGACGGCGCGAACCGCTGGCAGGTCTTCTGGAACGTGACCTGGCCCGCCCTCGCCCCGGCGCACTTCTTCGTGCTGGTGACGTCGATCGCGTCCTCGTTCCAGGTGTTCGACCTCGTCTTCGTCACCACCAACGGCGGTCCGGCGAACGCGACCAACGTCCTGGCGTTCGACATCTTCCTGAACGCGTTCCAGCGGCTCGACACCGGCTACGCGGCGGCCGAGACCGTGGTGATGCTCCTGATCGTCGGCGCCTTCGTATACCTCGGGCGCCTCACCCAGCGCGACCGGAAGGAGGTGTAGGACCGTGGCGACACCCACCCGGGCCCCCGCGGCCCCCGCGAAGCCGGTCTCGTACCGGCCGCCGAGCGTCCGCGCCGGACGGGCACTGCTGTACGTGGTGCTGAGCGTCGGCGGCCTGCTGATGGTCGCGCCGTTCCTGTGGATGGTGCTGACGTCGTTCAAGTCCATGGGCGAGGTGGAGGCGTTCTCCTGGCTGCCGGACGGCATCCAGTGGCGCAACTACACGGACGCCCTGGACGCGGCGCCGTTCGGCATGTACTTCCGCAACAGCCTGATCGTCGTGGTCGGGCAGACGATCCCGGTGCTGATCCTGTCCACGGCGGCCGGGTACGCGCTGGCGCACCTGCCGGTGAAGGGCAGCAGGACGTTCCTGAACTACTTCATCGTGCTGCTGACGGTCCCGTTCCAGGTGCTGATCGTGCCGCTGTTCCACGTCGTGCGGCACATCCCGCTCGCCGGGGGCAACGACATCCTCGGCACGGGCGGCACCGGCTGGATCAACACATGGGCGGCGCTGATCGTCCCGTTCGTCTCGGGGCCGATGTACGTGTTCCTGGCGCGGCAGTTCTTCATCTCGCTGCCGGGCGAGCTGGCGGACGCGGCGCGCGTGGACGGCGTGTCGGAGCTGGGCATCTTCCTGCGGATCATGATGCCGCTGGCGAAGCCCGCGCTGGTGACGATCGCGCTGTTCAACATGGAGTCGGCGTGGAACGGCTTCCTGTGGCCGCTGGTGGCGACCGCGTCGGAGAACCTGCGTCCGCTCCAGTTCGGCCTGGCGACGTTCGCGCAGAGCAGCGACATCCAGTGGCCGTTCCTGATGGCGATGTCGGCGGTGGCGACGCTGCCGATGATCCTGGTGTTCGTCCTGGGCCAGCGGTACTTCATCGCGGGCCTGGCCAACACGGGGCTCAAGGGATGAGCCCGCTGCCCGCGCCGCGGGCGGCGCGCGACCGGCTCGGCTTCGCGACGCTCGGCTGCCCCGGCGCGCCGCCCGCCGAAGTCGCCGCGCTCGCCCGGCGGCACGGCTGCCCGTACGTCGAACTGCGGGCCGCCGAGGGCGAGTTCCTGCACACCGGGCTGCCCGCCGCGCGGGTGGCCCGGGTGCGGGCCGGGCTGGAGTCGGCCGGCCTCGCGGTGCTCGCGCTGAACACCTACGTACGGCTGTGCGCGCCGTCCGCCGGGCCGGGCGACGACCAGCGGGACGCGCTGCTCGCCCATGTGGACCTCGCCGCGGCGTCGGGCGCGCGGGCCGTGCGTGCCTTCATGAACGATCCGAGCAGCATGAACGATCCGGGCGAACGGGGCGGCGCCGCGCCGACCGAGGGCGAGCGGCGCGCGCTGGACCGGCTCGCGCACGTCGCGCCGCACGCCGCCGCGGCGGGCGTCACCATCGCCGTCGAGACCCACGACTCGCACTCCCGCGCCGACCGCACCGCCCGTTTCCTCACCCTCCTCGACCGCGAGGCACCCGGCCACGGCTGCGGCGTCGTCTGGGACACCGCGCACACCTGGACGCACGGCGAGACACCCGCCGAAAGCCTCGCCCTCCTGCGGCCCTGGCTGGCGTACGCGCAGATCAAGGACGTACGCGCACCCGCCGATCCTGTGCCCGTCCCGCTGGGCACCGGCGGCTATCCGGTGGACGCCCTGGCCGCCGCACTGCGCGCCGACGGCTACGCGGGCCCGCTGTCCCTCGAATGGGAGCGGATGTGGCACCCGGAGCTGCCCACCCTCGACGAGGCGCTGACCCACGTACGCACCTGGGCCGCGCCCCTGCTCACCGATCCCCCGGAGGAATCCCCCGCATGACCCCCACCCCGCTCGAACTGCCCGGCACCGACCGCTTCGCCGCCGCGCTCACGCGGGTCGCGTCGCCCCCGGAGGACCGCGCGCTGAGCCCGCACACCGGCCTGACCCGCGCCCACTGGCTCGCGGTGGCCGACGACCTGCTGCTGTCGGCCGCCCGCTACCGCTCCCCCGGCGGCGCGCGCATCGACCTGCCGGGCCCGGCGTCGCAGCAGGGCGTGCGGACGGACGGCCTGGAGGGGTTCGCCAGGACGTTCCTGCTCGCCGCGTTCCGGCACGTCGGCGAGGGCGGCGCCGACCCGCACGGCCACCTGGACCGCTACCTGGAGGGCGTCGTCGCGGGCACGCGCCACCCGGGCCGGGACGACACCGACGCCTGGCCGGTGATCGGGCACGTGGGGCGGCACGGGCAGGCGCACGTCGAGGCGGCCTCCGTGGCGCTCAGCCTGCACCTCACCAGGGCCGACTCGTGGGAGCGGCTCTCCCCCGGCGAGCGCGACCGGCTCGACGCCTGGCTGCGCCACGCGCTGCGGCACGAGCCGTCGTCCAACAACTGGTACCTCTTCCCGCTGACCATCGCGAGCTTCCTGGAGGGCGTGGGCCGCGGCGACGCGGAGACGGCGTACGTCATCGCGCGCGGCCTCGGCCTGATCGAGCAGTGGTACCGGGGCGAGGGCTGGTACTCGGACGGCGACGGGCAGGCGTTCGACCACTACGTGGGCTGGGCGCTGCACCTCTACCCGCTGCTGCACGCGCGGCTGCGGGGCGACGAGGCGCTGCTGGGGCGGCTCGGGGACCGGCTTGAGGAGTTCCTCGGCAGCTACGCGCCGACGTTCGACCGCAACGGCGCGCCGCTGCACCACGGCCGGTCGCTGACGTACCGCACGGGCACGCTGGCCGCCGTCGCGATGGGCGAGGTCACCGGCCGCACGCCGCTGACGCACGGGCAGTCGCGGCGCGTCCTGTCCGCCTGCCTGCGCTACTTCCTCGACCGGGGCGCGACGACGGACGGCGTGTTCAGCCTCGGCTGGCACGGGCCGCACAGCGAGCCGACGCTGCAGCGCTACTCGGGGCCGGGCTCGCCGTACTGGGCGTCGAAGGGATTCGCGGCGCTGATGCTCCCGGCGGACCACGGCCTGTGGACGGCGACGGAGGAGGCACCGGCGTACGAGCGGGAGGACTTCGTGCGCAGCATCCTGCCCACAGGGCTGCTCGTGCAGCGCACCGCGCGGGACGGGCTCGTCCGCGTGCACAACCACGGCAGCGACCACATCAAGCCGCACCAGGCGGACGCCGGGGCGCCCGATCCGCTGTACGCGCGGCTCGCGTATTCGACGCGGACCGGGCCGACGCCGCTGCACAACGCGCCCGACAACGACGTCTCGGTGCGCTACCGGGGGGTCTGGAGCGTACGGCGCCGCATCCACCGGGCGGGGGGCGGGGACAACTGGATCGCGTCCTGGCACGCGCCGCGCTTCGCGGACTTCGCGCCGTTCGAGGCGAGCCCGGACGCGCCGGGCGGGCCGGTGCTGCCGTCGGTGCGCATCGACAGCGCGGTGGCGGTGGACGGGCCGTGGGAGGTGCGCGTGCACCGGCTGTGGAACGTGCCGCCCGGCGCGCCAGTGCGGCTGTCCGGCTGGGCGGTGGCGGGTGCGGATCCTGAGTCACTGGTGACGGAGCAGGCGGACGGGTCTGTGGCGGTGTCGGCCGAGGTGGACGGGGCGCCGCTGGCGTCGCGGCTGCTGGGGCTGCACGGCTGGGCGGAGGCGCGTACCGAGATCGCCCCTGCGGGGACGGCCTATGGGCGGTGGGCAGTGGTGCCGCAGCTGTACGGCGAGGCGGGCGGCGGGCTGTACGTCGCGCTGGCGTCGCTGGACAGCGAGGAGTCCACGGCGGCGCCGTCGGCGGACACCGCCGGGGCACGGGCCGAGGTGGAGGACGGCGGGCGGGTGCGCGTCGTCTGGGCGAGCGGGCGGGCGGACACGGTGATCGACATGGACGCGGTGGCCGCGGTGGCCGTCGCGGCGTGGCGGTGAGTGGCGTGGCGGACGGGCGAGTCACGATCGCGCTCGACCTGCGGGACGAGCTGGCAGACGACCTGTTCGACGCGGCCCTGCTGGCGCGGCTGGCGGCGTGCGGCGCGGTCGTGCGGACCGGGGGCAGCGGCGACGCGGCCGTACGGGCGGGCGCGGACGTGCTGGTGACGGGCTGGGGCACGCCGCCGCTGCCGGAGCGGCGGGAGGCGCTCGGCCGGGTGCGGCTGGTCGCGCACAGCGCGGGCACGGTACGGCGGCTCGTACCGAAGTCGCTGGTGGCCGACGGGGTGTCGCTCAGTCACGCGGCGGCGGGTATGGCGCGTTCGGTGGCGGAACTGGCGCTGTGGTTCACGATCGGGCACCTGCGGTCGCTGCACAGTGTGGAGCGTGCGATGCACGGCGGGCGGGACTGGGCCGCCGCGCAGGCGGTGCCCCTGGGCACGACGGTGGCGGGCACACGGATCGGAGTGGTGGGCGCCAGCAGGGTGGGCCGGGTGTACATCGAGCTGGTGCGCGCGCTGGGCGCGACCGTGCCGGTGTACGACCCGTACCTCCCGGCGGCGGAGGCGGAGCGGCTGGGCGTGGTGCCCACCCCGCTGGACGAACTGCTGGCCGGCTGCCCGGTCGTCGCGCTGCACGCGCCGGTGACGGACGAGACGCGCGGCATGCTCGACGCGCGGCGGCTCGCGCTGATCCCGGACGGCGGCGTGCTCGTCAACACGGCGCGCTCGGCGCTGATCGACGGGCCCGCGCTGGTCGCGGAGCTGCGGTCGGGCCGCATCTCGGCGGCGCTCGACGTCTTCGACGACGAGCCGCTGACGCCGGGCGATCCGCTGTGGGGGCTGCCGAACGTCACGCTGACCCCGCACATCGGCGCGGCCACGCGGCACTCGCGCCGCACGCAGGGCGCGATCGTGGTGGCGGAGATCGAGCGCTTCCTGCGCGACGAGCCGCTGGAGCACGCGATCCGCGCCGACACATACGACCGCCTGGCCTGACACCCCGGGCGTCGCCGCCGCGACGGACACGGCGCGGCGGCGACGACGGTGACCGGCGAGCCCGGGCACGACCGGCCCCGCCGCCTATGAGGACGGCGGGGCCGTGACGGACACGCGCCAAATCCCGAGCGGGGGGCGCGCCGACGACGGCCAGGACGCCGGTGACCAGCAGGCAAGTCCGGGCACGACCGGCCCAACGGCCCCGCGCCGTCCGGCGAACCAGCGGAACGCGGTCGCGGCGGCCTGACCACCGCCCACGGCAGGAACGCGCGCCCGGCGCGAGCAGACACCCCGGGCGGGATCGGGACGAAGCGGTCCCGGCCGCCCACGACCGTCACCACACCCGCGCGCCCGGCGCTGACTCGCGAAGACAGCGGTGAGACGGCCGAGCACACCGCACCACGTCACAGCGAAGCGCCCCGGAGTCGGTCGCCCCTACCCCGCGCCTTCCTCCCCGGAAGACCGAAGACAGCCACACCGTCCGGCCGCGCCCACGGCAGGAACGGGCCGACCACCGCCGCCACACCTGTGCGCTCCGGCGCCACCGCTGACGGCAGAACGGCACGCCCCGGCGCTGTCGTCGCAAAGGGGGCGGTGAGGCGGCCGAGCAGACTGCGGCACGCCGCAACGGAGTCCCTGGGGTCGGTGACCCCACTCCGCTTCCCTCCCCGAAAGACCAGGGACAACACAGCAGTCCGGCCGCGCCGGGCGGCTGCACCACCTCCACGTCACCGCACCCGCCCCCGCCCCGGACGCCACCGCGTACCAGTCGCCGCGGACAGCGGTCGTGCCCGTGGCGCGCCGCTGGTCCGGCGGGGTCAGGCTCGGGCGGGGAGGCGGTCCTCCCCGCCGTCGGCACGCTCCGCCGCTCCGGTGGCCATCTCCCGTGCCGCCAGGGCGCGGCCGATCGCGCGGGAGGTGGCGAAGCCGAGGACGACGACGAGGACGCCGCCCGCCGCGTCCAGCAGGTAGTGGTTCGCCGTGCCGACGATGACGAGGGTGGTCGCCGCCGGGTAGACGAAGCCCAGCACGCGCAGCCACGCGTACGGGGCGTACCGCCACAGCACCAGCGCACACCACAGCGACCAGCCGACGTGCAGCGACGGCATGGCGGCGTACGGGTTGGTGACGCCGGTGAGCGCGCCGAAGCGCGGGTCGTCGAGGTCCTGGGGGCCGTTGGCCGTGTCGATGTAGCCGAGGCCGGGCATCAGGCGCGGCGGGGCGAGCGGGTAGAGCCAGAAACCGGCCAGGCCGAAGAGCGTGGTGAACGCGAGTGCGCGCCGGGCCCTGCGGTACGCGCCGGGGTGGCGCACGAGGAGCCAGCCAAGGATCGTCAGGGGAACGGCGAAGTGGAACGTGCCGTAGTACACGTCCATGGTGTCCGCGAGCCAGGGCCGGTCCGCCACGAAGTGGTTGACCGCGTGCTCGATGTCGATGCGCAGGAAGCGTTCGATGTCGAGGATCTGGTGGCCGTGCGCCTCGACGGTCTCGCGGTCACCGCGCACGTAGCCGCGTACGTAGGAGTAGGCCCAGTAGCCGACGCGGATCAGGGCGAGTTCGAGCAGCAGGTTCGGCCGGGAGGCGAGGCCCGCGCGTGCCGGGTGGGACCACAGCTCGGAGTCGCGGTGCAGGAAGCGCAGCACGCATGTGGCGAGCAGGACGCAGATCAGCGGGATGTTGTCGGCGAAGACGGCCAGCGAGTCCATCTTCGGCAGCAGGGCGTCCCCGGGCACGAGCAGGGCGAGGACGACGAACACCGGCCACATGGGGCGGTCGGCGGTGCGGCGGCCGACCTGTCCGGCGAGGGCGAGGGCCAGCCACAGCTGGGCCTGCTGCGGGGCGGCGGGGGTGGCGGCCAGGGCGGCGCAGCCGATGAGGGCGGCGGCCAGCAGCGGCTGTCCGTCCGTGGTGTAACGGGCGGCGCGGCGCAGGGCGAGCGCGCAGACGGCGGCGGCCAGTGCCGTGAACAGGACGATCTCGCCGGGGCCGCTGAGCCCCAGTCGCAGCAGTGCACCGTGGAGTGATTGGTTGGCGGTGTCGTCGGGGGCGGGTTCGAGCCCTGCGCCCGCGAGGTGGTGCAGCCAGAACGTGGCGGAGTCGCCGGGCAGCAGCGCCCACGCGGCGGCGGTGACGGCGGCGAACGTGCCGGCGGTGAGCACCGCCGCGTTGCGTCGGCCCGTCAGCAGGAACAGCGGGGCGAAGAGGAGCAGTGCGGGCTGGAGGGCGGCGGCCGCGCCGATGAACGCGGCGCCGTACGGGCGGCGTGCGGCGAGCAGCCAGCCGGCCAGGGCCAGCGGGACGGCGACGATGTCGAGCCGCGCCTCGGTGACGGTCTCGCGCACGGGGATGGCGGCGACGAGCAGCGCGATCCCTGCGGGGAGCGCCCATGTGCGCTGCGCGGCGGGCAGGGCGCGGCACGCGATGACGGCCACCGCGACGGCGGCGAGCAGGACGGCGCACGCCCAGGCGGCGCCTTCCCCGGTGACGGCGGTGACGGCCTTCAGCAGCAGCGCGGCGGCCGGTGTGCCGCTGAAGCCGCCCGCGTCATGGAGCGGCAGGCCGTCGTCGTCAAGCCAGGCGGGGCGGCCGGTGAGCCGTTCCCCGCCGGGCAGGCCGAGGACGGCGGCGAGGCGGTGGACGACGACGGCCGCGGCCAGCAGCCACAGCGCGCACAGGACGACGGGGCGGACGCGGGACGCGCGCCCGCCCCTCGCGATCTCGGTCTCCGCCACCCGTACGCCTTCTGGACTTCGTCTGCTGAATGCCGCGTGCCGTCCGCTGTCTGCCCGGTGAACGGCCGATGTCCCGAGAATCTACCCGGCGCGCCCCGGCGGCGTGCGAGGCGGGGGCACGCGCCGCCCGGCGGGGGCGTCGGTTCAGAAGCCTTCCGGCAGGCGGGGGACGTAGGGCGCGGCCAGGCGGTCGAGTTCGTCGTCGGTGAGGTCGAGGTCCACGGCGGCCACCGCGTCGGTGAGGTGCTGCTCGCGCGTCACGCCGACGATCGGCGCGGTCACCGGCGCCTGGTGGAGCAGCCAGGCGAGCGCGACCTGCGCGCGCGTCACGCCCCGTTCGGCCGCGACCGCGCCGACCGCCTCGATCACCGCGCGGTCGGACTCCTCCGCCTGCCGGTACAGGCGCGCGCCGAACGCGTCGTTCTCGCTGCGCCGCGTCACCGTCTCCGGGGCGCGGGCGAGCCGGCCGCGCGCGAGCGGGCTCCACGGGAGGACGCCGACGCCCTGGTCCAGGCAGTACGGCAGCATCTCGCGCTCCTCCTCGCGCATGATCAGGCTGTACTGGTCCTGCATCGAGACGAAGCGCGTCCAGCCGTTCAGGTCGGCCGCGTGCTGCATGGTCGCGAACTGCCAGGCCCACATGGACGAGGCGCCGATGTAGCGGACCTTCCCGGCGCGTACGAGGTCGTGCAGCGCCTCCATCGTCTCCTCGACCGGCGCCTCCGGGTCGTAGCGGTGGATCTGGTAGAGGTCGATGTGGTCGGTGCCGAGGCGGCGCAGGCTGGCGTCGCACTGGGCGAGGATCGCGGCGCGCGACAGGCCGCTGTCCTTCGGCCCGTCGCCCATGCGGCCGTACACCTTGGTCGCGATGACGACCTCGTCGCGGCGGGCGAACTCGCCGAGCAGCTTCCCCGTGATGACCTCGCTGTCGCCCAGCGAGTACGAGTTCGCGGTGTCGAAGGTGGTGATGCCCGCCTCGATCGCGGCGCGGACGAACGGCCTGGCCTCCTCGATGCCGAACGACCAGCTGTGCGTGCCGCGGCCGGGGTCGCCGAAGCTCATGCAGCCGAGGACGATCCGCGAGACGCGCAGTCCCGAACCGCCCAGGCGTGTGTACTCCATCGGTGCTCCTGTGGTCGCCGGTGTGTGGTGGGGCACATGGTGCCCGCGCCAGTCTCCCGCCCCGGGCGGCCGGGCGGGACGCGGGGTTCAGCGGGCGGGGCGGGGGGCGGGCGTCTGCTCGGCGAGGACGGCGGTGGCCCGGTCGAGGAGGCGGCAGATCTCCCGGTGCTCCTCGGGTGTGAAGCGGTCGGTCAGGGCGCGTTCGAGGACGATGACCTCCTCGTACGCGCGGTCGAGCACGGCGCGGCCGGCGGGCGTGAGGGTCGAGGTCATGACCTTGGCGTGGACCGGGGAGGGCCGCCGTTCGATCAGCTCCTTGGCCCGCAGGCCGTTGAGGACGGTGGCCATGCTCTGCTGCGAGACGCCGCAGGCGCGGGCCAGTTGGGCGCCTGACATGCCGTCCCGGCGGGAGAGCGCGAGCAGGACCGTGTACTGGGTCATGGTCAGGCCGTGGGCGCGCAGGACCGCCTCGTGGTGGCCCATGAGGGCCTGCTCGGCGCGGCGGATGCGGGTGCACAGGTACTCCTCGACGGGCACGTCGTCCATGTGTCGCAACTTCCTGAGTTGACTCAACTGGTTGATACTGCCTAGTGTTCGAGTCTCAGGATACTGAGACAGCACAGGAGGATGAGAGACGATGCGCGCAGTGACCCTGGGCACGGACGGCCGGTTCAGCGTGGCGGAGGCCCCCGAGCCGGTGCCAGGTCCCGGCGAGGTGGAGGTCGAGGTGACGCACGCCGGAGTGCAGTGGGGCGACGTCCTGGTCCGGGACGGGCACTTCCCCGTACCGCGGCCGTTCGTCCCCGGCTTCGAGGCGGCGGGCAGGATCGGCGCGGTCGGTGAGGGGGTGGACCCGGGGCGGGTCGGGGAGCGGGTCGTGGCGCTGCTGACGGGGGGCGGGTTCGCGGAGGTGGCGGTCGCGCCCGCGGCGCTGGCGGTCGCGGCGGGCGGGCTCGACGGCCGTACGGCGGCGGCCTCCGGCTGGACGACGCCGACCGCGTACGACCTGGTCGGGACGGTGGCGCGCGTGCGGCCAGGCGAGAGCGTGCTCGTCCACGCGGCGGCGGGCGGGGTGGGCGGCCAGGCGGTGCAGTTCGCGCGGCTGGCCGGGGCGGGGCGGATCGTCGGCGTGGTCGGCGGCCGGGAGCAGGCGGAGTACGCCGCGCGGTACGGCTGCGACCGGGTGGTGACGCGCGACGCGTTCCCGGCCGCGCTGGAGGGCGAGGCGTTCGACGTCGTCCTCGACCCGGTCGGCGGCGCGACCCGGCGCGCGAACCTCACGCTGCTCGCGCCCCACGGACGGCTCGTGGTCTACGGCAACATCGCCACGTTCGAGCCGGTCACCGTCTCGGCCAACGACCTGCTCGGCCAGGGCCAGTCCCTGCTGGCCTACAACAGCAGCCTGCTCGCCACCACGCACCCGGCGCGGCTGGCCGGCAGCGCCGCCTTGGCGCTGGCCGAGGTGGCGGCGGGGCGGGTGCGGATCGACGTCACCGCCGAGTACGCGCTCGCGGAGACCGGGGAGGCCGTCGGACGGCTCGCGGAGGGGAGGACGCGCGGCAAGTCCGTCGTGCGCGTCCGCTGAGGGTCAGGGCACCAGGACGATCTTGCCCAGCGTGTGGCCGCCCTCCAGGTCGCGGTACGCGTCGCGCACCTCGTCCAGGGGGTAGGCGCGGGCGATGGGCAGCTCCAGTTCGCCGCTGTGCAGCTGGGCGGCGAGGGCGGCCAGCACGTCGGCGTTCGCCCCGGCGGCGTTGCCGTCCGTCTTCGCGCCGTGCCGCTCGGCGGCGTCGAAGTCGATGACGGTGTTGATCCGCTCGGGGCGCACGCCCAGTTCGACGGCGAGCTGCACGTAGCCGTCGCCGTGCGTGTCGATGAACGCGTCCGGCGCCCGGCCCGCGACCGCCCGCAGCCGGTCGGCGACACCCGCGCCGTGCGCGACGGGGACGATGCCGTGCTCGGCGAGCCAGTCGTGATGCGCCGGGCCCGCCAGGCCGAGGACGGTCGCGCCCGCGTTCCTCGCCAGCTGGGAGGCGACCGTCCCGACGCCGCCCGCCGCGCCGGAGACCACGACGGTGTCGCCCGTCGTCACGCCGACCGCCCGTACGCAGGCCCAGGCCGTCGTGCCGACGACGGGGAGGCCGCCCGCGACCTCCCAGGAGACGCCGGTGGGGCGCGGCGTGAAGTTCCGCGCGTCCACGGCGACGAACTCGGCCTGGCTCGCCCGGTCGTCGGTGAAGCCGAACACCTCGTCGCCCGGCGCGAACGCCGTCACGTCCGCCCCGGCGCCGGTCACCACGCCCGCCAGGTCGCTGCCCTGGCCCGAGGGGAACGACGCGGGCCACATCGCGTCCAGCAGCCCCTTGCGGATGCCTGCCTCGCCGGGGTTGATCCCGGCGGCCTTCACCTCGACGAGGACCTGCCCCGGGCCCGGCACCGGGCGCGGCACCTCCACGACCCGCAGGACGTCGACGTCCCCGTACTCGTCGAACCTCACAGCGCGCGGCATACCGGCTCCTCTCGCGGGCTCCGTCCCTCTCTCGGCCCCCCGCCCGATCCCCCGCACGGCCTCCGGTCCACTATGGGCCAAGCGCGCGCGGCCCACCACCGGGCGGATGGCGCACGGCGAACACCGCCAGATGGACGCGGGTGGCGCTGCCGGTCTTGCGCATCAGGCTCGCGACGTGCGTCTTCACCGTCGTCACGCCGATGTGGACGCGGGCGGCGATCTCCGCGTTCGACAGGCCGCGTCCGACGTGGCCGAGGATCTCGCGCTCGCGGGCGGTCAGCTCGGGCAGCGCGTCGCAGGGGGTCGTCTCGCGGCCCTGCCAGGCGCGCGTCGCGTGCCCGACGAGGCGCCGCAGCACGGCCTGGCTGAACGGGCTGCCGCCGCCGGCCGCCTGCCGTATCGCGTCGGTCAGTTCGCCGGGGGCCGCGTCCTTGGCGAGGAAGCCGCAGGCACCGGCGGCGAGCGCCGGGTACAGGTGGTCGTCGTCGTCGAAGGTGGTGAGGACGACGACGCGGGTGGCGGGGCGTGCCTCGTTGATGCGGCGGGTGGCGGTCGTGCCGTCCATGCCGGGCATCCGCAGGTCCATGAGGACGACGTCGGGGCGTTCGGTCTCGGCGAGGCGGACGGCCTCCGCGCCGGTGGCGGCCTCGCCGACGATGCGGATGTCGGGGGTGGACTCGCAGAGCATGCGCAGACCGGCGCGGACGAGTCGCTGGTCGTCCACGAGCAGCGTTCTGATCACGGCGTCTCCCGGGGGACCCGAGGGGCGGGGAACTCGGCGCGCAGCCGCCAGCCGGGGCCGCGCGGCGCCGGGCCCGCGCTGAGGGTGCCGCCGAAGAGGGCGACGCGTTCGCGCAGGCCGACGAGCCCGTAGCCGCCGCCGGTGGAGGTGGCGGGGAGTGCCAGGCGGGCGGCGGGCGGTCCGGCCGGTCCCTCGTCGGTGACCTCGACGCGGACGGTGCGGTCCGTGCAGTCGGGGCGGCCGGTGCCGGTGTCCGCGCCGCAGGCGGTGGGCGCGGACACGGGCGCGGGCGCTGGGTGGGCGAGGGTGACGGCCACAAGGGTGCGTGTGCCCGCGCCCGCGTGCTTGGCCACATTGGTCAGGCCCTCCTGGACGACGCGCAGGACGGCCAGGCCCCGTACGGCGTCGAGGGTGTCGAGGCCGGGGTCGATGCGGGGCTCGACGCGCAGCCCGGCCTGCGCGGAGCGCTCGACGACGGCGGTGACGGCGGCCGGGAGTTCGGCGGGCGCGACGAGCAGGGAGCCCGCGCGTCCGGCGTCCTGGAGCGCCGCGGGGTCCCGTAACACGGCGACCATCCGGCGCAGGTCGGCGAGCGTGGCGGTGGCGGCGGAATGGATGTCGTCGAGCACCTCGCGGACCGGCGGGGTCAGCCCCGGGAGCACCTCGTGGGCGACCCCGGCGCGCAGGGCCATGGAGGCGACGTGGTGGGCGACCAGGTCGTGCAGTTCGCGGGCCAGCTCGGTGCGTTCGGCGAGCCGGGCGCCCTCGGCGGCCAGTTCGCGGCGCTCCTCGGCCTCGCGGGCGCGGGCGCGTGCCTGGGCGAGCGCGTCGCGGGACGCGCGGAGGTAGGCGCCGAGGAGCAGCGGCGCGCCGACGACGCACAGCACGCGGTAGCCGACCGCGAGGACCCCGCCGACCGTCTCGTGCTGGTCGAGGACGACGACGTACGCGACGGTCACGGCCAGCATGCCGAGCAGGGCGGTGCGGTAGGGGCGGCGGACGGCCAGCTCGAACAGGGCGACGCTGGCGAGCACCTTGGCGACGACCGGCGTGGACGCGGCGGTGCCGTGCGCGGCCACGATGAGCGCGGACTCGGCGACGGTCACGGCCAGCGGCCATCTGCCGCCCGCCAGGAACAGCCCGGCGGCGGCCAGGGTCACGGCCCAGTCGGCGGGGGTCACCGGGGTGCGCTGCATGAAGAGCAGGTAGCCGGGACCTATCAGCAGGGGCACGAACCGCGCGGGCCCGAACCGTTCGCCCACCGCACGTCCCACCCAGGTCAACAGCACGGCCCGACAGTATCCCGACCGGCTGGAAACCCCACCGCCCAGGCGGCCGCGTACGTCTCATCTCCTCCCTGCCCGCCCTGTCCGGGGCGGTCATGGCCAACCCGCCGCTGCGCCGCGGGCGTTCACCCAGGGCCGTGCGGACGGCACCGCGTGACCCGGGCCGTCCCCCCGCGTTGTCCCGGGCGCGCGGGGGACAGCACATCCGGCGACTCGACGCGTACGCCTCAAGGTGGAAATCGCCTCCTCCTTCAGGCCGCTCTCTCCGGCTCGTCTGCGGATGCCGCGCGCCCGTCCGGTCGCCGATCGTGATCAACCGTGATCACCGCAGGGCGACAGGCAGGGAGCTGACCATGGTGGAGCGCACGGGGCACGCGCTGTTCGTTCGCGAGTTCTTCCGGCACCCGGTGCACACGGCGTCGCTGGTGCCCAGCTCCTCCGCGCTGGCCGCGCGCATGGCCGCGCGCGTGCCCGCGACGGGCGACCCGGTCGTCGTCGAACTCGGCCCCGGCACCGGCGCGTTCACCGGCGCCCTCCAGGAGCGGCTCGGCGGCCGCGGCCGCCATGTCGCCATCGACCTGAACCCGCGCATGACCGGCCACCTGGCGCGGCGGTTCCCCCGCGTCGAGGTGGTGGAGGACAGCGCCGACGCGCTGCCCCGCATCCTCGCCGAGCGCGGCACGGGACCGGCCGACCTGGTGGTGAGCGGCCTGCCGTTCACCGTGTTCGAGAGCGGGGAGCGGCCGCTGGTGGACACCATCGCCTCGGTCCTCGCCCCCGGTGGCGCCTACACGCAGTTCAGCTACTCGTGGACGCGCTGGGCCGCCCCGGCGCGGCGCCAGCGTGCCCGGGTCCGCGCGGCGTTCACGGGCGTGGAGACGGGCCGCACGGTGTGGCGGAACTTCCCGCCCGCCTTCGTCTACGTGGCGACCGGCCCCGTGTCCCCGGCCGCGCTCCCCGCCCCGGCCGCGGCGGTCGGCGGGGTGGCGGAGATCGACGGAGTGCTGGAGGTCGGCGGGGTCGTGGGCGTGGGCGGCGCCTGACCCGCGGGTCCGGCCGCCCGGCCCGGCCGCCGGTCCATGTCGCGCCAGGACGGCAGCAGCGCGGGCACGGTGGTGGCGGTGAGGTAGACGGCCGTGGCGGCGAGCAGCACGGGCAGCAGCCCGGCGGCGGAGACGGCGGCACCGGCCACGAGCCCGCCGAGGGGTATGCCCGCCGCGGCGAGCGAGTCGCCGAACGCCTGCGTCCGCCCCAGCACGTACCGGGGCACGCGCTCGAACACGATCGCGCCGATGATCGGGTTGATGAACCCGGCGCCGAAGCCGCTGACCGTGAAGAGGACCAGGGCCGCCCCCAGGGGTATCGCCCCGTCGGAGGCCAGCGCGAGCACCCCGAACTTGGGGGCGCCGCTGATCAGGAACCCGAGCAGGAAGACGGGGCGGCGGCGCAGCCGGTGCGCCACGGCGGCGGCCGTCACGCTGCCGGCGATCGCGGCGGCGCCGAAGCAGCTGCCGACCAGGCCGACGGCGGAGGTGCCGTGCCCCGACTCACGGGCCCACAGCGGCAGCAGGACGGAGCTGAACGCGGCGTCGAGGAAGTTGGTGACCGCCACCAGGACGATCACCCCGCTCAGCAGCCGGTCGGTCCTGAAGTACGCGAGGCCCTCCGCGAACCTGCGCCAGTAGCCCGGCTCGGACGCGGCCCCGGCGCTCCCGGGCCCTTCGGGGGACGGCCCCGGCGGTGCGGCGCCCATCCCCCGCGGCAGCGCGGCGGCGATGATCAGGGAACCGAGCGCGAAGCAGACCGCGTTGGCCGCCAGTCCGGCGAGCGCGCCGGTCAGCGCGACCAGCACGCCGCCCACGGCGGGTCCGACGGTCCCCGCGAGCCGTTCGACCACGCCGGACAGCCCGGTCGCGCGCTCCATGGGGACGCCGGAGCGGTCGGCCGCCTCCGGGACCATCACCTCCTTCGCCAGGTCGCCGGGTCCGCGCGCCGCGCCGATGAGCGCCACCAGGACGAGGAGCAGCCGGAACGGCAGCGCCCCCGCGGCGGCGAGCAGGGGTATCAGGCCGATGCACAGGGCGCTGACGAGGTCGGTGGTCCAGGAGACGGTCCTCGGTCCTGCCCGGTCGGCGACCGGCCCCGCCAGAGCCTTGGCGGCGACGTAGGGGACCAGCTCGCAGAAGGCGACGAGGCCGGTGCGGACGGCGCTGTCGGTGGTGACGAGGACGTACCAGGGCAGGGCGATGGCCGAGACGGCGGTGCCGGTCCTGGCCACGGCGAAGGCCGCGAGCAGCCCCCACAGCGGCCGCCGCCCGCTCACCGGACGCCGCCCGGTGCCGCCATCGCCGGGTCCGGCAGGATCTCCATGACCAGCACCACGCGCTCGGCGCCCGGCGGCGCCTCGACCGGCGCGTCCACGACGTCCCGCCGGTAGCGGGCGACGACCTCGCGCAGATCGCGGCGCAGCGCCCCGGTCTCCTCCGGTGTGAGGCGCAGCGCGGCGTCGTACAGGCCGACGGACTCCTGCCAGACCTCGGGCATGGCGTCGAGGGCGCCGATCGTCGTCTCGGCCAGTTCGGTGTGCGAGGCGGCGACGGCCAGCAGGTAGGTGAGGGTCGCCTCCGGCTCGCTGCGGGCCACCGACACGTCGTCGAACGAGGTGCCCCGGTGGACCGACCGCCACCACCGCTCCCGCCCGGTGCCCCGCTCCTCGTCCTCGGCGACGAACCCGGCGGCGGCGAGCTGGCGGAGGTGGTAGCTGGTCACGCCCGAGCTGAGGCCGGTCCGCTGGGCGAGGCCGGTGGCGGTCGCGGCCCCGTCGGCCCGCAGCAGGCCGAGGAGGCGGATGCGAAGGGGATGCGCGAGCGCGCGCAGCCCCCGGGCGTCGAGGGCGACGTTCTGCTGCGGGTCGGAACCCTCGGGGAGCGGATACCCGGGTCGTTCGGTCATGTCACTCACCGTAGTCCACCAAGAGATCGCTGCAAAGTCTTTTCTGCAAAAAATTTCTTGCAAAGGAATCCGGGCGGTCGGAGGATGGGCTCGCACGGCACCGGCCGCGGACGGGAGGAGGGCGGGAGCAGGCCGCGGACTGATCACAGTCCGGCAAAGGCGGCGGGGCAGGGGGGCGCGTCCCGGCATCACCTGGCGCATGATCAACGATCTTGCGCCGCCGGGGACTTCGTTCCTCGCCGCATGTCCGCGACAATGGAGCCGCACACCCTTCCACCCCTGCCCGGGGGCGCGGTGGGCCCAATCCGTTGCCGGCAGGGCGGGTTAGGGTGGCGGGGACCAGCGGTTGAGGAGGCAGATCATATGGTGACGCGACGCACCCCGTTGCCGGGCGTCGGCACCCAGTACGACGTCGCTACCCGGGACGGACGGCACATCTCCGTCGTCGCCCACGAGGACGGCCGGCGTTTCGTGAGCTTCTTCGATCCCGAGGACCCGGACGCGTGCGCGTGCACCGTCCCGCTCGAACCCGAGGAAGCCGCCCGCCTCGCCTCCGTGATGGCACCGGAGCGGGCCGAGGCGGCACTCGGCGTCGCCGAACTCGGCATCGACCTGGTCACCGAACGTATCCCGATCGAACCCGACTCTCCCTACCGCGGGCGTCCCATGGGGGACACCAAGGCCCGCACCAGGACAGGCGCCTCGATCGTGGCCGTGCTCCGCAGGACCGGGGCGCACCCCTCTCCGGGTCCGGACTTCCGCCTGGAGGCAGGTGACACGTTGCTGGTCGTCGGCACCCGTGAGGGCGTCGACGATCTGGCCGACATCGTCGCAGGAGTGTGACGTCCCGACACCCGGCGCCCGGGACGGGACCGCCGGCGGTCAGCGCTGCACGGAGCCGTGTCAATGACCTCGACTATCGAAGGGTGCGGTGATCGTGCACGACACAACTACCATGCTGATCGAACTAGGAGCCGTCGTCCTGGGCCTCGGCCTCGTCGGACGGCTGGCGGGGCGGCTCAGCCTCTCCCCCATCCCCCTGTACCTGCTCATCGGGCTCGCCTTCGGTCACGGGGGGCTCATCCCGCTGTCCACGACCGAGGACTTCATCGAGATCGGCGCCGAGATCGGCGTCATCCTGCTGCTCCTCATGCTCGGCCTGGAGTACACGGCCACCGAGCTGGTGGACAGCCTGAAGACGCAGTACCCGTCCGGCATCGTGGACCTGGTGCTGAACGCCACCCCGGGCGCGGTGGCGGGTCTGCTCCTGGGCTGGGGGCCGGTGGGCGCGCTCGCGCTGGCGGGCGTCACCTACATCTCGTCGTCCGGCGTGATCGCGAAGATCCTGACGGAGCTGAAACGTCTCGGTAACCGCGAGACACCCGTCATCCTGGGCATCCTCGTGATCGAGGACCTGACGATGGCGGTCTACCTGCCGGTCCTGTCCACCGTGCTGGCGGGTGTGGGGCTCGCCAGCGGCAGCCTGACCCTGGCGATCGCCCTGGGCACGGCGGGCGTCGCGCTGTTCTTCGCGCTGCGGCACGGGCGGGTGATCAGCAAGGCCGTCTCCTCGGACAACCCGGAGATGCTCCTGCTGGTGGTCCTCGGCCTCACGCTGCTGGTGGCGGGCGTCGCGCAGCGGCTCCAGGTGTCGGCGGCGGTCGGCGCGTTCCTGGTGGGCATCGCGCTGTCGGGGGAGGTCGCGCACAACACGCGGCGGCTCTTCACCCCGCTGCGCGACCTGTTCGCGGCCGTCTTCTTCGTCTTCTTCGGCCTGTCGACCAACCCGACGGACATCCCGCCGGTGCTGGTGCCCGCGCTGCTGCTGGCCGTGGTCACCGCCGGGACGAAGATCGCGACCGGCTGGTACGCGGCACGGCGCGCGGGGATCGGGCCACGCGGCCGGTTCCGGGCGGGCGGCGCGCTGGTGGCGCGCGGCGAGTTCTCCATCGTCATAGCGGGACTCGCGTCGGCCACCGAGCCACGGGTCGCGCCGGTGGCGACGGCGTACGTGCTGATCCTCGTGATCGTCGGCCCGTTCGCCACACGGTGGACGGAGCCGGTGGCGCGGAAGGTCATGGAGTGGCGCCGCTCGCGGCAGCCGGAGACCGCCCAGGTCGTCGGCGAACCGCGCGGGGCCGAATCCGGCGTCTGAGAGACGCCCGGGGGGAAGAACGGACGGGCGGGGCCGTCGTACGGCGACCACCGGCCACGGCGTACGCGTGCGGCGGCACGCGGCGCCACCGGGCCGGGGCGTGTGTCACGGAACCGCCCGCACCCTGTCACCGGTACGACCGTACGACCACCACCGGACCGCTGGGCCGTTCGGATGAGGCATCATCTGACCTCATGGGAATCGTCGCCGGTCTGGACAGCTCGTCCGTCCACACACGCATCGTCGTCTGCGACACGGAGACCGGGCAGGTCGTCCGGCAGGGCATGGCGGAACACCCGGTCAGCGGCAACACCCCCGGGGCGTGGCTGCTCTCCCTCGGCGAGGCGACGGACGGCGGCATGCTGGACGGCGTCACCGCCATCGGCGTGACCGCGCAGCCCCTCGGCCTCGTCCCCCTGGACGCCGACGGGCAGCCGGTCGGCACGGCGCTGGCGGACGGCGACGACGGCGCCCGCACGGCGGCCCTCGGCCTGGTCGAGGCGCTCGGCGGCCGGGCGGCGTGGGCGGAGGCGGTCGGTTCCGTGCCGCACGTCAACCAGCCCGTGACCCGGCTGCGGCGGCTGGCGCGCGAGGACCCCGAGGCCGCCAAGCGCACCACCACCGTGCTCCAGGCCCAGGACTGGCTCGTCTGGGAACTGCTGGGCCGCCCCCGGCGCTGGACCACCGACCGCGGCTGCGCCTCCGAGACCGGCTACTGGTCGGCCGTGTCCGGGACCTGGCGCTACGAACTCGCGGAGCTGGCCCTCGGCCACCCCGTGAACCTCCCCGACGTCATCGGCCCCGCCGAGTCGGCGGGCCGCACCCCGGAGGGGCTGCTGATATCCGCCGGTACCGGGGAGACCATGGCGGCGGCCCTCGGCCTCGGCGTCGGCCCGGGCGACGCCGTCATCTCGCTCGGCGCCTCCGGTTCGGTCTGCGCCGTGCACGACGAGGCGCTGACCGACCCGACCGGCACCATCACCTCGTTCGCCGACGCCACCGGCCGCCACCTGCCGGTCGTCCGCACCCTCAACGCGACGCGCGTCCTGCGGGGCGCCGCCGAGATGCTCGGGCAGGACCTCCCGGCCCTCTCCGAACTGGCCCTGCGCTCCACGCCGGGCGCGCACGGCCTGGTCCTCCTCCCCTACCTCGCGGGCGAACGGACCCCCGACCTCCCGCACACCGCGGGCACCCTCGCCGGGCTGCGCCGCGAGAGCATGAAGCCGGAGCACCTGGCGCGCGCCGCGTTCGAGGGCATGCTGTGCGGCCTCGCCGACGCGGCGGACGTCCTGCGGAACCGTGGCGTCCGGATCGACCGCGTGTTCCTGCTCGGCCCGGCGGCCGAACTGCCCGCCGTCAAGGCGCTGGCCCCGGCGCTGTTCGGCGCGCGGGTCGTCATCCCCGAACCGGCCGACTACACGGCGATCGGCGCCGCCAGGCAGGCGGCGTGGGCCCAGGGCGTGGCGGACGGGACACTGACCCCGGCCGAACCCCCGGCCTGGCCGGGCGCGCCGGGCGCGACGCTGGACCCCGGCGAGGAACGGGCCGTGGGCTCGGCGGTGCGCCAGCAGTTCGCGGCGGTCCGCGAGGAACACCACCCCGGCGCCTTCGCCCCCCTGGACGCCTGAACGGCACCGGTCCCGGGCGGGCGTGTGGAGCGTCCCGGGCCCGGGACAGACACGCGCCAGTGCCGTGCCGGATGCTTCGCGGCCGGGCCGAACAGGATGCCGCGCACCGTGGACCGCGTTCCGCACAGCCGATGGCGGACGACGCGGTGGAGCGTGCACGCACGGCCCCGGTCATCCGTGAGCACGCCCGGCCAGAGGCTCCAGCACGAAGTCCCGGCCGGGCGTCGGGCTGGCTAGGCTGTCAGCCATGACCAGCGGTGACGCCACTGAGCCCGCCGTCCTCGACGCCGGGGGGCTGTCTTCCCGTCCGGAGCTGGAAGCCCGGTTCGTGGAGTCGGCCCACCGGCTCTTGGCGGACCTGGTCAGTGGCGGTGCCGCGCTGGGCTGGACCGAACCACCCTCTCGGGACGGGGTGGCAGAACTCCTCGGCCACGTCGTCCACGCCGCGCGGGCCGGGGACGCGGCCCTGCGCGCCGCTTATCTCGACGGACGGCTCGTCGGGTTGGGGTATTGGCTCCGCTACGCCCGGCCGACCCATCGGCCGCACGCCGACCTGGAGAGGATCGCGGTGGACGCCGCCGCCCATGGTCGCGGCATCGGCCGGTCGCTGACCGCCGCCCTGGTCGCGGACGCCCGGGAGGCGGGGATCGAGGTCCTCACGCTGGACGCCCGTGGCGACAACGCCCGTGCCCTGCGCCTCTACCGGTCGCTGGGCTTCACCGAATACGGCCGTCTCCCCGGCTTCGTCGCCGTCGGCGAGCACCGGTACGACAAGGTTTTCTGCATGCTCGACTTCCGCCGGCAAGGCTGACCACTGCTCCGCGCTGGGGTCTGTCCGGCGGATCCTGTCGCGGCTCACGGCTCCCCCAGATGCGGTGCACCGCAAGGCGCCGGATCGCAGCTCATACCCGACCGTATTCGCGCGATTCGACAACGCAGCGAGGTTCCCCCAGGCCCGGAGGCCGGGGAGGTACCCCCACGCCGGGCGTCGTCAGACAGGCGAGACCCGCCGGACAGACCCCAAGGCCCGGCGGCACCCCGCCGGGCCTTCGCGATCGGTCGCGGGAGCCGATCACGAAGTGCGTCAAGGGGATGGGCTGGTCGCGCGACGCAAGGGCCTCCCGCCTTCGCCTTCCGGCTGCGGATCGGAGGGCGGCAGCTCAGGTCCGTCGGTCGTGTCCCGCCCCTTCGAGGTGAGCGGACGGGCCGGAACGCCGCACCCCCCGGGCCGGGAGCGGTTCGGTGGGGCGGGCGTCCGACCACAGTCACGGCCGGGGAGCCCGTTCGTCCGTCGGAGTCGAGGTAGCGGCCGCCTGGCGGCCCGGCAGCCGACGTGCCGCGGCCCACCGGCCAGGGGGCACGCGTACGGGCGCGGGTGTCAGTTCCAGTGCGGCGGGCGGGTCAGGTGGGGCGGGATGCGGGTTGCCGTGTCGCCCTTCGCCGCGTTCAGCTGCGGCTGCGTCATGAACAGTGCGTCCGTCAGGTCAGCGCCCCGCAGGTCGGTGTCGCGGAGGTCGGCGCCCAGCAGGTCCGCCGTGCGCAGGTCCGCCTTCCGCAGGTCGGCGGCGATCAGGAGCGCGCCCCGCAGCGTCGCGCCCCGCAGGGCGGCCCCCCGCAGGCGGGCGCCCATCAGGTCGGCGCCACGGTGGTCCTTCGTCCGGCCCGCCACGGCCGCGCGGACGCGTTCGCTCGTACGGGAGAGCAGTTCACCGACGCGTGCGCGCAGCGCCGGGACGTCCGCACCGGCCAGGGCCGCCGCGTCGCCGTCCGCCAGCCGTTCCGCGTCTGCCAGCGCGCGGCGCAGGTCGGCGCGCAGCGGGCGGGCGGCGGGCAGGGCGGCGGCCTCGGTGAGGTACCACAGCAGCTCGTGCAGCTGCCGCATGACGGCGAAGGCGTCGAACATCGCGCGCGCCGTGCCCGGTTCGCGCCGCCAGTCGCGCCCGCCGAAGGTGACCTGCGAGACGCGCTGCCCCGCGCCGAAGCAGTCGTAGACCGTGCAGCCGGTGTACCCCTCGCCGCGCAGCCGGTCGTGGATGCCGCAGCGGAACGCGTCGGTGAGGTTCCCGCACGCCTTCCCCGCCGCCTTGCTGACGGGGAAGTCCGCCGACGCCGTGAACGGCAGCGCGACGCAGCACAGTCCGAAGCACTCGCCGCAGTCCGCGCTCAGCTCCCGCCGCGCCTCGGGCGGCGGGCCGTCCGGCGTGGCGCGTACGGGCTGCTGCGGGGACTGACGGACCTGCCGCGACACGGGACGCGCTCCTCGGGAGATGGTGGTGGCCGCCACCATTGTCCCCCTCCCCCGGTCCCCGCCGACCGGGGGCCGGGGAGACTCGTTCCATGGACGAGCGACCCGGAACGCCCCCGCACACCGCGCCCTGGCGGCTGCGCCCCGCCGTCGCGGCGGACGTGGAGGCCATCGCCGAGCTGCGCGCCACCGTGCTGCGCGCGGACCTCGAACGCCTCGGGCGCTACGACGGGCACCGCGTGCGGCAGCGGCTGCGCGACGCGTTCGACCCCCGGCACACGTCGGTCGTCGCGGTCGGCCGCGAACTGGCCGGCTGCGTCACGGTCAGGCCCGCCGACGACGGCAGGCGGTGGCTGGAGAACTTCTACCTCGCCCCGCGCCACCAGGGCCGCGGCATCGGCACCGCCGTGCTGCGCGGCGTCCTGGCGCGGGCCGACGCGGACGGCGTGCCCGTGGTCCTGTACGTCCTGCGGGGCAGCGCGGCCCGCCGCCTCTACGAGCGGCACGGGTTCGTGCTGGAGGCCGAGGAGCCGGTCGACGACGTCATGGCGCGCCCGGTCCGCCAGCCCTCTCAAGCCCCTCAGGCCCCTCAGTCCAGGTAGCCGCGCAGCTGCTCCGCGTACGTGTGGTCCCGCAGCTTGGAGAGCGTCTTGTGCTCGATCTGCCGGATGCGCTCACGCGTCACGCCGAAGAGGCGGCCGATCTCCTCCAGCGTGCGCGGCCTGCCGTCCACCAGCCCGTACCGCAGCTCCACGACGCGCCGCTCGCGGTCGGCGAGCGTGGACAGGACGGCCTCCAGCTGCTCGCGCAGCAGCATGAACGCGGCGGTCTCGGCGGGCGAGGGCATGTCGGCGTCCTCGATGAGGTCGCCGAGGTTGACGTCGTCCTCGTCCCCTATCGGCGCCTGGAGCGACACCGGGTCCTGGGCGAGCCGCAGGATCTCGCCGACGCGGGCCGGGGTGAGGCCGAGCAGGACGGCGACCTCCTCGACGGTCGGCTCGTACCCCTGCTCCTGGAGGACGCTGCGCTGGATGCGGATGACGCGGTTGATCAGCTCCACGACGTGCACGGGCATGCGGATGGTGCGCGCCTGGTCGGCGATGGCGCGGGACATGGCCTGGCGTATCCACCACGTCGCGTACGTCGAGAACTTGAAGCCCCGCGCGTAGTCGAACTTCTCGACCGCCCTGATCAGGCCGAGGTTGCCCTCCTGCACGAGGTCGAGCATCGTCATGCCGCGCCCGATGTACCGTTTCGCCACCGAGACGACGAGCCGCAGGTTGGCCTCGATCAGCTGCCGTTTCGCCAGCCGCCCCCGCACCACGAGCCGGTCGAGGTCGAGCGCCGTCCGCTCGTCGAGCCCGGAGACGGTCAGCAGCCGCTCCTCCGCGAACAGCCCCGCCTCCACCCTGCGCGCCAGCTCGACCTCCTCGGACGCGGTGAGCAGCGGTATGCGGCCGATCTCGCGCAGGTACTGGCGGAAGAGGTCGCCGGCGCCGCCCGCGGTCTCCGTCCGCGGGGCGGGGGCGGCCGGGGCCTCGATGGTGAGCGTCTGGGACTGCACGGGAACGAACCTCCGGTGATCGCGGCAGTGCGGAAACAGCGAGGATCGGTGACGCGGAACGCCGTGCGGGAGGACGGCGTCGGTGATCGGCGGTGCCGGGCGGGCGTGCGCGGAAGCGGTGGGGAACGCGGGGACACGGTGTGTGGACGGGCGCCGCTCTCAGTGTGCGCCACGACACACTCCGGCCACGAGGGTCGTGCGGGTACTTTTTGCGCGGGCCGGAGCACCCGCCGGGCTCGCGGCGGCGGGACGCGCCCGGTCAGAGCGCCGCGACGCCCCGTTCGCGCAGGGCGGTGCGGTACTGCTCCAGGGTCCACAGCTCGCCGCGCAGGTCGGCCGCGGCCTGCGCGTTGCCCGCCTGGGCCTCGGCGCGGCGTGCGGCGGACTCCAGGTCGCGGAGCCTGCGGTCCACGGCGGCGAGCCTGACCTGGACGAGGCGGCGGCCCGCGTAGACGTCGGTCTCGGCGCGGCGGCGGCGCGGCATGGTCAGCGGTTCGACGGCCAGTTCGGTGACGAGGGTGCGGACGGAGTCGTCGGGCGCGGCCTCGCGGACCCGTTCGAGGAACGCGTCGTCGGCGCCGCTGACGCCGCCCGCCTCCATGACGGCGCGGCGCACCGCGACGTACGGCGCGGCGGTGAACTCGTCCTCGCCGTACGCGTCGAAGGCGGGGGCGACGAGGGCGGGGAACTGGAGGGCGACCTTCAGCAGTTCGCGCTCTTCGAGGAGGGCGGGGCTGCGCAGGTTGAGCGGGGGTCCTGACGGCGTGCGCGGTCCGGGCGGCACGGTGGCGGCGGGCTGCTGGCCCCGTACGGGGGCGCGCGTCGCCGTACGGGTGCCCCCGCCGCCCGTCGCGCGCTGCCGGTTCCAGCGGGCGAGCTGGCCGACGCGCCGGACGACGAAGCTCTCGTCCGGGATGCCGACGAGCCCGGCGAGCCGGACGGCGTACTCGTGCTGGATGGCGCTGTCCTTGATCTGCGCGACGATCGGCCCGGCGAACTCCAGGGCGGCGGAACGGCCCTCCGCGGTGTCCAGATTGTGCTGCGAGACGATCGACCTGATGGCGAACTCGAACAGCGGCGATCGCCGTTCGATCAGCTGCTGCACCGCCTCGTCGCCCTCGGCGAGGCGCAGCTCGCACGGGTCCATGCCGCCGGGCGAGACGGCGATGGAGGTGCGGGCGGCGAACTTCTGGTCGTCCTCGAACGCGCGCAGCGCCGCCTTCTGCCCGGCGGCGTCGCCGTCGAAGGTGAAGACGACCTCGCCCGCGCTGTGGGCGGTCGAGCTGTCCATCAGCAGGCGGCGGAGGATCTTCACGTGGTCGCCGCCGAAGGCCGTGCCGCAGGTGGCGATCGCGGTGGTGACCCCGGCGAGGTGGCAGGCCATGACGTCGGTGTAGCCCTCGACGACGACCGCGCTGTTGGTCTTGGCGATGTCGCGCTTGGCGAGGTCGATGCCGTACAGGACCTGCGACTTGTGGTAGATCGGGGTGTCCGGCGTGTTGAGGTACTTCGGCCCGTTGTCGTCGTCGCGGAGCTTGCGCGCGCCGAAGCCGATGACCTCGCCGGTGATGTCGCGGATGGGCCAGATCAGGCGTCCCCTGAACCGGTCGATCGGGCCGCGCCTGCCGTCCTGGGCGAGCCCGGAGACCAGCAGCTCGCGGTCGGTGAAGCCGCGCCCGCGCAGGAAGCGCACCAGGTGGTCCCAGCCCGCCGGGGCGTAGCCGACGCCGAAGTGGGCCGCCGCCGCCTCGTCGAAGCCGCGCTCGCCGAGGAAGCGCCGCCCGATCTCCGCCTCGGGCGAGGCGAGCTGCTCGGTGTAGTACTGGGCGGCGGCCTTGTGCGCCTCGACCAGGCGCGTGCGCTCGCCCTGCTGGCGGCCGGGGCTGTAGCCGCCCTGCTCGTACCGCAGCGTGATCCCGGCCTGGGCGGCGAGCCGCTCGACGGACTCGGAGAACGACAGGTGCTCGATCTTCATCACGAAGGCGAGGGTGTCCCCGCCCTCCTGGCAGCCGAAGCAGTGGTAGAGGCCCTTGCTCGGACTGACGTGGAACGAGGGGGACTTCTCGTCGTGGAAGGGGCACAGGCCCTTGAGGTTCCCGCCGCCCGCGGGCCTGAGCTGGAGGTACTCGGAGACGACGGCGTCGATCGGGACCGCGTCCCGCACCGTCTTCACGTCCTCGTCGTTGATCCTGCCCGCCACGCCAGAAGTCTACGGCGCCCCTCCGACAGCGCGCCGCGCGCGGCCCGGCGGCGGGGTCACGGGCGCGGGATGTTGCGCAGGTTGGAGCGGGCCAGCTGGAGCATGCGGCCCACGCCGCCCTCCAGCACGACCTTGCTCGCCGACAGGGCGAAGCCGGTGACCATCTCCGCCCTGATCTTCGGCGGGATGGACAGCGCGTTCGGGTCGGTGACGACCTCCACCAGCGCCGGGCCCTTGTGGCGGAACGCCGAGCGCAGCGCGCCGCGCACGTCCTTCGGCTTCTCGACGCGCTCCGCGTGCACCCCGGCCGCGCGGGCGACGGCGGCGAAGTCGGGGTTGCGGTAGGAGGTGCCGTACGCGGGCAGCCCGGAGACCATCATCTCCAGCTCGACCATGCCGAGCGACGAGTTGTTGAACAGCACGACCTTCACCGGCAGGCCGTACTGGACGAGGGTCAGGAAGTCGCCCATCAGCATGGTGAAGCCGCCGTCGCCCGACAGGGTGACGACCTGGCGGCGCGGGTCGAGGAACTGGGCGCCGATCGCCTGCGGCAGCGCGTTCGCCATCGAGCCGTGGCTGAACGAGCCGATGACGCGCCGCCGCCCGTTCGGCGTCAGGTAGCGGGCCGCCCAGACGTTGCACATGCCGGTGTCCACGGTGAACACGGCGTCGTCCGCCGCCTCCTCGTCCAGCACGGCCGCGACGTACTCGGGGTGGATCGGCGTGTGCTTCTCGACCTTCCTGGTGTAGGCGTGGACCACGCCCTCCAGCGCGTCGGCGTGCTTCTTCAGCATGCGGTCCAGGAAGCGGCGGTCCCTCTTCTCCCGCACGCGCGGCGTCAGGCAATCCAGCGTCTCCTTGACGTCGCCCCACACGGCCAGGTCGAGCTTGGAGCGGCGGCCCAGGTGCTCGGCGCGCACGTCCACCTGGACGATGCGGACGTCGTCGGGCAGGAACGCGTTGTACGGGAAGTCGGTGCCGAGGAGGAGCAGCAGGTCGCACTCGTGGGTCGCCTCGTACGCCGCGCCGTAGCCGAGGAGGCCGCTCATCCCGACGTCGAACGGGTTGTCGTACTGGATCCACTCCTTGCCGCGCAGGGCGTGCCCGACCGGCGCCTTGACGCGTTCGGCGAAGCGCATCACCTCGGCGTGCGCCCCCGCCGTGCCGCTGCCGCAGAAGAGCGTGACGCGCCGCGCCTCGTCCACCATGCGGGCCAGTTCGCCGATCTGCGCGTCCGCCGGGCGCACGGTCGGGCGCGACGTGACGAGGGCGTGCTCCTCGGCGCGCTCGGGGACCTGCTCGGCCGCGATGTCGCCGGGGAGCGCGACGACGCTGACGCCGCCGCGCCCGACCGCGTGCTGGATCGCCGTCTGGAGGACGCGGGGCATCTGGCGGCGGTTGGAGATCAGCTCGCAGTAGTGGCTGCACTCGCGGAAGAGGTGGTCCGGGTGCGTCTCCTGGAAGTAGCTGGTGCCGATCTCGGAGCTGGGGATCTGGGAGGCGAGGGCGAGGACGGGCGCCATGGAGCGGTGCGCGTCGTAGAGCCCGTTGATGAGGTGGAGGTTGCCGGGGCCGCAGGAGCCGGCGCAGGCGGCGAGGGAGCCGGTGAGCTGGGCCTCGGCGCCCGCCGCGAAGGCGGCCGTCTCCTCGTGCCTGACCTGGACCCAGTCGATGCCGGAGGTCCTGCGGATGGCGTCCACGACGGGGTTGAGGCTGTCGCCGACCACGCCGTAGAGGCGGCGTACGCCGGAGCGGGCGAGGATCTCGACGAACTGTTCCGCCACGGTCTGCTTGGCCATCGCTCACGCACCTCTTCCGGACGAACGGGCAGCAGGAGCAATTTATCCCTGTTCGCGCCGTTCGCGCCTTTTCCGCGCCCCCGGCCGCACCGTGGCGGACGGCCGGGGGCGTGCCGCGTCAGCCCGCCGGGACGAGGGCGGTGAGCGGGGTCTCCGGGTCGGCGAGGGCGTCGGCGTCCACGGGGGCGCCGGAGCGGATCAGCGCCTGGATGTCGCCGGTGACGTCCCACACGTTCATGTTCAGCCCGGCCAGGACGCGGTCCCCGCGCAGCCAGAAGGCGATGAACGCGCGCTTGGCGACGTCGCCGCGCCACACCACGCGGTCGTAGCTGCCCGGCGGGGCCCAGCCGGAGTACTCCAGGCCGGCGTCGTACTGGTCGGAGAAGAAGTACGGCACGCGGTCGTACGTCACGTCCTGGCCAAGCATCGCGCGGGCGGCGGCGGGCCCGGAGTTGAGCGCGTTGGCCCAGTGCTCGACGCGGCGGGGCGGGGCGGTGCCGTCGCCCGGCGGGGTGCCGGGGACGGCCGCCACGTCGCCCGCCGCGAAGATCCGGGGGTCGCTGGTGCGCAGCGAGCGGTCCACGAGGACGCCGCCCGTGCCGTCCGCCGCGAGGTCGAGCCCGGCGGAGGCGGCGAGCGCGGTGCGGGGCGCGGCGCCGATGGCGGCGAGGACGGCCCGCGCGGGCAGCTCCTCGCCGTCCTCGGTGCGGACACCGGCGACCATGCCGTCGTGCCCGGTGACGGCGGCGAGCCGCGTGCCGAAGCGGAACGTCACGCCGTGGTCGCGGTGCAGGGCGGCGAAGACCTCGCCCAGCTCGGGCCCGAGGACGCCGTGCAGCGGGGTCGGCGCGGGCTCGACCACCGTCACCTCCACGCCCAGGGCGCGCGCGGCGGCGGCCACTTCGAGGCCGATCCACCCGGCGCCCGCGATGACCAGCGGCACGCCGGTGCGCGCGGCGCGGCTGGTGAGGACGCCGCGCAGGTGGTCGGCGTGCGACAGGCGGCGCAGGTGGTGGACGCCCGCCAGGTCGGTGCCGGGGATGCCGAGGCGGCGCGGCTCGGCGCCGGTGGCGAGCAGCAGCGCGTCGTACGGCAGCCGGGTGCCGTCGCCGAGCCTGACCTCGCGGGCGGCGCGGTCGACGGCGACGACGGGCTCGCCGAGGTGGAGTTCCACGCGGTGGTGGACGTACCAGGCGGGTTCGTGGACGTGGACGCTGCCGCGGGGGGCCTTGCCGAGGAGGTAGTCCTTGGAGAGCGGCGGCCGTTCGTAGGGCTGCTCGTGCTCGTCCCCGATCAGGATGACGCGCCCGGTGAAGCCCTCCTCCCGCAGCGTCTGCGCCGCCTTGGCACCGGCCAGGCCGCCGCCGACGATGAGGAACGTCCGGTGTGTTCCGTCCACGCACTTGCCTCCAGATCAGGTGTGGCGGTTCAGGTGGTGAACCGTGGTGTGGCTCAAGGAGCCTGCCTCACCTGGGGTGTTCACGGGAAGGGGGCGGCGGGGGCACGTGCGCCGGAGCGCGCCCCGGCGTGACTCACCCCTCGTTCACCCGCCGTTCACGGGTGTCAGTGGCGGGTGAGGCGTGCGTGGAGGGAGCGGGCGGACGCGTCGGTGAGGGCGGCGATCTGGTCCACCAGTACGCGCAGCCGGGCCGCGTCGTCCCCGGCGGCGAGGTACAGCGCGCGGTACTGGGGGTCGAGTCCTTCGGGGGCGCGGGCCTGGAGGGCCTCGCCCAGTTCGGTGAGCAGGGCGCGCTGCCGTGCGCGCTGCCGTTCGAACTCGGGGCGCTGCATCACGTGGGCGTCGGCGACGGCCTTGAGGACGGCGCATTCGAGGCGGGCGTCCTCGGGGACGACGAGGGTGGCGGCGTAGCGGCGCAGCGGGCCGGTGCCGAAACGTGCCCGGGTGGCGCCCTCGGCGGCGAGGCAGAAGCGGCCGATGAGCTGGCTGGTGGCGTCCTTCAGCCGGGCCTGGGCGGGGGCGGTGCCGTCGTAAGAGGCGGGCCACCAGTCCTGGGCGAGGAGCCGGTCGAGGGCGGCGGCCAGCGCGCCGCGTTCCGTACCGGCGGGGGCGTAGCGGCGGGCGGCGACCTCGAAGACGGTCTCGCGCTCGGGGGTGGAGTGCAGGAGTCCCGGGGCGAGGTGGCCCGCGTGGATGCCGTCCTCCAGGTCGTGCACGGAGTAGGCGATGTCGTCGGACCAGTCCATGACCTGGGCCTCGAAGCAGCGCGCGGCGGGCGGGGCGTTCTCGCGCAGCCAGGTGAAGACGGGCAGGTCGTCGGCGTAGACGCCGTACTTGGGCGAGTCGGGGTCGGTGGGGTGCGCGCCGCGTGGCCAGGGGTACTTGGTGGCGGCGTCGAGGACGGCGCGGGTGAGGTTGAGGCCGACGGGGCGGTCGCCGCCGGGGCCGGTGAACCGTTTCGGCTCCAGGCGGGTCAGCAGCCGCAGCGACTGGGCGTTCCCCTCGAAGCCGCCGCAGGGCGCGGCGATGCGGTCGAGGGCGCGTTCCCCGTTGTGGCCGAACGGGGGGTGCCCGAGGTCGTGGGCGAGGCAGGCGGCCTCGACGATGTCCGGGTCGCAGCCGAACGCGGCGCCGAGGTCGCGGCCGATCTGCGCGCACTCCAGCGAGTGCGTGAGGCGGGTGCGGGGCGTGATGTCCCAGGCGGGCGGGGCGGGGTCGCCGGTGTCGGGGGTGACGATCTGCGTCTTGCCGGCGAGGCGGCGCAGGGCGGCGGAGTGCTGCACGCGCGCCCGGTCGCGCTGGAAGGCGGTGCGGCCCGGCCGTTTGTCCGGCTCGGGGTCGAAGCGGGCGGCGGCTGTCTCGTCGTAGGGGACGTACGCGTCGGCGCGGGGGGCGGGGCGGGCGGGGTGCATGGTCCCGACGGTAGCGGGCGCGGGCGGGGAAGGGCGCGGCGAGCGCGGTGCCCGCAAGGCCGTAGCGGCGTAACAGCGGGCGCACCGACGCGGGATGAGTGCCGGACGGCCTGACCACGGCAGCCCGGGGACGGCCGCGGCGCGGCGGCGCCAGGCTGACCACGGCCCCCGGCATCGCGGCGCAGCGGCGACCGGGTCAGGCGATCACCGCAAGCGGGGTGCCCGCGCACCCCTGGCACGGCCGTGGCGGCGCGGCAGCGGGCGGGCCAGCGCGGGATGGCTGCCGAGCGGCCTGACCGCCGGCGGCTCGGTGCGGACACGCGGCGCAGCGGTGTCAGGTCATCGCCGCGAGCGAGTGTCCGTGCCGGGGACGCTCCTGACGGGGCCGTGGCGGTGCAGCGGCGGGCGGGCCGGCGTCGAGTGACTGGCCAACGGCGAGTGCCTCCGGCGCGGGTGCGATCGCTGAGGTGGCGCGGATGTCCCGCGAGCGAGCCGCGGTCGGAGATGGGCCAGGGCATCGCGGCGAATGGAAAGTCCGCGCACCCCCGGCGCGGTCGCAGCGGTGCAGCGGCGGGTGGGCCAGCGCGGGATGGCTGCTGAGCGGCCTCACCACCGGCGGCTCGGTGCGGACACGCGGCGCAGCCGCGCCAGGTGGGCCCCCGGTGTCGGGGCTGTGCGCAGGCGCGGAGGCGGCCGGGGATGCGTCAGGCGGTCGCCGCGAGCGGGGTGTCCGCGCCGAGGACGCCCCTTGCGCGGTCGTAGCGGTGCAGCAGCAGGCGGGCCAGCGCGGGATGGCTGCCGAGCGGCCTGGCCACCGGCAGGCCGGGGGCGGCCTCGGCGCAGCGCGTGGCGAAGACGCCGGGCGCGGTGAAGCAGGAGGACACGGCGATGTCGCGGTGGCCCAGGGAGCGCAGCGTCTCGATCGCGTCGGCGACGGTCGGTGTGGCGGCCGAGGCGTACGCGGGCAGCACCGTGGCGCCGCCCAGGCGTGCCGACAGCATCTGCGCGGTGTATTGCGTGCCGGCTGCGGATTCGGGGTCGTGCGAACCGGCCGCCGCGAGCACCACCGCGCTTCCCCTGCGGTACCCGGCCTCCACCAGGCGGCTGTACAGGGCGTCGGCGAGCAGCGGGTGCGGTCCCAGGGACCCGGCCGTGGTCACGGACAGGTGCGGGGCAGCGGCGACGATCGCCGGGATGTCGTGCTTGACGTGGTAGCCGCGGCTGAAGAGCAGCGGGACGAGCACCACGTCGCCGCGCAGCCGCGCGAGCGTGTCGGCGAGCAGCGGCTCGTCGCGGTCCAGGTGCCCCAGCTCGACGCGCAGCCCCTTCCGCATGGCGCCGACGAGCCGCACGAGAGTGCGTACGGTCTGGCGTGCGCGGGGGTCCGGGGAGCCGTGCGCGACGGCGACGAGCGTCGGTGGGGTGCTCTGGCGGACGGTGCTCATGCCGCCCAGGGTGCGCCCGACCGGTTGCGAACGCATTGCGGACGTGTCACGAATGGCCGCGCCATCGGCTCACCGCGCGGGCCGCGCGCCGCTGAGCACGCCGCCCCCGCCGCGTAACTCCGGCCTGTACCAGCCGTAACGGGCGCGACCCACCATGGCGCCCATGAACGCCGACGCCACCGGGACAGTGAGCAGTATCACCGAAACCCACTGCCCGTACTGCGCCCTCCAGTGCGGCATGGGACTGCGGCGCCGCCCCGGCGCGTCCGGCGGTCTTGAGGTGGTGCCGCGCGAGACGTTCCCCGTCAACCGTGGCGCCCTGTGCGGCAAGGGCCAGAACGCGCCCGCCGTCCTCGACCCGGCCGCCCGCCTGACCAGCCCGCTGGTCCGCGACAGCCGGGGCGGTCCGCTGCGGCCCGCCTCCTGGCCGGAGGCGCTCGACCGTGTGGCCGCCGGACTGGCCGCCGCGCGTGACCGGCACGGGCCCGACGCCGTGGGCGTCTTCGGCGGGGGCGGACTCACCAACGAGAAGGCGTACGCGCTGGGCAAGTTCGCCCGCGTCGTGCTGCGCACCTCGCAGATCGACTACAACGGGCGCTTCTGCATGTCGTCCGCTGCGGCGGCCGGCACCCGGGCGTTCGGCCTGGACCGGGGCCTGCCCTTCCCGCTCGCCGACATCCCGCACACAGGCTGCCTGATCCTCGTCGGCGCCAACCCGGCCGAGACGATGCCGCCCTTCGTGCGCTACCTCACCGAGCTGCGCGCGAACGGCGGCACGCTGATCGTCGTCGATCCGCGCCGCACCCGTACCGCCGAGCTGGCCGACCTGCATCTGGCGCCGCGCCCCGGCACCGACCTCGCCCTGGCGCTCGGGCTGCTGCACCTCGTGGTCGCCGAGGGGCGCACCGACGAGGCGTACATCGCGCAGCGCACGTCCGGCTGGCCCGCCGCCCGCGCCGCCGCCATGGCGCACTGGCCCGAGCTGGTGGAACGCGTCACCGGGGTGCCGCTGCCCGCGCTGCGGGAGGCCGTCCGGCTGTTCTGCGCCCCCGAGGCCGCGATGGTCCTCACCGCGCGCGGCCCCGAGCAGCAGTCCAAGGGCACCGACACCGTCGGCGCGTGGATCGACCTGTGCCTGGCCACCGGCCGCCCCGGGCGCCCGTACTCCGGCTACGGCTGCCTGACCGGCCAGGGCAACGGGCAGGGCGGGCGCGAGCACGGGCAGAAGGCCGACCAGCTGCCCGGCTACCGCTCACTGACCGACCCGGCGGCCCGCGCCCATGTCGCGGCCGTGTGGGGTGTGGACCCGGCGGACCTGCCGGGGCCCGGCCGCAGTGCCTACGAACTGCTGGACGCGCTCGGCCGCGACACACCCGACGGCGTACGGGCGCTGCTGCTGATGGGCTCGAACCCGGTCGTCTCCGCCCCGCGCGCCGCGCATGTGGAGGAACGCATACGGGCGCTGGACTTCCTCGCCGTCTGCGACGTCGTCGCATCCGAGACGGCGCTGCTGGCGGACGTCGTCCTGCCCGTCACGCAGTGGGCCGAGGAGACGGGGACGCTGACCAGCCTGGAGGGCCGCGTCCTGCTGCGCCGCAAGGCCGTGGACCCGCCGCCCGGCTGCCGCAGCGACCTCGCGGTGCTGAACGGGCTCGCGGCACGCCTGGGCCACGCGACGGGCTTCCCCGCGGACGCCGCCGAGGTGTTCGAGGAGCTGCGGCAGGCGTCCGCGGGCGGCAGGGCCGACTACGCGGGCATCAGCCACGAGCGGATAGCGGCGGACGACGGGGTGTTCTGGCCGTGCCCCTCCCCGGAGCACCCGGGGACGCCCCGGCTGTTCCTCGACCGCTTCGCGACGCCGGACGGGCGGGCGCGGTTCGCCGGGGTGGAGCACCGGCCCTCGGCGGAGGAGCCGTGCGCCGAGTACCCGCTGCTGCTGACGACGGGCCGGGTGCTGGCGCAGTACCAGTCGGGGGCGCAGACGCGGCGCGTACCGGAGCTGAACGCGGCGGCCCCCGGCCCGTTCGTGCAGCTCCACCCCCGGCTGGCGGCGCGGCTGGGGGTGGCGGAGGGGGACCGGCTGGCCGTGGAGTCGCGGCGGGGGCGGGCGGTGGCACCGGCGCGGATCGGGGCGGGCATCAGGGAGGACACCGTGTTCATGCCGTTCCACTGGCCGGGCGCGGGGCGGGCGAACACGGTGACGAACCCCGCGCTCGACCCCACGTCGCGGATGCCGGAGTTCAAGGTGTGCGCCGTACGGGTGACCAGGCTGGGCGGGGAGGACTGAGCGCGCGGGGCCTGGCGGTCCGAGTTGCGCATCGCCGGGCGCGGGTCAGCATGGAGGGATGGACGACATCACCCAGCTGGCCGACACGCACATGGCGCTGGCGCGCGAGGCGGACCACGGGCGCAGCGCGCATCTGTTCCTGCACGACGGGCCGCTGCGGCAGAGCGTCATCGCGCTGACCGCCGGCTGCGTGCTGGAGGAGCACAACGCGCCGCCCGCCGCCAGCATCCAGGTGCTGCGCGGGCGGGTGCGGCTGGTCGCGTCGGACGGGGTGGCGGCGGACCTGGAGGCGGGGCACGTGATGCGGGTCCCGCACAGCAGGCACGCGCTGACGGCCGTGCACGACGCGGTGATCATCCTGACGTCCGTGACCGCGACGCCCGAGCCGGTGGTCGTATACGACACGCGCCGCGAATCCCACCCTGCGTGACCGGGCTCAGCGCCCCCCGCCGTCCCTGCCCTGGACGCGGTGGACGCTCGGGCTCACGCCGCGTTCGCGCTTGAACGCCGTGCTGAGCGCGAACGCGCTTCCGTAGCCGACCCGGCGCGCGACGGACTCCAGGGTCGCGTCCGGCTCGCGCAGCAGGTCGGCCGCGAGGTCGAGGCGCCGCGCGGTCAGGTACGTCATGGGGGGCTCGCCCATCAGCGCGCCGAACCGCCGCGCCAGCGCCGCGCGGGACACCCCGGCCTTGGCGGCGAGGCCGGCCACGGTCCACGGGTGCGCGGGGTGGTCGTGGATCAGGCGCAGGGCCTGTGCCACGGCGGGGTCGCCGTGCGCCCGGTACCAGGCGGGGGCGGTGGCGTCGGGGCGGGCGTACCAGGTGCGCAGGGCGTCGATCACCAGCAGGTCGAGGAGCCGGTCGAGGATGACCTCCTGGCCGGGCTCGTCGCGGGCGATCTCGGCGTCGAGCAGCGGGACCAGCGGGGAGTTCCACTCGCCGCGCCGCAGCGTGAGGACGGGCGGCAGGGCCTGGAGGAGGCGGCCGGTGATCTCGCCGCGCAGCTGGTAGGTGCCGATGATCAGGGTGGTGGGGCCGTCGGGGGCGTTGCCCCAGGTGCGGACGCCGAGGTCCATCTCCTCGCACAGGTCGGTGCCGTCCGCCGCGACGCTGCACCCGCCGGGGCGGATGACGGCCTGCGGCGGGGTCACGGGATCGTCGGCGACGGTGTACGGGTCGGGGCCGCGTACGAGCGCGAGGTCGCCCGCCGTGAGCCGTATGGCGCCCGCCGTGTCGCCCTCGTCGCCGGGGACGAGCCAGGCGTCGCCCCTGGCGACGCAGACGGCGGTCAGCGGCGCCTCGTCCCGCACGCGCACGCTCCACGGCGGTGCCAGCACCGCTTTGATCAAGAACGCCCCACGGGCCCGGGGGCCGTCGAGAAGGCTGCCCAGCGCGTTGTCCATGGCTCCGGAGCGTAGCTCGTAAGGGTGACGTAACGGCAGCAAGGTAGCGTCGGGGCATGCTTGAGCACAGCGAGGCCCCGGCAGTGGCGGGCACCAGGTCACGTGCGGTGGTGCGTCCGGCCGGTCCCGACGACCTCTTCCAGGTCGCCACGATCTTCGCCCACTACGTCGCGTCCACGCTGATCACCTTCATGGAGACGGCGCCCACCACGGCCGAGTGGCAGCGCAAGCGGGAGGGCATCGCGGAGCGGGGACTGCCGTTCCTGGTCGCCGAGGAGGACGGCGAGATCGCCGGGTTCGCGTACGCCAGTCCGTGGCGGGCGCAGGAGGCGTACCGCTACACGGTGGAGAACAGCGTCTACCTCGCGCCGGGGCGCACCGGCCGCGGTCTGGGGCGGACGCTGCTGACGGAGCTGCTCGCCGCGTGCGAGGCGGCGGGCGTACGCCAGGTCGTCGCGGTGATCGCCGACTGCGGCAACGAGGCGTCGCCCGCGCTGCACAGGCGTCTCGGCTTCCGCGACGCGGGCCGGCTGACAGCCGTCGGCCACAAGCGCGGGCAGTGGCTGGACACGCTGCTGATGCAGCGCGACCTGTCGGGTGGCGCGGCACGGCCCGGCGGCCTGGGTGTCCCGGACGGGGCGGCGGGCCCCCAGGGGCCGCCGCCTGCGGGATGACGGCGGGCGGCCGCCGGACCGCCGCGCACCGTCAGGGCACCTGGGGGCCGCTGATGTACCTGCCGTCCTCGTCGTAGGGCCACGCGTTGGCGACGCAGCCGTGCAGCCCCATGATCTGCTGCTGCATGGCGGGGGCCGGGGCGCCCTCGGCGGGGCAGGTCTCGTGCCCGTGCCCGAGGAAGTGGCCGACCTCGTGGTTGATGATCAGCGCCCGGTACTCCTCGATCGGCCCGTCGAACTGCGGGGAACCCTCCACCCAGCGGCGCAGGTTGACGACGACGACCTGCCCGATGGAGCAGTTCGTCTCGCCGCGCGTGTTCAGCCCGTACTCGCCGCAGAGGGCGTCCACCGTGCCGGGCGTGGCGATGCGCACCGTGAAGTCGGGCGTGGCGCCGTCGGGGGCCGTGTCGAAGCCGGTGTCGCCCTCGTTCGTCCAGCCGCGCGGGTTCCCCAGGATGTCGTGCACCTCGGCCGCCGTCCCGGCGGGGTCGAGCGCGATGCCGTCCTCGATCTCCACGCGGTAGGCGAGCACGGCCTGCCCGCCGACCGGGTCGCCGCCGCCCGGCGCGGTGGTGAACGTGCCGGGGCCGTTCTCCGGGACATCGGCGGCCTGGTCGGCCGCCGGGTCGGACGCGGGCTCCTCGGACGGCGTCTCCTCCTCCGGGGTGGGCTCCTCGGGCGGCGGGGGTTCCTCGGCCCGCGCGGACGGCTCCGTGGTGGGGACGGCGGTGGGCGAGGCGTTCTCCTGCGCGCGGGCCGGGGCGTTGCCGCCGCGGAGGAAGACCACAGCGGCGACGGCGAGGCCGGCTATCAGCACGGTCAGGGTCAGGGCGCGCAGCGGCACGGCACGCCGGGACCGGCGCGCTCTCCTGCGGCGCCGCCGCTGGGTCGGGGCGAGTGGGGGCAGGGGGGCACGGCGGGGCATGGGGTGGGGCTCTCCTGGGAGGAACGGTCCGGTGGTGTGGGTGTTACGCCGGGTCTTGGACGGGCTGTGCGTCCGCCTGATGGAACAGCTCGGTCGCGCGCGGGTCCTCGGCGAGATGCAGCAGGTCCTCGGTCCCGACAGGGCTGACGGTGCTGCTGGCCGCGTCGGGCGGCGCGGCGAGGAGCACGGCGCTGTCGCCGACGCGGAACGAGACGCTGGCACCGTGCGTGCGCAGGGCGTCGGCGGTCAGTCCGTGCACGGCGGCGGACGTGCCGTCCGGAAGCAGGGTCTCGCGGCAGACGTCGGCGGTTTCGTCCGCCCGGCAGACGCCGGGGTCACCGGCGGCGTCCGCGCCGCCGGTGAGCGGCCGGACCGAGACGACCAGGTCGAACGTGCGCCCGTCCTCCGTGACGCCCTGGTACAGCTCCACGGGCTGGCTGACGATCCGGATGGCGCCCGCCTTCCCCCGCAGCGTGATCTCCAGCGCGCGCGCCACCCCTTGCCGGTAGTCGTCCACGCGCGCGCGTTCCGCGGCGGTCACGGCGGCGTCCTCCGGCGTCTCCGTGATGCCGGGCACGACGGGGAAACGTGGCTGCGCGGCGTCGGCGGACGCGTCGGGAGGCACGGTCTCCGAGGGGGTGTCCGACGGGGACGGCGCGCCGGTCGGCGCGGCGACCGTCGGCGGACCGGCGGCGACGTCCGTGCCACCGCCGCCGTCGGCCGGGCGCGGGCCCGCGCCGGTCACGAGGGCGACGGCGACGACCGCGGCGGCGGTCGCGGCGACCGCGCCGCCCGCCCTGAGGGCGCGCGCCCTGGCACGGCGGCGCGGGCCGAGGACGAGGGCGGCCGGGAGCAGTTCCGGCGCGGCCTCCAGGTCCCCGACCGCGTGGCCCATCGCCTCCCTCAGCCGGGCGGCGTCCTGCGTTTCGTTGGTGTCCACGGTGCTCCTCAGCACTCGGTCCGGCGCACGGTTCAGCACTCGGCGGTGATGCGTTCGTCGGCCTTGAGGCGTTCGCGCAGCATGGCGAGCGCCCGCGAGCACTGGCTCTTGACCGTGCCGGGACTGCATCCGAGGGAGGCGGCGACGTGCTCGATGCTCAGGTCCTCCCAGTAGCGCAGGACGACCATGGCCCGCGCCCGGGGCGGCAGGCTGCGCAGCGCGGCGTACAGGGTGACGCGGAGAGCGGGGTCGCCGGACGAGGTGGGGTTGTCCTCCACGGCGTGGAGGCGCCGCCCGAGGAGTCCGCGCCGCTGTTCGGCGAGGAACGTGCGGGTCAGCACGGTGCGCGCGTACGCGTCCACGCTGTCCGCGCGGGCCGCCTTGCCCCAGTGCTGGAGGAGCTTCACGAGGGTGGTCTGCGTCAGGTCCTGCGCGCGGTACGGGTCGCCGCAGAGCAGCACGGCCGTGCGGTACAGCCAGTGCTGGCGCGCCAGCGCGTACTCCTCGAAGTCCTGCGTGTCACCCATGCACTCTCCGGCCACGACCTTTACGTGCTCTCACCTTCTCTGATCATCGGGCGATCAAGAAAGTTCGATCACGGGTCGGTAACGGTCTCCGGTTGCCGACCGGACGGGACGCGCCGAAGGTGGGAGCCGGACACGGCTGCCCCAGGAGGCCCCGCGTGAACGACTCGCCCCCCTCCCCCACACCCCTGGTCGACGCGCACGCGCACTTCGTCACCGACGCGTACGTCACGGCGGCGAAGGCCGCAGGCCACACGCACCCGGACGGCATGCCGGGCTGGCCCTCCTTCGACCCCGCCGACCAGCTGCGGCGGATGGACGAGGGCGGCATCGCCACCGCCATGCTGTCGATCTCCTCCCCCGGCACGCACTTCGGCGACGACCGCGCTGCCCGCGCGCTGTCCCGCGAGGTGAACGAGGCGGGCGCCGCACTGCACCGCGCCCACCCCGACCGCTTCGGCCACTTCGCCTCCCTGCCGCTGCCCGACGTCGACGGCTCCCTCGCCGAGGCCGCCCACGCGCTGGACGTCCTGGGCAGCGACGGACTGACCGTCGAGTCCAACGCCCACGGCGTCTATCTGGGTGACGAGCGCTACGAACCGCTGTGGGCCGAACTCGACCGGCGCCGCGCCATCGTCTTCGTCCACCCCACCTCACCGCCCTGCGCCGACGCGGTGTCACTGCGCCGCCCACGCCCCATGGCCGAGTTCATCTTCGACTCGGCACGCACCGCGTCCGACCTGGTGTTCAGCGGCGTCCTGCTGCACCACCCCGGCATCCGCTGGATCCTCACCCACGGCGGCGGCGCGCTGCCGCTCCTCGCGGACCGGCTCGAACTCTTCCGCCCCCGCCTCAGCCGCACGGGCCCCGAGGGCCCCACCGTCCCCGAGCAGCTGTCCGGCGTGTGGTTCGACATGGCAGGCACCCCGTTCCCTCACCAGATCCCGGCACTGGTCCGCGCGTTCGGCAGCGAACGGCTGCTCTACGGCAGCGACTCCTGCTGGACACCACCAGAGGCGGTCGCCGCACAACTCGCCTCCCTGGACACGGCCGACCAACCCCCCGGCACAACATGGCGATCCCTGACCACAACCAACGCGACCCACCTCTTCCCCCACCTCCGCCTCCCTCAGCCGGAGGGCGGCGAGGGACAGGGCACGTGAGGTTCCGCCCGGTTGGGGCAGCTGACCAGGGCGAGCGCGAGGTAGCGCACGCCGGGCCCGTACAGGCCCCACGCGACGTCCCCGCCCCAGCCGAGCACGCCGAGCGCGTTCCGTCCACGGACACCGGGCGACGGCCACACCGCCACTCCCACGTCGGAGGCCTGCCGGATCAGCCAGTCGACCGCGCCGGACGGTTCGGTGAACGTGGCCCTGACGTACGGTCGGGGCTTGCGCAGCCAGTCGGCCACCCGCATCGGCGGCGTCCCGACCGCCGTGAACGACGGGCTGTCCGCCCGCCGTTCACGCTCCCGGTCGAGATCGGCACGCGGCCCCAGCCAGGAGAAGGCGTGGACGTGCGTCACAGGCCGAAGGCCCTCAAGTCGATCCCGGCCGCGGCCAGTTCCCGGGCCGTGAACCGCAGCGGCGGCGCGTCCGGCCGCTTGCTGTCACCCAGGGCGTAGGCACCCTCGATCCCCGGAATGGGCGCGAGGGTGACACACGTCTCGGGACCGTCGGGTCCGTTTCCGCCGCACGCCGGGGTGAATTCCGCTCCGCCCAGATCGGCCGTGTAGATGTCGCGTCCAGTCATGCTGACCCGCCTTTCCGGCTCCCCCTGCGGGAACCACAGGACAGGACGCTAAAAAGCGGGCGCCCCGGCGGCCCAGCGGCTTGCGAGGACTTGCACGACGTCACCCGAGCGCGTCAATTGCCTCGGTAATGCACCGCCGTGCGGCTTTCCCATAGACGGCCATCTCGGCTAAGCGAGCGAACGTGCGCTGATAAGTACGCAACTCGTGAGGTTGGGTCACCGTGACCTTCGCCGTCACCAACTCCACAAAGGCAAGACTGTCGTCGAACAGCCAGAAGCCCTCCACCGGCCACATGTCCCTGTCAGCGGCCATCGGGATGACACCCAGGCTCACACGCGGCAAGGTTGCCGCAGCCAGAAGTTGTCCCAGCTGGGCGGCCATGACATCCGTTCCACCGATTCGTGCTCGAAGCGCGGACTCTTCGAGCACGATCGCGACGCGGTGGTCCCCCGTATGCAGGACCGCCTGTCGAGCAAGTCGCGCGGTGACGGCTTTGTCGACGTCGTCCGGAATGGCAAGAAACGCTGCGATGGATCTCATAAGAGCCGCCGCGTACTCGGCAGTCTGCACCAGGCCCGGTACAACTCCCGGCTCGTAGATGCGGAAACGACGCGTCCGCTCGTAGAGGGGAAGTGACCGTTCCTGCACCTGACGAAGGCCCGACCTGCAGAGCCGTCTCCACTCGACATACATTCCGTCAAGCCCGCGGGAAACGGCGAGCAGGTCTTCCACTTGATCACTCGCCGCACAGCACGCCGCCCAGACTCGAATATCGGACTGCGAGACCGCTTGCTTGCCATTCTCGATACGCGAGCACTTCGACTCATGCCAGCCGGCCATTTCGGCCAGACGTCTGGCAGTGATACCCGCGTCTTCCCGGATCTCACGCAGACGTCGGCCGAAGGCCCTTCTCGCTTCTAGGACACTGGATGACGCAACCACATGACCATTCTCAGGCGGGCCGGTAGTCCTCGTGGGGCACGGCCCGTTCCCAGACGGCCTCGAAGGCCGTGGCGCAGAGCTTGACCACCTCGGGATCGTGGACCAGCTCCCTCGGGTCCGTGGGCGCGACCTCGCCCTCACCGTCGAAGTGGTTGATCAGCAGCAGTTCGCCGTCGAACAGCCAGAAGTCGTTCCCCGGCAGCGCCAGATCCGTCGCCCGGCGGCGCGGCAGCCACCGGACCTGCTCGCCCGCCTCGACGTTCCCGTCCGTGACGTGGTGCTCGAAGCGGATGTAGTCACTGAGGGGTTCGGAGACGATACGGGCACGGCGTACCTCGACGCCCCGGTCCACCGTCTCGCGCACCAGCCGGGTCCACGGACGCCACGCCGGATCGATGTCGGCGATGGCGTCGCGCAGGCCGCGCTGCCATGCCTCGTAGCTCGGATCCGACTTCATGTAGCCGTCCCGCATCTCCAGATGGACGGCGGAGCGGGCGCTTCCGGCGAACAGCTCACGGAAAGAAGGACTTTCAGTCACGCGTCACCTCGGGGAAGAACTGCATCATCCGCTTGGGGAACTCCACGACGGTCTCGTGGGCGGGAATGTCCATCTGGGCCAGGCGCTCCGCGTCGGTGACCCGCCAGGACTGCATGAGGTACGTGTCCCGGGCCTCGTCGTAGTAAAGGGTTGGCGAGCCCTCGACCTTGCTTTCCGGGTCCTTGCCGAGCTTGATCAGTGCCACCGGGACTCCTTGTCCTCGTGCGAATGTGTCTGCACGGACAGCGTGCCAGTGAGTGCACAGGGTCACCATGGGCTTGCGTGAACTTGCGGCCCGTGCCTGGTGCTTGTGCGCGGGCCGCAAGGGGAGGGGAGGTGGTGTGTCAGGGGGTGGGGAGTGGGGGGAGTGAGGGGTTCACGATCAGGATGTGGCAGTTCGCGGTGCGCCACAGTTCGCGGCTCGCGCTCGCGTCCATCAGGGCCGGGAGGCCGCCGTGGGTCGGGGCGCCGATGACGATGGCGCGCGCGGACGTGCGTTCCGCGTAGGCGGCGATCATCCGGCCGACCGCGCCGTGGTCGGTGGCCTCGCCCAGGACGTGGCCGGTGGCGGGCACGTGGTGCCCGGCGAGGGCGTCCACGTGGCGCTGGACGACCGCGCGCGCCGCGGCGGGGTCCTCGGCCTCGGCCGCCGTGCCGTCGCCCAGGCCCAGTTCGTGGGCGTGCAGGACGTGGACGGTGCGACCGTTGAGGGTGGCGAGGCGTCCGGCGGTCCTGGTGACCTCGGCGGCGAGCGGGCCGCTGTCCACGGCGGCGACGATCACGCCGTCCCCGGCGGCGGGTGCGGGCCCGGTGGCGGTGATGCCGGGGCCGACCGTCAGCGGGGCGGCCTCGGGGGCGGGCTCCTCCTGCTGGGCGCGTTCGGCCTGGCCCAGCAGGTCGTGGGCCGTGGCGAGGATGGCTATGCCGACGAGCAGGGCGCCCGCGCCGACCCAGAACGGGACGTGGATGTTGCTGGCCTCGACCATCTTGCCCGCGAAGTACGGGGCGAGGCCGCCGCCGATGAAGCGGACGAAGCCGTACGCGGCGGACGCCACCGGGCGTTCCACCGACGAGACCGTCATGACGGCCTGGGTGGTGACGGTGTTGTTCACCCCGATGAAGATGCCGGAGGCGATGACGGCCGTGATGAGCACCGCCCTGTGGTCCACGCCCAGCGCGATGACGGCCATGACGACCGCGAACAGCGCGAGGTTGGCGTAGAGCGTGCGGGCCAGTCCGAGGCGGCGCTGCAGCCACGGGGCGCCCGCGACGGCGAAGAGCGCGACGAGCAGGCCCCAGCCGGTGAAGACCAGGCCGAGCTTCACAGCGCTCAGCTCCATGGGGAACGGCGCGTAGCCGAGCATGGTGAAGAACGCCCAGTTGTAGCAGAGCGCGGTCAGCGACAGCGTGAGCAGGCCGCGGTGGCGCAGGGCGCGCAGGGGCTCGCTGAGGCGGGTCTTCCGTGCGGGTAGTGGCAGCGGTTCGACGAGGACGACGGTGGCGAGCAGGGCGATGGCCATCAGGACGGCGACGCCGTAGAACGGGCCGCGCCAGCTGATGTCGCCGAGCAGGCCGCCGAGCAGCGGGCCGACGGCGATGCCGAGGCCGAGCGCCGTCTCGTACAGCACGATGGCGCCGACGAAGCCGCCGCTCGCGGAGGCGACGATCACGGCGAGCGAGGTGGCGATGAACAGGGCGTTGCCGACGCCCCAGCCGGCGCGGAAGCCGACGATGCCGTTGATGCTGCCGGAGGCACCGGCGAGCGCGCTGAAGACGACGATGACGGCGAGGCCGACGATCAGGGTGCGCTTGGCGCCGATGCGGCTGGAGACCCAGCCGGTGACGAGCATGGCGAGGGCGGTGACGACCAGGTAGCTCGTGAAGAGCAGGGAGACCTGGCTCGGGGTGGCGTCGAGGTCCTCGGAGATGGCGGGCAGGATCGGGTCGACGAGGCCGATGCCCATGAAGGAGACGACGCAGGCGAAGGCGACCGCGAAGACGGCCTTCGGCTGCTTGAACGGGTTGGCGGCGGGTGCCGCCGCGTGCCCTGTGGCGGGGCCGGTCATCAGCGTGCTCCAGGCGTGTGCGGGGTGTCGGGGACGGGGCGGGGCTCCTCCAGTGCCAGGCGGGTGAGCGCGTCGATGGCCGGGAGCGCGGCTTCGAGGGCCGCCCGGTCTTCCGGGGTCAGCTGGTCGAGCAGGCCGAGGAGGCGTTCGGCGCGCAGTGCGCGGCGGCGGGTGAGGAAGGCGCGGCCCTCGTCGGTGATGCCGACGAGGACGACCCGGCCGTCGGTGGGGTCGGGGGCGCGCGCGGCGAGGCCCGCGTCCTGGAGGCGGGAGACGAGCTGTGTCATCGCGGGCTGGGTGACGCCCTCGGCGGCGGCCAGCTCGGTGAGCCGGCGGGGGCCGGTCCGCTCCAGGGTGGAGAGGGTGGCGACGGCGGTCAGCGACAGGTCGCTCGGGGTGCTCATGCGGCGGAAGAGCCGGAGGAGCCGTTCGAGCGAGGACACTGCCTCCCGGGGGAAATCCATAATTCATTTATATCACTCACTTATATGAGTGCCTTATGTTCCCGGGTGGTGGGGCTGCTCACAGCGGGCCGCGGCGGACGGGGAGGGCAGCGTTCCCCCCGGGAAACGGGCGTGATGCGGCCGGGTAACAGCGCCCGCGCACGCTCGGGGCATGCGAACGAACGGCGCGGCGGCGGACCGCCGACTGGTGATCGTCGGCGGCGGGCCCGCGGCCTCCCGCCTGGCGCGCCGCGTCGGCCCGGCGGCGGCGCGGTCCGTGACAGTGCTGGCCGAGGAGGCGCGGCCGGCGTACAACCGCGTGCTGCTGGCCGACGTGCTCGCGGGGCGCTACCCGGCCGAGGTGATGGAGCTGCCCCGGCCCCCGGACGCCGTGCGCTGGCACGCCGGGCTGCGGGCCGTACGCATCGACCGCGCCGCACGCCGCGTGCTGTGCCAGGACGGCAGCTCCCACCCGTACGACACCCTCGTCCTCGCCACCGGCGCCAACCCCCTGCTGCCTCCCCTGCGCGGGCTGCACTCCCCCGGCGCCGCCCTGCCGCCGGGCGTACGGGCGCTGCGTACGCTCGCCGACTGCGACGCGCTGAGCGCCGCCGTCACACCGTCGGCCCCCGCCGTGGTCGTCGGCGGTGGGCTGCTCGGCGTGCTGGCCGCCGCCGCGCTCGCACGGCGCGGCGCACGCGTCCTGCTGGCCCAGCGCGCCGCGCACCTCCTCGACCGCCACCTCGACCCGGCCGCCGCCGCCCTGCTGCGCACGCACCTGGCCGCGCTGGGCGTGGAGGTGCACACCGAGTGCGCCGTGAGCGCGCTGCGCACCGAGCCCGGCACCGGCGCCGTCCGGGCCGTGCGGCTCGCGGACGGCTACGAGGCGGAGGCCCGCGTGGTCGTCCTGGCCTGCGGCGTACGCCCCCGGGTCGCGCTCGCCCGGGACGCCGGACTGCCCATCGGGAACGCGGGCGGCATCGTGGTGGACGACCTGCTGACCACCGCCGACCCGCACGTCCACGCCATCGGCGACTGCGCCGAACACGCCGGTGTCGCCTACGGCCTGGCGGGCGCCGCGCTGGACCAGGCGGACACCCTGGCCGCCGCACTGCACGGCGACCGCACCGCCCGCTACACAGGGACCCGCGCCCTGGTACGCCTCACCCTGCCCGACGGTCCCGTGCCGTTCGACCTGGCGGCCTTCGGACTGCCCGTGCCCGCCCCGCCGGACGACACCCTGCGGCTCGCCGACGCGACGCGCGGCACGTACCGCTCCCTCGTCGTACGGGACGACCGCCTGCGCGGCGGGGTCCTGGTGGGCGACCTGAGCGGCGTCGGCCCCCTGGCACGCGCCTGGCAGACGGACGGCCCGCTCCCCGCAGGACCTCTCCTGCACCTGCTGGGCCCCGACGCCCCCTGACCACCCGCACCCGCACCCGCACACCCCTCACGGAGGCCCCGGAGCATGTCCCCCGCACGCAAACCCACCATCGTGCTGGTCGGTCACGGCATGGTCGGCCAGCGTTTCCTCGAACGGCTCGCCGACCTCGGCGTCACGCGCACCGCCCGGGTCGTCGTCCTGGGCGAGGAGCCCCGCCAGGCGTACGACCGGGTGCACCTCACCTCCTGCTTCACCGGCGCCACCCCCGAGGACCTGTCCCTCGTCCCCGACGGCTTCATGGCCACGCACGGCATCGAGGCGCGCACCGGCGACCCGGTGACGGCGATCGACCGCGCCGCGCGCACGGTCACCACGGCGTCGGGCCTGGTCGTCGCGTACGACACGCTGGTGCTGGCCACCGGCTCGTACGCCTTCGTCCCCCCGGTCCCGGGCCGGGACGCGGACGGCTGCTTCGTGTACCGGACCGTCGAGGACGTGCGGGCCATCTCGGAACGCGCCGGGACGGTACGCGCCGGGGTGGTCGTCGGCGGCGGGCTGCTCGGCCTGGAGGCGGCGGGCGCGCTGACAGGTCTCGGCCTGGAGACGCATGTGGTCGAGTTCGCCCCGCGCCTGATGGCGGTGCAGGTGGACGAGGGCGGCGGCGCGGCGCTGCGCCGGGCCGTGGAGGGCCTGGGCGTCGTCGTGCACACGGGCGTCGGCGGGCAGGAGATCACCACGGACGCGGCGGGCGCCGTCACCGGCATCGCCCTGTCGGACGGCTCGTCGGTCGCGGCGGGGCTCGTCGTCTTCTCCGCCGGGGTGCGGCCGCGTGACGCGCTCGCCCGCGAGGCCGGTCTGGACGTCGGCGAGCGCGGCGGGATCGTCGTGGACGGCCGCTGCCGCACGTCGGACCCGGCCGTGTACGCGATCGGCGAGTGCGCCCGCGCGGCGGACGGCGTGGTGTACGGGCTGGTGGCGCCCGGGTACGAGATGGCGGGCACCGCCGCCGCCCACCTCGCCGGAACGCTCGGCGCGGCGGCGGAGACCGCGCCGTTCACCGGCGCCGACACGTCCACCAAGCTCAAGCTGCTCGGCGTGGACGTGGCCTCCTTCGGCGACGCGCACGGCCGCGCCGACGGCTGCCTCGACGTCGTGTACGCGGACTCCCGCGCCGGGATCTACCGCAAGCTCGTCGTCGGCGCGGACGGGACGCTGCTCGGCGGCGTCCTCGTCGGCGACGCCGAGTCGTACGGCATGCTGCGCCCGCTGACCGGCTCCGTGCCGCCCGCCGCGCCCGAGCAGCTCGTGCTGCCCGCCGGGCTGGCGCCGGCCGGCGCCCTCGGCCCGTCCGCGCTGCCGGACGAGGCGGTGGTGTGCAGCTGCCACAACGTCACCAAGGGCACGATCAGGGCGGCCGTCGCGGGCGGCGGCTGCGCCTCGGTGGCCGAGGTCAAGGGCTGCACGCGGGCGGGCACCGGCTGCGGGAGCTGCGTGAAGGTGCTCGGGCAGCTGGTGAACGAGGAGCTGGCGGCGGCCGGTGTCGCCGTGGACAGCGGCCTGTGCGGCTGCTTCGCGCAGACCAGGCAGGAGCTGTACGAGGTCGTGCGCGCCCTGCGGATCACCACGTTCCGTGCGCTGCTCGACGGGTACGGCCGCCCGGAGGCGCGCGGCGGTGAGGGCTGCGAGGTGTGCAAGCCGGTGGTCGCGTCGGTCCTCGCGTCCCTGGCTCCGGTGATCGGCGCGGACGGCTATGTCCTGGACGGCGAACAGGCCGCCCTCCAGGACACGAACGACCACTTCCTGGCCAACATGCAGCGCAACGGGTCGTATTCGATCGTGCCGCGCGTCCCGGGCGGCGAGATCACGCCGGAGAAGCTGATCGTGATCGGCGAGGTGGCGCGCGACTTCGGGCTCTACACCAAGATCACCGGCGGCCAGCGGATCGACATGTTCGGGGCGCGCGTGGACCAGCTGCCGCGCATCTGGGCGCGGCTGGTGGCGGCCGGTTTCGAGTCGGGGCACGCGTACGGCAAGGCGCTGCGGACGGTGAAGTCGTGCGTGGGCTCGACGTGGTGCCGCTTCGGGGTGCAGGACAGCGTGCGCATGGCAATCGATCTGGAGCTGCGCTACCGGGGGCTGCGCTCGCCGCACAAGCTGAAGTCGGCGGTCTCCGGCTGCGCGCGCGAGTGCGCGGAGGCGATGGGCAAGGACTTCGGCGTCATCGCCACCGCCAACGGCTGGAACCTGTACGTCGGCGGCAACGGCGGCGCGACGCCGCGCCACGCCGACCTGCTCGCCCAGGACCTGTCCGACGCCGAACTCGTCCGGCTGATCGACCGGTTCCTGATGTTCTACGTCCGCACCGCCGACCGGCTCGAACGGACCTCGGTCTGGCTGGAGCGCATGGGCCTCGACCATGTGCGGGACGTCGTGGTGCACGACTCGCTCGGCATCTGCGGCGAGCTGGAGTCGCTGATGGCGGCCCATGTGGCGGGCTACCGCGACGAGTGGGCCGCGACGCTGGACGACCCGGAGCGGCTGCGGCGTTTCGTCTCGTTCGTGAACGCCCCGGACACCCCGGACCCCACGGTCGCGTTCACGCCGGAACGCGACCAGATCCGACCTGACCTGACCGTTCTCGCCCCTGAGGTGACCGCATGACGACCACACCCACACCCACACCGACGACGACCACGACCACGACCGTCGAACTCGGCCTGCCCGACGGCTCCTGGCTGCCGGTCTGCGCCCTCGCCGACCTCACCCCGGGACGCGGCGTCGCGGTCCTGCTGCCGGACGGGACGCAGGCCGCCGTCTTCCGCGACAGCGGCGGCGCGACGTACGCCGTCGACAACCGCGACCCGTTCACCGGCGCGCGGGTGCTGGCGCGCGGGCTGCTCGGCTCGACGGGCGGGACCGGCGGCCCGTTCGTCGTCTCGCCGCTGCTCAAGCAGCGCTTCGACCTGAGGACGGGCGCCTGCCTGGACGACCCGGCGCCCGACCGCGCCGTCAGGGCGTACCCCACCCGGCTGACCGACACCTGACGCGGCGGCGGTTCCCTCCTCAATTCGGCCAACATTCCGACAACTTTGCTTTGCAAATGATCACTTGTGCGACGCAGCGGCCTAGGATCACGAGTCCTCGGATCCGTTTCTCTCCCCCCTGGAGAAGCACACACATGCGCATACCCCTTGCCCTGGCGGCCCTCGCGACCGGCGCCGCCGTGGCCGTCGCGGGCGCCCCGGCCGCCGGTGCCGCGACACCCACCGCCGTCCACGCGGGCAGCGAGCCGGTCTTCACGGAATTCCCCCTGCCACCCGGCGACGGCGGCCAGTTGCTCGACACGGTGCAGATCGACCCGTACACCACCTGGGCGTTCGGCATGCACCGCAGCGAAGGCACGAAGGACAGCCCGCTCCTCTACAGTTTCGACTCCCGATCCGGCAAGGGCTGGGAAGAGATCGCCCTGCCCGCATACGGCGGCTACAGCAACGAGATCAACGCCGCCGCCGCCGTCCCCGGCTCAGGGGGCGAGGACGCCTGGCTCGTGGGCCTCGCCGACATCGGCGCGGACGCCACCGTCTCGACCATGCACCTGTCCGGCGGCACCTGGGAGAACGTATCCGCGCCGCTGCCCGCGAACGGTGAGTTCGGCGGTTTCTCGGCGGTGTCCGCGCTCGCCGCCGACGACGTGTGGGCGGTCGGCTGGGCCGAGATCATCGACAGCCGCGTACCCGATCCGCGCAAGCCGGGCGGCGAGATCATCACGTCGCACGTCGAGGCCGTCCTCGAACACTGGGACGGCACCGCGTGGCGGCTGGTGGACCTGCCGGACGCCACCGACCTCACCGTGAGCAGCCTGCTCGCACCGGCCCCCGGCGAGCTCTGGATCGGCGGCTGGGACTCCGACGGCGACCCTGCGGTGCGGCACCTGGAGGACGGCACCTGGACGTCCGCCGACCTGCCCGACCTGCCGGGCGAGTACGGCGAGCTGTACGGCCTGACGCCGGGCCCCGACGGCACGCTGTGGGCCACCGGCCGCAGCTTCGCCTACGACGTGGACTGGCAGCCGGACGACAACGGCGACCGCGCGCTCGTCCTGCGCAACACCGGCGGGACGTGGGAACGGGTCCCCGCCCCCGCCTCCGCCGGCCGCATCGACGACATCGTGGTGACCCCCGGCGGCATCACCGCCGTCGGCGAGCGCTACGACAGCCACAGCGGTTTCCTGACGCGGCTGCGGGGCGACAGCTGGAGCACCCCCGCCCTCCCGGCGGGCGGGCCCGGCTACCGCTGGTTCAACGGCATCTCGGCCGCCCCGAACGGGCAGCTCACGGTGGTCGGCGCCACGGCGGACGCGGAGACACCCTGGATCCAGCAGCCGCTGGTCCTCAACGGCTGGTCCTGAGCCGTACGCCCCGGGGGCGCACCACCGGTCGCCCCCGGGGCCGAACCGCGCCACAGTGGTTCTAGCGGTCAGCGGTCACGAGAGCGAGGTGCGCCCATGGTCCGGCCGATCACGGTGGGGGCGGACGGCAGTCCGCAGAGCGCTGCCGCCGTCGAGTGGGCGGCGCGCGAGGCCGGGCGGCGCGGTCTCGGGCTGCACCTCGTGCACGCCTGGGTGGACGAGTCCCTGTACATGGGGACGGTGCCGGACGGCGGGGACGGTGAGCGGCTGCTCGCGGAGGTGGCGCGCGAGGTCTGCGCGCGCCACCCGGACCTGGCCGTCACGACCGAGCTGCTGGCGGAGACCGCGACGGCCGGGCTGATCGAGAAGGCGGACGCCGCCGAGGTGATGGTGCTCGGCTCGCGCGGCCGCACGCCCGTGATGGGCTTCCTGCTCGGCTCGGTCGGGCTGCCCGTGGTGGCGCACAGCAAGCGGCCCGTCGTCCTGGTGCGCGCCGGGACGGACGACGAGGGGGACGAGGTCGTCGTCGGCCTGCGGGACCTCGGGCCGCCGGGGGACGCGCTGCTCGGGCTCGCGTTCGCCTCGGCCGTGCCGCGCGGGGCGGCCGTGCGGGCGGTGCGCGTGTGGGGCGGGGCGCCGTCGCTGTTCGGCTCCGACCTGCCGGAGAACCTGGAGGACCGCGACGCGTACGCCGACGCCGAGGCGCGGGAGACGGCGGCGCTGGTGGAGGCGCTCGCGCCGTGGCGCCTGCAGTACCCGGACGTGCCGCTGATCGAGGACGTGCGCTTCGGGAACGCGGCGGAGGAACTGCTGCGCGCCGCCTCGGTGAGCGCGGCGCTGCTGGTGGTGGGGCGGCGCACGAACCGGTCGCTGCTGAGCATGCGCGTCGGGTCGGTGGCGCACGCGGCGCTGCACCACGCGCCGTCGCCGGTCGCCGTGGTGCCGTACGAGCGGCACGGCGGGTAGGGCCCGTTGCCGGGAGTCGGCACCGCAGGCCGATGATGCCCCAGCCGCGGCCCGGGAGACGACGTCGCCCCATGCGGTGACCAGTGCCTCGGACGCGGCGAAGCCGGCGGCGTACGTGTCGAAGGCGGGCCGCAGCAAGGGCAGTTCCGGCTCGACGCGGGTCCAGTGGCGGCGGAACACGGCCACGTCCCCGGGAGGGCACGAGAGCAGCGTGTCCGTGCCCCAGCGCTCCGCCCGTGGGGTCGCCGAAGGCCGCCACGCCGAGCAGTTCGCCCCTGCGGCCGGTGGGCGGTCCCCGGGGCGCGGCGGTCACTCCGGCAGGGGCAGCACCGTCTCCTCGCCCGGCTCGACCTCGACCGTCCGTTCGCCGAGCCGCACCCTGGCCGGTGCCTCCTCCCACTCGGGGACGGACACCTTCACCTCGCCGGGGCGCATGTGCAGCCGCACCTCGACGCCCCGGAAGCGCACCGAGAACGCGTACTCGGACAGCTCGGGCAGCGGCGCCGGGTCGAGCCACAGCGCGCCCTTGCGCGTCTCAAGTCCGGTCAGCCCGCGCTGCACGAGGTCGAGCGTGCCCGCCATCGCGCCGAGGTGGATGCCCTCGGAGGTGGTGCCGCCCTGGATGTCACAAACATCGCTCGCCAGCGCGTCTTGCATATAGGACCACGCCTTCGCGTGCCGGGACCGGCCCAGGACCCAGGCGTGCACGACGCCGCTCAGCGTCGAGCCGTGGCTGGTGCGGTCCAGGTAGTACGCGACGGTGTCCCGCCATGTGTCCTCGTCGAAGGAGGTGTAACCGAGGTGGTGGAAGACGGCGACGAGTTCGCGCGGCTGGAAGAGGTAGCCGAGCATCACGGTGTCCGCCTGCTTGGACGCCTTGTAGCGGTTCACCGTGTCGTGCTCGGACTCCAGGATGCGGTCGAGGCGGCGGATGTCGCCGTACTTCTTGCGGTAGCCCTCCCAGTCCAGCTCCTCCAGGTCGCCGTAGCCCTCGAACTGGCTGATCACGCCCTCGTGGAACGGCACGTACAGGCGGCGCGAGATCTCGTCCCACTCGTCCGGCTCGCCCTCGCCCATGCCGATGCGCTCGAAGACCTCGCCGCGCCGCGACACCGGCAGGGTCCGCGCGACGCGGACGGCGTGCGCCAGCACCCAGGACGCGGTGACGTTGGTGTACGCGTTGTCGTCCAGGCCCGACGTGTCCCGGTCGGGATAGCCGTCGTGGTACTCGTCCGGGCCGAGGACGCCGAGGATGCGGTAGCGCTCGTGCTGCCGGTCGTAGACGGCCGAGTCGGCCCAGAAGCGGGCGATCTGGAGCAGCATCTCGGCGCCGCGCGAGTGCGCGAACTCGACGTCGCCCGTCACCTGCCCGTACCGCCACACGTTGTAGGCGACCGCCGAGCCGACGTGGTGCTGGAGCCGCGAGTTGTCGGGCAGCCAGCGGCCCGAGCGCGGGTTGAGGTGGACCTCGGGCGTCTCCTCGCGGCCGTCGCTGCCGCTCTGCCAGGGGTACATCGCGCCCGCCCGGCCGATGGCGTGCGCCGAGCGGCACGCCTCGGGCAGCCGCCGGTAGCGGTAGTTGATCAGCGCCTTGGACAGGTCGGGGAAGTGCAGGTTCAGATACGGCAGGACGAACAGCTCGTCCCAGAAGACGTGGCCCCGGTACGCCTCGCCGTGCAGTCCGCGCGCGGGCACGCCGACGTCCAGCTCGGCCGTGTGCGCGGGCGAGAGCGTGGCGAGCAGGTGGAAGAGGTGCACGCGCAGGATGTGGCCCGGCTCGCCGGGGACGTCGAGCGCGGCGTGCCGCCACAGCCGGTCCCACGCCATGCGGTGCGAGCCGAGCAGGTCGGCGTACGCGGGGGCGCGGCGCACGCGCTGGAGCGCCGCGGACTGCGGGCTGCTGATCGCGGGGTCGCGGGACGTGTGCAGCGCGACGGTCTTCTCGACGGCGGCGGGGCGGTCCGGCGCGATGGGCAGGTCCATCACCTGTCCGACGCGGAAGTCGGAGCGGTGGGTCCTGATGTCCTCCCGGCGGATCTCGGGCTCGACGCGGGTGCGGGCGGCGACCACGATGCGGATGTCCGACTCGTTCGTGCGGCAGCGCAGCCAGACGATCGCGGGGTCGGTCTCGTCGCCGCCGGTGTGCAGCGACGTGAGGTGGTGGTCGGCGAGGTCGCTGTAGCGGGGCACGCCGGTGTTGCCGATCGAGCCGTCGATCGCCGACTCGATCTCGATCGCGCCCGTCCAGTCCTCGGCGACGAACGCGGTGCGCAGCGCGGCGAGATGGGGGTCGCCCATGTGGACGAGGCGGGACTGCTCGACGCGGGTGTGGCGGCCGTGCGCGTCGCGGTAGCGGAAGCGGCGCTCCAGCGTGCCGCTGCGCAGGTCGAGCCACTGCCGGTACTCCAGCAGCTCGCCCCCGGCCGCGCCGTCCGGGGTGAACCAGTCGCCGTCGGGGCCGTCCTCGGGGCGGACGCGGAAGCGCAGGACCAGCCAGTTGGGCAGGTTCACCATGTCCTCGTGCTCCAGCCTGCGGCCGGCGAGGAGGGTGGGGGCCCGGTTGTAGAGCCCGGCGGCGTACGTCCCGGGGTAGTGGACGCCGTCGGCGGTCGTCTCGGGGGCGGCGCCACGGGTGGCGAGATAGCCGTTGCCCAGGGTGCACAGGGCCTCGCGCAGGGGCTCGGCCTCCGGGTCGTAGCCGTCGTACGCCCATTCCCACGCGGAGTCCGTCATCCGCCGCCACCTCCCGCGTCGGCGCCGACGAGTTCGCCGAGGTCGCGGACGACGATGTCGGCGCCGTGCTCGCGCAGGTCGTCCGCGCTGGTCGCGCTCCGCGTGCGGTCCACGCCGACGACCAGGCCGAAGCCGCCGCGGCGGCCCGCCTCGACGCCGGACAGCGCGTCCTCCACGATGGCGGCCTCCCCGGCGGGGACCGACAGGCGGCGCGCGGCCTCCAGGAAGATCGCCGGGTCGGGCTTGCCTTCGAGTCCGAGGCGCGCCACGTCGTTGCCGTCCACGACCGTCTCCAGCATGGAGCGGACGCCTGCGTGCGCGATGAGGTCGCGCGCGTGGCGTGAGGAGGAGATCGCCGCGCAGCGCACGCGGGCGCTGTGCAGCGCGAGCAGCAGCCGTACGGTGCCCGGGTACGCCTCCAGGACGCCCTCGTCGAGCACGCGGTTGAAGATCCCGTCCTTCATCGCGGCGACGGCGCAGACCGTGTCCGTGCCCGGTTCGTCGTCCGGCTCCCCGTAGGGCAGGTCCATGTCCCGCGCGGCGAAGAAGGCGGCGGCGCCGTCGAGGCGTGACTTGCCGTCGACGTACCGCCGGTAGTCGTCCTCCTGGTCGAACGGCGGATCGACGCCGGGTACGGTGTCGAACGCCTCCTTCCAGGCGGTCGCGTGCGCGCGCGCCGAATCGGTGATCACTCCATCGGTGTCGAACACCACGGCCCGGCAGTCCCAAAGCTCCGGCACAGCCACCACACCGCCTCCCGGACGTCGGTCTGTCGCCTTCGTTCCATGGGACCCCGGGCGCGGCCGTCCCGCAAACGGGCGACGGCTCAGCGGCGGGTCGCGAGCCGCAGCCGGTGGCCGGTCACGCTGACCGGGCGCAGCCTGACCCACAGCTCGCGCTCGCCGCGCACCCAGCGGCGCCCGCCGGTCGCGGCGGCGAGGCGGGCCGTCTCGTCCTCGTCGGTGACCGGGGTGGCGCGGCCGAGGATCTGGACGCTCCAGCCGACGCCCTCGGCGCCGTCCAGCATGTCCACCTCGAACGCGACGTCGCTGTCGAGGGAGGGCGGCGCGTCGGTGCTCGTGCGGAAGACGACGGCGCCCTCGATCAGGCGGTAGCCGGCGGGGACGATGGCGGGGCCGTCCGGAGTCGTGACGGCGACCCTGCCGACGGAGTGGCGGGCGACGAGGTCGTAGCACTCGTCGCTGCCGAGGGCGACGAGTTCGACGGCGCCCGCCGGGTGCGGCGCGGCCCCGGCGAGGGGGCGGGCGCCGCGCAGGTCGGCCACGGTCGTGTCGAGCGCGCGGGCGACGCGGGTGAGCGAGTCGAGCGTCGGCGACGCCGGGCTCTCCTCCAGGTAGCGGAGGTACTGGGGCGCGACGCGGGCGCGGTGGGCCACGTCCTCGCGGCTGAGGCCGAGTTCCTCGCGGCGCATGGCGACGCGGCGGCCGACGTCGCCGCGATGGGTGCGCGTACCCGTTCCCGTGCCGCCCTGCGCCGTGCCCTGTGCGTGCCTTGCGCGGCCTGCCATGGTGACCACCTCTCCGCTCCGTGACCGGCACCCCCGGCCGGCCCGACGACCGGCGCTCTTCCCAGCCTTCACCCGGCTCGCGGGACACGCGCGCCGGGGCGCGTCCCGTGCTGGTGGCGCGTGCGGTTGTCAAGTGCCCCGGAGCAATGTCAGCCATTCCCCGGGGGATCCACGGGAGCGGCGGCGCCCCGGTGGCGCCCGTGCCGTACGGCCACCCGCCGCCCGTCCCTGCGGTGCGGGCGGCGAGGTGCCGGGAACTGCGCGGTCGGCCGGCCGGTCCGTGCGCCGGGCGGCCGGGACCGTGCGCGTTCCCGGGGTCCGGCTGCCCCGGCGCGGCGGTGCCATGCGCGTGATCCGCCGTCAGTTTCCGGCCGTGCGCCCCCCGGACGCGCCGGGCGCACACCAAGGTTGTGGCCCGTTTCCACTGTGCCCTCGGGCGCCATGCGGTCACGCTATGACGGGAGATCACCACACCATGTGATGAGAGCCATGATGAGAGGTGAGGTCACGTGAACACGACAGCGACGCCGTGCGCGGACACCAGGGCCGACCACCGCGCGGCTGCTCCGGCCGCGCGCCCCCGGCGGGAGTGCGGGCGATGAGCGACACCGAGCAGTCCCCCGCGCAGCGCAACCCCGACCGCCGTCCCGAGCTGGAGGACCTGCTGCGCGAGGCGAACGCCCTCAGCCGCGCGGACCGCCGCGCCAAGGGCGGCGACACCACGCGCCCGCTGCCCCCGGCGTAGTACCCACCCCTCCGGCGTTCCCCCGTGCGGGTGAACTCGTACGGGTGAGGGCGCGGGAGCGCGTACGGATGGTCGTGCCTCCCGCCGCCCGGCGCGTGGACGGCGAGGGCGGGAGGCGGGGCGGTCAGAACGTGTCGTACGGCCAGCCGTCCGTCGTGTGGACGACGTAGTCGGGGCGGGTGCGCGCGGTCGCGTCGCGCAGGCGCCGCAGCACCGTCGCGCGGTCCGGCGGGTCGATGCCGAGGGCACGCGCCGCGGCCCGCTGCCGCGCCGGGTCGAAGCCGGTGACGACGTCGCGGAAGTCGTCCTCCAGCGCGTCGAGTTCGGTCTCCCCCGGGGTCTCCGGGGCGCCGGGCCGCAGGTAGCGCAGGCAGTCCTGCCAGTACGGGACGCGGGCGAGCAGTTCCAGGGCCTCGCGGAGGCTGCCCGCGATCAGCCCGCTCTGGCCTTCCGGCGAGGTGTAGAGGACCGGGCGCTCGGCCGCGTCCCGTTCACCGCACAGGAAGTACGTGCCGCCCGTGGCGCAGCCGGCGATCGGGGTGAGGGGCCTGCCGGACGAGAGGTGCAGGTCCTCGGCGGGCTGCCGCCGCGTCACGTCGAAGGCGCAGGGGCCCTCCAGGTACGCGGACAGCGCCGCGTCGTTCTCGATCCGGGCCAGCAGAACGGAGTCGTCAGCCATGGGGGCAACGTATCCGTCCGCCCGTTCGACTCCGCAAGGGGGCGGTGGCTGCGCGGCTAGGGTGACCGCCATGTCCGGTGATCTCCTCCGCATCGTGTCCCGTTCCTCTCCCATGGCCCTGGCGCAGGTCGAGCGCGTGCGCGCCGAACTGGCCGTGCTGCGCCCCGGGGTGCGCACGGAGGTCGTGCCCGTGACCACCTCGGGCGACCGGTGGACGGGCGATCTGGGCGTGCTGGGCGGCAAGGGCGCGTTCACCAAGGAGGTGGACGCCGCGCTCCTGGCGGGCGCGGCGGACCTCGCGGTGCACTGCATGAAGGACGTGCCCGCCGACCGGCCGCTGCCGCCCGGCACCGTGTTCGCCGCCTACCTGCGGCGCGACGACATCCGCGACGCCCTGGTCCATCCCGGCGGGCTGGCCCTCGCGGAGCTGCCGGACGGCAGCAGGATCGGCACGTCGTCGGTGCGGCGGCGCGCGCAGCTCGCCGCGTCGTACCCCGGGCTGGTGTGCGTGCCGCTGCGGGGCAACGTCAACCGCCGCCTGGAGAAGCTCGCCGCCGGTGAGGCCGACGCGCTGCTGCTGGCCGTCTCGGGACTGGCGCGGATCGGGCGGCCCGGGGTGGCGTCGCAGGTGCTGGGCGTCGAGGAGATGTGCCCGCCGCTGGGCGCGGGGGTGCTCGGCCTCCAGTGCAGGGCGGACGACGACCGGGTGCTGGAGATGGTGTCGGGGCTCGGGGACCCGGGCGCCTGGCGGGAGATGACGGCGGAGCGGACGTTCCTGCATGTGCTGCGCGGGCACTGCAACAGCCCGATCGCGGGCTACGCGCGGGCGGAGCGCGACGGGCGGCTGCAGCTGTGGGGGCGGGTGTTCTCGCCCGACGGCAAGACGGTGCTGGACGCGCACGAGTGGGCGGGGCCGCTCGACCCGGAGGCGCTGGGCATGTCGGTGGCGGTGGCGCTGCTGCGGCAGGGGGCGCGGGACGTCATCGACGCCATCCCGCACTGACCGCCGCGCGCGGCCCTCACAGGGTGGTGACGCGGAACACCGGATGGTCCGGGGCGATGCGGCGCAGCTCCTCGTCGGAGGACTTCGGGCCGACACCGTCGAAGAAGACGCCGACCTCGGCCTTCCAGCGCGTGAGGTAGGCGCGCAGCAGTTCCGGCTTGTCGTCGTCGGCGACCTCGGTGGCGGTGAAGTCGGTGGCGTGCTTGCCGAGGATGAGCTGTCCGCCGCCCGCCGCGCGCATGTTGTGGGTCCACTGGACGTGGCCGCGCGGGGCGACGAGGTACTGCTCGCCGTCCACGGTCAGGAGGTTGACCGGCGTGCGGCGCCAGGTGCCGCTCTTGCGTCCCTTGACGGCGAGGACGCGGGAGCCCCAGACGCTCAGGCCCCTGCGGGTGAGCCAGGAGACGGTGCGGTTGAGCACGTGGACGGTGAACCAGCCGGGCTTGCGCAGGTGGGGGGTGGCTTCGCCGCTCATGGTGGGCGCCTCTCGGGTGACTGTTTCGTGAGCACTGCTCTCGGTCTGGAGCAACAGTGGCACACGCCCGGCGCGAACGCAAGAGCACTGCTCACGTCTTGGTGCACCGCTCCGCGCGGTGGCAGACTGGCCGCCATGAGTGCCATCGAAGGAGCCAGGGCGAGAGCCAGGCGTGAGATCACCACGGCCATCAAGGAGGAGGCGCGGCGCGGACTCGCCGCCGAGGGGCCCGCCAGGCTGTCGCTGCGCGCGGTGGCCCGGGAGCTGGGCATGGCGTCGTCCGCGCTGTACCGGTACTTCCCGAGCCGCGACGACCTGCTGACCGCGCTGATCACGGACGCCTACGACGCGATGGGCGGGGCGGCCGAGAGCGCCCTCGCCGCCGCGCCGCGCGAGGACCCGGCGACGCGCTGGGTGGCCGTGTGCGCGGCCGTACGGGAGTGGGCGCTCGCGCACCCGCACGAGTTCGCGCTGGTGCACGGCACCCCCGTGCCCGGCTACGCGGCGCCGCAGACGACGTCGGCGGCGGGCTCCCGCGTACCGCTCGCCCTGCTCGCGCTGACGCTGGACGCGCACGCGGACGCGCTGCTCGCGCCGCCGTCGTGGGACCCGCTGCCGCTGGACGTGCGGGCGGAGGCGGAGCAGCTGGCGGAGGAGTACGCGCCGGGGCTGCCCGCGCCGGTGATGGCGGCGGTGGTGGCGGCCTGGGCGCAGCTGGTGGGGCTGGTGAGCTTCGAGGTGTTCGGGCAGTACACGGGCGTGGTGACGGCGCGCGAGGAGTTCTTCGCGCACGCGGTGGGGCGCCTGGGCGCGGACGTCGGGCTGGCGAGCACGCGCGGCGGGGCCCCCGAGGAATGAGCGCCGGGGAATGAGCGGTACGCCCCTCCCCCGTCGCCTTCGCAGGGGCGGGGGGGGGAGGGGCGTACGGCGGGACGGGTGCCTACGCCGCCGTGCAGGCGGTGCCGTTCAGGCTGACGGTCGGCGGTGTGTACTGACCGCCGTTGTCCGTCTGGAAGCCGAATCCGATCGTGCCGCCCGCGCCGACGTTCCCGTTGTACGGGGCGTTGGCGGCGGTGACGGTCGCGCCCGACTGGCTGAACACGGCGTTCCACCCGCTGGTGACGCGGTGCCCCGACGGCAGGGTGAAGGTGGCGGACCAGCCGTTGACGGCGGCCGTCGTGCGGATGCCGACCTCGACGACGGAGCCGGCGTTCCAGCGGCTGGTCACCCGCCAGGTGACCTGGCAGGGCCCGGTGGGCGGGTCCGGGTCGCCGGGGTCGCCGCCGCCCGGCTCGCCGCCGAGGGCGGTGAGCATCGCGTCGAACGCGGGCTTGGCCTGGTAGTTCTGGTCGTACAGGCAGGCCGCGCCCTGTCCGTCGAAGACGCCGGGGACCCACGAGTCGGCGTCGCTGAAGCCCCAGACGGTGATGCCCCGGCAGGCCGAGACGGCGAGGCACGTGCGCGTGACGGAGGCGAACTGCGTCGCCTGCCGCTGGAGTTTGGCGCTGTCCGCCGGCAGGGTCATCCGGATGTCCAGCTCCGTGATGACCACTTCGAGGCCCAGGTCGGCGAACCGCTGGAGGTTGGTCTGGAAGGTGGACGGGATCTGGTCGAGGATGAAGTGCGACTGGAAGCCGACGCAGTCGATGGGCACGCCCTGCGACAGCAGCGAGGAGACGAGGTTGTACAGCCCGTTGCTCTTCGCGCCGACGCCCTCGGTGTTGTAGTCGTTGATGCACAGCTTGGCGTTGGGGTCGGCCGCGCGGGCGGTCCTGAACGCGGTGCCGATGTAGCCGGAGCCGAGGGTGTTCGAGAAAACCGAGGAGCGCAGCGTCCCGTCCTCGTTGAACGCCTCGTTCACCACGTCCCAGTACGCGACGTCGCCCTCGTAGTGGTCCATGACGCTGGTGATGTGGTTGTTCATGACCTGCGTCAGCTGCGTCTGGTTGAACCCGCCGTTGGTGACCCAGCCCGGCAGCTGGCTGTGCCAGACGAGCGTGTGGCCCCAGACCTGCTGGTCGTTGGCCTGCGCGAAGTCGACCAGGCGGTCGCCGGGCGCGAAGTTGAAGGAACCGCGCGACGGCTCGATCGCGTCCCACTTCATGACGTTCTCGGCGGTGACGCTGCTGAACTCGCGGCTCGCGATGCCGGTGTACGTGCCGTTGCCGAGCCGTCCGTCCGCGACGGCCGTGCCGACGAAACGGCCCTGCTCCTCGGCCGCGTCGCGCAGGGTGGCGGCCGCGGCGCCCGGCTCGGCGGCCGGTCGTTCCGCGGCCTGTGCGGCGCCGGTCACCAGGGAACCGGAGAGCAGCGCCGCCGAGGTCGCGAGGACGACCGCGGCTCTGCGCACCAGGGGAATCATCGTGGTGCCCCTCTCGTTTGTCATGCCCCCGCAGGCTGACGGGACCGTTCTACGGTCGGCCCTGGGCACCGTCAACCCTTCCGGAATAATGTTGAAAAACTTCCGGGTCTTCGGGTGCGAAAGATGAGGGTTTTGGATGAGTGCGGAGCGCAAGGTCACGATCACGGCCATCGCGCGGGAGGCCGGGGTCTCGGTGCCCACAGTCTCCCGGGTGGTCAACGGCCGGTCAGACGTGGCGCCTGAGACCCGCGCCAAGGTGGAGGAGCTGCTGCGGCAGTACGGCTACCGGCGGCGCGCCCACGCGCCCGGCGACCGGGCCGCCCTGCTCGACCTGGTGTTCAACGACCTCGACAGCCCGTGGGCCGTCGAGATCATCCGGGGCGTCGAGGAGGTCGCGCACGACGCGGGCGTGGGCACGGTCGTCTCGGCCATCCACGACCGCGCGGGCGCGGCGCAGCAGTGGATGACCAACCTGCGGGCGCGCGCGTCGGACGGCGTGATCATGGTGACGTCGGTGCTCGAACCCGGCCTGCACAAGGAGTTGCACCGCCTCGGGGTGCCGCTGGTCGTCGTGGACCCCGCCGGGTCGCCGGCGCTGGACGCGCCGACCGTGGGTGCGACCAACTGGGCGGGCGGCCTGGCGGCGACCGAGCACCTGCTCGGCCTCGGCCACCGGCGGATCGGCTTCATCGCCGGGCCGCCGCGCCTGCTGTGCAGCCGGGCGCGGCTCGACGGCTACCGCGCCGCGCTGGAGTCGGCGGGCGTGCCGGTGGACGAACGCCTCACCGTGCCCGGCGACTTCTACCACGAGTCGGGCTTCCACGGCTGCGGGCGGCTGATGGACCTGGACGAGCCGCCGACCGCCGTCTTCGCGGCCAGCGACCAGATGGCGATGGGCGCGATCGAGGCGCTGCGGCAGCGCGGGCTGCGGGTGCCGCAGGACGTGAGCGTCGTCGGCTTCGACGACCTGCCGGAGATGCGCTGGTCCGCGCCGCCGCTGACGACGGTGCGGCAGCCGCTCGCGGAGATGGGGAAGGTGGCCGCGCGCACGGTGCTGCGGCAGGCGCGCGGCGAGGAACTCGACTCGCCCCGCCTTGAGCTGGCGACCGAGCTGGTGGTCCGCGCCTCCACGGCGCCACCCGCCGCGCGCTGACCCGCACCAGCACCCGACCAGCGAAAGAGCGTTCTTCCGAAAGCATCCGCAACACCGGGGCCCCCGCGGCGGTACGCGCCCACGCGCCGCCGCCCCCACCGGATCGTCCGGCACGCGCCCCCCTCCTCCCAGGTCACGGCCCCGCGCGGGGCCCGCTCCGCCCTGCCCGCACGCGGACGGCCCCGGCGGCAACGGGCGCCCGTGACCGTCTTGTTGCCGCGCGCACCGTTGACGCGCCCCGCGCCCGGACGTACTTTGCTTCGGCACTGGTCCGATAATTATCGGTGATCTTCCGGAAGGTATGCGACGATGCAAAGCCTCGAATCCCGGCGGCCCGGCGGCGCGAGCCGCAGGTTCCGCGCGACCCTGACCAGCGCCGTCACCTGCGTCCTCGCGGCCACCGGCCTCGCGGCGTGCGGCAGCGACGGACCCGGCGGCCGCGGCGGCGACACGCTGGAGGTGTGGGTCTACCAGGACGGCTCGACGCGTCTCCAGGAAGAGCTGGTGGAGCGGTTCAACGAGACGTCGGACATCGACATCAACCTGACGCAGATCCCGGGCGAGAACTACCAGGAGCGCATGCGCACCGCCATGGGCAGCCCGAACGCCCCCGACATCTTCTTCAACTGGGGCGGCGGCAGCATCAGCGACTTCGTGGCCGAGGACATGCTGGTCGACCTGACCGACGTGCTCGCGGACGACCCGGAGTTCGGCGGCGCGTTCATCCCCGCCATCCTCGACGCGGGCGCGGTGGACGGGCGGTACTACGGCATACCGATGCGCGGCGTGCAGCCGGTCATCCTCTTCTGGAACCGCACCCTGTTCGAGGAGGCCGGCGTCGAGGCCCCGCAGGACTGGGACGACTTCCGCTCCCTCGTCGGCACCTTCGCCGACCGCGACATCACGCCCGTGGCCCTCGGCGGCGCCGACACGTGGACCGAGCTGATGTGGCTGGAGTACCTGCTCGACCGCTTCGGCGGCGCCGAGGTGTTCGACGCGATCAGGAACGGCGACTCGGCGGCCTGGGGCGACCCGGCCGTCCTCGCCGCCGCGCAGGAGGTCGCCTCGCTGGTGGACGACGGCGCGTTCGGCAACAACTTCCGCTCCGTCGCGTACACGAACGACGGCGTCTCCACCTTCTTCGCCCAGGGCGGCGCCGCCATGCACCTGATGGGCAGCTGGGAGTTCGCCAACCAGCTCGCGAACCAGCCGGAGTTCGCCGCCGACGACCTCGCCTGGGCGCCGTTCCCCGCCATCGCGGACGGCGCGGGCGACCCGGCGTCCCTGGTCGGCAACCCCACCAACTACTGGTCGGTCAACGCGGACGTCGAGGGCGAACGGCTGGACGCAGCCGTCGAGTTCCTGAAGCTGCACGGCGGCGAGGACTACGCCCGTTCCCTCGTCGCGAACGGCGACATCCCCACCACCACAGGGGCCGAGACGCTCCTGGACGAGGCGCCCGAGCCCGAGTACGCGCGCTTCCAGTACGACATGGTCGAGAACGCCCCCAGCTTCACGCTCTCCTGGGACCAGGCGCTCCCCGCCCGGCAGGCCACCCCGATGCTCGACGCGATCGAGCAGCTCTTCGGCGGGCAGCTCAGCCCCGAGGAGTTCGTCGCGGCGATGCAGGAACTGTAGGCGGAGCCGGTGAAGGAGAGGACGTCCCTCCCACCCCGCACGGGTCGCCCGGGCCTCGCCTGGGCGATCCCCGGTGTGCTGTTCTTCGCGTTCTTCGCCGTCGTGCCGCTGGTGATGGTGGCCTACCTGTCGTTCACCGACTGGGACGGCCTGAGCGACCCGTCGTGGACCGGCCTCGACAACTGGTCGCGGCTGTGGAACGACGCGCGTCTGCGCAACGCCGTCTGGCTCAGCCTGCTGCTCACCGCCCTGACCTGGCTGATCCAGACGCCGATCGCCCTGCTGCTCGGCGTGTGGTCGGCCGGGCGCCAGCGGCACAGGGCCGTCATGTCGGCCGTCTTCTTCCTGCCGCTGCTGGCCTCGTCCGTCGCCCTCGCGCTGCTGTGGCGCACGCTGTTCGACCCGAACCTCGGCCTCGCCGCCGACGTCGCCGAGTGGTTCGACCTGGACACCGCCGACCTGCTGGGCACCTCGCGCGGCGCGTTCGCGGCCGTCCTGTTCGTCACGGGCTGGCAGTTCGTGCCGCTGCACATGCTGATCTACCAGGGCGGCGCACGGCAGATCCCGCGCTCGCTCTACGACGCGGCGGCCATCGACGGCGCGGGCACCGTGCGGCAGTTCTTCAGCATCACACTGCCGCAGCTGCGCAACACCGTCGTGACGTCCTCGGTGCTGATGGTCGTCGGCGCGCTGACGTACTTCGACACGGTCCTCATCCTCACGCGCGGCGGACCGGGCGACGCCACGGCCATCGTGCCGTACCTGATGTACGAAGAGGGCTTCCGCGCGTTCGACCTCGGCTACGCCAGCGCCATCGCCGCCGCCCTGGTCGTCGTCGCCACCGCCACGTCCCTGCTGCTGGTGCGCCTGACCGGCTTCAGCAGGATGCGCAGCACCCGGGAGGGCATGTGACACCGACCGCATCCGTGGGCCCCCCGCGGGTCCGGCGCGCCGCGCAGCTGCGCCGGTTCAACTGGGCGGGGACGCTCGGCGCGCTGATCTGGCTGGTCATCGTCGTCGTGCCGCTCTACTCCATGGTCAGCTCCACCCTCCAGACGCGGCCCGAGTACCTGGACAACGGCCCGCTCGCCCTGCCCACCGACCCCGGGCTCGGCAGCTACCGGCAGGTGCTGGAGGGCGACTTCCCGCGCTACCTGCTCAACACCGCGATCGTCACCGTCTCCTGCGCCGCGATCGTCATCGCGCTCGCCGTGACGGTCAGCTATGTGGTGGTGCGCAACCGCAGCCCGTGGTCCCGGCGCACGTTCCAGCTCTTCCTGCTCGGGCTCGCCATCCCGTCCCAGGCGGTGATCATCCCGGTCTACTGGATCATCACCGAACTGCAGCTGTACGACACGCTGCTGGCCGTCATCCTGCCCACCGCCGCGTTCTCGCTCCCGGTGAGCGTGCTGATCCTGGTGGGCACCATGCGGGACATCGACGAGGAGATGTACGAGTCGATGGCGCTGGACGGCGCGGGCCCGGCCCGGATGCTGCTGCAGCTCGTCGTGCCCGTCGCCCGTGCCGGGATCTCCACGGCCGGGGTGTTCGCGGCGCTGAACGCCTGGAACGGCTTCCTGTTCCCGCTGATCCTCACCCAGTCCCGGGAGTCCCGGGTCCTGACCCTCGGCCTGTACGACTTCGTCGGCGAGTTCCGCGTGGACATCCCCGCGCTGCTCGCCGCCGTGGTCCTGTCGATCGTGCCGATCTTCACCGCGTACCTGTTCGCCCGCCGCCAGCTCATCAACGGGCTGATGGGCGTCGGCGGACGCTGACCGGCCCGGCCAGGACCGCACGCGGACCCGCGCGGACGCCCACGCGCAGACAAAGGAGCCTCATGCAGCACCACCCATGGCAGGACACCTCACTCCCCGCGGGGACCCGGGCGGCGGACCTGCTCGCCCGCCTCACGCTGGAGGAGAAGCTCGCCCAGCTCGGCAGCGTATGGCCCGGCTCGGAGTCGGACCCGGGCGAGGCCGCCGCGGCGGCGGAGCCGGGCGGCGCCGAGGGGGCCGACGTCGCCCCGATGCAGGGGCAGCTCACCGCCTCGACGCCCGCGCCCGACACGGTGATCGCCCACGGACTCGGCCAGCTCACCCGCCCGTTCGGCACCGCCCCGGTCGATCCGCTGGAGAAGGCGCGCGCGCTCGCCGACGAGCAGCGGCGCATCACCGGCGTCAGCCGCTTCGGCATCCCCGCGCTGGTGCACGAGGAGTGCCTGACCGGCTTCACGGCCTGGCGCGCGACCGTCTTCCCCACGCCGCTCGCCTGGGGCGCCTCCTTCGACCCCGGGCTGGTCGAGGAGGCGGCGCGGCTCATCGGCGCGTCGATGCGCGACGTCGGCGTCCACCAGGGTCTCTCCCCCGTGCTCGACGTGCTGCGCGACCCGCGCTGGGGCCGCACCGAGGAGTCCATCGGCGAGGACCCGTACCTCGTCGCCACCATCGGCACCGGGTACGTGCGGGGCCTGGAGTCGGCGGGCATCATCGCCACGCTCAAGCACTTCGCCGGGCACGCCGCCTCCCGCGGCGCCCGCAACCACGCGCCCGTCTCCATCGGCCCGCGCGAGCTGGCCGACGTGGTCCTCCCGCCGTTCGAGATGGCGCTGCGCGAGGGCGGTGCGCGGTCCGTCATGAGCGCCTACCACGACATCGACGGCGTGCCCGCCTCGGCCGACGGCTGGCTGCTGACGGAACTGCTGCGCGACCGCTGGGGCTTCACCGGCACCGTCGTCTCCGACTACTTCGCCGTGTCGTTCCTCGAACTGACCCACCGCGTGGCCGACTCCCCCGCCGAGGCCGCCGCGCTCGCCCTGACCGCCGGGATCGACGTCGAGCTGCCCGCCCAGCGCTGCTACGGCGAGCCGCTGCTGAAGGCGGTGCGCTCCGGCGAGTTCCCCGAGGACGTGGTGGACCGCTCGGTGCTGCGCGTCCTCACGCAGAAGGCGGAGCTGGGCCTGCTGGACCCCGGCTGGAGTCCTGTACCGCCCGCGCTGGAGGCGGAAGACCCGGTCGTGGACCTGGACCCGCCGCACATGCGCGCCGTCGCCCGCAGGCTCGCGGAGGAGTCCGTCGTCCTGCTGGCGAATCCCGACGGCGCGCTTCCCCTGGCCGGCACGTCCCGCATCGCCGTCGTCGGCCCCCTCGCGGACGACCCCGCCCCCATGCTCGGCTGCTACACCTTCCCCCGCCACGTCGGCGTGCAGCACCCCGAACTCCCCCTCGGCGTCGCCGTGCCCACGCTGCTGGAGTCACTGCGCGCCGAACTCCCCGGCGCCACCGTGGAGCACACGTCCCCCGCCGGGGCGTCCGGGGCCGACGTGTGCGTGGTCGTCGCCGGTGACCGCTCCGGCCTGTTCGGGCGCGGCACGTCGGGCGAGGGCTGCGACGCCGCCGACCTCGAACTGCCCGACGCGCAGGGCGAGCTGATCGACGAGGCCCTGGCCACCGGCACGCCCGTCGTCCTGGTGCTGCTCACCGGCAGGCCGTACGCGCTGGGCCGCTGGGCGGACCGGCTGGCCGGGTGCGTGCAGGCGTTCTTCCCCGGCGAGGAGGGCGGCGGCGCCGTCGCGGGCGTGCTGTCCGGGCGCGTCAACCCGTCGGGGCGGCTGCCGGTCGGCGTGCCGCGCCACCCCGGCGGCCAGCCCGCGCCGTACCTCGCGCCGCCGCTCGGCCAGTTGGGCGAGGCCAGCAACATCGACCCCACTCCGCTCTATAGCTTCGGGCACGGTCTGTCCTACACGGAGTTCACGTGGGGCGACGCCGTGGCCGAGCACGACACCGTCCCCACGGACGGCGGCACCACGGTGCGGCTGACCGTGACCAACACCGGTGACCGCGCGGGCACGGAGGTCGTCCAGCTGTACCTGCACGACCCGGTCGCCCGCACCACGCGGCCCGTGCACCGCCTCATCGGCTACGCCCGCGTCCCCCTCGAAGCGGGCGCGTCCGCCGAGGTGCGGTTCGGCTTCCACACCGACCTGACCGCGTACACCCTCGCGCCGGGCCGTCGCGTCGTGGACCCGGGGGCGGTCGAACTGCGCCTCGGCCCCTCCCTCGGCTCGATCCTGCGCACCGTGCCGCTCACCCTCGTCGGCCCCGCCCGCACGGCGGGCGACGACCGCAGGATGCGCACGGAGACGGCCGTCAGCCCCCTCCCGGCTGACCAGCACGGCTGAGCAGGCCCACCGCCCCGGTACAACGGCGTACCGGGGCCCCGGCGCACGCCGTTCCCCGCCGGACGGCGGCCGACGGGGCTACCCTGGGCAGCATGGCCTGGACGGTGCGCGACATCCCCGACCTCAAGGGCCGCACGGCGGTCGTGACGGGCGCCAACAGCGGCCTCGGCTACGTCGTCGCGCGCGAACTGGCGCGCCGCGGCGCGGGGACCGTGCTCGCCTGCCGCAGCCGGGAGCGCGGCAGGGCGGCGCTGGAACGGCTGCGCGGCGAGGTCCCCGAGGCACGCGCCGAGCTGCGGCTGCTCGACCTGGCCGACCTCTCCTCGGTCCGCGCGTTCGCCACCCAGTGGCGCGGCGAGCGGCTCGACCTGCTGGTGAACAACGCGGGGCTGATGGCGGTCCCGCGCGGCACGACGGAGGACGGCTTCGAGACGCAGTTCGGCGTCAACCACCTCGGCCACTTCGCGCTGACCGGGCTGCTCCTGCCGTCCCTGCTGGCCGCCCCGGCGCCGCGCGTCGTGTCGGTCTCCAGCATGGCGCACCTCGCCGCGAACGTGGACTTGTCCGACCCGCACGCCGAACGCCGCTACCTGCGCTGGGTCGCGTACGCCCGGTCCAAGTCGGCCAACCTGATGTTCACCCACGAACTGGCCCGCCGCGCCCGGCACACCGCCCTCGTCGCCGCCGCCGCGCACCCCGGCTGGGCCGCCACCGAGCTGCAGGCCAAGGGCCCGCGGATGGCGGGCAGCGCGGTGCAGGAACGTGCCGCCCGCGTCCTGAACGCGCTCGTCGGCTCCGCCCCCGAGGCGGGCGCCGCGCCGCTCCTCCACGCGGCGACCGCGCCGGACGTCGCACCCGACGCGTACGTCGGGCCGCGCGCGGCCGCCAGGGGCGGCGCGGGCAGGACCTGGCGCGCCCCCTGGACGACGAACGACGCGATGACCGCGCGCCTGTGGACGGTCTCCGGGGAACTGACCCAGGTCACCTACGACTTCCCGGCGCCCCCCTCCACCTGACGGGCCCGGCGCGCCGGGCCCGCCCGCTGTTATCGTCAGCGGATCGGATGGATGACTTCCCTGGGGGGCGACATGAGTGCGCAGTGCTGGAGCTGCCGTCAGCGGCCGGCCACCGCGCCCGACGGCAGGTGTCAGGAGTGCGTGAGCGGCGCGGTGGCCGCTCAGCCGACCATGGCCGGCGGACAGCCCGTGACGCCGCCCCCGGCCGCACCGGGGCCGCCGCCGGGCGCGGCACCGCCGGGACAGCCGGCGCCGTACCCGGGGACGCAGCAGTTCGCCGCGCCGCCCGCGCCCGCGCCCGGCTACGGGTACCCGGGCCAGCCGGCCCCGTTCCCCGGCCAGCCGGGCGGCATCCCGCAGCTGCCGCCGCAGTTCGGCAGCCCGCGCGGCCTGGCGATCGCGCTGTACGCCCTCTTCGGCGTCGCGATCGTCATCTGGTTCGCGGGCTTCGGCACGGGCGCCGGGATGCTCAGCACGCTGGACGACCTGGAGAGCCCCGAGGCGCTCTTCATCGACTTCCAGGACGCGCAGGACACGCTGGACGGCTGGCAGGCCGTGGGCGTCCTCCGCGTCCTGCTGACGATCGCGATCGGCATCGTCTTCATCGTCTGGTTCCACCGGGTGCGGGTGAACGCCGAGCTGTTCGACCCGGCCGGGCAGCGCCTGAGCCGCGGCTGGGCGATCGGCTCCTGGTTCGTGCCCGTGATCTTCTTCTGGTTCCCCAAGCAGATCGCGAACGACGCCTGGCGCTCCAGCACCCCCTGGGGCGGGCACGCGCGGCTCGGCGTGCTCACCGCGTGGTGGCTCCTGTGGGTGGCGACCTGGGTCACCGGCTTCTCGACGTTCTCCCCGGACGACGACGGCCGCATCGACCCGGACGAGTACGACGACATCCGCGTCGACGCGACCATCACGATCATCAACGGGCTGGTCGGCATCGCCGCGGCGATCCTGGCCATCATCGTCGTGCGGCAGATGACGCAGCGGCAGCTGGTCAAGTACGCGCAGGGGCCGCAGCCCTGGACGCAGGCGCCCGGGATGTACGCGGGCCAGCCCGCCGGGCCGCAGCCGGGCGCGTACCCGGGCTTCCCGCAGCAGTCCCAGCCGCAGCCCCAGCAGCAGCCGGGCCAGCAGCCCCCGGCCTCGCCGCCGCCCCCGTACTGACACACCGTGCCGGGCCGTCACAGGCGGCCCGGCCCTGACTTCCTCCCCCCGGGGCCGGATCCCCCGGACGCGTGCGATACTCTGCGCCGTTCGCTGAGATCCGTACAACCGGGGGGATTTCCATGGCGTTTGCCCTCGCCATAGTCGGGCTGGCCGCGCTCGCCGCGGCCGTCGTCGTGCTGCTGCGGTCGCGCCGCAAAGCCGCCCCGAAGGCGCCGCCGCCACCGCGCGACCCGTTCGCCCCCGACCAGGACACCGGCGGCGACCCGCGCACGCTGAAGGCGGGCGACATGGTGGAGTACCTCGGCGAACAGCTCTTCGTCCGCGGCTCGCTGCGGCTGTCGGAGGGCGGCTTCAGCTGGTCGGAGCACTTCGTGGACGCCATGAACGGCACCGACGCCGGGCGCCGCTGGATCTCCGTCGAGGAGGACCCGGACCTGGAGGTCGTGCTCTGGACCGAGTACACCGGCGCCGACCTCACGCCGAGCGAGCGCACCCTGACCGTCGAGGGCGTCGAGTACCACCGCACCGAGCACGGCACCGCGACGTACCGCTCCGAGGGCACCACCGGTCTCGCCGCCACCGGCCGCGTCGAGTACGCCGACTACGAGGGCCCGCGCGGCCGTTCCCTCTCGTTCGAGCGCTTCCCCGGCGCGGGCGGCGCGGCGGGCTCCTGGGAGGCGTCGCTCGGCGAACGCGTCCCGAACGGCACGCTCACCATCTACCCGGGCGGCGACGCGTGAGCGCGCGCCGGGGCCGCCGCAGCGGCATACGGGCCGCCGCAGCCCTGCTGGCCGGCGCGCTGCTGGCCACCGGCTGCGGCGGCGACAGCGACCCCGACCTGCCCATGTCGTGGATCAAGGACCACTACCCGGAGGACCCGGACTGGTCGCCCGACTACTACATCGACGACCGTGACCCGCCGTCCCGCGTCGCCGACGAGATCGAGGGCGAACGCGCCGCCATGGACCGCATGGTCAGCGACTCCATCGTCTTCCTGCGCTACGACGACCACCTCGTCGCCATAGAGCCGCGCACCGCGCCCGACCGCGGCAGCCGGATCGACGTGGACGACTACGAGTCCGGCCGGTCCCGGTACAGCTCGTACGTCGGCTCCCACTGGCCCGCGGCCCAGAGCCGCAGCGGCAGCGACTTCCGGGGCGGCGGCCCCGGGTCCGGCAAGTGAGCCGGGCGCACCACACCACCGCCATCCGTACCGACCGCAGCGACCGTACCGACAACCCAGATCAGAGCGAGAGGACTTCGGCGTGGGGGACATATTCGAATCGGCCGGGCAGACGCTGGCCTACGGGGGCGTCGGCCTCCTGGTGATGGCCGTCGCGTTCGGCGCGCTCGACCTGGTGACGCCTGGCAACCTCGCCAAGATCGTGGCGCGGCGCAACAAGGGCGCGGCCATCGTGCTCGCCGGGCAGATGCTCGGCGTCGGCATCGTGATCCAGCAGGCGATCCTCGCCAGCGAGTCCGAGGACGGCCTCGACTACGGGCTGGTCAGCACCGGCGTGTACGGGCTGGCCGGTGTCGTGGTGATGACGGTGGTGTTCGCGATCGTCGGCATCGTCACGCCTGGCCGGATGGGCGCGGCGGTGCTGGAGGACGACGAGGACGGCCGTCCGCACCCGATCGCCTGGGTGCAGGGCACGATGTACGTCGGCACGGCACTGATGGTCGGCGCGGCACTCTCGTGATCCACCGCCCCCGGCTGGCCCGCTTCCTCCTGCTCCTGACCGTCTTCCTGTGCGCGGCCTGCGGTCTGGTGTACGAGCTGGCGCTGGTCGCGCTCGGCGGCTATCTGATCGGCAACACCATCACGCAGACGTCCCTCGTGCTGGCCATCATGGTCTTCGCGATGGGCATCGGCTCGCTGGCGGCCAAGCCCCTCCAGCGGCGCGCCGTGGGCGCGTTCGCCGTGGTGGAGGGGCTGCTGGCGCTGGTCGGCGGGCTCTCGGTGCTCGTGCTGTACGTGCTGTTCGCGTGGGTGGGTGTGTACACGCCCGCGATGACGGTGATCGCGTTCGCCGTCGGCCTGCTGATCGGCGCGGAGATCCCGCTGCTGATGACGATGCTCCAGCGCATCCGCAGGCAGGAGGCGGGCGGGGCGGTCGCCGACGTGTTCGCGGTGGACTACCTGGGCGCGCTGGTGGGCGGGTTGTGCTTCCCGCTCCTGCTGCTGCCGACGTTCGGGCAGCTGAAGGGCGTGCTGGTCGTCGGCGTGGTGAACGCGGTGGCCGGTGTGGTCAGCGTGCTGTGGATCTTCCGGGGCAGGATGCGGAAGCTGGTGGCGGCCGGCCTGGCCCTGGGCCTGGCGGCGGTGCTGACGGTGCTGGTCGGCGCGTACGTGCTGGCCGACGACATCGAGATCTCCGCGCGGCAGCGGCTCTACCGCGACCCGATCGTGCACGCGGAGCGCACGCCGTACCAGGAGATCGTGCTCACGGAGTCGATCGGCTTCACCTCGAAGACGGACCTGCGGCTCTTCCTCAACGGCGACCTCCAGTTCTCGTCGATCGACGAGTACCGCTACCACGAGGCGCTGGTGCACCCGGTGCTGGCGGGGAGCAGGGAGCACGTGCTGATCCTGGGCGGCGGCGACGGCCTGGCGCTGCGCGAGGTGCTGCGCTACCCGGACGTGGCGGACGTGACGCTGGTCGAGCTGGACCCGGCGATGACCGACCTGGGCAGGACGTACGACCCGCTGCGCGACCTGAACGACGGCGCGTTCGAGGACCCGCGCGTGGACGTGGTCAACGCCGACGCGTTCACGTGGCTGCGGGACGCGCCGGGACCGTACGACGCGGTGATCGTGGACTTCCCCGACCCGGAGGACACGGCGACGGCGAAGCTGTACTCGGTCGAGATGTACGCGATGCTGGCGAACGTGCTGGCGCCGGACGGGCGGCTCGTCGTCCAGTCGGGGTCGCCGTTCTTCGCGCCGCGCACGTACTGGTCGGTGGACGCGTCGCTCGCGGAGGCGGGCTTCGCGACGACGCCGTACCAGGTGGACGTGCCGAGCTTCGGCAACTGGGGCTTCGTGCTGGCCGCTTCCGGCGACGCGCCGCCCGACCTGCGGCTGCCGGCGGACGTGCCGCCGCTGCGCTTCCTGGACGACGCGGTGCTCGACGCGGCGACGGTCTTCCCGCTCGACCGGCGGCACGAGGACGTGCGGGCGAGCACGCTGATGGACCCGGCGGTGCTGGAGTACGCGCGCGGCGAGTGGCAGTACGACTGACCGGCGGCGCGCCGTGGGCGTGCAAGAGGGGCGGCGCCTCCGCACAAGGCGCCGCCCCTTCGGTGTCCCCTGGCGGCCTGGGGGCTCCCCCGGTGAGGGTCGGGGCTGGGGGAGGCCCGGGCGGCCAGGCGACGGCGGCCGGGTGGGACCCGGCGCCGCCGCTGCCGCCCGTGCCACGGGTGGCCGGGCGGCGGGAAGTCCGCTGCGGCAGTGAGACTACCCCGCCGATCGCTCATCTGAGCATCCTGCGCATCATTGGTGGCAGGCATCACGCGCGCAGAGCGCCGTAAAACGCCCTGAAACAGATGTTTCCCCGCCCTGCCCCGGCCGACACCCCCGAACGCGCCCCCGCGCGCCCGTACTTGCCCGCGCCGTCAGGCGTGCGCCACGGCGGCGGCGAGCCGCGCGTCCGCGTGCTCCGGCGCGTACAGCGACTCGACCACCATCGCCGCCGCCCCCCGCAGCCCGGCGTGGTCCCCGAGGCGCGAGGAGACGACCTGGAGGTACGCGGTGGTGCGCGGCATCGCCCGCTGGTAGAGCAGCTCCCGCACCCCGGTGAGGAACGGCGGCCCGGTGAGGTCGCCCGCGATCATCAGGACCCCGGGGTTGAGCAGCGTCACGACGGTGGCGAGCACCTCGCCGACGAGCCGCCCCGCCTCGCGCGCGAGCCGCACCGCGTCCGGCTGCCCTATCGACAGCTGGTCGCGCACACCGGACCCCGACGCGGTCGGCACGCCCGCCGCCGTCAGCTGCTCCGCGAGCGCCCGCCCGCTGGCGACGGCCGCCAGGCAGCCGTACGAGCCGCAGCGGCACAGCGCGTGCGGGTGCCCGCTGAGCCGGATGTGCCCTATGTCACCCGCCGCGCCGTCGAAGCCCCGGTACATCTCCCCGTTGACGACCACCCCGGCCCCTATCCCGGTGGACACCTTGACGAGGAGGAACGCCGGGCAGTCCGCGAACCCGTCGCGCTGCTCCGCGTACGCCATGAGGTTCGCGTCGTTCTCCACCAGCACCGGCACGGGCGGGGCCGACGTGTCGTGGCTCACATGCGCGGCGAACGCCCGCCGCATCCCGTCCGGTATGGGGTAGCGGTCCCAGCCGGGCATCATCGGCGGCTGCACGACGATGCCGGTCGGCGCGTCCACCGGGCCCGGCACGGACAGGCCGATGCCGCACACGGCCGACACGGGGACGTCCGCCTTCTCCAGCAGCAGCGCGAACCACTGCCCGAGCCGGTCGAGCGCCTGGTCGGGGCCCTGGTTGATCAGCAGGGAGCCGCTGTGCTCGGCGAGCAGCGTGCCGTCGAGGTCGAGGACGGCGGCGCGGGCGTGCCGCGTCTCCAGGTCGGCGCACAGCACGACAGCGTGCGCCGCGTCGAATTCCAGCCGTACGGGCGGCCGTCCGCCGGTGGTGACCTCCACCGGGTCGGGCGCGGTCTCGCGGACCCAGCCCGCGCGGAAGAGCTGGTCGAGGCGGTGGCCCACCGTGGAACGGGACAGGCCGGTCACGCGCTGGAGCTCGCCCCGGGTGCTGGCCTGACCGTTCCTGATCAGCGACAGCAGGTGTCCCGCGCTCGCCTGGTTCATGCCGACTCGCCTTCCCGGTGCCGGATTTCACGCCTCCTTCAGCTTGTGCGGTAGATATTACAGCGGTAGTTTTGCGTGTTAAGCAGACGTAACCCTGCGGTACCTTCGACAAAACAAACGGGCGCCGTGGCGGTGCGGCGACAAGGCAGACGTCCACTCGGAGCTGACGTGGAAAGCGCTGATCAACCCCCCAGTACGCACGAACCTTCAGACAACGCTGCATACAACGGCGCCCGGCGCGTGCTCGAAGGCAACTGGACGGGCTCCTCCACCGTCCCGTCCCGCGCCCTCTACCCGCACCAGTGGAGCTGGGACTCGGCGTTCATCGCCATCGGCCTGCGGCACTACGCGCCGGTGCGCGCCCAGCGCGAGCTGGAGACGCTGCTGACCGCCCAGTGGGCGGACGGCCGTATCCCGCACATCGTGTTCAATCCCACAGTCCCCCTCGGTGCCTACTTCCCGAGCCCCGACTTCTGGCGCTCCTCCTCCGCGGGCGACCTCGCCGGAGCGCCCACCGCCGTGGAGACGTCCGGCATCGTCCAGCCCCCCGTGCACGCGCTCGCCGCACTGCTGGTGCACGAGGCGGACCCCGCCGAGTCGGAACGCCGCGGCTTCCTCCCCCATGTCTACCCACGTCTGGTCGCCTGGCAGCGGTACCTCACCGAGCGCCGCGACCTCGGCGGGCGCGGCCTCGCGTCGATCGTCCACCCGTGGGAGTCCGGCATGGACAACAGCCCGTGCTGGGACCCGCCGCTCTCCCGCGTCGAACCGGCCGCCAGGGGAACGTTCCAGCGCGCCGACCTCGACCACGGCTGCCCCGCCGACCGGCCCACCGACCTGGACTACTGCCGCTACGTCCGCCTGGCCGCGACCTACCGCGACCACGGCTACGCCGACGGCCCCGACACCGCGCTCTTCGCCGTCGAGGACCCGGCGTTCAACGCGCTGCTCATCGCCTCGGAGCACGCGCTCGCCGGGATCGCCTCGGCCATCGGCGCCGACCCGTCCGACCACCTCGTGCGCGGCGAGCAGCTGACGACGGCCTTCATCAAGCGGCTGTGGGACGAGGACACCGGCCTCTTCCTCTGCCAGGACGTGATCGGCAACGAGCCGGTCCGCGAGCGCGGCGCCTGCGGCCTGCTGCCGCTGATCCTGCCGGGACTGCCCGAGGAGGTCGTGGCGCCGCTGCTCGCCACCCTCGCGGGAGAGCACTTCGGCCTGGGCACGACGACCCGGATGGCGCCGAGCTACGACCTGCGGGGCGCGGCGTTCGACCCGGCCAGGTACTGGCGCGGACCGGCCTGGTTCAACGTGAACTGGCTGCTGGAGCGCGGCCTGCGGCAGTACGGCGCGACGGCGGCGGCGGACGCGCTCGCGGACACGATGCTGGCGACGGCGGTGTCCTCCGGCTTCGCCGAGTACGTCGATCCGGTCTCGGGTGAGGCGCGCGGCAGCCGTGACTTCAGCTGGACCGCCGCGTTGGTTATGGACCTGGCCGTCCGGTCGCGCTGAGCGGCCGGGAGCCGCGCCGGGGGGCAGAAAAAGTGAACAGGGTGAACAGGGGAGACGCAGTGACGACCAACCAGCAGTGTCTGCTCGTCCGCGACGGGACCTTCGTCGCGGTGGGGCCGGCGGGCGACATCACCGGCGAGCGGGGGGCGTGGCCGTACGGGCTGTTCGCCCGCGACGCGCGGCACCTCAGCCGCTGGCAGCTCACGCTCGACGGCGGCACGCCCGCCGTGCTGGTGCCCGCCACGCCGGAAGGCCCTGGCGCGGACACGGCGACCGCCGTCCTCACGCCCCCCGGCGGACGCACGGACGCCCCGGCGCTCACCGTCTTCCGCGCCCAGACCGTGACAGGCGCGGGCCTGACCGAGCGGCTGGTGCTCAGCAGCAACACCGGGGACGCCGCCGAGGTCCTCGTCGCCCTGACGGCGGACGCCGACTTCGCCGACCAGTTCCAGCTGCGCGCCGACCACCGCTGGTACGACAAGCCGCACGCCGTACGGACCCGCGCCGCCCGCGAGGACGGCGTGGAGTTCGGCTACCGGCGGCGGGACTGGCGGGCGCGGACCGCCGTGAGCGCCGAGCCCGCGCCCGACGCGGTGCAGGAGACGGGCAGCGGCGCCCGCCGCCTGTGCTGGCGCGTCGCGCTGCCGCCCCACGGCTCGGCCGAGCTGACGCTGCGCGTGACCGCCGTGCCGCACGGCGCCCCCGCCCCGGCGGGCGGCCGCCCCGCCGCGCCCCCGGTCCTTCCCGCCCCGGCGGAGCGCCCCGAGCTGGCCCTCGCCTGCGAACGCGGCCACGCCGACCTGCTCTCCCTCCTCGTGCCCGCCACCGGCCCCGACGGCGAGGCGCTGCGCGTACCGGCGGCGGGCGTCCCCTGGTTCGTCACCCTGCTCGGGCGGCACGCGCTGATCACCTCCCTGTTCACGCTGGACAGCCACCCGGAGCAGGCCGCAGCGACGCTCCTCGCGCTGGCCGCCGCGCAGGCCACGGACGAGGAGCCCGCCCGGATCGGCGAGCCGGGCAAGATCGTGCACGAGCTGCGCTCCGGCGAGCTGGCGCACTTCGACCAGGTGCCGTACGGGCGGTACTACGGCTCGGTGGACAGCACGCCGCTGTTCCTCATGCTGCTGGGCGCCTACACCGCGCGCACCGGCGACGAGAAACCGGCGCGCCGCCTGGAGCGCCAGGCGCGGGCGGCCGTGGAGTGGATGTTCGCCTACGGCGGCCTCGACGCGCGCGGCTACCTCCTCTACCACGCGGACGAGGGCGGCCTCGCGAACCAGAGCTGGAAGGACTCGCCCGACGCCATCTGCTTCCGCGACGGCAGCACCGCGAAGGGCCGCATCACGGCCGCCGCCGCGCAGGGTTACGCGTACGCGGCGCTGCGCCGTACGGCACGCCTGGCGCGCACGGCGTGGGGCGACGCCGCGTACGCGGACCGGCTCGACGGCGCGGCGGACGGCCTCGCGGCGCGCTTCGCCCGTGACTTCTGGCTGCCCGAGGCGGACTTCCCGGCGCTCGCGCTGGACGGCTCGGGCACGCCGGTGGACGCCCTCGCCTCGGACGCGGGGCACCTGCTGTGGACGGGCATCCTGGACCGCGAGCGCGGCGCGCGCGTGGGGCGGCGCCTCATGGAGCCCGACTTCTTCACCGGCTGGGGCATCCGCACGCTGGCGGCGGACCAGCCCGCGTACCACCCGCTCGCGTACCACCGGGGCACGGTGTGGCCGCACGACAGCGCGGTGGCGGCGCTGGGTCTTGCGCGGTACGGGCTGCGGGCGGAGGCGGAGACGGTCGTCGGCGGCCTGCTCGACCTGGCGGCGCGGACGGGCTACCGGCTGCCGGAGCTGATCGCGGGCTACTCGCGGGCGGAGCACGCGCAGCCCGTGCCGTACCCGCACGCGTGCTGGCCGCAGGCGTGGGCGGCGGCGTCGCCCTTCGCGCTGGCGACGGCGCTGACCGGCGGGGACGCGACCTGACGGACGCACGGGCAACGGTGCAGAAAGGTCACGGCACCCGCCTCTCCCCCGCCCCACCAGGGGCGGGGACGCACCGACCGCCTCTGATCCCGCCAGACGCCACCCCGGAGCACCGGGCACAGGCCGCAGCCCCGCCGCCCCCTGGATACGGCCGGGCCCGCCCGATGCCAGGACGAGAAGGATCGCCTCCTCACCCATAGCCCGAACCACCGCACGCCACGGACCTGTTGCCCCATGGAGCACCGTGCCCCCGGCAGGACGCTGACCCGACAGCCCCGGCGCCGCCCCTGGCAACCGCTCGGCCACGGGACACGGCCGGGCAACGCTCCCGCACCGGCGGGGAGCCGGTAGAGGGCACCGTCCGCCATCGGCCACGCCCACGCGAACGCCGTGGCGCGCCGCCGCCCGCCGGAGCCCCGTGGGTGCCGGGCGGCGGCCGGTGGCGTCGTGCTCAGCCGCCCGAGGTGTCGTCCTCGGCGCCCTCGCCCGGCACGGGGCAGGCCTGCGGGTCGTCCAGCCAGCCGTCGGGCAGTGCGACGCGGTTGCGGCCCGACGTACGCCCCCGGGGGCCGTCCGCGCCGGCCGGCCACGGCTGGTCCAGGTCGAGTTCGCCGAGCAGCGCCGCCAGTTCGTCGAGCGACGCGGCGACGGCCAGCCTGCGGCGCAGCTCGGAGCCGACCGAGAAGCCCTTGGTGTACCAGGCGACGTGCTTGCGGAAGTCGATGACGCCGCGCGACTCGTCCTCCAGCCACTCCCCCAGCAGCCGCGCGTGCCGCAGCATCACCTCGGCGACCTCCCGCAGCGACGGCCGCGCGTACCCGTCCGCGCCGCGCCCGTCGAACGCCGCCACCAGGTCACCGAACAGCCACGGCCGCCCCAGGCAGCCGCGCCCCACCACGACCCCGTCGCAGCCGGTCTCGCGGACCATGCGGACGGCGTCGTCGGCCGACCAGATGTCCCCGTTGCCCAGCACCGGGATCTCGGGCACGGCCTCCTTCAGCCGGGCGATCGCCGACCAGTCCGCCTCGCCCCCGTAGTGCTGCGCGGCGGTCCTGCCGTGCAGCGCGATCGCCGTTACGCCCTCGTCCACGGCGATACGACCCGCGTCGAGGTACGTGAGGTGGTCGTCGTCGATGCCCTTGCGCATCTTCATGGTGACGGGCAGGTTCCCCGCGTTGCGGACGGCCTCGCGCAGGATGGCGCGCAGCAGGGGCCGCTTGTACGGGAGGGCCGAACCGCCGCCGCGCCGCGTGACCTTGGGGACGGGGCAGCCGAAGTTGAGGTCCACGTGGTCGGCCAGGTCCTCGTCGGCGATCATGCGCACGGCGCGCCCGACCGTCTCCGGGTCCACGCCGTACAGCTGGATCGAGCGGGGCTTCTCCGCGTCGTCGAAGTGGACGAGCCGCATCGTCTTGTCGTTGCGCTCCACGAGCGCGCGCGAGGTGATCATCTCGCTGACGAACAGGCCGCGCCCGCCCGCGAAGTCGCGGCAGAGCGTGCGGAAGGGCGCGTTGGTGATCCCGGCCATGGGGGCGAGGACGACGGGCGGATCGACGGTGTGCGGCCCGATCCGCAGCAGCGGTGCGGTCATGGCCCCATTGTCCCCCCTTCCCGGCCCTTCCCCCGTGCGGGTCGTCCCCGGCCGGTGCAGCAACGATTCAGCCCGGAGGGGCGTCCACCCGGCGACTCTGCGCATCGTTTTGAACACATAACGTGATGGGTAGCGTCCAGTTCAGTCGAGTCGGGGGAGCTTCCCAATGCCAGAGCCGGCCGCGCAGCGGCAGCAGAAACACAGGTCGCCGATCGGGGACGACGGGCACCAGCCGGGGCGTCCCGTGCCGCCGCCGTCCGAGCCCGGGCCGGGCCGGGGCGGGCAGGGGAACGCGGCGGCCGAGCGGCTCGTGACGCAGGTGCGGCACCGCCTCGGGCGGCCCGTGCCGCCGGAGTGGACGGCGGCGCTGCGGGCCGTCCCGCGCGACGTCTTCCTGCCGGGGACGGTGTGGCTGCGCGACGGCGAGGGGGGCTACGAGGTGTGCGACCGGGCCGCGCACGCCGAGCGCTGGTGGGCGGCCGCGTCCGCCGACGAGCCGGTGGTGACGCGCCTGGACACCGAGCCGGACGGCTGGCAGCGCCCGGTGTCGTCGCTGTCCGCGCCGAGCACGGTGGTGCGCATGCTCGACTCGCTGGCGCTGTGCGACGGGGCCCGCGTCCTGGAGATCGGCACGGGCGTCGGCTTCACGGCCGCCCTGCTCGCGCACCGCCTGGGCGACGCGAACGTGATCAGCCTCGAACTCGACGCGGACCTCGTGGAGACGGCGCGCGGCAACCTCAAGCTGCTCGGGCGCGGGCCCGCCGTGGAGTGCGCGGACGGGGCGCTCGGCTGGCCGGACGGGGGGCCGTACGACGCGGTGTTCGCGACGTGTTCGGTGCGCCGCGTGCCGGGGGCGTGGCTGGAGCAGACGCGTCCGGGCGGCCGGATCGTCGTGCCGTGGAGCACGGCGTGGTGCGCCTTCGGGACGGTGACGCTGACGCGGCGGGACGGCGGGGGCGCGGACGGGAGGTTCACGTCGGGCGGCTCGTACATGCCGCTGCTGGACGCGGGGGACGCGGGCCCCGGGCGGGTGGACGAGCCGCCGCGCGCGAGCCGTACGGGCCTGTCGCCGTGGGCGGTGGCGGGCGAGGACTACACGGCGCAGTTCGCGGTGGGGGCGTGCGTGCCGGGGGTGCGGCACGTGTGGGACGGCGATCCCGAGCCGAAGGGCGTGCGGGTGCGGCTGTGGCTGGAGGAGGAGGCGGGCGGCTCCTGGGCGACGGTGGACGTGCGGGACGGCTCCGTGGGCTTCGTGGTCGCGCAGTACGGCCCGCGGTCGCTGTGGGACGAGGTGGAGACGGCGTGGCACTGGTGGGACCACCACGGGCGGCCGGCGCCCGACCGGTTCGGCATCACGGCGGCCCGCGACGGGCACACCCTGTGGCTCGACACCCCGGCCACCCCGTGCCCGCGCGCGGCGGCCTGAACGCGCGGGCCCGCCGGACGCGAGGCGCGTACGGCGGGCCGGGGGCGTGCGGGGTGCGGCGCGTGCGGCGGCGGTTCAGCAGCCGAGGAGGCGCCCGCCGAGGTAGGACTCGACCTGGTCGAGCGAGACGCGCTCCTGCTTCATCGTGTCGCGCTCGCGGACGGTCACCGCGTTGTCGTCCAGGGTGTCGAAGTCGACGGTGACGCAGAACGGCGTGCCGATCTCGTCCTGGCGGCGGTAGCGGCGGCCGATGGCGCCCGCGTCGTCGAACTCGATGTTCCAGTGCCGGCGCAGCGCCGTCGCGAGGTCCTTGGCCTTCGGGGACAGCTGCGGGTTGCGCGACAGCGGGAGGACGGCGACCTTGACCGGCGCGAGGCGCGGGTCGAGCGTCATGACGACGCGCTTCTCCATCTTGCCCTTGGCGTTGGGCGCCTCGTCCTCGTGGTAGGCGTCGAGCATGAACGCCAGCATGGCGCGGCCGACACCGGCGGCGGGCTCGATGACGTAGGGGGTCCAGCGCTCGCCGGCCTCCTGGTCGAAGTAGCTGAGGTCCTGGCCCGACGCCTTGGCGTGGGCGCCGAGGTCGTAGTCCGTGCGGTTGGCGACGCCCTCCAGCTCACCGAACTCGGAGCCGGCGAAGTTGAAGCGGTACTCGATGTCGGCGGTGCGCTTCGAGTAGTGGGACAGCTTCTCCTTCGGGTGCTCGAACCACCGCATGTTCTCCTCGGACAGGCCGAGGTCGCGGTACCAGTTCCAGCGCTGCTCCATCCAGTACGTCTGCCACTCCTCGTCCTCGCCCGGCTTGACGAAGAACTCCATCTCCATCTGCTCGAACTCGCGGGTGCGGAAGATGAAGTTGCCGGGCGTGATCTCGTTCCGGAACGACTTGCCCATCTGCGCGATGCCGAACGGCGGCTTGCGGCGCGACGTCTGCTGGACGGCGGCGAAGTTGGTGAAGATGCCCTGGGCGGTCTCGGGGCGCAGGTAGGCGATGGAGCCGGTGTCCTGCGTCGGGCCGAGGTGCGTGGACAGGAGGCCGGAGAACTGCTTGGGCTCGGTGAAGACGCCCTTGTTGCCGCAGTTGGGGCAGTTGAGGTCGGCGAGGCCGTTGGCGGGGAGGTGGCCGTGCTTCTCCTCGTACGCCTCCTCCAGGTGGTCCGCGCGGAACCGCTTGTGGCAGGAGGTGCACTCGGTCAGCGGGTCCGTGAAGGTCGCGACGTGGCCGGAGGCCTGCCAGACCTCGGTGGCCAGGATGACCGAGGAGTCGATGCCCACCACGTCGTCGCGCGAGGTGACCATCGCGCGCCACCACTGGCGCTTGATGTTCTCCTTCAGTTCCACGCCGAGCGGTCCGTAGTCCCAGGCGGCACGCTGCCCGCCGTAGATCTCGCTGCTGGGATAGACGAAGCCACGGCGCTTGCTGAGGCTGACGATGGTGTCGATCTTGTCGGCGGCCACGGTGCTCTCTTCGGGACGAAGGACGACGTTGGAATTGGATCAGGTTACCGGCGTCCGAGGGGGCGTCGGCAAATCGGCGGGGTGCCCGCCGGACAGCGCCGCGCGGCCCGGGAGAGGCGGGTGTCACATTCCTCCCGACCCATTTGACAATGATTGTCATCTGATTTGAAAATGGTCGTCATGAGCAGCCGTCGCGTTGGTACGCGTTCCCGTTCCCGATCCCGCTCCCGGATAGCCGGCTCCGCGCTCGCCGCGGGCGCCACGGCCGTGGGGCTCCTCGCCCTGACGGCCTGCGGCTCGGACGACGGCGGGGGCGGAGGGGACGGCGCGGGCGGCGACCGGCTCGACGTGGTGGCCTCCTTCTACCCGATGGAGTTCCTGGCCGAGCGGATCGGCGGGGACCATGTCTCGGTCTCGACGCTGACCGAGCCCGGGGTGGAGCCGCACGACCTGGAGCTGTCGCCCCGGCAGACGGCCAGGGTGAGCGACGCGGACCTGGTGGTGTACCTGGCGGGGCTTCAGCCGACCGTGGACGACGCGGTGGAGACGGCGGGCGTGGAGCACGTGGCGGAGGCGACGTCGTTCACCACGCTTGAGGAGCACGGCGACGACGTCGACGGCCACGGGGACGAGCACGGCGACGAGCACGCCGAGGAGGGCCACGAGGGGCACGACCACGACCACGAGGGCGGCGACCCCCACATCTGGCTCGACCCGGCCAAGTACGCCGAGGTAGCCCAGGGCGTCGGCGACGCCCTCGCCGACGCCGACCCGGACCACGCCGCCGACTACGCGCGGAACACCGAGACGCTCGTCGCGGAACTGCACGCGCTCGACGACGAGTTCGCCACGGGCCTGGAAGGCCGCACCTCCGACACCTTCATCACGACCCACGCCGCCTTCGGCTACCTCGCCGAGGCGTACGGTCTGCACGAGGAGGCCATCACCGGCATCGACCCCGAGTCGGAGCCGAGCGGCGCGCGGATGCGGGACCTCCAGGAGATCGCGGAGGCGGACGGCGTCACCACCGTCTTCTTCGAGACACTGGTCAGCGACGACACCGCCAGGACCCTGGCGGACGACCTGGGACTGCGCACGGCCGTGCTCGACCCGGTGGAGGGCATCACGGACGAGTCCCCCGGCGCCGACTACCTCTCCGTGATGCGGGCCAACCTGGCCGCCCTCCAGGAGGCCCTGGGCGTCCCGGCCGCCTGACGGGGGCCGGACGAGCAGAACGGCGGACAGCGAGCGGCCCGAGGGCCTGAGGGAAGGGGAGACGACCATGGAGTCCGAGCCCGTCATAGCCCTGCGGGGCGTGCACGCCGAACTGGGCGGCCGCCCGGTGCTGCGCGGGGTGGACCTGACCGTGCGGCACGGCGAGGTGGTGGCCCTGCTGGGCGCGAACGGGTCGGGCAAGTCGACCGCCGTGCGCGCCGCGGTGGGCCAGGTCCCGGTGAGCGGCGGCGAGCTGGCGCTGTTCGGGACGCCCGTGCGGCGGTTCCGCGACTGGCGGCGCGTCGGGTACGTGCCGCAGCGTTCGACGGCGGCGGGCGGCGTGCCCGCGACCGTCCGCGAGGTCGTGCTGTCGGGGCGGCTCGCGCTGCGGCGGCTGCGCCCGCTGGGCCGCGCCGACCGCGCCGCCGTGGACCGGGCGCTCGGTCTGGTGGGCCTCGCGGACCGGGCGCGCGACCCCGTGGCGTCGCTGTCCGGCGGGCAGCACCAGCGGGTGCTGATCGCGCGGGCGCTGGCCATCGGCCCCGAGCTGCTGATCATGGACGAGCCGCTCGCGGGCGTGGACCTGGCGAGCCAGCGCGTGCTGTCGGGGACGCTGCGGACGCTGACCGCCGAGGGCGTGTCCGTGCTGCTGGTGCTGCACGAGCTGGGCCCGCTCCAGCCGCTGATCGACCGGGCCGTGGTCCTGGCGCACGGCCGCGTGGAGCGGACGGTGGACCACCCGGCGCAGCTGCCCGAGAGCCACGCCTGCCACCCGGCGGACGAGCTGCCGCCGTCCGCCGAGCCGTCGCTCCAGACCGGAATCCTGTGAGGCCCCGCTGATGTTCGAGGTGCTTGACTACGCGTTCATGCAGCGGGCGCTGCTCGCCGCGCTGCTGATCGGCTTCGCGGCGCCCGCCGTCGGCATCTACCTGGTGCAGCGGCAGCAGGCGCTGATGGGCGACGGCATCGGCCACGTGGCGCTGACCGGCGTGGCGCTCGGCTTCCTGCTGAGCGCGAACCCGGTGTGGATGGCCGTGCTGGTCTCGACGGTCGGCGCGGTGGCGATGGAGCTGCTGCGGTCGTCGGGGCGTGCGCGCGGCGACGTGGCCCTCGCGATGCTGTTCTACGGCGGCATGGCGGGCGGCGTGATGATCATCAACCTGGCGCCCGGCGGTTCGACGGCGAACCTGACGTCATACCTGTGGGGGTCGGTCACGACCGTCTCCGAGGCGGACATCGCGGCGATCTGCTGGCTGTCGGTGTTCGTCCTGGTGGTGACGCTGGGGCTGCGGCGGCAGCTGTTCGCCGTCTGCCAGGACGAGGAGTTCGCGCGCGTGACCGGGCTGCCGGTGCGGACGCTGAACCTGCTGCTCGCCGTCACGGCCGCCGCGACCGTCACGGTGGCGATGCGCGTCGTGGGGCTGCTGCTGGTGAGCGCCCTGATGGTGATCCCGGTGGTCGCCGCCCAGCAGGCGACGCGCGGCTTCGTCATGACGCTGGTCCTCGCCATGGTCTTCGGCGTGCTCGTGTCGCTGTCGGGGACGGTGACCTCGTACTACGCCGACGTGCCGCCGGGCGCGACGATCGTACTGATCGCCCTGGGGCTGTTCCTGCTGGTCTCGCTGCTCGCCCTGCCGCTGGCCAGGAGCCGGGCGCGCAGGCAGGCGGTACGGGACGCCGCGCCGGTGCCCGAGCCCGCGGGGGCGCCGGGGGCGTAGGCCGCCGGATCCGCGCCGGGGGCGGGCGGCAAGGCACGCCGCTACCAACTGTGCCCGTCACTGTCAGAAGGGCTACCCTGGCCACGCGGGGTCGGGCCCGGGGATGCTGCGAGCCGAGGAGGCAGACGTGGAGACGGTGGGACCACCGGTACGCGGTCGTTCGACGCGCCAGCGCGCGGCCGTCGCGGCGGCGCTCGCGGAGGTCGACGAGTTCCGCAGCGCGCAGGAACTGCACGACATGCTCAAGCACAAGGGCGACTCGGTCGGCCTGACGACCGTCTACCGCACCCTCCAGTCCCTCGCCGACGCGGGCGAGGTGGACGTGCTGCGCACCGTCGAGGGCGAGGCCGTCTACCGGCGCTGCAGCAGCGATGACCACCATCACCACCTGGTATGCCGTGCCTGCGGCAAGGCGGTGGAGGTCGAGGGTCCGGCCGTGGAGAAGTGGGCCGACGCGATGGCGCGCGAACACGGCTTCGTGGACGTGCGGCACACGGTCGAGATCTTCGGCACCTGCGGGGAGTGCGCGGCCTCGCGTTCCTGACGCGGGAGAGCCGCGGCGGGGGCGACGCCCGGCCGGGCGGCCGCGGCGCAGGCGTTGCGTATCCCTCCGCACGCGCGGACCGTCGCGCAGGGCATCAGGCAGTGGCTCGACATCGACACGGGCATACCGACGCCGCCGAACGTCCACGAGATCGCGCTCTCCTCGGCAGCACGCCGGAGGGCCGCACCGCGTACGTCCACGCGGACGCGACCCGGCCCGGGACGATCCTGGCGGCGCCCGCCGCCCTGAGCCCGAACGCGCTGCCGCACTTCCTGCCGGGCGATCCGGCGGACGTCGTGGGCCCGCTGCCGTCGGGGAGCGCGCCGGCGCTGACGCACGCGACGCGTGACCTGGCGCCGCTGGCGCCCGCAGGACATCGGGGGCGGGAGCGGCGCTCGGGGTGTGGGACGCGGAGGTGAGCGTGTGGGCGGGCGTCAGGTGAGCAGCAGGGCCATGTCCCAGCCGCGCGCGGCCGGGCCGCCGCCGGACGCGTAGGAGTCGAGGGCGAGGCAGACACCTGCCGCGCCGTCCAGGAAGGACGAGAGGTCGGCCGGGGGCCCGCCGGGGCGGGGGAAGCGGTAGCCGAAGCGTGCCCTGGGGTCGTGGTGCGCCAGGACGACGGAGGCGATCTCGTCCTGGAGGAGCGGCAGCCGGTGGTCGTCCAGGTGGGCGCCGAGGAGTCCCGTGATGTGCAGGACGCCGCTCCAGCCGTGCCGGATGCCGGGGTCGTCCAGGCCCCACTTCTCGGGCTCCTGGGTGATGAGCGGCAGCAGCGCGCGGTGGGCGAGGGTGTGCCAGTCGGGGCGGTCGAGCGCGAGGGCGGCGAGCTGGACGGCGCGGGCCATGCCGGGGGCGCCGTCCGCCCAGGTGGGCGGGTTGGGCGCCGGGGAGAGGTGGCGCGGTCCCGCGGCCCAGTCGTCGAGGGTCAGGTGGGCGGGCCACAGGATGCCGTCGCCCTGGGGGACGGCCCAGTCGGTGAGGAGGCCCACAAGGTTCTCGACGGCCTCGCGCTGGCCGTCGAGGACGGTGCCCGCGCGGTGGGCGACGGCGAGGAGGGCGAGCGGGCCCGTGATGCCGTGGGCCAGGCCGAGGTCGAGACGGCCCGTGGGGGCGGACCACCAGGCGGGGACCGTTCGGCCGCGGTGGCGGATCGTCTGGCGGCTGAGGGTGATCAGGTGTGCCAGGACGGCGTGCAGTTCGGGCGCGGAGGCGTCGCCGCGTGCGAGGAGGTAGCGGCCGGTGCCGGTGAGGCCGTCGAGGGCGCCGAACGGGGTGCCGGGCGCGCCGGGCGGCCTCGCGGGCGCGGCGCGGGCGAGGCGGCGGTGGTGGGCGTCGAGCCGTTCGAGGGCGCCGAAGTGGTCGCCGGTGGCGCGGTGGGCGACGAGGAGGGCGAACGCGGGGGTGCCGTGGCCGTCGTGCGCGCCGGTCGCCGCGGGCGCCGGGGCCGTGCCGGCGAGGTCGAGGTACCGGCGGGCGAGGCGCGCGTACTCGGCGCCGCCGATGGGGCTGCCGCTGAAGGCGAGGGAGACGCCAGGGGCGCCGTCCGGGGCCGTACCGGCGGGGTCGGCGAGCGTGCCGCGGATGCGGGCCGCGACGGTACGGGCCTGGTCACGGTGGCGCGGCGCGGGGTGCACGGTGCCGGCTGCTCCTCTCCCCCGGGGCGGCACGACGAAGGGTGGCGGGCGGTTCTCCGCCCGCCACCCTCCGGTGACAAATGATCAGCTTCAGCCAATGATGCCGATGATGCCGATGATGCCAATGATCGAGTCGCGGGAGGAAGCCATAGTCAACACTCCTAATGTGATTGGAATTTGCATGCGCTGTGCTGCATGCGTAACCGTAGTTGGTGGAGTGACGCCTGCGCTAGATCGGCCTGGACCGGATTTGAGTCACGTTCGTCACTCCCGCGGGACCGTACCCGGGTGGCGTTTCGCGTCGGCGCCGCCACGCTCCGCGCTACGCCCGTAAACCCCGGCGTGCTGCGCTGCGTTACCTCGCCGAGATCAGCGCCCTGACGGGCCGGTGGCGTCCGGCCGGTGGCCGGTCGGGGAACGCCGGAAGGCTTGTTGAAGCCATGCCAGATCGGACGCGACTGGATTCTTATGTTTCCTGTTCTTGGCAACACTGCTATTTAACGCAGTGGTTACGGAGAGGCGGCGACTTCCGCCCGGACGCGGTACGCGGCGGCATGGCCGAGTGCCCTCACGCCCGTCCCGGTGAGCGGTCCGCGCACCCTCGTCCGGCCCCTCGGCGGACGGCGTCTCCGGGGCCCGCGGGCAGCGCGAAGCCGCCGGGGACGGCGTGGCAGGTGACGCGCCCGGCGGCGAGTCGGTGGTCGCTACGCGGCGCGCTCAGCGCTTCCCGGCGGGCGGCGGTTCCGGCTCAGGGGTGTCGGGCGCTTCCGGGGTGTCGGGCGCGTCGGCGGCGCCCTCGGCGCCGCCCGGCACCGCGCGGCCCTCCCAGCCGGGCAGCACCCGGCCGCACACGGCGTGGGTCCACAACTCCGTGTCGGACACGGTCCACGCGCGCAACGGCGCGCGCCCGAGCCTGCCGACCGGCTTCCGCCACACCACCCCGTACTCCTCCTCCGCACCCGCGCCGAGCGGCCCTGCCGGGCCCCGGGTCTACCAGTGTGCCAAGTCAACAGGCCGTGTGCGTACGGGACCTGACGTACCGTCGCCCGGCGAGCGGGTGATCGGTTCCGTCGGGAGCCGACGTGCCGTCAGGGCGCGGTGAGTTCGGCGAGGCGGCGGACCGTGTTCCAGTTCCGGCTGGTGGCGACGACGCCCTCGCGGGCGGGTGTCGCCCTGGCGAGCACGTCGGCGAGCCGGGAGCGGCCGATGCCGTCGGGGGCGAGGAGGTACAGCGCGCGGTCGCCGAGGTGGAAGCGTTCGGGGAGGTGGGCCGCGGTGTCGACGGCCGCGAAGCGCGCGGGGTCCACCGGGCGGGAGAAGTACGTGACGTGGAGCTGCCTGCCCTCCGGCGCCTCCGCGGCGAAGGGGCAGGCGTCCACGACCGACGCGAGGTAGGCGTGGTCGCGCACCACGACGCCGACGGGGAAGCCGAAGCGCTCCTCGACGGCCGCCGCCAGGCGTGCGGCGAGCGCCGCGTCGGGGTCGCCGCCCGCGTCGGCGGCGGGGGCGTCGAGGACGACGTTCCCGCTCTGGAGGTGGGTACGGACGCGCCCGTAGCCCCGCTCGGTGAGCAGGGCGCGCAGCTCGGCTATCGGGACCTTGCGGCCGCCTCCCACGTTGATCCCGCGCAGCAGCGCGGCGTACGTTGTCGTTCCCGTCGGCATCGGCCCAGCCTAGGCGCGCAGGCCGGGCACTCCTGTGGTCCACGTCACATCGGTCCGTCTTGACCTTCACATCAATGTCAAGGTTTGAGCATCGGGGCATGACAGGACAGAGAACGCCCCTCGGGACCGCCGTCGCCGAGGGGAAGGGGCGCGAGAAGCTCCCGCTGCGCGCCCTGCTGGCGCTGACGACGGCCGTGTTCCTCACCGCGCTGACCGAGACGCTCCCGGCCGGGGTGCTGCCCGCCATGAGCGGGGACCTGGGCGTCGGCGAGTCCGCGATGGGCCAGGCCGTGACCGTGTACGCGCTGGGGACGGCGCTCACCGCCATCCCGCTGTCGGCGGCGACCGCCGGATGGCCGCGCAAACGGCTGCTGCTCGCGGCGATGGCGGGCTTCGCGGTGGCCAACACGGTGACGGCCGTGTCGGCGAGTTACGCGCTGACGATGGTGGCGCGCGGCGCGGCCGGGGTCGCGGCGGGTCTCGCCTGGGCGCTGCTGGCCGGGTACGCGCGGCGGATGGTGCCCGTGCCGCTGCAGGGGCGGGCCATCGCGGTCGTGATGACGGGTGTGCCGGTGGCGCTGTCGCTGGGGGTCCCGGCGGGGACGTACCTGGGCGAGACGTTCGGCTGGCGGGCGGCGTTCGGGCTGATGACCGCCGTCGCGGCGGGGCTGCTGGTGTGGATCGCCGCGCTGGTGCCCGACCGGCCGGGCCCCGGGCGGGGCGGTTCGGCGCCCGTGCGGGCGACGCTGGCGCTGCCGGGGGTGCGGCCCGTGCTCTTCGTGACGCTGGTCTACGTGCTGGCGCACAACGTGCTGTACACGTACATCGCGGCGTTCCTCGACCGGCACGGGATGGGCGGCTCGACGGATGTGGCGCTGCTGGTGTTCGGTGTGACGTCGATGCTGAGCATCTGGGTCGTGGGGGCGCGGATCGACCGGCGGCTGCGGCTGCTCGCAGTGGGCGGGACGGTGCTGTTCGCCGTCGCGGTGACGCTGCTGGCGGTGGGGGCGGGGAGCGCGCCGCTCGTCTTCGTGGCGGTGGGGCTGTGGGGTCTGGGCTGGGGCGGGGCGCCGTCGCTGCTCCAGACGGCCGCCGCCGACGCGGGCGGGGACTCGGCGGACACGGCGCAGGCGGTGCTCGTGACGCTGTGGAACGTGGCGATGGCCGGGGGCGGCGTGGTCGGCGGGGTGCTGCTGGGCGCGGCCGGTACGGGGGCGCTGGCGTGGAGTGTGCTCGTGCTGCTGGCTCCGGCGCTGGTCGCCGTCGTCGCGGCGCGGACGCACGGCTTCCCCTCGATACGCCCCGGCGTCACTCTTCCGGATGAAGATTAGCTACTCTCTGTAGTCATTGTGGGCGGCGTGGGGCAGGCTGGTCACGCACGGGCACCGGAGGGGGTGCCGGGAGGGGGAGGAGCGGGCCATGGGAACGGCGAGCGCGTGCGAACCGCGCGGCTGTGCGCGGCTGTTGCTGTCGATCGGGCTTCCGGCGCCGCCGGGGAGGTCCCGGCCCGGCGGTGTGGGGGGTGGAGGTCACCGCCGGGCCGGGGTGAGGGTGGGGTGGTGGTCAGGGGGCTGCCTGGAGCGTGCTCAGCGAGTGTGCGTAGAGGACGCGCCCGCAGGGGGTGTTGCCGGATGCCGCGCAGGACGTGTCGGCGGTGTTCTCCGCGTGTTCGGAGACCGACCACAGGCGGGGCGCCCTGCCCGTCGCGCGGCCGTGCTCGGCGTACAGGTCCTCGGGGCCGACGGCCGTGCGCAGTTCTCCGCCGGTGCGGGTGAGCCGCCCGCCGGTGATCCTGGCCCGCCACACGCTGCCGTTGCTGTACCGGTGGCTCTGGTTGAAGTACCAGGTGCCGTCCTGCCGCGCGACGCCCTGCACCTGGTGGACCGGCAGGAAGTAGCTCGTGTTCGCCGCCACCGGGCCGGAGCGGCGTTCCAGCTCCGCGACGGGCCAGGAGCCGGTGCGGCCGAGCGAGGGCAGGCCCGACGTCGGCGCGCAGTACTCGCCCGCCACGAGCTGGTCGGTGCCGGTGCGGTCGAGCGAGAGGTACGAGATCCGGGGCGCGCCGGTGTCCGCGCAGGCGCTGGACGACCCGGAGTTGTACTGCGTCGAGGACAGCTGCCAGGTCGCGACCTGCGGCATGACATAGCGGTAGCCGTAGGAGTACCAGACGCTGTTCTGCCGCCCGACCTGCCGGTTGTCGCGGACGTTGCTGCGCAGGCCGTCCGGGGTGCGGTCGTCCACGGAGGCGTCCTGGTCCGGGTTGAGGTCCATGATGTAGCGCATGTCGAAGACCCGGATGCCGTTGAACGTGTCGGCGACGTACAGGTAGTTGCCGTACCAGACCATGCCGCCCGCGTGGATGCCGTTCTGCATCGGGCTCTCGCTCGCGTGGACGGCGTCGAAGGAGATGTTGTCGTACGAGTTGTAGTACGGCCAGACGAGGAGCACGTGCCGGTAGGCACGCGCGGCGGGGTCGATGAAGGTGACGCGGACGCCCTTCTCGTTGCACGCGTCGTTCTCGCCGGACGTGCAGCCGTTCTCGCGGCCGGGGTTGCTGTTGTCGTACCAGCCGGTCAGCACGGTGCGGGTGGCCGCGCCCCACGCCTCGTCCTCCTGCGCGTCCGAGACGCCGGTGACGGCCTGGGGTATCCATTCGGTGGTGACGGAGTCGTCCTGCTCGAAGCAGTACCGCTCGACCGTCGCGACCGGCGGCTTCAGCGCCGGGTTCGTGCCGGAGACGGGGTCGCCGCGCCCGAACGGGTCGGGGCACGAACCGCCGGTCTCCAGCGTGCGGTTGGCCTGCGCGAGGAGGTCCTGCACGCCCTGCTTCGGCAGCGCCGCGTCCAGGGCGGCCACCCGTCCGCTCAGGTCGCTGCCCGCCGCCAGCGCGTAGTCGCCGGCCGGCGCGGGGGCGCCGGGGCCGGGGAACGCCTGGGCCGCGGCCGCCCGTTGCCCCGGCGAGAGGGTGCCGCGCTCCGCGAGCGGCTCCTGCGGCCCGGAGCCCGTCGGCGGCCCCGGATCGCCGTCCTCGGCGCCGGACGGCGCGGCACCGGGCGGGCCGGCCCCCGGTGGTCCCGTGTCGGCCGCTCCCGCGGTGGCGGTGGGCGCCAGGGTCCCGAGGAGGGCGAGGGTGAGAGCCGCCGCGGCCCCGGCTAAGGAACGGCGCGTACGGAGGGCACGGCCGATGTGTACGGTCATGTGTTCGCCCTTCGAAAAGATACTCACGGGTAGAGAGCGAGTACAGAATGGCATGACCTTGACAATCAGAGAAGACCGCACGCCCCCGCGCGCTCCCCCGCCCCGCCCGTCACCCCTTTCCCGGACGCCCCCGCGTTCCCCCCGGTTTCCCGGCGCTCCCCCGCGTGGCGACCGGCCCCGTCACGCTGGGATAGATTGTTGCGAGGCGCACACAATCAAGTCCCGGGCCGCTCCGGGATCGGGAGGGAACATGGACCGCCCCGTGGTCGTCCAGCTCGACGACGTCAGCGTCCGCCGCTACACGACGGGCCAGGTGATCCTCGACGGCGTGTCCCTCACCGTGCGCGGCGGGGAGCACTGGGCCCTGCTCGGCGCGAACGGCGCGGGCAAGACGTCCCTGCTGCGGCTGGTCGGCGCGGTGTCCCACCCCACCACCGGCACCGCCAGGGTCCTCGGGCACCAGCTCGGCCGCGTGGACGTGCGCGAACTACGCGCCCGTCTCGGCCATGTCTCCTCCGCGCAGCGCGTCCCGGAGCAGGAGACGGCGCACACCGTCGTCCTCACCGGGGCGAGCGGCACCATCCAGCCGCTGTGGCGCACGTACGACGACGCCACGCGCGAGCGTGCCCGCGCGCTCCTGACCGAGCTGGAGTGCAAGGACTTCGCCGACCGCGAGTACCGGGTGTGCTCCGGCGGCCAGCGCGCCCGGATCCTGATCGCCCGCGCCCTGATGCCCGACCCGTCGCTGCTCCTGCTCGACGAGCCGTTCAACGCGCTGGACCTGCCGTCGCGCGAGGACCTCGTGGACGCGCTCACCCGCCTGGCGGCCAACCGGCCGGAGCTGACCACCATCACGGTCACGCACCACCTGGAGGAGCTGCCGCCGACGACGAGCCACGCCGTGCTCCTGCGCGACGGCCGCGTCCTCGCCGCGGGGGCCGCCGACGACGTGCTCACCGGCGAGCGGCTGACCGCCTGCTTCGGACGGCCCGTCGAGGTGTCCAGGCAGCACGGCCGCTGGCACGCGCGCTCGGGCCGCCCCTGACCCCGCCCGTGCCCCCGCACGCCGCGCGTCTTCACCCGGCGTCCACCGCACGGCGGCGCCCCCGGCCCCCGCCGTTCACCGGCGGGAACCGGGGGCGCCCATGTCTGCTTCCCCGTGTGCTCAGCCGCCCTGCGCCTGCGGCGGGATCTCGTTCGGCATCGCACCGCCGAACCGGCGGTCGCGCGAGGCGTACTCGACGCAGGCGTCCCACAGGTTGCGCCGGTCGAAGTCGGGCCAGAGCACGTCCTGGTACACCATCTCGGCGTAGGCGCTCTGCCAGAGCAGGTAGTTGGAGGTGCGCTGCTCGCCCGACGGCCGCAGGAAGAGGTCCACGTCCGGCATGTCGGGCCAGTACAGGTAGCGGGACAGCGTCTTCTCGTTCACCTTGTCCGGCGATATCCGGCCGGCCCGCACGTCCTCGGCGAGGCGGGCCGCCGCGTCGGCGATCTCGGCACGGCCGCCGTAGTTGATGCACATGTAGAGCGTCATGACGTCGTTCTCGCGCGTGCGCTCCTCGGCGGTCTGGAGCTTGCGGACGACCGACTTCCACAGCCTCGGCTCACGCCCGGCCCACCGGATGCGCACGCCCATGGCGTCCAGTTCGTCGGTGCGCCGGTCGATGACCTCGCGGTTGAAGGCCATCAGGAAGCGCACCTCCTCGGGGGAGCGCCGCCAGTTCTCGGTGGAGAAGGCGTAGAGCGACAGGTTCTTGATGCCCAGCTCGATGCAGCCCTTGACCACCTCGATGACGACGCTCTCGCCGACCTTGTGCCCCTCGGTGCGCGGCAGGCCGCGCTGTTTGGCCCACCGGCCGTTGCCGTCCATCACGATGGCCACGTGCCCCGGGACCAGTTCGCCGGGCAGCTTGGGGGGGCGTGCGCCGGACGGATGCGGTTCGGGGACGCGGTGGTCGCGACGCTGCCGGGGACGGGAAGACAGCATTCCGCGGGGGGCCATAGGGGAACTCCAGTTGTCGGTTCGATCCTGCCGCCGAGGGTAGCCCTCTCAGCCCTTCTCCACGAACCGCAGCGAGCGCAGTCCCCGCTCCAGATGCCAGTGCAGGTACGCCGAGACGAGGCCGCTGCCCTCCCGGACATGGCGGGACTCCGCGGCGTCGGCGGTGGCCCAGTCGCCGGTCAGCAGCGCGCCGAGGAGCCGCAGCGCGTCGCCCGACGGGACCACGCTGCCCGGCACCCGGCAGTCGCCGCACACGGCGCCCCCGGCCGCGACCGAGAAGAAGCGATTCGGCCCGGGGAGTCCGCAGCGCGCGCAGTCGTCGAAGCTCGGCGCGTAGCCGCCCACGGCGAGCGACCGCAGCAGGAACGCGTCGAGCACCAGCCCCGGGGCGTGCGCCCCGGCGGCCAGGGTGCGCAGCCCGCCGACGAGCAGCAGGTACTGCTGGACGTTGGGCTCGCCCTCGTGGTCGGTGAACCGTTCCGCCGTCTCCAGCATGGCCGTGCCGGCGGTGTAGCGGGGGTAGTCCCCGACGATGTCGCGGCCGTACGGCGCGATGGTCTCGGTCTGGGTGCACAGCGGCAGGCTCCGCCCCACCAGCGCACTGCCCCGCGCGAAGAACTGCACGTCGACGTGCGTGAACGGCTCCAGGCGCGCGCCGAACTTCGACTTGGTACGGCGCACGCCGCGCGCGACGGCGCGCACGCGCCCGTTCCCGCGCGTGAGGATCGTGATGATCCGGTCCGCCTCGCCCAGCTTCTGGGTGCGCAGCACGATGCCGTCGTCGCGGAACAGGGTCATGCCGCCATTCTCGCGCATGCCCCCCGGCGCCCGCTGCGTGCCCTGGACGGCCCACCGGCCCCCGCCCCGCCGGGCGGGGAGCGCGCCGGTGCCGGATGGTGGAGGGGTGGAGGACCGCACGGTGTCGCTGCGGATGGCCAGGTGGCGCCGTCGCAGACGGGAGTTCCGGACGGCCCGGCCGCTCCAGGCCGGGCGGTGGAACCTGTCCTGGCTCCTGCCCGCGCTCCTGCTGATCGGCATCGTCGTCGGCGACTGGAACTCGTCGGGCGACTTCCGGGTGGTCACGTGGATCGTGCTGGTGCCCGGTATCGCGGCGGCGCTGTGCGGCGTGGTGGTGACCGCGCTGTTCGCCGCCGCGTCGGCGGCGAGCTACTGGGTGCTGGACAACGCCTGGGACTACCACTTCCAGCAGGGCGAGGCGGACTTCTGGCTGGTCGTGGCGGGCGGGCTGCTCGGCGTGCTGGCGGCCTGGCTGCGCAAGCGCGCGTACACGAGGCTGCTGAGCCTGGAGAGCGGCGCGGAGGCGACGCGGCTGGCCGTGCTGCGCCCCCTGCCGACCCACACGGGCGACCTGCTGCTCGCCAGCGCCTACCTCGCGGCGGACGTGGACGCCCAGGTCGGCGGCGACTTCTTCGACGTCCAGCCGTCCCCGCTCGGTACGCGGGTGCTGCTCGGCGACATCCAGGGCAAGGGCGCGTCGGCGGTGGACGCGGCGGCGGCGCTGCTCGGCACGTTCCGCGAGGCCGGGTACTACGAGGAGTTCGAGGTGGTGGCGGAGCGCCTGGACAACCGGATGCGGCGCCACAACCAGTACAGCTCCGAGCTGGGCCAGCCGTTCGAGCGGTTCGCGACGGCCCTGCTGATCGGCTTCCCCGCGGCGGGCGAGGACTGGATCGACGTGGTGAACTTCGGCCATCCCGCGGCCCTGGTCGTCGGTCCAGGCGGGGTGCGGTCGCTGCCGGAGGGGACGGGTCCGCCGATGGGCCTGTCGCTCGTGACGGGGGAACGGCCGCCGGTGCTGCGGGTGCCGTTCTCGCGCCGGGACACGCTGCTGCTGTTCACGGACGGGGTGACGGAGGCGCGCGACCGGGCGGGGACGTTCCTGCCGCTCGGCGAGCGGCTCGACCAGTACCTGGCCCGCGACGGCGACACCGCCCCCGCGCCGCTGGTCCGCGCGGTCGAGGACGCGGTGATGTGGCACACGCACGGGCGGCTGGCGGACGACACGGCGATCCTGGCCGTCACGCTGGCGCCGGGCGGCGGCTTCCGCTCGCCCGGCGAGACGACCCCCGACCCGGCGCCGCCCGACTACGGCCCGGACGGCCCTGACATCACGGGCGGACCGCGTCCGGCGCGGCGAGACCGAGAGAGGTGACGAGCGCCAGCATCTCGGCGCGGTAGAGCTTGCCCGGCTCGGTGGTCTGGGTGCGCAGGTGGCCGTAGACCTCCAGGGAGACCAGCCCGTGCATGCGGCCCCACAGGCGCAGGCCGAGGGCGAGCGCGGCGGGCGGCAGCTCCGGGTGGTCGGCGCGCGCGGCGTCGGCGAGGTGCGGGTCGAAGTCGGACCAGTCCCAGGCGACGTCGGGCTGGAGCGGCTCGGCGTGGGGCCAGGCGGCGGCGGCGAGGTCGCTGATCCCGGCGCAGGCGCGCCGTTCGGCCTCGGGCGCGGCGCCGCCCTCGGGGACCTGGTAGCCCGCGACGGGGTCGCCGTAGACGAGCCGGAAGCCCTCGGGGTGGGCGAGCGCCCAGTCGCGGAACGCCCCGGCCCACGCCATGACGCGTCCGGCGGTGTCCTCGGCCGGGAGGGCGTCGCGGGCGGCCTCGACGGTGTCGGCGAGCGCGCCGTAGATGTCGCGGACGAGGGTGGTGATCAGGTCGTCGCGGGTGGCGTAGTAGCCGTAGATCGCGCCCGCCGTCATGCCCATCTCGCGGGCGATGGCGCGCAGCGAGATGGCGTCGGGGCCGCCCTCGGACATCAGGCGGAGGGCGACGGCCTTGATCTCGGCGCTCGTCTCGGCGCGCAGTCTGGCCCGCCGCGTGAGGCCCTGGCGTCCTGCGGTGGCGCTGTGCTCCATGCGCGCCAGCTTACTGGGCGGTCGCCGCCGTTCCGGAAGTGAACGGCATGGGGTGACCGATCACCGTTCAGCGGCGGCCCGGCTGTCCGGCTGTCCGGGACCCGGCGGCCGTTGCCCCCGCTCCCCCGCGCCGAGCGGTCCCGACGGCGGTCGGCCGGGCCGGGGACGGTGACCCGTGCCTGACCGGCGGCCGGGACGGCGAGGGCGCCCCCGCGCCGCGCACGTACGTCGATGCGGCCGGTGGCACCACCCCGTGGAGGAGAGGCGATGACCGTCATGGACGGCGGGCCGGTACCGGGATGCCCGAACCGAGGAGCGCCGCGTGGAGCCGGCGCCGGACGGCTCGCCCGGCTTCCGTCTCCGTCCCTCGCCGGGCGGCGGGGGCTGTCGAGGAGCCGCGCACGGGCGGGGCAGACCGGCGTTACGTCATCCTGCCGGACCGGGCGGGCCCCGCCCGCGCGGGTCACGAGGCGAGGGCGAGCGCGAGGGTGGCCGTGTTGAGCGCGACGAAGCCGATGGCCAGACCGAACTGCGCCGAGAAGTCGCGGGCGTGGACGTGCACGCCGATCGCGCACAGGAAGTAGAGGGTGAGGCCGAGGGCCGCGGCCGGACCGATCAGCGGGACGCCGAGCAGCCCGAGGAGGAGTCCTGCGGCCCCCGCCAGCTTCAGCGTGCCGATCGGGAAGACGAGCCACGACTCGGGGACGCCCGCGCGGGCCATGCCCGGGAGGATGGCGGGGAGGCGCAGGACCGCGCCCACGCCCGAGAAGCCGTTGGCCAGGGCGGCGAAGAGGGTGACGACCAGGTGTGCGGTGGAGATCGGAGTGCTCCTTCGCTCCGGGCGTGGGCGGCGCGCGGGCGCGCCGTACGGTGGTGCGGGCGCACCGTCACCACGCGAACGAGATAATACGAGGAGCATAACGTATGAGTTCCGTATCACCTGAGGGTGGGGAGCCGGCACGACGGCACCGGCGGGCCACGGTCGAGGTGAAGGGGTCCCTGCGCGCCCTCCAGAGCCGGCTCGCGCTGCTCGGCCACCAGGTCGGCACCCGCCTGAAGCTCCGCGGCGCGGACCTCGACTGCCTCGAACTGCTCGCCCTGGAAGGCCCCCTCAGCCCGAGCGCCCTCGCCCGCCGCGCGGGGCTGCACCCGGCGACGATGACCGGCGTCCTCGACCGGCTCCAGCGCGACGGCTGGGTGGTCCGCGAGCGCGACCCGGACGCGGCGGACCGGCGCGCGGTGACCGTGCGGGCCGTTCCCGGCAGGACCGCCGAGGTCTTCCGGGCGTACGGGGGGATGAACAAGGCGCTCGACCGGGTGTGCGCCGACTACACCGAGGAGGAACTGGCGCTGCTCGGGGGCTTCCTGCGCAGGGTGACGGAAGCGGGCGCGGCGGCGGCTGACGAGCTGGCGGACCGCTGAGGGGCGGGGTGCCGGAGTCCGCCCCTCAGCCGCCGCCCGGTGTGATCAGCCCCGACTCGTAGGCGGAGATGACCAGTTGGGCCCGGTCGCGGGCGCCGAGCTTGCCCATGATGCGGCTGACGTGCGTCTTGGCCGTCAGCGGGGACAGCGCGAGCGTCTCGGCGATCTCCCCGTTGTTCAGCCCGCGCGCCACCAGGGCGAGGACCTGGCGCTCCCGGTCCGAGAGCCGGTCGAGCGCCGGGGGCGCGTCCGTCGCGACGGGCGCCGTGGGTGCGCGCAGCGCGCGGGCGATCAGCCGCGCCGTGGGTCCCGGCGAGAGCAGCGCCTCCCCGGCCGCCACGGTACGGATCGCGTCGAGCAGGTCGGCCGGGCGCGTGTCCTTGACCAGGAAGCCCGACGCCCCCGCGCGCAGCGCCTCCACGACGTGCTCGTCGGTGTCGTACGTCGTCAGGACCAGCACGCGCACGCCCGCCAGGTCCTCGTCCGCGGCGATCGCCCGGGTCGCCTCGATGCCGTCCATGTCGGGCATGCGGATGTCCATCACCACCAGGTCGGCCCGGCAGGCCCGCGCCCCCGCCACCGCCTCCCGGCCGGTGGCCGCCTGGCCGACGACCGCCATGCCGGGCGCCGACTCGACGAGCAGCGCGAACGCCGAACGCACCAGCGTCTGGTCGTCGGCCAGCAGCACGCGGATGTCCGGCTCGCTCATCCCACCACCTCCACGACGCGTTCGCCGTCCTCCCCCGGCTCCCCGCCCGGCGCCGCGACGGGCAGGTCGGCCGTCACCGCGAAGCCGCCCGCGCGGCGCCCGGCGGTCAGGACGCCGCCGATGCTGCGGGCGCGTTCGCGCATCCCCGTGAGGCCGAAGCCCGGCGGCTGCGCGGCGTCCCCGCCGTCACGGCCGCCGTCACCACCACCGTCACCACCGCCGTCGTCCACGACCGCGATCCGCAGCGCGGTGTCCGTACGGTCCACGGCGACCGTGACCGCGACACCGGGCCCCGCGTGCCGCACCGCGTTGGTCAGCGCCTCCTGCACGATCCGGTACGCCGCCGCGCCGACCACGGGCGGCAGCGCCTCGGGCACACCCGCCGTCAGCGTCACGCGCGCCCCCGCCTCCTCCGCGTGCCGCACCAGGTCCGGGATGCCCCCGAGCCCCGGCGGCGGCGAGCTTCCCTCCGTGCCCTCGTCGTCCGCCTCGTCGCCGCGCAGGACGCGCAGGGTGGTGCGCAGTTCGGCGCGCGCCTCGCGGCAGGTCTCGGCGATGGCGTCGAGCGCCTCGGCCAGCGAGTGCCGGTCGAGGCGTCCCGGGTCGGTGGTGAGGAGGTGGGAGGCGACGGACGTGCGGACCCCGATGACGGTGATGCTGTGCGCGAGGAGGTCGTGCAGGTCGCGGGCGATGCGCAGCCGTTCCTCGGCGACGCGGCGCGCGGCCTCCTCCTCCCGGCTGCGGACGGCGCGTTCGGCCCGCTCGTTGACGGCGATCACGTACTGGCAGTGCAGCCTGACCAGTTCGCCGAAGATGATGAACGCGAGCACCCATCCGAAGACGCGGAAGACCTCCACCCCGGCAGTGACGTCCCGCCAGAGGAAGACCGACAGTGCGACAAGGACCAGCGCGTGCGCCACAATGACGGTCCGCCAGCGCGGCCCGGCCACCGCGAGCGAGTACACCGCCAGCGCCGTGGCGGTGAACGGCGCGACGTGGTCGTAGTCCAGGGCGTGGAACGCGCCCGCCCCCGCGAAATGCGCCAGCAGTACGGCGAGCGGGGCGCGCCGCCGCCAGACCAGCGGCAGCACCAGGCCGCCGAGCAGCAGCCAGCCCGTTGCGTCGAGCCCCTTGCCGTGGGGCTCGCGCACCAGCGTCGCCAGCGCGCAGACGGTGAAGGTGACGACGGCGACCAGGACGTCTGCCCGGAGGGCCGGGACGGTGCCCGGCTCCTCCGGGTAGAACGGGCGTATCAGCGTGGGCGCGGGCATGGCGCCATCATCGGGCATCCGCCCCGCGGGAGAGCGGGCCGGGCCACCACACGCGGCGCCCCAGCAGCCAGGTCGCGGCGGTGATGATGTACGTGCGCACCAGGAACGTGTCCAGCAGCACGCCGACCGCCACCACGAAGCCCAGTTGGAACATCATCACCATCGGCATCGACATCAGGACGCCGAACGTCGCCGCGAGCACCACACCGGCCGACGCGATGACGCCGCCCGTCGTCCGCAGCGCCGTGAGCGCCGCCTGACGGGTCGCCAGCCCGCCCAGCGCCTCCTCGCGCATGCGGTGCATCAGGAAGATCCCGTAGTCCACGCCGAGCGCGACGCAGAAGACGAACGTGGTCAGCGGCACCGCCGGGTCCATCCCCTTGTAGCCGAAGACCGACTCGAACACGAGCGAGCCGAGCCCGAGCGCCGCCCCCCACGAGGCGACGACCGCCGCGAGCAGCAGCACCGGCGCGAGGACGCTGCGCAGCAGCGCCATCAGGATCAGCAGGACGACGCCGAGCACCAGCGGCAGGACGAGCGCCTGGTCCTCGGCGCTCGTGTCCGCGAGGTCGATCTGCTGGGCGGTCGAGCCGCCGACGACCGCCTCGGCGCCCTCGACGGCGTGCAGTGCGCCGCGCAGCGCCCCGATGGTCTCCTTCTCGCCGTCCGACTCGGGCGGCGCGGTGGCCCAGACGGCGATCTCCGTCCAGCCCTCCGCCGACCTGCCCTCCTCCACGCGGTCCACGCCCTCGGTGGCCCCGGCCGCCTCGGCGACCTCGGCGGCGTGGTCGGTCCTCGCCATGACGGCCAGCGGCTGCGTGCCGTGCCCGGGGTACGCGTCGGCGAGCCGCGTCATGACGCTGATCGACTCAGGGGTGTCGGTGAACGTGTCCTCGCTGCGGGGCGCGCCCGGCAGGTTCAGCGTGCCCAGGGCGAGCGCGCCCAGGAGCACGACGCCGCCGGTGAGGATGGCGACCGGGCGGCGGCTGACGGAGGAGCCCATGCGCGCGAACAGGGTGCGCCGCTCCCCCGCCGTCGGGTCGGGGCTGCCGTACCGGGGAATGAGCGGCCAGAAGACGCGGCGCCCGGTGAGCACGAGCAGCGCGGGCAGCAGCGTCGTCATGACCGCGAGGGACGACAGGACGGCCACGGCGCCGACGGGCCCGAGCCCCTTGCTGCTGTTGAGTCCGGCGGCGAGCAGGCACAGCAGCCCTGCGGCGACGGTGCCGGACGAGGCGAGCAGCGCGGGGCCGCAGCCGCGTACGGCGCGCAGCATCGCTTCCAGGGGTACGCGTTCCCGCCGCAGTTCCTCGCGGTAGCGGGCGGTCAGCAGCAGCGCGTAGTCAGTGCCGGCGCCGAAGACGAGGACCGTCATGACCGAGCTGCTCATGGTGGTGACGGTGATGTCGAAGGCCTGGGCCAGCGCGTACAGCAGGGCCATCGAGGAGACCGCCGCCACGCCGACCGACAGCAGCGGCAGCAGCCACAGGACGGGGCTGCGGTAGGTGATGACGAGCAGCAGCGCGACGATGAGCGCGGTCGCCATCATCAGCGTCGCGTCCGCCGACTCGAAGACGACGGCGTTGTCGTGCTGGAGCGCGCCCGCGCCGCCGACCTCGGCGGTGAGGCCGCCGGGGAGCCCGGCGTCGGCGCGCTCGCGTATGTCCTCCACGGCGTCCGAGCGCTCCTCGGAGCTGTCGAGGCCGTGCAGCGCCAGCGGGTACATCACGGTCGTGCCGTCCTCGGACGGTACGGCCGCGGGCTCCGCGCCGCCGGTGTCGTAGGCGGCGGCGACCTCGGCGGCCCGTTCGCCGGCCGTCGCCAGGTCGTCGGCGGTGAGGCCGCCGTCTCTGGCCCAGACGAGGATCACGTCCGTGGTCTCGCCGCCCGGCAGCAGCTCCTGGAGCCGGACGACCTGGGTCGAGTCGGCGCTGTCGGGCAGGTAGTCCACGCTCTCGTCGCGCGTGATGCCGCCGAGCTTCCCGGCGAACGGGAGGGCGAGCGCCAGGACCGCGACCCACAGGCCGATGACGGCCCAGGGCAGCAGGCGGCGGCGCCCGGCGGGCGGCGGTGCGGGCGGGGAGTCCGCGGGCGGGGTGTCGAGGGTCAGGGCCCCCATGGGTGGCCTCCAGGCTTTCCGGCAGAGGTTCGGGTCGTTCGGTGACGTGCCCCACCAGCCTTCCGGCGGGCGCCGCCCGTCGCGTCGCCCGCCGGACCGAGGTCGGCCGTACCGCCGGGGGCGGTGGGGAGCGCCCGTTACTCCCCCGGGAGTACGCCTGGCGCGTGCCGGGGCGCGCGGGTGTGGCGTGCGTCTCGGATGCTGATACGCGGCCTGAACGGGCCGGTGGCGGGGTTATGGTGGCTGAGCGATGCGTTTCGGGATGCTCCTCCTTAGCCGCCGCGGCGAGGGTCTGTAGTCGTAGGCCGACCCCCTCCCCGCGGAGTGCGGCGCTGCCGTCGGCCGTTTCCCGTCCGAGCCACCCCCCGCAAGGAGACCGTCGCCTCTCATGGGCACCAACACGCCGCTGACCACGGCCACCGCACGCCAGCAGCCCTCCGGCATGCCGATCCACAAGTACCGGCCGTACGAGGCCGTCGACATCCCCGACCGCACCTGGCCGGGCAACCGCGTCACCCGCGCGCCCCGCTGGCTGTCCACCGACCTGCGCGACGGCAACCAGGCCCTGATCGACCCGATGTCGCCGGTGCGCAAGCGGGCCATGTTCGACCTGCTGGTGCGCATGGGCTACAAGGAGATCGAGATCGGCTTCCCGGCGTCGGGCCGGACCGACTTCGACTTCGTCCGCTCGATCATCGAGGAGGACGCGATCCCGGAGGACGTCACGATCTCCGTGCTGACGCAGGCCCGCGAGGACCTGATCGAGCGGACCGTGGAGTCCCTGGTCGGCGCGCACCACGCGACCGTGCACCTCTACAACGCGACGGCGCCCGCGTTCCGCCGCATCGTCTTCCGCGGCGGGCGCGAGGACATCAAGGCCATCGCCGTGGACGGCACGCGCCTGGTGATGGAGTACGCGGAGAAGCTGCTGGACGACCGCACCGTCTTCGGCTACCAGTACAGCCCCGAGATCTTCACCGACACCGAGCTGGACTTCGCGCTGGAGGTCTGCGAGGGCGTCATGGACGTCTGGCAGCCCGCCGAGGGCCGCGAGATCATCCTGAACCTGCCGGCGACCGTCGAGCGCTCCACGCCGTCCACGCACGCCGACCGCTTCGAGTGGATGTCGCGGCACCTGTCGCGCCGCGAGTTCGTCTGCCTGTCCACGCACCCGCACAACGACCGGGGCACCGCCGTCGCCGCCGCCGAGCTGGCCGTCATGGCGGGCGCCGACCGCGTCGAGGGCTGCCTGTTCGGCCAGGGCGAGCGGACGGGCAACGTCGACCTGGTCACGCTGGGCATGAACCTGTTCTCGCAGGGCGTGGACCCGCAGATCGACTTCTCGCGGATCGACGAGGTGCGCAGGACCTGGGAGTACTGCAACCAGATGGAGGTCCACCCGCGCCACCCGTACGTGGGCGACCTGGTGTACACCTCGTTCTCCGGCTCGCACCAGGACGCGATCAAGAAGGGCTTCGAGGCGCAGCGCCCCGACGAGCCCTGGGAGGTCCCGTACCTGCCGATCGACCCGAAGGACGTCGGCCGCTCGTACGAGGCCGTGATCCGGGTGAACTCGCAGTCGGGCAAAGGGGGCGTCGCGTACGTCCTGAAGAACGACCACAAGCTGGACCTGCCGCGCCGGATGCAGGTGGAGTTCTCGAAGATCATCCAGGGGAGGACGGACGCCGAGGGCGGCGAGGTCACCCCGGCGCAGATCTGGGAGACGTTCACCGACGAGTACCTGCCCGCCGGTGAGGGCCAGGCGCACTGGGGCCGCGTCGCGCTGCGGGACGCGCAGGCGTCCACGACCAGCGAGGGCCAGGACGCGCTGACCGTCGAGGCCGTGGTGGACGGCGCCGACACCGTGCTGCGGGGTACGGGGAACGGGCCGCTCGCCGCGTTCTTCGACGCGCTGACGTCGGCGGGGGTCATCGGCGGGGACGGCGTGGACGTACGGCTGCTGGACTACGTCGAGCACACCATGAGCGCGGGCGCGGGCTCGCAGGCCGCCGCGTACATCGAGTGCGCGGTCGGTGACCGCGTGCTGTGGGGCGTCGGGATCGACGCGAACATCGTGCGCGCCTCGCTGAAGGCGGTCGTCTCGGCCGTCAACAGGGCCACGCGCGCCTGACGACCCGGCGCCCGCGCGCCGTTCCACGGGCCCGGTGGCCGGTTTGTGCCGACGCACTACTGACGCCGGGCCCGTGGTGTGGTTAACATCACGCCCACGGCGATGTTGCCGGTGGGTAACGGAGGTACGGCGTGGTGCACTCCAGCGGGGTGAAAGTGGCGGGGGTCCGCACGGCCTGGCGCGTGGTCGACGACGGTGATTTCTGGTGCGCGAGCTGCGGCGGGGACCGTTGTTACCAGCGGATGACGGGCAAGCGGCGCTTCACGCTGCTGGGCGTACCGCTGCTGCCGCGCGGCGCGGTGGAGCCCGTCGTGGAGTGCGTGTCGTGCCGGACGCACCACCCCGTGGCGGCGCTGGACCAGCCCACGACGACCCGGCTGGCCGGTCTGCTGCGGGACGCGGTGCACTCGGTCGCCCTGATGATGCTCGCGGCGGGCGGCGACGAGGCCGCCGCGCGGCGCACGGCCGTCGAGACGGTGCGGGCCGCCGGTTTCGCCGAGTGCACGGAGGAGCGGCTGCTGACGCTCCAGGCGGCGCTGAGCTGCCGCCAGTCGCCGCTGATGGACCACGAGGTGCACGAGACGCTGGGCGCGCTCGCCCCGCACCTGGCGGGCCCCGGGCGGCGGACGCTGGTGTTCCAGGGCGCGCGGATCGCGCTCGCGGACGGCCCCTACCGCGCGGCGGAGCGCTCGGCGCTCGGCACGATCGGCGCCGCCCTCGGCCTCTCCGCGGCCGAGACGGCCGTCCTCCTCACCGAGGCCGCGACCGCCGCCTCGAACTGACGCGGCGCCCGGGGCGTTTCAGCGGGCGGTGTCGGCCCGGCCCTGGTCGTAGCCGTCGCGGTGGGCCAGGACCTCACCCATGTGGCCCTCGGCCCACTCCTTGATCCCCAGCATGACGCCCTGGAGCGAGCCGCCGAGCGCGGTCAGCTCGTACGTGACGGTGACGGGCACGGTGGGCGTCACGGTCCTGGTCACGATGCCGTCGCGCTCCAGCGAGCGCAGCGTCTGCGTGAGCATCTTCTGGCTCACGCCCGAGATCCGGCGCGCCAGTTCGGAGAAGCGCATGGGTCGCGGTCCGGCGCCGGGGACCACCCCGGGCCCCGGGCCGTCGCCGCCCAGCGCGGCGAGCACGAGGGCGACCCACTTGTCGGAGATGCGCTCCAGGAGCTGGCGGCTGGGACACATCGCGAGGAACGCGTCGTACTCCGCCTTGGCCACGGCCTTCCGCTCGGACGCGGTGCTGGTCGCCACGGGTGATCTCCTCCGGTCGGTGACTTAGGCACTTCAAGGTGCCTACTTCCCCCGGGTAACCGGGTGCCTCCATGGTGGTCCTGCAACCACCGCGAAGGCAACACCGCCTCGCCGGAGCTTCAGGAGAAGAAGATGACGACCCAGCAGCAGACGTACCGGCAGGCCGTGGTCCGCGTCCCGTCCGGGCCCCGTTCGGTCGAGATCGCCGACGTCCCGCCGGTCGAGCCGGGTCCCGGGGAGGTCCGCGTCAGGATCGCGGGCGCGGCGGTCAACCCGGTCGACCTGGGCGTGGCCGGGGGCGTGTTCCACCGGCTCGGCATGGTCAACCAGCCGGAACACACCGGTCTCGGCTGGGACTTCGCCGGGACCGTCGACGCCGCGGGACCGGACGCCGGGCTGACGGTCGGCACCCGTGTCGCCGGATTCGTCGACGGCTTCGACCGCGCCCACGGCTCCCACGCCGAACTCCTCGTCGTCCCCGCCGCGGACGTCGCCGTCGTCCCGGACGGCGTGGACCTGGTCGAGGCGGCGACCGTGCCGCTCAACGCCACCGCCGCGGCCATGATCGTCGACCTCCTCGGCGCGGCGCCCGAGGGGGGCGGGCGGCTGCTGGTGACCGGCGCCGCCGGTGCGGTGGGCCCGCACGTCGCCGTGCTCGCCAGGGACCGCGGCTGGGAGGTGACCGGGATGGCCAGGGCGGCCGACGAGGCGTTCGTCCGCGGCCTGGGCGCGGGCTTCACCACCGGGCCGGGCGAGGGCTGGGACGCCGTCGCCGACGCGGGGGCCCTCCAGGAACGCGCCCTGGCGGCGGTGCGCGACGGCGGCCGTTTCGTCGGCGTGCAGCCGGCGGCGCGGCTCCCCGAGGAGCGCGGCGTCAGCGTGGAGGTGGTGTTCGCCCGCCCCGACGGCGAGCTGCTCACCCGGCTGCTCGCACGCGTGGCGAAGGGGGACCTCCCGGCGCGCGTCCACGCCGTCGTACCGCTCGCCGAGGCGGCCGGCGCCTACCAGGCGATGACCGAGGGCGGGGTCCGCGGCCGGATCGTCCTCGTCCCGTGACGGCACGGCGCCGCCCCGCGCCCGGAAAGTGAGGCGCGGGGCCTGCGCGCCCCGGCCGATGCCCGACGGAGAACCACGGCGGCCTCCCCGGGCGGGCACGAAGGGGACGCGCGGCAGCCGGTGCCGGGTCACGCCGCACCACCACACCTCGGCCGGGCGTGCACCACGCCCAGCACGGCCCACGTCCCGACGGACCGGCGCGAAGGGGATGCGCGGCAGCCGGTGCCGGGGTGCCCGCCCCCGCGCCAGTCCCCGGGGGCGCGTCAGCCGCCACGGCACCGCGCCGCACCATCGCGCGACCCGGTCAGTGCCCGGCGGGGAACCACCGGGCCGCCCCGGCCGCCTGCTCCACGCGGCCCTGGTCCCGACAGGCGGGCGCGAAGGGGGCACGCGAAAGCCGGTACCGCGCCACCGCCCTCACCACGACGACCGCGCGCCGGTACCCGGAACCGCGTCACCACACCGCCCGCCCACAGCCGGACACGCACCACGCCCGGCACGAAGGGAACGCGCGAAAGCCGGTGCCGGAGTCACCGGCCTCACGCCAGTGCCCGCCACGACGGCCGCGCGTCGGTATCCCGAACCGCGTCGCCACGCCGCCCGCCCGCGGCCGGGCACGTACCGCGCGCAGGCAGCGGCCCCCGGTCCGCCGCTGTCCGGCACGCCCGCCGCGTCCCTGGCGGGCGTGCCGGCACGCGGACGCGCGATCCCTTCCCGTGCGGCCAGGGTCAGAAAACTGGCCCGTGGGCGGGTGTTTCGGGGACGCGGACAGGCGCGCCGCGCCGTCCGCGGGCCGGGGCTCTCCCCTCTCACCGGCGGCGTGTTCAGGCGTCGCCGGAGTGCACGGCCTCGTGCGTCCACCGCCCGCGCGGTTCGGTGTGCAGCCGCCAGTAGTGGGCGGCGATGTCGTCGGGGTCGAACGCCGTGCCGGGCGCGACCGGGCCGTCCACGCGGATGCTCGCCGCGTGCACCCCCGCCGGGCCGTACGTGCCGTCGAGCAGCGACACCAGCGCCCGTACGCCCGCCTTGCCCAGCGACAGGCTGGCGTACTCCGGCTTCGCCTTCGGCATGCCACTGGTGACGAGGAACGAGCCGCTGCCCCGCTCCGCCATCGCGGGCGCGAGGTGCGCGGCGGTGACGAGGGCGCCGCCCACGTTGACCGCCCACGCGTCGAGGTGCTCGCGCAGCGACAGGTCGCCGATGGCGTCGGGCCGGATGAGCGCCGCGTTGTAGACGACGGTGTGCGGCGTCCCCAGCGCGCCGGTGAGGCTGTCGAGCGCGGCGCGCAGGGCGGTCTCGTCGGTGGCGTCCGCCGTGGCCGTCGCGACCGGGCCGCCGCCGAGGCCCCCGAGAGCGGCGGCGGTGTCCCGTACGGTCTCCGCGCGCCGCGCGACGAGGCCGACGGCGTACCCCTCCCGCGCGAAGCGGCGGGCCACCGCCAGGCCGATGCCGGGACCGGCCCCGACGACGATCGCGCTGGGTGCGGGCGGCGGTGCTGCGGACATGGCGGGCTCCTCAGGGGGCGCGTGCGGCGGACACGCGCACCGTAAGGGCTGACACCGGTGTGAAGGTCAAGCGCCCGGCGTGCCGGGTGTCCGTCAGAAGCCCAGCTTGCGCAGCTGCTTCGGGTCGCGCTGCCAGTCCTTGGCGACCTTCACGTGCAGGTCGAGGTAGACGGGCGTGCCGAGCAGGGCCTCGATCTGGCGGCGCGCCTTGGTGCCGACGTCCCGCAGCCGCTGGCCCTTGGGGCCGATGACGATGCCCTTCTGGCTGGTGCGCTCGATGTAGAGGAACGCGTGGATGTCCAGCAGCGGCCGGTCGGCGGGGCGGTCCTCGCGCGGCAGCATCTCCTCCACGACCACGGCGATGGAGTGCGGCAGCTCGTCCCGCACGCCCTCCAGGGCCGCCTCGCGGATCAGCTCGGCGATCATGACCTGCTCCGGCTCGTCCGTGAGGTCGCCCTCCGGGTAGAGCGGCGGGCCCTCGGGCAGCAGCGGCACGAGCAGGTCGGCGACCAGGTCCACCTGGCGGCCCGCGACCGCCGAGACCGGCACGATCTCGGCGAACTCGAACCCGGCCTCCTTGCCCAGCTGGTCGACGGCGATCAGCTGCTCGGCGAGCGCGTCGCCCTGCACGAGGTCGGTCTTGGTGACCAGCGCGATCTTCGGCGTGCGCTTGATCGCCGCCAGCTCCTTGGCGATGAAGCGGTCGCCGGGGCCGACCTTCTCGTTCGCGGGCAGGCAGAAGCCGATCACGTCCACCTCGGCCCAGGTGGTGCGCACGACGTCGTTGAGGCGCTGGCCGAGGAGCGTGCGCGGGCGGTGGAGGCCCGGGGTGTCCACGAGGACGAGCTGCGCGTCGGGGCGGTGCACGATGCCGCGCACCGAGTGGCGCGTGGTCTGCGGCCGGTTGGAGGTGATGGCGACCTTGGTGCCGACGAGGGCGTTGGTCAGCGTGGACTTGCCCGCGTTGGGCCGGCCGACGAAGCAGGCGAAGCCGGAGCGGTGGACGGGCGCGGGGCTGCTGGGGGTGCGGGGGCTGCTCATGACGCCGGGATCGTCGCACGAAGGGTGCCGTCGGGGCCAGCCAGCAGCACGGGGGTGCCGGGGCCGCCGAGGTCGCGGACCGCCGCGAGGTCGTCGGCGGGCAGCGCGTCGGCGCCGCTGACGACGGCGGCGGCCTCCAGGGTGTCGGCGCCGCTGGCGACCGCCATCGCGACGGCGGTGCGCAGCGCGCTCAGCCGCAGCGAGTCGAGGGCGACCGTGGAGGCGGCGTACGTGCGTCCCGTGCCGTCGCGGACGGCGGCGCCCTCGGGGACCTGGTTGCGGGCGCGGGCGCTGCGCGCGAGGGTGATGATCTTGCGGTCCTCGGGGTCGAGGGGGGCGGCCTCGGGGGCTTCACTCATACGGACGAGCCTATGCCCTGGCGCGGGTGGTCACAGCCGCGTGGTGCCCGGCTGGTCGGGGGGCGGCGCGGGGTCCTCGCCCCCGGCGACCTGCTCCAGCTTCTCCACGGCGCGGTCGGCTATGGGCTCCAGGGAGTCCGTGCCCCGGTCGTCGCGCCCGGCCTGGGCGACGCGCAGCACCTGGGCGCCGACCCGCGCGATCACCACGTCCGCCACCACGGGCGTACGGTCGCGGGCGCCCTCGACGCGCCGTTCGAAGCGCAGGGCGGCGCTCTCCTCGCCGAGGGACTTGACGCCGGGCCCGTCGGCTTCGTCGGCGCCGTCGTACGCCACGGTGACCGTGCCGCGCCCGGGGCCCTCGCGGGTGTGGAACGTCCTGCACTCGGCCGCCGTGCGCGCGAAGGCGGTGACGGCGGCGTGGGCCGCGTCCTCGCTCTCGTGCGCGGCGAGCACGGTGGTGACGAACGGGCCGCTCTCCGACTTGGCGAACCCGGCGCGCGCCGCCGTCTTCTCGGTGCTGTCGAACAGGGCGCGGCAGGACCGTTCCTGCGGCTTTGGCACGCCGAAGCCGCGTTCCTTCGCCGAGCGCGCGCTGTCCCCGGCCCAGCCCTCGGGGAAGTCCATCGTGTCCAGCAGCGCCGTCCGCAGCCGCCGCTCCGGCAGCACGTCGGTGCCGACGGACGGGTCGGCGGGCAGCAGGGTCAGTCCCAGCAGGGCGACCCCGGTGACGGCCGCGGCCCTCAGATGCGTGTACATGACTTCCATGGCGCCATCCGGAGGACGGCACGGCCACGCGCGGCCGACCATTCGGGTGACCGCGCGTGGGGGTGCCGGACCGGGCCTACGACTCGGGGAACGACTCCGCCGGGTCCGGTGCCAGGGGTTCCACGAGGACGCGGTCGATGCGGTTGCGGCGCCCGGCGGTGGACTCGGCGGTCAGGCGCAGCGCCGAGGGCAGCGTGCCCTGGTGGTGCGGCGCGGCCTGCTCCGGGGCGATGTCCACCGTGGCGGACGCGCCGGGGATCGGGACGCGGCCGAGCGCCTTGGCCAGCAGGCCGCCGACGGTCTCGACGTCCTCGTCGTCCAGCAGCAGGCCGTACAGCTCGCCGAGCGCGCCGATGTCGAGCCTGGCGGTGACGCGGCGCGCGCCGTCCTCCAGTTCCTCGACGGGCGGCAGCTCGGTGTCGTACTCGTCGGTGATCTCGCCGACGATCTCCTCCAGGATGTCCTCGATGGTGACGAGGCCCGCCGTGCCGCCGTACTCGTCGATGACGACGGCGACGTGGCTGTGGTCGCGCTGCATCTCGCGCAGGAGGTCGCCCGCGTTCTTCGTGTCGGGCACGAAGGTGGCGGGCCTGGCGACGGTCTCCACCAGGCGCGTCTCGGCCTCGCGGCTGACGTGCACCCGCCGGGCGAGGTCCTTGAGGTAGACGATGCCGATGATGTCGTCGTCGCTCTCGCCGGTGACGGGGATGCGGGAGAAGCCGGACCGCAGGGCGAGGGTGAGGCCCTGGCGGAGCGTCTTGTGCCGGTCTATGGACACCAGGTCGGTGCGCGGCACCATCACCTCGCGGACCAGGGTGTCGCCCAGTTCGAAGACGGAGTGGACCATGCGGCGTTCGTCGTCCTCGATCAGCGACTCGCGCTCGGCGAGGTCCACGAGGGCGCGCAGCTCCGCCTCGGAGGCGAACGGGCCGCGCCGGAAGCCCTTGCCCGGCGTGAGCGCGTTGCCCAGGATGATCAGGAACTGGGTGAGCGGGCCCAGGACGCGGGCCAGCGGCACCAGGACGTACGAGGCGGCGGTGGCCGTCGCCAGGGGGTGCTGGCGTCCGATGGTGCGGGGCGAGACGCCGACCGCGACGAACGACAGCAGCACCATGGCGGCGAAGGCCACCAGCAGCGCCTCCCAGACCTCGGCGAACTCCTGGAGGCAGGCGTGCGCGACGAGGACGGCGGCGGCCATCTCCCCGCAGATGCGCAGGAGGAGTGCCAGGTTGAGGTAGCGGGTGGAGTCGGCGGCGATGACGGCCAGGCGGGGCGCGCCGCGGCGGCCCGCCCGTTCGGCCTCGTCGGCGCGGTAGGCGGTGATCATCGCGATCCCCGCCTCCGCGCAGGAGGACAGCCAGGCCAGCACCAGCAGGCCGACGACGGACAGGAGCAGGGTGGCGGTCATGTGGTGGTGGGGGCGGGGGACGGTCCGGACAGGCCGCGCTCGTCGCGCCAGCCGTCCACGATGGCCTTCTGCAGGCCGAACATCTCGGCCTTCTCACCTGGCTCCTCGTGGTCGTACCCGAGGAGGTGGAGGACGCCGTGCACGGTGAGGAGCTGCAGTTCGGCGTCCATGGAGTGTGTGGTCGGCGCGTCGGCGCCCTGGGTGCGCGCCACCTCGGGGCACAGGACGACGTCGCCGAGGAGTCCCTGCACGGGCTCCTCGTCGTCCTTCGCGGGGGGGCGCAGCTCGTCCATCGGGAAGGACATCACGTCGGTGGGTCCTGGCAGCTCCATCCACTGGAGATGGAGCTGCTCCATGGCCTCCGAGTCGACCGCGATGACGGAGAGTTCCGACAGCGGGTGGATGCGCATCCGGGCCAGGGTGTAGCGCGCGATGTCGAGCAGGGCCTGTTCGTCGATGTCCAGGCCGGACTCGTTGTTGACCTCGATCGCCATGGTGGTGAGCGGCTACTTTCCGGTCCTGTCGGATCTGTCTGTCCTGCCGGGCCTGGCGGTCCTGCCGGACTCCTCGGCGCGGTCGAAGCGGTCGTACGCGTCCACGATGCGGCCGACCAGCTTGTGCCGGACGACGTCCTGGCTGGTGAGGCGCGAGAAGTGGACGTCGTCCACGCCGTCGAGGATGTCCTGGACCTGGCGCAGGCCGCTCTTGCCGCCGGGCAGGTCGACCTGGGTGACGTCGCCGGTGATGACGATCTTCGACTCGAAGCCGAGGCGGGTGAGGAACATCTTCATCTGCTCGGGGTTCGTGTTCTGCGCCTCGTCCAGGATGATGAACGCGTCGTTGAGCGTCCGTCCGCGCATGTACGCCAGCGGCGCGACCTCGATGGTCCCGGCGCTGAGGAGGCGCGGGATGGAGTCGGGGTCGAGCATGTCGTGCAGGGCGTCGTACAGGGGGCGCAGGTACGGGTCGATCTTCTCGTAGAGCGTGCCCGGCAGGAAGCCGAGGCGCTCGCCCGCCTCCACGGCGGGGCGGGTGAGGATGATCCGGTTGACGCGCTTGGACTGCAGCGCCTGCACGGCCTTGGCCATGGCGAGGTAGGTCTTGCCGGTGCCCGCCGGGCCGATGCCGAAGACGATGGTGTGCGTGTCGATGGCGTCGACGTACCGCTTCTGGTTGAGCGTCTTGGGGCGGATGGTCTTGCCGCGGTTGGACAGGATGTTCTGCGTCAGCACCTGCGCGGGGCTGGTGCCCTCGGCGCCGCGGAGCATCGCGATGGAGCGTTCGACGGCGTCCTCGGTGAGCGGCTGGCCGGTCCGCAGGACGAGCATCATCTCGTCGAACAGACGCTGGACCAGGGCGACTTCCGCCTGGTCGCCGGTGGCGCGGATCTCGTTGCCCCGGACGTGGATGTCGGTGGCGGGGAAGGCTTCCTCGATCACGCGCAGCAGCGCGTCGCCCGAGCCCAGGACCGTGACCATGGGGTGCTTGGCGGGGACGGTGAACCGGGCGGTCGCCTCGGCGGCGCCGGCCGCCGGCTGGTGTGTGGGTGTCTGCGTCATGGGTGGCCGCGGGACCGGCCTGCTCATCCCTCTCTGCACTGGTCTGCACGAACTGCGCCGGATGTGCCCGGCGCCGGAGCGCCGGGGGCCTCCAGGGTACGACGCGGGGCCCGTGGTGCCACAGGGAAAATACTCACGAAAGCCTTACGGAGGGCGATCGCACCTGTTCCCCGCGGCATCGACACGCCGGGCGGGCGCGCCGTTCCCCCGGGGCACTCCCGCGTCACCCCCGGAAGCCGAGCGTCGGGACGGCCCTGCGGCGCGGCCAGCCGGGCGCGGGTCCCGGCAGCAGGTCGGCCAGGAAGGCGTAGCGCCGCAGTTCGCGGTCATAGCCGTCGTCGCCCGGGGGCGACGAGCAGACGTACCGCCACCAGGCCGCGACCTCGCGCCAGCCGGGCGCCGACAGGGAGCCGCCGAACTCCTGGACGGACAGCGCCGCCGTCAGCCCGGCGAGCGCGAGCCGGTCGGCGAGCGGCCATCCGGCGAGCGTCCCGGCGACGAACCCGGCGGTGAACACGTCCCCCGCGCCGGTCGTGTCCAGCGCCTCCACGACGATGCCGGGCACCTCGGCGGTCTCGCCGGTCCTGCCGTCCGCCGCGTAGGCCCCGTCGGCGCCCATGGTGACGACGGCGAGCGGCACGACCTCGGTCAGCGCCCGCGCGGCGGCGCGCGGGCAGTCGGCGCGGGTGTAGCGCATGGCCTCGGCGGCGTTGGGCAGGAACGCCTCGCAGTGCGCCAGGTCGGGCAGTGCGGCGAGGTCCCAGGAGCCGGTGTCGTCCCAGCCGACGTCGGCGAAGACCAACGCGCCGCCGCGCGCGGCCCGCGCGATCCACTCCTGGGGGTGCCCCGGCCGCAGGGAGGCGACGCACGAGCGCGCGCCGGGCGCGGCCCCGGGGCCGTAGGGCGGGGTGTCCCAGCCGGACGGCGCGTCGTGGCCGTGCGTGACCATGGTGCGTTCGCCCTCGTAGGCCATGGAGACGGTGACCGGCGAGTGCCAGCCGGGCACCATGCGGGAGCGCGACAGGTCGATGCCCTCACCGCGCTCCAGGGTCTCCCAGCAGTACTCGCCGTACTTGTCGTCGCCGAACGCGGCGGCGAGCGACGTGCGCAGGCCGAGGCGCGCGAGGGCCGCCGCCATGTTGGCCACGCCGCCGGGGCTCGACCCCATGCCGCTGGCCCACGTCTCGCTGCCGCGCACGGGGGCGGTGCGCAGGCCGGTGAAGACGATGTCGAGGAAGACCGTCCCGGTGAGGAAGACGTCGACGGCGGGCGCGTCCGGGGTGCGCAGGGCGGCCAGCGGGTCGAAGCCCGCGCAGGGCCGCGGGGTGTGCATGTGGTCGAGGCCCGCGTACGGGCCGGGGTTCCCGTCGGTCATGCCGTGCTCCCGGTCATGCTGTGCGTCCGGTCATGCTGTGCTCCCGATCATGGTCGGCCCTCTCTCCTACGGTACGTTCCGGCCCATGAGGCTCACGATCATCGGCGGCGGAGGCTTCCGCGTACCCCTGGTATACCGGGCGCTACTGACACAGACGGCCACCGGCGACGCGCGCTGCACCGAGGTGACGCTCTACGACACCGACCCGCTGCGTGCCCGCGTCATCGCGTCCGTCCTGGCGCGGCAGGCGGAGGAGGCCTCGGAGGCGGGCCTGCCGGACCCGCCGGCCGTGCGGGTGGCGGGGGATCTCGACGACGCGCTGCGCGGCACGGACTTCGTGTTCAGCGCCCTGCGCGCCGGGGGCACGGCGGGCCGGGTCGGGGACGAACGGGCGCCGCTGGCCGAGGGTGTCCTCGGCCAGGAGACGGTGGGTGCGGGCGGGGTGCTGTACGGGCTGCGCACCATCCCGGCGGCCCTGCGCCTGGCCGATCGCGTGCTGGCGGTGGCGCCGGAGGCGTGGGTCGTGAACTTCACCAATCCGGCGGGCATGGTGACGGAGGCGATGGCGACGCGGCTGGGGCACCGCGTCATCGGCATCTGCGACTCGCCGGTGGGCCTGGTGCGCCGGGCGGCCCGCGCGGCGGGGGCCGAGCCTGACGAGGTCGGGTTCAGCTATGTCGGGCTGAACCACCTGGGCTGGCTGCTGACGCTCACCCACAAGGGGCGTGACCTGCTGCCCGGCTTGTTGGCGGACGACGCGGCGCTCGCGTCGTTCGAGGAGGGCAGGCTGTTCGGCGCGCGCTGGCTGCGTGCGCTGGGCGCGCTGCCGAACGAGTACCTCCACTACTACTACTTCGCGCGGGAGACGCGGGCGGCGGCGCTCGCGGCCGACCGGACGCGGGGCGAGTTCCTGCACCGGCAGCAGAGCGCGTTCTTCGCGGAGGCGGCGCGCGATCCGGCGGGCGCGCCGGCGCTGTGGGAGCGGATCCGCCGCGAGCGGGAGGAGACGTACGGCGCCGAGGCCCGCGCGGCGGGCGGCGACGAGCGGCCGCGTGACGCCGAGGATCTGGAGGGCGGGGGGTACGAGCGGGTGGCGCTCGCCCTGATGCGCGCCATCGCCGGGGACCGGCGCACGCGCCTGATCCTGAACGTCCGCAACAACGGCACCGTCCCCGAACTGCCGGGCCACGCCATCGTCGAGACGGTCTGCGACGTGGACGGACTCGGCGCCCACCCGGTCCCGACCGTCACGCCGGGGCTGGCCGAGACGGGGCTGATGCTGCAGGTGAAGGCGGTGGAGCGGGCGACGATCGAGGCGGCCGTGACGGGCTCGCGCGCCGCCGCGCTGCGGGCGCTGGCGCTGCATCCGCTGGTGGACTCGGTGAACGCGGCGGCCCGCGTCCTGGACCGCGCGGGGGCGCTGCCGCAGCCGCCCGCCTGAGCGCGGGCGACAGATCCATGAGTATGCAAATAATGCTGTCACATGTATGCTCCCCGAAGACCCACGGGACAGGGAGGTGACGCATGACCCACGCCGACAGCGACCACTGGACGCGCCTGATCATGCTGCACAGCCGTGTCGAACAGCGCCTCGCCGAGGCACTGCACCGCGACTCCGCGCTGGGCCTGTCCGAGTTCCGCGCCCTGTGCCACCTGGCCGCCTCCTCCGACGGAGAGCTGCGCATGCAGGAGGTCGCCGACCTCGTGGGGCTGAACCAGAGCACGGTCTCCCGGCTCGCGGGCAGGCTCGAACGGGCCGGACTCGCCGAGCGCTGCCACTGCGCCGGTGACCGGCGCGGGGTCTACCTGGGGATCACCGACGCGGGGCGCGAACGCCAGGCGCGGGCGCTCCCCGTCTACGAGGCCACCCTCTCCGGCGCCCTGGACGAGGCCGCCGCCTCCACCGACCGGGAGCTGGCGGCCCTGACAAGGCGCCTCCGCCTCCCCACCTGACGCCACTCCCCCGACCACCCCGTTCATCCCTCATCCCTCGATATATGCATGACTCTGCATTGCAGGTACATGCATCTCCACTCCAGAAGAGCACCCGCAGAGAAACGAGGAACCCCGCCATGGAATCCCCCCTGCTCCGCCCGCACCGCACCCATGCCCTGCACCTCCCCAACCGCGTCGCCATGGCCGCCATGACCCGCTCCCGCGCCGACGACGCCACCGGCACCCCCACCCCCCTCATGGCCGAGTACTACGCCCAGCGCGCCAGCGCCGGGCTCGTCGTCACCGAGGGCATATGGCCCCACCGCCTCGGCAAGGGCGGCCCCGGCGTCCCCGGCCTGACCGGGCCCGAGCACGTCGCGGGCTGGCGCCGCGTGACCGGCGCGGTCCACGCGGCGGGCGGCCGGATCTTCGCGCAGCTGTGGCACGTCGGCCGCGTCAGCCACCCGGAGATACTCGGCGGCGAGCAGCCGGTCGCCCCCTCCGCCGTCGCCGTCCCGGAGGGGCTGATCCACACCGCCTCCGGGAAGCGGGAGTACGTGGTCCCGCGCGCGCTGTCGGCGGCGGAGATCGCGGAGATCGTCACCGCCCACGCGGCCGCCGCCCGGCACGCGGTGGAGGCGGGTTTCGACGGGGTCGAGATCAGCGCCGCGTACGGCTACCTCGGCTCGCAGTTCCTCTCCGACAGCGCCAACCTCCGCACCGACGCGTACGCCGACCGCGTGCGCTTCGCCGTGGAGGTGACGGAGGCCGTCGCCGCCGCGATCGGCCCGGAGCGCACCGCCCTGCGCGTCTCCCCCGGCAGCGGCGACCTCGGCGCCGTCGAGTCCGACCCCGCCGCGCGCCACCGGCGCCTCCTCGGCGCCCTGGACGGCCTGGGCCTCGCGTACCTGCACGTGGTGGAGTCCGGGCCGTACCCCGCCCTCGCGGACCTGCGCCCCCGCTGGAGCGGCACCCTGGTGGCGACGTACGACGGCGGCGCGGAGCCCGGCGGCGTGCGGCGTGCCGAGGAGGCGGTACGGGCGGGCCTCGCGGACGTGTACGCCTTCGGGAGGCTCTTCCTCGCGAACCCCGACCTGCCCCGGCGTATCGCGGAGGGGGCGCCCCTGAACCCGCAGCGCGGCAGCGGCCTGTACGGGGGTGGTGCGGAGGGTTACACCGACTTCCCGCGCCTGGGCGAGGCCGTGCCCGTGGCGGCGGGGGCCGGCTCCTGAAGCCTGCGCACAGCCCCACGAGGCCCGGAGGGACCCCATAAAACCCATAAGAGGGGAAGGGCCGGACAGGGGAAGCACGAGGCGCGTGGCGGCATCCCGGTGGGGTGCCGCCGTGCGGTGCTCGGGGTGTCCCGGTTCTCAACGCAGTGTGGTGGACGCGGATGCGGACCGTGGCCGCTGTCAACTCCCGGACCCCCCGTCGCCGTTGCGCAGCGTCACAGGTGCCGATCCGCAGCGTGAGCCCGGAAGGGGCCGGGAGTGAGGCCCGGCACAGGGACCTTCGTCATCTACGAAGCGCGACCGTAGCCCCCACCGGTGCGCCGCTCCGGATGTGGCCCGGGCCCTCCGGAGACGGCGGCCGGGTGACGGCTCCTGCTACGAGGCGGGGTCGTATTGCACTGCTTTGCGGCACTTCGGCGCCAGTCTCCACACTGGGCCACGTCGCACGATGCGGCCCCCCTTTCTCTTCCCCCTCCGCCCGGTTCGCGGGCACCGCCCCATGAGGAACGAGGTAGACACCATGACCGCCACCAACGGCACCCTCCGCATCACCCGCAAGGGCACCCTGGCGGGCATCCTGGCCACCGGCGCAGCCCTCACCGCCACCCTCGCCCCCCACGCCAGCGCGGACGAAACCACGCAGCACGTCACGAAGACCGCCGAACAGACGGTCTCCCCCACCGCCTTCACCCCCACCGACCGCGCCCAGGCCCACACCGCGCCCACGCACAGCGGCGACACGGACAGCGACAGCGGTGCTGACACGGCCAAGCCGGACAAGCCCGAGGCGAAGGACGACAAGCCTGTCGCCGAGGCGCAGCCCGAGCGTGCTCCGGCGGAGGACCCGGGCCGTGGCGCCCAGTTCCGCGCGGACGGCAGCGTGATCCCGATCCCGCGTGAGGACCAGCCCAAGGCCAAGCCCGCCTCCGCGCAGGACATCGACAAGTGGATCAAGGAAGCCCTGGACGTCATGAAGGACAACGGGATTCCCGGCTCCTACGAGGGCATCCACCGCAACCTGATGCGCGAGTCCAGCGGTGACCCCCTGACGATCAACCTGTGGGACACCAACGCCCACAAGAACATTCCGTCCAAGGGCCTCCTCCAGGTCATCGAGCCGACGTTCGAGCAGTACCACGTCAACGGCACCAGCGAGAACATCTACGACCCGGTCGCCAACATAGCCGCCGCCTGTAACTACGCCGCCGACCGCTACGGCTCCATGGACAACGTCAACAGCGCCTACTGACGAGACAGAGCCGCAGAAAACCCCAGCAGCACCACCACGGCGCCCGCACCCCCACCCGGGGTGCGGGCGCCGCCCCATGCCCGCCCGACACACGCGGGACACCGCCTCCCGCCCCGTACGGGACATATGCCGCACCATGCCAGCGGAACCGCTTCCCGGAATCGACGAAGGAACCGCCTTGGCGTCACTCGACCACTACCGCACCCTGGGCCGCACCGGTCTGCGCGTGAGCCCGCTCGCCCTGGGGACCATGACGTTCGGCGACCCCAGCTGGGGAGCCGACGACGAGACGTCGGCCGCCATCATCGACCGCTACCTGGACGGGGGCGGCAACTTCCTGGACTCCGCCAACGGCTACACCGAGGGCCGCTCCGAACGGGTCGTCGGCGAGTACCTGCGCGCCCACCCGGGGCTGCGGGACCGCCTCGTCATCGCGACCAAGTTCGCCGGGAACATGCACCCGGGCGACCCCAACGGCGGCGGCGCGGGCCGCAAGGCGATCCTGCACCAGGTCCACGCCTCCCTGGAGCGGCTCGGCACCGACTACATCGACCTGTACTGGCAGCACAACTGGGACCGCCACACCCCGCTGGAGGAGACCGCCGCCACGCTGGACGACCTGGTGCGCGCGGGCAAGGTGCGGTACGTCGGCCTGTCCGACACCCCGGCCTGGGCGGTGACGAGGGCGGCGACGATCGCCGAGTTCCGCGGCTGGGCGCCGGTGGCGGCCATCCAGGTGGAGTACTCGCTGCTGCGGCGCACGGTGGAGGGCGAACTGTTCGGCGCCGCGCGGGAGCTGGGCCTGGGCGTCACGCCGTGGAGCCCGCTCGCGTCCGGCGTGCTGTCGGGCAAGTACAGCCGGGAGAACCCGGAGCCGTCCGGTTCCGGGCGCGGCGCGATGGCCGCCGCCCACCTGACCGACCGCACCTTCGACGTGCTGGACGCGCTCCAGCGCGTCAGCTCGCGTCTCGGCACGACGGTGGCCGCGGTGTCGCTGGCCTGGGTGCGGCAGCAGGCGCCCGTCACCTCCACGATCATCGGGGCTCGCCGCGTGGACCAGCTGGAGTCGAACCTGGCCTCCCTCGACGTGACGATCCCCGACGAGGACCTGGCGGAACTCGACGGGCTCACCGCGCCGGACCTGGACTTCCCCGCCGCCTTCCTGGAGCAGATCGCGGTCAACTGGCAGCAGGGCGGCACGACGGTCAACGGCGTACCGTCCGAGACCTTCAGCCGGGGCTGACGGGAGCGCGGCACCAGCGTCTGGTGGCCGGGAGGAGCGCCAGGACCGTGGCGGCGAGCGCGGGGAGCGCCGTCAGCGGGGAGACGACGAAGACGATCACCGCGTACGACGGCAGCGAGCCGCGTATCTCGTAGTCGAGGTCGCCGCCCGTCAGGAAGAACTGCGCCCCGAAGCTGAGCGCTTGCAGTGCCGCCAGCCCGGCCGCCACCGCGACGGTCCGGCGCCCTGCTTCCGAGCCCCTGCGCAGCAGCACCGCGCCCCATACGAGGACGGCCGTCACCGCCGCTCCCAGCGCCATGTTCGCCTGGATCACATCGGGCGGGCCGAGGGAGTTCCGGAGGAACTCGATGGCGATGTAGAGGACGAACAGCATCCCCGGGACGGTCAGCAGTGCCAGCGTCGCCGCCGCTTTCGTGGTGCCGCCGCCGGGCTCCGCCGTCGCGGGGCGGGCCGCCGTCCAGGCCCCGGCGCCGCCGGGGTACGGGGTGAGGGGTGAGGCGGAGGGGGCCGACATCACCTGCGGCGGGACGTGCGGGGGCCGCGGGGGCGCCTTGGCGTCGGGCGAAGTACCGCCGGGACCCCATGCCCCCGGGGCGGGACCGCGCGCGGCGCCCGCGACGTTAGTGGCGGTATAGGGCGAGGCATCGGGGGCGGGGGCGTGGGGAGCGGTGACGGTGGTGTGGGTGGCGGGCAGCCAGCCTGTCGTGGGCATCGGGTCGCCCAGCTCCAGGGCCGCGCCCAGCTCGCGGCACGCCGCCACGATGCCCTGCGGTGTCGGCCGCGCCTCCGGTTCGCGCGCCAGGCAGCGGCCGATCAGCTCGCGCAGCGGTGGCGGGCAGGCGGACAGGTCGGGCCGCCCGTTGACGATCCGGTAGAGCAGGGCGGTCGCCGCGCCCTCGCCGAACGGGTGGGTGCCGGTCGCGGCGATGTGGACCGTCAGCCCGAGCGCGAACACGTCCACCGCCGGGGTCGGCGGCGCGCCGCCCTCGATCTGCTCGGGCGCCATGAACGCCGGGGTGCCGACGCGGATGTCCGTGCCCGTGAGGGAGGTCGCGTCGGCGGCGCGGGCGATGCCGAAGTCGATGACGGCGGGCCCGTCCGCGGCGAGCATCACGTTGCCCGGCTTCAGGTCGCGGTGGACCACTCCGGCGGAGTGGACGGCGTCGAGGGCCTGCGCGATGCCGGCCGTCAGCCGTACCGCCGCGTCCGGCGGGAGCGGCCCGTGCGCGGCCACCGCCGCGGCGAGGGAGGGGCCCGGCACGTACGCCGTGGCGACCCAGGGCAGGGGGCCGTCCGTGTCGCTGTCCAGCACGGGCACCAGGTAACGGCCGCGTACGCGCTGGGCCGCGCCGACCTCCTGCTCGAAGCGCCGCCGGAACAGCGGGTCCTCCGCCAGCTGCGCGTTCACCACCTTGAGCGCGACGGGGCGCCTGCCCCGCGTCTCGGAGAGGTAGACCGTGCCCATGCCGCCGGAGCCGATCCGCCCGCGCAGGGGGTAGCCGGACACCTCCCTCGGGTCCTGCGGCTGGAGCGGCCTTGTCGCGCCTGCGAACCCTGTCACCCGGTCTCCCCCTCGTGCCCCGCGCGGCCACGGCGCCGCGAATCCGTTCCGGCTACGGTATGCCGTGCGTCAAGTCGGCTGCGTGACAGGCGGGTTGGCCCTGCGGTGGGGGACGGGGACGCGCATCAGGTCTTCGGCGACGGTCAGTTCGCCTTCGTAGCCCGCGTCGCGTGCTTCGCGGGTGAAGGCCTCGGGGTCGGTGTAGCGCTGGGAGAAGTGCGTCAGGACGAGGTGGCGTACGCCCGCGTCGGCCGCGACGCGGGCCGCCTGCGCGGCGGTCAGGTGCCCGTACTCGTGGGCGAGCGCCGCGTCCGCGTCGAGGAAGGTGGACTCGATCACGAGCATGTCGCAGCCCTCGGCGAGGGCGTACACGCCGTCGCACAGCCGCGTGTCCATCACGAAGGCGAACCGCTGCCCGCGCCTGGTCTCGCTGACCTCGGCCAGCGTGACGCCGCGCAGTCGGCCGTCGCGCTGGAGGCGTCCGACGTCGGGGCCGGTGACGCCGTGTTCGGCGAGCCGGGCGGGGAGCATGCGGACGCCGTCCGGCTCGGTGAGGCGGTAGCCGAAGCAGTCCACGGGGTGCGACAGGCGGTGGGCGGTGAGGGTGAACGGGGCGGTGCCGCCGGTCAGTTCGCCGTCGTCCGCGACGGGGCGCGGCTCGATGCGGGCCGTCTCGTGGTAGGCGGTGGAGTACCTGAGCCGCTCGAAGTACCGTTCGCCGCTCGCCGGGTAGTGGGCGTGCACGGGGTGCGGCACCTTGTCGAGGCTGATCCGCTGGAGGACGCCGGAGAGGCCGAGCGAGTGGTCGCCGTGGAAGTGGGTGACGCAGACGCGGGTGAGGGAGTGCGCGGTGACCCCGGCGAGCGTCATCTGCCGCTGGGTGCCCTCGCCCGGGTCGAAGAGGATCGTCTCGTCGTCCCAGCGCAGGGCGTAACCGTTGTGATTGCGGTGGCGCGTGGGGACTTGGCTCGCGGTGCCCAGGACAATCAGCTCACGGGGAGACACTTCGCCCCTCTCTCTTTGCTCGTGGATACATCTCATGCATAGTGCTCCTGCGCCGCGTCCGGATGATCCGCCACGTGCCGCTCGCATCCCTCCGCTTCTCCGCGAAAGGCTTTCCATGGGCTTCCTCAAGCGCCTCGCTCTCGCTGTCTCCGGCGCGGTCCTCCTCGCCATCGGCCTCGGCGCCTCTCCCGCGTCCGCCCTTCCCGCTTCCGTCTGCATGACGGTGCGCAGCGGGACCGGCTCCGACCTCGGCGAGGGGTGCTTCTTCCACTACGGAGACATCTTCACCGTCGAGGACCACGCGTCGGACGGCGCGCGGGTCGTCGCCGAGTGGCACACGGACTACGACCGCAGCGGCGAGTGCCACAACGCCTACGGGGCCAACGACCGCACCGTCACCTGCAACTACGACATGAAGGAGACGGGAGTCGTGTCCTTCTCCGTCTGTACGCAGAAGGGTGCCACGGGCCAGCCCATCAGCTGCAGCCCGCACGCCTATGTGCACATAGGCAGCGGCGCGAGACTCTGACGGCCCGGCCCCGGGAGGACGCCCCGCGCTTCCCCGGGGCCGATCCGCCTCTGCTCCTGCCACATCTCCGGGGCACAGTGCCCCGCGGCGCTCCATGATCATCGTGAGAGCGTCGCCTGTGATCACTCGACTCCTGTGAAAGGCTTCCCGTGGGCTTTCTCAAGCGCCTCACCCTCGCCGCCTCCAGCGCCGCCGTCCTCGCCACCGGCCTGGCCGCGTCCCCCGCGTCCGCCGCCCCGGTCTACCAGTGCGTGACCGTCTGGAGCGAGGACGGCGGTACCGCGCTCGGTGAAGCGTGCTTCTACCACTACGGCGACATGGTCACCGTCCGCGACCTCTACGCGGGCGGTGCGCGGGCGGTCGGCGTCTGGAAGACGAACTACGGCCGCAGCGGCGAGTGCCACAACGCGTATGGGGCCAACGACCGCACCGTCAGCTGCAACTACAACATGAAGGAGACGGGGATCGTGACGCTCTCCGTCTGCGTCCGGGAGGGCGCCAACGGCAAGAACCTCCTGTGCAGCGGAAGCCGCTCGATCCACATAGGCACAGGCGAACGCGTCTGACGCCAGGCCCCCGGGGACGCGTCGCGCTCCCCGGGGGCCTGGGCTGTCCGCCCCCGGGTGTCACCCGGGAGGCCACTCCAGGCCGCGTCCGCCGAGGACGTGCGCGTGCGTGTGGAAGACGGTCTGGCCCGCGCCGCTGCCGGTGTTGAAGACGATCCGGTACCCGGAGTCGAGCACCTTGTCGTCCACGGCCACCTGGTGCGCCTCGCGCACGACGTCCGCCAGGATCTGCGGCGACGCGGCGGCCAGCGCGGCGGCGTCCGGGTAGTGCGCCCGGGGGATCACTAGGACGTGCGTGGGCGCCTGGGGGTTGATGTCGCGGAAGGCGACGGTGGTGTCCGTCTCCCGGACGATCGTGGCCGGGACGTCTCCGGCGACGATCTTGCAGAACAGGCAGTCGGCCTGCGGCTCTCCCGGCATGGCGTTCGTGCTCTCCTCGGGCGTCGGGTCCGTTGCGCTACGCCCGGGATGCTACCGCCCCGGCCCCGCACTCCCGCCCGTGCACGCGGAACGCCGCCCGTCACGCCATGCGTTCCTCCTCCCACCCCGGCCCCGCCGCGCGGCGCACGCGGAGGACATCGCTGGAGTGCCCGATGGCGTAGCCGCCGCCCGGCTGCGCGTGCCGGCTCCTGACGTACTCCGCCAGCTCCTCCCGGTCCGGCCGCTTCTCCATGAGGGCGAGCTGCGGCACGTTCAGCATGAACTCGGCGACCGCGAGCGCCGTCTCCTCCTTGGCGGCCCGGTAGGTCGCGGGCAGCTTGTCGCGGGTGAGGTCGCCCACGATCCCCTCGCCGGACGCGGCCAGTTCCTCCGCGAGGGCGGCGAGGTCCATGCGCACGCCGGTGAAGTGCCGCACCATGCTCATGCAGTCGTCGTCCGGGTCCTGGAGCATGACGACCAGTTCACGCCCCGGTCTGACCCAGCCGAGCAGCCGCAGCACGGTCTCGCGCCACTCCTGCGGCGGCACGTAGTAGAGGACGTGCGAGAGGAGCGCGAAGTCCGCCCGCAGGTCGAGCCCCGCCCGCAGGACGGGATCGGTCACGATCACGGCGGCCGGGCAGACCTCCCGCAGCCGCGCCCGCAGGTGCTCCCCCGGCTCGATCGCGACGGTCGCCCCGAAGTACGGCGCCAGGTGGCGCGTGGTCGCCCCCTCGCCCGCACCGGCGTCCACCCATACGCCGCGCTCGGGCAGCGCGGTCACGATGTCCGTCAGGTACGGGTGCGCGGCCGCCTTCTCGTCCGTCCCGGCGAGGAACGCCTCGAAGACCCGCCGGTACGCCTCGTCCTCCACACCGATGACCCGCACGGGTCCCGTGAAGTCGCCCATCTCCCTGCCCCCTTCGACCCCGCCACGCTCCGCGTTCACATGGCTACACAAAGCTAACACTGCGTCACGGCCACCACCAGAGGCGCACGGAGTGCACAACGGTCGCTCGGGGCGCATCCACCACACGACGGCGCACGCCCCCCCACCCCGGGAAACCGTCGGCCTTCTGCCCCTCCCGTCGCTTCGCACCCGGCCTCTCCCCAGGCCGATGCACCGGAATTGGTCGCCCGGGGACGCGGTGGCGTGCCGGACACCGGTGGGCGTCGACGGGGAGGTCGGCCCTGTGGAGCTGGTGGAGGACCGGGCCAAGGCACCGGCGACGGAGATGTCCGTCAGGGTCCGTCAATCCGTTCGGATGCCAGACTCCGCGCCAGGACGGGGATCATCACCGCTGCGGGGACGAGGTGGAGCCCGACGAGGGCGGTGGTGGTGGCCGTGGTCGCCCCGGCGAGAAGGGGCGGGACCAGCGAGACGGCGGTCAGCGACATGGCCGTCCACACGAAGCGCTCGGCGGGGCGGGCGCTCAGGCGCAGCAGGGCGGCGGCGATGACGATGCCCACGGCCGAGAAGAAGCCGGTCACGACGGCGATGCCGGACAGCGGGATGGTCTCGCCACCATGAACCTCGAAGTCGGCGCCGACGGCCCGGGCGAGCGCGGCGGCGAGGGTGGTGGCCGCCGCGGCGGCGAACGTGGCGAGGAAGCCGGTGCCGACGAGGCGGCGGAACCGGTGGGGATGGCCGGTGCGGACGGTGCCCGGGTGGGTCACGGCGGCCGTTTCCTTCGTACTGTTCATGCCGTTCCCTTCCGTATGCGGTGAAGACCTGGCTTCCGGGCGGAGTGACGAGCCCGCACTTCGGCCGTGTGACAGTCGGGTCGCGCCGGGCGCGGACGCCGGTGCCGCGGAGCCGGAACGCGGTTCCTCCACGATCACGGCGATGCGTGCGCCGGCGCGCAGCGCGAGCGTTCGTACCGGGTTCACTCGGTGCCGTCGGCCGGCAGGCGCTCCGGGAGTCCGAGCCGCGGGAACCGGTCGTCGTGGAACGTGGTGATCTCGGTGATCGCCCCGCCGGTGACGCGCAGGACGTCGATCGTCAGCGGCAGGTACGCGCCCTCGGCCCGCCGCCAGAGGTAGAACGCCAGGGCGGGCTGCCTGTTCACCGAGGTGGGAACGGCGCGCAGACCGGTCATGCCCTCGAAGCCGCTCTCGGTCAGGAACGTCACCACCGCGTCGCGGCCGACGTACAGGCCGGGCGTGGGCGGCATCGAGAAGCGGACGTCGTCCCGCAGCATCGAGGCGAGCGCCCTGACGTCCGTGGCCACGCTGGCCTCGGCGTAGCGGCGCACCAGTTCACGCAGGGTGGCGTCCTCCTCCCCGCCGGTCCAGTCCTGCCGCTCCGCGGGCAGGTGCTCCCGCATCCCGGCCCGGGCGCGCTGCAGCGCGCTGTTCACGGAGTTGACGGAGTCGCCGAGGAGTTCCGCGACGCCCTTCGCCGACCAGCCGAGCACGTCCCGCAGGATCAGCGCGGCCCGCGGGCGCGGCGCGAGGTGCTGGACCGCGACCAGGTACGCCAGCTCGATCGTCTCCCGCGCGACGGCGACGGTCTCCGGCTCGTCCGCGTCGCCCGCGGGCAGTTCGTCGAGCAGCCGGTCAGGGTAGGGCTGCAGCCACCGCGCCTCGCCGCCGGTCGCGGGCTCGGGGCGGCGCTTGGCGAGCAGGTCCAGGCAGGCGTTGGTGGCGATGCGGTAGAGCCAGGCCCGGAACGTCGACCGCCCCTCGAAGGTCTCCCGCCGCTGCCAGGCGCGCAGGAACGCCTCCTGCACGGTGTCCTCGGCGTCCTCGAACGACCCGAGCATCCGGTAGCAGTGGACGTGCAGCTCCCGCCGGTGCCGCTCGGCCAGCCCCGAGAACCCCGACTCGTCGGCCTCGCCCGGCCCGCTCGTACCCAGTTCCTCAGGCATCGTGTCCGCACGCATCACGTCATCCCTCCGTCTCGCCCTGTCCGGTCATCCATGTGACGGGTGCGGTCGCGAAAACTCATCACCAGGGTCGGTCGATGTCCGGAACGCTGTCCGTTGCCCGCTGAGTTGAGGCGCGAGTCGATCGTGGAGGACACCGACGACGGGCTCGCCGCCGCGCGAGCCCAGCAGATCGCCGACATGTCCGGTGTCCTGCCCCGCCGGCCGGCGAAGGCCGCCGCCACCGTCCCCTCACGGGGTTGTCCGGGCGTTCTCCAGCAGGTCGGCCGCTTCGGTGCGGCCGAGTTCACGGGCGATGGTCAGGGGCGTATGCGATCTGACCGGGCGGCGCAGGCGCGTCGGGTGTTCCATGTGCGCGTCGGGGTCGCCACCGGCCGTTACGAGGAGCCGGACGGCCGCGAGCGCGTCCGGGCCGTCGGCGGTGACCGCGTCGTGGAGCGGTGTGCGGCCGTGCTCGTCGGGCGCGTTGGGGTCCGCGCCCGTGGCGAGGAGCGCCTCGATGATGTCCGGCGCGATGTCCGGCGCGGACTTGACGCGGAGGCGCGGGGTGAGAGCCAGGTGCAGCGGGGTGGTTCCGGCGTTCACGTCCCCGAAGTCGGGGCAGTGCCGTCGCGGGTGCCGGTATGTCCAGGGAATCCGGTAGGTCTCGCGGAGGGCCGCGCCCGGGTCGGCGCCGGCTTCGGCCAGGGCGCGCACGACAGCGGCGGAACGGCCGACGACGGCCAGGTGCATGGGGGTGAGCCCCGAGTCGTTCAGCGGCCCGAGCGCCGGTGTCCCGGCCAGAGCCTCCCGGACAGCCACGATGTCCCCGAGCGCGCAGGCTCGCGGGAAGAGGTCCTCCGCGGACGGCGCTGGCACGGCCTCCAGTTCCCCGAGCATCCGCGACAGGGGATCGGGGTCGGGAATTCCCTCCTCTTCATCCCAGTCGTGGTCGATGACGCGGACCGGGGGGTCGCCCGTCCCGGCCTCGTCGAGGTCCACCAGCCAGTAGAACTGGGTGCTGGTCATGGCGATGAAGAGCCACGCCCGTCCCCGTGGCCCGTCCTCTTCCTCGATTTCGAGCGGCATCGGGTACTCGATCGTCCCGATGCCGTCCTCGTCGAGGAGGACGTGGGCGTCGGGCCAGTCGGTCGAGAGCAGGGCCTGGATGTCGGCCGGGAGCAGCCGTTCGCCGATCGGTGTCGTGACGGTCCACCCGTCGCGTGGCGCGAAGTCGTCGGGCACTGTGCCTCGCAGGCGTTCCAGTTCGCGCAGAACCTCCGGACGCAGCACTCCGGCGGGGCCCGGGGGTGTCGTGTCGTTCACGGGCACTTCCCTTGCAGGGGTGGCCCAGGCTTCCTGCGGTCCCGGGCCGGGACACAGGGCGCCCATTCAACCAGCAGGCCCGCGCGGACAGCGCTGCCGGTCTGGGGCCAGGAGGGCGGCCATACGCGCCACTTCCGCCCCCGCCGCCACGGCCGGTATCCGCCTGTACGGGGCGCGGGCGTTCCCGCAGCATTGCCCAGTGCACTGTGCCGGTCGGGGGCTCGGAGGGGAACATGGTGTATCGCATCCATTTCACAGTCGAGGACCTGGCGCGCACCCGCCTGGCCCCACCGTCGCCGTTGCAGGAACTCGGTGCCGCCGTGCGCCTGTTGCAGCGTGACGGTCACCCGTCGCGCGTGAGCGCGTGGCGGCGTGCCGCGCTCGCGGACCTCGGGCCCGGGGCCCGCATGGTCTTCGACCTGATCCCGCCCGCCGGCTGCGCGCCCGCGTTCCTCACGTCGGCCGGGACGGACAGCCCCCGCGAGACGCTGGAACGGGTGCGCGCCACGCCGCGTTCCGAGATCGACACGGACCTGGCCCGCCTGGCGCGGCAGCGCCGACTGCCGTCCTGGACCGAGGACTTGGTGGCCAGCGCCGAGCTGCGGCGGCGGCTCTACGAAAGCCTCGACCACGTCTACGCCGTGCTGCTGTCCCGCCGGTGGACCCGCATCGCCGACGCGGCGGCGGCCGACCGGGGCGTCCGGACACAGCAGGCGCTCACCGGCGGCATGGCACACCTCCTGGCCTCGCTGGACCCCCGGCGCATCCGCTGGGACCCGCCCGTCCTGGCGGTCTCGCTGCTGTCCGGTTTCGAGGGTGACCTCCACCTCGGGGGTCGCGGGCTGCTGCTCGTCCCGTCGGCTTTCGGGGCCATCGGGCCCGGCGTGGACGACCACGCCCGCCCGCAGCCCATCCTGCGCTATCCCATGAGCGTCGGCGGGCCGCGGGTGAACGAGCCACCGGCCGGGGCCCGTTCGCCCCTGGCCTCGCTGCTCGGCCCGACCCGCGCGGCCGTGCTCCACACGATCGCGGGGCACCCCGGCTGCTCCACCAAGGAGCTGGCCGCCCTCACCGGCATCGCGTCCTCCACGGCCAGCGAGCACGCGACGTCCCTGCGCACTGCCGGGCTGATCCGCACCGTCCGGTCCCGCAACTCGGTGCTCCACAGCACCACTCCGCTCGGCGTGGCCGTCCTCAACGCCCCCTCCGGCACGGCGGACCGCTGACGCGGAACGGCCCCGTCTCCCTTGGGGGTAGGAGGCGGGGCCGCGCCCGGGGGCCGCCGCGTGTCAGGCGCAGGCGGAGAAGGTGGCTTCGGTGTACCAGAGGGTCCGCAGGTCGTTGCCGACGTACATCCCCCAACGCCCGTCGTCGGTGCGGGTGAAGGTGACGTACCGGCCGGACGCCCTGCCCTCGTAGGAGATCCGGTTTCCCGATCCCGGTGTCCCGGAGAGCTGCCCACTGGCGCGGGCCAGTGTGTCCGACCCCACGATGCCGTCGCTGGCCGTGCCGTGGTTGGCCTGCCACGTCCTGGTGGCGGCGGCGGTCGCCGGGCCGAACCGGCAGTCGATGGCGGCGGTGGAGGACAACTGCCCGTCGGCCCACAGGATCGCCTGCCACATGGCGGCGACATTGCTGTGCGCGTACGACGACTGCGAGATGGGGCCCTCGTCGTTCCAGTCGTCCCAGGCGACGCCGGTGCCGTGCACCACGCCACCGCTCGCGTTCGCCGAGGCGGGTGTGGCGGAGACGGCCACGCTCCCGCCGAGGGCCAGGGCCACCGCCGCGGCGGCTGCTTTCGTGCGAAGCGACATCCTCTGTCTTCCCTCCGTCGTCCATCGGGTCCCACGGGCCGACCGGCTCCCCCCTGCCCGGCCGGCCCGCCCGTCAGATACTCCGCGCGCGACGGGTCGCCGGGCAACGACCTTCGGCCCAGGCCGAATCACCCCCGTGCCGCCGCTCAGTCCCCCTGCGCCCAGGCCGCCACCGGCAGGGACAGGTAGACGCCGAAGTCCGCCAACCCCGTGGCGGCGCCGATCCGTTCGTGGAGCTGGTCCACACGCCGCTGCCGGTCGGCGGCCCGGCTCTCGTACCACTTGGAACGCACTTCGATCACAACATCGAGACCACCGCCGTCCAGCGGCCCGCGCGGGCGGAACCGGAGGTCGACGTCGCCCGGTTGCAGATCCCCGTCGTACGGCTCCTCGGGACACTCCACGGCCAGTGACACCAAGTGCGGCAGTACAGAACGCAGTTGAAGCAGCAACGACTCATCGGCGTGGGGCGCGTACGTGATCTCCACCAGTGGCATCGCACCACTGTAGGCAGCCCCGCCACAACGGACGTCCCGGGGCGAACGGGACGCCTCAACTCCCGCGTCCACCAGGGAGTTCCGAGGTCCACGACGCCGGGCAGTGGCGTTACTATCCGGGTTCGTATCACGCACGTACGATCGAGGAACTCATGAGCACGCGCTTGGGGCCGCTGGAACTGTCCGGCGGCCGGTGGGTCGTCGGAGATCTGAAACGGGCGGGCGGTTCCTGCTTCGTCCTCGCCGACGCGGGTCTCGAACACCGCAGACCGGGGCCGCAGGAGACCCGGACGCTGATCCCGTGGCCCCGCTTCCGGGTCCTCCACCTGCGCGCGACCCGGCGCACCTGGCTCGCCGCGCGCCCCCTGGGGATGCTGAACGGCGCGAGCGCCGCCGGCCCGGTCGGCGGCCCCTCCGCCTGCTCGATGGCGGGCCTGCTGCGCGACCCGTACGAGTACTGGACCGTGGGCTACTCCCACCACCGGCGCGAGTACGACCACAAGGACATCTACCTCGCCGGCCACCTCTTCCCCATCGCCGTCAAGGCCGGGGCGGCCGACCGCCTCGGCGACCCCGAGTGGGTGGGCGACGTCGTGGCGCGGCTGACCGAGCTGCGCGGCCTGCCGTACGAGGCGGCCGGGCGGGAGGCGACCGGCATCGTCAGGGAGTACGCGACCTGCCCCGTCTGACGGGCGCGGCGGTCCGGGCCGGGGCAGGGCAGAGCAGGGCAGGTCGCGGGCCGGGGTCAGCCGATCGCGGCGCCGTAGACGTGCTCGACGGGCATCACCATCAGGACCCGCCGGTCGGCCACCATCACCGAGCGGTACTCGTCCCAGTCGGGGTGCTCCCCGGCGGCGCGCCGGTAGTAGTCCACCAGCGCCTCGACCTCGGGCCCTTGCGGGTCGGTGCCTGGCCCGACGAGCGTGGCGGTGCCCTCTGCGGTGGCCCAGGCCATGCCGTCGGGGCGGGTGACCTCCAGGGTGGCGCGGGGGTCGCGCCGGAGGTTGGCGGTCTTGGCGCGCCCCTCGGTCATCGAGACGTAGAGGAGCTGGGACTCCGGGTCGTAGTAGGGCTGGACGGGCGACAGCTGGGGGCGGCCGTCCGCCTTGATCGTCGCGAGGACGCCGAGGCGGCTGGCGGCGAGCAGCGTACGCGGATCGAACGAAGTGGTGGTCATGTCGGCAGTCAATTCCGCACCCCGCTCCGCTTATTCCGCGGCCTGCTCCGTACGGGCGCGTCCGCCGAACTGCCCGATCAGCGCCGCGTAGCCGTCGCCCCCGTGCCCGGCCGCCACGGCGCGTTCGGCGAACGAGGCGATGAGCCGCGGCAGTTCGCCGCCGACACCCAGCGCCTCGCTCTCCCGGACCAGGTTCCGCACCGACGTGAGGTGCGTGCCGACGGTCACGTCGTGCGCCGGGAAGGCGTTCTCCTCGATCTGCCGCGCGTAGCCGGGCAGCCAGCCGGCGACGGCTTCGACACCCTCGCGCGCGAACGGGACGAACGCCCCCGCCGCCACGCCCGCCGCGCCGAGGAGCGCCGCGCCCTGGAGGAACCCGCTCAGCGCGCTCCACATCACCGCCGTCACGGCCAGCTCGTACAGCGCGACGGTGCCGTGCTCCTCGCCCAGGTGCGCCGTCTGTCCGGCGAGGCTCGCGAGGGCCGGCGCGTGGCGCTCGTACGCGGCGCGCGGCCCGCAGCAGACGACGCGCGCCCCGGGCGTCCCGACATCCGCCGGGACGGCCATGATCCCGCCATCGAGGTACGCCGCCGCCCCGCGCGCGGCGGCCAGAGCGGCGGTCGCGCGGGCCTGGGCGGGGGTGCCGGAGGTGAGGTCGAGCAGGGTCCGGCCGTCGAGGGCGTCGCCGAGCGTGCCGATGACCTGGCCGACGGCGTCGTGGTCGGCGAGGCAGACGACGACGAGCGGCGCGGCCGTGGCGGCGTCGCGTGCGGTGGGCGCGAACGCGGCGCCCTGCGCGACGAGTCCGGCGGCGCGGTCCGCCGTGCGGTTCCAGACGGTCGTGCGGTGTCCGGCGCGCAGGAACGCGGCGGCCAGCGCCCGTCCCATCAGGCCCAGCCCGATGACCGTCACGTCCGCGTGTGCCTCCCGGGGGTTCCCCATCGTGCGTTCTCCTTCCACGGGGGTGTGCGTGGCAGAATCGTCAGCCTTCACACCGGTATGAAGGTCAAGGGGGAACGGCCGTGCTGATCGGCGAGTTGAGCGGACGGACCGGGGTGAACGCGCACCAGCTCCGCTACTACGAGGCCCAGGGCCTGCTGAAACCGGCGCGTGGCAGGAGCGGTTACCGCGAGTACGGCGAGGACGCGGTGCGGACCGTCACGCAGATCCGCAAGCTGCTCGACGCGGGGCTGTCGACGCAGGACATCGCGTACGTGCTGCCCTGCGCGACCGGCGACAGCCCGGACCTCCTCCCGTGCCCCGAACTGCTCGACGCCCTGCGCACACGCCTCGACGGCATCGACGACCGCCTCGACACCCTGGCCCGCTCCCGCGAGTCACTGGTGGCGTACATCGCGAGGACAGAGCACTTCGCCGCCACCCACCCTGACTTCACGGCTCCGTCGCCACCGTGACGCCCGTCAGATCTCCGGCGGAACGACGACACGCCCCGAGCGCGTGTGCAGTACAGCCCCGCCGGCCTCTGTAACGGGCAGGTCCTCCAGTTCCTGCCACGCCGCGCGCACCGACTCGCCCAGCCTCGCGATCGTCCGTGCGTGGTGTCGGAGCCGCCACTTCCCGTCGGCCGTACGTCGGCGCGCGTTGAACGGTGGCCGCGTGCGGGCCGGACGCCCGTACATGCTCGCGTTCCGCGTCGGACAGGTCCGCGACGAGCCGCGGCCACTGGACGACGACCACCCGCTCCCACAGTTCCGGCGGCAGGGTGGTGGCCACGTGGCGGCTCTCGCCGACGGGGAGATCCCGTAGAGGGCGGGCCCGTGCACCGCACCGTACTCGCCGTCCGCAACGGTCAGGAGCGTGCCGAACCGGTACGCGAAGTCGAAACGCCGGCTCTGCCACTCCGACAGTTCGGCCGCGCCCGCCGTCAGCACGTCGAGTGCGCCCCGCCACGCGGCGTACGCCTTGTCGTGATCCGCTCCGCTCACCTGGCCAGTCTCCAACCTTCCGCCACTCAAGTCCCGGTCGGTGAGGGGGCGTCCTGGGGGTCCACGATCGCGCGCAGTGCCGCGATGTGCGCCCGGTACGCCCGTCGTCCCTCCGCTGTCAGGCGGAGCCACACCCGCTGGCGCGTGTCGCGGACCGCCTTGCGCTGGCCGACGTAGCCCGCGTCCGTCAGCACGGTGACGTGCTTGCTCAACACCGACGCCGACACCCCGAGTTGCCGCTGCACGAGCCCGAACTCCGCCTCCTCCGCGGCCTCCAGCAGCGCGCAGATCCGCAGCCGGTTCGGCGCGTGGATCGTGGCGTCGAACCCTTCCAGCGGGTCGCCGCTCACGCGCCCTCCCGCCGGTGCATCCGGACGAACACCCGGTGGTAGCCGACCGACACGGCCGCGGCGATCACGGAGGCCGCGACCAGCCAGGCGGCCCGCCCGGTGGCGGCGAAGGCCACGGGCGCCCCCAGCAGCACCAGCGGCAGGCCGGTGAACAGCGGGATCAGCAGCCGCCTCGGCAGCACGTCCGTCCGCAGCGCGACGCCCGTCTTCTCCCGCCATCCCTTGGCGGCCACGGCGAGCAGCGCCAGGAACAGGGCGGTTCCGGCCGTCATCACGGCCACCCACCGCGCGTGGGGCAGCAGCCAGTCGGAGTCGTCCAGGGCGCCGCCGACGGCGAACGGCAGCCCCGCCAGGTACACCGTCAGCGTCGCCGCGAACCACGTCGGCCACGGGGTGGCCGCCAGCGCGGCGGTGGACGTGCTGACCTGCTCCGCCTCGGCCAGTGCCGCGCGCGCCTGCTCGGGTGTGGGACGTGCCCTGTCTGTTTCCATGCCGGAAAGACTAGCCGCCACTTTCCAACCCGGCAAGAGTCGAGTTTCCCCCTCGGCAACGGAGCGCGCGTGTGCGAGTCCGTGCGCGCGTGTTCGACCCACGGGCGCAGCACTGTTGTTCTCTGTGTGCGCGTGGGATTGACGCGCCCGCGTGGGGTGCTACGTTCCGCACAGCGACACCGCCGTCACTCCACGTCCTGAACGGCCCTGCCGCCACGCCCAGTTCACCCGTCCCCGCGTCCACCCCCCGCACGCCCGTCCCCCCGCCCGCGCCCCCGGCGCCCGTGGGCCCCACCCTGACCGGCAACGACCCGCCAGGGCCGTCCGGCCTGACCACGAATGGTGAGAATCGGTGATCAAAAAGCTCCTGACCGCTGTCGTCGCCCTCGCGGCGGCGATACTCGGCCTCACCTTGGGCACCGCCGCCCCCGCCGTCGCCGCCGACCCCCCGGCGGCCGCCGCGCCCACCCCGCTGCGCCTGATGCCCCTGGGCAACTCCATCACGGACGGCGTCGGCAGCAGCACCGGCAACGGCTACCGCGCGCCCCTCTGGGACGCCCTCGCCGCCGACGGCCACGCCCTCGACTTCGTCGGCACCGCCCGCGCGGGCAACATGGCCGACCCCGACAACGAGGGCCACTCCGGCTGGCGCATCAACCAGATCGCCTCCATCATCGACGCCTCCCTGGCCCGCTACCGGCCCAACGTCGTCACCCTGGAGATCGGCACCAACGACCTGAACAACAACGACGATCCGGCGGGCGCCCCCGCCCGCCTCAGCGCCCTCATCGACCAGATCGTCAGGGGCGCCCCGGACGCGACCGTCATCGTCGCCTCCCTCGTCGTCTCCACCAGCCCGACGCTGGAGACGTACCGGGCCGCGTTCAACCAGCAGATCCCCGGCATCGTCGCGGCGAAGCAGCAGGCGGGCCACCACGTCCGCTATGTCGACATGAGCAGCCTCACCACCGCCGACCTGGCCGACGCGCTGCACCCGAACGACTCCGGCTACCGCAAGATGGCCACCGTGTTCCAGGGCGGCATCCGCGCCGCCGAGGCCGCGGGCTGGCTCCAGCCGCCGGTGGCCACCGGCGGGCAGGTCCGCTCCGCGCTCGCGGGCAAGTGCATGGACGTGAACGCCGCCAGCAGCGCCAACGGCACGCGCGTCCAGCTCTGGAGCTGCAACACCAGCACCGCCCAGTGGTGGACGCTCCGCTCGGACGGCACGCTGCGCGCCGTCGGCAAGTGCCTCGACGCGAACGCCCACGGCACGGCGAACGGCACCCAACTCCAGTTGTGGGACTGCACCGGCGGCGCCAACCAGGTGTGGCAGGTCTACAACGGCGGCTACCGCAACCCGATCTCGGGCCGCTGCGTGGACGTCCCCGGCTCCACCACCGTGGACGGCACGCAGCTCCAGCTCTACGACTGCAACGGCACCAACGCCCAGCGCTGGACCTCCCTCCCTGTCGCGGCCTGACGCGACAGCCCCGCCGTACCCCACCTGCCCGGGGTACGGCGGGGCGCGGGCCGCTTTCAGGAGCGCGCCGGTGCCTCCTCGTGCCCGGCGAGCCAGAGCCGCAGCCGGCTCTCGTCCTCGGCCGCCACGAACACCTCCCGCCCCCAGTGGTCGCTGAGCCGCCGCGCCACCTCCACGAGCCGACGGCGGTCCTCCCGCGTCCACGCCGGATAACGCGCCCAGCCCTGGTCGGCGATCGTGTCGCCGAGTTCCTTGAACAGCAGCGCCACGTACCGCCGTTCCTCCTCCTCGGTCAGCGGCGCGACCGCGCCCTCGGCGGGCACCGGCCGGACGTTGAAGAGGTCTCGCGTCACCATGCGGGCTCGCAATCTGCTCAGGTCTCGTCCGCGGCAGCCTAGTGCTGTGACGGGAAGGTGCACCGGGTTCTCGCGGTCCACGCCCGCCTCGCCTACCATCTCCGGCCATGTCGGAAGCCGGACACGTCCTGGACTGGTTGCAGCACTGGTATGCCTCGCACTGCGACGGCGACTGGGAACACGAAGGGGGCGTGGCGATCGGCACACTCGACAACCCGGGCTGGACCGCCGGGATCAGCCTGGAGGGCACGGACCTGGCGGACCGGGCGTGCCCGCGGCAGCAGGTCACCCGGGACGAGCACGACTGGGTGGCGGTCTGGACGGCGGAGAAAACGTTCCACATCGCCTGCGGGCCCGGCAACCTGACCGAAGCCCTCGCGCTGTTCCGCACCTGGGCTTCGGAAGGCGCCCCGCCAGGAGCGTAGGAGAGGCGGCAGCGGATCGCGCCCGCCCAGCGGCTCTCCTGCGCCACAGCCCGCCCGACCAGCCACGCCGGACGTCATCGTGCGCGACGATCCACCGCGAAGGCCGACTGAAAGGCCCGGCGCCAGCCGACCGGCGGCGCGCGCCCTCGACGCCGCCCAACCCCCGCGCCCCGGAAGCCGGGTCCGAGCCCCCGCCCCAGCGGTCAGTCCTCCAGGCGGACAGGCATCAGGATCGAGAAGGCGTCCTCGGTGTCGGTCCGGCGGATCGCCAGGGGCGCCGTGGGGGCGCCGAACTCCAGCACCAGTTGGTCCCGGGCTCCGGCGGCGAGGGCCTCCAGCAGGAACTCGCGGTTGACGGCGACGATCGGGTCCTGGCCGTCGTCACCGTCCTCGCAGACGGTCACCACGCCGTCGGCCGCCACCTTGAGCAGGCTGAGATCACAGGGCACCCCATCCTGTTCGCGCACCTCGCTCGCACGCACAGGGCCGGTCTCCAGCATCTCCCGGAAGGCCGGGACATCGACAAGGGCACGGCGCCCTGACGGCAGGCGGACGAGACGACGGTAGTCGGGGAAGTCGTGGTCGAGGCACTGTCCGGCCACCTGACGGTCCCCCGTCTCCAAGGCCACGCGGTCACCGTCCACCGTGAGCTGGACGGACGCGTCGTCGGTCAGCAGCGCCCGCATCGCGTCGGCGAGCGGGGACGGCACGATGACCTGCGCACGGGGCCCGCCGTGCCCGGTGGTGGCGGCCTGCGCCACGGCCATCCGGTACCGGTCGGTGGCCACGACACGGAGCGCGTCGCCCTCGATGTCGAACAGGACACCCCCGAGCGTCGGCAGTTCCGGGTCGGTACTGGCCGCGAAGCGGACCGCGTCCAGCGCGGCGGCCAGCGCGGGTGCGTGGACAGCCGACCGGACGGTCGTGGTGCGGAGCGTGGTCATGGGATTCTCCCTGCATTCGAGTAGCGCTCGGATCGTGGAGAACTCGTTGCGGGCATCGGACAGCCCGAGTTCCAGACGGCGCAGATGCGCCTGGAGCAGCTTCCGCACCAGATCGGTGTCCGCACCGGACCATCCGGCCAGCACCAGCCGGATGTCCGCCAACGGCATACCGGTCCGGCGCAGCCGGGCCAGCAGCCGGGCCTCCTCAAGCTGCTCGGGACCGGCGTACCAGCGGTAGCTGCTCGCCGGGTCCACCCAGGCCGGGACCAGCACACCGGCCTTGTCGTAGAACCGCAGGGCGCTCACGCTCAGCCCACTGTCCCGGGCCATCTCACCGATACTGCGCATCTCGCTCTCCACACCCAGCACTCTGTGCCCTCCACCATGTCGAGGGTCAACAGCAACGTGCCGCAGACCCGAAGGGCGGCTCCTCGGCGTCTCTCGCAGCACACGGCGGAACCACCCCGCCCCTCCAGGTTCAGCGGACCCACCATCGCCGTTCGCGGCTGGCGGCAGCGTCCTTACGGGCACCTCCGACCAGGCCGGTGATCGGGATACCAGGGGACAAGGCGATTCCTCCACGTCTCACGACGCGTGCGCTTCGGTGCTGACATACGGCGAGCAGCCAACGGCCGTCCCCGGCCCGCGTCATGACGTACGACGGCGACCCCTCCCTGTCGCCGTCCGCCGAGTGGTGGACCTGCCGCACCGTGACGGCCGGCACATCGGGCCGCACATATGGGGGGACTGGTCACGGCCCGACGCGACAGCCCCGCACCCTCCTTCAGGACGGCGCGGGCGCCTCACGCCCGGCGGGCCGCCAGAGCCGGACGCGGCTCTCGTCCTCGTGGAGAGGGTCGTGGCCGACAGACCCGAGTGGGCTGGCCCGGACGCTGGAGCGCAGCACCGATCTGTGGTGCGGTGCCCCGGCGTCGGACACACCTCAGCCTTACCTCGACTGGCTCGCCGAACGCGCGGAAGACCTGCGTGAAGACGGCGAGCAGCGTGCTCGCGCCGCAGCGCCCGTGACGGCGCGGCCCGTGCCGGGCCATCGACCTGCGCACAAGCAGGGCCCGTCAGCGAGCTGACGGGCCCCTCATGCATGGCCGATGCCGACGGCCCGCGCGGGTGCGTCAGTGGTCCCGCGTCCAGAGGAGCGTGACCTCCATGCCGTCGAACCGCCAGCCCTCGGCGGTACGTTCGGCGGTGCAGGCCACGCGCAGCCCGCTCTCCTTGTGCGGCGGCTCGCCCTCGCGGAAGAAGGAGACGAGCTGGTTCGCGTCGGCCGACGCGCGGTCCGCGTCCCCGGTCCCTGCCACCAGCACGTCACCGTGGACGTGCTGGGTACGGACCCCCTCCACCTCGCTCCCCTTCAGCAGCGCGACCAACTCGGCCAGGCCACGCAGTTCACCGTGCGGCGAGCGCCCCCTGAAGCCGTCGCTGAAGACGGTGGCGGCGTCGTCGTGCCGCCGCTCGTCCAGCAGGCGGGCCAGGCGGGCGAACCGGTCGGCGATCTCGGCCCGGTCGGCGAGCGGGATCTCAAGGGACAAGGCGGTTCCTCCAGCGGGTGTGTCGATCGGTTCGTTCCCCCCCTTGTCTCACGACGCGTGCACTTCGGTGTTCTGGCCCACGGTGAGCAGCCAGCGGCCGTCCTCCGCACGCGTCAGCACGTACAGCGGGCTGCCCTCGCTGTCGCCGTCCGCCGAGTGGTAGACCTGCCGCACCTTGACGGCCAGCACATCGGGCCGCACGTACTGCGTGTGCGCCACCTCGTACGTCACCGCGCCGTCCCAGTCCGAGTTGGGCAGAACGGCCCACGTGAACTCGGCGATCGCGTCGCGCCCGATCAGCACCTTGCCGTGCGCGGTGGTCCACAGCGCGTCCGGGTGGAAGAGGGCGAGGAAGCCCTCGGGGTCCTTCGCCCGCTGGGTCCGCTCGACGATGGCGACGATCTCGGTGACGGCCTTGAGATCGTCGGCGTTCACTGCGTTGTCTGCGCTCATGGACACGATGCTGCAAGTTCAACAGCTCTTGAGGTCAAGCGCGGCCCTGGTGGCCGGAGGGACAATGGCATCGACGCGGACCGGCGGGGGCCGGTCCGGAAGGGAGACACATGGCAGCCGGACACCACGTCGAGGCGGCGGTGGTCGAACAGCACATCCGCGTGGAGGTCAACGGCCAGGTCGTCGCCGAGACCCAACAGCCCGTGCTGTTGAAGGAGACAGGCCTCCCCGACCGCTGGTACATCCCCCCGGCGGACGTACGCCTCGACCTCTTCGACCCCTCGGACCTGCGCACGACGTGCCCCTTCAAGGGCGAGGCGACCTACTGGACCCTGCGCGACGCGACGAACCCGACACGCAACATCGCCTGGACCTACCCCGATCCACTCCCGGCGGTGTCAGCAATCAAAGACCACCTGGCCTTCTACGACCGCCACGCAACGGTGACAGCACTCCCATGACAGGACCCACACCCAGCCGCTCCCGCAATGGCAAAATAAGTAAAATCCACCCCCGCCCGCGATAAACACGCAGGTCACTCACTCTCTTCCCCGCGCACGCGGGGGTGTTCCCGCGGCGGGCGGCGAAGCCATCACCCGGGGCACCTCTTCCCCGCGCACGCGGGGGTGTTCCCCCACGACCACACAGGAGAGACCATGACCACCGCTCTTCCCCGCGCACGCGGGGGTGTTCCCGGCGACGGGCCGCCGCCGACGTTGCCGACGCTCTCTTCCCCGCGCACGCGGGGGTGTTCCCTCGGGGTTGTCGCCCCCCTCGGCCACGGGGGGCTCTTCCCCGCGCACGCGGGGGTTGTTCCCCCCTTGGGCGACCGCGAGGAGCCCGGCCCGCTCTCTTCCCTGCGCACGCGGGGGTGTTCCCCCGTCCGCCGTGCTTTCGCTGCCGTCAATGGCCTCTTCCCCGCGCACGCGGGGGTGTTCCCACGACGCCGTGCTCACACACGCCCAGGTTGTACTCTTCCCCGCGCACGCGGGGGTGTTCCCGAAGCCCTGGCCCTCGCCCGCTGCGCCTACCACTCTTCCCCGCACACGCGGGGGTGTTCCCTCCGGCTTGGCCAAGGTCGAGCGTGAGGCGCCCTCTTCCCCGCACACGCAGGGGTGTTCCCGTCGTGACGGCGGGCGTAGTGGACTTGGAGCACTCTTCCCCGCGCACGCGGGGGTGTTCCCGCGACGGTCGAGCAGTTCGTGGAGATCGCGTGCTCTTCCCCGCGCAGGCAGGGTTTTGGGCATCAGTGCGGAAGGCTTGGCACACGTCCTCGTTCGGCTGGGGTGCATGCCAAGCGGTGGGGTGGGTTATTGGATCAGGTCGGTGTGGGGGTGGTCGGGGGAAGTCGGGCAGATGTAGAGCTGCATGTTGTCGGTGCTGCCGACCTGCACCTGGGTTGGCTGTGAGGGGTCGTTGCCGGCCCGGTGGCTGTCGGCGTAGGCGGCGGCGTGTTCCTCCTGCGGTGCCCAGCTGCGTGCCGCGCCGCCGTCCCATTCGTAGGAGGCGATGGTCAGCAGGGGAACCATCCGGGCGTCGCAGACCGTGCAGGACTGGGGGTCGGGGTCGGTGCGGCCCCAGGGCGGCCAGCCGCCGACCTTCCAGCCGGGAGCCTCACCCAGGCACTCGTCGTAGAACACCCGAGGTTCATACGACTCGGAGTGGTATTCGCCCGCTTCCTGCTGCCTTCTCCACTCCTCCAGCATCTCGCGCGCCTCCGGGCTCACCCCGGCCTCGGCCGTCAGCCATCGGTCCCAGTCCTCCAGCGCGGCCTGGATCTCCGGGTCCACCTCGTAACTGTGGGGGTAGTCGGTGATCGCTTCAGGCGCGAGCAGGCACGGCACCGGCACGTAGTCGTCGTTCTCCACCTCGAACGGCTCCGGCGGCGCGGCGAGGACATCGGTGATGTCGGTGGCGGACCGCCAGAACAGCCTGGTCAACGGCTTGGGGTACGACTCGTGCTCGTAGGGGCACCAGAGGACCTGGAGCACATCGGCCTGCCCCGGCGGCCGCAGCACGGGTATGTCGCGCAGATACAGCTGCGCCACCGGCAGCAGCGGGACCGGCTGTTCCGAGGGCAGCGGACCGGCGTCGAGCCGCTCCATGTACCGCACGGCGAGCCGGTCCCTGACCGCACTCTCCTCAGGCGTGAACGCGGGCCCGTCAGGGTCGGCGCGCCGCCGGGCGAGCACGCGCATGAGATGCCGCGCTTGCGCGAGCGAGGTGCGGAACCCGCTGTCCACGTGTTCCTCTTCGCAGTGCGGCCACGGCTCCCCGGCCGGCCACAGCAGCGGCCCCCCGACAGAGCTGTCCCCCACCGAAGGCGCCCCCGGCCGGGGATGCAGCCGGATCGCCTCCCGCGCCAGCGGAGCCAGTTCAGGAAAGACCACGGCCACATCGACGGACCGCGGCGGAGTAGTACGTACGAACACCATGCCAGCGATCCTGCCACCCACCACTGACAGTCACCATCGCCCCCCGTGACCCGGCCGCGGGCTCAGTCGGTACGCGGCTCCGCCCCGGCCGCGTTGTCCGGGGCGAAGATGCGGCGGACGAGTTCCTCCTCCGGCACCACCCTTATCCCGGCGGGCGGCGGCTTGCCGTGCGGGTCGCGCGCACCGGCCGGGTCCTCGTCCAGCCAGATCAACACGCCCTGGTAGAAGCAGAACCAGCTCTCGTCCACCAGCCTCACCAGCCGCCGCAGCCCCTTCCGCGTCCGCCCGCGCGGCGCGCGCACCGCCGCCACCCCCAACGCGGCCCCCACCGCCGCCGCCACAGCAAGGGACGAGGAACGTTCGCGGTACGGCATCTGCCGCACTCCTCTCTTCTCGGTCGTGCTTATGGACGGTTCCGGGTCGTCCCCGTCGATCAACCGCTGCCAGCGGCGGCCCAGGGTCGTGCGCGGCCTGCGGTGCCGCCCGCCCGGCCGCGCGCGCACCGCGCGCGGCGAGGAGAGGCCGGGCGTGACGTACAGCGGTACGTCACGCCCCTCCTCGTCCACCGGCAGGTGCGCGCTGGCGTGCGCGTGGTCCTCCACCGCGCCCTGCAACGTTTCGAGGCATGGCCCGCAGGCGTACAGCGGCGCGGCGACGGCGGGCGTTCCGGTGGAGACGGTCCCGATCCAGGTCACGAGCGTGTTCCTGTGCCCGCACCAGAGCCAGCAGAGGCCGACGGACCACGACGGCTCCGCCCCGGTGCTCTCACCGGTCACGCGGCGGCTCCTCGTGGTCGTGCGCGCCGATCACCCGCGTGATCCACAGGATCAGCAGCACGGCCCCCAGCCACAAGCCGCCGCCGACCACCGACACCAGCCCCAGTACGAAGCCGATCCGCCTCGCCGTCCTCATCACGCCGCCGCTTCCCCGCAGTTGAGGTGCAGGCCGAACCACACGGCCTTGCCCTGGTGCACCGTCTCGCAGCCGAACTCCTCGGCCATCGCCCGCAACATCCAGAGGCCGCGTCCCGACTCCGCGTCCCACGCGGGCTCGACCACGACGGGCAGCCGCGTCGAACGGTCGTGCACCAGCACCCCGACCAGCTCCCCGTCCAGCACCACGGCGAGACGGCAACGGGGGTCGTCCACGTGCCGCACGACGTTCGCCAGCAGCTCGCTCACCCCCAGGCACGCAAGTTCGACCGCGGGCCCGGAGGCCCCCCAGTCGCGCAGCACGAGAGCCAAGGTCCGCCGCCACGTCTCGATCCCCCGGGCCTGAGCGAGTAAGTCCCACGCGAACGCGTGCCTACGCTCCTCGAAGAACCGGACCGGAACCGTCATGACTGCCCTCCTGACTTTCCCGCGCCTTTCGCGGCGCAAATGCGGTTACCGTCATGACTGTTAGCGTCGGGACGGCTACGCTTCGCAGGTATCAGCATCCCAGCAGAACGCGGGGGCTACAGGCCGGAATTGAGAATTCTGGTCATCAATTTCTCCCGAGAACTCCCGCCCACCACCGACACGTTGCGCCGGACCGAAGAACGTTCTGCTGTGGCGCAGAACGTTCCTTGCCGGAGCGGAACATCACACGTCAGACTGGTACACGGAAGGATCGCCGATGACCATGGACACCGAGTCAGCCACGCCCGCGCTGTGCAGGCTGCAACTGGGTAGTGAGCTGCGTCGATTGCGTCTGGCAGCCGAGCTTTCGGGCGCCGATGTCGTCAGGAAGCTCCTCTGGAGCCCGTCCAAACTGACCCGCTTGGAGACAGGGGAGAACGCAACCGTCGAGCAGGCCGACGTCATGGCCTTGAGCGAGATCTACGGCATCGACAACGAGACACGCGCGTTGCTCATGGAGTACGCAGCGGTCACCAAGACACGCAAGGACTGGTGGCAGTCGCCGGAATACCGCCCGGCGATCGAACCTGGCTTCCGAGCATTCCTTGGCCTGGAGGCCACCGCTGCGTCACTGCACAACTATGCGGCGGAATACGTTCCGGGTCTTTTGCAGACCGAAGCATACGTCCGGGTAATCCACCAGAGCGCCTATCGCGGACTCAGCCCCACTGACGTGGCTCGGCAGGTCACGATTCGCATGAACCGGCAGGAGGTCCTGCGCCGCGTGCAGAGACCTCTCAAGTACACGGCCATCATCAACGAAGCGGTCTTGCGGCGCCGCGTCGGCAGCGCAGATCTCATGCGCGAACAACTGACTCATATCGTGGAAAGGGCCGAAAACCTGCCCAACATAAGGGTGCAGGTCGTCCCGTTCTCCGTGGGAGCGCACGCCGGGATGAACGGCAGCTTCGTGCTGTTCCGCTTCCCCGACGGTGCCGGACCCCGGTCGATCGTCTACCTGGAGAGCCTGGCCGACGCCTGGATCAGCCGCAGGCAGCAGAACGTCAGCCTTTACGCCGATGCGTTCGCGGACATCCAAGCGTTGGCACCAGGCCACGAAGAGTCCCTGACTATGATCAAGAAGGCTATTAAGGAGCACTGACGGATGATCAACAGCAAGTCTCAGACGGCCGACATCCGCTGGGTCGTGTCGAGCTACAGCAACGACCACGGTGGGGATTGTGTCGAGGTCGCTCTCGCCGGGACACCTGGCATCGCCGTACGAGACACCAAGGACCGCACCGGCGGTACAGCGCGTGTCTCCGCCCAGGCATGGACTGCGTTCCTCGGGGCGGCCACCACCGGTGGCTTTGCCCCAGCGGACGCTTCCTAACCACCGGATGTCCCCTGGCCCCCGCAAACCACACCACTGTGCGGGGGCCAGCCCTATCCGGCCACGATCAGGCCGGTCGCCATAGCTGGCACCGCCGTTGGGAAGCCATCTCCTCGTGACGACAGACACCCAACTCCACTGGCGCGTCTCCTCCTACAGCAACGACCAGGGCGGTAGCTGCGTCGAGGTCGCCCTCGCGCCGACGGTGGCCTTCCGGGACACCAAGGACCGCACCGCCGCGACCGCTTACGCCTCCGCTGCCGCGTGGACCGCGTTCCTCGGGGCCGCCACCGGCGGGTACCTCGCCGACCCAACACGCGCCTCGTAGAGTCGGGCCGGGTTTGGAGCCGCGCGGCGGAAATCGTTCGACAACGTCGCCCGGTGCGTGAACCATGCCCCGCATGGCACGACTCAAGGACATCGTCTTCGACAGCTCCCGCCCCGCGGCCACGGCCCGCTTCTGGGCCGCCGCCCTGGACGGTTACGCCGTCGCCCCGTACGACGAGGCGGAACTCGCCCGGCTGCGCGCCGCCGGGATCACCAGCATCGAGGACGACCCGACCGTGCTCGTGGAGACGACCGACGGCGGACCGCGCCTGTGGTTCCAGCTCGTACCCGAGTCCAAGGTCGCCAAGAACCGCGTACACCTGGACGTATTCGCCCAGGACCCGGAGGCCGAGACCGAGCGCCTGACCGCCCTCGGCGCGACCGTTCAGGCCCGGCACGCGGACAACACCGTGCTGGCCGACCCGGACGGCAACGAGTTCTGCCTGTTCAAGGAAGACTGAGGACCACCGACCCCGCCCCAGACGCACGAGAGCCCCACCCGGCAGCCTGGGGGAGGGACCGCCTTGCGGGGCTCTCGCGGGTCAGAGGTACGGCGGGGACCGCACCCCGGACGCAGTGACCCGTGCCGCCGACCCCACCTCACGCGGCGGCCGACGACCACCCGCCCGGCGGAACGGAGAGTACGCGCGTCGGGTGGGGCTTCGGGGTACTACACCAGCGCGGCGACGCGCTTGTGCAGAGTCGTCGGCAGGTCGTTCAGTGGTCGCCACTCGGCGGCGGAAACCTCCTCCTCCTGAATCCGGGGGGTCACCTCACGGACCGTGCGGAAAACGAACCGGAAATCCGCGTGCTGGTGTGCGGGCTCCCCCTTCGCCGGGTTCTCGGGGATGTCGTGCACGTCCACGTGAACGGGCATCTCCAGGATGGGGAGAAACCCGCTGTCCACGCCGGTTTCCTCGGCGAGTTCCCGCAGCGCGGCACGCATGAGTGCGGAGTCTTCGCGCTCCAGGTGTCCACCCGGGGTCAGCCACTTGCCGGTTGCGTTGTGGTGGATCAGCAGCACGTTCCCGGCGTCGTCGATGAGCACGGCCCCAGCGGTGACGTGCAGCGGGGACGTGCTGCGGCTGGTCGGGTCGTCGTCCCGGTCCAGCGCGGCGAACACCGGGGCAAGGCTGTCCTTGTCCTCGGGGTGCTCGTCCGCGTAGCCCGTGAGGACGGTCCGGATGTGTGCGGGGGAAATGGCCATGTGCCTTACCTGTTCCAGTAGTTGAGCCACTGCGCCGCGATGGCGCTTCGGTCGGCGGCGGGGACTTCATGCATCCCGGGTGACAGTCCACCCCGGGCTATCGCTCGCGTCGCCGCGATGATCTCGCCCTGCACCAGGAAGATGAACGGTCCGACGCTCGCACCGTGCAGGAAGTTGACCGCTTCCCCGCCGTTGAGCAAGTAGAAGTAGTGGCCGCTCGTCTCATACCGGGTGACGTGGGCACCGAAGTTGGAACGCCGGTAGCCCTCCGGAAGGCTGGACAGTTCCAACTCATCCTCCGAGCTGGTGACCGTGGCGACGTACGCGCCGTTTCGCAGCGTGGGGAAGTCCTCGCCCCGCAGGGAGAGAGATCCCGTGGCGCACAGGACGAGCCCGGCGGCGTGGATGGCCGCATCCCGGTCCCGGGCGACCCCGAACCCCTGCGAGAGCGCCTGTGCACGCCGCACGGGGTCGATGTCGTACACCGTGACATGAACCCCCTTCGCATGCATCAGACGGGCGATGCTGGACCCGAGCTTGCCGAAACCGATCACGAGCGCGGAACGGCCGTGAAGGATGTCCCCGCGCTCACGCAACAGCGCCTCGGCGGAAAACACCACGCTCTGACCGACCAGGAAGTCTTCCGGGTCCTTGAGCGGAGAACGAGCGACCGAGACCACGGGGCACGGCAGCTTGGCCCGCTCCGCGTAGCGCTTGTGGCCGTTCTCCGTGTCTTCGACCACGCCCAGGATCGTGCCGGAGTAGCGCGCGCACAGGTCGTCCAGCACGGGCGCGAAGTACCCGCCCACGTCGAGCAGAACGAGCCGCTCACCGGCCGCCCGGCCTTCCAGGTAGGACAGCGCCGAGTCCGCATCGGTGAACAGCTCGCGCGTCAACTCATCCACAGTGAAGGCGCGTTCCACTTCACGCCGAGCGTTGTCGTTGATCGACTTCGGTTTGGGAAGCACAGCGCGCAGGTCGGAGACGGTTCCCACGGCACGCACGAACGCGGGCCGCTCGGGCAGCAAGTGCGTGATGAGCAGTGAGGACGGACGGGCAGCCGGCTCAGGGGCGAAGTCGGCCGCGATGCGTGACCAGTAGGTGTTGAGCCTGGCCCTGTCGGACGGTTCCAAAGGTCTCCCCTTCCCTTCGGTGGTGTAGCCGTCCCGGGTGGCGACACGTCAGGGCGGCCGCAACCGGACCGGAGTCAGTTCCACCAGCAGCGCGCATGGCTCGGGCGGTTCGGTGTCGTCCTTACCTCACCAACTGCCCCTTTGCGTAGCGCGATTCCGCACTACGCTAGGTGACTCAGCGACAGGCGACCAAGCCGCTTCTACGTGATTGCACGTCGCCTACAAGATCGCTTGCCGCACTCTGTTGATCAGCTCTTTCGCCTCGGCTCCGTAAACCGCCATCTCCGCCATCCGCGAAAAAGTATCCGCATACGCCTCTACCTCACTCGGCTGCGTAAGCGTGAGATACCCGGAAACCAGTTCGACATTCACCTGGGTGGAATCGTAGATCCAGAAATTTTCAACGGGAAGTTGCGTGCGCCGCCGACGCGCAGGAATGACCCCAATGCTCACATTGGCCAGCCCGATCACCGTCACGACATGCGCGAGCTGCTCATCGTGCGCCTCGGGGGAACTCAACGAGTTTCGCAGAACGGACTCCTCGATCAGGAACGCGAAGGTCCGCCGCCCTTCGTGCATAACTCGCTGCCGTTCCATTCTCGCAGCCACCGCATCGGCTACGTCATCCAGCGCGACCCGTTGCTTTTGAATCATCCGTAACACGTCTTCGGTGTACCGATAGGTTTGCAGCAGTCCAGGAAAGGCCCACGAGCCGTACGAACGAAACCTGCGGGTCCTCTCGTACAACGGAAGTCTTTCGGTCTGAGAACGTCGAAGACCCGCCCGCTCCAGTCGGCGCCAGGTACGCCAGATACCCTCTACGTCACGTAGAGAAGCAACAAGATCCGGCACCTGGTCTTCCGCTCCACAAGCAGTACACCAGATGCGGATGTCATCTTCACTTGGCCGAGTTTTCCCGGTTGCGATGCGAGATACTTTGGAAGGATGCCAGCCGCACAAAGCAGCCAGCCCCTTTCCTTCCAACCCGGCATCTTTCGCCAGTTCGCGAAGCCTGTCCGCAAGCATTTGACGAGCTTGCTGAACGCTGGAGGATTCCGATCGAGGCATGGCGATCAGACCGGTGCGTACCCTTCGTGCGGAGTCGCACGCTCCCAGACGACCTCGAAGGATGCTGTGCACCACTTCGCCAACTCGGGATCTTCGACGTACTCGCGTTCCATCAGAACACCATCACCGCTGAAATGGTGGAAGAGGACGAGACTACTGTCAAATACCCAGAAGTCCACGGCAGGCACAGCAAGATCTTTGGCCGCCCTCCGGGGAAGCCAACGCACTTCTTCCCCGGCCAAGCAGTTGGTCAGCGTGTAGGCGTACTCCCATTGCACATACTCACTCAACGGTTCCGAGACAACGCGCGCCCTCCGCACTTTCACTCCACGACCAACGGCCGAGTGAACAGCGTCGTGCCAGCCTTCCCACCAGCTATCCCGATTTTCGGGCGTGAACTCTCTGTTCCCGTTGCGCCATTCCAAGTAGTCCGGGTCGCTACTGGCATAGTGGTCACGAACTTCAAGATGAATGGCGGAGGCCCTGGCCTTTGCCAGTGGCTCACGGGCGGGGGGCTTCACTCGGCTGGTCTCCATCCGGGCGCGGGATGTACTGAATCATGACTTTGGGGAGGCGGATGATGCTCTCATGGCCCGGCACGCCGGTGCCGTGCCCGGGAATGGAACCAATTTCCTGGCATGCCTTCACTTCTTCTTCCGTCGCGGTGTACGACTGGATCAGCAGATCGCCGGTGTCTTCGTCCAGCCAAATGGTGGGCGAGTCATCCTTGCCGGTGTTCGGAATGATTCCAAGGAAACGCAAGCGCATGGCAACCCCCTGTGCCGATCCAATTGCAGACGATTGCTTGATGGTTGCCCAGATAGCGAGGACCCGTCAAGAGTGCCTGAAGCCCTCGCGCAGCCTTGCCCCATATGGGGAACGGGCAGCACGAGGGCTATAGGGGCGCGGGGGTGGTCGCCGCACTCGACGGACGTTTCGTCTTCGGGTGCCATGGTCACGGTTTCGGCGGCGGGGTCAAACCCCCGGCCGCCGGGCGGCTAACGAGCGCCGGCCACACGTTCTTCCTCAACGCGGGCGAGGAAGAACGCGCGGACGTCCTCGGCGAACAGCTCCGGGACCTCCATCGCGGCGAAGTGGCCGCCGCTCTCGAACTCCGACCAGTGCCGGATGTCGAACAGCCGCTCCGCCAGCGGCCGTACCGACTGCGTGATGTCGTGCGCGAACACCGCCACGCCCATCGGCACCTTGCACGGCAAGGTGCCGCGCGGCACGTCGTGGTGCAGCCGCGCCGAGGAGGCCGCCGTGGCGGTCAGCCAGTACAGGGACACGTCGGTGAGTATCCGCTCGTCGTCCACGGGGGTGGCGGGGTCGCTCCACTGGGCGAACCGCTCGGCGATCCACACAAGTTGGCCGACCGGCGAGTCGGTGAGCGCGTAGCCGATGGTCTGCGGCGTGAGGGCCTGGAGGGCCTGGAAGGGCGGGCGGTCGGCCATCAGCGCCCTGATCTTGTCGAGCCTGGCCTCGTCCCCGGCGGACACGGGGACGTCCGGATCGGGGCGCACCGGCAGGTAGTTGACGTGCACGCCGACGACGTGCTCCTGCGCGACCACGCCGAGGGCCTGGGAGATGCCCGAGCCGAAGTCGCCGCCCTGCGCGCCGTACCGCTCGTACCCGAGGCGGCGCATCAGCTCCGCCCAGGCCCGCGCGATCCGCGTGGCGTCCCAGCCGCGCTCGTGCGTGGGGCCGGAGAAGCCGTAGCCGGGGATGGACGGGATGACCAGGTGGAAGTCGCGCGACAGCGGCTCGATCACCTCCAGGAACTCCAGGAACGAGCCGGGCCAGCCGTGCGTGAGGACCAGGGCGAGCGCGTCCGGCTTCGGGGACCGCACGTGGACGAAGTGGATCGTCTGGTCCTCGATCTCGGTGGTGAAGTGGGGCAGTTGGTTGAGCCTGGCCTCGTGGGCGCGCCAGTCGTAGCGGGTGCGCCAGTGCTCGGCCAGCTCCTTGAGGCGGGCGAGCGGGAAGCCGTAGTCCCAGCCCGCGTCGGCGACTTCGTTGGGCCAGCGGGTGCGGGCGAGGCGATCGTGGAGGTCGTCGAGGTCGGCCTGGGGGACGGCGACGCGGAACGGCACGATGGCGTGGGAATCGGAAGGGGACACGGGATCTCCTGCGGGATCAGACCTATGTTGGTTGCCCCTACATTACCCCCTGAATGTTGGTTCGGCCAACACATTAGAGTGGTCGGTATGGACGAGACCCCCGACCGCATGGCGAGGAAGCCGAGCTGGCTGATCACCCAGCTCGCCGTACACGCGCACCGACTGGCGATGGGTGGCTTCGCCGCCACGGGCGCGCGCGGGTACCACTACCGCGTCCTCGGGGCGTTGCACGAGTTCGGGCCGTCGAGCCAGGCCGACATCGGCCGCCGGTGCCGCATCGACCGCAGCGACGTCGTGGCGGTCGTGAACCAGCTCGTCGCGAACGGTCACGTCGACCGCTCGCCGGACCCGGAGCACGGGCGGCGCAACAGGGTCACGCTCACCCCGGCGGGGCTCGAACAGCTGCGGCGCATGGACGTGGTGCTGGACGAGGTGCAGGACGACCTGCTGCGCCCCCTCACCCCGGCCGACCGCGAGACGTTCACGCGCCTCCTGACCGAGGTCCTCATCCACCACGAACAGGACTGACGCACGTTCGCGGCGGCAGCCGCCGCCTGGGGCCGTATGCCCCAGGTCCCCGGCCCGGGAGGACGAAGCCCTCCCGGGCCGGGGCCGTCAGCCGATCAGGAGGACGCGTCTCCTGTGCTGGCGGCTTCCGCGGTGGCGGTCAGGCAGGGGCCGCTCTTCCGCTGCGCCGTCCTCTTGCTCATCCCTCGTCGTCAACGTCGTCATCGTCGTCGTAGTCGTCGCGCTCCTCCGCGATGTCCTCAAGGTGGGCGAGAAGCTCATCGACGCGAGGGTTCTCCTCGGCCCACCACGGGGCGGCCCTGCGCTCCCCGGAAGACCCCTCGACCAGTGCGGGGGCGACCGCGTCCATCCAGGGATAGGCCACACCCGCTTCGACGGGCGTGTCGTAGTCGTCGGGGTCGAAGTCCATCTCGTCGATATCGCGGATCCTGGGGACGGGCACCGGCGACTGCTCGTGCTTCACCATCCACGTGTTGCGGAAGAAGTCGAACTGCAGGTGGTAGCAGTCGTCCGTCTCGGTGAAGACGATCGGCGGGACGAGGAAGTGCGCCGCACCGACGGTGGCCGCCACATCGATGTAATTCCCGGGCAGGCCACTGGAGTTCCAGCAGGCCGCGAAGTTCACCGGGGCGAGCGGCTCTTTGCCGAGAATATGGATCTGGTTGCCCCGGACCACGAACTTCTCCGGGTCGAGGACCACGTCCTGGCCGAGCACGAGAAGGGGCGCCGGCATGATGTGCGCCCTGGCGAAGGACTGCGCCGCCTCGTTCAGGCCGACGATGTCGCCAAGGCGTGTGGCGCCGACCCTGCCCTGCGCGTGGAACGGGCAGCACGACTCCGTCTCCTCCGGCTCGGGGAAGAGCAGGGACTTGTCGAACGCCGCGACGGCGTCCGCCGTGCGCCGACCGCCTCCGCCGCGCCGCTCGGCGAGGAAGCCGGGAATCCAGTCCGTGCCCGTGGCCTCGATCACGGACGACCCGCACGCGTCACGGAAGGCCGTCCCGCCGAGCTTGCAGTTGAAGTAGTCGAGCAGCGTGATCGCGGCGCACTCCGTGAGCGAGAGCCCCTCGTCCTTGGCGAACCAGAAGTCGTAGCCGTTCGCGACGAAGTCCACCCCGCGGAACCGCTTGTGGACGAACGGCTCACTCGCCGCGTCACCGGTCCGCGGGCCGTTCCAGTGCGCGGCGGCAACCTGGTTGTAGTACGCGTCGGCGTGCCGGGCGAGTTCCGGGGCGAAGACACTCTCACCGGTCAGGTAGCAGGCCTTGCTGAACAGCGCGCCGATCCCCTCGTCGTGAGCGATCTCGGACTCGGCCTGCTCGAAGACGAGTTCGGTGCGCAGGAAGACCTTGCGGCCGTGGCGGTAGGGCGCGCCCTCGTGTTCGTACCGCTGGTCGAAGATGACGCAGGTGAAGGGCTCGATGTCGGTGAGGGCGGTGCCCCCGGCGAGGTCGAGCGCGGGCTCGCCCGAGCCGCCGGTGACGTAGAGCAGCACTGTGTAACGGGACACGTGTCCGCGGGCGGCGTCGTAGTAGGGCGTGTCCCGGTGATGGTGGAAGTTGGCGTCGCCGGGCTCGAAGCGGTTGCACCGGAACACCGGATTCACGTGCGAGAAGCCGTCGAGCACCGCCGCGGGCAGCGCCTTGGACACCGCCTCGGTGAGCGCGTCGGCCAGCAGCGCCGAGTGGAAGATGTAGCGTTCACCGCCGCGGGAGCCGGAGTTGAGCGGCGGGACGTAGAGGTCCAGCTCGTCCAGGCCCTCGATGCGGGCGCGGTCGGCGTCCGGCAGCCGCAGCCGCGCCGCGTATGCGTCCCGCGCCAGCTCCACGGGCCCGGTGAGCGTGAGTTCCAGGGGCACGTCCGTGAAGAGCCGGTCAAGCGGCACGATGTTCTCGAAGGTGCGGAACGACAGCTCACGTGGGTCCACGAACACCGCGGCCAGGTGCGGCGCGCCCTCGCTCGGCCGGGCGAACAGCTCGCGCGCTGCCTCGTCGATACGCTCCGCGTCGACGAAACGCACCGCCTTGAAACGCGCCGTCGGGTGCCAGGAGACCGACAGCCCGTCGAGCACGGCGGCGGCCTCGGTGTCGGTCGCGTCGACCTCGGCGCGGTAGCGGGCCACCTCGTCCTCGGAGGCCGGGCCGGCCGACAGGGCGAAGAAACGGTCACGGAGTTCGGCGCTCATACGCTCCTCCAGAAGCTGCGCAGCGCGGACGGGAGTTGAGGGGCGGACGCCAGCAACTCCGTACCGGCGTCGGAGACGTCCCGGCGGTGGAGAAGCAGGCGCGTGAGGGAACCGGCGAACGGTGCCTCGATCAGGGCCTGTGCGCCATCGGCGCCGATCCGGTTGTACCGGAGGTCGAGCGCCTCAAGCCGCTCGAAACGTGCCAGCGCGCGCACGCCCTCGCCGGTGAGCCGGTTGTACTGGAGGTGCAGCCGCCGTACGTCGCCGAAGCTCCCGGAGGCTGCCAGGGCTGCCGCGCCGTCGTCGCCGATGCCGCAGTAGCGCAGGTCGAGCGTCTCGATCCGCCCGGACGAGGCCGCGGCGGCGAGGGCCTCGGCGCCGGGATCGCCGATGCGGAAGTACGAGAGGTCCAGCTCGCGGATCCCGCCGAGGTCGAGGTCCGCGAGGCCACCGGCCTCATGAGGCGGCGGCGGGAACGGCATGTCGTACTCGTCGATGTCGGGCCCGGCGCTGAAGTACTCGGCGTCCGACTCCTCGGCGGCGGCGCCCGGCTTGATCCGCAGGCCGGTCACGAACCGGCCCTGCCGGGCCTCGGCTATGCGTGCGGGTGCCTCCCGCGACCAGTCGACGGCCACCTTGGTGGCGAAGCCGTGGCAGCGCGCGACAGCCGTCACTCCCTCTGGCAGTTCGGCGTCCCAGCTCTCCTGATGCTCCTCCGTCAGCCGGTCGATCTCGCTCCGCAGTGCCTCGCGTTCACGGTCCCGCACCTCGCGCGCGAGCCGCAGTTCCAGCTGGATGAGCCTGCCCCGGGCGTCGTCCTGCTCCGACAGCACGTCGCTGTACGCGCGCCAGGCGGCGAGGTCGTCCGGGCTTTCCTGTAGCAAATGTTCTAGTGGGGTCGTTCCCATGCGGAGCACTCTAGGGGCGGCCGCTGACAGCCGACCGGGCCGCGCACTTCGAGAGGCAAGGCCCACCGTGGCCAACGAATGACGGCCGCCCGGCCCTCACACGGCGACGAACCCGCACCGCTCCCGCCGCCACCGCGCCAGCGACCGCCCGCGTCCCCGCAGCCGCATCGATACGCCGGGCCGCCCGTCGTCGGCCGGCTGCTCCAGCCACGCCGGAGCCCATGCGGTGGCCTGCGCCGTCACCACCGGCCGGTCGTACGGCACGCCTTCGGGCACAGCCGTGTTGTATCCGCCGGAGCCCACGTCGAGGACCCTGTCGCCCGGACGCGGGGCTCGCGGCTCAGCGGCGGAGGTCGCGCGTGTCTCCGACACCTGAGGCATCCCCCCTGTGAGGACTTTCAGCGACAGGGCATCACCGCGGAGTCGAGACGCCGTACTCCGGTATGTCAGCCGTCTGTAGCGGTTCGTCCCGGCCTGTGTTGGTCGGGGCGGGTGTGGTCCTCGGTGACGTGGCCGTCGGTCAGGCGGAGTACGCGGTCGGCGGTGTGGAGTGTCACGGGGCGGTGGGCGATCACGAGTACCGTCCGGTTGTGGAACACCGCGCGCATCGCGTCCTGGAGTGCGCGTTCGGTCGGGATGTCGAGCGACGCGGTGGCCTCGTCCAGCACGAGGACGGCGGGGTCCGCGAGGAACACGCGGGCCAGGGCGATCAGTTGCCGTTCGCCCGACGAGAAGCGGCCGCCGACCCGGGTCAGGTAGCCGTCCCGGAGGGCGGCGATGAACCGGTGCGCCCCGGTCGCCTCGGCCGCGTGCCGGATCTCGGCGGGCGTGGCGTCCGGGCGGGCCAGCGCGATGTTCTCGGCGACGGTGCCGGAGAAGAGGAAGCCGTCCTGCGGGACCATGACCACGCCCGCCGCGACGGAGCGCAGATCGACGCCGTCGAGGAGGACGCGGCCGCCGGTCGGGTCGTGGAACCGCGCCAGCAGCCCGGCCAGCGTGGACTTCCCGCCGCCGGACGGGCCGGTCAGCGCGACCGTCTGCCCCGCCGGGATGTCGAGGGTGAGGCCGCGCAGCACCTCGGGCCCGCCCGCGTACGCGAACGAGACGTCCTCGAAGCGCACATGGCGTCCGCCGGAGTGCCCGCGCGGCGCGGGGAGGGGAACGGGGCGGGCCGGTCCGGCGGCGGCCGGCGGGATGGCCAGCAGGACCGCGATCTTGCCGAGCGACGCCGCCGCCGCCTGGTAGGCGTCCAGGACACCGCCGAGCCTGAGCGGCTTGTCGTAGAGGTCCCGCAGGTAGAGCACGATGCCCGCGTACGCCCCGGGCTCCAGCGTGCCGGAGGCCACCCGGTGCCCGCCCCACAGGGCAAGTCCCGCCACGGCGGCGGCGGCCACGAGGCGGGAGGAGGTCACGTAGCGCGCCATCTCCAGCTCGGCCCGCCGGTTCTGCTCCCTGTGGCGGTCGTCGAGCCGCGCGAACCGGCGGTCGTTGGCGCGTTCCGTGCCGTACGCGCGGACGGTGCGGATACCGGCGAACGTCTCGCCCATGTCCCCGGCCGCCGCGCCCGCCGCCGTCGAACGCCGCCGGTACACCCGCAGCGAGCGGCGGCGGAAGGAGCGCATGGTCCGGTGGACCGGCGCCATCGCGGCCAGGGCGGCGGCGCCGAGCCGCCAGTCGAACGCGAGCAGCGCCGAGGCGATGAAGACCAGCGACACCGCCGCGGTGACGATCTGGTCGATGCCGCTGCCGAACAGCGCGCGTACGGTCTCCACGTCGCCGGACGCCCGGGAGGCCAGCGTGCCCGGGGCGTACCGGTCGTGGAACGCCACGCTCTGCCGCTGGAGATGGGTGAACAGCCGCATGCGCAGCCCGAGGATCACGGACTGCCCGATGGCGGCGGACAGCCTGAGGAAGACGGTCCCCAGCAGCCCGGCGGCCGTCACGCAGCACGCGTACCCGACGGCGACGCCGACGAGCGGCCGCGCGTCGCCCGCGCGCAGCGCCGGGACCGCCCGGTCGACGGTGAAGGCGACGAACACCGGCCCGGCCAGCGCCGCCGCCTGCTGGAACAGGACGACCACCGCGGCGAGCCACAGGCGCCGGACGTCCCGGCCGAGGACCGAGCGGAGCAGGCGTCCCGCCGCGCCTTTCGGCGGCACCGCCTCCAGCGGGTCCGGCGCGGGGGGCGCCGCCGCATGTGCCGACCGGCGCATCAGAACGCCTCCCGCAGGTCGTCGGGCGTCCCGACCGGTGTCATCAACGCGCTGTACTCCGGGCTGGTGCGCAGCAGTTCGTCGTGGGTCCCGACGGCCACGACCCGCCCGCCGTCCAGCATCGCGACCCGGTCCGCCAGCGCGACGGTCTCGGGGCGGTGGGCGATCACCAGGGCCGTCGTGGTGGCCAGCACCTCGCGCAGCGCGTCGTGGACCCGCGCCTCGGTCTCCCTGTCCAGCGCCGACAGCGGATCGTCCAGGACGGCGACCCGGGGGCGGCGGACCATGACCCGTGCCAGCGCGACGCGTTGCCGCTGGCCGCCGGACAGCGCCGTCCCGTTCACGCCGACACGGGTCATGACGCCCTCGGGGAGGCGTGCCACGAACGCGTCGGCGCGGGTGGCCCGCAGGGCCCGGTCCACCTCGTCCGGGGCGGCGTCCGCGCCCATGAGGACGTTGTCCAGGACGGTGCCGGAGAACAGGACCGGCTCGGCGAAGGCGACGGCCACCGCGGACGCCGGTCCGGCGCCGGGGACGGCCGGGAGGTCCGCGCCGTCGAGCGTGACCCGGCCGCTGGTGGGCTCGTACAGCCCCGCCGCCAGGAGGGCCAGCGTGGTCTTGCCGCTCCCGGTGGCGCCGACCACGGCCAGCGTCTCCCCCGGCGCGACGCGCAGGGAGACGTCCCGCAGCGCGGGGGGATCGCCCGCGGGGGTGCCCGGGTGGCGGTAGCCGACCCCGGTGAACGCCAGCTCGGCCGGGCGGCGGGGCGGCGCCGCCGCGTCGGTGTCCTGGCCGAAGTCGCTTTCCGCGCGGGCCGGTTGATCGAGGACTTCGAAGTACCTGTCCACGGCCGCCGCGCCGTCGTGGCACGCGGCCAGCAGCGCCCCCGTCTGCTCGACCGCAGGCCGGAGCGCGCCCGCCGTCCCCATGGACGCCAGCAGCGTCCCGGTGGACAGCTCCCCGTGCGCCACCCGCACCGCCCCCGCCAACAGGGCGCCCGCCATGGCGAGTCCGGGCAGTACGGTGGCGAGCGCCGCCGCGCCGCCCAGCAGCCGCGCCTTGCGCAGCTCCGCCTCGCGCGCCCGCCCGGCCTGCTCGCGGAAGAGGGCGATCCGGTGCTCGCCCGCGCGGAAGCCCTTGAGCACGCGGACGCCCGTCACCGACTCCAGGACCGCCGTCGTCAGATCGCCCGACAGGTCGCGCGCCCGCCGGGCCGCGCGCGCGTACGTGGACTCGAACCGGTACGACAGGAGGATCAGCACGGGAACGGGCGACAGCAGGATGACGGCGAGCACCCACTGCCGCGCGCACAGGACCGCCGCGCCGACGACGAGCGTCGCCACGTGCACCGGCAGGAACGTCAGCGGCCCGGCGACGACCATGCGGACGGCCTGCGTGTCCGCCGTCCCCCGCGACAGCAACTGCCCACTGGACCAGCCGTCGTGGGCGGCGATCGGCAGCCGCTGCACGTGGCGGTGGAAGTCGGCGCGCATGCGCGCCTCGACGGCGGCGAGCGGCCCGGCCGCCAGCCACCGCCGTACGCCGAAGACCGCCGCCTCGGCGGCTCCGACCAGCAGCAGCACCAGACCCCCGGCGACCACGCCGGACGGCTCGCGCCGCGCCACCGGCCCGTCGACGATCCAGCCGAGCACCTGCGGGATGACCAGCGCCAGAAGCGCCGCCAGCGCGGCCAGCGCCGTCGCCGCGCGCAGCCTCAGGCGGTGGGGGCGTACGTACGGCCGCAGCCGCCGCAGGGACCGGGCGGTCGAGGCCGCGCGGGGGGAACGGCTTGCGGGCGGGGGGACGGGGTGTTCGTGACAGGGCACGATGATCTCCTGGGAGAGGTGCCCGCCCGCGCGCCGGTACGGCGTCGTCTCAGACGGCGGGCAGGGTGTTCCGGATGGCTCGCTGCGCGCGCGTGCGCGGGAGAACGGCAGCCATCGACAACACCCCCTTCGCTCCTGCGGATCGGTCCGTCCTGTCGGCGGCGGTCACCTTACACCGGCCTGTCGGGGCGCCGCCGGGAGTTTTCCGTGGGCCGCCCCGGTCATGCGGTCAGCGCAGTGTGGGCAGATCGGCTGCGGGTGACGGCCAGTTCGGGGCGGTCGGGCGCGGCGGAGGCGTAGGAGCCGTCGCCGCCCGGGACGAACTGCTCTTGCGGCCCAACGGTGATGACGTACTCGCCGGGTCCGGCCCCCTCCCGGCAGAGGAGCACCGCGCCGTCCCGGCAGCGCGGCCGCGTCCAGGTTCTCCTGCGAGGGGCCCTCAGCTCGGGGTCGTCCTCGCCGGAGGACGGCGGGAGGACCTCGGAACGGGAGTCCCCGACCGTCCCGACGACCACGGCGTCCGCGTCCTCGGCAAGCGCTGCCGCGAGGTCCTCCCTGAGCCTCCAGGTGACGGGGCAACGCGGCTACGCCGGGGCGTCGTCGGCGTGGAACTGGGCCAGCAGCATCCCGGTGAGGGCGGCGACGTCGTCGTCCACCATCGGGACACCCGTCATGCCCATGCGGTGCAGCAGCGTGCCCACCGCGACGTCGATGAAGAACAGGACCCGCTGCTCCGGCTCGTCCAGCGCCTCCTGGAGCGCGATGCGGTACGGGTCCTGGAGGCGCGTGGCCAGGATCTCCCGCAGGCCGGGATCGCTCACCGCGTCGCTGAACACGCCCGCGAACGCGTCCCCCACCCCCGGCTCGCCGATCTTCGCCGCGACCCAGTGGACGACCGAGGCCAGCATCCGGGCGCGGCTCCCGCCTTCGAGCGGCGCCGGGCCGAACGCGTCCAGCAGGCAGTCCACGATCAGCGCGCCCTTGGTCGGCCAGCGCCGGTAGACGGTCGACTTGGCGACACCGGCGGCGGCGGCGATGCGGTCGACGGTGGCGCGGGCGTAGCCGAGTTCGTGGACCGTGCGCAGCGTGGCGGCGAACACCTCGGCGTCCAGGGCGGCGCGCGGGCGGCCCGGCGGCCGGGCGGAGGGGGGCGTGGGCGGGGGCGGGGTCATACCGGCACGATACCGGGTTACGCTACTCTTGGTTTCGATACTCAAGGTATCGAAACCTGAGGTCGCGTAACCCCATGGACAAGGAGCGGACCATGAACGACATCCCCGCCGGACGGCCCCCGGAGCCGGACTGGGACACGGCGACCGCCGCCGAACTCGCCGCCTACCGCGACGCGGAGAACCGCTTCCGCGCCTCCGAGGCGATACGGCCGATCACCGGCGAGCCCCACCCCGGCGCCGCGATCCGCTGGCAGACGATCGCCCTGCCCGGCCGCGACCTGCCCGTCCGCGTGTACCGCCCGGCGTCGGCGGGCGACGGCGGAACGGGCCTGCCGCTCGTGGTCCACGTCCACGGCGGCGGGTTCGTGGGCACGGCCGTCCAGTCCGACTGGGTGAACAGCCACCTCGCCGCCCGGCTCCCGGCCCTCGTCGTCTCCGTCGAACACCGCCTCCTCGACCACGACACGCCCCTGTCCGACGCCGCCGACGACGGCTGGGACGCGCTCGCGCACCTACAGGCGAACGCGGCCGAGTGGGGCGTGGACCCGTCGCGGGCAGCGCTGTTCGGCGAGAGCTGCGGCGGGCTGATCAGCGCGCTGGCGGCGATCCGGGCGCGGGAGGCGGGCGTTCGGCTGCGGGCACAGGTGCTGGTCAACCCGGCCACCGACGTGACGGCGGCGATGTTCGACCACCCCTCGATGACCGAGCACGCCCGCACCCCGACGCTCGCCGCGCCGACCCTGCGGCTGTTCGAGCGGCTCGCCGTACCGGCCGGGACCGACCCGCGCCCGCTCTCGCCGCTGCGGGCTGACGACTTGGGCGGGCTGGCCCCCGCGCTCGTCGTGGTGCCGACCCACGACCCGCTGGCCGACCACGGCCGCCGTTACGCGGAACGCCTCCAGGCGGCGGGGACACCGGCGCGCCTGTCCGAACTCCCGGGCGTGGGACACGCGTTCCTCAGCTTGCCGGGCATGGTGCCGCAGGCGGAGACGGCGCGGGACGAGATCCTCGCGTTCCTCACGGAGGCGTTCTCCGGAGAGGACGACGCCCGCTGACGGAAGCCCCGCACGCGCGGCCGGTCGCCACGGGCGGCGGAGGCCGGGCGGGGACCGGACAGCGGGCGGGCGAAGGCCCGTTCAGTCGATCTCACCGCGCACGACCGCCGCGTACCGGCCGCCCAGCGTGACCCGCAGCCGGGCGAGCCGCTCCGCGGCGGTCGCGGCGACGTGCGACGCGGCCGGCTGCGCCCGGGTCGACGCCCATCACTCCTCGCCGGGGCGCCCGGCGGCCAGCTCCGCCCGGATCAGGGTGTCGATCTCCGCCACGTGCCGCGCGAACGCCAGCGCCCACTCCTGCTCGTCCGCCAGGAGGAACGGCGAACGCCGCAGCAGGAGCAGGTTGACCCGCGTCAGCCGGTCGGAGCCGGCCGCACCGCCGGAGTCCGGGCCCGTGAGGGCGGTGCGCTGCTCCTCCTCCAGCGCGGACAGCGCCTCCCACACCTCCGTCAGGGCCGTCACCCGCCGGGCGCGGAAGTCCGCGCGCGCGTCGCGGGCCTGGGCGCGCCGCCACTGCCACAGCCCGGCCGCCGTGGCGAGCGCGGTTCCGAGGAAGGTGAGGAGCCCCACGAGGACCGTGTCGGAGACCATGGCCGGAGCGTACTGCGGACGAACCCCGCCCGGCAGCTCGCGCGAAGCGGCGGCGGTTTCCCCCATTTGGCAACAACAGGCAACATCCGCAAGGGAGTTGATCACCCTGAAGCGCTCCTAGAGTGACGCCACCCGCACGGGTCCGCCCGTCACCTGAGCTTCCGAGGAGCCGCATGACGTCCCACCGCGCACGACTCGCCGCAGCCGCCCTCCCCCTGGCCCTGGCCGCCACCGCCCTGATCACCGCTCCCTCCGCGTCGGCGGGCGAGGCCGGTGCCGAGGCGTGTACCCACCCGTCGTGGAGCAACAAGGACGACGGCTGGGGCGGCCTCAACAAGACCTCGGGCACCGCCCCGCTGCGCACCGGGCCCAACGAGGGCTGCGGCGTCGTCGCCAACGTCAACACGAGCCAGGTCCTCTACTACCACTGCTACACCTTCAACTCGTCCGGCAACTCGTGGACCCACGTCCGCATCAAGGGCACGCAGACCCAGGGCTGGATCTGGGACGAACACCTGACGTTCCACGGCTCCACGGTCGGCTGCTGACCCGGTCCTGGCCCGCCGCGCGACGTCCGGCGCGGCGGGCCAGGAGCGGCACGCCCGCCGACGGCCGGACGCAGGAGCCGAACCCGGAGCACCACGGCACGCCCGTGAAGTGCTGACCGCACCCGCCCGCCCGGGGGCGGTTGCCGTTCTTTCGCGACAACTTCCCCATCTCGAAGTCAAGCCCCCGCAGCCCGTGAGGGTGAAGCCTGTGCGAGGTGCCGTCGGGCCGGTGACCAGCCCGTTAGCGTGACGCTGTTCTGACTGCTTATCAGGAGGTACAGCGTGTCTTTGTTCTCCTTCGTCAAGGAGGCTGGCGACAACGTGGCCGCCCTTTCGGACAGCGACTTCGAGGCCCGGCTGATCAAGCACATCGAGGGTGTCGGCCTGGGAACGCCGAGCATTTCGGCACAAGCGGAGGGCGACAAGGTGCTCCTTCGCGGTGAGGTGAACAGTCAGGAGGAAAAGGAGAAGCTCCTGCTCGCCACCGGGAACATCCAGGGAGTGGCGTCTGTGGAGGACCTGATCACGCTCAGCGGCCCTGCTGCACAGGCGTCTCGGCTCGTCACCGTCAACGAAGGCGACACCCTCTCTTCCATCTCCAGGGCCGTGTACGGAGACCCGAACCGCTACAACAAGATTTTCGAGGCCAACCGGCCGCTGCTGAAGCACCCCGAGAAGATCTACCAGGGTCAGGTCCTGCGCATCGTCGACTGACACCGGGGCGGCAAGACCGTCGCGCGGGAGCGGCGACTGACCAGGTCCGGCCCGGCCCGCCCACCTCTATACGGGTAGCCGGGCCGGCGGGGTACCGGTCGTCGTCTGAAGTCGTCAGGGCGGAGCATGCTGACGTCGTGTCGGACGCGGGCCTGGGTCGGCGATGATGAAGGCGTCGCGGGCGTCGGTCTTGCCTTCGCCCCGGTAGGTGGTGGATGCCCGCCGGATGGTCCGGCCGGTGAGGTAGGCGACGGGTTGACCGTGGTTGAGTAGAAGTCCGATCGCCAGCGCGGCGATGCCGGTGTTGATGTCCACGGCCCACAGCACATCGCGGGATATCTAAGGACGTCCCCGATGAGCTGGAGCAGCTCGGTCTCGTCGTTCATCACGCGGCGGGGCAGAAGCCGCTTGCCGTCGGCGTCGATCACCACGGCGTGGTAGTACTTCTTGCCGATGTCCAGTCCGGCCCAGATCGCGGGCACGATCCCCTCCGCCAGCTCGTCGTCGCATGCGGTCCCGCAGACGACCTCGCCGACGTTGTCTTACAGAGCGATCGAGTCGCGATTCCCGATTGGTGGTCGAGTCGTCGCGGGGCTCCGGACGGCCAAGTTGCCTAAGCCATACCGACTGCAACAGGCAACAGTGGAACGCGTACCCGCGGCGCACCGGCGACCTGCTGTGTCGCCGCCCCCGCCGCGTCGGGAACCTCGGCGACGAACGGCTCCGTCCGGATGTGCTGACCCGTGAGAGCGGGCCGCGAGGCGTTTCCCCATACCGGCAACATCAGGAAACAGTCCTATACGTCCACACTGTCCGGCATCGCTCTAAAGTGACGCCCGTCCCTGCCGTTCCACTGGGGGCAGAACGTCCCGAGGAGTGCCATGAAATCCCGTAGAGCCAAACTCGCCGCCCTGGTCCTGCCCCTGGCCGTGGCCGCGACCACGCTGGTCAACGTCCCCACCGCGTCCGCCGCCAGCTGCGGCGCGTCGTGGAGCAACAAGGACACCGGCTACGGCGTCATCAGCTACGGCCAGGGGTCCGCCCCGCTGCGCTCGGGCCCCGGCGAGGGCTGCAAGACCGTCGTCCGCGTCTACGAGGGCACGATCCTCTACTTCCACTGCTACACGATCAACTCGGCCGGCAACGCCTGGGATCACGTGCGCATCAACGGCACGAACATCAACGGCTGGATCTACGTGGGCAACCTCGACAGCCGCGGCGCCTCCAAGCGCTGCTGACCGCGCACAGCTCCGCCTCCCGCCTCCCTCCGCCCGGCACACGGCCCGTCCGTGTGCCGGGCGGCGGCGTTCTCGTCCGGTCCGGGGTATTTCCCTTCTTCGGCAACATCAGGCAACACCCCGGCGCACGCTTTCCGTTCACCGGCGCTCTAGGGTGACGTCGCCCCACCGATCCACTGGGGCGTGAACGTCCCGAGGAGCCCCCGTGAAGTCCCTCCGCACCAAGCTCACCGCCCTCGCGCTTCCCCTGGCGCTCGCCGCCACCGCGCTGATCACCGCCCCCACCGCTTCGGCGGCCGAGACCGGCGCGGCAGCCTACTGCCCCCAGCCCGCGCACCAGAACAAGGACAGCGACTTCTCCTGGATCTGGTCGTCCCTCGGCTCGGCGCCCCTGCGCAGCGGTCCGAGCAGCGACTGCCCCACCGTCGTCAACGTCTACCCGGACACGAAGTTCTTCTTCCACTGCTACTGGGTCAACAAGTACGGCAACGCGTGGACGTTCGTCCGCATCGAGGGCACACAGATCTACGGCTGGATGTACGAGGGCAACATCGGCTGGGGCGGCTCGGCCGAACCCTGCGACTGACCACACCCCCGGGCAATCTCCGGGCGAACCCAGGAGCCTCCATGACGTCCCACCGCGCGAAGCTCACCGCCACGGCCATCCCCCTGATGCTGGCCGCCACCGCCCTGATCACCGCCCCCACCGCCTCGGCGGGCGAGGCCATAGCCTGCACCCACCCGTCGTCGAGCAACAAGGACGCCGACACGGGCCGCGTCAAGGGCCTGAACCGCGCCAGCGTGCCCGTCCACTCAGGACCGGCGGGGAGCTGTTCCGAGGTCGGCCGCTTCGCGTACACCGCCACCGCGTACTACCACTGCTACCGCCTCAACTCGGCCGGCAACACGTGGACGCACCTGCGGGTGGACTACGCCGGTGACAACGACGTCAGCGGCTGGGTCTGGGACGAGTACCTGGACGACGGCGGCTCCATCTACCACTGCTGACCTCTCCGCGCCCCCCGAGGAAAGACCCATGAAACTGCGCGCCCGACTCGCCGCACTCCTCCCCCTGACCATCGCCGCGACCACACTCGCCGTCACCCCCGCCGCCATGGCGGACACGCAGGGCGCCGCCGCCGAGTGCTACCACCCGTGGTGGGAGAACAAGGACAGCGACACCGGCAAGACGTACGAGGGCTCCTACTCCATCCGCACCGGCCCCAACCAGGGCTGCCCGACCGTGACCCCCGTCATCCAGTCGAACGTGCTCTTCTACCACTGCTTCGTCACCAACTCGGCCGGCAACACCTGGACCCACGTCCGCGTCAACATGAGCGGCAACGACTACTGGGGCTGGATCTGGGACGGCAACCTCACGGACAACGGCTCCAAGGTCCGCTGCTGAACCGAACGCTCTCGCCCCTCCCCCCCCTGCGGCGCCGGTCCGGCTCGCCCCCGCGACCGGACCGGCGCCGTACCCCCGTCGGGCCCCCCGCCTCAGGCCCCCCGCCGCAGGACCCGTCCCGCCCCGGGCGTCCGGGTCAGTTCGCCGCCGAGCAGCCCCGGCACCCCGTTGACCAGCACCGTCGAGAAGCCGGTGGACAGCTGCCACGGCTCGTCGTACGTCGAACGGTCGGTGACGGCCGCCGGGTCGAAGACGGCGATGTCGGCCGCCGCGCCCTCCCGCAGCACACCCCGGTCGGTCAGCCCGATACGCGCCGCGGGCAGCGACGTCATCTTCCGCACCGCGTCCTCCAGCGTGAGCACGCCGCGCTCCCGCACGTACCGGCCCAGCACCCGTGAGAACGTGCCGAAGCTGCGCGGATGCGGACGGCCGGTCCGCTCGTCCGTCATCACCCAGCCGTCGCTGGCGACCGACACCCACGGGTGCCGGAGCACGGCCGTCACGTCGTCCTCGCTCATCGCGTGGTTGACGATCGCGACGCTGCACCGGTGGCTCTCCAGCACGCGCAGCGCGGCCTCGGCCGGGTCGGTGCCCTCGGCGCGGCCGATCTCGGCGATCGACCGCCCGACGCTGGCGCTGTAACGGCCCTCGGGCAGCGCCGCGATGACGACGCCCTCCGGGTCGATGTCCCGGCCGAACCGCGCCCGCAGCTCACCGGCGATCCGCTCGCGCGCGGCCGGGTCGGCGAGGCGGCCGAGGGTCGCGTCCACACCGCCGTCCACGGCCCAGGCGGGCAGCCGGGAGATCAGGCCCGTGCTCGACGCGGTGTACGGGTAGACGTCGGCCGTCACGTCCACGCCGCGCTCGCGGGCGGCGTCGAGGAGGGCGAGCGCCTCGGTGACGGCGCCGTGGTTCTCCGGGCCCATGGCCTTGAGGTGCGAGATCTCCAGCCGGGCACCGGCCGCCTCGGCGGTGCCGATGGCCTCGCGCACGGCGTCGATGACGTGGGACGACTCGTTGCGCATGTGCGTCGAGTACAGCAGCCCGTGGGCGGCGGCGGTGCGGACGAGGGCGCGCACCTCGTCGGTCGCCGCGAACAGGCCGGGGGTGTAGATCAGGCCGGTGGAGAAGCCGACGACGCCCTGCCGCGCGGCGTCCTCGACGAGCGCGCACATGCGCCGCAGCTCGTCCTCGTCCGGCGCGCGGTCCTCCATCCCGAGGACGGCGAGGCGTACGGCGTTGTGACCCAGCTGGAAGGCCAGGTTCACACCCGGGTCGACAGCCGTCATCGCGGCGCGGAACCCGTCGGCGTCCTTCCACGTCCAGCTCAGCGCCGACCCGTCGAGCGCCCCCGAGCGCGGCAGCATGCCGCCCGCGTCCACCGGGAACGGCGAGTGGCCGCAGTTCCCGGTGACGAGGGTGGTGACGCCCTGCGTGAGCTGGGTGTCGGCGCCCGGGGTGGGTTCGAGGGAGTAGTCGGCGTGCGAGTGGAGGTCGATGAACCCGGGGGTGACGACCTGGCCGGTGGCGTCGATCTCCCGGCGCGCGGCGAGCGGTTCGGTGGCGAGGGCGGCGATCCTGCCGTCGCGGACGCCGACGTGCAGCGGGCGCGCGGGGGCGCCCGTACCGTCCACGACGAGGCCGCCGTTGAGGGCGATGTCGAGGGCAGGTGACACGGGTGACACGGTGGACACGGTGGGTCTCCCTCCGCTAGAGCGTCTCGACCAGCAGGATTCCGGCGTACATCACGCAGACCGGTATCAGGACCAGGAAGCCGGTGAGGATCATGTTGTTCAGCCGGGTGGAGCGCGCCAGGCCCATGGAGCCGACCATGTTGGCGTTCGGGAAGGGCCCGTACGTGTCGGCCTTCGAGGCGAAGAGCAGCACGACCACCCAGGCGCCCACGCCCACGCCGACATCGCCCGCGAGCGAGCCGAAGACCTGGTCGAGCAGCACCACCTGCGCGGCCGTCGCGCCCGGCACACCCACCCAGCCGAGCAGCGCGATGACCAGCGCGAACACGAACGGGGACAGGCCGCCGAGGCTGTCGCCCCACGTGTCGAGGATGACCTGGAACGGCGCGAGCCCGTCCACCGCCAGGAACAGCGCGGCCAGCAGCCAGAAGAGGAGGAAGACGTCCACGAGCCGCCCGGCGCCCGCGTACATCGTCTTCGCCACCTCGGTCGGCGTCTGCCCGCCCGCGAGACCGGCGGCGACGCCCATGGCGGGCAGCGCGAGCAGCGGGAACGCGGTGCCCGCCTCGGAGATGATCGCGTAGACGACGCTGGCGACCAGGACGATGCCGAAGACGGCGGTGGCGCGGGAGCTGTGACGGTCGCCGGGCCGGTCCTCCTCGAAGCCCTCGCCCTCGTAGTCGTCGCCGGTGTTCTCGGTGCGGCGCTGCATCCACGGGGTGATCAGCAGACCGGCGATCACCGACAGGACGGCGAGCGGCCCGGCGCCGTACAGCAGGTACTTGAGGTAGCCGACCTCGGCGGCGTCCATGATGGCGACGTTCGACCCGGCGAAGGGCGCGAGCGCGAGGCCCGCGCAGCCGCCGATGAACATCATCGACGCGGTCGCCGAGCGCGTGAAGCCGAGGCGGGCCACGATCGGCAGCAGCAGCGGCGCGGCGATGGCCAGGGCGCCGGCGAGCGTGCCGAGGCTGGCGACGAGGACCAGACAGGACAGGATCACGCCGAACGTGACCGCCGTCCTGTTCGTCTCGCCGACCAGCCGCATGACGCCGCGCACGATCGTCGCGGCCACGCCGGTGGTGCGCAGGACCTCGCCGACACCGGCGCCGAGCATGATGACCAGGCCGATCATCGTCACCTGGTCGGCGAGCGAGGTGCCGAGCAGGTCGCCGATGCCCTTGGGGCTCGGCTGGAGGATCAGCAGCGCGGAGACGATGGCCGTCACCGTCGCGACCATGATGTCCATGCCGAGCAGGGCGAGCGCGGCGTACAGGACGATCGGTGTGAGGCCCCACAGCGTGGCGCCGTCCACGAACGGGCCGACCGCGGCGGACAGGAGGAGTCCGGCGGCGGCGGTGCCGTTCCGTATGTTCCGGCGCAGCGGGGACGGGCCGGTCGCGGTGGGCGGTCTCGGCTCCGTCTTCCGCGCCGCCCGGTCGGTGGCGAGGTTCGTGTCGCTCATGTGGTGCTCCTTGGGTCCATGACGGTGGCGAGCAGCTGCTCGACGGTCTGGGCGGACCGCAGCGTCTCGAACCGGAGGCCGCCCGAGGGGTCGCGGCGCACGCCGTGGACCGCCGGTTCGGGCAGGCTGTTGTAGTGGAAGGGGGTGGAGAAGTAGTAGGCGCCCGTGTCGAGGAGGGTGACGATGTCGCCCGGATCGACGGGCGGCAGCGGGCGGGCCTGGGCGACGAGGTCGCCGGCGAAGCAGCAGGGGCCCGCGATGTCCTGGGCGACGGGCTCGCCGGTCTTGGCGGTGCCGGTCGGGTCGTGCGCGGAGACGCGCAGGGGCCACGAGTCGGGGGCGAAGACCGTGCGGGTGGCGACCTGGGCCCCGGCGTGGCAGATGGCGATGGGGCGTCCGCCCGCGCTCTTGGTGTACTCGACGTACGCGGCGATGAAACCGTTCTTCGCGAGCAGGGAGCGGCCGAACTCGGTGACGATCTCGTACCCGCCGTCGAACAGCGCGGGCGCGTGGGCGCGCAGCGCGGCCACGTAGTCGGCGAACGTGGGGGTCACCTCGTCGCCGTCGAAGTTCACGGGCAGGCCGCCGCCGATGTCGATGCCGGTGATCTGGCGGCGCCCGGCGGCGGCGTTCACCTTGTCGGCGAACGCGACGGCCGCGGCGACGCCCTCGGCGATCCGCGCGAGCGGCACGCCCTGCGACCCGACGTGGGTGTGCAGCCAGGTCAGCCAGGGGCGGTCGAGGTAGGCGCGGACGAGCCGCTCCTCGTTCCCCTCGTCGCGCAGGGTGATCCCGAACTTGGAGGTGGCCGTCGCCGTGCTCATGGCGACGATGGAGCCGCTGCCGACCTGCGGGTTGACGCGGACGCCGAGCCGCGAGGCGCTGGGGGTCTCCCGCGCGGCCAGGAGGGCGTCGATGCGCTCCAGCTCCTGGAAGTTGTCGGCGTTGACGGCGATGCCGAGGTCCAGCGCGTGGGCCAGCTCGGCACGCGTCTTGGCCGGGGAGTCCAGCACGATCCGCTCGGGCGCGAACCCGGCGGCCAGCGCCTGCGCCAGCTCGCCGGGGCTGGCGACCTCGCAGCCCATGCCGAGGCGGCGCAGTTCGGCGAGGACGGGTATCAGGCTGTTCGCCTTGGCGGCGAAGGTGTGGAGGACGGGCGCGGCGGTCCCGGCGAACGCGTCGTGCAGCGCGGTCACCGTCGCCCCGACGCCGTCGAGGTCGAGGAAACCGGCCAGCAGGGCGTCCTCGGGATCGAGGAGCCGCCGGTGGACGGCGGCACGCAGGATGTCCTCGCGCCGCTTCGCCGCCTGGAAGTCGTTCACACCGCACCTTTCACGCGTCACACTTATATGACGTCCTGTGGGGGTCTTCTTGGCTCACCGTCCGGCTGTCGTGCCCAGGACGAGAGGTGCGTTCATGCTGCACGCAGTGGCCCGCGTGCGTCTTCATGCGTCCGGACGGGATTCGCGGCACGGCACCGTGCGCGCGTCCAAGCCGTACGGCCCGGGGCGCCCCGCCTGTGCAGTGGCACCACGCACGGGCCGGTCTTCGTGCGGGGGGACGGACGTCAGGGGCCGCAGCCCGGCTCGCGCTCCAGCAGCCGCAGCTGGAGGTGCGCGAGAAGGCGGCTGTCCGCACTGCCCAGGTCGATGCCGCACTTGTCGCGCAGCCGCTGCACGCGGTAGCGGAACGTGTTGGGGTGCACGCCGAGCGCACGCGACGCGGCGGGCATGTCCCCGAAGTGGTCCAGGTAGGCGCGCAGCGTCTCCACGAGGTCGCCCCGGTGCCGCGCGTCCATCGCCAGCAGCCGCGCCACCGGCGTACCGGCGGGCAGCTCCGCGCCGCGCAACGCCTCCGACACCCGCAACAGGGCGACGGCCTCCGTCAGTTCGCCCACGCGCGCGATGACGCGCCCCGACTCGGCGAACCGCAGCGCCCGCACCGCCAGCTCCGCCGTACGCCGCGACGCCGCCGCCTGTTCGAGACGCGCCGCGACCTCCCCGACCCCGATGCGCACCGACGCGCCGAACACCGCCCCGAGCTGCTGCGCCAGGAACGACGCGCGCTGCCCCACCTGCGCGGCGGCCCGTTCCGCGTCCGCCGCCAGGTCGCCGACCAGCACCAGCGCGTCACGCCCCGACGGGACGACGACGGCCTGGTGCCCGTACGCCGCGCAGTGCAGCGCCAGCAGATCCTGGAGCCGCCCCGGGCTCTCCCCCGTCCCGGCCCCGGCGCACACGGCCAGCACGGCGCACGGCCCGTCCGACGGCAGCGCCATCCGCACCGCCGCCATGTCCACCTGGTCCACCTGCCCGTTCCCGTCGAGCAGCGCCCGTACGGCGTCCTGCGTCAGGCGCGCCTCGCCCGCGCGCCGCGACCGGTGGTGCAGCAGGTGCGGGGTGGCGGCGCGCGCGGCGGCGCGCAGCGTGTCGGACGCGCCGGGCGGCAGCGGGCCGCCCGCCGCCGCGACCCAGATCGAGCCGAGGATCTCCCCGGCCGCCGAGACGGCGACCGCCAGCCGTTCCGGCACCGCGCCCTCGGCGGGCCGGTGCACGACGTCGCCCGACGCCCACAGCGCCGAGAAGAACCCGGCCTCGCGCAGCGCCGCCACGCGCCACTGCGGCACGCGGCGGCCCAGGATCGTCAGCTGCCGCAGCTCGTCCACGTCCGCGTCGGTCGTCGAGTAGGCGAGGACGCGCGAGTGCACGTCCTCGATGGTCACCGCGCCGCCGACCAGCGCCGCGACCGCCTCCGCCAGCCCGTCGAGGTCGCCGAGCGCGACCTGCTCGATCTCCGGGTCCGCCGGGATCCCGGCGGCGGCCAGCCACGCGCGCGCCGAACCGACGAGCTGCGCCCAGCCGACCCACGCCGTACGGAAGAGGACCGCGACACCCGCCTCGTCGGCCGCCGCCCGCAGCGCCCCGCCCGGCGGGCCCGGCCGCGTCTGCCGGAACACGACGGCCACCGCGCCCGACCGGCCCGCCTGCCGCACCAGGTCCACGGCCGCGTGCGACTGCGGGTCGATCCCCACCGCGAGCACGACCTGCCCGGCGGGCAGCTCCGGCTCCTGCGCGTCCCAGACGGTCACGCCCTGGACACGGGCGCCGAGGCCCTGCGGGGCGGCGAACAGTTCGAGCGCGCCCGCGCCGACGACGGCGAGGAGCCGTTCCAGCGTGCCGTCCGGATCGGTACCGGAGAGCGCCATGTCCTACCTCCCAGACGGTGTCACGGTGGGTGAGGACGGCGGGCGATCCGCCCCGGCCGCTCCCCGGCCACCGCGCCGCAGGTGAACGCCACCCTCACCCCCTTGCTACCACCCGGACGGCCCCAACGCCAAAGCCCTCACCTCCACGGAACGTGACACCTGCCCCCGGCCTGGCCGAGGAGGGCCCCGGGCCGCTGACTAGGGTGGCGGCAGTGATCCGCATCTCACAGGGGAGGCTTCCATGCCGGTCCGCCGCGTCGTGCCCAACATCCGCTCCGAGGCCGCCGGGGAGAGCCGGGAGTTCTACGGCCTGCTCGGCTTCGAGGAGGTGATGAACCACGGCTGGATCATGACCCTCGCCTCCCCCACCGTCCCGGCGGCGCAGGTGAGCGTGATGAGCCACGACCAGACGGCCCCCGTCACCCCCGACATGAGCGTCGAGGTGGACGACGTGGACGCCGTCTACGAGGCGGTCGTCGCGAGCGGCGCGGAGATCGTGCACCCCCTCCAGGACGAGGACTGGGGCGTCCGCCGCTTCTTCACCCGCGACCCGTCCGGCCGCGTGGTCAACGTCCTCTCCCACCGGTGACGAGCCCCGCGCGGCGCCCGCTGCTGTTCCTCGACGTGGACGGGCCGCTGATCCCGTTCGGCGCGACGCCCGCGCGGCACCCGGCACCAGCAGGGGCGGGAAACCCCCTGCTGAACCGGCTCGCCCCCCACCACGGCCCCCGGCTCGCCGCCCTCGCGTGCGAGCCGGTGTGGGCGACCACCTGGGGCGACGACGCGAACGACTGCCTCGCCCCCCTCCTCGGCCTGCCGCCGCTGCCCGTCGTCCCATGGCCCGAGCCGTCGGACCTCGACGCGCTGGACACGTGGAACGGGCTGCACTGGAAGACCCGGGCGCTCGTCACCTGGGCGGCGGGACGACCGTTCGCCTGGGCCGACGACGAACTCACCGCCGCCGACCGCACCTGGGTCACCACGCACCACCCGGCCCCCGCCCTCCTCCACCGCGTCGACCCACGCCACGGCCTGACCGGCGACGACTACGCGACGCTCGGCGCGTGGCTGCGGCAGCAGGCCCCGGAACTACCCTGACGCAAGGGGCAGGCGGAGCGTGAAGAGGGCGCCGCCCTCGGGGGCCGTGGTGACGGTGAGGGTGCCGCCGTGGCGTGCGGCCACGTCGCGGGCGATCGCCAGGCCCAGGCCCGCGCCGCCCTCGTCGCGGCTACGGGCGTCGTCCAGGCGCACGAAGCGCTCGAAGATCCGCTCGCGGTCCGCCTCCGGCACACCCGCCCCGTCGTCCGCGACCTCGACCACCGCCGCCCCGTCGCGCCGCAGCACCGCGACGCGGACCGCGCCCGCCGCGTGCCGCTGCGCGTTGTCCAGCAGGTTTCCCAGCACACGGGCCAGTTGGGTCCGCGAGCCCGTGACGACCGGGTCCCCGCCGTCGCCGGTGACGCGCACCGGGTGCCGGTCGCCCACGCGCTGCGCCACCTCGTCCGCGACGAGCGTCCCCAGCCGCACGGGCTTCCCGGCGGGTCGCTCCCCCGCGTCGAGGCGGGCGAGGAGCAGCAGGTCGGCGGCGAGCGCCTGGAGCCGTACGGTGTCCTGCACGGCGCCGGGGACGTCCAGCAGCTCCGGGTGCGCCTGGCCCACTTCGAGCTGGGTGCGCAGCGACGCGATGGGGCTGCGCAGCTCGTGGGAGGCGTCGGCGACGAAGCGCCGCTGCCGTTCCACCGAGGACTCCAGGGCGGCCAGGGTCTCGTTGGTGGTCGTGGCGAGGCGGCCGATCTCGTCGCGCGTGGCCGGCTGCGGGACGCGGCGGCTGAGGTCGCCCGAGTGCGTGATGGCGTCCATCTCGCGGCGGATGCCCTCGACCGGGCGGAACGCGCGGCGGGTCAGCAGCCAGGTGGCGCCCGCAACGACGAGCAGGACGAACGGGAGGCCCGTGACGAGGGAGTCGCGCACGCTGTCCACCGCCACCTGCTCCAGGCCGAGGGGTGCGCCCGCCCAGACGACGACGTCGGTGCCGCGCGGGGTGGTCAGGTCGAGGGCGGCGAAGCGGTAGTCGCGGGACTCGCCGTCGATGACGGCGCTGCCGCTGCCGGACCTGATGTCGTCGGCGACCTCGCCGGGGGCGAGGGCCGTGCCGCCGCCGCCCTGGTCGTCGGCGCCGTCGTCGTCACCGCTGTCGTCGCCGCTGTCGTCGCCGTCGTCGTCACCGTCACCGTCGTCGTCCGGCGGCGCCGTCGCGGGCACGTCACGCGCGGGAGCGGCCGGCGCCCGCGCCACCACCTCCCCGGTGCCGGTCCCCGAGATCGCCTCCAGGTCCTCCGTCGCGGCGAGCAGCGCGCCGCTGTCCCGGTCCACGACCTGCACCGGCACGTCGATCCCCAGGTCGAGGTCGGCGATCTCGGTGTCCGTGACGAGGCGGCCCGCGACGTCCCTGGCCGTGACCTCCGCCTGGAGGCCGACCTGCTGCCCCACGTTGTCCCGCAGCGCGCTCAGCATGAACAGGCCCGCCGCCAGCAGCGCCAGCGCCACGACGACGGTGGCGCCCACGGCCGTGCGCGCCCGGACGCTACCCACCGGTCGCCGCCAGCCGGTAACCGGCGCCGCGCACCGTCGTGATCAGCCCGGGGCCGAGCTTGCGCCGCAGCACGCTGACGTAGACCTCCACGATGTTGGGGTCGCCGTCGTACGCGAAGTCCCAGCCGTGTTCCAGGATCTCCGCCTTGGAGACGACCTCGCCCGCCCGGCTCGCCAGATACTCCAGCACGGTGAACTCCTTCGCGGTCAACGTCACTTCGACCCCCTCCCGGGTCACGCGGCGGGTGGCGCGGTCCACGGTGAGCCCGCCGACGCGCAGCTCGGGCGACGCGCCGCGCCCGCCGCGCCTGCGCAGCAGGGCCCGGACGCGGGCGACGAGGACGACGTACGAGAACGGCTTCGTCAGGTAGTCGTCCGCGCCGGTGTCGAGGCCCTCGGCCTCGTCGTACTCGCCGTCCTTCGCCGTGAGCATCAGGATCGGCGTCTCGTCACCGGCCGCGCGCAGGGCCGCACAGACACGGTAACCGTTCATGCCGGGCAGCATGATGTCGAGGATGACCAGGTCGTAGCTGTTCTCCGTCGCCAGGTGCAGGCCGTCCGTCCCGGTGTGCACGACATCGACGGCGAAGCCCTCGGCCGTGAGCCCTCTGGCGAGGGACAGGGCGAGGCGCCGTTCGTCCTCCACGATCAGCACGCGCATGGACCCAGCTTGGCAAAGGACACCTGAAGAGATCTTCAGGTGCCTTCAGGTCCGCTTCAGCGTCGGTCGGCCACAGTTCTTCCATCGGCACCGAGAGCCGGGACGAAACGGGAGGACTGTCATGAAGCGGAACACCATCATCGCTGTCGCCGCCGCGGGCGCCGTGATCGCGGGCGGTGGCCTCGCGGGAGCCGCGCTGGCCACCGGGGACGACGGCGGTGAGGTCAGGACGACGGCCTCGAACGGGTCACTGTCCGCCCTGAACGCGGGCGCCGACGACACGGCGGACGACTCGCGGGACGACAGCCGGGACGACACCGGGGGCACCGACACCGCCGACGACGGCGGCCGGGCCGCGCCGGCCGGTGACGCCTCCGCCGCCGAACGGGCCGTCGCCACCGCGCTCGCCGAGCACGCGGGCGCCGTCACCGACGTCGAGCTGGACCGCGACCGCGACCGGGTGCTCGGCTGGGAGATCGACATCTACGGCGACGACGGCGAGTGGTACCGCGTCCGCGTCGCCGAGGACGGCGGCGAGGTCCTCGGCAGCGGGACCGGCACGGACGACGACGGCGACGACGACGGGGACGACGACAGCGACGACCTGGACGAGGCCCGCGCGCTCGCCGAGGACGGCGCGACCGACGCCGCCACCGCCATCCGCCTCGCCCAGGAGGAGACCTCCGGCACGCTGCGCGAGGCCTCCCTCGACGACGGCGCCTGGGAGCTGGAGCTGCGCGCCGAGGACGGGACCGAACACGAGGTGCGCGTGGACCTCGCCACCGGCGACGTGACCGCGCGCGCCGACGACGACGGGGACGACTCCGACGACTCCGACGACTCCGACGACTCCGACGACAGCGACGACGCCGACGACCAGGACGACGACGGCGACGACGACTGACCCGCACACCACCTCCACACAGGCCGTGGGCCGGGACCCCTCCCGCCCCACGGCCCTCCGCCGTACCATCCCGCCATGCTCGTCGAACAGCGCACCCCCGACGACCCCGACCTCGCCGCCCTCCTCGCCGACGCGTTCGCCGAACTGGTCCGCCGCTACGGCGCCCAGGGCCGCACGCCGCTGCACCCCGAGGCCGTCTGCCTCGTCGCCGTCCGCGACGGCCACGCCGTCGCCTGCGGCGCCGTCCAGCCCACGGGCGTCCCCGGCACGGCCGAGATCAAGCGGATGTACGTCGCCCCCGCCGCCCGGCGCGGCGGCCTGGCCCGCGTCCTGCTCAGGGAGCTGGAACGCCACGCCCGCGCCGCCGGCCACACCCGGCTGCTCCTCGCCACCGGCGTCGAGAACGACGCGGCGGGCGCGCTCTACACCGCCGAGGGCTACGCGCCGACCGCGTCGTTCGGGAAGTACGTCTCCGAGCCGTTCGCCCGCTGCTTCGCCAAGGACCTGGGCGCCCCGCCCGCCTGAGTGCCCCCCGGCCTCACCGCGGTGAGACGACCGCCCCCAGCAGCCCGGGACCCGTGTGTGCGCCCAGCACCGCGCCCACCTCGCTGACGTGCAGTTCCGCCACGTCCGGCAGCCGCCGCGCCAGCCGTTCCGCGAGCTGCGCCGCCCGTTCCTCCGCCGCCAGGTGGTGCACCGCGACGTCGACCGGCCCGTTCCCCGCGTGCTCGACGGCCAGTTCCTCAAGCCGCGCGATGGCCCGCGAAGCCGTCCGCACCTTCTCCCGCAACTCGATGCGCCCGCCCTTGAGTTCGAGCAGCGGCTTCACCGCGAGCGCCGAGCCGAGCAGCGCCTGCGCCGCGCCGATCCGGCCGCCGCGCCGCAGGTGCTCCAGCGTGTCCACGTAGAAGTACGCGCCCGCCGAACCGGCCCGTTTCCGCGCCGACGCCGCCGCCTCCTCCGGCGAGCCGCCCGCCGCGACGACCTCGGCCGCCGCCAGCACGCAGAAGCCGAGCGCCATCGCGATCAGCCCGGTGTCCACCACCGTGACGGGAACGGGCGCCCGCCGCGCCGCGATCAGCGCCGCGTCGTGCGTGCCGGAGATCTCCGACGACAGGTGCACCGAGACGATCTCCTCGGCCCCCGCCTCCGCCGCCTCCCGGTAGGCCGCCGCGAACACCTCGGGCCCGGGCCGCGACGTCGTCACCGCCTGCCGCCGCTCCAGCGCGTCCGTCAGCCGCCGCGCCGTCTCCCCGGTGCCGTCCTCCAGCGCCTCGCCGCCGAGGACGACGGCGAGCGGCACGACCGTGATGCCGTGCCTGGCGGCCTGCGCGCGCGGCAGGTAGGCCGTGGAATCCGTGACGATGGCGACTGAACGGGACATGAACCGGAGGGTACCCGGCGCCGCCCGCCCCACCCCATCCGATCCGCCGCCCGTCACCTCGGCCGGCGTTTGCGCAGCCGCCCCGGCAGCTCGGCGCGGGCCTCGCCGGGATCGACCTGCGGCGGCGGCTCACCGGCGGGGGCCCAGTGCCGCAGGGCCTCCGCCTCCATGCCGATGCGCTCGTGCAGTGCGTCGGCGTCGAGCCCCTCGTGCCGCCGGGCGCGGTCCTGCGCGGCGAAGCGCAGGGCGTCGGCGGAGTGGCGTACGCGCGTGACGCGGTCGCGCAGTTCCGGCAGCCGGGCGGCGATCCGTGTGCGGTCGGGCTCGGCTTCGGTCAGCGCCGTCAGCTCGGCGTCGAGTTGCCGCCCGTGGTCCTCCAGCTGCCCGAAGAGCGCGAGCGCCTCGCCGAGCGCCGGGTCGTCCACCGCGCCGCCCTGGAGCGTGACGCGGGTGCTCTCCAGCGAGGCACGCAACTCCTTGCGTACGCGCGCCGCTTCGCCGACCACGCCCGGCTGCACGGAGCGCGCCGTCAGCTTGACGTCGGACACCGTGCGGCGCACCTCGCGCCGCGCCGTGTCCACTCCGCGCCGCACCGCGCGCGCACCGCGCACGACGAGCAGCACGAACACCAGGAACGTCAGCGCCAGTACCCCGGCGATGGCGATCTCCATGTCCGGCCCACCTCACATCCGCCGTCCGCCGTCTCCGGCCGTGCTCTCCCAAGAGTAGGGCCGCACGGCCGGAACGCGGCGGGACGATCCGGACGATCAGCGCCGATCAGGCGGGAACGATGTTGACCAGCTTCGGCGCGCGCACGATCACCTTGCGCACCTCGGCCCCGCCGAGCGCCGCGACGACCGCCGGGGCGGCCAGCGCCTGCGCCTCCAGCTCGGCGTCCGTGATCGCGGGCGGCACCTCCAGGCGCGCCCTGATCTTGCCGCGCACCTGGACGACGCACGTCACCGTCTCGTCCACCAGGTACGCCGGGTCCGCCACCGGGAAGTCGGCGGTGGTGACGCTGCCCTCGTGGCCGAGGCGCCGCCACAGCTCCTCCGCGATGTGCGGGGCGAGCGGCGCGACCAGCAGGACCAGCGCCTCTGCGGTCGCGCGCGGGACGGACGGCAGCTTCGTGACGTGGTTGTTCAGCTCGGTGATCTTGGCGATCGCCGTGTTGAACCGCAGCGCCGCCAGGTCCTGCCGCACGCCGTCCACGGCCTTGTGCGTGGCGCGCAGCGTGGCGTCGTCGGGGGCGGTGTCAACGACCGTCACCTCGCCCGTCACCTCGTCCAGCACGTTCCGCCACAGGCGCTGGAGCAGCCGGTACTGGCCGACGACCGCGCGGGTCTCCCACGGCCTGGACATGTCCAGCGGGCCCATGGCCATCTCGTACAGGCGCAGGGTGTCGGCGCCGTAGGAGGCGAACACCTCGTCGGGCGAGACGACGTTCTTCAGCGACTTGCCGATCTTGCCCAGCTCGCGGCTGACCGGCTCGTCCTGCCACGTCCAGGTGCCGTCCGCGCCCTCGGCGACCTCGGCGGCGGGCACGGGGAAGCCGCGCGCGTCGCGGTAGACGTACGCCTGGATCATGCCCTGGTTGTACAGCTTGTGGTACGGCTCGGCCGAGGACACGTGGCCCAGGTCGAACAGCACCTTCTGCCAGAACCTGGCGTACAGCAGGTGCAGCACGGCGTGCTCGGAGCCGCCGACGTACAGGTCCACGCCGCCGGTGGACGCGCCCTCGCGCGGGCCCATCCAGTACCGCTCGATCTCGGGGTCCACGAGCGTCCGGTCGTTGCGCGGGTCCAGGTAGCGCAGGTGGTACCAGCACGAACCGGCCCAGTTCGGCATGGTGTTGGTCTCGCGGCGGTACTTCCGCGGCCCGTCACCCAGGTCGAGGGTGACATGGGTCCACGCCTCGTTGCGCGACAGGGGCGTCTCCGGCCGGGTGTCGGCGTCGTCGGGGTCGAACGTGCGCGGCGAGTAGTCGTCCACCTCCGGCAGTTCCAGCGGCAGCATCGACTCGGGCAGCGCGTGCGCGACGCCGTCCTCGTCGTACACGATGGGGAACGGCTCGCCCCAGTACCGCTGGCGGCTGAACAGCCAGTCCCGCAGCCGGTAGTTGATCGTCCCCTCCCCCAGCCCCGACGCGGCCAGCCACTCCGTCATCCGCGCCTTCGCGTCGGCGACGGACAGGCCGTCCAGCGTGACGCCCTCGCCCGCCGAGTTGACGATCTCCGCGTCCGAGGAGGCGTACGCGTCGTCCCACTCCGCCGGGTCGGTGCCGCGCCCGTCGTCGGGGCGCACGACGCAGCGCATCGGCAGGTCGAAGGCGCGCGCGAACGCGAAGTCGCGGGTGTCGTGCGCCGGGACGGCCATGATCGCGCCGGTGCCGTAGCCCAGCAGCACGTAGTCGGCGACGAAGACGGGGATGTGCTCGCCGTTGGCGGGGTTGACGGCGTAGGCGCCGGTGAAGACACCGGTCTTCTCGCGCGCGTCGGCCTGCCGCTCGACGTCCGACTTCCCGGCGGCCTGCTTGCGGTAGGCGGCCACGGCGCCGGCCGGGGTCGCGTGCCCGCCGGTCCACGCCTGCCGCGTGCCCTCCGGCCAGGCGGCCGGGACGACCGCGTCCACCAGCGGGTGCTCCGGCGCGAGCACCATGTAGGTGGCGCCGAACAGGGTGTCCTGCCGGGTGGTGAAGACGGTGACGGCGTCGTCGCCGACGCGGAAGTCGATCCGCGCGCCGTGCGAGCGGCCGATCCAGTTGCGCTGCTGGAGCTTGATGGCCTCGGGCCAGTCCACCGTGTCCAGGTCGTCGATCAGCCGGTCCGCGTAGGCGGTGATCCGCATGTTCCACTGCCGCAGGCGGGACTTGAAGACCGGGAAGTTGCCGCGCTCGGAGCGCCCGTCGGCGGTGACCTCCTCGTTGGCCAGGACCGTGCCCAGCCCCGGGCACCAGTTCACGGGCGCGTCGGACGCGTACGCCAGGCGGTGCCCGCCCAGCACGTCCTCGCGCTCGGCGGCGCTCAGCGCGTCCCAGGGGCGCCCGTCCGGCGTCGCGCGCTGGCCGGAGGCGAACTGCTCCACCAGCTCGGCGATCGGCCGCGCCCGCCCGGCGTCGGCGTCGTACCAGGAGTGGAAGATCTGCAGGAAGATCCACTGCGTCCAGCGGTAGTACTCGGGCTCGATCGTGGCGAACGAGCGGCGCTGGTCGTAGCCCAAGCCCAGGCGGCGCAGCTGCGTGCGGTACGTCGCGATGTTCGCCTCGGTGGAGACGCGCGGGTGCGTGCCGGTCTGGACGGCGTACTGCTCGGCGGGCAGGCCGAAGGCGTCGAAGCCCAGGGTGTGGAGGACGTTGTACCCGGTCATGCGGCGGTATCGGGCGTACACGTCCGTCGCGATGTACCCCAGCGGGTGGCCGACGTGCAGCCCGGCGCCCGAGGGGTACGGGAACATGTCCATGATGAACTGCTTGGGGCGCGCCGCCACCTCCGCGTCGCCCGCCAGCCCGCCCGACGGGTTGGGCGCCTCGTACGTGCCGTTCGCCTCCCAGTAGTCCTGCCAGCGCGCTTCGATCTCACCGGCCAGGGCGGCGTCGTACTTGTGTGTCTCGCTCATCGTCTTCGAAGCTCCATCGGTCGTCACTGCCACGCCATGAAAAAACCCCTCGCGCAGGAGGGGTCCGCCGTGCTGACGTCGCTCACCGTTCGTCGTTCGTCAGCACGGCCGCGTAAGCAGGAGGCGTGCGGCACGCATGGCGCCAGGGTACCGCACGGCCCCGCCACGCCCACCGGCGAAAACCGACGTCACCGCCCCCCGGCGGCGTCCTCACGCAGGAAGTCCTCCAGGGTCCCCAGCAGCGTACGGACGGCCGCGCGCTCCTCGTCCTCCCCCCGCGCCGCCCGCGGGTCCCAGCGGGCGGGGTCGCCGGGGAAGGCGAGGCGGAGCACGAGCCCGTCCCAGCCGAGGTTTCCCCCCGTCCCCAGCCGGGCCACGAGGAACGCACGGTAACGCCCCATGGACTCCCCGCCACCGCCTGCCGCGAACCCGTGCAGGAAGGCGACATGGGTGGCGTACGCCCCGTCCACCCCGAACATTCCCGGCCGCCGCGCCAGGTGCGGCACGACCTCGTCAAGTCTCAATCGAGTGGCCTCCAGTGCAGGATGTCCAGGTAGTCCGGACTCCACAATGCGTTGTACTCGTCGCGTGACAGACCGTGCCTGCCGGTGAAGCCATCGTAGACGCGGTCCTGGTGGACGAGGACGTCATGGTGGAACCACCCCGGCTCGGCCCCCCGGTAGGGCCCCATCGCGAAGTTCTCCGCCAGGGGATGCGGGATTGCGTTGCTGATGCGGTAGCGGGTACCGCCGCCGAGATGCTGCTGGATGGCGACGGCGACGTCCTCGCAGCCGTTCCAGTTCGCCGGGTTGTTGATGTCCAGCGGCACCCAGTCGTCACCGAGGTCGCCGCAACCCGGCGTCAGGCCCAGCGGGTCCGCCCACGTGTGCGGATTGGACACGTAGGACATCGGGTTGGGCGACGGGCCGAGCCCCAGGGGGTCGGGGGACGAGTAGCGGCCGGCCACCGGGTCGTAGTAGCGGTGGAGGTTGTAGTGGAGGCCGCTTTCCCGGTCGAAGTACTGGCCGGGGAAACGCAGGGGGGTGTACGCGGTGGCGCCCCGCCGCCAGGAGGTGACGCCCCACAGCGTCGAGCGCGCCTGCCACGCCACTTCCCCCGCCGCGCCCACCAGTTCCGTGGGCGTGCCGACGGCGTCGGTCACCACGGCGAAGAACCGCGCGTCGATCTCCCGTTGCGTGGTCTCCTCCGTGACCCGCTCGACCTGCGCCACGGGCTGGAGCCCCTGGTGCTCCCAGGTCAGGGACACCTGGTGGCCGCCGCTACCGCCGTGCGTCACGGTCTCCTCCACGAGGAGGTGCCCGTCCCAGGCGAACAGGACCGTCTCCGCGACGGCATCCGCGGGACCCGCCAGGCGCTCCTTGGCGACGCGGCGGCCGAACGGGTCGTACGCGTACCGCCAGACCGTCCCGTCCGGCGTGACCAGGCGGGACAGCCGGTCCACACCGTCCCACTCGTAGCGCCACACGTCGGTGCCGCCCGACAGCTTCTTCTTCCGGCACACGACGCTGCGCCCGGCCGGGTCCGTCTCGTAGCGGACCGACCCGGCGCTCTCCAGCCGCGTCCCGGTGTAGGCGCGCCCGCCGCGCCCCCCGGCGCCGGGTGCGCCGGGTGCGCCGGACGGCCAGTCGGCGCGCACCTGGTCGCCCGTCGGGCCGTACGCGTACGTCTCGGTCCACGCCCCTGCGCTGACGCCCGTGACCCGCCCCACGGCGTCGAGCGCGTAGGACGTCTCCCGCCCGGCGTCGCGGACCGAGGTGAGGAAGCCGTCCGCCCGGTAGGTGAACCCCCGGCCGAGGGCGCCGTTGTCCAGCGCCTGCGCGACCAGCCGACCGGCGGGGTCCCACTCCTGCGCCAGCGCGAACGCGTCACCGACCCGCCGGACGACCTCGTGACCGGCGGCGTCGTGCTCCGAGGCCACAGTCCGCCCGGCCGAGGTGAGGGAGGTCCTGCGGCCGGCGTCGTCGTACCCGTAGGAGGAGGTGTTCCCCGCCGGGGTGGTGCGGCCGGTGCGCCGCCCCGCCGCGTCGTACGTGAACGCGACGGTCCGGCCGTTCGTCGTCTCCGCCAGCACCCTGCCGGCCGCGTCCCGGCGGATCTCGACCCGGCAGCCGTCGCCCTCCGCGGCGACGAGCCTGCCGACCCGGTCGTAGCCGTACGTCTCCTCGCGCCCGTCCGTGGTCCGCGCCGTCCGGCGGCCGAGCCGGTCGTACGTGTAACGGACGTGCTGTCCGGCGGCGTTGACGCGCTCGACCGTCCGGCCGACAGCGTCGTGCGCGTACACGGTGCGGCGGCCGTCGAAGTCCGTCTCCTCACGCAGGCGCCCGGCGGCGTCGTAGCGATACGTCCACGTGAGTCCGGTCGGGCCGGTGACTTCCGTGAGCCGGAGCGAGGCGTCGTAGGCGAACCGGTGCACCGCGCCGTCCGCGTCCTTCTGCTCGACGAGGGTGTCGAAGTGGGAGTAGGCGAACTCCCGTGCCCGGCCCGTCGCGTCGACGTGCCGGACGCAGTTGCCCTCACCGTCGTAGGCCCAGCGTTCCTCGGCGCCGTCCGCGAACACGCAGCGGGTGATGCGGCCTTCCGGCGACCACCACAGGCGGGTGACGCCGCCGAGCGGATCGGTGATCCGCTCGACACGGCCGAACGCGTCGTGGGCGCGGCGGGACGTGTTGCCCAGCGGGTCGGTGACCTCGGTGACCCGGCCGGCGGCGTCGCAGCGCACGCGGGTCGTGGCACCGAGCGGGTCGGTGACGGCCGCGAGCCCGCCGGTGGCGCCGAACGCGAAGCGGGTGACGGCGCCCGTAGGGTCGGTGATCGCCGTGCAGTTGCCGCGCTCGTCGTACTCGCGTGTCCACGCGGTGCCGTCCGGCAGGACGACCCGTACGACCTGGTCCAGTTCGTCGTGGGTGTAGACGGTGGTGCCGCCGTCCGGGTGCTCCACGCTGCTCGGTCTGCCGCGGTCGTCCCGTGTGATGCGTGTGGTGTTGCCCAGCGGGTCGGTCTGGACCACGGGTTCGTGGCGGGCGTCGAACTCCGTGCGGGAGACGTTCCCCAGGGGGTCGATCTGGGCGATGACGTCGGTCCGTGCGTCCACGACGTAGCGCGACACTGCGCCCGCGGCGCTGGTCAGCGTGGTGACGCGCGCACCGGGCCACGCCGGGTCGGTGCCGTCGTACGTGAGGGTGTGCGCGAAGTGCCCTGCCTCGCCGCCCTGGGCGACGCAGCGGTGCACGTCGTCGTACCGGTAGGTGTATCCGTGGCCGTTGCTGTCGGTCCAGCCGGTGACGTCGTGGTTGGTGTCGCAGGTGAAGGCCAGCGTGTGCCCGGCGGAGTCGGTGACCTCGGCCAGGTCGCCGTCCACGTAGCCGTAGCGCTTGACCTGCGTCGTCCGGCCGGCGGCGTCTTCGAGGGCGAGGGACGTGACGCGGCTTCCGTCGGTCGTGACGCGGACCAGCTGACCGCCCGAGTGCCGCAGGGCGGTGGGGGCGAGCCATTCGTCGTACTCGAAGTCGATGGTGTTGCCGTTGCGGTCGGCGATCCGCAGCAGCGGGGCGAGCCCGGCGCCGGTGGGCGGCGCGTAGTGGTGGGTGCGGCCGGTCAGGGGGTCGCGCACCGTGTAACCGCCGTCCGGGAGGCAGTCGAGCGGCCGGTGGGGGCCCGCGCCTCCGTCGGGGAGCACCGGTCCGTCGACGGGATGCGGGTAGGGCAGCAGCATGCCGTCCTCGGTGACGAGGACGATGCCTTCGGCGTTGATCTCCAGGCGCTGGTCGAAGGTCGAGGACCACGCGGGGCCGAACCAGAACCCCGCGCCGTAGCCGGACTCGACACGGCGGGTGACGGTGAGCGGGAGCGTTCCCGGGAGGGTGAGGTCGGTCTGGGCGAGGAACATGCGGCCGGTGGCCATGTCCACGGGGTCGGTGCCGCCCCTGCAAATGCCGTCTCGGGGGCGGTCGTACGTCCCGGCGGGGGCATCGTCGAGGGACCGCCTGCCGCGTCCCGCGATGCGCCGGATACCGCCGGCCATGCCGCGCAGGCCGGTGCGGGCGGCGGCGAGCCCACCTCTCAAACCTCGGGCGAGCCCACCCAGTGTCGTGAGCCCCTTCATCCCCGGGATGCAGTCCAGCGCCGCGAACGCGACATCGAGGAGGCCTGCTTCGCCTCTGGAGTACTTGACCAGCGTGTCCGCCAGCACCACCAGCGCCGCCGCCAACACCACCCACGCCAGCGGGCCGCCGATGATCATCACCACCACCCCGAGGACGGCGACGATCACCTTGCACACGTCAACTATCGTGTCCCAGTTCTCCGTGACCCAATGAACCGCCTTCTGCCACCACTTACGGTTCTGGATCCCCGCGTCCGAGGCCTCGTCGATGTCACGCGCCGCCTCCCGCGCAGCCTCCTCACGCATCTCCCTGGCCTGCCGCGCCAACTCCCGCGCCGCATCCAAAGAGTCCTGCGCCGTATCCACCCGGGCCTGCGCAGACTCCCGCGCCTGATCAGCCGCCTGCCGATCCCGCGTCGCCGCACGCACCTCGCTCTCCTCCGGCGCAGGCGCACCCGCCCGCTCCCCCTCCCGCTGAAGCCGCTCCGCCTCCTCACCAGCCCGCGACACCCACCCCTGCGCATCCCCCAACGCACCCTGCGCCGACGCCAGATCAGCCTGCGCCGCGATCGCCCGGTCCAGCGCGCGGTCAGCCTGCCCCTGCGCCGCCTGCAACTTCGGCCAGTACGTCCCCAACGCCTGCGCACACAGATCGTAGGAATCCCGCAGCTTCTCCAGATTCCCCGGCACACCATCGAACTCGGACCGGAACGCCTCCGCCGACAGGCCCGCCCAGTCCTGCACCGCACGATCCGACGCAAGCCCCCGGACCTTCCCCAGCGCCTCGGCCACATCATCGGAGAACGCCTGCAACTCATCCGCCAGCAGCCGCACCTCCTCCGGATCACCCGGCGTCGGATCAGAATCCATCCCCACCGGAGACCAATCAGATGCCCGTCCCACGTCAGCCTCCTGATCGCCCCGCCCTGGCGTTCCCTACCGCCTCGGAAGACGAGCGTCGCCAATCACGCGGTTCCAGGCCCGGCGGCCGGAACGGGCCTGGCGCGCGCCGCCCGCCAGGCCGGGGCCAGGACCGACCAGATCTCCATGTCGTGCCGCTCGCCGTGCCGCAGGTAGCTCTCCCGCAGCACACCGTCCCGCGTCATCCCGAGCCGCCGCGCGACGGCGATGCTCGGCCCGTTCGACGCCATCACCCACCACTCCACGCGGTGCACGCCCCGCTCCTCCACCGCCCAGTCGATCAGCACGCGCGCCGCCCGCGTCACCAGCCCCCGCCCGACCGCCGCCTCCTCCAGCCAGCAGCCCGCCTCGGCCGTGCCCTGCGCGGTGTCCATCGTCCGCAGCAGGACGCCGCCGACGAGCGTCCCGTCCGCCCAGATGCCGTCCAGCCGCCCGGCGTCGGCGGCGGCCTTCTCGGCGTACGACAGCAGGTACGCGCGGGCGGACTCCAGGTCGGTGACGATGTCGGGCAGGCCGTTGCGCCGCCCGACGAAGTCCCGCGCGCGGTCCATGTGCGCCAGGAACTCCCCGGCCCGCCACGGCTCCAGCGGGCGCAGCTCGGCCCCGTCGTCCCCCAGCGGTGTCGCGTACATCGGTCGGCCTCCCGTGCCGGTCAGCGGCGGGCGTCCACCGCGCGGTCGTCCCATACGGGCTCGGTCGTCTCGACCAGCGAGCCGTTCTCGCGCAGGAAGAGGAAGCGGTTGAACGAGCGGGCGAACCAGCGGTCGTGCGTGACGGCCACGATCGTCCCCTCGAACAGCCCGAGCGCGTCCTCCAGCGCCTCCGCCGAGTCGAGGTCGAGGTTGTCGGTCGGCTCGTCCAGCAACAACAGGGTGGCGCCCGACAGTTCGAGCAGCAGGATGCGGAACCGCGCCCGCTGCCCGCCCGACAGGCTCCCGACGCGCTGCTCGGCCGACTTCGCGAGGCCGTACCTGTCGAGGGCGCGCGACGCCTCCTCGCGCGCCATCCCCCGGCGCGGGCCCTCGCCCCGGTGCAGCACGTCGAGCAGCGTCCGGCCCTCCATGCCGGCGGCCGCCGCCGACGACTGCCGGAACCACCCCGGCCGCACGCGCGCCCCCAGCCGCGCCGCACCGGTGGCCGCGACCGGGTCGGGCAGGTCGTCGCCGACCGGCAGGTGCTCGGTGTCCGGGTCGGTGCCGCCGAGCGCGAGCAGCCGCAACAGGTGCGACTTCCCGGACCCGTTGGGGCCGGTGACCACCACCCGGTCCCCGAAGTGCACCTCCAGGTCGAACGGTTCGACGAGGCCCGGCAGCGCGAGCCGCTCGCAGACGACGCTGCGCTTCCCCGTACGGCCGCCGTGCAGCCGCATCCCGAGCCGCTGCTTCACCGGCACGGCCTCGGGCGGCCCCGCCTCCTCGAAACGCCGCAGCCGGGTCTGGGCGGCCTGGTAGCGGGACGCCATGCCGTCGTTGAACTTCGCCTTCTGCCCCAGGGTGACGACAAGTTGGCGGATCTTGGCGTGCTCCTCGTCCCAGCGGCGCCGCAGTTCCTCCAGGCGGCTGATCCGCTCGGCGCGGCCGTCGGCGTACGTGGCGAAGCCGCCGCCGTGCACCCACAGCCCGGCACCGGCCGGGCCGGGTTCGAGCGTCGCGATGCGGGTGGCGGTGCGGGCGAGCAGCTCGCGGTCGTGGCTGACGAGCAGCACGGCCTTCGGCGACTCCCCGAGGCGCTCCTCCAGCCACCGCTTGCCGGGAACGTCGAGCGCGTTGTCCGGCTCGTCGAGCATCAGGACCTCGCTCGGGCCGCGCAACAGGGCCTCCAGCGCGAGCCGTTTGCGCTCACCGCCCGACAGCGACGCGACCTCGCGCCACCTCGCCCGCTCCCACGACAGGCCGAGCGCGGCCTGGCAGCACACGTCCCAGAGGACCTCGGCCTCGTACCCCTGCGCGTCGCCCCAGTCGGACAGGGCCTGGGCGTAGGCGAGCTGGACGGGCTCGGCGTCCGACTCCATCATGGCCAGCTCGGCGGCGTCGAGCACCCTGGCCGCGTCGCGGACAGCGGGGGGCGCGAGGCTCAGCAGCAGGTCGCGGACGAGCGCGCAGCCGGCCCCGACGTCCTGCGGCATCACACCGAGCGCACCGGACCGCGTGACGGCCCCCTCGTGCGGGGCGACCTCACCGGCGACGATACGCAGCAGCGTGGTCTTGCCCGCCCCGTTCGGCCCGACAAGCGCCGTGCGCTGCCCCTCACCGACACGCAGCGAGACATCCGACAACAACGGCCGCCCATCGGCCAGCGCGTAACTCACACCGGCAACATCAATATGCCCCACACACAACAGTCTGCCCGCCCCCACACCTCCCCGCCCACCGCTTTACCCGGTCGGACCCGCACACGACTCGGCACCGGCCCACCGGGTCAGCCCTCGACGCTCCAGAACGACGCATGGCTGACAGCCTCGTCACCCAGCCCTGCCTCCGCCAGGAACTCCGCCAGCAGCGCTTCGTGTCCGGCCGCGGAGACGGTCGTCAGGACATATCCAGGCGTCGGCATGTACGGATGTGCCCGGGCGAGCACGACCACGGCGCCGGACCGCAGCCTGAAGGAGTAGGTGAGCCAGAGACCCAGATCATCGGTGACACGGTCGGCCGGTGCCACGGTCAGACGACCGAGCCGGACATCGTCCACGAGAACGTCCGCCACGAACTCCTGTCTGAGACCGGTGACTTGCGCCCCGTCGATCCTGTCCACCCACCTGCCTCCACGGCACAGACCGGGCCCCGCTGCTCGCATCAGACCCGGGTGACACTGTTCATGCCCGCAGGCACATGACGTGTGGATACAGATCCCCCGCGATCGGGGACACAGGCTTACGTCCGGATGAACTCGCCGTTTTCTGTGGCCGCGGCGCCGGGAAGGGTCCCCGCCCGGCGCGGGGACCCCCTGTGGGTCATGACCAGGCCGTGCAGGAGTTCAGGAAAGTGTCGCCCTCGTAGCGTGCGACCTGTACCGCGATCGCCTCGAAGGTGCCGTAGAAGCCCATGTCCACCGTGCCGGAGGCGCTCGTGCCGGAGCCGGCCGTGTTCCTTCGCCAGTCGGAGTGGAGGTTCGTCCCGTCGGCGAGGCCGATCACCATCCGTACGCGGACGTGGTGGCCGTCGGCCGAGGTGTCGTTGACGTTCGTCCGCGCGCTGGCGTAGTAGTCCGGGTAGCCGGCCTCGCCCATGCGCTCGACGTCCGCCGTGATGCTGCCGGACGCCCCGGTGGTGCTGCAGAACCGGTAGTAGTCGGCCGCGTGCGCGGGCGATGCCGCGAGCGCGGTGAACAGGCCGGTCGCCACGGCCGCGGTCAGTGTTCGTTTCCTCATGGTGCGGCACGCTAGGACCGGGCGGGGCGCGCACGTGAACCCTTGGAGGATCTTCGAAATGTCCCGCGGGCAGGAACTCGGCGCACGAAAGAGGCCGCCTCCCTCGCGGGAGGCGGCCTCTGACCTGTGGAGCTATGGAGAATTGAACTCCAGACCTCTTGCATGCCATGCAAGCGCTCTACCAACTGAGCTATAGCCCCTTGTCCTGCTCCGCTCCGGGTCTCCCCCTCGCGGTGATCCCTACTTTACACACTCCCCGGGGGCTGATGCCAAATCCGTGGAGGAGGGGGGCGGGGGTCAGACGCTGGCGAAGGAGTAGAAGCGTTTCAGCGCGCAGTGCTCGTCCAGCAGGCGGCCGTAGATCGGTTCGCCCTCCAGCTCGCGGTAGACCTCGATCGGGTCGCCCTTGATGATCAGCGCGCGGGCGCATTCCACGCACCAGTACTGGTAGGACGTGTTGACCGGCTGGAGATCGCGGACGATGGGCGTGCCCGTCCCGCACCAGTCGCACTTCCTGCTGTGTGCACCCAAGAGCGCTCAGCTCCACCCTCTGTCGTGGGCCGTGCTCACGTGGCGTACCCCTCGTCGGCCAGGGCTCCCGCCGCCCCGCGTCTACCCGGATTGTGCCACGGCAACGACGGGGCGATAAGCGGAAGATCCCGCCTCCACGGAAGGGAGACGGGATCGATATACGCTCCCCAGCCGCCCTTCAGGGCGTCTTCACGCCCCGCCGCGCACCGGCCGCCGCACCCACCACGGCCGTCACCGCGAGCACCGCCAGGGTCGGCCCCAGCGCCTGTGCCGAGGACCCGGTGGCCTCCGCGCGGTTGAAGAAGACGGTGCCGATCGCCGCGATGCCCACGAGCATGCCGAGCTGCGTGCACAGCACCGTGATACCGCTCGCGTCGGGTGCGTCCTCCGGGCGGACGGAGCCGAGCGTACGGGCCAGGGTCGGCGCGTACGCGAGGCCCATCCCCAGGCCGGCGACCGCGTACGCGACGAGCACCGCGGGGCCCACACCGTCGCCGTCGCGCAGCAGCAGGGCGGTGGCGGCCAGGGCGGCCGCTGCCAGCAGGAAGCCCGCAGGGGCGAGCAGGTTGTGCAGGCGCGCGGGCAGATGGCGCCAGTACAGGGAGATCAGGCCGTAGCAGGTCGCCATGGGGAGGAACGTCAGCCCGCAGTGGAGCGCCGAGTACGCGAGACCGCCCCCGGCGGCGGAGCCTTGGGCGTGCAGCGAGAGCGTGAACGTGACGCCGCCGTTCACCACCATCGTCAGCAGCACCCCCGCCGCGCCCGGCAGGACACCGGGGGTGCGCAGCACGCGGGGCGAGATGAGGGGCTGGCCGCCGGAGCGCGCGAGCCGCACCTCGTACGCGGCGAAGGCCGCCGCGAGCAGCGCGCCGCCCGCGAAGCAGGCGAAGCACCAGGCGGGCCAGTCGCGTTCCTGCCCCAGCACCAGCGGCACGGTGACGAGGAGCACGACCGCGCTGAGCAGCACGATGCCCACCGGGTCGAGGCCCCGCGTACGGTCGGTGCCCGCGCGGGACAGCGGCAGGACGCGGGCGCCCGCCGCGAGGAGCACGAGCCCGATCGGCACGTTGACCAGGAACACCGAGCGCCAGCCGAGGCCGAAGAGGTCCGCGTCGAGCAGGACGCCGCCCACGATCAGCCCGGAGGCGGCGCCGGTGGCGAGCACGGCGGAAAAGTACGTCAGCGCCCGCGCCCGCGCCTGGGCGGTGAACGTCCGCTGTATCAGGCTGAGGACCTGCGGCGTCATCATCGCGGTGCCGACGCCCTGGACGGCGCGCGCGGTGATCAGCGCCCCGGTGCTGCCGGCCAGGCCGCAGGCCAGGGACGCGACGGTGAAGAGGGAGAGCCCGGCGAGGTAGAGACGGCCGGGCCCGTAGCGGCCGCCGAGGCGGGCGCCGGTGATCAGCAGGACGGCGTACGTGATCGTGTAGCCGGCGACGACGAGTTGGAGCTGGGCGGCGGACGTGCCGAGGTCGGTACGGATCGTGGGGGCGGCGACGTTCACGATGAAGACGTCGAGCAGCGCCATGAACTGACCGGTGAGCACGACGGTGAGCAGCCGTCCCGTACGGGGCGGGAACCGGTGCGGCGCGGGCACGGCGGCGACCGGGGCGACAGCGGGTGGGGAGGCGGCGGGTGGGGAGGACAGGGTCATGCACTCACCCTCGGGCCCGTCCGGTACGGGTAACGAGAGCCGCCTGATACTGGTACTGGCAGACACCTGGCTGAGGCAGCGGCCCAGGAGCAGGGTGGAGGGATGAGCGTGACGGCCACACGGCGGCGACCCGAGCTGGGGGCGTTCCTGCGCAGCAGGCGCGCCCGTATCGCGCCCGCAGACGTGGGGATGCCGCCGGGTTTCCGGCGGCGGACGCCGGGGCTGCGGCGCGAGGAGGTCGCGCAGCTCGCCGGGGTGGGTGTGACCTGGTACACGTGGCTGGAGCAGGGCAGGCCGATCAACGCGAGCGCGCAGGTGCTCGACGCGGTGGCGCGCACGCTGCGGCTCGACGCGGCCGAGCGCGAGCACCTGTACCACCTCGCGGAGGTGCCGTACCACGGTGGGGCGGACAAGGAGCCGGACTCCTGCGCGCGGCTCGCGCCCGACCTCCAGGCGATGCTCGACGCGCTGCACCCGCTGCCCGCCGTCCTGTTCAACGCGCGGTTCGACGCGCTCGGGCTCAACGAGGCCTACGCGGCGCTGAGCGGCGCCTCCCCGGGGCGGAACGTCCTGCGGACCGTCTTCTGCGGCGAGGGCGGCGACAACTGCCCCGTCGTGCTGAACGGGCCGGAACGGCGGCGGCTGGTGGCCACGCTGCGCTGGGCGTACGGCAACCATGTCGGCGAACCGGTGTGGGAGACGTTCATCGAGGAGCTGACGCGGGAGAGCGCCGAGTTCGCGCTGCTGTGGACGAACGGGGACGTGACGCCGCCGGGGCCGCGCCCGAAGATCTTCCGGCACGCGCTGGTGGGCGAGATCAGGACGCGTCTCCAGTCGCTGGCGGTGGGCGGGCTGCCGGAGGCGCGGATGGACGTGTTCTTCCCCGAGGAGGAGCGGCACCGGCGCCGCCTCGACCGGCTGATCGAGCAGAAGGCCGCCGCCCACCGCGCCGCCGTCTGACACCCGGCGCGGAGCGGGCCGCACGGGCTGCCGCCGTTCCCCGCGGACGACCCGGGTGTCGGCTCGGGGCCGATGATCGCCCAGTACACGCAGGCCGCGCTGGTCGCCGAGCTGAAGCGGCCGACGATGCCCGCGACGCGGGAGGACCACGTGTCCCTCGGCTGGTCGGCGGCGCGCAAGCTGTGGGGGGGATGGACGGGCTGACGGGCGTGGTGGCGGTCGAGCTGTTCACGGCGGCGCGGGCAGCGTCGGGAGGGTCGTCCGCGTCGACGAGCCCCGTGGTCCAGGGTGGTCCCGGGCGGGACCCTGCCGGGTGGGGCGCGCCGATCATGGGCGTCAGGGGAAACGGGCGTGGTCGCCGACGCTCGTGGGTGCTCCGCCGCGCGGCGACGGCCAGCAGGGGGCCCGTGCGGGAGGCGACCGCGGAGGGCCGCCGGTCGGCGGCGGCATCACCACCGTGCTGCCCGAGGTGACCGGCCCGGCGGGCGCCCCCTCCATCGCCGTACGCGTCAGGCGCCGGACGTCCGGCGCCGGGGCACGGACGGGGAGCCGTGCGGTCAGACGTCGTCGCCGATGGCGGCCTCGGGGAGCGAGCTGGCGTTGTGCTCCAGCAGGCGCCAGCCCCGGAAGCTCTCGCCCAGCACCGACCAGCAGCAGTTCGTCAGCCCGCCGAGGGCCTCCCAGCTCTGCGACGGCAGCCCCAGCATCCGTCCGATGGTCGTACGGATCGCCCCGCCGTGGCTGACCACGACCAGCACGGCGCCCGGCGGCAGCTTCTCCACGGTGCGCTCGACGAGCGTCGCCGCCCGGTCCGCGACCTCCGTCTCCAGCTCACCCCCGCCGCGCCGCACCGGCTCACCGCGCCGCCAGGCCGCGTACTGGTCGCCGAAGCGCGCCTGGATCTCGGTGTGCGTGAGCCCCTGCCACTCCCCCGCGTACGTCTCCCGCAGCGCCTCGTCGTACGTGACTTCGAGGCCGGTGACGGCGGACAGCTCGGCCGCCGTGTCCCGCGTACGCCGCAGGTCGGAGCAGATGATGGCGTGCGGCGCAAGCGTGGCCAGCTGGCGGGCGGCACGGCGCGCCTGGGCGCGGCCGGTGTCGGTCAGGTCGATGTCGAGCTGGCCCTGGAAGCGGTCCTCCAGGTTCCAGGCGGTCTGGCCGTGCCGCCACAGGATGACGCGGCGGGGCGGCGCGGCGCCGGGCGTGCCGCTCAGCTGAGCTCACCGCCAGGCGCGCCGGTGCCGGCGGGCTGCTCCTCGCCCTGGGCGGCGCCGCGGCCGCGGGTGGCCTTGGCGTCCTCGGGCAGGTCGAGCTGCGGGCAGTCCTTCCACAGCCGCTCCAGGGCGTAGAAGACGCGCTCCTCGGAGTGCTGGACGTGTACGACGACGTCCACGTAGTCGAGGAGGATCCAGCGGCCGTCGCGCTCGCCCTCGCGGCGCACCGGCTTGACGCCGCACTTGTCCCGCAGGGCCTCCTCGACGCCGTCCACGATGGCGCGGACCTGGCGGTCGTTGGGCGCGGAGGCGAGGACGAAGGCGTCGGTGATGGCGAGGACGTCGCTGACGTCGTAGGCGATGATGTCGTGCGCCAGCTTGTCGGCGGCGGCCTGGGCGGCGGCGCTGACCAGCTCGGTGGCGCGGTCCGTGGCGGTCACAGGTGCGGCTGTCTCCTCGGTCTCATGGCCGGTCCGGTGGCCCGGCCGTGGTCTTCCAGGGTCTCACGGCCCCCGGCGGAGTCACTCGCCATAATCCGCCCCCAGGATGATCGTCACATCGGCATTGCCCGCCGGGTCGCCCTGGACGACCGCCTCCTCGGGCAGTCCGAGGGTGCGCGCGGCCTCCAGCGCGGTCGGCTGGTCCTCCTCGTCCGCGTAGGTGACCTGCGACGTCTCCTCCGCCGCGTCCACGGCCCTGGCGTCCACGACGGTGAAGCCGCCGTTGACCAGCGCGATGCGCGCCTCCTCCGCCGTGCCGTCCACGCCGGTGGCGTCCCGTACGCCCACGCGGACCACGCCGTCGAGCCCGACGTCGCTGACCGTGCCGCCGAGGACGTCCGCGACGAGGCCCTCCGCCGTCTCGTCGCTGATGGTGCCGTCCTCCTCGGCGGGCAGGACGGTGGTCGTGTACGCGTCGTCCTGCGCGTACCCGGCGAGGGTCGCGAGGCTCGCGCCCAGCTCCTCCACGCCGAGGGGCGGCACGACGATCTGCTCCAGCGTGCGGACGACGTCGGTGGCCCCGGCGCGGTCGGCCGGGAGGGCCGTGAGGACGGCCTGCATGACCTGGCCGAAGCGGTCGAGCTGCGCGGTGGCGGGCTCGTCAGGGCCGCGGTAGGTGGCGTACGCGACGGCGGCCTGGCCGGAGAGGCGGGTGTCGTCGGCGCGCGAGACGAGCGGCTCGCCGTTCTCGCCCGGCACGTCCGTGTCGGTGTCGAGGCGCACGCCGCCGACGAGGTCCACGAGCCGTTCGAGATAGGGGGTGTCCAGGCGCCAGGTGCCGACGATGTCCGCGCCGAGCAGGCCGCCCACCGCCTCCTGGACGGCGGACGCGCCCTCGTCGGCGACGGCCTGGGCGAGGGTGGTGCCGGTGCCGTCGGCGAGGACGGCGAGGTCGCCGGGCAGCAGGAGCGTGGTGCCCGTGCCCTCGCCGCCGTTCGCGACGAGGAGGGCGGTGGAGCTGGCGTCGGAGTCGACGGGCCGCAGGTGGACGAGGATCACGTCGCGCGCCTCGCCGCCCGGCCCGGACGCGCCCTCCTCGCCGGGCCCGGCGAGGCCGGGCAGGTTGCCGGTGGCCCACAGGCCGCCGACGCCGCCGAGGACGGCCAGGACGAGCGCGACGACGAGGAGGCGGCGCCGCGACTTGCCGCGCCGCTTGGCCTCCTCGCGGCGCTCGGTGCGGCTCTCGCTGAACTTGAGCCAGTCGATGACGTCCTCGACCTCGTCGTCCTGCTCGTCGACGAAGGCGAACTGCTCGGTGTGGTACTCCTCGCCGTCCGGCCGCGCGGCCGGGTCGCCGCCGGGGCGCTGCGGCGGAACGGGCGGGGCGGGGGTGTCCTCGACGGCGGGCTGCCGGCCGGTCCCGGCGTCCCAGCCGTCGTACGGAGGTTCCGGCGCGGGCGGCGTGCCGGGGGCGGAGGGGGCGGCGGGCGCGGCCGGGTCGTAGTACCCCTGGTGCCCCGGCTGTGCCTGCCCCTGCCCCTGCCCGTACGGCGCCTGGTACTGCTGGGCCTGCTGCTGCCCCCCGTACCCGGGCGTGCCGTAACCGGACGCGCCGTAACCGGGCTGGCCCTGCTGGTCCTGCTGCGGATAGCCGCCCTGGTAGTCCTGCTGGTAGTACCCCTGCCCATACGGGTCCTGGTACTGCTCCCCGCCCGGTGGCTCCTCGCCCCCGGCGCGGTACAACGGCCGGCCGTACTCGTCGTAGCCGTAGATCTGCTGTCCCCCGTACGGGTCCTGCCGGTCGTTCACCAATGCCGCCCTTCCGTGGGGATCAGGCCGTGCCACCCGTCGTCGCGTCCGGGCCGTCGCGGTAGAGCGCGCGTTTGCTGATGTAGCGCACCACGCCGTCCGGCACCAGATACCAGACGGGGTCGCCCCTGGCCACCCGTTCGCGGCAGTCGGTCGACGAGATGGCCAGCGCGGGCACCTCGACGAGGGAGACGCCGCCGTTCGGCAGGCCGGGGTCGGCGAGGACGTGCCCCGGCCTGGTGACGCCGATGAAGTGCGCGAGCGAGAACAGCTCCGACGCGTCGCGCCACCCGAGGATCTGCGCCAGCGCGTCGGCGCCGGTGATGAAGAACAGGTCGTCCTCGGGGTGTTCGGCACGCAGTTCACGCAGCGTGTCGATGGTGTACGTGGTGCCGCCGCGGTCGATGTCGATGCGGCTGACGGAGAACTGCGGGTTCGACGCCGTGGCGATCACCGTCATCAGGTAACGGTCCTCGGGCGCCGACACCTGCCGGTGCCCCTTCTGCCACGGACGGCCCGTCGGCACGAACACGACCTCGTCCAGCGCGAAGCGGGCCGCGACCTCGCTCGCGGCGACGAGGTGACCGTGGTGCACGGGGTCGAACGTGCCGCCCATCACCCCGATCCGCCGCTTGCCGGGGGCGCCTATCCGGTCTCGCACGGCAGGCTCAGCGGTCGCGGTTGAGGCGCGTCGTGATCCACAGCAGGATCAGCAGCGCGAGCAGGGCGCCGCCGCCGATGGCGTACGGGTTCAGGCTCTCGTGCCCGTGGCCGCCGCCGCCCTCCTCGTTCGCGAGGAGGGTGAGGGCTTCGGCGGCGGGCTGGAGAAGCGGAGTCATGGGCTTGCCTATCCGGTATCCGGGAACGGGCGGACTGCTGGAACGTCTGGAACGTAGGGTCATCGTAAGCGGAGCCGCGCGCCCCGGCCTCCCGCCCCCACCCCTGGCGGCGTGAACCGGCCGTCCGCCGGGCCCCGATGGGCCGTCCGCTCAGCGCGGCACACCGCCGGGCGCGTACGCCGCGCACAGCACGGGGTGCTGGTCGTCCAGGGCGTACGGGTCGATCCCCGAGGTGCCGGGCAGCGACGCGTGCTGCCCGGCCAGCAGCGGGTGCAGGGCGTCCGCCGGGTCGCTGGCGCAGTCCATGGGCCCGGCGAGCGTGTCCACCTGGCGCACCACGACGCGGCGGTCGCGCAGCTCGTCGTCGCCGAACAGCAGCCGCACCTCGCGCTGCACCGTGAACAGGACGACGGGCGCGGTCGGCTCACCGGCGGGCTGGAGCGCGTACGCCACCGCGTGGCGGCCGGTGACCTGGAGGACCTCCTCGGCCGTCTCGCCGAAGGTGAAGCGGCCGTCCACCCGGGCCTGGGTGCCCGCGGGCGTGACCTCGGCCGGGTCGAAGCGGACCAGCCAGTCCGTCGCCACCGACCGGCCGCCGCGCCCGGCGAGCGAGGCGTCGAGCTGCCGCTGCTGCTCCTCGCCGAGCAGCTGCCGCACGGGGACGGCGGTGGCGCCCGCGAAGACGTCGGGGTCGAGCGCGCTCGCCACCAGGTACTCCTTCGCGAGCGTCAGGGCGGTGAGGACCTGCTCGCGCGAGAAGTGCTCGGTGGGGCGCGGGTCGGGGAGGGCGACGCCGCCCGCGCCGATGCCGAACGAGCGGGCCGGGCCGCTCTCGAACAGCGCCTCGGCGTCCGCGGCGCCCGGCACGTCGTCCCCGGGCGCGAGGACGACGGTCGTGCCCGAGGGCGGGTCGGGTATGAGCCGGCCGCTGGCGCCGTAGGGGTTGCGGCTGCCGAGGTAGATGGCGGCGGCGAAGGCGAGCAGGATGATCACGGCGAGCGCCATGCCCTGCCGGGGCACGGTGCGGGAGAGCGGCCCGTGCGGCTCGGGCGGCCTGCGGCGTACGGCGGTGGTGTGGTCCTCCAGCCGTTCCTGGGCCGAGAACTCCTGGAGGCGGGCAGCGTTGACGAACGACTCGTCGAAGACGGTCGCCCCGTACTCGTCGTCCCCGGCTCCCGGGGTGCTCCCGGAAGCTCCAGGAGGCTCGTAACGCCCGGCCACCTGTCCAGCGTAAAGCGCCACGCCTGGTTCAAGAAGCCCCGTCAGGCGGGACTTTCGGCACACCGCGGCACGGTGGGGGGGGCGCGCCGGGCGCGGAACCGCGGGCGCCCCTAGGGCGTGTCTTCAAAGGGGTCGCCCTGCTCGCGACGCTCCCCCAGCCTGGCGGCTGGGCGGTGCCCCCAGGCACGCACGCTCGCTGCGTTGCCGAATCGCCCCAGTACACCCAGTACAAGGACGATCCGGCGCCTTGCGATCGCACGCACTTGGGGGCACCCCCGGCCGCCAGGCCGGGGGAGCCGCGAGCGGCCGGACGCCCCCTTTGAAGACACGCCCTAGGAATCCTCCCCCTCGGCGCGGTACGTGTCGTCGGCCGCGTCCTCCGCGACGCCGGTCGGTCCGGGGGACCCGCCCGTGGCCGCGCCGGGGCCGCCGGAGGGCGACGGGGGCAGCGGGTCGGGGTCGCCGGAGGGGAACGAGCCCGCGCGCTGGATGGCGATCAGCGCGAACGCGAGGACGCTCAGGCCCATCACCATCGCCAGTACGCAGGCCACCGGCCGCTGCCAGCGGACCGGTCCCGCGCCGGGCGGCAGGGCCCGGGATATCGCCGCGCGGGGCGGCGGGATGCGGGGGACGCCGCGGCCGGCGAACGGGGCTGTGGTGCCCGCCGTTCCGGCGGCGTCTGCCGCGTCCGGGGCGTCGGCCGTGTCGTCGGGGAGGTAGCGCAGGTAGTCGGAGCGGTCGAACCGCCCCTCGTCGTCGTCCTCTTCGTCCCCTTCGGGACCTTCGAGCCCTTCGGACCCGTCGCCGCTTTCTCCGGCTATGCCGCTTTCCTCCCCGCGCGGCGCGGCGCCGAGGGCGGTGAGGTCGCGGAGGTCCTCGAACGGGTCGTACCCGTCCGGCCCGTCGAAGCCGTCGTACCCGTCGAACCCGTCGGTCAGCGGCCGCCCGGGGTCGAACGCGTCGGCGGCGTCCCCGGCCGCGAACCCGGCGAGCCCGGTCGGGTTGCCGGGGTCGAGGTCCGGGTCGCGGTAGAACAGCGGCTCCCCCGCCACCCCTTCGTCGGCCCGCTCGTCGGCGCGCTCCTCGGCCCGTTCCATCGCCGCGTACAGGAGCCGTTCGGCTGCGGTCGGTTCATGGATCTCGGCGGCATCGACGAACGCCTCGTCCAGTACCACGGCGGCGAATGCCTCGTCGGCTGCCCCGTGGCGGTCTTCGTTGTCGGGACCGTCGCCGTCACTGAACGGCAGGCCCCCCACGTCGTCCGGCACGGCAACCAGCGTAGGCCGAATACCGGACGAGGGGGAGGGCCATTGGGATTTCACTCAACGGTGTGACCATCACCTGTGACGACATACGTCGTGGAGGTCAGCTCGGTCAGGCCCATGGGTCCGCGGGCGTGCAGCTTCTGCGTGGAGATGCCGATCTCGGCGCCGAAGCCGAAGCGCCCGCCGTCCGTGAAGCGGGTGGACGCGTTGACCATCACCGCCGCCGAGTCCATGCGGGAGACGAACCGGCGGGCGGCGGCGGTGTCGCGCGTGACGATGGCCTCGGTGTGCGCGGACGTCCAGCGCCTGATGTGCGCCACGGCCGCGTCGAGGTCGGGGACGACGGCGGCGGCGATGTCGTAACTCAGGTACTCCGTCTCCCAGTCCGCGTCGGTCGCGGGCACGACCTCGGTCCCGGCCGAGGCGCCCGCCTTCTGCCACGCCTCGTCGCCGTGCACGGTCACCCCGGCCGCGGTCAGGGCGGCGAGGGCGCGCGGCAGGAAACGGTCGGCGATGTCCGCGTGGACGAGGACGGTCTCCGCCGCGTTGCACACGCTGGGGCGCTGCGCCTTGGAGTCGACCAGGATGTCCACGGCCATGTCGAGGTCGGCGGCGGCGTCCACGTACACGTGGCAGTTGCCGGTGCCGGTCTCGATCACCGGCACGGTCGAGTCGCGCACCACGGCCTGGATCAGCGAGGCGCCGCCGCGCGGGATGAGGACGTCCACGAGGCCGCGCGCCCGCATCAGCTCGTGCACCGAGTCGCGGCTCTCGCCGGGCACGAGCTGCACGGCGTCGGCGGGCAGCCCGGCGCTCACCACGGCGTCGCGCAGCACCGCGACCAGCGCGGTGTTGGAGGCGTACGCGGACGACGAGCCGCGCAGCAGCGCCGCGTTGCCCGACTTCAGGCAGAGGGCGGCGGCGTCCACCGTGACGTTGGGCCGCCCCTCGTAGATGATCCCGACGACGCCGAGGGGCACGCGGACCTGGCGCAGTTCGAGGCCGTTGGGCAGCGTGGAGCCGCGCACGACCTCGCCGACCGGGTCGGGGAGCGTCACGATGTGCCGCACGTCGGCGGCGATGGCGGCGATCCGCTGCGGCGTGAGCGTCAGGCGGTCGATCATGCCGTCCGGTGTGCCGGCGGCGCGGGCGCGGTCGAGGTCGGCCGCGTTGGCGGTGACGATCTCGGCCGACCTGGCCTCCAGCGCGTCGGCGACCGCGAGCAGCGCCGCGTCGCGCGCGGTGCGCGGCAGCGGGGCCAGCTCGGCGGCGGCCTCCCTGGCGCGGGCGGCGGCGGCGAGGACGGGGGACGACGCGGTGTCGGCGGGTGCGGCGCTCATGGGGCCCAAGCTTAGGCGCTCGGTGCACGGTGGGGGCCGGGCCTACGAGGGGTGGACGGCTCGTCCGGGAGCGCGGGCGCGTAGGCGGCCTCGCCGTGGCCGAACGACCAGTCCGCCGGGCCGTTCTCGTGGAGGATCACCATGACGTTGCGCGGCTCGGTGCCCGCGTACTCCTCGGCGAGCAGGGCGATGCGGCGGTACAGGGCGCGCTTCTGCGCGTCGGGGCGCCCGGCGCGCAGGGTGATCGTGACGAAGACGACGCCCTCGTCGCGGGGGACGCCGGGGTACGTGCCGGTGCGGATGGTGCTCGTGGTCCCGTCGTGGCTGGTCAGGACCTGGAAGAGGTCGTCGGGGAAGCCGAGCGTGGCGGTGAGGGCGTCGTGGACGGCGCGGCCGAGCGCGTCGAGCCGCTCGGGGGCGGCGCGGAGGGCTTCGATGCGGACGAACGGCATGCGGGGGCCTCTCGTTCGGGGAGGAACGGCCCACTCACCGTACATACCTGTAGGTACAGTGGGCGCGGCGGTCGTCCGGCGTCCCCTCGGCCGGGGACGCCGGACGCTGTCAGAACGGGTGCACGCCCACCGGTACGGCCGCCGGGAGCCCGTGCCCCTCGGCGAGCCGCTGGTGGTACGTCTCGCGGCCGATGACCTCAAGGCCGACGATCTCCCACGGCGGCAGGCCCGCCGTACGCCGGTGCTCGCCCCACAGCCGCAGCGCGACGGCCGCCGCGTCGTGCAGGTCGCGGGCCTCCTCCCAGTACCGGATCTCCGCGCGGTCGCGGGCGTAGCGGCTGGTGAGGAGGAACGGGTGGTCGTGCGCGAGCTGTTCGAGGCCGCGCCTGACGTCGGGCAGCGGGGCGGCCGGGCCGGAGACGCTGAGGGTGATGTGCCACAGGCGGCTGGTGTCGGGTCGGGTCGGCGTGTGGCCCTGGCGGCCCCCACCGACGCTGGCCAGTCGTCTCACCGCGGCCTCCTGACATCGTGCGGAACGTGCGGAACGTACGGGGCGGTACGGCAGGTGCCCCCGCACGAGTTGACCAGCTCACGCGCCACGGCGTGGGCCGTTTTCCGAACCTTCCGTGGAAAGACTGGTCTTTCACACATCTGCGCACGTCGAAGGCCGCCCCCGGTCACCTGGGTGGTACGGGCGGGCGCGCTGCGTCACGTAGACGCCACGTCATCAAGGAAGCGGGGCACCAAGGAAACGGGGCGGCGGGGTCACGGCCGCAGCAGCACCAGGTCGTCCCGGTGGACGACCTCCCGCTCGTACGCCGGGCCCAGCTCGGCCGCGAGGTCGTGCGTGGAGCGGCCGATGAGGAGGGGGATCTCGCGGGCGTCGAAGTTGACCAGGCCGCGCGCCACCGGGCGGCCCGCCTGGTCGCGCAGCTCGATCGGCTCGCCCGCCGCGAACTCGCCCTCGACCCCGGTGATCCCGGCGGGCAGCAGCGAACCGTGCCGCTCGGTGATCGCCTCCACCGCGCCCGCGTCCAGGACGACCGCGCCGCGCGGCGCGGACGCGTGCGCGAGCCACAGCAGCCGCCCGGCGGCGCGGCGGCCCGTGGGGCGGAAGTACGTGCCGGTGGGGGCGCCCGACAGGGCCTCGCCCGCGTGGCCCGCCGAGGTGAGGACGACGGGGATGCCCGCGCCGGTCGCGATGGCGGCGGCCTCGACCTTGGTGACCATGCCGCCGGTGCCGACGCCGGAGCGGCCCGCCCTGCCGATCTCGACCCCGGCGAGGTCGCCGGGACCGGCGACCTCGGTCAGGCGGCGCGCGCCCGGCTTCGACGGGTCGCCGTCGTACAGCCCGTCCACGTCGGACAGCAGCACCAGCAGGTCGGCCCGGACGAGGTGGGCCACGAGGGCGGCGAGGCGGTCGTTGTCGCCGAAACGGATCTCGTCGGTGGCGACGGTGTCGTTCTCGTTGACGATCGGCACGACGTTCATCGCGAACAGCTGGTCGAGCGTCCGGTAGGCGTTCCGGTAGTGGCTGCGGCGGCTGGTGTCGTACGAGGTGAGCAGCACCTGCCCGACACGCCGTCCGTACCGGGCGAACGAAGCGGTGTAGCGGGCCAGCAGCAGACCCTGTCCCACCGAGGCGGCGGCCTGCTGCCTGGCCAGGTCGGCGGGGCGTCCGGCGAGCCCCAGGGGCGCCAGACCCGCGGCGATCGCACCGGAGGAAACCAGTACGATCTGCCTCCCGTCCTGTTTCACCAGCACATCGACGAGCGCGTCCACCCGGTCGGCGTCCAGCCCTCCGGCCGCCGTGGTCAGCGAGGATGAGCCGATCTTGACGACGATCCTGCGGGCGTCGGAGACGTCCTGGCGTGGTGCCGCTGCCACTGCTGCTGCTCCCTGTTCGCTGCGCCGCCTCGGCGGCGTGGGCACGGGTGGGCCGGGATCCGCTGTCCCCGGCGGCGCGGCGTCGCCGCACTCGCCGCCGGCCGTCGTACCGCCCGTGCGTTCGTTCGTACCCGGTGAGACCGGTCTGCTCTCCGTAATCTATGCCACCGCGCGGACGGGCCGCCCGCTCATATAGCCGCCCCGCTCCCGCCCCGGCGGTGCCCGCGTCCCGCGCCGGCCGCCAGGGGCCGCTCCCCTGCGTCCGGCATGGCCGCTTCACTCCTTCGGTTGATTCCGCGCTGCGGTTGCTCCCGCGCGCCCGTTGAACCTCCCGGACGCCCCCCTCTCCCCCACCGTTCCCTCTCCGAACCGGAGCCTCACCTTGCCTGCTGGACCGTCGCTCCGCCGCGGCACCCCACTCGCCCTGGGCATCCTGCTCGGTCTCTTCGCCGCCCAGCTCGTCGGGGCGCAGCTGCCCAGCGCACCGCTGCTGTGCGCCGCCGGGGCCGCGTGCCTCGCGTTCGACCTCGGCCTGCGCTTCTGGAAGCCCGGCGTGCTCGCCGTGCTCGGCCGGGTGCACTGCGACGAGACCGTCAGACAGCTCCTGCGCGACCTGCTGCTGGTGATGGGCCTCACCCATCTGTCCGCCGTGGACACCCTGGCCCGCCTCCTGCTGGTGGGCGGCCTGCTGTCCTGCTACGGCGCGCACTTCGTCTGCCGCGCGCTCGGCGTGCTGGTGCGCCGCGCCCGTACGCTTCCGGTGCTCACCCGGAACGTGGACACCAGTCCGCTGAACCTCTCCCCCGCCCCGCCGCGCCTGCTGGCCTACCCCGGGCGCCGCATGCTGCTCTTCTCCGTCCCCGCCACGGCCGGGATGATCGCCACGGTGGCGGCCGAGAGCGTCGTGTGGGGCCTGATCGGCGTCTGCACGTCGCTGCTGCTCTTCGCGGGCGGCACGGCGTACCTGGCGACATGGCTGCTGCCCGGCAAGCGCCCGCCGGGCGAGGAGAAGGTGCTGCGCTGGTTCCGCGCCTGGCTGGCCGACTACCGGCCTGAGGTCGGCCTGTACTTCTCCGGCGGCTCGGGCACCGCGTACCAGGCCAACATGTGGCTCTCCACTCTGGCGACACTGCCGCGGCCCCTCGTGGTGCTGCGCGAGCGGCCCATGACGCAGCAGCTCGCCGACACGGACGTGCCCATCGTCTGCATCCCGCGCGTCGCGCACCTGATGGAGCTGGAGCACTCCACGCTGAAGATGCTGCTGCATCCGGCGAACGCGCCCAAGACGTCCCAGGTCCTGCGCATCCCGACCATCAAGCACGCCTTCACCAACCACGGCGAGAGCGACAAGCTGTCGAGCTGCAATCCCTACGCCAAGGTCTACGACCAGGTGTGGGTCGCGGGCCCGGCCGCCCGCCTGCGGTACGCGCGGGCCGACGTCGGCGTGGACGACCGCGACGTCGTCGAGGTCGGCCGCCCGCAGCTGGCGCCGATCCGCCGCGCCGACGGCCCGCCGCCCGCGACGGGACCCGTCACCGTGCTGTACGCGCCGACGTGGGAGGGCTGGACCAACGACCCGGGGAACACCTCGGTCATCCTGGCCGGCGAGAACGTGGTCCGCGCGCTGCTGGCCGACCCGCGCGTCCGGCTGCTGTACCGGCCGCACCCGATGACCGGCTCGGTCAACCCGAAGGCGGGCGCGGCGGACGCCCGCATCCGCGCGCTGATCGCCGAGGCCAACGAGCGGACGGCCGCCGCCCGCGAGGCCGCCCGTGACGCCGCCGAGCGGCCCGCCCCTGGCCCCCGCCGCGCGCAGCTGCGGCTGCCCGCCGGGGACCCGGTGGCCGAGCGCGGCGCGGTCTCCGTGGCCGGGCGGCACGCCGACGCGGACTCGGGGGAGCTGGCGCGCCGCGAGGCCGCGCTCGACGCGCTGACGGCGCGCGCCGGACGCCCCTGGGCCGACGAGATGGAGCGCATGGCGGCGCAGGGCACGCCGCGCCCGGGTCACACGGAGGCCGTCGAGGCGGCCACCGAGGCGTGGCGGCGCGCGTTCTGGGCGGCGCAGGACCCGTCCGCGCACCTGGTCCTCACGGGCGCGCGGCCCGACCTGTACTCGTGCTTCAACGAGGCGGACGTGCTGGTCTCCGACGTGTCCAGCGTCGTCGCCGACCACCTGGCGTCCGGGAAGCCGTACGCCGTCGTCAACACGGCGGGGCTGCCCGAGGACGAGTTCCGCGCGGCCAACCCGACCGTGCGCGGCGCGACCGTGCTCACCCCCGAGGCCGACGGTGTGTCCGCGCTGCTCGACGCGGTCGTGGACCCGGGCCAGGACAAGCTGGCGGAGGCGCGCGCGGAGCTGACCGAGTATCTCCTCGGCCCGGCGGAGCCGCCGTCGCTGACCCGCTTCCAGGACGCGGTGCGGGCGCTGTGCGCGGCGGCCGAGGCGCGCCGGGTCCGGCAGGCATCGCCGCCCGGCGCGGCCGAGGCACGCGCGGCCGAGGTGGTGGAGCTGGCCGAGACGGCGGAGGCCGAGGCGGGCGGCGACCAGGGCGACCCGGCGGACCCCTCGGAGCTGCCGATAGCACGCCAGGCCGCCCCGCGCTGAACCCCAGGGCGTCGAGGCCCCGCGACGCGCCCTCCCCGCAGGGTCTTCCCCCCACCGATCCAATGACTCTGTGTAGCGATCCATGCAGCAACCGTAGACGCTCCGTAGTCGGAGCGGTATCGCTCGACCGGGTGAACCCAGCCATCGAGCAGCCGCCCGCACCAGCCCCGCCGGTCCCTGATCCGTCCGAGCCGGCGGGCGACGGTGCTGTGGCGGAGGTGCAGCTGCTCGCGGCCCTCGCGCCGCGCCCCGGTGGCGCAGGGGACATCAAAGTCTCCAGCTCGTCCGGCTCCGCCGCGACGCGCGCCACGGCGGCGTTCTCCCGCGCGGTCTCCCCCGGCACCCGGGCGGCTCGCTGTGGTCGGCCACAGGACGGGGGCGCGGCGGGGGAACCGGGGGGCGGTACGGACCCCCGCACCGCGGACGGGAATCACGCCCGGTCCACGCCTTCGGCCAACGGGGCCCCACGTCGCCCGGCGAAGCCGCCTTCACCACCCGCTCGGGGCAGACCAGGGCACCGACCCGGTCGAGCGGCAGCCACGTCCGCACAGCGACGCCCTGGAGCGGCGAAGCCGAGGAGCCGCAGCGCCCGCGCCCTGGCCACCTCGCCGCCCTCGGGACCGACCACCAGGTCGATGAGAGCGAGGTCGGCCGCCGTCGTGGAGGCGGGGCCGTACCGCTCGACGGCCACGGCGAGCCGTACAGGTGCACCTCGTCCAGCGGGACGGGCGGACCCTGCCGTCCCGGCCACGCATCGGCCGCCGCCGACCTTGGGAGAAGACGGACCCTAGAGCGGCAGGCGGTCCAGCCAGGCCGCCGCCGCGCCCGCCGCCGTGCCGAGGGCCGTCTCGCGGCCCACCGCCGCCCGCTTCGGCACCGCGAAGCCGTGGTCCGCCTCCGGCACGGCCACCAGCTCCGTCCCCTCGGGGAACTCCTCCGGCCGCCCGAACGGGTCGTTCCCGCCCTGCACCACCAGCACCGGCACCCCCGCGCCCGCCAGCTCCCCGGCCCGCGACCGCTCCGGCCTGCCCGGCGGATGCAGCGGGAACGACAGCGCCAGCACCGCCCGCGCCCCCAGCGCCGACGCCGTACGGCACGCCACCCGCGCCCCCGCGCTGCGCCCGCCCGCGACCACCGGCGGCCCCTCCCCCGCCAGCGCGGGCCACAGCGCCGTCCAGGCCGCGTCCAGCGTGCGCGGCGCGGGCGCCAGCCGCTTCCCCGCGACCCGCCACGGCTGCTCGACGAGCGCCACGGTGACGCCCCGCGCGGGCAGCGCACCGGCGAGCGTCACGAGGTCGGGCGCCTCGACCCCGCCGCCCGCGCCGTGTCCCAGCGCGAGAACGGCCCGCGCGCGCCCCGCCCGGTGCCACGTGATCCTGGCGTCCCCCACGGGGGTCCCGACCGTCCGCACGTCCGCCACCGCGTCCCGCTGTCCGTCTCGCACCCGCCCAGTCTGCACGGCCCGCCCCGCCCGCCGGGTCACTGAACGGCCGATGGCGTTAGGGTGCCGGGGTGATGAACGACTCCCGACAGATAGCGGGGACAGTCGCCGTCCCCCGGCAGCCTGCCGAGACCCCCACGCCGAAGACACGCGACGCGTTCTTCGACAACGCGAAGTACTTCGCCATCGTGCTGGTCGCCATGGGGCACGCCTGGGAGCCGCTGCGCGACTCCCGCGCCGTCCTGGCGCTCTACATGACGATGTACGCCTTCCACATGCCGGCGTTCATCATCATCTCCGGCTACCTGTCCCGGAACTTCGACGGCCGCGCCGACCGCGTGCAGCGGCTGGTCACCGGGGTGGTCGTCCCCTATGTGATCTTCCAGATCGCGTACACCCTGTACATCCGCCGGGTCGGGGGCAACGACAACACGTACCTGGCGATGTTCGAGCCGCGCTGGCTGATGTGGTTCCTGCTGGCCCTGCTGATCTGGCGGCTCACGATCCCGCTGTGGAAGGCCGTCCGCTGGCCGGTGCCGCTGGCGCTGTGCGTGGCGGCCGTGGCGTGCATGCAGCCGTCGCTGAGCGACGACCTCCAGATCCAGCGCGTGCTGCAGTTCATGCCGTTCTTCGTGCTGGGCCTGGTGCTCAAGCCGGAGCACTTCCGGCTCGCCCGCCACCGGATCGCGCGGCTGGCTGCCCTGCCGGTGCTCGCCGTGACCGCCGTCGCCGCGTACTGGGCCGTCCCCCGCGGCATGCGCTACACGTGGTTCTACCACCGCGAGAGCGCGCAGGAGCTGGGCCAGCCCTGGTGGATGGGCATCGTCGCGACGGGCCTGATCTTCCTCGTCTCGGTCATCCTGACCGTCTGCTTCTTCGCCCTCGTCCCCGGCAAGCACCGGTGGTTCACGAAACTGGGCGCGGGCACCCTGTACGGCTACCTGCTGCACGGTTTCCTGATCCGCGGCGCCCAGGGGCTCGACCTGTACGACGCGGACGTGATGAACGACCAGCCCGGCGCGCTGGTGATCGCCACCCTCGCCGCCGTCATCGGCATGACGCTGCTGTGCACCCCGCTGGTGCAACGCGTCTTCCGCCCGCTGATGGAGCCGCGCATGAACTGGCTCTTCCGCCGCACCGAACGCCCCACCCCCGCGACCCCGCGGTAATCACCCGCACGACGAACAGCGCCTCCCGATCCGGGAGGCGCTGTCGTACGTACGGGTGCCCACGCGAGGCGTCAGGCGTCAGGGCCTCTGCTCGCCCAGCTCCAGCATCCGGTCCACGACCCGGGCCGTCGCCAGCCCGTCCGACGGCTCGCAGAAGTCCTTCACGAACGCCGCGTACTTGTCGGCGTACGTCCGCTTCACACCCTCCACATTGCGGATCGCGTGGATCAGCTCCGCCGACGTCTTGATCAGCGGCCCGGGCGCCTTCGCCGTGAAGTCGAAGTAGAAGCCCCGCAGCGTGTCCCGGTAGTGCTCCAGGTCGTACGTGAAGAACAGCATCGGCCGCCCGGAGTGCGCGTAGTCGAACAGCACCGACGAGTAGTCCGTGATCAGCACGTCCGTGATCAGGTACAGCTCGGCGATGTCCGGGTACGCCGACACGTCGTAGACGAAGCCCTGCCCCGCGCCCGGGATGGCGTCCAGGATCTTCGGGTGCTTGCGGAACAGGAAGACGTGGTCGTCGCCCAGCGACTCGGCCGCCGCCGTCAGGTCCACCTGCAGGTCGAGCTTGAACTTCGACTGCGTGTGCCGCTGGTCGTCGCGCCACGTCGGCGCGTACAGCACGACCTTCTTGCCGTCCGGGATGCCCAGGGTGGCGCGTACGCGCTGCGCGATCTTCTCCCGGTCGGGCCGGTGGAAGATGTCGTTGCGCGGGTAGCCCGCCTCCAGGATCTCGCCCTCGCAGCGGAACGCGTTCCGCATGATCGGGGTGGTGAACGCGTTGGGGGACACGACGAAGTCGAACTGCCGGAAGCGGTGCGGAAGGCTCGCGATGTACTGGAGGTTCGCGCGCGGCGTGCCCAGCAGGTCGGCGCCGATCTTCTTCAGCGGCGTGCCATGCCACGTCTGGACGACGACCTGGCCCTCGCGCCGCTCGTACCAGTCGCCGAGGCCCACGTTCGTGATGACGTACCGGCTGCGCGCCAGCGCCTCGTACCACTCGCGGCTGTGCCACTCCAGCGGGCGGACGCCCGGCGGCAGGTCCACCTGCTGGTCGGCGACCGACCACAGGTGCTCCACCTCGACGCCGCGCCGCACCAGTTCCTCGTACACCGCGCGCGGCGAGTCCGAGAACTGCTTGCCGCCGAAGCTGTTGTAGAAGACCGTGTCGGTCAGCGGCTCCCGCTTGAACTGCGGCGTCAGCACCTCGCGCAGCTGCCGCTGCTGGAACGCGCCCCGCTCGTCCGCCGACAGGACCGGGCCGGAGCCGAGGAAGATGCGGTCGAAGTAGCGCCGGTTCACCGCGTAGGAGCGGCCCCCGGTGCGGGACTTCAGCGGCAGCGTGTCGATCAGGTCGGCGCGCAGCTTGACGGGGACGTCCTGCCCGTTGCCCCAGGCGTCCTTGTCGCGCAGCGAGAAGTACCAGCGCCCGGCGCGCAGCGGCAGGATGGCGTCGTACAGCGCCATGCGGTCGGGCGTGATCCGCGCGCTGAAGCGGCTCTGCGACTCCGACCACGTCAGCGGCAGCACGTGCTCCTCGAAGCGCTCGCCGTGCCGCAGGACGAACCGCATCCGCTCGCCGGGGCCGGTGTACGAGCCCTCGATCAGCAGCTCGTTCTTCGCGACCCACTCCAGGCGGTCCACGACGGCCTGCCGCGCGCGGTCGTGCAGCTTCAGCAGCCCGGGGCCGTCGGTCGTGACGGCGATCTCCCGGCCGCCGGGACGCAGGTAGCGGCCCGGCAGGAAGCCCTCGACGACGGTGGCGCGGCGCGACGAGCCGTCGGCGAACTCGATGTGCGTCAGGAAGTCGTACGTCTTGCGCTCGCCCTCCGCGCCCACCGACAGGTCGGCGAACGGGATCTCGGCGCTGTAGCGGTGCCAGCGCGCGTCGCTCCCGGCGGCCGGGGTCAGCGGGTACTCGACGCCGCCCTTCTGGCCCTTGCGGACGACGCGCAGCTTCGTCGCGTGCTTGGCGGAGACGGGCGCCCGCAGGCCGAGCCGCAGGGCGTCGGCCGTGGCGGTCTGGTCGACGACCTCCGCCTCGGGTATGTCGACGGTGACCTGGAACTTGTCCTCGGCGAAACCGGCGATGAGCCGGGCGCCGTCGCCCAGGTGGTGCGCCTGGGAGTGCCCGGCCGAGCCGACGTCGACGCGCTCCACCTTGCCCGGCACGTAGCCGCCCGGCCGGGGCAGCGCGAGCGTCAGGCCCCACGTCCCGGCCTTCCACTTGCCGCGCACCTTGAGCTTCGCCGGGTCGATGGTGATCTCGAAACCGGCGTCGTCGTAGGTGTGCAGCGCCTGCTTGGAGTCGCGCGTGGCGCGCTTCGACTCCTCGGCGCGGTAGCGCACCGGCACGCGGCGCCCGCCCGGGGCGCGCAGCCACGCCAGCCGGGGCATCGGCCCGGTGCCGCCGCCCGGCAGGTTGACCACGAAGGCGTAGCCGCGCAGGACGAGCTTGCCGTCCTGCCACAGCACCTCGGTGGCCTTGGCGCGCACCGGCATCTCGCGCAGCCGCAGCCGGCCCACGGACGCGGGCAGCGCGCCCGAGTCCACGCCGGGGACGGCGACGTACGGGCGCAGGCGGCCCCGGACGGGGAGCGCGTTCGGGTTGACCCGCTCGAAGGCGATGACCGCCAGCAGGTCGTCCAGGCGGCGCTCGCCGGCCAGGTGCCACTTGATGCGCGCGAGCGGCGGCAGCTTGCGGACCTTCGCCCCGTCCGCCGATCCGAGGAACTCCGCGACGGCGGAGAAGAACGCGGCGCGCTCCCCCTCGTCCGCCTCGGGCAGGAACCGGAGCTGTCGCTTCAGCTCCTCGGGGATCACGTCTTCAGGCTTCGCTACCACGTCACTCAGTGCCTTTACTTCCGCTTCCTACGGGGCCGGGACCACGGTGGTGGCATCGGCGGTGCCCGCCTCGCCGAGGGCCCGGTTGCGCGCCTCGGCCCGCGCGGCGAGCGCCTTGACCGCCGCGTTGAACCGCTCCAGGGAGGACGGCTCGTCGGGTCCGAGCAGGTACCGCTTGAGCTCGGCGCGGTCCTGGGCGAGGGGGTCGGCGCCCGGCAGCGTCACGGCGTCGATCAGCTCGCCGAGGCGCGCCGCGTCGTTGCCGAGGATCACGGCGGCGCGGACGGCCGTGTTCTGCCGCTTGAACTCCTCCTCGCCGATCTCGGCCGAGTCGGTCACGGCGTACGGCTTGCCGCTGGCGATCCAGTCGGAGACGACGCTGGAGATGTCCGAGACGAGCGCGTCCGACTCGTTGAAGCAGTCGAACAGCAGCGGCTCGGGGCCGGTGATGACCCGGTGCTCCCACCAGCCCTGCGAGCGCCAGTACACGTCGTTCCACTCGCGGGCGGCGTACTGCTCGACGACGGCCCGGTCCGCCGGGGTCATCGCGTCGCGCGAGACGGACGCGTCGTCCCACAGCCCGGTGACGGCCGCGGCGGGCCGTGCCTCGCGCAGCCGCTTGAGCTGCGCCTGCGCCGCGGCGCGGTCGGCGGCGGTGCGGCGCGCCTCCTCGGCCCAGCGCGGGTCGGCGGCGCGTTCGGCGGCGGCCTGCTCGACCATGGCGGCGATCCGCTGGTGGACGACGCCCGCGGCGCGGTTGCGCGTGCCGGTGAACGGGTGCGGCTTGTAGAGCACCCGGACGGGGCGCTCCGACGCCAGGAGGCGGCGGACGATGTTCTCGCCGGCGAGGAGCAGCGACGTGTTGCCCGGGTCGTCCGTCCAGCCCTCCCAGGTGGGGGCGTAGAGGATCGTCGGGATGCGGTCGGCGCGCGGCGTCGGCCCGGCCGGGCGGATGGGCGCCAGCTGCGGGCGGCCCACCTCGACGATGTCCTCGTCGCGGACGCCGACGTCGGCCAGCGCGTACCGGTCGCGCCCGGCGCGGCCCGCGCTCCACACCTCGTCGTACGCCTTGGAGTACGGGTTGATGCTGGCGATCTTGTCGCTGTCGCCGTGGCCGATGAAGACGTGCTTCATGGTCGGGACGCGCAGCAGGTGCAGGTTCTTGCCGACGTTGGCCGGGTAGAGGCCGACCCGCAGCATGGACAGGTCCATGTTCATCAGGTCCACGGCGCTCGGCACGCAGACGACGGGCACGCTCGTCGTGGCCAGCCGGGCGAGGATGGCGCGCTCGCGGAGGATCACGATCGGCCGGGCGTCGAGGCTCTCCATCGTCTCCAGCCACATGTTGGCCTGGTAGGCGGAGTCCTTCGAGCCGGAGAAGTACAGGGCGACCTCGGGCCGGTACGTGCGCAGCCACTCGTCGAACCACTCCATGGTCCGCTCGGGCGACGGCGGCAGTTTGCCCGCCCGGAAGAAGGGCAGCAGCACGGCCATGTACGCCACGACCAGCAGGATCGTCACGGCCATGCCGGCGTACCCGTACGCGGCGGTCCCGGTCGCGGCGACGGCGAGGAGGCCGACGAACGTGGGGACCTCGGTGTGCAGCACCTTCTCCACGGCCCGGTGCGTCAGCCAGCGCGGGGCGCCGTCGGGCACGGGCAGGGTGGTCAGGTCGATGTTGCGGGTGGCGATGGGCAGGCGGCGCTTGCGGCGCAGCATCATGACCAGCGCGGTGTGCGGGGCCTGGAGGCCGTAGAACACGAGGAAGCCGACGACGGCCGCGTAGAAGACCGTGTCCCCGGCGACCTCGGTGCGGGCCAGCAGCAGGACCAGCAGGAACTGCCGTATGAGGAAGCGGATGGTCAGGCCGAGCCTGGCCTTGCCCATCCGGACCAGCATGTAGCTGCCCCTGCGGTGCAGGTAGTGGTCGCCCAGGTACGAGACCGCGGCGGCGACGGCGAACGCGTAGCCGGACGGCAGCAGGGCGGTGACCAGCATCGCCGGGTAGCTCAGCACCGTGAGGAGCGTCGCCACGATCTCGGCGGTGGAGACCGCGCCGATGAGACGGCGCAGCAGCATGCCCGTCACGCCACCTCCCCGGAGGCGTCGGCGCTGAGGGCGGCGGCCAGGGCGCGTTCGAACGACCCGGCGTTGCTCGCGTCGGCGGTCGGGTCCTGCTGGCGGACGTCGATGACGTGCCCGGTCATCGCGGACAGCAGCACGTCCAGGGACGTGCGGGCGACGGCCTCGGAGGACAGCAGCGTCCCGGCGGGCTCCTTGCCGAACGCCTTGGTCCGCATCGGGGTGGCGGTCCGCTCGGGGTTGACGCAGTTGACGCGGATGCCGTCGCCGGCCCACTCGTCGGCCAGCGCCTGGGTGAGGTTCACCATGGCGGCCTTCGTGGACGAGTACAGGCTGTACTCGGCGCGGCCCCTGGTGTAGCTGCTGGAGGTGTAGAGCAGCAGCTGGCCGCGGGACTCGGCGAGGTACTTGTGCGCCTCGCGGGCGATGCGGACCGGCGCGAGGTAGTTGACCTTGAGGGCTTCCTCGATGGTCGCGTCGTCGGTCTCGGCGAGCTTCCCTATGCGCAGGACACCGGCGGTGTTCACGACGTAGTCGATGCGGCCGGTGTCGGCGTACGCCTTGGCGAGGGCCTCGGAGATGTCCTGGGGGTTCTCGACGTGCGTGCCGGTGGTGGAGCGGCCGAGGGCGTAGACGGTGGCGCCGTACCGCTCGGCGAGGTCGGCTATGTCCTTGCCTATGCCGTACGAGCCGCCGAAGACGACGACCGTGCGCCCGGCCAGCCGCTCGCGGTACGCGTCCTCGTCGGACTGCTGCGGCACCGCGGTCGAGGCGAGCTGGAAGAGCTTGTCGGCGATGAACACGTCGACGGGCTGGGTGACCTTCATGTTGAACTCGTCACCCGGCACGACGTGGATCGGCACGTCCGGCAGGTACTTCAGGACCACGGAGCAGTCGTCGGTCGCCTGGAAGTTCGGGTCGCCCGCGGCCACCTCGTACGCCCGGCGGATCGTGGACAGCCGGAACGCCTGCGGGGTCTGGCCGCGTCGCAGGCGCGAACGGTCGGGGACGTCGGTGATGAACTCGCCGTCCTCGCCGTGCGTGCGCGTCACGATGATGGTGTCGGCGGAGGGGATGGCGACGTCCACCGCCTGGTAGCGCTCCAGCGCCGTCACGCAGTCGCTGATCACGCGCTGCGACAGCAGGGGCCGCACGGCGTCGTGGAACAGGACGTGACGCTCCTCACCCTCGGCGAGGCCCTCGCTCAGCGCGGCGATCGCGACCTGCGTGGTCTCGTTCCGCGTCGCGCCGCCCTCGACGACCCGGCTGACCTTGGTGAGGCCGCTCTTCTCGACGATCCGCTCGACGTCCGGCACATACCCCGGGGCCATCAGCACGATCACGTCGTCGATCTCCGGGGCGTCCTCGAAGACGGCGAGGGTGTGCTCGATGACAGCCTTTCCCGCGATCTTGATCAGCTGCTTCGGTATGGAGAGACCCACTCGCTGGCCCGTACCACCGGCGAGCACGACCGCTGTGGTGTGGGGGGACGGTCCTTTGGGTTGGTTGGACAAGGCAGCTCCTGCCGGTATCAAGAAGTGTCGCCTACGCGAGGAGAAGGTTAACCCCCGTAGAAGCCTGACCCCTAAGTGAGATGAACCGTTGTCGGGGGTTATCGCTTTGTGACAGGGGCACGTTACACAGGGGTACTCCGCCGTTCACCGGGCGGCCGTCCCCGTTCCCTTACGGATGTCCGGGCAGCGCCGGATGATTCAGCGCGGGACGGGTCATTTCCGTCACACCACTCACAAAGGCGCGCATTTCTCCCTCCGGACACCGCGCTCCTGTCACGAACGCCGCCCGGTGTCCGCACAAGGCGGGCACCGGACCGGCACCGCGCGTCCCCGCGGCGCCCGTTCAGTCGAAGGGGTGGAATTCCTCGAATTCCCGCTGCGCGCTGTCGTTGCGCCGCGCCTCCCGGTCCCGGCGGCGCTGCGCGGCGGGCCGCGTCTCGGCGATGCGGTGATCCTCGCCACGCCTGCCGAGCATCTCCGCGCCCCCGGTGACGGACGGCTCGAAGTCGAAGACGACCGCGTCGTCGTCGCTCCCGATCGCCACGCCGTCGCCCTCCCTGGCGCCGGCCTTGACGAGTTCCGCCTCGACACCGAGGCGGTTCAGCCGGTCCCCGAGGTAACCGACCGCCTCGTCGTTGCTGAAATCGGTCTGCCGCACCCAGCGCTCCGGCTTCTCGCCGCGCACCCGGAAGAATCCCTCGTCGTCCCGCGTCACGGTGAAGCCCGCGTCATTGACGGCGCGCGGCCTGATCACGATCCGCGTCGGCGCCTCGGCGGGCACCGCGGCCCGCGCTTCCGCGACGAGTTCGGCGAGCGCGAAGGAGAGTTCCCGCAGCCCTTTCCGGGACACCGCGGAAACCTCGAATACCGGCAGGCCGCGGGCCTGGAGTTCCGGCCTGACCATTTCCGCCAGATCCGCGCCGTCCGGGATATCCGTCTTGTTGAGCACCACGAGGCGCGGCCTGCCGTCGAGGCCGCCGTACTGGGCCAGCTCGCGCTCGATCACGTCGAGGTCGGAGAGCGGGTCGCGCTCCGACTCCAGGGTCGCGCAGTCCAGGACGTGCACGAGGACCGAGCAGCGCTCCACGTGCCGGAGGAAGTCGAGCCCGAGGCCCTTGCCCTCGCTCGCGCCGGGGATGAGCCCCGGGACGTCGGCGACGGTGTAGACGGTCGTGCCCGCCGTGACGACGCCGAGGTTCGGCACCAGCGTCGTGAACGGGTAGTCCGCGATCTTCGGGCGGGCGGCGGACAGCACGGAGATCAGCGACGACTTGCCCGCGCTCGGGAAGCCGACCAGCGCGACGTCCGCGACCGTCTTCAGTTCGAGGACGATCTCCCGCTCCTCGCCCGGCTCGCCGAGCAGCGCGAAGCCGGGGGCCTTGCGGCGCGGCGAGGCGAGCGCCGCGTTCCCCAGGCCGCCGCGGCCGCCCTGTCCTGCGACGAACGTGGTCCCCTCGCCCACCAGGTCGGCCAGCACCTCGCCGGACGTGTCGAGCACCACCGTGCCGTCGGGGACGGGCAGGACGAGGTCCTGGCCGTGGGCGCCCGTACGGTTCCCGCCGCCGCCCGGCTTGCCGTTGGTGGCCTTCCGGTAGGGGCGGTGGTGGTATTCGAGCAGCGTGGTGACGTCGCGGTCCACGACGAGGGTGACGCTGCCGCCGCGCCCGCCGTCGCCGCCGTCCGGGCCGCCGAGCGGCTTGAACTTCTCCCGGTGCACGGAGGCACAGCCGTGGCCCCCGTTACCCGCGACGACATGCAGCTCGACGCGGTCCACGAAGGTGGTCATGGTGTGCCTCCCGGCAGGTTCTGGCGTGTGCTTCAGGGCTGGGTCGGGGGCGGGCCCCAACGGGCAAGGGCGGACCCGCCTCCCCGGCCGGGGAGGCGATCCGCCCTCGGGTGTACGCGCTGCCGGTCGTTACGCGGCGGCAGCCGGCACGATGTTGATGACCCTGCGGTCACGGTACGTGCCGAACTCGACGGTGCCCGCCTGCAGGGCGAACAGCGTGTCGTCCTTGCCACGGCCGACACCCTTGCCGGGGTGGAAGTGCGTGCCGCGCTGACGGATCAGGATCTCGCCGGCGTTCACCAGCTGCCCGCCGAAGCGCTTCACACCGAGGTACTGGGGGTTGGAGTCGCGCCCGTTCCGGGTGGACGAGGCGCCCTTCTTGTGTGCCATCTCGCGTCAGTCCCTTACTTCGCGGCCGGGGCGGGGATCTCGGTGATCTTCAGCTGGGTCTGCAGCTGGCGGTGACCCATCCGCCGGCGGTAGCCGGTCTTGTTCTTGAACTTCTGAATCCGGATCTTCTCGCCCTTGGTGTGGTCGAGGACCTCGGCCGTGACCTTGACGCCCGCCAGGACCCACGGGTCGCTGGTCACGGTGTCGCCGTCCACGACGAGCAGGGTGGAGAGCTCGACGGTGTCGCCGACCTCGTTCCCGGCCAGACGGTCGGTTTCGATGACATCGCCGACAGCAACCTTCTGCTGACGGCCGCCGGTGCGCACGATCGCGTACACGCGGAACTCTCTCTCGCTCGATTCGGTCCCCTGACGCCAGCAGCGGGCGGACCCGGCCTCTCCCGCACGCGGCCCGCTGCCGGGCCCGCGCCTGACGCGGGAGGAAGATGCTCAGGGGTGTGACGTGCCAGGTGACACGCCGACCGCCAAGGATACGGAGACGCCGGTGGGACGGTCAAATCACCCGTCCCACCGGCGTCCACGGCCGTACGGCCGCGCGTTACCCCGTCACTCGTCGGTCGAGGCGGAGACCGAGGGCGGCGGGGTCGCCTCGGCGGCGGTGGCCTTGGCCGACTTCTTCGCCGCCGACTTGGCCGCCGTCTTCTTGGTGGTGGTGGCCTTCTTGGCGGCCGCCTTCTTCGTGGTGGCCTTCTTGGCCGCCGTCTTCTTGGTGGCGGTCTTCTTGGCCGTCGCCTTCTTCGCCGTCTTCCTGGCCGGGGCGGGCGCCTCGGCGGCCTCCGCCTCGGAGCCCTCGGGGGCCTCAGGCGCCTCCGGGCTCTCCGCTGTCTTCGACGCCCCGGACGGGACGACGGTCACCACGGCCTCCGTGGCGCCCTCGGGGGACCCGGCGGGGGCCGAGGCACGGCGTACGGCACGCCGCCTCGGCTTGGCCTCGACCGGCTCCGCGGGCGCGGCGGATTCAGCGGCCTCGGCCGCGGCGGGCTGCGCCTCGGACGGGGCCGCCGCGACGACCAGCACCTCCGGCTCCTGCGTGGCCCGGGGCGATCCGGCGGGCACCGACACCTTGCGGCGGCTCCCGCGCCGGGGCGCGGGCTCGGGCTCCGGGGCGGCCTCGGGCGCGGCCGGGGCCTCCTCCCGCGGCTCGGGGGCGGCCTCCTCGGCCACCGCCGGCACGACCACCTCGGCCTCGGCCCCGGCGTCCTCGCCGGTCTGCGGCGGCCCGGCGGGCGCGCCGACCTTCCGGGTGGCACGGCGACGGCGGCGCGGCGCGCGCTCGCCCTCCCCGGCGCCCGGCTCAGGCGCGGCGGCCTCCGCCGCCTCCGCCTCGGCGGTGACGGTCAGGTCCGCGATGTCGGCCAGCCCGAGCGGCCCGGTCTCCTCGACGGGCTCCGCCTGCTCGGCCTGGTCGGTGTGCTCGACATGCTCGGTGTGCTCGACGTGCTCGGCACCGCCCTTGCCGCGCTTGCGGTTCTTCCGCCCACCGCCACCGCCGCCACCGGAGGTGTGCGCGTGGTCCATGTGGACGATGACGCCCCGCCCGTTGCAGTGCACGCACGGCTCGGAGAACGACTCCAGCAGCCCCTGCCCGACCCGCTTCCGCGTCATCTGCACGAGGCCGAGCGACGTGACCTCGGCCACCTGGTGCTTGGTGCGGTCACGGCCGAGGCATTCGAGCAGCCTGCGCAGGACCAGGTCGCGGTTGGACTCCAGCACCATGTCGATGAAGTCGATCACGATGATGCCGCCGAGGTCGCGCAGCCGCAGCTGCCGGACGATCTCCTCGGCCGCCTCCAGGTTGTTCCTGGTGACGGTCTCCTCCAGGTTGCCGCCCTGGCCGGTGAAGCGCCCGGTGTTGACGTCCACGACGACCATCGCCTCGGTGCGGTCGATGACCAGCGAACCGCCGCTCGGCAGCCACACCTTCCGGTCGAGCGCCTTCATCAGCTGCTCGTCGATCCGGTAGGTCGCGAAGACGTCCACGTCCGACGTCCACCGCTGGAGGCGGTCCCCCAGGTCGGGGGCGACGCGCGACACGTAGTCGCTGATGGTGCTCCACGCGTCGTCGCCGCTGACGATGACCTTCGAGAAGTCCTCGTTGAAGATGTCGCGGACGACGCGGACGGTCATGTCGGGCTCGCCGTACAGGAGCGTCGGCGCGTTGCCCTTCTTCGCCTTCTTCTGGATCTCCTCCCACTGCGCCTGGAGGCGCTCGACGTCACGCGTCAGCTCGTCCTCGGTCGCGCCCTCGGCCGCCGTGCGCACGATGACGCCCGCGTTCTCGGGGACGATCCGCTTGAGGATCTGCTTCAGCCGCGCCCGCTCGGTGTCCGGCAGCTTGCGGCTGATGCCGGTCATCGAGCCCTCGGGGACGTAGACCAGGTAGCGGCCCGGCAGCGAGATCTGGCTCGTCAGCCGGGCGCCCTTGTGGCCGATCGGGTCCTTGGTCACCTGGACGAGGACCGGCTGGCCGGACTTGAGCGCGGACTCGATGCGGCGCGGGCCGTGCCCGAGGCCGAGCGCCTCGAAGTTGACCTCGCCCGCGTACAGGACCGCGTTGCGGCCCTTGCCGATGTCGACGAACGCCGCCTCCATGGAGGGCAGGACGTTCTGCACCTTGCCGAGGTAGACGTTGCCGACGTAGCTGGCGGACTGCTCCTTGTTGACGAAGTGCTCGACGAGGACGTTGTCCTCCAGCACGCCGATCTGGGTGCGCTCGCCGCTCTGCCGGACGACCATCACGCGCTCGACCGACTCCCGGCGCGCCAGGAACTCGGCCTCGGTGATGATCGGCGCACGGCGCCTGCCCTGCTCGCGCCCCTCGCGGCGGCGTTGCTTCTTCGCCTCCAGGCGGGTCGAGCCCTTGATGGACTGCACGCCGTCCGCGCTCTCGGTCGCGCCGTCGCGCTTGCGGCGCGGCTCGCGGACCTTGATCACGGTGCGCTCCGGGTCGTCCCCCGAGTCCTGGGAACCGCTGTCGCCCTCGGCGTCGCCCTCGCCGCTGCGGCGACGGCGGCGGCGCCTGCGGCGCGAGCCGCCCGCGCCCTCGTCGGCGTCCGTCTCGTCGGCGCCCGCCTCGTCACCGCGGGCGGTGTCGGCGGTGTCGGCGGCGGGCTCGGCCCCGGCGTGCTCGTCCTCGTCCTCGTCGCCGTCCGCCTCGGCGGCGGCACCGGCGACCTCGGCGGCGCGCTCGGCGGTCTCGCCGCGGCGCCGCCTGCGGCCACCGCGGCGGCGGCGGCGCGCGGGCCGGTCGTGGCCCTCGTCCTCGTCGTACTCACCGGCGGCGGCGTCGGGGGCGGACTGCTCGTCGGCCTCGGCCACCGGCGCGGCCTCCTCCGTCTCCTCCGGCTCGTCGTCGATCTCGGGGGCCTGGAACGGGTACCGGTCGTCGCGCTCGTCGTCCGCGCGGCGGCGCCCGGCGGCGGCCTCCTCGGCGGCGCGCTGCGGCGTCTGGAACATGGGGGCCTGGAACACCGGCGCGCGGAAGACGGCGGCGGGCGCCTGCGGTGCCTCCGCGGGGGCGGTCTCACGGGCCTGCTGCTCGGTGCGCGTCGCGCGGCGGCGACGGCGCGAGGGCGCGGCGGTCTCGTCCTGCGCGGCCGCCGGGGTCTCCTCCGGCCGGGCGGGTACGGCCTCGGGCTCGGCGGCCTTCGGCTCGGCGCTCCCGGGCTCGGCGGCCTCGGAGACGGCCACGGCCTCGGCGGCGTCGGGCGCCGAGGCGGCGCGCGTGGCGCGGCGACGGCGGCGCGGCGCGGCGGGTTCGGCCGTCTCGGACACGGTCGCGGCCGTCTCCTCGACCGGAGCCGGAGCGGGCGCCGACACCTCCTCGGCCACGGACTCGGGAGAGGTGGCCGCGCGCGTGGCGCGGCGGCGGCGCGGCGCCGGAGCGGCTGCGGGCTCGGCCTCCGGCTGGGGCTCGGGCGCGGCCTCCGCCTCGGCGGCGGGCTGCTCGGCGGGCGCGGCGGCCCGGGTGGCGCGACGGCGGCGGCGCGGCGCGGCGGGTTCGGCCGCTTCCTCCGCCGCGTCGGGCGCGCCGACGACCGGGTCCTCGACCGCCGCCGGCTCGGCGGCGGGCTCGGGGACGAGTTCCTCGGTGACAGCGGTGCCGTCGGCGGTGTCGGTGCCGTCGGCGGACTCCGGCCGCCCGGCCGGGGCCTCGGGCTCCACCGGGGCCTTGGGCGCGGCGGCGGCCCTGGTCGTACGGCGGCGGCGCGGCGCGGGGGCGGGCTCGGGAGCCGCCTCCTCGGAGACGGCGACCGCCTCGGCGGCGAGCGCGCTCCCGGTCTCCTCGGGCGCCGAGGCGGCACGCGTGGCGCGGCGACGGCGGCGCGGCGCGGCCGGTTCTGCCGTCTCGGACACGGTCGCCGCCGTCTCCTCCACCGGAGCCGGGGTGGACACGGCCGCGGCCGGGGACTCGGGGGAGGCCGCCGCACGTGTGGCGCGGCGGCGGCGCGGCGCCGGAGCGGCTGCGGGCTCGGCCTCCGGCTGGGGTTGCTGCTGCTCAGGGGCGGCTTCCGCCTCGGCGGCGGGCTGCCCGGCGGGCGTGTCACCGGTGCCGGTGACGCGCGTCACGTCCGGCGCGGACGCCGCGCGGGTCGCACGGCGGCGGCGGCGCGGCGGCAGGGTGTCGCTGGGGCTCGTGTCCCCCGCGGCGGTGCCGGGGTCGTCGGTCGGTCGGTTGTCGGAGCTGGGGACGCTGGTGGTGCTGTCGATGCGTTCAGCGCCGTCCGCTTCCGCGGACTCGTTGGGCTCGTGCATGCGGGCGGTTCTCCCGTCACGCTCCCGGGCGCCTCACCGGTGACGGCGGGCGCCGCTCGGGAGCTGTCGTGTAGCTCGCCGGTTCCAGACCGTTGCGGTATGGCTACGGCGAAAGTCTCCTGGTCGGTGCGTCGCCCGGAACTGCGGGGCCCGAGTGGCTCCCTGGCACCTAGCGGTTCGGCGGCGCGGCAACGGCATCACTGTCCGGCGGTGCCCGGCGCCGCCGCGGCCTGCTGTCCGGCGGCCGTGGAAGAGGCGGCCAGGGCAGCGTCGCGGTCGGGCGCGAACGGGTCGGTCACCGTGCCGGTCTCCTCATCGAGCGGCCCCTGCGCCAGCCTGGTCACCGCAGCGGGGACCGGCGGCGCCAGGTCGGCCGTAGCGCGGAGACCGGACAGGACGTCGTCAGGTCGTACGGCAGGTGTGAGGTGCCGTACTACCAGGCGCAGTATCGCACAAGGGCGGCCGTCGAGCCCATCGGACCCGGCTTCGAGGGACACCACGGCCGTGCGCGCGTCGAACGTGCGCAGCCCTTTCTTGGTCTCCCGCCGCACCTCGACGGTCTCCGCGGCGAGGAACGACGCGACCGCCGCGCGGGCGTCCGCCGGGTCCACGCCGTCGAGCCGCAGCTCCCAGCGGGAGGCCGCCAGCTGGTCGGCGAAGTCGGGCGTACGCGCCTCCACGGCCTCCACGATGTCGAGCCCGTCGGGCAGCGACGTGTCGAGGTCGGCCATCAGCTCGGCCGGGTCGCGGCGCTCGCTGAGGGCGATCTCCAGGTACTCCGCCTCGCTCGCGGTGCCGGTGGGCGCCGCGTTCGCGTAGGAGACCCGGGGGTGCGGGGTGAAGCCCGCCGAGTAGGCCATCGGCACCGCGGCGCGGCGCAGCGCCCGTTCGAAGGCGCGCTGGAAGTCGCGGTGGCTGGTGAATCGCAGGCGGCCCCGCTTGGTGTAGCGCAGTCGGATGCGCTGCACCGCGGGTGCGGGCGGCGGGCCTACGGGCTGTCGCTTGCCCAGTGGTTCTCAGTCCCTCGTACGTGCTGTCTCGTGCCGGTCGGGCTCTCGTGCTGTCATGCTCTCGTGCTGTCGTGCGGCGGTCACCGGGCGGGGGTGAGCCGTTGCCTGTCTCCAGGTTACGTGCCCGCGGTGGCGATCCAGTAGCGGAGCTTCTCGGCCCTGCGGTCCTCCAGGACGCCGCCGCACGCCTCGATGGCCTTGCGGGAGCCCGTGTTGTCCCAGTCGCAGGTCACCAGCACCGGGTCGAAGCCGAGTCGGTGGGCGACGGGCAGCGAGGCGCGGAGCATCGCCGTGGCGTGCCCGCACCGCCGCGCGGACGGCCGCACGTCGTAGCCGATGATGCCGCCCCACTCCAGCAGGCGCGGCGTCATCCGGTGCCGGATGGACAGCCGGCCGAGGAACGTGTCACCCGCCGTCCACCACAGCACCGTGGACGGTACGTGGCCGACCGGCCGCGGCGTGTCGTCCGCCGCGTCGGCCCGGGTGAGGCGCACGTACTCGGCGAAGACCGCCGGGTCGGCCCAGCGGTCGCCGAAGGCGGCCATGTCCCGGCCGAGCATGGAGTTGTCGTCGGGCAGCCCGCGCCCCTCGGCGCGGAACTCGCGGACGGCCGCGAGGAACGACGCGTGGACCCCCGTCGCGGGGGCGGTCAGCGCCGCGTCCCCCGGCCCAGGTCCCGGCTGTGGCGCGCCCGCCATCACTTCACCGTCAGCGGCAGCAGCTTCTTGCCGGTCGGGCCGATCTGGATCTCGGTGTTCATCTGCGGGCAGACGCCGCAGTCGAAGCACGGGGTCCAGCGGCAGTCCTCGACCTCGGTCTCGTCGAGCGCGTCCTGCCAGTCCTCCCACAGCCAGTCCTTGTCGAGCCCGGAGTCGAGGTGGTCCCAGGGCAGGACCTCCTCGTAGCCGCGCTCGCGCGTCGTGTACCAGTCGACGTCCACGCCGGCCGGCGGCAGGGCGCGCGCGGCGGCGTCCATCCACAGGTCGTAGGAGAAGTACTCGCGCCAGCCGTCGAAGCGCCCGCCCGCCTCGTACACCGCCCGGATCACGGCGCCCACGCGCCGGTCGCCGCGCGAGAGCAGGCCCTCGACCACGCCGGGCTTGCCGTCGTGGTAGCGGAAGCCGATGGAGCGGCCGTAGCGCTTGTCGCCGCGGATGCGGTCGCGCAGCTTCGCGAGGCGCGCGTCGGTCTCCTCGGCGGACAGCTGCGGCGCCCACTGGAACGGGGTGTGCGGCTTGGGCACGAAGCCGCCGATGGAGACGGTGCAGCGGATGTCGTTGGCGCCGGTGACCTCGCGGCCCTTGGCGATGACCTTGACGGCCATGTCGGCGATCTGGAGGACGTCCTCGTCGGTCTCGGTGGGCAGGCCGCACATGAAGTACAGCTTCACCTGCCGCCAGCCGTTGCCGTAGGCGGTGGCGACCGTGCGGATCAGGTCCTCCTCGGAGACCATCTTGTTGATGACCTTCCGGATGCGCTCGCTGCCGCCCTCGGGGGCGAACGTGAGTCCTGAGCGGCGGCCGTTGCGCGTCAGCTCGTTGGCCAGGTCGATGTTGAACGCGTCCACGCGGGTGGACGGCAGCGACAGACCGATCTTGTCCGCCGCGTACCGGTCGGCGAGGCCGCCTGCGATGTCGGCGATCTCGCTGTGGTCGGCCGAGGAGAGCGACAGCAGGCCGACCTCCTCGAAGCCGGTGGCGGCGAGGCCGCGCTCGACCATCTCGCCGACGCCGGTGATGGACCGCTCGCGCACCGGCCGCGTGATCATGCCCGCCTGGCAGAAGCGGCAGCCACGGGTGCAGCCGCGGAAGATCTCGACCGACATCCGCTCGTGCACGGTCTCGGCGAGCGGCACGAGGGGCTGCTTCGGGTACGGCCACTCGTCCAGGTCCATGACGGTGTGCTTGGACACGCGCCACGGCACGCCGGAACGGTTCGGCACGACGCGGCCGATCCGCCCGTCCGGCAGGTACTCGACGTCGTAGAAGCCCGGCACGTACACGCCGCCGGTGCGCGCGAGGCGCAGCAGCAGCCCGGGCCTGCCGTCCGGCCTGCCCTCGGCCTTCCAGGCGCGCACGATCTCGCTGATGTCCAGCACGGCCTGCTCGCCGTCGCCGATGACCGCGCAGTCGATGAACTCGGCGATCGGCTCCGGGTTGAACGCGGCGTGCCCGCCCGCGACGACGACCGGGTGGTCCTCGGTGCGGTCGGCCGCGGCGAGCGGGACGCCGGACAGGTCGAGCGCGGTGAGGAGGTTGGTGTAGCCCAGCTCGGTGGAGAACGAGACGCCCAGCAGGTCGAACGCGCCGACGGGCCGGTGCCCGTCCACCGTGAACTGGGGGACCCGGTGCTCGCGCATCAGCGCCTCCAGGTCGGGCCACACGCTGTAGGTGCGCTCGGCGAGGACGCCCTCGCGCTCGTTCAGCACCTCGTAGAGGATCATGACGCCCTGGTTGGGCAGCCCGACCTCGTACGCGTCGGGGTACATCAGCGCCCAGCGGACGTCGCAGGAGTCCCAGTCCTTGACGGTGGAGTTCAGCTCACCGCCGACGTACTGGATGGGCTTCTGCACGTGCGGGAGCAGGGCCTCCAGGCGCGGGAAGACCGACTCGACAGGCATACGGGCGCCTTTCACCATCGGGGCGTACTGCGCGGGCGGCGTGCCCGCGACCGGCTCGGCCACTCAGCGTACCGGCATCGCGCGCGCGGCCCGTCCGGCGGTGGGAGCGCCTCAGAACGACAGGGGCCGTTTCATGCGGACCGACTGGAGCAGCCCGATGGCGATCCACACGGCGAACATGGCGGTGCCGCCGTACGACAGGAACGGCAGCGGGATGCCCGCGACCGGCATGATGCCGAGCGCCATCCCGATGTTCTCGAAGCACTGGAACGCCAGCCATGCCACGATCCCGGCGGCGATGATGGTGCTGTACAGGTCGGTGGACTCGCGGGCGATGCGCAGCGCGCGCCACAGGAGGACGCCGATCAGCAGGATGATGCCGCCCGCCCCGACGAAGCCCAGTTCCTCGCCCGCGACGGTGAAGATGAAGTCGGTGTGCTGCTCGGGGACGAACTGGCCCGTCGTCTGCGTGCCGTTGAACAGTCCGCTGCCGTGCAGTTGGCCGGAACCTATGGCGATCCTGGCCTGGTTGGTGTTGTAGCCGACGCCGGACGGGTCGCGCGACGGGTCGGCGAAGGCGGCGAAGCGGTCGATCTGGTAGCTGTCGAGGAGGCCGAGCACCCAGACGAGGACGGCCGCCGCGATCCCGGCGGCGATGAGGCCGAGCGACCACTTCAGGGGCGATCCGGAGGCCAGCAGGATGCCGAGGACGATGACGCTGAGCACCATGGCCATGCCCATGTCGTCCACGACGACGACGGCCAGCGGGATCGCGGCCAGCCCGAGCGCCTGGAGTATCGCCTTGGTGCCGGGGAACTCGCGGTCGCCCGCGTCCACCTGGTCGGCCAGGATGACGGCGAGCCCCAGGACGACGGCGACCTTCGCGAACTCGCCGGGCTGGAGCGTGTAGCCGCCGATGGACAGCCAGGCGCGCTGCCCGTTGATCTCGGTGCCGAGAGGGCTGAAGACGAGGAGCATCGCGCCGAGCGAGAGCGCGAAGAAGACGGGGACGAAGCTGCGCAGCCGCTGGTGCCCGAGCCACATGACGCCGATGGCCAGGGCCACGCCTATCGCGAGGTTGATCGCCTGGCGTATGAGGAAGAACTCGGGGTCGCCGCCGGTTATCCCGGTCCTGTTGCGGGTCGCCGAGTAGATCAGCACGATCCCCAGGCCGGACAGGGCGAGCGCGGCGAGCAGCAGCACCCAGTCGATCCGGCGGACCAGGGAGTCGCGGGCGGCGAGTCTGCGCCACGCGCTCTTGGGCGGGGCGAGCCGGGCGATGGTCAGGTTACGCGTGCTCACCGGTGGTGCCTCGTCAGCCTGGGGGTCGGGGGGCTTGTCGTGGTCAGGCGGTGTCGTCGGGCGGTCCGCCGCCGGGATCGCCGCCCGGTTCCTCACCCGGTTCCGCGCCGGGGTCGGGTCCCGGGTCGCCGTCGGGATCGCCGCCGGTGTCGGTGCCGGGATCGGTCCCCGGGCCGTCCCCCGGATCGCCGCCGGGATCACCGCCCGGGTCGCCGGTGTCGCCCGTGTCGGCGCCGCCGGGGCCGTCCCCGTCGCGCTCGCCCCGGTCGGCCCGCTCGTCGTCGCCGCGGTCGGGGACGATCGTGCCGTTCTCGTCGATCCGCGGCAGGTCGCGGTGCGGCTCCGGCAGCAGCGCCCTGTCCTCGTCCACCGAGCCGCCGCTCACCCCGTAGATGGCCTCCCAGATGTGCCGCACGGCGTCACCGGACGCGCCGGAGCCCGTACCGGCCTGGGAGATCGTCATGACGACGGTGTAGTCGTCCGAGTACGTCGCGAGCCACGACGTCGTCTGCTGGTCGCCGGACGCCTCGGCCGTACCGGTCTTGCCGTGCAGCGGGATCTCGCCCTGCGGCCAGCCGCCGAACTTCCACGCCGCGCTGCCCGTCGTGATGACGCTCTCGGTGGCGTCCCGCAGGTTGCCGAGCGTCTGCTCGTCCACCGGGAGGCTGCCGTTCTCCACCGGCTCGAACTCGTCGCGCACCGTGCCGTCCGGGCCGATCACGGCGCGGCCGACCTGCGGCTGGTAGAGCGTGCCGCCGTTGCCGAGCGCCGCGTAGACGGTGGCCAGCTGGATCGGCGTGACGAGCACGTCGCCCTGCCCGATGGAGAAGTTGAGCATGTCACCGGCGCGCATCGTCATGCCCTCGGTGCAGTTCTCGCGGGCGATGCGGGCCGCGTAGTCGTCGCGGTCGGACTCGGCGATCTCGCACCAGTCGTCCTTGTTGGCCTCCCAGTAGTCGCGCTTCCACTGGCGGTCGGGGATGCGGCCCGCCGCCTCGTCGGGGAGGTCGACGCCGGTGCGCTCGCCGAGCCCGAAGTCGTGCGCGGTGCGGAAGAGCCAGTCGTCCGGGTCGTCCACCGGGTCGTTGCCGCCGTCGGCCTGCCACTCGCGGTGGGCGATGCCGTAGAAGACGGTGTTGCAGGAGACCTCGATGGCGCGGCCGAGGGAGATCGGGCCGTACGAGGACGACTCGAAGTTGCGGAACGTCTGGCCGCCGATGTCGTACGAGGACGAGCAGTCGTAGCTGCCGTTCCAGTCGTACCCGGCGCGGACGGCGGCCGTCGAGGTGACGACCTTGAACGTCGATCCCGGCGGCCCCTGGCCCATGATCGCCCGGTTGAGCAGCGGGTATTCGGAGTCCTCGTCCGTCAGCGCGGCGTAGTCGTCGCTGGAGATGCCGCCGACCCAGACGTTCGGGTCGTAGTCGGGCGCGGACGCCATGGCGACGACGCGGCCGGTCGCGTTCTCCAGGACGACGGCCGACCCGGCCTCCGCCTCGTAGTTGCGGCCCGAGATGTCGTCGTGCTGCGAGCGCGCGACCTGCATGGCCTGCGCGAGTTCCTGCTCGACGACGGCCTGGACGCGGGTGTCGATGGTGGTCACGAGGGAGTCGCCCGCGCGGGCGGCCTCGCTCTCGGACTGGCCGAGCACCCGGCCGAACTTGTCCACCTCGTACCGCGTCACACCGGCCTGGCCGCGCAGGTACTCGTCGTAGGACCGCTCAAGACCCGCGCGGCCGATCTGGTCGGAGCGCAGCAGCGGGTTGTCGGTGTCCTCGGAGTCGGCGACCTCGTCGTCGGTGACGGGCGAGAGGTAGCCGAGGACCTGCGCCGAGTTGGCGCCGTCCGGGGAGGGGTAGCGGCGTACGGCGGTGGGCTCGGCGCTGATGCCGGGGAAGTCCTCGGTGCGCTCGCGGATCTGGAGCGCCTGCCGCGTCGTGGCCTCGTCGGTGATCGGGATCGGCTGGTACGGAGAACCGTTCCAGCAGGGCTGCGGCGTCTCCGCGTCGCACAGCCGCACGCGGTTGGCGACCTCGTCGGCGGGCAGGCCGAGGAGTTCGGCGACGTCGGCGAGGACCCGTTCCCCGTCGTCGGGCAGCTTGCTCAGCTCGGTGCGGTCGGCGGAGACGACGAGCCGCGTCTCGTTGTCCGCGATCGGCACGCCGCGCGCGTCCAGGATCGCGCCGCGCACGGCGGGCTGGATGACCTGCTGCACGTGGTTGCCCGCCGCCTGGGCGGCGAACTCGTCGCCCTGCCTGATCTGCAGGTACCACAGGCGCCCGCCGAGCGTCAGCAGCAGGGAGAAGACCAGTATCTGGATGACGACCAGGCGGATGGTGATGCGCGAGGTCCGCCCGGTCTCCGGGATGTTCGTCACAGGCGCTTGACCCCCTTGATGCGGCCGGCGCGGTTGCGCGCGGAGCGGCTGAGCAGCGAGGACCGCTGCTTCCCGGCGAGACGGGTCGCCTTCCCGTAGCGGCTGCGGCGCGGCGCGCGGGTACGGAGCCCGGTGCCGGAGCGGCCGAGCCAGCTGACCGGCGCGTCCCCGGCGCCGCCGGAGCCGCCGTCCCCGGCGAGCGGGTCGTTCTCCGTGCGGCGGGCCATGGCCATCACCAGCGGGACGACGAACGGGGCGAGCAGCAGGTCGTAGAGCGTGGCGCTGACCAGCAGGCCGGTCAGCCCGACGTCACGGGCGGCCGAGTCGCCCACCAGCGCGCCGACGCCCGCGTAGAGCAGCGTCGAGGAGGCGGCGCCCGCGGCGACCACGAGCATCGGCACGGTGGCCGACCTGTGCTGGCCGCCCTCGGGCTTGGTGAGCCCGGCCGCGTAGCCGATGACGCACAGGACCAGCGCGTAACGGCCCACCGCGTGGTCGGCGGGCGGCGCGAGGTCGGCGAGCAGCCCGGCCGCGAAGCCGACGAGGCAGCCGCCCACGTGGCCGTAGACCAAGGCGAGGCCGAGGACGGTCAGGAGCAGCAGGTCGGGGACGGCGCCCGGCAGGCCGAGCCGCGCGAGGACGCTGACCTGGACGACGAGCGCCACGGTCACGAGGAGGATCGTGAGGAGGGTGCGTGCTACGCGCATCGGTCACTCCACGTCGGCTGGGTCGGCGGGGGCAGCTGGGTCGGCGGGATCGGCGGGTGGACCCGCGCCGGGGCCGCCGGGCTGCTCCCCCTCGGCGGCGACGTCGCCGTCCTGGCCGCCCTCGCCCGGCGCCTCGGGCTCCCGGGTGCCGTCCTCCACGCCGCCGGGGCCGTCCTCGTTCCCGGTGTTCCCGGTGTTGCCGGTGTCCTCGTCGCGCTCGCGGGCGCCGCGGTCGGCCCGCTCGTCCTCGTCGCGGCCCTCGTCCCGGTCCTCGGGACGCGGCGGGAGGACGGAGTCGCGCGGGTTGTCGCGCGGCGGCTCGACGACGACGCCCACCAGGTCGAGCTGGGTGAACGAGACGTACGGCCGCACGCGCACCGTCCTCGTCAGGTCGCCCGCCGTGCGGTCCACGCTGACGACCTCGCCGACCGGGACGCCCGGCACGAACGGCCGGTTGTCGTCCGAGCCGAAGGTGACCATGCGGTCCCCCTCCGCCACGCGGGCCTGCTGGTTGAGGAGCTGGACCTCCAGCTCGTTGTCCCCGCGGCCGGTGGCGAAGCCGAGTTCCTCGCTGTCCTCCAGGCGCGTGCCGACGGTGAAGCCGGGGTCGTTGGCGAGCAGCACGGTCGCGGTGCCGGAGCCGACGGTGGTGACGCGGCCGACGAGCCCGTCGCCGTTGAGGACCGTCATGTCGCGGGTGATGCCGTCCTCGGTGCCCGCGTCGATGGTGACGGTCCAGGAGAAGCCCTGGGCGGCGCCGATCGCGATGACCTGCGCGGCGACGACGCCGTACTGGCCCGCCCCGGCGGTCTGCAGCATGTCGTCCAGTTGCTCTATCCGCGAATCGCGGTGCGCGTCGGAGCCGAGCTGCTGGCGCAGCTCCGCGTTCTCCCGCTCCAGCTCGCTGATCCGGTCGTGCCGGTCACCGGACTCGCGGACGGCCGCGATGGCGTTGGCCACCGGATCAACGGCACCCGCGACGCCCTCCTCGACCGGGCCGAACAGCGACGCCGCCGCCTGCCGCGGACCGTCCAGCGGAGAGTTGTCCCCGCCCCGGATATCCACCGAGATCAGCGCGAACGCGATGGATACCAACAGGACGAGAAGCAGCCGGCTCTCTCGGGTGTCCCTCACTGGCGGCGGCCGTGCCTTTCTCTACGGAATGTGTGGCGCGCAAGGAACGCGCCGGGCTGCAGGACGCTGAGGTGCTGCACGGGTCGGTGGGGTGGTCCGGTGATCCGCCGCGCGGGCGGATCACCCCGCACGCGGCGGACCGGCGCGCGGGGGCGCCGCGGATCACCGCCGGGGCTGGGCGTCCAGTACCTGCTGGAGCGCCTCGAACTCCTCGACGCACTTGCCGGAGCCCAGCGCGACCGAGTCGAGCGGGTCCTCGGCGATGTGGATCGGCATGCCGGTCTCCCGGCGCAGCCGCTCGTCCAGGCCGCGCAGCAGCGCGCCGCCGCCGGTGAGGACGATGCCGCGGTCCATGACGTCGCCCGACAGCTCGGGCGGGCACTTGTCGAGCGTGGTCTTGACCGCGTCCACGATGGCGTTGACCGGCTCCTCCATGGCCTTGCGGACCTCGGCGGAGGAGATGACCACCGTCTTCGGCAGGCCGCTGACGAGGTCGCGGCCGCGGATCTCGGTGTGCTCGTCGGCGTCGAGGTCGTAGGCCGAGCCGATCGTGATCTTGATGCTCTCGGCCGTGCGCTCACCGAGGAGGAGGCTGTACTCCTTCTTGATGTGCTGGATGATCGCGTTGTCCAGCTCGTCGCCCGCCACCCGGATCGACTGCGCGGTGACGATGCCGCCGAGGGAGATGACCGCGACCTCGGTGGTGCCGCCGCCGATGTCCACGACCATGTTGCCGGTGGCCTCGTGGACGGGGAGCCCCGAGCCGATCGCGGCGGCCATCGGCTCCTCGATGATGTGCACCTGGCGGGCACCGGCCTGGGTGGACGCCTCGATGACCGCGCGGCGCTCCACCCCGGTGATGCCGGAGGGCACGCAGACGACCACGCGCGGGCGCGCCAGATAACGGCGCTTGTGGATTTTGAGAATGAAGTAGCGGAGCATCCGCTCGGTGATCTCGAAGTCGGCGATGACGCCGTCCTTGAGGGGGCGGACCGCCACGATGTTGCCGGGCGTGCGGCCGATCATCTTCTTCGCCTCGGCACCCACCGCGAGAATGCCGCCGGTGTTGGTGTTGATGGCGACGACGGACGGCTCGTTGAGAACAATCCCGCGACCTCTGACGTACACCAGCGTGTTGGCCGTCCCGAGGTCGACTGCCATGTCACGGCCGATGAACGACATATTGTTCGCCATAGGGATACATCTGGCCTTCCAGCTGGAGCGATTTGTGCGGGGAGGTCGGCGGGGCTGCGATGAACGGAGCGCCAGGCGGGCCCTCTCCGCCCGGAGCGGAGGAGAGTCGCGGTGCTGCCATCGTAGCCACCGCCGGTCGGACACGGAGCGCCGGAGCGCCGCTCTCGCCATTGTCGGCGGAACCCGGCCCACCCTCCGTCATGGTGACGTCGTGTTCGGGTGAAGGGTTCCCTCGTTCGACTGTACATACCGGAATGGCGGACTGCTTTCAGGTGAACCGGGCGTGGCGCGCCGTTTCCGCTGACGGGACGTCAGGGACGTCCGTCCCGCTCATTCCGCTCAGTCGAGTCCGGGAAAGAAGATCTTCAACTCGCGCTCGGCCGAGTCCTCGGAATCCGAGGCGTGAATCAGATTCTCCCGCACGATCGTGCCGTAATCCCCCCGAATGGACCCGGGGGCGGCGGCGATCGGGTCGGTCGGACCGGCCAGCACCCGCAGGCCCTCGATCACCCGCTCGCCCTCCACGACCAGCGCGACGCTCGGGCCCGAGGACATGAACGCGATCAGCGGCTCGTAGAACGGGCGGCCGGCGTGCTCGGCGTAGTGCGTCTCCAGGGTGGCGCGGTCCAGCGTGCGCAGCTCCAGCGCGGTGATGGTCCACTCGGCCTTCCGCTCGATCCGGCCGAGTACCTCACCGACAAGTCCTCTGCGGACGGTGTCCGGCTTCAGCAGGACGAGGGTGCGCTGGCTCATGGACGCGGCTCCTGACGACAGGCCTGGCAACAGGGAGGACGGCGGGGGCAGCAAGATTACCCGGCAGGGGGACGCCGTTCCGCATCAGGGCCCGGCAGTTGGGCGTGCCGGGTCGCGGGGCGGCCCGTCAGGCCGCCGCCTCCTCGCGGGCGCGGGCCGCGCGTATCGCGTCGATGCGGCGGCCGTAGTGGACCGAGGCCCACCACAGGCCGGCGAACACGGCGCCGAGGAAGAACATCGCGGGCAGCGCGAAGCCGGCCGCGACCAGCCCGGCCTGGAGCAGCCAGCCGAGCTGGACCCCGCCCGGACGGGTGATCAGCGCGCACACCAGCAGGCACAGCACCATGGCGGTGCCGCTGACGGCCCACAGGGTGCCGGTCGCGACGTCGGACAGCTGCCCGATGGCGAGCGCGGCCAGCGCGATGACGATGAACTCCCCGACGAGCGTGCTGGCGCAGAGCGTCCGCATCAGCGATTCCTTCCCAGCAGCAGCCGGGCCTCGCCGACCGTGATGATCGAGCCGGTGACCAGCACCCCGGCCCCGGCGTACTCGTTCTCCTCCTCGGCGAGGGCGATCGCCGCCTCCAGCGCGTCGTCGAGCCGGGGCTCGACCTGCACGCGGTCCTCGCCGAAGACCTCCACCGCGATCGCGGCGAGCCGGTCGGGGTCGAGGGCGCGGTGGCTCGCGTTCCCGGTGACGACGACCTCGGTGAGGACCGGCTCGAAGGCTTCGAGCAGGCCGCGCACGTCCTTGCCCTCACTCGTCCCGATCACCCCGACGAGGCGGCTGAAGCCGAACGCCTCGGTGACGGCCGCGGCGGCCGCCTGGGCACCCGCCGGGTTGTGCGCCCCGTCGAGGATCACGGTGGGGCTGCTGCGCACCACTTCGAGGCGGCCGGGGGAGGTGACGGAGGCGAACGCCGTCCTGACGACGTCCGGGTCGAGCGTGCCCGCCTCCCGGCCCTCGCCGACGCCGAAGAACGCCTCGACCGCCGCGAGGGCGACCGCCGCGTTGTGCGCCATGTGCTCGCCGTAGAGGGGCAGGAAGACGTCCGGGTAGTCGCCGCCGACGCCGCGCAGCGTCAGCAGCTGCCCGCCGACCGCGATCTCGCGGGACAGCACGCCGAACTCCAGGCCCTCCCTGGCGACCGTGGCGTCCACCTCGACGGCCTTGCGCAGCACGACGGAGGCGGCCTCCACGGGCTGCTGGGCGAGGACCACGCGGGCGTCCGGCTTGATGATCCCGGACTTCTCCACGGCGATCTTCGCGGGGGTGTCGCCGAGCCGCTCGGTGTGGTCCAGGGAGATCGGCGTGAGGACCGCCACCTGGGCGTCCACGACGTTGGTCGCGTCCCAGGTGCCGCCCATGCCGACCTCGACCACGGCGACGTCCACCGGGGCGTCGGCGAAGGCGGCGTACGCCATGCCGGTCATCACCTCGAAGAACGACAGCCGGTAGTCCTGCCGCGCGTCGACCAGCTCGACGTACGGCTTGATGTCCTCGTACGCGGCGACGAAGCGCTCGGCGGGGATCGGGGCGCCGTCGAGGCTGATGCGCTCGGTGATCGACTGGACGTGCGGGCTGCTGTAGCGGCCGGTGCGCAGGTCGAAGGCGGTCAGCAGCGCCTCGATCATGCGGGCCGTGCTGGTCTTGCCGTTGGTGCCGGTGATGTGGATCGACGGGTAGGCGCGCTGCGGCTCGCCCAGGACGTCCATCAGGGCCTGGATGCGGACCACCGAGGGATCGAGCTTGGTCTCGGGCCAGCGCCCGGCCAGCTCCGCCTCGACCTCCCGCAGGGCGCGGTCCACCTCGGGATCGGCGGGCCGTCCGGGCAGGTCCTCGGCGCGCGGGGTGCCGGACTGGGCCCGCAGCGTGCGGCTGCCCGCCTCGATGACCGCGAGGTCCGGGTCGCGGTCGCTCTCCGCGGCCACGATGTCCTCGAACGGGTCGCCGCTCTCGTCCCGGGGACCACCGCCGCCGGTAGGACTGTCAGTCACTGCGTCATTCCGTTCGCTTCTCCGCCCGCACCCCCACCCCGCGCCCGGTCCGCCCGCCGGTGGCGGGGGGCCGGGCACGGAGTGTGCCGTTCACGGGGCCAGTGTACGGAGCACCACCGACAGTCCCGTTACGGGAGCTGTGCGAGCTGTGTCCCGATGCGGGCGATGTCGGCCTCGGCGGCGGCACGGCGGGCGCGGATCTTGTCCACCACGTGGTCGGGCGCCTTGGCGAGGAACGCCTCGTTCCCGAGCTTCGCGGTCGTCTGGGCCAGCTCCTTCTCGGCGGCGGCCAGATCCTTCGTCAGCCGCTTGCGCTCGGCCTCGAAGTCGATGACGCCATGCAGGTCGAGCGCGACCGTGGCGCCGCCGACCGGGAGGGAGGCGGTCGCCTCGAAGGTCTCGCCGGGCGGCTGGAGGCGCAGCAGGGCGCGCATGGCCTCCTCGTGCGCCTCCAGGCCCGTGCCGCCCAGGTCGAGCGTGGCCGGGACGCGCTGCCCCGGCTGGAGCCCCTGGTCGGCGCGGAAGCGGCGCACCTCGGTGACCAGCGCGCGGACGGCCGCCAGCTCGTCCTCCGCCGCCCGGTCGCGGAACCCGGAGTCGGCCGGCCAGGCGGCGACGACGACGGAGTCACGGCCGGTGAGCGTCGTCCACAGCTCCTCGGTGACGAACGGCATCAGCGGGTGCAGCAGCCGCAGCGTCACGTCCAGGACCTCGCCGAGGACGCGGCGCGACACCTCGGCGGCCCGGCCGCCGGCGGCGAACGTCGTCTTCGACAGCTCGACGTACCAGTCGAAGACCTCGTCCCACGCGAAGTGGAAGAGGACGTCGCTGAGCTTGGCGAACTGGTAGTCGTCGAAGTACGCGTCCACCTCGGCGACGACCGAGTTCAGCCGCGAGAGGACCCAGCGGTCGGCGGGGCCCAGCTCCGCCGCGTCCGGCAGGTCGCCGCCGACCGTCGCGCCGTTGAGGAGGGCGAAGCGCGTCGCGTTCCACACCTTGTTGGCGAAGTTGCGCGACGCCTGGACCCAGTCCTCGCCGATCGGGACGTCCACGCCCGGGTTGGCGCCGCGGCTCAGCGTGAACCGCAGGGCGTCCGCGCCGTAGGCGTCCATCCAGTCGAGCGGATCGACCGCGTTGCCGAAGGACTTGGACATCTTCTTGCCGAACTGGTCGCGGACCATGCCGTGCAGCACGATCGTGCCGAACGGCGGGGTGCCGTCCATCGCGTACAGGCCGAACATCATCATCCGCGCGACCCAGAAGAAGAGGATGTCGTAGCCGGTGACGAGGACGGAGTTCGGGTAGAACTTCTCGACGCTGCCGGTCCGTTCGGGCCAGCCGAGCGTGGAGAACGGCCACAGGCCGGAGGAGAACCACGTGTCGAGGACGTCGGTGTCCTGGTGCCAGCCCTCGCCCGCCGGCGGCTCCTCGTCCGGGCCGACGCAGCGGACCTCGCCGTCCGGCCCGTACCAGACCGGGATGCGGTGGCCCCACCACAACTGCCGCGAGATGCACCAGTCGTGGAGGTTGTCGACCCACTCGAAGTAGCGGGACGTCATCTCCTTCGGGTGGATGGTCACCCGCCCGTCGCGCACGGCGTCGCCCGCCGCCTTCGCGAGCGGCGCGACCTTGACCCACCACTGGAGCGAGACGCGCGGCTCGACGGTGGTCTTGCAGCGCGAGCAGTGCCCGACCGAGTGCGGGTACGGGCGCTTCTCGGCGACGATCCGCCCCTCGGCGCGCAGCGCGGCGACGACGGCCGAGCGCGCTTCGAGGCGGTCGAGCCCGAGGAACGGCCCGTGGACGGTGATGACGGCGTGCTCGTCCATGACCGTGAGCTGCGGCAGGTCGTGGCGGCGGCCGATCTCGAAGTCGTTCGGGTCGTGCGCGGGCGTCACCTTGACGGCGCCGGTGCCGAACTCCGGGTCCACGTGCGTGTCCGCGACGACGGGGATGGTCCGGTCGGTCAGCGGCAGCGCGATGCGGCGGCCGACGAGGTGCCGGTACCGCTCGTCGTCCGGGTGGACGGCGACGGCGGTGTCGCCGAGCATCGTCTCGGCGCGGGTGGTCGCGACGACGAGCGAGTCCTCGCCGTCCCCGTACCGGATGGAGACCAGCTCGCCGTCGTCCTCCTGGTACTCGACCTCGATGTCCGACAGGGCCGTCAGGCAGCGCGGGCACCAGTTGATGATGCGCTCGGCGCGGTAGATCAGCTCGTCGTCGTAGAGGCGCTTGAAGATCGTCTGGACGGCCTGCGACAGGCCCTCGTCCATGGTGAACCGCTCGCGGTCCCAGTCGACACCGTCGCCGAGGCGGCGCATCTGCCCGGAGATCCGGCCGCCGGACTCGGACTTCCAGCGCCAGACGCGCTCGACGAACGCCTCACGCCCGAGGTCGTGCCGCGACAGGCCCTCCTTGGCCAGCTCGCGCTCCACGACGTTCTGCGTGGCGATGCCCGCGTGGTCCATGCCCGGCTGCCACAGCGTCTCGTAGCCCCGCATGCGGCTGCGGCGGGTCAGGGCGTCGATCAGCGTGTGCTCGAAGGCGTGGCCCAGGTGCAGGCTGCCGGTGACGTTCGGCGGGGGGATGACGACGGTGTAGGGGTCCTTGTCGCTCTTCTCGTCCGCCCTGAAGTAGCCCCGGTCTACCCAGCGCTCGTACAGCTTTCCCTCTACGTCGGCCGGCGTGTACTGCGTCGGCAGATCGGCTGGGGTGCTGAGGGGCCCGTTCGCGGGCGGCTGAGTGTTCTCGGTCACGACGGTCAGTCTACGAGGCGGTGTGTCCCAAGTTCGAATCAGAATGCCGCCGCCCCTCGGTACCGGTCGCGGCATGCCCGAGGATGATCCGCAGGCGGCGGGTGCGGTGCCGCCGGGCTGCGATCGTCCGAACGAGAGAGAACGTCACGTGACATACCCACCGCCGGGCCTGCCACCGCAGGGCGGTCACCACCCGCACGGCAACCAGACGCCCGGCGTACCGGGCATGCCGGCCTACGGGCACCCGGCCCAGCCCCCCGCGCCGCCGCAGCACCCGGCCCCCTACGGCACCGCGCCGTACGGGCAGCAGTACCCACAGCCGTACCCGCCCCCGCCGGGGCAGCCCCCCGCGAAGCGGCGGACCGGGCTGCTCGTGGCCGTCGCCGTCGCGGTTGCCGCCGCGGTGACGGTCGGCCTCGTCGTCGCCCTCGGCGGGGACGACGGCGGCCTCCACGACGACGGCCGCGCGTACACCCTCGAACCCCCGGCCGCGGTCGGGACGCTGGAGAGGGACCCCGGCGGAACGGAGAACATGGAGGACGTCACGGAGGGGAACCTCCACCCGTCGGTCCAGGTCGACGACATGACCGGCGCGATGTACGAGGACGCCAACCCGCCCGAGGGCCCGGTGGTCGGGTTCGCGATGTTCAACGGGTACTACGGCACCATCGGGGACCCGCAGGCGGCCTTGGACGCGTTCTTCGCCGACGGCGGCATGTTCACCTCCGACGGCAACGCACGCTTCGTCGGCGAGCCGGTCGCGATGGAACCGGACGGGCTCGGCAACGCCGTCATGACCTGCCGGATGCTGGAGGGCGTCGACGTCGATCCGGAGGAGACGCCGCGGATACCCGTGTGCGCCTGGGCGGACTTCGACACCCTCGGCATCGTCGTCACCGACCGGCTGGTGGACGAGACGACCGGGGAGCACCCCGAACCGGTCTCCCTGGAGGACGGGGCGCGGTTCACGGCCGATCTGCGCGCGGCGGCCCTGGTCGAGGTGCAGGGCGGGGAGGAGCAGGGCATGCCGTGACCCGTCGGCGGGGGGTGCGGCGGGGCTGCCGGGGAAGGCGCGGGCCTCGGCAGGCAGTCAGATGTACATACGCATACACCGTCCGACAGGATGAACGGAAGCGTCGAGCTACGCGCTTGTGAGGGGATGCATCGATGAGTCACCACCAGCCGGGTCCGTACGGGCAGCAGCCGTACGGGCAGCAGCCTCCGCAGGGGCCGCCACCGGGACAGCCCGGCCAGCCGCCGAACCAGCAGGGCCCGTACGGCGGGCCGCAGGGCGGCGGTTACGGCCAGCCCGCCGGGCAGAACCCGTACGGGCAGGGCGGCGCCGCGCCCGGCGGCCAGGGCTACGGCTTCCCGCAGCAGCCCCCGCCGGGCCAGCAGCCCCCGCAGAGCCCGTACGGACAGCAGCCCTACGGGCAGCAGCCCCAGCCGGGCCAGCCCGGCCCGTACGGGCAGCAGCCGCCGTACGGCCAGACGCCCCCGCCCGGCGGCAGCGGCGGCAGCGGCGGCCGGAACAAGAAGATCGGCATCGTCGCCGCGGCCGTCGTGGTCGTGGCGGCGCTCGTCGCCGGCGGGATCGCGCTGCTCGGCGGTGACGACGACAACGGCGGCGGTGGCGGAGGCGGCGGCGGTGAGGGCGGCGGCGGCGAACTGGCCGAGGGCACGTCCTACCAGCTCGACTTCCCCGGCGTCTCCGGCGACTACGCGGTCCTCGCGCCGCCGCAGACCGCCGAGAACGCCTCCCCCGAGGACCTCGCGCGCATGGGCCTCCAGGACGCGGAGGGCGCCACCGCCCAGTACGTCGGCGGCATCTCCCCGACCGAACTGGCCGGCATCACCGACCCGGCCGAGCTGGGCGACCGCGCGGCGACGACGCTCTTCGTCGTGGGCCTGTGGGGCACCCTGGAGGACCCGGACGCCGCCGTGGACGCCCTGTTCGCCTACACCGCCTCCGAGGCCGGCGACCAGTTCACGCTCGTCGGCGAGCCCGAGGCGGCGTCGCCCGAGGGCATCGGCGACGCGGTCATGAAGTGCCAGGGCGCCGAGGCCGAGGACCCGGTCCTGATGGAGACGGTCGTGGTGCCGGTCTGCGTCTGGGCCGACACCAGCACGCTCGGCGCGGTCATCGCGCAGCGGGTGAACGGCCAGGGCAATGTGGACGTGACGTTCGAGGAGGCCGCGCAGATAGCGGCCGACCTGCGGACGGACTCCCTGACGCCGGTGGAGGAGGCGGAGGAGGGCGCCGAGGACGACCCCTCGGCCGAGTCGGCCTGATCGTCCGGAACGGCGAAGGGGCGGGGCCCGGATCGATCGATCCGGGCCCCGCCCCTTCGTGTGTACCGGGCCCTCGTGTGTACCGGGCCGCGGCGAAGCTCAGGCGGTCTTCTCGTGCGGCGCCGAGCCGGGCCCGCGCTGCTTGGTGAGCCGGGAACGCGGCACCAGCGTCGGGTTCACGTTGGACCTGACGACGTCCTCGGTGATCACGACCTGGCCGACGTCCTGCCGCGACGGCACCTCGTACATCACCGACATCAGGACCTCCTCCATGATCGCCCGCAGGCCACGCGCGCCGGTGCGGCGCAGGATGGCCTGGTCGGCGATGGCCTCCAGGGCCGGGAGGTCGAACTCCAGCTCCACGCCGTCCAGTTCGAAGAGGCGCTGGTACTGCTTGACGAGCGCGTTGCGCGGCTCGACCAGGATGCGCAGCAGGGCCTCGCGGTCGAGGTTGTGCACCGAGGTGATGACCGGCAGGCGCCCGATGAACTCGGGGATCATGCCGTACTTCACCAGGTCCTCGGGCAGGACGTCCGCGAGCAGTTCGGCGGCGTCGCGGTCGCGCTGGGACCTGATGTCGGCGCCGAAGCCGATGCCCCGGGCGCCGGACCGCGCGCGGATGATGTCGTCCAGGCCCGCGAAGGCGCCGCCGACGATGAACAGCACGTTGGACGTGTCGATCTGGAGGAACTCCTGGTGCGGGTGCTTGCGCCCGCCCTGCGGCGGCACGGCGGCCGTCGTGCCCTCCAGGATCTTCAGCAGCGCCTGCTGCACGCCCTCGCCGGAGACGTCGCGCGTGATCGACGGGTTCTCGCTCTTGCGGGCGACCTTGTCGATCTCGTCGATGTAGATGATCCCCTGCTCGGCCTTCTTGATGTCGTAGTCGGCCGCCTGGATCAGCTTCAGGAGGATGTTCTCGACGTCCTCGCCGACGTAGCCGGCCTCGGTGAGCGCGGTCGCGTCGGTGATGGCGAAGGGGACGTTCAGCATCCGCGCGAGCGTCTGGGCGAGCAGCGTCTTGCCCGAGCCGGTCGGGCCGAGGAGCAGGATGTTGGACTTGGCGATCTCGATGACCTCGTCACGCGAGCTGCCGGAGTCCGCCTCGCTGGCGCGGACGCGCTTGTAGTGGTTGTAGACCGCGACGGAGAGCGCCTTCTTGGCGTCCTCCTGGCCGACCACGTAGCTCTCCAGGAAGTCGTAGATCTCCCGGGGCTTGGGCAGCTCGCCCAGCTCGGAGTCCGGCGACTCGGCCAGCTCCTCCTCGATGATCTCGTTGCACAGGTCGATGCACTCGTCGCAGATGTAGACCCCCGGGCCCGCGATGAGCTTCTTCACCTGTTTCTGGCTCTTGCCACAGAACGAGCACTTGAGCAGATCGCCGCCATCACCGATGCGTGCCACGAGGTGCTTCCCCTTCGCCTGCGCACCGCCGGGGAGACGGCGCACTGATGCTTTCTGAAGACGACGGTACCTTGTTGCCCCGGGGAGTGGCCCCCCTTGACGGGAATCCCCCTCCACGGGGCCTTCCCGTCAAAAGGGGGCGGCCAGTCACTGTCCTGGTTGGTGCTGGTGGTACCGGTCGTACCGGCTGCTTGCTGGGTCGTGCGGGTGGTGCTGGGTGGTCCTTGATGGTGCCTGGGTGGTGCTGGGTGTCACTGCGGGCACGGACGGTGAGCGGTCACCGCCCCGTACCCGGGTCCGTGCTCGGATCAGACCGCGGTCGAGGAGCGCGTCGTGATGATCTGGTCGATCAGGCCGTACTCCACGGCCTCGCCCGCGGTGAGGATCTTGTCGCGCTCGATGTCGTCCTGGATCTGCTCGATCGGCTGGGTGGAGTGCTTGGCCAGCATCTCCTCCAGCTGCGTCCGCATGCGCTGGACCTCACGAGCGGCGATCTCCAGGTCGGACACCTGACCGCGTCCCGTCTCACTGTACGGCTGGTGGATGAGAATCCTGGCATTCGGCAGCGCCATGCGCTTGCCGCGGGTGCCCGCCGCCAGCAGGACGGCCGCGGCGGAGGCCGCCTGGCCCATGCACACGGTCTGGATGTCCGGCTTGACGAACTCCATCGTGTCGTAGATCGCCGTCAGCGCGGTGAACGAGCCGCCGGGGCTGTTGATGTAGATCTGGATGTCGCGGTCCGGGTCCATCGACTCCAGGCAGAGCAGCTGGGCCATGACGTCGTTGGCCGAGGCGTCGTCGATCTGCACGCCGAGGAAGATCACGCGCTCCTCGAAGAGCTTCGCGTACGGGTCGTACTCGCGCACGCCCTGCGAGGTGCGCTCGACGAAGCGCGGGACGACGTAGCGGGCCTCGGCCGGCAGACGGTCGTAGAGGCCCGAACCGGGGAAGTTGTTCATCTGGTGTGTACCGCCTTGGGATGGGCTGGCTGTCTCGGCTGGGATCTCGGCTTCGCGTGCGGGGTGGGCGGGCTCAGGCGCCCGTGCCGCCGCCGCCCGCGATGTCCGCGGCACTGGTGATCACGCGGTCGAGCAGGCCGTAGTCCCTGGCCTCCTCGGCGCTGAACCAGCGGTCCCGGTCCGCGTCGCGCTCCCACTGCTCCTCGCTGACGCCGGAGTGGTAGGCGGACAGCTTGGCCATCTTGCGCTTGGTGCGCAGCAGCTGCTCGGCGTGGATCTTGATGTCCGTGGCGGAACCGGCCAGACCGGCGGAGGGCTGGTGGATCAGGATCTCGGCGTTCGGCAGCGCGTACCGCTTGCCGGGGGCGCCCGCCGTGAGGAGGAACTGGCCCATGGACGCCGCGAGCCCCATGGCGATGGTCACCACGTCGTTCTTCACGTACTGCATGGTGTCGTAGACGGCCATGCCGGCGGAGATCGAGCCGCCGGGGCTGTTGATGTAGAGGAAGATGTCCTTGTCCGGATCGGCGGCCAGCAGGAGCAGCTGGGCCGTGATCCGGTTGGCGATGTCGTCGTCGACGGGCTGGCCCAGGAAGATGATCCGCTCGTCCAGCAGCCGGTTGTAGACCTGATCACCGAGGCCACTGTTCAGCGGTTCCGCCATGGCGGAAGGCATCGAGAGCGTCACGTATCCACCTGCTCATTCTCGGACGGCCGGCGGCATCCGCCTGGCCGTCACTCGACGTCCGGGTTGTATCTACGGACCCTAACGCGCGGTGTCGGCGGACCCATCCCGACCAGGGAACTGTTCGCTGTGAGCGCAGGGTCCCGGCCCCCGTGCGCTCCGGGGCCGGGACCTAGGCCCTGTCTGACAAATAGCGCCGTCCGCCGGAGGCGGGGGCGACGGCGGCTGGTGCGGTGCATCGCAAGGCGGAGGGATGCCCTCGTGCTGGAGTACTTGGGTGTTCCGACAACGCAGCGAGGTGCCGTGCCAGGCGTCGTCGCCGAGGCGAGATTTGTCAGACAGGGCCTAGGGCTCATGTCCGCACCGGGCCCCGGCGGTGTGCCGGGCCCCGGGTCCGCAGGCGGGGTCAGGACTTGTCGCTGTCCCGCTCGCCGCCCTCGGCGGCGGTCTCGGCGGTGTCCGCCGCGTCGGCGGTGACGTCGGCCTGCGCGTCGGCGTCGGTGGCGGCGTCCTCCTCCTCGTCGTCGAGGCGGACCGGCTCACCGTTGGTGTCCTTGACGGTGACGGACTCGACGACCGTGGCGAGCGCCTTGCCCCGGGTGACCTCGCCGACGAGCATCGGCACCTGGCCGCCCTCGACGACGGCCTTGGCGAACTGGTCGGGGCTCATGCCGGAGGACTGCGCGCGCCGCATCAGGTGCTCGGTCAGCTCGTCCTGGCTGACGTTGAGGTTCTCGGTGCGGGCGATCTGGTCCAGGACGAACTGGGTCTTGATGCCCTTCTCGGCCTGCTCGCGCAGCTCCTCGTCGAACTCCTCGGCCGTCTTCTCCTGGAGCTTCAGGTAGGCGTCGAGGTCCATGCCGAGCTGGGGCAGCTGGTGGTGCTCCAGGTTGTGCTTGCGGGTCTCGATCTCGTCCGCGAGGAGCTTCTGCGGCATCGGGACCTCGACCAGTTCGAGCAGCGCGTCGAGCACCTTCTCCTGGGCCTCGGTGGCCTGCTGGTACTTGCGCTCGTCGGCCAGGCGGCGGCGGCTGTCGTCGCGCAGCGCGTCCAGGGTGTCGAACTCGCTGGCGAGCTGGGCGAAGTCGTCGTCCAGCTCCGGCAGTTCGCGGGAGGAGACGGTCTCGACCGTGACGGTGACCTCGGCCTCGCGGCCGGCCGCGGAGCCGCCCTTCAGCTCGCTGGTGAACGTCGCGGTGCCGCCGGCCTCGAGGCCCGTGACGGCCTCGTCCAGACCGTCCAGCATCTGGCCGGAACCGATCGTGTAGTTGACGCCGTTGGCGACGCCGTCCTCCAGCACCTCGCCGTCGACGCGGGCCTCCAGGTCGATCTTCACGACGTCGCCCTCGGCGGCGGCGCGCTCGACCACGGTGGTGGTGGCGAAGCGGTCGCGGAGGCGCTCGACGGCCTCGTCCACGTCCTCGTCGGGGATCTCGACGGCGTCCACGGTGACCTCGATGCCGGAGTAGTCCGGGATCGTCAGCTCGGGGCGGATGTCCACCTCGGCCGTGAAGGTCAGCAGTTCGTTGTCCCGCAGCTCGGTGATGTCCACCTCGGGCTGGCCCAGCGGGTTCAGCTCGCCCTCGGAGACCGCCTCGCTGTAGAACTTCGGCAGCGCCTCGTTGACGGCCTCCTCCAGCACGGCGCCGCGGCCGAACCGCTGGTCGATGATGCGGGCCGGGATCTTGCCCTTGCGGAAGCCCGGCACCGTCACCTGCTGGTTGATCTTGCGGTACGCCGCGTCGAGGCTGGGCTTGAGTTCCTCGAAGGGCACCTCGACAGTGAGCCGAACCCGGGTGGGGTTCAGGGTCTCCACGGCGCTCTTCACGGTCGGTCTCCTTGGGGCTGGCATCAGGGGAAAAACTTCCTGGGAGCGCGGCGGAGGGGCGAGGTCGGTGGGGCGACGATCGCGCCCCGCACGCGGACACACCACAGGCGCGCAGGCAGGCTACTCATAGTACGTGGTCGGGGTGGCCGGATTCGAACCGACGGCCTTCCGCTCCCAAAGCGGACGCGCTACCAAGCTGCGCCACACCCCGTCCGGCTCACGATGCGACACGTAGCGTACAGGGCCGCGCGCGGTCGGGTCCTCCGGGGCGGCTGCTACGATACGTGTCGCGCGCCGGACGGTTCGGCAGGCCGGGAGATCCGACCCACCGTCACCACGCGGCCGACGCCAGGCGGGCGTAGCTCAATGGTAGAGCCCTGGTCTTCCAAACCAGCTACGCGGGTTCGATTCCCGTCGCCCGCTCTTCACCGAGGCCCGGTCCCCCCGCGGGGGGACCGGGCCTCCTGCGTGCGCCCGGCGGCCCGCCTACTCGCCGCCGAAGGAGCTGTTGATGGAGTCGTCCACGGAGTTGACCCCGTCGGTGATCGACTCCAGGAAGTTGTTTATGGGGTCGGCGGCGCCCGTGGAGGCGAGGGAGAAGCCGAAGAGGATGGCCACGATCGCGGGGCCCCACTTCATGGACCCGCTCCTGATCATGAAGAACAGGATCACCCCGAACAGGAGGGCCAGAGAGAACGAGATAACCACAACTGATCACACCTTACGGAAGGTTCGCCTCTGCTCCATCAACAGCTTGACCACGACCGCCGCGGCCACGCAGGAACCATCGTGCCATCAACTACGCCCCAGGTGGAGTGCGGTGACACTCCGTCCACCGTGCTCCGGCCACCTGCGGGCCTCCGGGGGCCCGGGAGGCCGCGTTACCGATCCGTTAACCAGCGGGCGCGCATAGCCGGGGAATACGGGGGCAGCGGAGAGGGCTCGGCGAATTCCCCCGAGGCACCCCGGAGCATGATTTCGCGGGAGAACACCCGCGCGTCAACCGAGCCGGGCGCGGTGGCGATTATGGCCCTTTTACACCCCCTCCTCACGGGGCAAACCGCCCGAAAACGGGCACCTTCCCGCCGGAATCCACACCGGGGTCGCGAATCGTCACCGAAATCTCCATGGGAAACACCACACCCCGCGACGCGGAATGTACGGATGCCCGGAGAGCGGCTATCGTGCGAACAATGTTGCACGTCCGTAATCAACAAGCGTCGCCGCACGCCGCCACGGCGCGCGCGGCCGACCCCCCACCTGCTGTCGCGGACGACGGTGCACGGGCCAGGCGCAAGGAGCGCGATCCGTTCTTCGACAACGCGAAGTACCTGGCCATCGTGCTGGTGGCGATCAGCCACGCCTGGACCCCGCTGCGTGACGACTCCCGCGCGGCCTCCGCCCTCTACACGTTCGTCTTCACCTTCCACATGCCGGCGTTCGTCCTCATCGCCGGCTACTTCTCCCGCAGCTTCACCGCCAGGCCCGACCAGCTGAAGCGGCTGATCACCGGCGTCGGGGTGCCGTACCTGGTCTTCGAGGTGCTGTACATCCTCTTCGCGCGGGCCGGGTGGGGCGGCGGCGACTCCGACCTCCCGCTGAGCCTCCTCGATCCCTACTACGTGACGTGGTTCCTGGTCGCGCTGTTCATCTGGCGGCTGACGTCGCCCGTCTGGCGGGTCGTGCGCGCCCCGCTGCCGGTCGCGCTGGCCGTCGCGTGCATCGCGTCGATGTCCCCCCACTTCGGCAACGACCTGAACATCCAGCGCGTCCTGCAGTTCCTCCCGTACTTCGTGCTCGGCATGCTGATGCGCCGCGAGCACTTCACATGGATGCGGCGCACGGAGGTGCGGGTGCTCGCCGTGCCCGTGCTGCTGCTCGCGCTCGCCGTGTCCTACTGGTCCGTGCCGCGCCTGGACCAGAGCTGGCTGTACCGCACCAACTCGGCGCAGGAGATGGGCGAGGCGGCCTGGGCCGGGCCGGTGATGACGCTCGCGATGTTCGGCGCCGGGCTGCTGCTGACCGTGGCGTTCCTGTCCCTCGTGCCGACGCGGCGCACCTGGTACACGACGCTCGGCGCGGGCACGATCTTCGGCTACCTGCTGCACGGCTTCGTCATCAAGGCGTCGCGCTGGTGGGACTGGTACGACGTGGACGGCATCGCCTCCCCGGCCGGTGTCGCCGTGGTGACGGCCCTCGGCGCCGTCGTCGTCACCCTGCTGTGCACCGCGCCGGTCAGACGGCTGCTGCGGCCCTTGGTCGAGCCGTCGATGGACTGGGCGTTCCGGCAGCCGCCGCCCGCCAGGCCGGGCGGTGAGCGCGCCGTGGGCGACGGTCCGCTGGGCGAGCGGGCCGGGGGCGAGCGGCGCCCCGTGAACGCGGGCGGCTGAGCCGCGTACGCCCCCGTCAGCCGAGCGTCACGCCGTGGTCCGCCAGGTACGCCAGCGGGTCCACGTCCGTCCCGTAGTCCCGTCCGGCCCTCACCTCGAAGTGGAGGTGGGGGCCGGTGCTGTTGCCGGTGTTGCCCGTCTCGCCGAGCGCGGTGCCGCCCCTGACGTCCCGGCCCTCGGCGACGGCGATGTCCGACAGATGGGCGTAGAGCACGTAATGGCCGTCCTCCATACGGACGATGACGAGGTTGCCGTAGTCCCCCGACCACCCCGCGGTGACCACGGTTCCCGGGCCGACCGAGCTGACGGGGGTGCCGACGGGCGTCGCGAAGTCGACGCCGGTGTGGTAGCCGGCCGCCCAGTCGCCCGGGTCGCCGTACGAGGCGGAGACGGGGTGGCCGCTGACCGGGGCCGTCCAGCCGTCGGCCGCGGGCCCGTCGTCGGCCCGGCGCCCACGCGCGCGGCCGAACGGTTCCTCCCACAGCCCGTACGGCACCCACCGCTCCGCCGGGGTGGCGGCGTCGGGGAGCGGCGGCAGCTCGGGGAACCAAGAGGGTTGGGCGAGTCGGGGAAGCGGGGGGAACGCGGGCGGTTCCGGCGTCTCCGGGAGGCTCCTCAGCGGCGGCTCAGCGCCGTACGGCGGCGGCCCGTACGCCCGCTCCGCCGTCACGGCGCTCCCCCGGGGCGCGCCGTCCTCGACCGCCCCGGCCGCGAGGGCGCCCCGGCTCCCGTCGTCGCCGTCGCCGCTCAGGAGCGTCCACGGCCCCGCTATCGCCAGCGCCCCGGCGAGCGTGCCGCCGACCACCCTGCGGGTCAGGCGCGCGGCGGACGGGGAGAGCCGGGCGGGGCGGCGCTCGTGACGGTGTCTCGGGAGTGGCCTCATGACTCCGAGCCAAGGCCAGCCCGGGGCCGCCCGCATCCGCCCGGACCGGCGCGGCACGGCCGATCGGCCGACAGGGGCGCGCGCCCCCGGCGCGCGGCGGGCCCGTATCCACCCTGTTCAGCCCGGCGGGTCGGGGCGGCGCGCCGTGGCGCGGGCAACCGCTCCGCCGGGTGATCACTCCCGCCCGGTCATTCCCGGCTGATCATTCCCGGCTGATCAGCAACAGCGCCCGGTCGTCGTTCACATCGCGGGCGACGGCCTCGACGAGGTGCCAGGCCGCGCCTTTGAAGCCGGTGGCGACATACCGGTCCGCCTCGCCGGTGAGGCGGTCGATGCCCTCGGTGAGGTCGCGGCCAGGCCGTTCCACGAGGCCGTCGGTGAAGAGCATCAGGACGTCGCCCGGCCGCAGCGTGCCCTTGGCGGGGTGGAACTCGGCCTCGTCCCACACGCCGAGCAGCGGCCCCTCGGCGGCGATCTCCTGCCAGCGCCCGGTGCCCGCGCTGAGCTGGACGCCGGGGAGGTGCCCGGCGGACAGCAGCTCGTAGTCGCCGCTCTCCAGGTCGAGGACGAGGTGGACGGCGGTGGCGAAGCCCTCGTCCCAGCTCTGCCGCAGCAGGTAGCCGTTGGCGGCGGGCAGGAACGCGTGGGGCGGCAGCGAGCCGAGCAGGCCGCCGAACGCGCCGGACAGCAGCAGCGAACGGGACGCGGCGTCCATGCCCTTGCCCGAGACGTCGGCGAGGACCACTTCGAGCACGCGCCGCCCGGGGCCGGTGCGCGCGGCGACGACGAAGTCGCCGGAGAACGACTGGCCGCCCGCCGGGCGCAGCGACATCTCGCGGTGCCAGCCGTCCGGCAGGGCGGGCAGCGCGCTCTGCGTCCTGATGCGCTCGCGCAGGTCGAACAGCATGGTGCCGCCGCGCCGCCACGGGACGCCGACACGGCTGCGGAACTGGGCGATCAGCAGCCCGGTCAGCGCCACCGCCGCGACGACGAGGATGCTGCCCGGCGTCACCGGGTCGGGCGTGCGCCGGTCGGTCTCGATGAACGCGGTCTCCAGCACCAGCGCGGTGGCGACGACGGCGTACAGGCCGAGCAGGCTCGCGGGGCGCAGCAGGAGGCCGCCCGCGACGAGCGGCAGGACCAGCGACTCGGGCGGGCACCACTCGGGCCAGGCGACGGTGGCGCCGGCGAGGAGGGGGACGAGGAGGAGCAGCGCGGCGAGGGCGGGCCAGTCGGAGCCGCTGCCCCGGAACCAGTCCACGGCGACGCGGCGCACGGTCGTGCGCAGGCGGTGGACGGCCTTGTGCGCGCGGTCCCCGCGGGCGCTCCGGTGCCGTTTCTCGCTGCGGCGTGCCATGACCTGGGACCTTATCCACCCGTTCGGCGGCACGTCGAACCTTTGGGGCGATCCGGTGGAGATACGGCGTGGTGCCGGTACGGAAAATGCGTCGCCATCGGCCGTGGGCCCTGTTAGGGATGGCGGTATGACGACAGAGACGACGGGCACGACCGAACTGCGTGTGCTCGGGGCGGCCGACTGGGAATCCTGGTACCGCTCGCTGGAGTGGGCGTTCGGCGGAGGATTCGAGCCTGCGGAGGAGCGGGCGGCCTGGCGAGAAGTGACCGAATTTGATCGGTCGTTCGCCCTGTGGGACAAGGACCGGATCGTCGGGTCGTTCAGTTCATTCTCCTTTCAGCTTTCGGTGCCCGGGGGCACACAGGTGCCCGCGGCAGGTGTGACGATGGTGCACGTGGCCCCCACGCACCGGCGGCAGGGGCAGCTGCGGCGGATGATGCGCGCGGGGCTCGACGCGGTACGGGACGCGGGGGAGCCGCTCGCCGTGCTGACGGCCTCGGAGCCCGCGATCTACGGGCGCTTCGGCTACGGCGTGGCGAGCCATGTCCTCGACGCGACGCTGGACATCGCGCGGACAGGGCTGCGGCTGCCGCCCGGCACGGAGGACGTACGGCTGAGCCTCGCCGACCCGGCCGACGTCATGGACCGCTGCGAGGAACTCTACGCCCGCCTGGTGCCGGCACGTCCCGGCATGATCGTCCGGCGGCCAGCCTGGCGCGGCATGATCCTGCTCGACGCCCCTGCGGCGCGCGGCGGCGCCTCCCCCCGGCGCTGCCTGCTGGCGGAGCGCGACGGCGAACTCGTCGGCTACGCACGCTTCGCGACGACGGCGCGGTGGGAGGCGACGGTCCCGGACGGCACGGTCCTGGTGAAGGATCTCGACGCGGCCGACCCGGCGGCGTACGCGGCGATGCTGCGCTTTCTGATGGAACTCGACCTGATGTCGACGGTGCGGCTGCCCAACCGCCCGGTGGACGACGCGCTGCTGCACCTTGTGTCGGACCAGCGCCGCTCGCGGCTGCGCGTCTTCGACCGGCTGCACCTGCGCCCGGTGGACGTCGGCGCGGCGCTGGCGGCCCGCGCGTACGCGGCGGACGTCGATGTCGTGCTGGACGTGACGGACGCCTTCTGCCCCTGGAACGGCGGCACCTGGCGGCTGAGCGGCGGGCCCGGCGGCGCGGTGTGCGAGCGGACGGGCGACGCGCCCGACCTCGCGCTGGACGTGCGGGAGCTGGGCGCCGCCTACCTGGGCGGCACGTCCCTGGCGTCGCTCGCCGCCGCCGGGCTGGTGCGGGAACTGCGGCCCGGGGCGCTGACGGCGGCGGCGACGGCGTTCTCGTCACCGGTCGCGCCCTGGCTGCCGCACGCGTTCTGACGGCGGGGGACGCGGGCGGCCGCGCAGGCGCGCGGCCACCGCGCTCGCCGCGCACAGCACGGGCAGCGCCACGCCCGTGAGCGACGCGGCGCCCGTCACGGCGCTGAGCAGGAAGTCCCCGTCGTGGCCCGCGACCCCCACGTAGTAGGCCGCGACGACGAGCAGCAGCAGGGCGTATCCCCCGGCGGCCGTGGCGAGGACCTGGCGGACGAGGCCGGGCCAGCCGGTCGCCCGGGCGCGGTGCCGGGGCCGCCCGCCGGGGTCGGCGCGCCAGGTGCGCAGGCCGTACGCGAGGGTGCCCATGGTGAGCAGGTACGCGATGCCCATCACCGTCAGGTCGAGGAGGTGCGGCACGCGGCGGCCTACCCCTCCGGTCCCCTCAGCAGGAAGTGCCAGCCGCGGACGAACGCGTGCCAGCCGGCCCAGAGCCAGAGGGCGAACAGCGCCCACCGTCCGAACGGGTGGCGCGCCACCGCGTCGATGGCCTGGCTCAGGGTGGGGAAGGCGTCGGCGGGGTGGAGGAGTCCGACGCCCTCCCAGGCGAAGAGGGCGCCGAAGAGCACGGCCCACACCAGATAGCCCCAGAACGCGTGGTGCGGCGTCTGCGCCGCTGCCGCTGCCGTCGCTGTCATGGGGGGATCATGCGGTACCGCGCGGGCGGGACGGCGGACGCGCGCGGGCTCGTCCTCACGCCGACCCGTTCAGGGGCGGTGCTGGCAGGTGGGGCACCAGAAGAGGTTGCGCGCGGCGAGGGGGGCCGTGCGGATCTCGGTGCCGCACAGGAGGCACGGCTGGGCGGCGCGCCGGTAGACGTACACCTCGCCGCCGTGGTCGTCCACGCGCGGCGGGCGGCCCATGGCCTCGGGGGTGTGCTCGGGGCGCACGGTGTCGATGCGGTTCAGGCGGACGCCCTCCCGCATCAGCGCGACCAGGTCCGCCCAGACGGCGTCCCATTCCGCCCGGGTGAGATCGCGGCCCGCCCGGTAGGGATCGATCCCGTGCCGGAAGAGGACCTCGGCGCGGTAGACGTTGCCGACGCCCGCGACGACCTTCTGGTCCATCAGCAGCGCGGCGACCGGCGTGCGGCTGGCGCTGATCCGGCGCCAGGCGGCGCCGGGGTCCGCGTCGGGCCGCAGCGGGTCGGGGCCGAGGCGGTCCTCGACGGCGCGCTTCTCCGCGTCGGTGATCAGGGCGCAGGTGGTCGGGCCGCGCAGCTCGGCGTGGCCGGTGTCGTTCCACAGGCGCAGGCGGAGCTGGCCCACCGGCGGGGGCGGCGGGCCTTCGCCGAAGGCGACCTTGCCGTAGAGGCCGAGGTGGATGTGGACCCAGCTGGTGGCGTCGCCGCCCGCCCCGCCGGGGGCGGGTGACCAGCCGAGGAAGAGGTGCTTGCCGTGCGCCTCGGCCGCCGCGAGGGGGCGGCCGTCCAGCAGCGCCGCCCCGTCGGCGAACCGGCCCTGCGGGCTGTCGGCGCGCACCGGCCGCCCGCCGCCGAAGGCGTGGCCGAAGTCGGCGGCGAGGCGGTGGATGGTGTGGCCCTCCGGCATGCTCCCGTCAGCCCTGCGCCGCCTCGCCGGGCAGCGCCGGGAGGGTGCCGTCCGTCTCGTAGGCGGTCAGCATGGCGATGCGGCGGGTGTGCCGGGCGGCGCCGGAGTACGGGGTGTCGAGGAAGGCCGCGACGAACGCCGTGGCCTCCTCCTGGCTGTGCATGCGCGAACCGACGGCGAGGACGTTCGCGTTGTTGTGCTCGCGCCCGAGGCGCGCCGTCTCCTCGCTCCAGCCGAGGGCGCAGCGGACACCGGCGACCTTGTTGGCCGCGATGGCCTCGCCGTTGCCCGAGCCGCCGATGACGACGCCGAGCGAGCCCGGCTCCTGCGCGACGCCCTCGGCGGCGCGCAGGCAGAACGGCGGGTAGTCGTCCTCGGCGTCGAAGACGAACGGGCCGCAGTCGACGGGCTCGTGGCCGTTCTCCGTGAGCCACTCCGCGAGGTGGGACTTCAACTCGTAGCCGGCGTGGTCGGAACCGAGGTAGACGCGCATGGGGACGAGTCTGTCATGGCCGCCGGCCGGCGAGACGCCAGGCCGCGGGAAGGGCTCCCATGGCCAGCGCGGCCTTGAGGGCGTCGCCGATCAGGAAGGGGACGAGGCCGGTCGCGGCGGCCTCGGACAGGCTCATCCCGGCGTCGAGCGCGAGGTAGGGGACGCCGCAGCCGTAGGTGATCGCGGTGCCGACGGCCATGGTTCCGGCGGTGCGCAGGACGGTGCGGTCGCCGCCGCGTCCGGCGAGGGCGCCGACCGCCCAGGCGGCGAGCGTCATGCCGATGATGTAGCCGAACGTCGCGCCGCCGGGGCCGGACGTGCCGCCCTGGAACCACGGGACGCCCGCCATGCCGACGAGGGCGTACAGCACCATCGACGCCAGGCCGCGGCTCGCGCCGAGCGAGGCGCCGACGAGCAGCGCGGCGAACGTCTGGCCGGTGACCGGCACGGGCGAGCCGGGCACGGGGAGGGTCAGCTGGGCGGCGATGCCGGTGAGGACCGCGCCGCCGACGACCAGCGCCGCGTCGCGCACCCGCGCGCGGGGCGCCGTGGCGGCGGGGAGCAGGTCGGCCAGAACGGCAGTGCTCATGGGGGCTCTCCTGGAGGACGGGGGGAGGAACGGGGACGGTGACGGGAACGGGCGCGGCCGGGCCGGGGCCCGCTGACTTGACGTCATCGTGACGCTATCGGACGCGGCGGCCCCTCCAGGCGTGAGTTTCACGACACTCGCGCCTTCCTGCTGCTAGCGTGTTGTTGCAAGTGCTTCGCAACTAATGAAGATGGGCAACGGCATGGCCACCTACAGCCTCCCCGAACTCCCCTACGACTACGCCGCGCTGGAGCCGGTCATCAGCGGCGAGATCATCGAGCTGCACCACGACAAGCACCACGCCGGCTACGTCAAGGGGGCGAACGACACGCTGGAGCAGCTGGCCGAGGCCCGTGACAAGGACCAGTGGGGGTCGGTCAACGGCCTGGAGAAGAACCTCGCGTTCCACCTCTCCGGCCACATCCTCCACACCATCTACTGGCGCAACATGACGGGCGACGGCGGCGGGGAGCCGCTGGAGAAGGACGGCACGGGCGAGCTGGCGGACGCGATCGCCGAGTCGTTCGGCTCGTTCGCGCGCTTCAAGGCCCAGCTGTCGAAGGCCGCCGCGACGACGCAGGGCTCCGGCTGGGGCGTGCTGGCGTTCGAGCCGGTCAGCGCGCGGCTGATCATCGAGCAGGTGTACGACCACCAGGGGAACGTGGGGCAGGGCTCGATCCCGCTCCTCGTCTTCGACGCCTGGGAGCACGCCTTCTACCTCCAGTACCGCAACCAGAAGGTCGACTTCGTCGAGGCCATGTGGCGCGTCGTGAACTGGCAGGATGTGCAGGACCGTTACGCCGCCGCGAAGGCGCGCGCCACCGGGCTGCTGCTCGCCCCCTGACGCCCTTCCGGGAGCCCACGGACCCCCGGCCGTCTGGATCGTCTTCTCACGGATCGCCGATCCTTCGGACAGGCGGGCGGGAAAGCGGGCGGCCCCGCGCGGAGGCATCGCGCGGGGCCGCCCGTGTCTGTGGGGCCGCTCAGTCGAACTGCGGGCCGACGTCGCGCGTCCGCTTGATCTCGTAGAAGCCGGGCGTCGAGGCGACCATCAGCGTGCCGTCCCAGAGCCGGGCCGCGGCCTCGCCCTTGGGCGCGGGCGTCACCACCGGGCCGAAGAACGCGATCTGCTTCCCGTCGGCCCCCGGCACCGCGATGACCGGCGTGCCGACGTCCTGGCCGACCAGGTCGATGCCCGCCTTGTGCGACGCGCGCAGCTCGGCGTCGTACGCGTCCGTGTCGGCGGCGTCGGCCAGCTCGGCGGGCAGCCCCGCCTCGGTGAGGGCGGCGACCAGGGTCTCCCGGTTCTTCGGCAGGCCCCCCGGGTGGAAGCGGGTGCCGATCGCCGTGTAGAGCGGGCCGAGGACCTCGCTGCCGTGCTCCTTCTCGGCGGCGATGCACACGCGCACCGGGCCCCAGCCGGCGCGCATGGCGTCCGCGTACTCCTGGGGCATCTCGTCGAGCCGGTCCTCGTTGAGCACGGAGAGGCTCATCACATGCCAGCGGACCTCGACCGGACGCACCTTCTCCACCTCCAGCATCCAGCGCGACGTCATCCACGCCCAGGGGCACAGCGGGTCGAACCAGAAGTCGGCGGGCGTCTTGTCGGACATGTCAGGCTCCTCAGCGGTACGGAAGCGGGCACGGAACTCGCGGGGTCAACGACGCCGCGCGCCGTCGCATTCCACCGTGCGGGCCCGGCGCCGCCCGTGACATGCTGGCACGCGCCGGAGCGGCGAAGCGCCAACGCGCCATGAGCCACGAGAGGAAGCACCGCAGTGCCCGGAGAGAACCTGACACGCGACGAGGCCCGGGAACGGGCACGCCTGCTGCGCGTGCACGGCTACGAGGTGGCGCTCGACCTCCGCTCGGCCGTCGCGCCGGCGCCGGCGGCCGGACCGCGGACCTTCAGGTCCACCACGACGATCCGCTTCGCGTGCGCCGAGGAGGGCGCGGACAGCTTCGCCGACCTGCTGGCGCCGCACGTCCACTCCGTGACGCTGAACGGCGAGCAGCTGCCCGTGGACCGCGTCTTCGACGGCGCGCGGGTGGCGCTGCGCGGCCTCGCGGCGGAGAACGAGCTGGTGGTCGACGCGAGCTGCGCGTACAGCAGGACGGGTGAGGGGCTGCACCACTTCTCCGACCCGGAGGACGGCGAGACCTACCTCTACACGCAGTACGAGCCGGCCGACGCGCGGCGGGTGTTCGCGAACTTCGAGCAGCCCGACCTGAAGGCGCCGTTCCGCTTCCGCGTCACCGCGCCCGCGCACTGGACGGTGCTCGGCAACGGCGCCGAGGAGTCCCGCGAGGAGCTGTCCGGCGGGGACGCGGCCACCTGGACGTTCGCCGAGACGAAGCCGATCTCCACGTACATCACGGCCGTCGTCGCCGGGCCGTACCACTACGTCGCCGACCACTACACGCGCGAGCTGCCCGACGGCACGACGCTGGAGATCCCGCTCGGCGCGCTCTGCCGCAAGGGGCTGGCGCGGCACTTCGACGCGGACGACGTCTTCCTCGTGACGAAGCAGGGGCTCGACTTCTTCCACGACAACTTCGGCTACCCCTACCCCTTCGGCAAGTACGACCAGGCGTTCGTCCCCGAGTACAACCTCGGCGCGATGGAGAACCCGGGGCTCGTCACGTTCCGCGAGGAGTTCGTCTTCCGGGGCAGGACGACGCGCGCCGCCTACCACGGGCGGGCCAGCACGGTGCTGCACGAGATGGCGCACATGTGGTTCGGCGACCTCGTGACGATGGAGTGGTGGGACGACCTGTGGCTCAAGGAGTCGTTCGCCGACTTCATGGGCGCGTTCTCGCTGACCGAGGCGACGCGTTTCGACGAGGGCTGGATCTCGTTCGCCAACCGGCGCAAGGCGTGGGCGTACCGCGCGGACCAGCTGCCCTCGACGCACCCGGTCACCGCCGACATCCGCGACCTCCAGGACGCCAAGCTCAACTTCGACGGCATCACGTACGCGAAGGGCGCCAGCGTCCTCAAGCAGCTCGTCGCCTACGTGGGGCGCGACGCGTTCCTCGACGGCGCGCGCCGCTACTTCGAGCGCCACGCGTACGGCAACACCCGCCTCGCCGACCTGCTGTCCGTGCTCGCCGAGACGTCGGGCCGCGACATGGCCGGCTGGGCCGAGTCCTGGCTCCAGACGGCGGGCGTCAACTCGCTGACGCCCGAGGCGCTGTACGGCGCGGACGGCCGGATCACCGAACTGGCCGTCCTCCAGGAGGCCCCGGCGTCCCACCCGACGCTGCGCCCGCACCGCGTGGCCATCGGCCTCTACCGGCGCGTGGACGGCGCGGGCCCGCTGCTGCGCTACGCCAGGGCGGAGACCGACGTGACCGGTCCGCGCACGGTCGTCGCGGAGCTGGCGGGCGAGGAGCGCCCCGAGCTGATCCTCGTCAACGACGAGGACCTCACGTACTGCAAGGCGCGCTTCGACGAGGACTCGCTGGACACGCTGCTCGCGCGCCTCGGCGAGGTCGAGGACCCGCTGGCCCGCGCCCTGTGCTGGTCGGCGCTGTGGAACCTCACGCGCGACGGGCTGCTGCCCGCCCGCGACTTCCTCGGCCTGGTCCGCGACTTCAGCGGCGCGGAGAGCCAGATCGGCGTCCTCCAGATGGTCCACGCGTGGGCGCTGTCGGCCCGCGACCACTACACCGCGCCGGAGCGGCGCGCGGAGGCGGGCGCCGGACTGTCCGCCGTCGCGCTGACCGAGCTGCGCCGCGCCGCGCCCGGCAGCGACCACCAGCTGGCCTGGGCGCGCTTCCTGGCGAGCGCGGCGGACGCGGACGCGGACTTCCAGCTGCTCGGCGGGCTGCTGGCCGGCACCGCGCGGATCGACGGCCTGGACGTGGACCAGGAGCTGCGCTGGACGTTCCTCGGCCCGCTGGCCGCCGCCGGGCGGATCGGCGAGGCGGAGCTGGACGCCGAACTCGCCCGCGACGACACGGCGTCCGGCAAGCGCCACCAGGTCCGCTGCCTGGCCGCCCGCCCGTCCGCCGGGGTGAAGGCGCGGGCGTGGGAGGACGTGGTCGAGTCGGACGCGCTGTCGAACGCGCTGGTCGAGGCCACCATCGACGGCTTCGCCCAGCCGGGGCAGCGGGCGCTGCTCGCGCCGTACACCGGCCGGTACTTCGAGGTGATCGAACGGGTGTGGCGGACGCGGACGATCGAGATCGCGATGGCGATCGTCCGGGGCCTGTTCCCCGCGCTCCAGGGCGACCGGGACACGCTGGACGCGGCCGACCTGTGGCTGACGGAGCACAAGGAGGCGCCGCCCGCGCTGCGCCGGCTCGTGCTGGAGGCGCACTCCGACCTGGCGCGCGCCCTGCACGCGCAGGCGGCCGACCGGCGCTGAGGGGTCCCGGCGGGCGCGGCGTACCGTGTGCGTCGCGGTTTGCCGACCGGTCTGTAACAGAGGTGGGCCCGCGGGTGGCGGCGGGGAATCGGCGGGGCATGAGCGAAGAATTTCCGCCGGTCCCCCGCCCCCCGCTGGCCGCCGCTCCCCCGTGGGTCCCCGGCGCGCGGGACGCGGGGAGCGCGGCGGACGAACGGGTGCTGTCCGCGCACCAGTTGCGGGAGCGAGGCGTCCCGGCCGCCACGGCGCGCCGCCTGTGCCGCCCCGGCGGCCCGTGGCAGATGCCGCTGCCCGGGGTGTTCCTGCTGCACCCGGGCCCTCCGACGGGTGAGGAGACCGTACGGGCCGCCCTGTGCTACGCGGGCGGCCGTCCCGGCGAGGCCGTCGTCACGGGGCTGGCGGCCCTGGCGCTGCACGGGTTCTCGGCCGCGCCGCCGCTGGCCGCGCTGGAGCGGGTGGACGTGCTGGTGCCGCGGACGCGGCGGCTGCGGTCGGCAGGACGGGTGTGCCTCGTCCGTACGTCCGCGCTGCCCCGGGCGGTCACGGCGGGCGGCTTTCCGGTGGCCCCGGCGGCGCGCGCGCTGGCCGACGCGATCGCACATCTGCCGGGGACGCCCGAGGTGCGGCGGCTGCTGGGCGAGGCGGTGCGCGGCGGGCACTGCGAGCCGCGGGCCGTGGTGCGGGAGCTGGCGTGGGCCGGGCTGCTGGGGCGGCCGGTGGTCGCCGAGGCGGTGCGGACGCTGCCCGCCGAGGGCCGCGCGGTCGCCGAGGAGCTGCTGATGGACACCGTGCGGGCGGCGGGGCTGCCCGACCCGTGCTGGAACGTGGGGCTGTGGCTGCCGGACGGCCCGTTCCTGGGGACGGTGGACGCGTACTGGCCGCGGCCCGCCGTGGCGGTGCGGATCGACGCGTGGCGGCCCGGGCCCGTGCCAGGACCCGAGCAGGACCCGGAGCGGCGGGCGCGGGACCGGCGGCTGCACCAGACGCTGCTGGGCCTGGGGGTGGGCGTGGTGCGGGTGACGCCGCGGGGGCTGCGGGAGGCGCCGGGGCGGCAGGCGGAGGTGCTGGCCGGGGCGCTGCGGGCGGCGGCGGGGCGGCCGCCCGCGACGTACGTGGTGGTGATGCCGCGCTGAGGGCGTACGCGCCGGGGCGCGCGGGGGCGTTGACGTGAAGACCGTGTACACGGTTCCGGGGGCGGAAGGGCGGGTTCCGGGGCGCTGTGCAATGCGCATTTCCCGGGGTTTCCCGGACAGACTTATCGTCAGATTGTCCCTCCAACGGAATATATCTTCATTCCCGATACAAGATCTTCTTCGTCAAGTCCCCCCATACTTTGATCACTTCCGTATGATGACCGGTCGTCCTGCTGAGGTAATTCCGAACAAGGATGCCCATGTCACTGAGACCACCCCTGAGACCCCTGTCCCGTGTGTCCCTCGCGGCCGGCCTGGTGGCCGCGCTGGCCCTCACGGGCGCGGTCCCTGCTCTGGCGGCGGACGACACTCCCCGCTCGGTGCCGGACAAGCCGCTCGGCGAGAAGTTCTCCACCCAGGACGCGGCGCTCCTGGCCGAGGCGAAGACGGCGGGCGAGCCGTTCGTCACGATGCTGATCGCCGCCGAGCCCGGGGAGACCGAGGAGGTGGCCGAGACGCTCGGCGACCTCTCCGGCGCCTCCGTCGGCTACACGCAGGACGACATCGGCTACGTGCGGCTCACCGTCCGCACCGGCAAGGCCGACGCCGCCATCGCGGAGGCCACGGCGCTCTCCTCCGTCCACGCCATCGACATGAACGACGAGCTGCAGGTCCCCGACCCGCAGCCCGAGCCCACCCAGGGCGGCGGCCACGGCTCCGGCGGCTCGCGCGACTACCCGGGCCCGGACGAGGACACCCGCGCGGACAACCCGTACCAGCCCGCCGGGGAGACCGGCGCCGTCGACTTCGTGCGCCACAACCCGCGCTACGACGGCCGCGGCGTCACCATCGGCATCCTGGACACGGGCATCGACCTCGGGCACCCGGCGCTCCAGGAGACCACCACCGGCGAGCGCAAGATCACCGACTGGGTGACCGCGACCGACCCGATCATCGACGGCGACGCCACCTGGCGTGCGATGACGACGGCGGTGAACGGCCCCTCGTTCACCTGGTCGGGACGCCAGTACACCGCCCCGGCGGGCGCGTACTTCGTCAACCGCTTCAGCGAGTCCGTCGCGGGCGGCGAGGCGGGCGGCGACCTCAACCGCGACGGCGACAGCACCGACGCGTGGGCGCTGCTGTACGACCCGGCCGCCGGGACCGTCCGCGTCGACCTCGACAACGACGGCGACTTCACCGACGAGACCGAGCTGTCCCCGTACGGCGAGGACCACCAGGTCGCCTACTTCGGCACCGACGACCCGGCGACGGAGATCGCCGAGGCGGTGCCGTTCGTCGTGGAGGTCCGCGAGGACGTCCCGATGGACCCGTACGGCGGCGACTGGGTCGGCCAGGTCCGCGACTTCGTGAACATCGGCATCGTCTCCGGCCGCCACGGCACGCACGTCGCGGGCATCACGTCGGCGAACGGCCTGTTCGGCGGCGCCATGGACGGCGCGGCCCCCGGCGCGAACCTCGTCTCCGCGCGGGCCTGCCTCTTCGTCGCGGGCTGCACCTACACCGCGCTGTTCGAGGGCATGATCGACCTGGTCGTCAACCGGGACGTGGACCTCGTCAACGTCTCGATCGGCGGCCTCCCGGCCCTCAACGACGGCAACAACGCGCGTGCCAGGCTCTACACCGAGCTGATCGACACGTACGACGTGCAGCTGTTCATCTCGGCGGGCAACGACGGCCCCGGCACCAACACCATCGGCGACCCGGCGGTCGCCGAGAAGGTCGTCGCGGTCGGCGCGGGCATCTCCGACGACACCTGGGCCGCCAACTACGGCTCCGAGGTGCGCACCTCGTACGACATGATGCCGTTCTCCTCGGCCGGTCCGCGGGACGACGGCGGCTTCAAGCCCACCATCGTCGGGCCCGGCGCGTCGATCAACTCCATCCCCACCTGGCAGCCGGGCAGCCCGGTCGCCGAGGCGGGCTACTCCCTGCCGCCCGGCTACGGCATGCTCCAGGGCACCTCGATGGCGTCCCCGCAGGTCACCGGCGCGTCCGCGCTGCTGCTGTCCGCCGCGCGCCAGCGGGACATCGACCTGTCCCCCGCCGACCTGCGCACCGCGCTGACCAGCTCGGCCACGCGCATCAGCGGCGTGCAGGCGCACGAGCAGGGCGCGGGCCTCATGGACACCGAGGCCGCCTGGCGCCTGATCACGCGGGGCGCGACGGCGCACGAGTACACCGTCACCGCGCCCGTGGACCACGCGCAGTCCGAGTACCTGGCCACGCCGGACTCGGGCGCGGGCGTCTACGACCGCGAGAGCGCGCCCGCCGTCGGCGAGCGCGAGAACTACCAGGTGACGATCACGCGCACCACCGGCCCGAACCGCCGCGTGCTGCACACCCTGTCGCTGGAGAACAACCACGACAGCACCTGGCGCCTCACCAGCAGCCCGCTCGTGCTGCTGCCGCTGAACCAGCCGGTGACCGTCACGCTCCAGGCGCGCCCCGGCTCGGTCGGCGCGCACAGCGCCATCCTGAACGTGAACGACCTCACGACGTGGGGCACCGACCACCGGATCCTCGCGACGGTCGTCGTCCCCGAGGAGCTGGCGGCGCCCGGCTACGACGTGACGCGCACCGACACGGTCAGGCGCAACGGGAACGACTCGTGGTTCGTGACCGTCCCCGAGGGCACGCGCTCCCTGGAGGTCTCCCTCGGCGGCCTCGCCGACGGCAGCCAGACGCGGTGGATCGCCCTCAACCCGTACGGCATGCTGGAGGACGACTCCGCCAGCAACCAGTGCTACCCGAACTACGAGTCCCCCGCCAACACCTGCCGGCCCGACCTGCGGTCGTACGAGAACCCGGTGCCCGGCGTCTGGGAGTTCGAGGTCGAGTCGCGGCGCACCACGCCGCAGCTCGACAACCGGTACACGCTGACCGCCACCGCCCTGTCCACCACCTTCGACCCGGAGACGGCGCGGGTCGAGGAGGCCGAGGCGGGCGTGCCCGTGCCGGTCGGGTGGACGCTGACGAACGAGCTGGCCCCGGTCGAGGGCAGCCTCTCCGCCGGTGAGCTGGGCTCGGTCCGCGAGGAGACGCCGACGATCGGCGACGGCGAGCGGCAGACGTGGGAGGTCGAGCTGGGCGAGGGCGTGTCGCAGTTCGAGGCGGTGATCGGCAGCCCGTCCGACCCGGGCTCCGACCTCGACCTGTTCGTCTACCAGGACGGCGTGCTCGTCGGCGAGTCGACCAGCTCGGGCGCCGAGGAGACCGTCACGCTGACCGACCCGGCCGCCGGTGTGTACACCGTCGAGGTGCACGGCTACGCGGTCCCGACCGGCAGCACCACGTTCGCCTACCGCGACGCGTTCCTGAGCCCGCTGCTGGGCTCGGTCGCGGTGGACGAGGACCAGGTGATCGAGCTGGGCACCGGCGAGTCGGCCGAGGCCACGGCCGAGGTGACCGTCAGCGCGGCGGCGGCCGAGGCGGGCGCCGGCCGGCAGCTGTTCGGCCAGGTCCAGCTGCTCAACGCCCGGGGCACGCCCACGGGCAGCGGCGGCGTGGTCGTCGAGAGCGTCACCGGCTGACCCCGGACGGTACGCCCCGCGGGGGCGGGTGGACGGCAGCCGGCCGTCCGCCCGCCCCCGCGGCGTTCCCCGTGGAAGGATGGCGGGGCGCAAGCCGTAGACGTAAGGAGACACCAGGTGCCTGGCACGAATCTGACCCGGCAGGAGGCCCAGGAGCGGGCACGGCTGCTGGGCGTGGACAGCTACGACGTCGCGCTGGACATCTCGGGTGCGCAGGAGGGCGGCACGTTCGGGTCCCGGACGACCGTGCACTTCACCGCCCGGTCGGCCGGCGCCACGTTCATCGACCTGATCGCGCCCGAGGTGCACGAGGTGGTGCTCAACGGGACGGCGCTCGACCCGGCGGAGGTCTTCGCCGACTCGCGCGTCGCGCTGCCCTCGGTGCTGGAGGGGCACAACGAGCTGCTGGTCGTCGCCTCCTGCGCGTACACCAACACGGGTGAGGGCCTGCACCGCTCGGTCGACCCGGTGGACCAGCAGGCGTACCTGTACACGCAGTTCGAGGTGCCGGACGCGCGGCGGGTGTTCGCCTGCTTCGAGCAGCCCGACCTGAAGGCGACGTTCCGCTTCACCGTGACCGCCCCCGAGGGCTGGACCGTGATCTCGAACGCGCCGACGCCCGAACCGAAGGACAACGTCTGGGAGTTCGGCGAGACGCCGCGCATCTCGACGTACATCACCGCGATCATCGCGGGCCCCTACCACTCGGTGCACAGCACCTGGGAGGGCGACGGCGGCAGGACCGTGCCGCTGGGCGTCTACTGCCGCCCCTCGCTGGCCGAGCACCTGGACGCGGAGGCGATCTTCGCCGTCACGCGGCAGGGCTTCGACTGGTTCGAGGAGAAGTTCGACCACCCGTACCCGTTCGCCAAGTACGACCAGCTGTTCGTGCCGGAGTTCAACGCGGGGGCGATGGAGAACGCGGGCGCGGTCACCTTCCGCGACCAGTACGTCTTCCGCTCCAAGGTCACCGACGCGGCGTACGAGGCGCGGGCCGAGACGATCCTGCACGAGCTGGCCCACATGTGGTTCGGCGACCTCGTGACCATGGAGTGGTGGAACGACCTCTGGCTCAACGAGTCGTTCGCCACCTACACGTCGGTCGCCTGCCAGGCGCACGCCCCCGGCAGCCGCTGGCCGCACGCGTGGACCAGCTTCGCCAACAGCATGAAGACCTGGGCCTACCGCCAGGACCAGCTGCCGTCCACCCACCCGATCATGGCGGAGATCAACGACCTGGACGACGTCCTGGTCAACTTCGACGGCATCACCTACGCCAAGGGCGCCAGCGTCCTGAAGCAGCTCGTCGCCTACGTCGGCATGGACGAGTTCTTCCGCGGCGTGCAGGCCTACTTCAAGCGCCACGCCTGGTCCAACACGCGGCTGACCGACCTGCTCACCGCCCTGGAGGAGACCAGCGGCCGCGACCTGTCTGCCTGGTCCAAGGCGTGGCTGGAGACCGCCGGGATCAACGTGCTGCGGCCCGAGATCACGGTGGACGACGCGGGCGTCATCACCGGCTTCGCCGTCCGCCAGGAGGCCCCCGCGCTGCCCGCGGGCGCCAAGGGCGAGCCGACGCTGCGCCCGCACCGCATCGCGATCGGCCTGTACGACCTGCGCGACGGCGCGCTGACCAGGACCGACCGGATCGAGCTGGACGTGGACGGCGCGCTGACGCCCGTCCCCGAACTGACCGGCCGCGCCCGCCCCGACGTCGTCCTGCTCAACGACGACGACCTGTCGTACGCCAAGGTCAGGCTCGACCCCGAGTCCACGGCCGTGGTGTCCCGGCACGTCGGGGACTTCACCGAGTCGCTGCCGCGCGCGCTGTGCTGGGCGTCCGCCTGGGACATGACGCGGGACGGCGAGATGGCCACCCGCGACTACCTCGCGCAGGTCCGCTCGGGCATCGGCAAGGAGACGGACATCGGCGTCGTCCAGTCGCTGCACCGGCAGGTGCGGCTCGCGCTGGACCTGTACGCGGCGCCCGAGTGGCGCGAGGAGGGCCTGGCGGCCTGGTCGGCGGCGGCCCTGGAGCACCTGCGGGCGGCCGAGCCCGGCAGCGACCACCAGCTGGCGTGGGCCCGCGCGTTCGCCGCCAGTGCCCGTACCGGCGCGGAACTCGACCTGCTCGCCGGGCTGCTGGACGGCTCGGAGAGCCTGGACGGGCTGACCGTGGACACCGAGCTGCGCTGGGCGCTGCTGCTGCGCCTCGCGGCGACCGGGCGGGCGGACGAGCCGGAGATCGAGGCCGAGCTGCGCCGCGACCCGACGTCGGCGGGCGAGCGGCACGCGGCCACCGCGCGGGCGGCCAGGCCGACGCCGGAGGCGAAGGCGGCGGCGTGGGCCCAGGTCGTCGAGTCCGACACGCTGCCCAACGCGGTGCAGGACGCGGTGATCGCGGGCTTCGTCCAGACCGACCAGCGGGAGCTGCTGGCGCCCTACACGGAGAAGTACTTCGCCGTGCTCACGGACGTCTGGGCGTCGCGCAGCCACGAGATGGCGCAGCAGATCGCGGTGGGCCTGTACCCGGCCGTCCAGGCGGAGCGGGCGACGCTGGAGGTGACCGACGCCTGGCTGGCGACGGCGGAGCCGAGCGCGGCGCTGCGGCGGCTCGTCACCGAGTCGCGCGCGGGCGTCGAGCGGGCGCTGCGCGCCCAGGCCGCGGACGCGGCCGCCGCCTGACGCCCTTCACGACGCACCCCAGGGCGCCCGGGACGAGATGTCCCGGGCGCCCTGCCGTCTGCCGGGGCGCGGATCGTATGCGATCCGCCGTGCGTCCGGGCGGGAACGCGCAGGGTGCGGCGGGTTGCGGCCGGGGCGCGAGGTGAAGATGAGGTGACAGGCGGTCAGGGGGCGCATGCGGCGCGTTGGTGATGGGTACATGCCGGGAAAGCGCCGGTCGCTGGGCGCCAGGAAGCACGTGCGGTCATCTGCAAGAGAGTTCGGGGGAACGTCTCGCCGTACTCCTGTGTCCAGGAGGTTCACCCATGCCGATCCTCAGCTTCACCCGCGATGAGGTGGAGGCCGAGGCGGACGCGCGTCCGTGGAAGCGCCAGACCGAGTTCCGCGAGGAGATCCAGCCGGACGAGATGGCCGACACGGCCGCCGTCTACGCGCGCGCGGCCGGTGAGGCGGACGACGCGGGCGACCTCGCGCGCGGCGCGACCGAGGTGAGCGCCGAGTCCGGCAGCCTCGACGGCGACGCGCTGGTGGACGCGGACGGCCGCATCAGGACGACCGCGCGGGGCCTCCAGGGCAACGGCGAGGACATGGACGCCGTCGTCGGCTACGTCGTGCGCGCCATGAACCGGGCGCTGGACGCCGACGAGGAGGTGCACGACATCGTCCTCGCCGAGGGCGGCCTGGACACCAAGTACATCGAGCACCTCAACGCGGCCATCACCGAGTGGAACGGCTGGCAGGCGGCACTGGAGGCGCGGCTGCGCCCCGAGGGGGGCGTACTGCTCGGCCCGCCCGCGCCCCTCACCATCACGTACGGCGGGGAGTACGCGATGGTGTGGCCGAGGATGGTCTCCGTCGGCAACTACCAGTACGACTTACCCGCCGGCTTCGACGGCCGGATACGGCAGAAGTACCTCAAGAAGGCCGCCACCGACGCCAAGACGGCCGACGGCGAGATCACCGACGCGCTCGACGCCTACCGCAGCAAGCTCGCCGAGTACGGCCAGGAGCTGGGCGACCTGGGCTACGACCTGTCCGACGGGCCGCTCGGCCTGTGGACGACCCAGCCCATGGGCGAGTACGCCGCGGACCGCCTCGTCGAGGAGATGAACAAGGACCACCCCGACCCCGAGGCCCTCCTGCGGTGGACGGAGACGCTCGACGCCATCGGCCTCGGCATCTACGACCCGGACCAGCCGGACAAGCCCCTGCGCGAGATGACGGCCGCCGAACGCGACTACCTGTCGGCGTTCTACGGCCGCCTCGACAAGGACGAACTGGCGCTCCTCGGCAGCCTCGCCGACGGCAAGGGCCTCGACCCCGGCGTGGCCGGGACGCGCTTCGCGGCCGCCCAGCGCGTCGCCGACGGCCTGATGATGCTGATGAACCCCGAGGACGGCGGCTACGACCCGTCCACGGCGGCGGGCCGCGAGCAGATGCCGGCGGCCGTGCGCGACTTCCTGTACGGCGACCGGCAGGCGTTCATCGACGGCTTCGTGGACGTCTCGCTGCCGAACCGCGGCGGCCCCGACGACGCGTACTGGGACGCGCTGCGCGACTTCAACGGCTTCGGGCAGCTGATGGGCGCGGCGTCCGTCGCCCCGGGCGACGCGTTCGCCAAGGACATGGCGCACACGGCCGTCAACATCCAGGGCCTCACCCAGTACCACTACTTCGACGGCGGCTACGGCGACATCCCCAACACCGGCAGCAACGGGCTGCTGCAGGCCGTCTCCCTCAACACCGACGCGAGCGCGGACCTGTTGAACGACAAGGCGTTCCGCGAGGGCGCGCTCGGCGTCCACTGGGAGGACTCCACGGGCGTCGGCGCGCTCGTGCGCAGCGGCACGACGGTGCCCGAGGGCGTCGGCCACAACGACCCGGAGGCCGAGAAGTACGTCCACGCGGCCTACAACGTGCTGGAGTACGCGGCCGGGCACGACAAGGACATCCTCGGGACCAGGAACCACAACATCTCCGAGTACGGCCCGATCGACCACACCGGGCTCCAGGACGCGATCGGCGACACGGCGCTCCAGTACATGGACATGATCTCGAAGGGCGGCACCAAGTCCGAGTTCGCGTCGAGCGCGGACGGCTTCACCGACCTCAACCTGCACGGCAGGGACTACCGCTACTCGTTCGACCTGTCGGACGCCGACCGCGAGTCGCTGTTCAAGATCATGAACCAGTCGGGCGGCGACGTCCGCGAGGAGTTCTTCGGCGGCGTCGGCCAGTGGCAGGAGATGGCGGCGCACGACGCGTTCCGCCGGGACATGGAGGCGCAGGGGCAACCGGACGGGCAGCGGCGCGGCGAGTCGTCCGTCTTCGACCACATCGGCAGGATCGCGGGCACGGTGCAGTACGTGCAGGAGGTCGATCCGGTCGCGGACACCTCGAAGAACCAGTTCACCGGCTACGCGGCCATCTCGACGGCGGCCAGCGTCATCAACACGATCGGCGACTTCGGCAAGGGCAACCTCGTCGGCCAGCTCGCCGCGTTCGGCCTCACCGAGGGGCTGCGCTACACCCTGCCCGACGGCGCCGCGGCGGTGGACAAGGCGCAGTGGGAGGCCGTCAACTGGGGCGACGTGAGCGCCCGCACGACCGTCGCGTACGCGGCGCAGCGCGCGGAGTACGGCGGGGCGCAGGACCACGAGATCCCCACCCCGTCGAAGGGCGGCTTCAACCAGACGGACGTCATCGAGAGCGTCAGGAACATCGAGGGCGACGCGTACGGCCACTACTCGCAGGCCCTCATCAACGCGTACAACCGCGCGGCCGAGCCGCGCGACTGACCCCCGGCGCCGCCCGTACGGGCCGCCTCCCCCGTCGCGAGGGGAGCGGCCCGGCGGGGATCAGCGCTTGCGCTCGCTCACGATCACGAGCCCGGCGATCACCGCGAACAGCACGACGGGCGCGATGACGAAGAGGCTGAGGGTCTGGATCACGCTCAGCCCGGAGCCCGGGTCGTCGCCGTCGTCCCGGTAGAGGGCGAAGGCGGACGGGGAGGAGAGCAGCATCAGCAGCGCCGTACCCGCGGTGACGGCCGCCGCGCGCTTCGCGGTGCGCTTCTTGTTCACGTTGACCACGTGACCACACTAACGAACGCGCGCCGGCCGCTCCCTCACGGCCCCGCCATCTCCTCCCGCACGGCCCGCACGAGGGCCGCCACCCGCCCCGAGGTGGTCAGCTCCTCCAGCGTCACAGGCCGCCCCGAACCGTCCGCCATCGGCAGCCGCCAGTTGGGGTACTCGCGCCATGTCCCCGGCATGTTCTGCGGCCTGCGGTCGCCCACCGCGTCGGGCAGCCAGATGCCGATCATCTTCGCGGGCGTCCTGGCGAGGAACCGGTAGGCGGCGGCGATCTGCCCCTCCTCGGTGGCGCCGGGCGTCAGCAGCCCGAGCCGGGAGAAGAGCGCCAGCCACTCGGCGGTCTCGGCCAGCGCGCCGTTCAGCTCGTCGGTGCCGGGCGGGAGCAGGCCGAGGCGCTCGCGCAGCCGTACGTGGTCCCCGGCGAGGCGGGCGGCGGTGGACGGCAGGTCGTGCGTGGTGACGGTGGCCAGGCAGTCGGCGCGCCAGCTGTCCGCCGGGAGCGGCGGCTGCCCGCGCGCGGCCCAGTCCCGTTCGAACCACATCACGGACGTGCCGGAGATGCCGCGCTCGGCGAGCTGCTCGCGCACGCCGGGCTCGACCGTGCCGAGGTCCTCGCCGACGACGACGGCGCCCGCACGCTCCGCCTCCAGCGCGAGCACGCCGAGCATGGCGTCCGCGTCGTAGCGCACGTACGTCCCGTCGGCGGGCGAGGCGCCCTCGGGGATCCACCACAGGCGGAACTGGCCCATCACATGGTCCACGCGCAGCCCGCCCGCGTGCCGCAGCAGCCCGGCCAGCAGGTCGCGGTAGGGCGCGTACCCCTGCTCGGCGAGCGCGCCGGGCCGCCAGGGCGGCAGGCCCCAGTCCTGGCCCTTGGCGTTGAACGCGTCCGGCGGCGCCCCGGCGGTGATGCCGGAGGCGAGGACGTCCTGCTGGGCCCAGGCGTCCGAGCCGTGCGGGTGGACGCCGAGCGCCAGGTCGTGGACGAGGCCGATGGACATGCCGGACGCCTGCGCGCTGCGGTGCGCGCGGCGCAGCTGGATGTCGGTGAGCCAGGCGAGCCAGCTGTGGAAGTCGATGCGGTCGAGGTGGTCGCCGCGGGCGCGGGCCGTCTCGGGCGACCTGGGGTCGCGCAGCCCCGGCGACCAGGACCGCCAGTCGGGCCCGTACAGCTCGGCGAGGGCGCTCCAGGTGGCGTGGTCCTCCAGCGCCTGGCCCTGGTCGGCGAGGAACGCCCAGTACGACGCGTACCTGCCGGGGCTCAGCGGGACGGCGCGGACGATCTCCAGCGCCTGCCGCTTCAGCGCCCACACCGCGTCGCGGTCGATGGGCGCGCCCTTCTCCAGGACGGCGGCGCGCAGGGCGGCGGCGCGGCCGAGGAGGCGGTCGGTGTGGTGGCGGGCGTCGGGGCCGAGGTACGCGTACTCGGGGATGTCCTCGATGCGCAGGTGGACGGGGTCGGCGTAGCGGCGCGTGCCGGGCCTGTACGGGGACGGGTCGGTGGCCTCGCCCGACGCGCCGGGGACGGCGGCGTGCAGCGGGTTGAGCTGGATGAATCCGGCGCCGAGCACGTGGCCCGCCCAGGTGGCGAGGTCGGCGAGGTCCACGAGGTCGCCCATGCCCCAGGAGCGGGTGGACAGGAGCGAGTAGAGCTGCACGAGGAGGCCGTGGCTGCGGCCCGGGGGGCCGGGGAGACGTCCGGGCGCGGCGATCAGGGTGGCGCTGCCGGTGCGGCCGTCGGGCGCGGTGGCGCGCAGGGTGTGGTAGCCGGGGGCGGGCGGGCCATCGTCCCAGGCGAGGGTGGGCCCTTCGGCGGTCTCGATCCGCAGCTCGGTGCCCGGCGGGAGGCCGGGGGGCGGTTCGTGCGGGGTGCCGCCGCGCAGGACGACGGTGGGCGGCAGGAGGCGGGCCGCGCCGGGGGCGGCCTCGTCGGGGTCGGCGCCGGGGTCGGCGCCCAGGGCGGTGAGGACGGCGGTCACCGTGTCCTCCGGAACGGTGACGTGGTTGCCGGGCGAGGGTTCGTAGGACGTGGCGACGCCGTGCGCCGCGGCGAGCCGCGCGAGCCGCTCTTCCATCAGATGTCTGCTGCCTCCGCGCCGGTGCCCACGGGGCCGCCGGTCTCCGACGTCAGCGGCGGCTCGGCGGCGAGCGGCGACTCCGACGTCAGGGGGGCGGCGGCGCCGAGCGGCGGTTCGCTGGTCAGCGGGGCCTGCGGTGCGCCGTTCTGGCTGGGCACCGGGCCGGGGTCCAGGCCGTACACCAGGTGTTTCAGCAGGTCGGCTTCCCTGTCGGGCGCGTCGATCCGGGCGGCTCCGGCCACGGGCTGACTCCGTTCGCTGGGGGTGCGCAGGGGTTCACGCGCTGCGGCGCGCGCGGTACTGCTTGCTCTACCCCAGTGAACGCCAGGACACCCCTCCGTGCGACAGGAAAGCGACGCAGCTCACCCGCCGCGCGCCGGAAGATTTGCCGCCGCGTCCCGCACCCGGCGGCAACTTCTCCCGCCGGGTCCGGCCGCGGCGTTCAGGCGGAGCGGCCCTCGATGCGGGCGAGGGCGTCGTCGGCGCCGTACGGGCGGAGGTAGGGCAGCCAGCGCGGGTCGCGGTGGCCGGTGCCGATGATCCGCCAGGCGAGCCCGGACGGGGGGCCCGGCGTGTGGCGCAGCCGCCAGCCCAGCTCGGCGACGTGCCGGTCGGCCTTGATGTGGTTGCAGCTGCGGCAGGCGGCGACGACGTTCTCCCACGCGTGCTGGCCGCCGCGGCTGCGCGGGATGACGTGGTCGACGCTGGTGGCGACGCCGCCGCAGTACGCGCACCTGCCGCCGTCGCGCGCGAACAGCGCCCTGCGGGTCAGCGGCACGGCGGTGCGGTACGGGACGCGGACGAACCGCTTGAGGCGGACCACGCTCGGGGCGGGGATGGCCTGGGTGGCGCTGCGCAGGAGCGCGCCCGATGTCTCCAGGCTGACGGCCTTGTCGTTCAGCAGGAGGATGAGTGCGCGGCGGACCGGTACGACGCCCAGCGGCTCGTACGACGCGTTGAGGACCAAGACGTGTGGCACGGACGCCCTCCGTTTCCGTCGGCGGCACGTGGCTCGCGCCGGGACGATCTCCCTCAGTGTGTCCCGCGGACGGCCCTTACCGCCACCACGATCGGCAATTGCGCCGTTTGTGTCGTTCGGCACACCCGTCCCCGGCGCCCCTCGGGACCCCCGCGGCGCGGGCCGCGGAAGGTGTGCGGTCGCTCACACCGCGCGGGCGGCGCGGTCGGCGGGCGGGCCCGCGCTGTTTACGGTGGACGACCGGGGCGGACGGCCGCGGCGGACTGAAGGGATCGAGTAGGCACCGATGCGCGACTACTTCACGGGCTGGGAGTCCTGGCTCACCCACGGGCTGCGGATCGCGCTGATCGTCGCGGTCGCGTTCGCCGTGCGGTTCGTCGTCCGGCGGGCGATCAGCCGGCTGATCTCGCGGCTCAACAAGGACGAGACGACCACCCGCCGGTCCGCCACCCGGGGCGGCCTGCTGCTGAACTCGGAGCGCCGCCGCCAGCGCTCCGAGACGATCGGCTCGGTCCTGCGCAGCACGGCGTCGGTGGTGGTGCTCGGCACGGCGGCGCTGATGGTGCTGTCCGAGCTGGGCGTGCAGCTCGGTCCGCTGATGGCCAGCGCGGGGATCGCCGGTGTGGCCATCGGCTTCGGCGCGCGCAGCCTGGTCGCGGACGTGCTCAGCGGCATGTTCATGCTGCTGGAGGACCAGTACGGCGTCGGCGACACGATCGACGCGGGCGAGGCGAAGGGGACGGTCCTGGAGATCGGCCTGCGCGTCACGACGCTGCGCGGCGAGGACGGCGAGGTCTGGTACGTGCGCAACGGCGAGATCAAGCGCGTCGGGAACCTCAGCCAGGGCTGGTCGACGGCCGGGGTGGACGTGGAGGTCCCGGCGGACGCGGACCTGGACCAGGTGCGGAAGCTGATCGACGCGGTCGGGCACGACCTGTCGAAGACCGCGCCGTTCGACGAGCTGCTGTGGGAGCCGGTGCGGGTGCTGGGGCTCGACGCGGTGTCGCGGGAGGCCATGGTCGTGCGGGTGGCGGCCAAGACGCTGCCGGGCGCGGGCGTCGAGGTGGAGCGTGAGCTGCGCTGGCGGATCAAGCGGACGCTGGGCGAGGCGGGGATCACGCAGATCGCCGAGCCCGCGCCGGGGCAGGGCACCGTCCCGGCACAGCCGGGCGCGGCGGCCCCGCCCGGGGCGGCGGCCGGGGGCGGCGAGGGGGCGGCGCAGTGAGGCGCCGTTACGGGAGGCGCGCCACGCGGTCACACGGCGGGCACGGGGGCCCGCCACCCCACCACCCCGGTCCGGCCGCCGGCCGGACCGCGTAGCCACCTGGCACGCACCCGCACGACACGGCGCGCGAGCGTGCCGCCCCAGCCCGGAGAGATCCCGGCACCAGGGCCGACGCCGGGCGTCGGCAGGGCCACCCCCGGGCAGAGCGCGGCACGGCAGGCGGGCGTGCCGAACCGCCCCCGTCCGGGCGTCGGGGAGGCCCGGCCGCGACCGACGCGGCGAGCGCGTACACGCCGGACCACGCGGCCGGACCCGGCACGGCTCACACCCGGCCGTCACCACACGGCGCGGCGGGACTCCCCCGTACGACCGCTCACGGCATCCGATGTCCCCGCCCTTGGGATGTTCCGGACGCCGGGGTCGTGCGTCCGCGAGGCCCGCCCGCCGCGACCGGCGCGGCGGACATGTACACGCCGGATCGCCTGGCGGGCCACGGACCGGCACCGCTCGCACCCGGGCCGTCCCCACGCGACGCGGCGGGCGGGCGTGCCGACCCGCCCGGGAAGACTTCGACACCGGCGCCGGGCGTTCGGGAGGCCGTCCGGCCGCCCGCCGCGCCCCCTCGGCGCAGCAGGACTCCCCCGGGTCGGCGGAACGGTCCGGGCATGACGCGTACGGCCGCTGACGGCCCCGGGGCGTTCCGGACGGCCGGGCCGTGGTCGTCACGCGGTGTGACCGTGAGTGTCGCCGAAAGGGCATGGCCGTGGCGTGCCCTCCTCGGCGAGAATGCCGCGCATGACGACCACGGCACCCGCCCGTATACGCGGCTACCGGCCAGGCGACCGCGACGCGCTGCACGAGATCTGCATCCGCACCGGCAAGGGCGGCCAGGACGCGACCGGGCACTACCGCGACCCGGGCATCCTGCCCGCGATCTTCGCGACGCCCTACGCGGAGCTGGAGCCCGATCTCGTCTTCGTCGCCGACGACGGCGGGCCCGTGATCGGCTACATCGTCGGCACCGCCGACAGCACCGCCTTCTTCGCCGCCTTCCGCGAGCGCTGGCTGCCGGTCGTCGCCGCCCGCTACCCGGCGCCGGAGGGCACTCCCGAGGGACCCGACGCGCACCTGCGCGACCTCCTGCACCACGCCGAACGCATGTTGGTACCGGAGATCGCCGCCGAGTACCCGGCGCACCTGCACATCGACCTGCTGCCCGAGGGCCAGAAGCGCGGCCTGGGCCGGAAGCTGATGGAGGCCTACCTCGGCGCCCTGCGCGAACGGGGCGTGCCCGGCGTGCACCTCGGGATGGACCCGGCGAACACCAACGCCCTCGCGTTCTACGAGCGCATGGGCTTCGAGCGGCTGCCCGAGCCGCCCGGCCAGGAGGACGGCTTCCATCTGGGCCTGCGCCTGTGACCGTCTGAACCAGCGCGCGGCGCGCCGCCGCACTCCCCCACGTCACGGCGCGCGCCGGGAACCGTACGCTCCCGCCATGCGTGATCCCCGGCAGGGAACGGACAGTTCCGGAAGATCGCGATAGTGACAAGATCAAGGCCCGGGCCTACGGGCCGGTCCCGTCGGGCGGCATACTGCTCGCCGTGGCCCCGTGCCGGACTTCGTGAGGGGGAGGGCCCGCACTGTGACTCACCCGTCCACCGCGCCCCCGGCGTCATCGCCGGGCACGGCGGCGACGGCCGCCCCCGTGCCGCCGTCGGCGCCGCCACCACCACCCGCGTCGCCGCCGCCGCATACGGCACCGGCCGCGCCCCGGCCCGCCGTGCCGCCACGGCGCGGCGTCTGGGCGGAGTGGGTGGGGCGGACACGCCGCGCGGCCAGGACTGAGCCGGGCAGGCTGCGGATCATCGGCGCGCTGCTCGCCGGACTGCTGCTGCTCTTCGGCGCGGTGACGGCGTATCAGGTGCACGCCAGGGCCGCCGCCGCCGAGTCCGTGCGCGACAACGGCCAGCCGATGAGCGCCATCGCGGCCGACCTGTACCGCTCCCTCGCCGACGCCAACACGACGGCGGCCACCGGCTTCCTGGCGGGCGCGGCCGAGGACCCGGCGGTCAGGCAGCGGTACGAGACGGACATCGCCAACGCCGGTGCCCAGCTGGCCCGCGCCGCCGCCGACACGGACGGCACGCCGGAGAGCCGCCGGTACCTCGAGTTCCTGAGCCGTGAACTGCCGGTCTACACCGGCCTGGTGGAGACGGCGCGCGCCAACAACCGGCAGGGCTTCCCGCTCGGCGGCGCCTACCTGCGCTACGCCGACGAGCAGATGCAGCGCGAGGACGGCCTGCTGAACGCGGCCGAGGCGCTGTACCACCTGGAGACGGAGCGGTTCCGCGACGACATGGCGGACGCGGCGAGCAGGCCGTGGGCCGCCCTGGTGCTCGGCGTCCTGGTGCTGGCCGCCCTCGCGTGGGTGCAGCGGCGGCACTTCCTGCGCACCAACCGCGTGCTGAACCCCGGGCTGCTCGCCGCGAGCGCCGCGTCGCTCGTCCTGCTGCTGTGGCTGGGCGGGGCGCACGCGATGTCGCGGACGGCGCACGACGGCGCCGACGACGGCGCGCAGTCCCTGTCCGCGCTGAACAGCGCGTGGATCGAGACGCTGAAGGCCCACGGCAGCGAGAGCCTGACGCTGGTGGCCAGGGGCGGGAGCAACGAGTTCGAGGACAGCTACCAGCAGAGCATGACGGCGCTGCGCGGCGAGGACGGCGACGGCGACGAGGGGCGGCCGGGTCTGCTGGACGAGGCGGCCGGGCTCGCCGGTGACGACGCGGGCGCCGCGATCGTCGCCGAGGCGGCCGAGGCCACCGACGAGTGGCACACCCGGCACGGCGAGGCGCGCGAGGCCGAGCTGCTCGGCCGTTACGACGACGCCGTCCGGCAGGTCATCGGCGCGACGGACTCGACGGGCGAGACGTTCGACAGGGTGGACGACGCGCTGCGGCGCGCCGTGGCGCACGAGCAGGACCAGTTCGACTCGGCGGCCGGGCGCGCGCACGGCACGCTGAAGGGGCTGACGCCCGGCGCCGCGGTGCTCGCGCTGCTGGGCACGGCGGCCGCCGGGATCGGCATCGGCCGCAGGCTGTCGGAGTACCGGTGAGGAGGCGCGCTGCGATGAACGCCGCGGAAGACGCGACGGGGACCGGGGAACGCGGCGGGGGGCGCGGCCGGTCGACGCTGCGCGGCACGCTGTCCCTCGCCCTGTCCGCCGGGCTCATCCTCGCCATGGCCGTCACCGCCAGCCCGGCGCCCTCGCCCGACGACGACTACGGCGACGGCACGGGCGACCAGGACGCGACGACCCTGACCGCCCCGCAGGCCGCCGAGGGCCCCTGCGACGACGGCTACCGGCCCGAGCAGAGCCGCCCCGCCGCGCGCGTGCCGGGCCGGGCGGTGCAGGAGATCCGCGAGCGCGGCTCCCTCACCGTCGGCGTCGACCAGAACAGCTACCTGTGGGGCTACCGCGAGCCGGGCACCGGCGACATCGTCGGCTTCGACATCGACCTGGTGGAGGCCATCGCGCGGGACGTGCTGGACGACCCGACGCCCGACATCATCTACCGGGCCATCCCCACCGACCAGCGCGAGGAGGCCGTGATGAGCGGCCAGGTGGACATGGTGGTCCGCACGATGTCCATCACGTGCAGACGGCTGGAGAACGTGGCCTTCTCCACCGCCTACTTCGAGACCGGCCAGCAGCTCCTCGTGCCGCGGGGCTCGGAGATCACCGGCTTCGACGACTCGCTGACGGGCCGGCGCGTGTGCAGCGCCGCCGGGTCGACCGCCGAGGCGCTGCTGCGGGACGAGCCGCACGGCGCGCACCTGGAGACGGAGGCGAACCACCTCGACTGCCTGGTGCAGCTCCAGCTCGGCCTGGCCGACGCGCTGGTGACGGACGCGGCGCTCGCCGCGGGGCACATCGCGCAGGACCCGTCGATGCGGCTCGTCGGCCGGCCGCTGCGCGGCGAGTTCTACGGTGTCGCGATGAGCCAGGAGAGCCCCGACCTCGTCTCCTGGGTCAACGCCGTGCTGGAGGACTTCAGGACGGACGGCTCCTGGCGCACGGCCTACCAGGAGTGGCTCGCCGCCTACCTGGGCGGCGCGTCCCCCGCCCCGCCCGAGCCGCGTTACCGCGACTGAGCGATCCGTGGAGCGGACCGGCGGTGAACGGGGAAGGGATGCGGCACGACCGACAGCGCAACGACCAATCGAGGGGAGAGCGATGGCCCCGGACGGCGGCGGCAGGACGCTCAGCCGTGAAGAGGTGGACCGCGCGCTGGCGCGGCTCGGCGCCGAGCACGAGGCGATCGAGTCGTCCCTGCTCGCCCTCCAGGACCACGCGGGCCGCAGACTGCTCGACGGCGCCGAGCTGACGGGCACGACCCGCGAGCGCTGGTCGCACGCCGAGGAGACCGTCACCGCCCTGTGGAGCTGGTTCGACACGGCGACGGCCGCGCTGGCGGACGCCCGCAGACTGCGCGCGCGCCGCCGCCACCCGTCGGCCGACGAGCTGGCGGAGCTGACGTCGCTGCTGACCGGCGACGGCATCGTCCTGGCGGGCAGCGGCGGGCAGCTGGTCGAACGGGTCGGCTGGGCCGAGCTGGTGGAGCGGATGAACGCGGGGTACGCGCGCGTCCTCGACATGGTGATCGCCGCCGACGCCGTCTGGTCGGCGCTGCCCGCCCGCATAGACTTCCTGGCCGCCGAGCAGCACCGGCTGCGCGACCTGGCGCACTCGGCGGGCGTCCGCCCCGGCACACACCCGGCGGGCGACGAACTGGCCCGCGTCACCGAGGAGTTGACGGCCCTGCGCGCCGAGGTGATCGCGGACCCGCTGGCGTTCTGGCTCCCGGCGGGCGGCAGCAGCGCGCCGGGCGGCGGCCGCCCCGACACGGCGCGCTACGACCGGGCGGCGCGGGCGCTGGACGACATCAGGCGCGAGGTGGAGGCCGTCATCGACGTGCGCAAGGACGCCGAGGCGCGGCTGATGCGGCTGCGGGACGTCCTCTCGCGCGCGGACCGCACGCTCGCCGAGGCGCGGACGGCGCGCGGCGAGGTGCTGGCGAAGATCGCCGCGTCCGAGGTCCCCGCCGTCTCGGGGCCGTCCACCGTGCTGCACGAACGGCTCGCGCAGGCCGCCGACTTCAGGCGTCGCGCGCTGTGGCACCGCCTGTCGCCGCTCCTGGAGGACCTGGAGGTGCGGGCCGAGGAGGAGCTGCAACGGGCGCGCGCGTCGCTCTCGGCCGTGACGGCGCCGCTCGCGGTGCGGGCGGAACTGCGCGGCAGGCTGGACGCGTACAAGGCGAAGGCCGCCCGGTTCGGCAAGGCGGAGGAGCCGATCCTCGTGGAACGCTACGACGTGGCGCGGCGGATGCTGTGGTCGGCGCCCTGCGACCTGCGGGCGGCGGAGAACGCCGTGCTGCGCTACCAGCGGGCGACGGCCGAGGCGCTGGTGTCGGGGCCCGTGGGGTCCGGCGAGGTGAGAGGTGGTGACGCGTCATGAGCGGTGAGCGCCCGGCGGGGTGCCAGCGGCCGGGCTGCCCGGGGCGGTACGAGGACGTGGGCGGCGGCGCGCTGTACTGCGACGTGTGCGGTCTCGCGCCCGTGGTGTCGGCCGAGGGGATGATCGGGCCGACCTCGACCACCACGACGGGACGGCAGGCGTCCGGCCGGTCGGTGCCGTCCCAGCGGTCCGGACAGTCCCAGCAGTCCGGGCAGTCCCGCGACTCACAGGCTTCGCAGGGATCACAGGATTCACAGGGCTCGCGGGAGTCCCAGCCCTCCGGCTGGTCCCTGCGGTCCGGCGGGTCGGGATCCTCGCGCTCGCAGTACTCGCGGCGCTCGGTCTCCGGGCGGCTCGCGCGGGCCAAGTCGGGCGGCCAGCCCAGCCGTTCGGTCTCCGTGCGCAGCTCACGCTCCTCGGCCGGCGCGTCCGGCCGCACCCGCCTGGGCGCCGGGCTGGTCGCCATGCCGCCCGAGCCGCGCCCCGAGCCGCTGACCGCCGTGCTGGAGAACCCGGAGGTCCCCGAGCGCAAGCGGTTCTGCGGCAACGCCGAGTGCGGCGCGCCGGTGGGCCGTTCGCGCGGCGGCAGGCCCGGCCGTACGGAGGGCTTCTGCACCAAGTGCGGCCACCCGTACTCGTTCCTCCCGAAGCTCCAGCCGGGCGACGTGGTGAAGGGGCAGTACGAGATCGCCGGCTGCCTCGCGCACGGCGGCCTCGGCTGGATCTACCTGGCCATCGACCTGGCCGTCTCGCGCCGCTGGGTGGTCCTCAAGGGCCTGCTGGACGCGGGCGACGAGGACGCGCGGCAGGTCGCCATCTCGGAGCGCCGCTTCCTGGCGGAGATCGAGCACTCCAGCATCGTCCGCATCTACAACTTCGTGGAGCACCTCGACCAGCGCACCGGCAGCGTCGACGGCTACATCGTCATGGAGTACGTCGGCGGCAGGTCGCTCAAGGAGATCGCCAACGACCGGCGGACCCGCGACGGCCGCCGCGACCCCATGCCCGTCGAACAGGCCTGCGCCTACGGCATCGAGGCGCTGGACGCGCTCGCGTACCTGCACAGCCGCAACCTGCTCTACTGCGACTTCAAGGTCGACAACGCCATCCAGCAGGGCGACCAGCTGAAGCTCATAGACATGGGCGCCGTGCGCCGGATGGACGACGAGGTCAGCAACATCTACGGCACGCCGGGCTTCCAGGCGCCCGAGGTGGAGGACCTCGGCCCTTCCGTGGCGTCCGACCTGTACACGGTGGCGCGGACGCTCGCCGTCCTCACCTTCGACTTCCAGGGCTACACGACGATCTACCGGGACAGCCTGCCCGACCCGGAGTACATCGACGTCTTCCGGGAGTACGAGTCGTTCTACCGGCTGCTGGTGCGCGCGACGGACCCCGATCCGCACCGGCGCTTCGCGTCGGCGCAGGAGATGGCCGAGCAGCTCACCGGCGTGCTGCGGGAGATCGTCGCGACGCGGACGGCGCAGCCGCAGCCCGCGATCTCGGCGCTCTTCGGCCCCGAACCGCGCGTGGTGGACAACGAGTTGGTGCCGCGCGCCGAGGGGCCCGTCTCCCGGCTCGGCTGGCGGGAGGTGCACCGGCGGCGCCGCGCCGCCGCCCCGCCGCCGCCCGCGCTGCCGCCGGGACCGGCGCCGATGCCGGGCGCGCCCAGGACCGTGGCGCTCGGGCTGCGGGAGACCGTCCTCGCCCTGCCCGCGCCCAAGGTGGACCCGGACGACCCGAACGCGGGCTTCCTCGCCGGGCTGGCGACCAGCGGCCCGGCCGACACGCTGGCCGCGCTCGCCGGGGCGCCCGGCGAGTCCGTCGAGCTGCGGCTGCGCGAGCTGCGCGCCCACCTGGAGACGCCGGGCGACGAGGCGCTCGGGGCGGCGCGGGCGCGGCTCGACGCGCTGGCGAAGCGGCACGGTTCGGACTGGCGCGTGGTCTGGTGCCGGGGCCTGGTGGCGCTGGCCGCCGAGGACTGGGAGACGGCCGCGCTGTCGTTCGACGCGGTGTACGACGCGTTCCCCGGCGAGATCGCGCCGAAGCTGGCGCTCGCCGTGTGCGCGGAGGTGCTCGGGCAGCTGGACAACGCGGCGGACTACTACGCCGTCGTCTGGGCGACGGACCCGAGCCATGTGAGCGCGGGCTTCGGCCTGGCCCGGGTGCGGCTCGCCACGGGCAACAGGCACGGGGCCGTACGGGCGCTGGAGTCGGTGCCCGAGACCTCGGCGCACTGGACGGCGGCGCGGGTCGCGACCGTACGGGCGCGGCTGCGCGAGCGCGACCCGGCGGAGGACCTGCTGCCGGATCTGCTGGCGGCGGGTGCCCAGGTCGAGCGGCTGCGTGCCGCCGGTCTGGAACCATGGCTGGGCGAACAGCTGTCCTGTGAGGTGCTGGGGTCCGCGCTCGACTGGGTACTCACCACCGCCGGGGAGCCGTCCCGGCCGCAGACTGATCCTTCCGGGCGGCTGCTCGGCGGACCGCTGGACGAGACCGGGGTCAGGCTGGGCCTGGAACGGTCCTACCGGCGGCTCGCCCGGCTGGCGCCGACCAGCAGTGAACGGACCGAACTGGTGGAGGCGGCCAACCGCTTCCGCCCGAAAACATGGGTGTGACGATGCCGCAGCTCGACCAACTCTCCGCCTGCCCCGGCTGTGGGGAGCCGCTGGAGGACGACGACCGCTTCTGCGGGGTCTGCGGCACGGACGTGCAGACCGTCGCGCGCGGCGCGCGTCCGACGGGAGCCGGCGGCACTGAGCCGGACTTCCGGCTGCCGCCGCCGCAGGACACGGTGGCGGCGCGGATCGAGGCCCAGGTCGAACCGGACCCGGCGCCCCAGGGCCAGGCGCCCCAGGGCCAGGCGCCCGAGCCGCGCCAGGCACCCGACCCGCGCGCGGCCGCGCGGCCCGCCGACCCCCGTTCCCCGGCACCCCCCGCGCCCGCCGCGCCGCCCGCTCCCCCGGCTGCCGCCCCCGCTGCCGCTCCCGCCCCTGAGCGCCCGGCGGAGGCACCCGCCGCGCAGACCAGCGGCGCGCAGGGCACCTCCGCCTACCCGCCCGCCGCCCCGCAGCCGCCCGCCGACCCCCGGCGCGCGCACCAGGCCGCCGCGCCCCCGCGCGAGGCCCCCCGCCGCGTCTGCGCCGTCTGCGGCAACGGGCATGTGGACCAGGACGGCTTCTGCACCGAGTGCGGCCGGTCCCAGCCGGGCGACCGCGACCACGTGGAGCGCGCCCTCGGCGGCGTCGCCGCCGTCAGCGACCTCGGGCACCGGCACCACCGCAACGAGGACGCGTTCACCGTCTCCACCACCGCGCTGCCCGACGGCTCCCCCGCCGTGCTCGCCGTGGTCTGCGACGGCGTCTCGTCGTCCACCCGCCCCGACGACGCCTCGGCGACCGCCGCGCGCGCCGCGCTCGACGCGCTGCTGACCCTGCTGCCGCAGGGCGTCCCGGGACCGCGCGCGATGAACGACGCGCTGGTGTCGGCGGCGCACGCCGTGACCGCGCTGGCCGAGACGACCGCGCCGGAGCCGGGCCGCAACTCCCCGGCGTGCACGATCGTCGGCGCCGTCACCTCCGGCCGCCTGCTGACGGTCGGCTGGATCGGCGACAGCCGCGCGTACTGGGTGCCGGAGGACCGCTCGGCGCCGTCGGCGCGGCTGACGGAGGACGACTCGTGGGCCGCGCAGATGGTCGCGGCCGGGCTGCTCAGCGAGGCCGAGGCGATGACGGACCACCGGGCGCACGCGATCACCGCCTGGCTCGGCGCCGACGCGGTCGAGATCGAGCCGCACACCGCCTCGTTCGAGCCCGACAGGCCGGGCGTCGTCATCGTCTGCACGGACGGTCTGTGGAACTACGCGGACAGCGCCGAGCAGATGGCGGCCGTCGTCCCCGCCGACGCCGCCGCCGAGCCGCTGGCCGGGGCGCGCCACCTCGTACGCCACGCCCTCGACTCGGGCGGGCACGACAACGTGACGGTCGCCGTCATCCCGTTCCCCGCGCGCACCGACCGCACGGCGGACACCGCCTGACGGCCCGCCGGCACTCCCCCACAGCACGACAGCTCAAGCAGTCCCCCACTCCGTCGCCGTCCACGACACCCGAAGGAGGGACCGCGCGTGATGGACAGACCGGGACGTTTCGCCGTCGAGGTGTTCCAGAACGAGTACCTCCCCGCCGCGGGCCGCGAGGTGAACGCCGTGGTGACCGTCACGGCGGCGGCGGGCCCCGCGCCGCCGCCCGCCGCCGTCGTGCTGCTGCTCGACACGTCGGGCTCCATGCAGTACCCGCCCGGGAAGCTGTGGCAGGCGGCGCGGGCGGCGGCCGCGGCGATCGACACGCTGCGCGACGGCGTGGAGTTCGCCGTCGTGACCGGCACGCACGAGGCCACCGAGCTGTTCCCCGGCGGCGGGCGGCTCGCCGTCGCGGACCCGGCGGCCAGGGCGGCGGCCAAGGAGGCGCTGCGCCGGCTGCACGCCTCGGGCGGCACGGCCATCGGCACGTGGCTCACCCTGGCGGAACGCCTCCTGCGCACCACCGCCGCCACCGTGCGGCACGCCCTCCTGCTGACGGACGGGCGCAACGAGCACGAGTCCCCCGAGGCGCTGCGCGCGGCCCTGGACGCCTGCGCGGGCCGCTTCACCTGCGACGCGCGCGGCGTCGGCACGGACTGGGAGGTCGCGGAGCTGACCGGCATCGCCCGCGCGCTGCTGGGGACCGCCGACATCGTGGCGGGGCCCGAGGGCCTCGCCGACGACTTCACGGCGCTCATGGCGACGGTCATGGGCAAGGCCGTCGGTGACGTGTGGCTGCGCGTGTGGACGCCGCGCGACGCGGTGGTGCGCTTCGTGAAGCAGGTGGCGCCGTCCGTCGTGGACCTGACCGAGCGGCGTGCCGAGGTGCCGCCGCGCGCGGGCGACTACCCGACCGGCGCGTGGGGCGACGAGAGCCGGGACTACCACCTGTGCGTGGAGGTGCCCGCGGCCGGGATCGGCGAGGAGATGCTCGCGGCGCGGGTGATGCTCGTCGTGCCGGATCCGGCGGCGCCCGACGGCCCGCCCGCGGTGACGCTGGGGCAGGGCCTCGTACGCGCGGTGTGGACGGACGATGTGACGGCCGTGACGGCGATCAGTCCGCAGGTGGCGCACTACACCGGGCAGGAGGAGCTGGCCGGGGCGATCGACGAGGGGCTGCGGCTGCGGAGGGCGGGTGACGGCGCGGGCGCGACGGCGCGGCTCGGCCGCGCGGTGCGTCTGGCGCACGCCTCCGGCAATGTGGCGACCGCGAAACTGCTGGCGACGGTAGTGGACGTGCAGGATGCGGCGACGGGTACTGTTCGACTGAAGACTGCGGTCAGTCAAGCCGATGAGATGACTTTGGCGACCCGGTCGACACGGACCGTCCGAGTGAAGCAGTCGCACGACGCGAGAGAAGAAGCCGAGCCGAGCAGCGAAGCCGAGTGACGACGTGAGGTAAGGGGAGGCAGTCACATGCCGACGTGCCCGAACGGCCACCAGTCGGTGGCCGAGGACTGGTGCGAGGTGTGCGGGCACCGTATACCGGCGCCCGCCGCCGGTATGCCCCCGCCCCCGCCGCCGCCCGGCGGCGGGTACGGCGGCGGCACCGGCGCGCACGTCGCGCCGCCGCCGTGGCCCGGGTCCCCCGGCCACCAGCCGCCCCCGCAGCCCCCGTACCCGGGGCAGGGCGGGCACGGCGGACACAGCGGGCACGGTGCGCACGGCGGCCCGCAGTACGGCGACGTGAACCAGGCGACGGCCGCGATGCCGCCCGTGCCCCCGGCCGGGCAGCAGGGCGGCGAGACGTGCCCCCAGTGCGGCACGCCGCGCGAGGGCCGGGCGCCGTTCTGCGAGGAGTGCCGCTTCAACTTCCTCACCAACTCGCCGACGGCCTACCTCCCGCCCGTCCCGGGCCAGCGGCAGCCCGACTTCGGGCAGCAGCAGGGCGGGGCGCCCGCGCAGCAGTTCCCGCCGCAGGCGCCGCAGCGCCCAGCGGACGACTGGATGCTGCCGCCGCCCTCGCACCAGCCCCCGGCCCACCAGCCCCCCGCGCACCAGCCGCCGCCGTACCCCGGCATGCCGGGCGCGGGCCGGCGCCCCGACGACAGGTCGGGCTCCTGGCTGGTCGCCATCGGCGCCGACCCGCAGTACTTCACCGCGATGATGCGCCGCTCGGGACCCGAGGCCGCCCAGCTCAGCCTGCCCTCGTACGCGCCGGACCAGCAGATGCCGCTGACCGGCCCGCAGGTCACGATCGGCCGGCGCCGCCAGTCCACCGGCGAGTCGCCCGACATCGACCTGTCGCGCCCCCCGGAGGACCCGGGCGTCTCGCACCAGCACGCCGTGCTCGTCCAGCAGGCCGACGGCGGCTGGGCCGTGATCGACCAGGACTCGACCAACGGCACGACGATCAACATGGCGGAGGACCCGATCCAGCCCTTCGTGCCGGTGCCGCTGAACGAGGGCGACCGCGTCCACATCGGCGCCTGGACCACGCTGACGCTCTACCGAAACCAGTCCTGACGGCCGCCGGGACCGGCCGCCGCCGGTCCCGGACCGTCCCGACCGCAACGCTTTCTTTACCTTCCTCCCGCCTTCGCCCCCTACGATCACTCGTGTGACTGGAGAAATACCCGCGATAGCGGTCGAGGGACTGCGCAAGCGGTACGGGGATGTACAAGCCGTCGACGGCGTGACGTTCGAGGTGGCACGGGGTGAGTTCTTCGGCATCCTCGGCCCGAACGGGGCGGGCAAGACCACCACGCTGGAGATCGTCGAGGGCCTGCGTGAGCCCGACGAGGGCACCGCGCGGCTGCTGGGCGAGCCGTCCTGGCCGCGCGACCCGAAGCTCCTGCGCCGCATCGGTGTGCAGTTGCAGGCGTCCGCGTTCTTCGACAAGCTCACCGCCCGCGAGCAGATCCACACCTTCGCGGCCCTCTACGGCGTCGCGCCCGAGCGCGCCGACGCGATGCTGGAGAGCGTCGGCCTGACGGAGAAGCGCGACGTCCGCGACGACAAGCTCTCCGGCGGCCAGGCCCAGCGCCTGTCGATCGCCTGCGCCCTCGTGCACGACCCGGAGCTGGTCTTCCTCGACGAGCCCACCACGGGCCTCGACCCGCAGGCCAGGCGCAACCTCTGGGACCTGCTGCGCGAGATCAACTCCTCGGGCCGCACCGTCGTCCTCACCACGCACTACCTGGACGAGGCCGAGGTCCTGTGCGACCGCGTCGCCATCATGGACAAGGGCCGCGTGCTCAAGGAGGGGACCCCCGCCGCCCTCATCGCGGAGACCGGGGTCGCCACCCTGGAGGACGTCTTCCTCCAGCTGACCGGACGGGAGTACCGCGGATGAACCCGGGAGCCTTCCGGGCACTGTCCCGGGCCATGCTGAAGGGCCTGCTGCGCGACCGCACGGCGCTGTTCTTCACCGTCCTGTTCCCCCTGATGTTCCTCGCCCTGTTCGGCCTGCTGTTCCAGAACGACGAGGGCGCGAGCGTCACGGTCGTCGAGGTCGGCGACGTGGCGGTGCTGGACGACATGCCGCAGGAGCAGCTGGCCGCCCTGTCGGACGCGCTGACGATCGAGCGCTCGGCCGACCGCGCGCAGGCCCTGGAGGACGTGCGCCAGGGCGACGTGGACGCCGCCGTCTGGGAGGAGGACGGGCAGATCCAGCTGCGCTACTCGGCGGCGGACGCCACGGCGGCCGGCACCGTGCAGGGCCTCATGCAGTCGATCGTGCAGTCGGCGAACGTCGCCGCGACCGGCCAGGAGCCCGCCCACACGCTGGCCACCGACCGGGTCGAGGACGAGTCGACCAAGCCCATCCAGTTCCTGACGCCCGGCCTGCTCGGCTGGGCGGTCGCGACGGGCGCCGCGTACTCGTCGGCGTTCACGCTGGTCACCTGGCGGAAGAAGCGCATCCTGCGGCGGCTGTGGCTGGCGCCGGTCAGCCCGGCGGCCGTGGTCGGGGCGCGCGTCGGCGTCAGCCTGGCCGTGGCGCTCGTGCAGGCGGCGATCTTCATCGGCGTCGCCTCGCTGCCCGCGTACGGCCTCCAGCTCAGCGGGAACTGGTGGCTGACGCTCCCGCTGGTCGTGTGCGGGACGCTGGCGTTCATGTCGATCGGGCTGCTGATCGGCGCGCTGGTCGGCTCCGAGGAGGCGGCGAACGGCGCGCTGCAGGTCGTCGTGCTGCCGATGGCGTTCCTGGCCGGCTCGTTCTTCCCGACCGACATGATGCCCGGCTGGCTGCGCGCCGTCTCGAACGTGCTGCCGCTCAAGCACCTCAACGAGGCGGTGATGGACGTCCTCAGCCGCGACGGCGGGTGGGGCGAGGCGCTGCCGACGATGGGCGGGCTGCTGCTGTTCGCGGCCGTGCTGACGGCGGTCGCCGCCCGCTTCTTCCGGTGGGACAACGCGTGAGGGCCGCGCGCCGCGTCAGCCCGGGGTGTTGACCATGGACGCGGCGGCGTAGACGAGGTAGTTCCACAACTGGGTCTCCTGCTCCGGCGGGAGGCCCAGTTCGTCGAGGGCGGCGCGCATGTGCCGCAGCCAGGCGTCGTGCGCCTCGCGGTTCACGGCGAACGGCGCGTGCCGCATGCGCAGCCGCGGGTGCCCGCGGTTGTCGCTGTAGGTGCGCGGGCCGCCCCAGTACTGCATGAGGAAGAGCGCGAACCGCTCCTCGGCCGGACCGAGGTCCTCCTCCGGGTACATCGGCCGCAGGACCGGGTCCCCGGCGACCCCCTCGTAGAACCGGTGGACGAGGCGGCGGAACGTCGGTTCGCCCCCGACCTGTTCGTAGAACGACTGCTGCTCGGTCACCGTTCCATCGTCGCAGACGCCCGCGCGGCCGGGGCGGCGGGAGCCCGGCGGGCACCGGCACCGGCTCGCCCCCTCGTCGCGGCCGGTGACACGGCGCCCCTCGGCGTCGGCGGCTCCCGGGACCCGCCCGGCGGCCGGTCCGGGGGCACAACGGCGAGGTCACGCCTGTCTCCCCGGCCCGCGCGGGACGGACCGGTTCCCCGGGGACGGCCGTGCTCCGGCAGGGGCTCGACGCACGCCAGGTGACCATACGAGCAGGTATGTGCCGCCGCAAGCCCACCGCGCTGGCAGGTTCCCGCCGCTTTCCGGCGCCCCGCCGCGGCGCCTTCGGCACCCCGGTGTCTAGGGTCTGTCCGGCGGATCTTGTCGCGGCTCACGGCTCCCCCAGCCTGGCGGCTGGGGGTGCCCCCAGATGCCGGTGCATCGCAAGGCGCCGGATCGCAGCTCACACCCGACCGTATTCGCGCGATGCGGCAACGCAGCGAGGTTCCCCCAGGCCCGGAGGCCCGGGAGGTACCCCCACGCCGGCGTCGTGAGACAGGCAAGATCCGCCGGACAGACCCTAGGGCGCCGGGGACGCCAGCGGGGTCACGCCGAGGCCGGGCAGGCCGCCCGCGCGGCGGACGGCGGTCGAGCCGAGGGCCGTGCGCAGCCGCAGCCACGGGCCGCTGGCCAGGACGGCGGACGGGCCGGGGGCGCGGAGGAAGCCGAGGGCGTGCGCGGCGTGGACGGCGCGCAGCGGCAGGGACGTGCCGGGCAGGTGCCGGGACCATATCTCCTCGGCCAGCGCGTCGAGCGCGGTGCGCGTACGGCCCTGGTCGGGCAGGGCCTCCGTGCGGCGGCGGAACTCGGTGATCACCGACGCGGCGGCGTCCCGCACCGTACCGTCCGGCAGGTCGGCCAGCGGGCGCCAGGCGCCGCGCGGCGGCAGCATCCCGGCCCACGAAGGACCGGTCACGGGCGCGGGAACGGGGACGGCGCCCCGTTCGGTGTCGAGCGCCTCCAGCAGCTCACCGGCCGAGACGGTGGTGTCGAGAGCGGCCGGCTCGCGCAGCGCGACGACGCGGACGGCCAGCACGCCGAAGCGCGCGGGCCGGGTGAAGAGGGCGAGGGCGGGCCCGTCGGCGCGCAGCCGGGCGGCGGCCGTGCGGTCCCAGCGGAGCTGGCGGCCGAGGAAGGCGGCCAGGTCGGCGGCCTCCCCCGGCACGGCCAGCTCCAGCGGTCCCGGCGCGCTCATGCGGCAGGGGCCCCGGCCGCGTCGTCCATGTACTCCAGCAGGAACGAGCGTTCCTCCCCCGTCAGCCGCCGCGGCCTGGCCGCCTCCAGGTCGTAGGGCACCACGACGGTGGCGGCCCGCGCGTACACGGCGGTGTCGTCCTTGACCTCGTACGCCACCGTCGCGGACGCGCCGCCCAGCTTGGCCACCCACGTCTCGATCGTGACCGGCGTGTGCCGGTGCGTGAGCGGCTTCAGGTAGTCGATCTCGTGCCGCGCCACGACCGAGCCGCCGGTGAACGCGCCGGACGCGGCCTCCCGCGCCAGCCGGAACATGAAGTCGATCCTGGCCTCCTCCAGGTAGCGGAGGAAGACCACGTTGTTGATGTGCCCGAAGGCGTCCATGTCCGACCAGCGCAGGGGGCACTGGTAGATGTGCCGCACGCCGCTCAGCCCCGCGTCAGCTTCTTGTAGGTGGTGCGGTGCGGGCGGCTGGCGTCCGGGCCGAGGCGCTGGATCTTGTTCTTCTCGTACGACTCGTAGTTGCCCTCGAACCAGAACCAGCGGGAGTCGCCCTCGTACGCCAGGATGTGCGTCGCGACGCGGTCGAGGAACCACCGGTCGTGGGAGACGACGACCGCGCAGCCGGGGAACTCCAGCAGCGCGTTCTCCAGCGAGGAGAGCGTCTCGACGTCCAGGTCGTTCGTCGGCTCGTCGAGGAGCAGCAGGTTGCCGCCCTGCTTGAGGGTGAGCGCGAGGTTGAGGCGGTTGCGCTCGCCGCCGGACAGGACACCCGCGAGCTTCTGCTGGTCCGGGCCCTTGAAGCCGAAGGCGCTGACGTACGCGCGCGACGGCATCTCGACCTGCCCGACGCTGATGTGGTCGAGACCGTCGGAGACGACCTCCCACAGCGACTTCTTCGGGTCGATGTTGCCGCGCGACTGGTCGACGTAGCTGATGTCCACCGTGTCGCCGACGCGGACCTCGCCGCTGTCCACGGGCTCCAGGCCGAGGATCATCTTGAACAGCGTCGTCTTGCCCGCGCCGTTGGGGCCGATGACGCCGACGATGCCGTTGCGCGGCAGGGTGAACGACAGGCCGTCGACCAGCACCTTGTCGCCGAACGCCTTGTGCAGGTCGCTGACCTCCACCACGACGTTGCCCAGGCGCGGGCCCGGCGGGATCTGGATCTCCTCGAAGTCCAGCTTCCTGGTCTTCTCGGCCTCGGCGGCCATCTCCTCGTAACGGGCGAGGCGGGCGCGGGACTTGGCCTGGCGGCCCTTCGCGTTGGAGCGGACCCACTCCAGCTCGTCCTTCAGGCGCTTGGCGCGCTTGGCGTCCTTCTGGCCCTCGACCTTGAGGCGCGCCTCCTTGGTCTCCAGGTACTTGGAGTAGTTGCCCTCGTAGCCGTGCAGGCGGCCGCGGTCGACCTCGCAGATCCACTCGGCGACGTTGTCGAGGAAGTACCGGTCGTGGGTGATGGCGACGACGGTGCCGGGGTACTTCGCGAGGTGCTGCTCCAGCCACTGGACGGACTCGGCGTCGAGGTGGTTGGTGGGCTCGTCGAGGAGCAGCAGGTCGGGCTGCTCCAGCAGCAGCTTGCACAGCGCGACGCGGCGCTTCTCGCCGCCGGAGAGGGTGGTGACGGGCCAGTCGCCGGGCGGGCAGCCGAGGGCGTCCATGGCCTGTTCGAGCTGGGCGTCGAGGTCCCAGGCGTTCGCGTGGTCGAGCTGCTCCTGGAGGGTGCCCATCTCCTCCATCAGCTCGTCGCTGTAGTCGGTCGCCATGAGTTCGGCGATCTCGTTGAAGCGGTCGAGCTTGCCCTTGATCTCGGCGACACCCTCCTGGACGTTCTCCAGGACGGTCTTCGTCTCGTCGAGCGGCGGCTCCTGGAGGAGGATGCCGACGCTGTAGCCGGGGGTGAGGAACGCGTCGCCGTTCGACGGCTGCTCCAGACCGGCCATGATCTTCAGCACCGTGGACTTGCCGGCGCCGTTGGGACCCACGACGCCGATCTTCGCGCCGGGCAGGAAGCTCTGCGTGACGTCATCGAGGATGACCTTGTCGCCGTGCGCCTTGCGCGCCTTGCGCATGGTGTAGATGTACTCAGCCAAGAGAAACCGTCCGGCAGATCAGTCAGTGGGTGTGTGGTCGTCGGCGCCCGGCAGCGGGGCTGCGGCTTCCATCCTGCCGCATGGCACCGGGGCGGCGGAAACCGGTGGCGCCGGAACGCCGGAGGGGCGGACCCGTACGGGCCCGCCCCTCGTGGGCGTTCGCGCGTGGCGGCCGGTCATGCGGGCCGGTCACGCGACTGGTGCGGCTGCGTCAGTCGTTGCCCCGGGCGCCGCGGCGGCGGACCAGGAAGACGACGGCGCCGCCGACGACGAGCAGGCCGACCGCGATGCCGCCGAACAGCGCCGGGTTGGTGCTGCTGCCGGTCGCGGCGAGGTCCTCGGAGTCGTCCTCGGTGCCACCGGCGGGCGCCGGGGTGTTGCCGGTCTCGTCGGCGGGCGGCGCGGCCGGGGTCTCGGTCTGCGCGGGCGCGCAGTCCACGGTCACGGTGTGCTCGCCCACGACGCCGCCCTCGGCGTCGGTGACCTGCACGGTCAGCTCGGTGTCCTCCTCGCCCTGCACGAAGACGGGCTCGGACGTCTCACCGGGCGCGACCTCGACGGTCTGGCCGCCGACGGTGTAGGTGCCGGGCGCGTCACCGCCGTTGGTGATCGTCACCTCGATGCCGCCGCCGCCCTCGGCGCACTTCTCCTCGAAGTGCGCGGCGGGCGCCGGGCTGCCCGGGGAGGTCCAGGTGACGCCGGCCCCGGCCTGGATCGAGGTGCTCTCGGTCCCGGCGAGGATCATCGTCTGGGTGACCTGGCCGACGCCGGTGAAGACGCGGCCGATGGAGACGGCCGACGACGCGGTGGCGGTCAGGGCGCCCGCGCCGTCCTCGGCGCCCTCGGGCACCGAGAAGAACAGCTGGTCGCCGTCGTGCAGGTTCTCCAGCCCGACGGGCGCGCCGCCCGCGTCCACGACGCTCAGGCCCGCGGCGGTGGCCGCCTCGTCGAGGACGGCGGTCACCGTGTCGGCGGTGGTGCCGACCGTGACAGGACCCGCGAGGCCGCCGGGCTGGCCGGCGACGGTGGCGGGCGTCAACGAGAGCGAGGCGCCCGGCTCCTCGGCGTCCGTCGCGTTCTCCAGCAGCCACTCGGTGACCTCGGCCGCCGTGTCGTCCTGCGGGACGGCGTCCACGCCGTCGGACAGCTCCCAGATGGCGGCCTGCGTGGCGGCGGCGGCCTGGGCGTCCTCAAGGGACTCGACCCCGGCGGCGCCGGCCAGCTCGTCCGCGCTCACGACGGGGAACGCGTGCTGGAGGACCCACTGGATCTTCCCCGCGTCCGCGTTGTCGTGCAGCTTGGAGGCGTCCCAGTCCACCTCCTGGTAGCGGGCCTCGGGCTTGGTCTTCGTGAACAGGTCGATGCAGTAGGTGAGGAACGTGCCGCCCGAGTCGGACGTCATCTCGAACAGACCACCGTTGTAGTCGTCCGTCTCACCGTTGCGCGTGGTGACGTCGATGGAGCCAAAGGTGACGAGGCTGCCCAGCGTGGCGGTGGCGCCCTGGGGCTGCTGGGGTGTCTCGTCGGCCGTGGCCGTCGTCGCGGTGACGAGCGCGCCGGTGCCCAGCAGACCGGCCGCGATGGCCGTTGCCGCAACGCGGGTGAGGCCCCGCTTGCGCACTAGGTTCATGGTGTGTGTGCCCCTCCGGATAACGCACGGGGCCAAGGGGGCGCGGACGCGAGGTCCTGCTGCCCCTTCGACTTCTCCGGAGTCCCCGTACGTACGGGCGATCGTAGAGAGGGCGTGCGGCGGTGCACCCGGCGGGGCCCCAACTCCCGTGCGGTGAGGTCGAATCGTTACGAACCGGGATCCTGTGATGTCGGGCGACGTCGGTAAACGCCCCTGGGGTCACCTGAAATCACCCCAAGTCCTTCTCAGTCGCCCGAGTCGCCCGAGTCGCCCAAGTCTCCCGAGTCGCCCGCGTCCCGCGTCCCGTCACGGCAGCCCCGTGCGTGACGGCGCGGCGTCAGCGGATCGTCCGGGACAGTTCGGCCTCGCCGGTGGGGGACGCGGCGACGACGTACCGCTCCCGCACCTCGCGGTAGCGCAGGAGTTCGGCGGCGACGGGTTCGAGGACGTGCGTGTGGCCGCGTTCGGCGGCGATCCGCCGCAGCCGCCACTCCTCCTGCGACCCCGACGCGCGGGCCGGGCCGCGCGCCGCCATCCGGCAGCCCCACGCCAGCAGCGGCGCGCCGCACGAGCCGCAGGCGAGCAGCAGCACCGGCAGCCAGCCCGCGACCACGGGCTGCCCGGTCAGGGCGAGCACGAGCCAGCACAGGCCGAGGATCTGGGCGGCGAGCAGGAACGCCTGGCCCGCCCCGGCGGCGGACCACCAGCGGGGGCGCGGGAGCCGTTCGGTGGGCTGGTCGGCGAGCGCGGCGGCGAGCGCGCCGGGGAGGGCGTCGGCGCCGCGGCGGGCGGCGTCGCGGACGGCCCTGGCCCACGGTTCGGGGAGGCCGTCGGCGGCGTCGTCGGCGAGGCGGCGGACGGCCTCCTCGACGGCGGGCGCGGCGACGGCGGGCGGCCCGGCCTGGGCGCGCTTGGCGGCCAGGGCGGCGGGCTCGCCCCGCCGTTCGGCCTGGCGGCCCGCGAGGTGGCGCAGGGCCTGGGCCCAGGGGGTGCCGCAGGCGCGGTCGGCGCGGCGCAGCCAGGCCCGTTCGGCGTTCTGCCCGGCGGCGGGCGCGCCGACGGCGGCGGCGAGGCGGTCCTCGAAGTCCTCGCGCGCCTGCGGGGTCAGGCCCGCGGGCGCCTCGGCGCCGTCGGCGATGTACAGCGGGCCGAGGCGGCGGGCGACGCCGTCCACGTCGGCGGCGAGGCGGCGGGCGGCGGCCGTGCGGGGGGCGACCAGTTCGCCGACCGCCTGGCGCAGTTCGGCGATGCCGTCGCCGGTGAGCGCGGAGACGGGCAGGACGCCCGCGCCGGGCTCGCCGTGCTCGCCGAGGGCCACGCCGTGGTCGTCCAGCAGGCGGCGCAGGTCGTCCAGGACGGCGTCGACGGCCTCGGCGGGCAGGCGGTCGGTCTGGTTGAGGACGATGATGCTGACGTCCGCGTGCCCGGCGAACGCGCGGAGGTACCGCTCGTGGAGCAGCGCGTCGGCGTACTTCTCCGGGTCCACGACCCAGATCACCGCGTCCACGAGCGTCAGCAGCCGGTCCACCTGCTCGCGGTGCGCGGGGTCCACGGAGTCGTGGTCGGGCAGGTCGAGGAGGATCAGGCCGCGCAGCCCGGGGTCGAGGACGTGGGCGCGGCGGCGGGCGCGGGCGGGGACGCCGAGGCGTTCGAGGAGGCCGTCGGCGGGGAGTTCGCGGCCCGCCTCCCAGGTGCAGGAGACGGCGGTGGCGGTGGTGGGGCGGCGCACGCCGGACTCGGACAGCTGGGCCCCGGCGAGCGCGTTGAAGAGCGTGGACTTGCCGCTGCCGGTGGCGCCCGCGATGGCGACGGCGGTGTACGCGGTGGGGAGCCGGTCGCGGGCCGCCGCCTCGTCGAGGACACGGCCCGCCTCGGTGAGGACGGCGTCGTCGAGGCGGGTGCGGGAGAGGCCGACGAGTTCGCGCAGCGCGCCGAGCCGGACGCCGAGGGGGCCGTTGTGGATCGTGCTGGCGGTGGTGTCGGTCACCGGGTCCCTCCGGGGGCTGTCTGGGCGGTGGGGGCGGGCGCGCGGCCGGTGTGCAGCGCGTGGACGGCGGAGAGCGCCGCGACGAGGGCCACCTGCGGCTCGGCCGTGACGGCGAGGTCCTGGAGGGGGGCGGCGCGGCGTTCGCGTTCGGCGCGCAGGGCGCGGTCCACGCAGCGGTTCAGCTCCTGGCGGCCCTGGTCGCGCAGCCGGGCGGCGGCGCGGGTGCCGAGGACGCCGGTGAGCGACTGGTGGGCGAGGGCGCCGCCGGTCCTGCCGCCGAGGAGCGCGGCGGCGAGCAGGGCGGCCGTCTCGCCGTCGTCGCCGCCCGCGCCGCCGGGCCTGCGGCGGCCGGTGGTGTCGCCGCGCAGCCCGGCGGAGATGCGGGCCTCGTCGGTCAGTTCCTCGACGCAGCGGCGCAGGCGGCGGACGAGGACGCCGACGCGTTCGCGTACGGCCTCGGGGGTGTCCACGCCGCCGGGCGGGGCGCCGCGCTCGTCGCGCCAGGCGGCGGCGACGCGTTCGTCCGCCGTGGCGACGGCCTCGGCGAGCAGGCCGGTGAGGGCAGTGGTGAGCGCGTCGAGGAGTTCCTCGGCGCTGGCGTCGTCGGGGAAGGCGAGCCAGTGCGCGCGTGCCTCACCGGCGAACAGCCCGGCGTCCGTCAGGCAGGCGCGCACGGTCTTGGCAGCCTCCGCGTACGCCTCGGTGACGCGCTGGCCGAGCCGGACGGCGGTGGCGTACTGGGCGGCGCTCTCCCCGGCGAGCGCCGCGACGCGCGGGCGCAGCGAGGCGACGGCGCCGCCCGCCGTACGGGCGACGGTGGCGGCGCGGGTCGCCGGGTCCTGCGCGCAGCGGGCGAGCCACTGCCGCAGGGCCGCCACGGCGGTGCCGGGCAGGAGCCCCGAGCCGCCCCCGGCGGACTCGGGCAGTTCCGGCACGGTGAAGCGGGGGATGCCGCCGAGCCCGGCCCGTTCGAGCAGCGCGGCGTAGTGGCGTGCCACCTCGCCCGCGATCTGGTGCGGCACGCGGTCGAGGACGGTGGCGAGGGTGACGTCGTACTCCCGCGCGCTGCGCAGCAGGTGCCAGGGGAGCGCGTCGGCGTAGCGGGACGCGGTGGTGACGAGGACCCAGATGTCGGCGGCGCAGAGGAGATCGGCGGCGAGGTCGCGGTTGGCGGCGACGAGGGAGTCGATGTCGGGGGCGTCCAGGAGGGCGAGGCCGGGGGGCAGCGATCTGACGGTCTGTACGGCCAGCGCGGGCAGCGCGTCGCGGGGCGGCGGCGGGGGCTGCTCGGCGTCCTGCCGGGGCATCCGGACGCGGCCGAGCTGCGGGAGGACGTGGCCGCCGGCGAACCAGTCGCGGTCGTCGGGGTGGCAGACGAGCACGGGCATGCGGGTCGTGGGGCGCAGGACCCCGGCCTCGGTGACGCGGCGGCCGACGAGGGAGTTGACCAGCGTGGACTTGCCCGCGCCGGTGGAGCCGCCGATGACGGCGAGGAGGGGCGCGGTGGGTTCGCGCAGGCGTGGCAGCAGGTAGCCGTCGAGCTGCGCGAGCAGTTCGGCGCGCGACCGCCGGGCCCGTTCGGCACCGGGCAGGTCCAGCGGGAAACGCGCGGCAGCGAGGCGCTCCCGCAGTACGGTCAGCGCGTCCAGCAGTTCGGGCCGTGCGTCCAAGATCGCCACATGCGCAGAATGCCCAATTTGAAGCCGTTTCCCAAGCATATTCGCCCGTCTCCACGGCATAACGAGTGCGCAACACCCCTCGCGGGAGCCTGCAAAATCGCTGCGCTCCTCGCACTCGCCTGCGATTATCGGGGCTGCTTCACCGAACCTCCACACGGCGGCGCTGCCGTGAAGCAACCGGGACGAACCCCTCGAAGCCCTATCCTGTGCGCTGGCGAGGTCACCGAGGGGGCACCGTCCCACGCCATGACCACCACCCAGCCCCCGTAGCTCAGCGGATAGAGCAGGTGCCTTCTAAGCACTTGGCCGCAGGTTCGAGTCCTGCCGGGGGCACCATCTTCACACCGGCGCGGCGTCGGCGTTGCGGCAGGTCAGGCCAGGTCCCGATGACCGCCGAGTACGGGTGTTCGCCCCCCGTACGTCCCACAGGCCCGGGCGCCCGCCACGTGCCCCCGGGCCGTTTGCCGCCTTGTGACCGCAGGCGGAATCCAGGCCGTCTTCCGTCCGCCTCGGGTGGTCGTCCGGCCATCCTGTAGGCGCCTGCCCGCGGCTCGCGGAATTCGGCGGCCGGGCCGGGAGGGGGCGCGTTCCGGCCATACCGTGAGCCACTCGTGGCGCGGGTCGTGGACTCGTTTACCCGTCGGCGCCCTGGACCTGTGTGCGGATAAGGCTCCCTCCCGGGTCCCGCGCCGGATGAGGCAGGCGTCGACGACGGTCCCGGGGGGGGGCGGGATCCGCGGTCCCCGGCCGGACGGGTAAGCCCCCTGTCCAGGACGGGAGTTGACAGCGGAGAGGGTGTCCACCCGGCCGGGCGGACGGTCGGCGCGCCTACCCGTCCGGGGCCGGGAACTCCGCCTGCCGACCGGACAGGACCAGGGGTATGACAACGGATTTGCGACCGCGGATACGCGACGGGGACGACGGCGCGTTCGCGGAGTTGTTCGACGCGTACGCGCGTTCGGTGTACAACCACGCGTTCCGGCTGACCGGGGACTGGGCCCTCGCCGAGGACGCGGTCTCCCTGACGTTCCTCGAAGCCTGGCGCCTGCGGGAGCGGATGGATCCGGAAGGCGGCTCGCTGCGGCCCTGGCTGCTGGGGATCGCGACCAACACGGTCCGCAACACCCGGCGCGCGGCCAGGCGGCACGCCGCCGCGCTGTCCCGGCTGCCCCCTCCGGCGGTCGTGGGCGACTTCGCCGACGAGGTCGCCGGACGCATCGACGACGCCGCGCTGCTGGCGACCGTACGCCTTGCCCTGGACGCGCTGCGCCGCCCCGAACGAGAGGTGCTGGCGCTGTGCGTGTGGTCCGGCCTCGACTACGCGACCGCCGCCGGATCCCTCGGCATCCCCGTCGGCACCGTACGGTCCCGGCTGTCGCGGGCGCGGCGGAAACTCGCCGCCGCCGTCGCCGCACGGCAGCCGGAACCCGCGCGTCCCCCAGGACAGGTGAGAGTCGGCCGCTCGTCCGCGGCCCGGCTCGGACGGAAGGACCTCTCATGAACGACACGCCGTCGCTCCCCGAGCGGGACCTCCCGCCGGGCCGTCACCGACAGCTCAAGGAGCACCTGATGCAGGAGATCCACCAGCGGCCCGAGCCGGACGGCGCCCCGGGCGGCCGGAGGAAGTGGCTGCTGCCCGCCATCGGCCTGCCCGCCGCGGCCGGCGCACTGGCCCTCGCCCTGGTCGCGGGCGGCGCCCCCGGCGGGGCGGACGCCCCGGGGGGAACCGCCGGAACGCCGACCGCGACCGGGGACGCGCCGCCCGCGGCGACCGCCGTCCAGCTGCTCGACCAGGTGGCCCTCGCCGCCGCCGCGGCGGCACCGGTGGAGATCCGCGACGACCAGTACGTCTACGTCCGCAGCCTGGAAGGGCAGGGAGGCGGGCAGCCGCAGGAACGGGAGGTGTGGACGGCGGTGGACGGCAGCCGGGACGGGCTGCTGCGCCAGGAGGGCGCGGCGGATGTGCCGCTCAGCGGGGGCTCCGGCGACTACCGCTTCCTCCAGACGCTGCCGACCGGCCCCGAGGCGATGCTGGAGTGGCTCTACGGGCAGCGGGAGGAAGGCGACGAGGACCACGACGCCGACCAGGACGCGTACGTCCTCCTCGGCGACCTGCTCCGGGAGTCCCTGGTCCCGCCGGACGTCGCCGCCGCCCTCTACGGCGCCGCCGCGCTGATCCCCGGCGTGTCCGTCGTGCCCGACGCGCGGGACGCCGCGGGCCGCCACGGGATCGCGGTGTCGCGCACCGACTCGTACAACCCCGGCAGGAGCGCGGAGCTGATCTTCGACGAGGAGTCACTCGAACTGCTGGGGACGCGCGAGGTCGCCCTGACGGACCTCGACTTCGAGGAGGGCCCGGTGGCCGCCGGAGATGTCCTCGGCTCCACGGCCGTCCTGGACCGCGCGGTCGTCGACGAGGCGGGGACGCGCCCGTGACCTTCCCCGCCCCTCGGCCCGGGGCGCCGGCCGGGTGACGCCCGGCAAGACGCGCGGGGCCCGGCACGTACGTCCGCCGCGTGGCGAGCGTGCGTGCCGGGCCCCGGTGCGGCGTGGGTCAGGCGGTCGGGTGGGCACCGCCCAGCAGCGCCGATGCTGTGCTCACCGGGGACAGGCCGGCGGCGGGCGCGGCGGCCGGGGCGTGGCAGACGAAGCCCAGCTTGGTCAGCGCCCGGCTCACCTCGCCCGCCGTGAAGTCGCGGCGGTCCTGCCCCGTGATCACTTCCCCGGCCTGCTTGACGGGGTACGTGCGGCGGCCGATGGTCACGGACGCGCCCGAGACGGGCTCAGGCCTGACGCCCTTCATCGCCTGCAGGACGTCGTCCTTGTGGAGGTAGAAGGGGGAGTTGGCGATGACACAACGCATGATGCCTCACAAGGTCGCGGGGAACGAGCGGAGAGGGACCCGACAGCGGGCGCTGTCAGGCGGTGGGCGCGGGAACGGCGGTACCGCAGTCGTCCCGTGTGTCGTCCTGTGTGTCGTGCCGCGGGGACGCGCCCGGCGGCGGCTGCGCGGCGGGGAGGTCGCGCAGCCGTGTCCGGTCGCTGTACCAGGGGCCGCCCCGGTGGGCGGCGAGCTGGGCGTGGGTGACGCGGCCGGAGCAGCGCCCGTCCGCGTCCTGGAGGACCAGGTACGGGACGCGGGCGCTGAGCAGTACGGACATCGCCACGTCGACCGTCATGTGGTCGTCCACCTCAAGTCCCGGCGTGCCGGGGCGGGTCGACGGGCGAGGGGCGGGGACAGGTGTCAAGACCTCTCCTGTCGGCGGGGGCGTGCGGCGCGGCGCGCCTTGGAGGGCGTACGGGTCCGCCGTCCGGCCGGGGCGGCGGCCTGAGCCGCCGGGGCGGCGATGGTGACGGGGACGCCGGAGGGCTCCCTGGCGCCGGTGATGCGGCGCAGCGCGGCGTCGCCGGGGCGGACCTCGGTCGTCCGGGCCTTCACGCCCGCGTGGACCATCAGGCGCTCCACGTCGCGGCGCTGCTCGGGCAGGACGAGGGTGACGACGCTGCCGGACCCCCCGGCGCGCGCGGTGCGCCCGCCGCGGTGCAGGTAGTCCTTGTGGTCGGCGGGCGGATCGATGTTGACGACCAGGTCGAGGTCGTCGATGTGGATGCCCCGCGCGGCGACGTTCGTCGCGACCAGGACGGTGATCTGCCCGGCCTTGAACTGCTCCAGGATGCTGGTGCGCCGCGACTGGGACTTCCCGCCGTGCAGCGAGGACGCGCGGACGCCGACGGCCAGCAGGTTCTTGGCCAGCCGGTCGGCCGCGTGCTTGGTGCCGAGGAACATCAGCACCCGCCCGTCCCTGGCGGCGATCTCGGTGACCGTCGCCTGCTTCTCCGCGCCGCGCACGTGGAGCAGGTGGTGCTCCATGGTGGTGACGGCGCCCGCGGAGGGATTGACGGAGTGGACGACCGGGTCGTGCAGGTAGCGGCGGACGAGGAGGTCGATGTTCCGGTCCAGGGTCGCGGAGAACAGCATGCGCTGCCCGTCGGGCCTGACCTGGTCGAGCAGGTGGGTCACCTGGGGGAGGAAGCCCATGTCGGCCATCTGGTCGGCCTCGTCCAGGACCGTGATGGCGACGCGGTCGAGCGCGCAGTCGCCGCGGTCCACGAGGTCCCGCAGCCGTCCGGGCGTCGCGACGACGACCTCGGCCCCGGTGCGCAGGGCGCGTGCCTGGCGGGCGATGGACAGCCCGCCGACGACGGTGGTGAGCCGCAGGTGGAGCGGCCGGGCGTAGGGGGTGAGCGCCTCGGTGACCTGCTGGGCCAGTTCCCTGGTGGGGACGAGCACCAGCGCGAGCGGCTGCCGCGGTTCGGCGCGCTGCCCGGCGGTGCGGGCCAGCAGGGCGAGGCCGAAGGCGAGCGTCTTGCCCGAGCCGGTGCGGCCGCGGCCCAGGACGTCGCGTCCGGCCAGCGAGTCGGGGAGGGTGGCCGCCTGGATGGGGAACGGGACGGTGACCCCCTCGGCGCCGAGCGCGGCGTGCAGGGGCGCGGGCAGGTCGAGATCGGCGAACGCCTCGGCGGGCGGGAGCGACGGGGTGCTCGTCGCCGGCATGGTGAACTCGGCGTGGGGCGCGGCGGGGCGGCTGCCCCGTCCGCCCTGGCGTCCGGGCTGGCCGGCACGGGGGCCGCCGCCGGTCCCGCGGGCGGCGCCCTGGGGACGGCCGCGGCCGTCCCTGCCGGAACGGCGGGGTGAGCGGTGGGGACTGTCGTCCCTGCGAACGGTGCGGTTCATGGCGAACCTTCCTCGATACGGCACGTATCGAGGGAATGCGCACCGGCGGCGCGAGCCGCACCACGATTCACAGGATCGAGCCGAAAAGAAAAAAGAGCAGAATCCAGGCCGCGAAGGAAAGCGGTATTCCGGGTGAAACTCCGGTGAATTCGCTTTCCGTGGACGGGGCGGACGCGGTCCGGCCGTCGGCCTGGTCGGTGGGGGGCGGTCACGGCCGCCGGGTGCCCCGCGCGGTGCGCGGGGCGGAAAACGCGGGGGGCCCGCACCCGTGGGTGCGGGCCCGGCCGTGCGACGGGCTTCGTCGTCAGGCGGGAACGATGTTCTCGGCCTGCGGGCCCTTCTGGCCCTGCGTGACGTCGAACGTCACCTTCTGGCCTTCGGTCAGCTCACGGAAGCCGGAGGTGGCGATGTTCGAGTAGTGGGCGAAGACGTCGGCGCCGCCGCCGTCCTGCTCGATGAAGCCGAAGCCCTTTTCCGAGTTGAACCACTTCACGGTGCCGGATGCCATAGGAGACTCCTTCGGGGGCAGTGACCGGAATCCGCACCTTGCGGAACCGGAGTCGCTGCGATGATTTCCCCTCCGGAAAATCCGGAAACGACAAGCATACTCACGGGCGTCCGCCCGGAAAGCATCTGAAATCTTCGGGAACCACAACTGCAACTCATTTCACCGTAGCACGGCCCGGCCGGAGAGGGCGACGGTCCTCCGGTTCCGGTTCCGCCGCCGGGGAATTGCCCGGCGGCCCGTTTCCCGCGTTTCTGCAGCGGCGACAGGAGTTATCCGGGCGCGGCGGGAGCACGGGCGCGTCCGCCGTCAGGCGCTCTCCCGCCCCTGCCCGGCGGCGCGGCCGAGGCGCAGCTCCTCGTTGATGCGCTTGGCCTCCTCGAGCTGGTCCTCCAGGATGATGATGCGGCAGGCGGCCTCGATGGGGGTGCCCTGGTCGACCAGTTCGCGGGCCCGCGCGGCGAGCCGCAGCTGGTAGCGCGAGTAGCGGCGGTGCCCGCCCTCCGAGCGGAGCGGCACGATCAGCCTGGCCTCGCCGATGGCGCGGAGGAACGCGGGCGTCGTACCGAGCATGTCGGCCGCGCGGCCCATGGTGTAGGCGGGGTAGTCGTCGTCGTCGAGTCTGCTCGACGGGGTGGACGGATGGTCTGCGGTCACTTGCACCTCTTCGGGAAACGCGTCGAGGGGCCCTGGTGCCGTGTCGCACCAGGGCCCCGAGGGGGATCAACACCATCTACCGGCTATTGCCTCGCCGGTCTCTCTCGTCCGCACGTCCACCGACGAGGGCGGGTGCGGGGATCGTGACTGCTCGACCGGGGACCACCTTCCCATCCGGGGTCTGCGTCACCCGGGCGGACGTTCCCGCCTGGGCGATCCTGATGGCGTGTACCTCCCTTCCTCTTCCTGCTCTCCGGTCACCGGCTGCGCCGCCGGCCCGGTACTGCGGTACTGCGGTCCTGCTCGCGGCCCCTGGGGCCGCCGGGCCCGGCAGCCAGCCGTGGAACCCTCACATCCGCCGGTCCCACCACTCGACTGCCGTGCCACCGGAACATCACTCATGACTCATGCGCGCCAGTTCGTCATCTGCCGCGCCGGCTCCGACTCTCACGTACGTGTACGACCCTAACCCCGGAGGCCGATCATGTCTACTCCGGCGGTTACAGATTTTCTGCGCCGCCAGTGCGGCGATGTGAGGGACCGTGGGGGAAGGAATGCGCGGCGGCCCGGCCCGGCCCGTGGAGGTGGGGCGGGACGTGGCGGACGGGGTGTGTGACCGACGCCATGCGGGGCTCATATCCGCTGGGCGTACGCGGTGCGCCATTCCGGCGCGGGGTCGCCGCCGACGGTCGTCCAGTACTCGCGGCCGCTGACGATGCGGCCGCCCCTGACCGTCCAGAACGACGCGACGCGGAAGTCGCCCAGCGTCTCGTGCGGGACGGCGACCTCCGAGGCGACGGTCTCGCCGTCCGCGACGACCGAGAGCACCTCGATCGACCAGCCCGCCGGGTAGGCGGCGTTGACGCCGATGACGTTGTCGCGGCCCGTGAACCGCTCGCCGCTGGCGAGCCAGTCGATCACCACGTCGTCGGCCAGCAGCCTGCCGAGGCCGTCCCAGTCGCGGGCGCCCATGCGGTCCCAGAACTCGCGCACGATCTCCGTTGGATTCATGCGGTCACTGTGGCACCCCCCACTGACAGCGGGCCGGTGCGCGGTGCGGGTCAGGGCGCCGCCGGGTTCTCCGGGAGCCAGCGGTAGCCGTGCTCGGGGCGGCCGACGTGCCCGTAGCGCGGGCTGCGCTCGGCGCGGCCGGTCTCCACCAGGTGTTCGAGGTAACGGCGGGCCGTGATGCGGGAGATGCCCGCCTCCGTCCCGGCCTCCGCCGCCGTCAGCCCCGCCCCGCCCGCCGCGCGCAGCACGCGGATGACGGCCGCCAGCGTCGGGCCGCTCATCCCCTTGGGCAGCGCCGCCGGTCCCGGGGCGCGCAGCGCGGCCAGCGCGCGGTCCACCTCGTCCTGCCCCCCTGCCTCGCCCGCGACCGTGCGGAACGCGGCGTACCGCACCAGCCGGTCCCGCAGCGTGGCGAAGGCGAAGGGCTTCAGCACGTGCTGCACCACGCCGAGGGACACGCCCTCCCGCACCACCGCCAGGTCGCGCGCCGAGGTGACGGCGATGACGTCGGCGCCGTGCCCGGCCGCGCGGAGCGCCCGCAGCAGCGCAAGACCGTGCCCGTCCGGCAGGTACAGGTCGAGGAGCAGGAGGTCCACGGGCGTGCGGGCGAGCACGCGCCGCGCCTCGGCCGCGCTGTGGGCGATGCCGCGCACGGCGAAGCCGGGGACGCGTTCGACGTACCGCCCGTGCGCCTCGGCGGCCAGCGGGTCGTCCTCCACGACGAGGACGCCGATCTCGTCCCCCTCTCCCGCTCCCGCGCGCCCGGGGCCGGTCACGCCGGCACCTCCGTCCGCAGCGGCAGCCGGACCGTGAAGCGCGCGCCGCCCGGCGTGCCCGCGCCGCCGGTCTCGACGGTCCCGCCGTGGCGGCGCACGGCCTGCCCGACGAGGGCGAGCCCGAGGCCGCGTCCGCTGCCCTTGGTGGACCAGCCGCGCCGGAACGCGGCGCCGACCGCCTCGGGGGCGAGTCCAGGCCCGGTGTCGCCGACCCGCAGCAGCAGTTCGTCCTCCGAGGCGAGCGCGGTGACGGTCACCCTCGCCTGGCCGGGCGACCCCGCGGTGGCGTCCAGGGCGTTGTCGATCAGGTTGCCGAGGATGGTGACCAGGTCGCGGGCGGGGAGGCTGGGGGGCAGCAGCCCGTCGTCCATGCGGCTGTCGTCGGTGAGGACGAGTTCGACGCCGCGCTCGGCCGCCTCCGCCGCCTTGCCGAGCAGCAGCGCCGCGAGCACCGGTTCGCCGACCGCGCCGACCACGCGGTCCGTCAGCGCCTGGGCCAGCTCCAGCTCGGCGGTGGCGAACTCGACGGCCTCGTCCGTGCGTCCCAACTCGATGAGGGAGACGACGGCGTGCAGCCGGTTCGCCGTCTCGTGGGCCTGGGAGCGCAGGGCCTCGGCGAAGCCGCGGGCGGAGTCCAGCTCGCCCGCGAGGGCGCGCAGTTCGGTGTGGTCCCTGAGGGTGACGACGGTGCCGTGCCGTTCGCCGCCGGTCACCGGTGAGGTGCTGACGACCACGACGCGGTCCTCCGTCACGTGCACCTCGTCCACCCGCGGGTCGCGGGCGAGCAGGGTCTCGGTGAGGGCGGCGGTCAGGCCGAGTCCCGCCACGGGGCGTCCGGTGGGGTCCTCGCCGGTGAGGCCGAGGAGCGCGCGGCCCGCGTCGTTCACCAGGCCGACGCGCCCGGCGCCGTCGATCAGCAGCAGGCCCTCGCGGACGGCGTGCAGCGTCGCGTGGTGGTACTCGTGCAGGCGGCTCAGCTCGGCGGCGTTCATGCCGTGGGTGTGGCGGCGCAGCCGGGCGTTGACGGCGTACGTGCCGAGGCCGCCGATCAGCAGCGCGGCGGCGGCGACGGCGGCCAGGGCGGCGACCTGCCCGGCGAGCCGTTCGCCGATGGCGTCGACCGTGAGGCCGGCGCTGACCAGGGCGGTGATGTCCCCGGTCGCCGGGTCGCGGACGGGGGTGACGACGCGGACGGACCGGCCGAGCGTGCCCGTGTACTCCTCGGTGAACGTCCGCCCGGCGAGGGCGGGCGCGGTGTGGCCGAGGAACGTCGCGCCGATCTGCGCCGGGTCGGGGTGGGTGAAGCGGGTGCCGTCCGTGTCCATGATCGTGACGAAGGTGACGTCCGCGTGGCGGCGGACGTCCTCGGCGTACGGCTGGAGGCGCGCGGACGGGTCGGGGTCGCGCAGGGCGGCGGCCACCGAGGGCGAGTCGGCGACGGCGCGGGCCGCGGCCGTCACCTTGTCGCGGGCGGCCTCCTCGGCCTGGGCGCGGTCCGTCAGGTACGCGAAGAGCGCGCAGCCCGCGACGACGACGGCGACCAGCAGCACCTGCATGGCGAAGAGCTGTCCGGCCAGGCTCCGGGGCCGGGGCGCGCGGGGCAGTCGCATGACCCCAGTGTGCACGGCGTGTCGCGTGCCGGACCGCGACCGAAATGAACGTAAGGGTGACCGGGGTCACACGCGGGTGGATAGTCGCGGAAGCTCACTCCGCAACGACGAGGAGGCACGCGCCGTGACTGCCGTGACAGAAGAGAAGGACGCCCCGAGACGGCGTGACCGTTCCCACTACCTGTACCTGGCGGTGATCGTGGCCGTGGCCGCGGGCATCGCGGTGGGCCTCGCCGCGCCCGACGCGGGGGTGGAGCTGAAGCCGCTGGGCACCGGCTTTGTCAATCTGATCAAGATGATGATCTCGCCGGTCATCTTCTGCACGATCGTGCTCGGGATCGGTTCGGTCAGGAAGGCCGCGAAGGTCGGGGCGGTCGGCGGGCTCGCGCTCGGCTACTTCCTGGTGATGTCCACGTTCGCGCTGGCCATCGGCCTGGTGGTGGGCAACCTGCTGGAGCCCGGCTCGGGGCTGCACCTCACCGAGGCGACGGCGGAGGCGGGCGCGGCGCAGGCCGAGGGCGCGAGCGAGTCGACCGTGGACTTCCTGCTCGGGATCATCCCGACGACGATGGTGTCCGCGTTCACCGGCGGCGAGGTGCTCCAGACGCTGCTGGTGGCGCTGCTCGCCGGGTTCGCGCTCCAGGCGATGGGGACGGCGGGCGAGCCGGTGCTGCGGGGCGTGCGGCACATCCAGCGGCTGGTGTTCCGGGTGCTGGCGATGATCATGTGGCTGGCGCCGGTGGGCGCGTTCGGCGCGATCGCGGCGGTGGTCGGCGAGACGGGCACGGACGCGCTGCGCTCGCTGGCCGTCATCATGCTCGGCTTCTACACGACCTGCCTGATCTTCGTCCTGCTGGTGCTCGGCGTGCTGCTGCGGGTGGTGGCCGGGGTGAACATCTTCTCGCTGCTGCGCTACCTGGGCCGCGAGTTCCTGCTGATCCTGTCCACGTCCTCGTCGGAGTCGGCGCTGCCGCGCCTGATCGCGAAGATGGAGCACGCGGGCGTCAGCCGCCCCGTCGTCGGCATCACCGTGCCGACCGGCTACTCGTTCAACCTCGACGGCACGGCGATCTACCTGACGATGGCGTCGCTGTTCATCGCCGAGGCGATGGGCGAGCCGCTGGCGCTCGGCGAGCAGATCTCGCTGCTGGCGTTCATGGTCATCGCGTCCAAGGGCGCGGCCGGGGTGACCGGCGCCGGGCTCGCCACGCTGGCGGGCGGCCTCCAGTCGCACCGCCCCGAACTCCTCGACGGCGTCGGCCTGATCATCGGCATCGACCGCTTCATGAGCGAGGCGCGCGCGCTGACGAACTTCGCGGGCAACGCGGTCGCGACCGTCGTCATCGGCACCTGGACGCACGAGGTGGACCGCGACCGGATGCGCGAGGTGCTGGGCGGCGAGCGGCCGTTCGACGAGGCGACGCTCACCGACGACGGGCACGGCGGGCCCGTGGAGGAGGACGCGGAGGCGGCGCCCGTGCCGGCGCAGCAGCCGGTGGGCGCGCGGGGCGCCTGACCCCGCCCCTGGGCGGCGGCCGGGTGCGTCTTCCCCCGGACGGTCCGGCCGCCGGAAGGAACGTGGGGTGGAGCGGGGCCCGGCCGGCCGCCCGCTCCACCCCACGCGCGTCAGCCCGTTCCCCGGCCCGCGACCAGGTGCTCGGTGAAGTGCCCCATGGCGCGGAAGCCGAGGCGGCGGTAGACGGGTTCGCCGTCCGCCGACGCCTGGAGGACGGCCGTGCGGTGGCCCTCGTCCCTGGCGGTGTGAAGGGCGGCGAGGGTGATCGCGGCGCCGAGGCCGCGGCGGCGGTGCCCGGCGAGGGTCGAGACGTTGTAGAGCCCGGCCACGCCCGCGTGGAGGAAGACCTCGGCGGTGCAGACGGGGCGGCCCGCGGCGTAGCCCACGAGGTGGCGCGCCGGGGAGCCGGGGGCGAGGGCGTACGGGGCGGCGGCGGCGAGGAAGCGGCGTACGGTCGCGGCGGGCGGCGTCCAGTTGGCGGCCAGGACGGCGGCGTGGTCGGCGAGTCCGGCCGGTGTGCGGGCCCGTTCGATGACGAGGCCGTCCGGGTCGCGCCGGGGCGGGATGCCGTCGAGCGGCGCCCACATCGCCGTCTCGCGGCCGGTCTCCGGCGCTCCGGCGGCGGCGAGGAGCGCGCCGAGGTCCCAGGGGCGCGAGGCGGGGCCGACCCACCAGGAGAACGGGCGGCCTGTCGCCCGCAGGGTCCGCACGGTGTCGGCGGCCCTGGCGGCGGCGGTCGCGGGGTCGAGGCGGGCGGCGGCGACGATGTTGTACGTGTCGTCGGCGAGGCCGCTGTCGGCGATCAGGAGGTCGCCGGTGTCGGTGACGGTCGCGCCCGGCAGGCGTCGGTGCAGGTGGCAGGCGTGCTCGGCGAGGTTGCGTTCGGCCAGGAGCGGGAGGCCGGGGTCCGCCGGGCCGTTCACGTCGCGCATGGCGCCGATCCCATCACGTCCCCGCGCGGCCGGGGGGCCGCCGGTGGCCGCCGCTCCTCCAAGCGGCGGCCCGCGGGAGGGGCGCACCGGCCCCCCGCGTCGTGGCGGCTCAGGCGGTGGCGCGCCAGTAGCCCAGCGCGTGGACCCGCCGCCGGGGCACGCCGGCCTCGCGGCGCAGGTACGCGGCGAGCGCGCGTGTCGTCGCCGTGTCGCAGGCGGCCCAGACGTACGCGGTCTCCGGGTCGCCGAGGACGGCGGGCAGTTCGGCGCGTACCTGCTTGAGGAGGTGGCCGCCGTCGTCGATCCGCTCGACGAGCCGCAGGTCGTGCCGGTCGGCGTCGGTCCGCACGGGCAGGACGCGGTCCGTGGGGTGCGGGGTCTCGAACCAGATGGTGGCCGGGGTGGCGGGGAAGGCGTCGAGGAGGGAGTTGAGGGCGGGCAGCGAGGCGGGGTCGCCGATCAGCAGCAGCCGCGCGGGGGCCGGTTCCGGCTGGTCGAAGCCGGTGCCCTGGAGGGTGGCCTCGATGGTGTCGCCGGGCGCGGCGGTCCTGGCCCAGTCGCTCGCGACGCCGTCGTGCAGGGCGAATTCGAGCGCGAACGTCCCGGCCACCGGGTCGGGGTCGACCAGTGTGAACGCGCGCTGGTGGGGCTTCCCCTCCCGGGCGAACCACAGCCGTACCCACATCGTCGGGTGCGGCGGCACGGCGGCGAGCAGCCCGCCGTCCGACAGGTGCACCCTGCGGTACCGCTCGGTGACCTGCTCGGTCCCGATGACGGTGAACGCGTAGTCCTTGCCGCGCATCAGCCGCAGTACGGCGCCTTCCCAGCCGTGTGCCATCCGGCGGTCCCCTCTCTTCCCGGTTCTCCCCGGTTTCTTCACGTCTCCGCGACAGGTAAGTTAGGCAAGCCTAGCCTAACTTCACCCTGGCAGGGCGGGAAGAGCTTTGGGGGCTCCGATGACCATCGACATCCACCGCGACGACCTCGGCATACCGCACCTGCGCGCCGCCGACGCGCGCGAACTCGCCCACGCCCAGGGCCTGAACGCCGCCCGCGACCGCGCCTGGCAGATCGAGGTGGAGCACCGCCGCCTGCGCGGCACCTCGGCCGCCCTCCTCGGCGCGGACGCCGCGGCCTGGGACGTCCTCGCCCGCCGCGCCCGCCTCGCGCACACCGCGCGGCTGTGCTGGCTCGCGCTCGACGACGCCACCCGCGACTGGCTCGCCGCGTACACCGAGGGGGTCAACGCCGCGCTGCCCGAAGCCGCCCGCGAGGCACCGGAGTTCGCCGCCACCGGCGCCGCGCCCGCCCGCTGGCAGCCCTGGGTGCCGCTCGGCATCTGGCTGTCGGCGCACCTGCTGTTCACCGGCATGCCCGCGAAGCTGTGGCGCGCCGAGGCGGCCCACCGCGTCGGCGACGCGACGGCCGGGCTGTTCGCCAGCGGCGGCATCGGCACGGCGGGCAGCAACGGCTGGCTGCTCACCGGCGGACACACCGCGTCCGGCGCCCCGCTGCTCGCGGGCGACCCCCACCGGTACGTCGAGGACCCCGGCGGCTACCAGCAGATACGCCTGGCCTGCCCCGAGTTCGACGTCGTCGGCTTCGCCGTCCCCGGCGTCCCCGGCATCCCGCACTTCGGCCACACCGGCAGCGTCGCCTGGGGCATCACCCACGCCATGGCCGACTACCAGGACCTCTACCGCGAACGCCTGCGCCGCACCGCCGACGGCGGCGTCGAGGCGCTCGGCCCGGACGGCTGGCGCCCTGCGGAGCACGGCACCGAGACCGTCGAGGTGGCGGGCGGCGCGCCGGTGGCCGTGGAGGTGGTCGAGACGGAACGCGGGCCGGTCGTCGTCGGCGGCCCCGACGACCCCGAGGCGATCAGCCTGCGCCATGTCCCGCGCGTCACGCGCGACCTGGGGTTCGCCGCGCTCCCCCGCCTGCTGCGTGCCAGGACCGTCGCCGACGTGGACCGCGCGTGCGACGCGTGGGTCGAGCCGGTGAACGTGCTGATGGCCGCCGACTCCGAGGGCGGCACCCTGCACCGCGTCACCGGCCGCGTCCCGGTGCGGCACCACGCCAACCGGCTGCGCCCCGTGCCCGCCTGGGAGGCGCGGTACGCGTGGCGGCCCGGCGCGTACGAGCCGCTCCCCCGCGCCCGGGTCACCGGGCTCGCGGTGATGGCGAACGAGGCGGGGCTCGCCGCGCCGCTCGGCGTCGAGTTCACGCCGGGCCACCAGCACCGGCGCATCACCGCGCTGCTGACCGGCGCCACCGGCCTGACGGCCTCGGACATGGCGGCCGTGCACGCCGACACCCTCGCGGGTGACACCGCCGCCGTCCTCGGGCCGCTGGCCGCGCTGGACGGCCTCGCGGCGGACGCGGCGCTGCTGCGGAAACGTCTCCTCGCCTGGGACGGCCGGATGGACGCCGGCTCGGCCGACGCCGCCGCGTACGCCGCCGTCCGCGCCGCGTGCGCCCGGCTGCTGGCGGGCAGGCCGGAGTTCGCCGCGCTCAGGACGCTCGCCCGCGACGGCCTGACCGGCGGCGACCCGGCGGACGGCAGGCCGGGCGCCGCGTACCCCGAGGCGCTGTGGCCCTGGCTGGACCTCAGGCCCCGCGTCGCCTTCGCGCTGCGCAACCTGCTCGCGCCGGGCGCCGTTCCCGGGCTCGACCCGGCCGCGCTGGTGCGGGCGGCCGTGGAGGAGGTCGCCGCCGCCGGGGGCGAGGAGCGCACCTGGGGCGAACGGCACCGGCTCGCGCCCTGGCGCGCGCTCCCCGGCGTGCCGTCCGACGCCGAGACGGCGGGTCTGTCGGGCGACCACGACTGCGTGCTCGCCACCGCGAGCGTCCCCGGCGTGACGGACCTGAGCGCGCGCGGCCCCGTGGCCCGTTACGTGTGGGACCTGGCCGGGCGCGACGGCGGCAGCTGGATCGTGCCCTTCGGCGCGCACGGCACCGCGGGACACCCCCACCACCGCGACCAGGCGCCGCTGTGGCGTGAGGGGCGGCTCGCGCCGGTCGTCACCGACTGGGCGCGGCTGGCGCACGAGGAGTCCATGACGCCGCGCACGCCCGGCCGGGCCGTGTTCACGCGCGCGGTCCCCGGCTTCGGCACCGTGACGCTGACGCCGGTGGACCCGGCGGGCGACCTGGAGCTGATCCACGCGTGGGTCGCGGAGGAACGCGCCCGCTTCTGGGGCATGACCGGCGCGGGGCGCGAAGGGGTGCTGGAGATCTACGAGTTCCTCGACTCGCTGGACACGCACCACGCGTACGTCGTCCGCCGCGACGGCACGCCCGTGGCGCTCTTCCAGACGTACGACCCGGCCGCCGACGAGGTGGGGGCCCACTACGACGCGCGCGAGGGCGACATCGGCGTCCACCTGCTGATCGCCCCGCCCCCCGGCCCGCTGCGGCGCGGCTTCACGACCGGGCTGATGCCGGTGCTGATCGCGTTCGTGTTCGCCGACCCGGCCGTCCGCCGCCTCGTCGCCGAGCCCGACCTGCGCAACGACAAGGCCATCGAACGCGCCCTGCGCACCGGCCTCGTCCTCGGCCCGCTGATCGACCTGCCCCACAAGCGCGCCCGGCTGGCGTTCCTCTCCCGCGAGGCGGCGGAACGCGCGGCCGGGTGACCGGCGCGCGCGCCGTCAGCCGCGCGGGCGGGCGTTGAGGCGGGCGGCCTGGCGCGTCAGGTGCTCGCGCTCGCGGAGGTCGGGCGCCTTGTGGGCCGCCTCCGCGTACAGCCGCGCCGCCGTCACCGGGTCGCCGTCGCGTTCGTGGAGGTACGCCGCCACCGCCGCGTGGCGGGGCAGCGAGGCGTCCAGCTCCGCCAGCGCCTTCAGCCCGGCGCGCGGCCCGTCCGCCTCGCCGACGGCCACGGCCCGGTTGAGCAGGACGACGGGGTTGCCGGTCAGGCGCGCCAGCTCGTCGTACCACTCGACGATCTGCACCCAGTCGGTCTCCCCGGCCGTGGGCGCGTCGGCGTGCAGGGCCGCGACGGCGGCCTGGGCCTGGAACTCGCCGAGCCGGTCGCGGGCCAGCGCGCCCTGGAGGATCGCGATGCCCTCGGCGATCGCGGCGGTGTCCCACCGGCTCCTGTCCTGCTCGGCCAGCGGCACCAGGCTGCCGTCGGGCGCGGTCCTGGCGGCGCGCCTGGCGTGGTGGAGCAGCATGAGGGCGAGCAGCCCCGCCGCCTCGGGGTGGTCGACGCGGGGCGCGAGCCGGCGGGTGAGGCGGATGGCCTCGGCGGCGAGGTCGACGTCGCCCGAGTAGCCCTCGTTGAAGACCAGGTAGAGGACGCGCAGCACGGTGGCGACGTCGCCCGGCTGGTCGAAGCGCACGCCGGACACGGTGCGTTTGGCCCGGCTGATGCGCTGCGCCATCGTCGCCTCGGGCACCAGGTACGCCTGGGCGATCTGGCGGGTGGTCAGCCCGCCGACGGCGCGCAGCGTGAGCGCGACGGCGGACGACGGCGTCAGCGAGGGGTGGGCGCACAGGAAGTAGAGCTGGAGCGTGTCGTCCGTCGCGGGCGCGGGGCCGGGCGCGGGCTCCTCGTCGGCGCGGTCCTCGCGGCGGCGGCGCGCGGCGTCCGCGCGCGCCTGGTCGAGGAACTTGCGCCAGGCGACGGTGACCAGCCAGCCCTTCGGGTCGCGCGGCGGGTCGTCCGGCCAGACGCGGACCGCCTCGACCAGCGCGTCCTGCACGGCGTCCTCGGCCGCCGCGAAGTCGGCTCCGCGGCGGACGAGGACGGCGATGACGCCGGGCGTGAGGCTGCGCAGCAGGGCCTCGTTCATCGGCAGGGTCACTCCGAGACGGTGCGGTGCTCGCCCAGGAACGGGCGGACTTCCAGCCACTCGTGGATCGGCCTGCCGCCCGCGCCCGGGGCGGCCGACAGCTCCCCGGCCAGCTCGATGGCGCGTTCGCGGGTGTCCACGTCGATCACCATCCAGCCGGCGATGAGGTCCTTCGTCTCGGCGAACGGGCCGTCGGTGACCGGCGGGCGGCCCTCGCCGTCGTAGCGGACCCACAGCCCGTCGGGGGAGAGCGCCTGGCCGTCGACGTACTCGCCGGTCTTCTCCAGGCGGTCGGCGAAGTCGTTCATGTACTTCAGGTGCGCCGAGATCTCCTCGGGCGTCCACCGGTCCATGGGGACGTCGTTCACCGCCGCCGGGTTGCCGCGGTAGTGCTTGAGCAGCAGGTACTTCGCCATGGTGTCTCTCCTCGGTACGTGGTGCGAGCCCATTGTGGTCGCGTTCTTCGCAGCGGGGACGGAGCCGGTCGCGCGTTCTCGACATCGCCGCGGGATTTTTCTGAGAAGTTTTTTTCGGGCTCCTGTTGGGTCCGCCGGGTCAGCGGTGGAGACGGGCCCGTGCGACGAGTTCCAGGACGGCCGCCACGGCGACGGCCTGCACCGCCATCAGCGCGACCAGCACGAACAGCTGCACCGCGCCCGCCTGCGCGGGGGACGCCCCGCCGAGCAGCATCCCGACGAACGCGCCGGGCAGCGTCACCAGCCCGACCGTACGCGTCTGGTCGAGGCCGGGGAGCAGCGCGCCCGAGGCGGCGGGCCTGGCGATCTCCAGCCGCGCCTCGCGGTCGGGCAGGCCGAGGGCGAGCGCGGCCTCGACCTCGCCGTGCCGGGTGGTCAGCTCCTCCAGGGCGCGGCGCCCGGCGAGCGTGGTGGCGGTGAGCGCGCCGCCGGTGAGGATGCCCGCGACGGGGACGAGGGTGACGGCGTCGGGCGGGACGAGCCGGGTGAGCAGCAGCGTCAGCAGGACGGGCGCCGTTCCGGCCAGGATCGGCACGGCGGCCCACGGCCACGACGGGCCCGGGGTGATCCGCCGGCCGGCCGTGACCGTGGCGACGGTGACCATCAGCGCGACGAAGGCGAACTGGCCCGCGACCTGGCCGGTCACCCAGCCGATGACGACGGAGACGGCGGCGAGCTGGGCACAGGCCCGCAGTCCCGCGGTGACGATCCGCCGGGCGTGGCTCCGGCCGTCGTCGCCCACGAGGTGGAAGACCGCGGCCACCGCGGCGGCGGCGATGAGCAGCGCCGCCATGACGGCGCCGAGCACCGGTGTCGTGGGCAGCAGCACGTGGGACGCCCCCTGTTCTTCCCTCGTTCCCTCGCGCGCGCAACGGCGGGCCGCGCCGCATGGCAGGGGCAGCGTAGTGCCGGGCGGTGGCGGGGTCAGGCGCCGGGGCGGATGGCGGGACGGATGGCGGCGGTGACCGCTTCGACGGTCGCGGCGAGTGCCGCCTCGTACCGCTGCGCGCGGGGCGCCCCGTAGCCGATGGCGAGGGCCGGGCGGCGTGCGGCGCGGCGGGGGGCGGCGGCGAAGGTGCGGAGTCCTTCGAGGAGCAGCCCCCGTTCGCGGGCGGCCTGTTCGACGCGCTCCTCGGGCGTGCCTGGCGGCAGTTCGAGGAGGCAGTGCAGCCCGGCGGCGAGGCCGGTGACGCGGCAGCCGGGCAGCGCGTCCGCGACGAGGGCGGCGAGCCGTTCGCGGCGGGCGCGGTAGCGGGCGCGGAGGCGGCGGACGTTGCGGTCGTAGTGGTGCTCCTCCATGAAGACGGCGAGCGTCAGCTGGTGCAGCGCGTCCGCGCCGCCGCCGGCCGACGCCGTCGAGTCGAGGAGGGCGGGCAGGAAGCCGTCCGGCACCATCGCCCAGGCGAGGCCGACGGCGGGGGCGAGGGCCTTGCTGGCCGTTCCGGCGTAGAGCACGTGTCCGGGCGCGAGGGCCTGGAGGGCGCCGATGCTGCGCCGGTCGTAGCGGAACTCGCCGTCGTAGTCGTCCTCGACGACCAGCCCGCCGGTCCGTTCGGCCCAGCGCACGGCCTCGACGCGGCGCGCCGCCTCCAGGGGCACGCCGGTGGGGAACTGGTGCGCGGCGGTGAGCAGGACAGCGCCCGCGCCGGTGCCGGGGAGGGCCGCGATGTCGGCGCCGCCCTCGTCCACCGGGAGCGGCACGGGGGTGAGGCCCGCCGCGGTAATGATCCGGCGGTGCCGCTCGTGCCCGTACTCCTCGACGGCGATCCGGCGTACGCCGCGGGTGCGGAGCGTGCGGCAGACGTGGGCGAGGAGGTCGCCGAAGCCGCGGGTGACGAGGACGTGCTCCGGGTCGCCGTGTACGCCGCGGGTGCGGGCCAGGTAGTCGGCGAGGACGCGCCGGAGGGTGGCGGTGCCCTGCGTGGGCGGGTAGCCGAGGTCGGCGTCGGGGGCGCGGGTGACGGCCGTGCGGGCCGCCGTGGCCCAGGCGCGGCGGGGGAAGCCGCTGACGTCGGGGATGCCGCAGCGCAGGTCGAGCGGCGGGGTGCCGGGGGCGGGGCGCCGTGCGGAGGGGCGGGGGTGTCCGGCGCGTTCGCCGACCCAGGTACCGGCGCCGACGCGTGCCTCGCACCAGCCTTCGGCGACGAGCTGGGCGTACACGTCGGCGACGGTGTTGCGGGCCACGCCGAGGTCGGCGGCCAGGGTGCGGGAGGCGGGGAGGCGGGTGCCGGGGGTGAGGCGGCCGTCGGCCATGGCGGTGCGGAGGGCGTGCTCCAGCGCCCGCGCGGGGCGGGTGGGGGACTTTTCCAGGTGGAGCTGGAGGTGGAGGTCGAGCCCTGCGGGATTGGCCCAGTTTTCCGGCATGACATTGCACTGTAGACCCGGGCCGATCGGGACGTAGCGTCGGCGGCATGAACACAGGCACCACCACCACCGAACCGGCCACCCGTACCTACGTCCCGATCCCCCGGCGTCTCGACTTCGACGCCCTGGCACCCGTCTTCTCGCGGGCGGTGAGCGCGCTGGACGACGGCGCCACGGCCGAGCTCGACCGCGCGGGGATCGACGCGCAGCTGCGCGAGTTCGTGCGGCTGCGGGCGTCGCAGCTCAACGGGTGCGCGTACTGCGTCGATGTCCACACCGCCGCTGCCCGGGAGGCGGGGGCGACGGACCAGCGGGTGCACGCGGTCGCGATATGGGAGGACTCGCCGTTCTTCACGGCGCGGGAGCGGGCGGCGCTGGCGCTGACCGAGTCGGTGACGCGGCTGAGCGAGACGCACGTCCCGTCGTCCGTCGTGACGGGCGCGCTGGCGGAGTTCTCGGAGGAGGAGACGGCGGCGCTGATCGCGCTGGTCATCGCGATCAACACATGGAACGCGATCGGTGTCGCCACCCGCTGCTGGAGCCCGCAGCCGAAGGGCGACTGACGCGGGCGGCGGCCGGATGGGTTCACCCGTACGAGCGATACCCATCCGGCTACGCGGCGCTTACGGTGAAGCCATGAACGGTTACCGTGAGTCACGAATTGGTCTGTCCGGGCGGCCGCCGGGGCCGTCGGCGGCGCTGTCGCCTGGGCCCCGGGCGGGGCCGCCCGGGGCGCGGCGGTCAGACCAGCGCCAGCCCGTCGGCGACGACGCGCCCGGCCCGCAGGACGGTGCGGTCCGTGCCCCGGTCCATGACGGCCGAGGCGACCGTGTCCCCGTCCACCAGCAGCAGGTCCGCCTCGTCGCCCACGGCCACGCCGGGGCGGTCGGCGACGGACGCGAGGCGCGGCAGGTCCGCGTGCAGGATCGACGCGCCGCCGCGGGTGGCGACGGCGACGCAGTGCTCGATCAGGTCGTCCGCGCGGTAGCGGTTGGTGAAGGCGAGCTGCCAGGTGCGGTCGAGCATGTCGCCGTTGCCGTAGGGCGACCAGAAGTCGCGCTGCCCGTCCTCGCCGAGCCCGACGCGCACGCCCGCCTCCGTCAGTCCGGCGAGCGGCAGGGCGCGCGTCTGCGCCGGGGCGACTGTGGCCATGGCGATGTCGAGATCGGCGAACTCCTCGGTGAGCCGCCGCGTCGTCGCTTCGTCCACGCCGCCGAGGTCGTACGCGTGGGAGATCGTCACCCGCCCGGCCATGCCGAGGGCGCGGACGCGCTCCAGGATCAGGTCCACGCTGAAGACGCCGAGGTGCGCCGGCTCGTGCAGGTGGATGTCCACCGGCGCCCCGTGCTTCTCGGCGAGGCCGAAGACGATGTCCAGGTGCCGCACGGGGTCGCGGTCCAGCGTGCAGGGGTCGATGCCGCCGACGACGGCAGCGCCCGAGGCGAGCGCCCGGTCCATCAGCTCGGGCACGCCCTTCTCGCGCAGCAGACCGGCCTGCGGAAAGGCCATGATCTCGACCTCGCAGCGGCCCGCGTGCGCCTCCTTGGCGGCGAGGACGCCCTCGAAGCGCTCCAGGCCGCAGTCGGCGTCTATCTGGGCGTAGCTGCGGACGCGGGTCGTGCCGCGTTCGATCATGCGGCCGAGGGTGTGGGTGGCGCGTTCGGCGACGGTCCACGGGTCCTCGCGCCAGTGCGCGCGGTCGTTCATCGTCATGCCCCAGACGCCGGGGGCGCCGGTGTGGGGGCGGAAGGGCAGGCCGATGCGGGTGGAGTCGAGGTGGCAGTGCACGTCGGAGAACGACGGCAGCGCGATCCGGCCGCGGCCCTCCACGGTCTCCCGGCCTTCCCGGCGCGCCGGGTCGTGCGGGTGGAGGGCGGTGATGCGGCCGTCCTGGATCTCGATGTCGCTGGGGTCGCCGCCCCAGGGGCGGACGTCGGTGACGAGCACGGGTCGTTCTCTCCTTGCGGAAGGGGGCGCGGATGGGCGCGGGGAAGGTGGCGGGATGGGGGGCGGGGTCAGCCGGGCGGGAGGACACCGGCCAGGGTGGCGAGCGACGGCTCCCGGCCCCGTTCGATGTGGGCGTACGCCAGCGCGCCGGCCAGGTCGGCCTTGCCCGCGTGGATGGCGGCGCAGATGTCCCGGTGCTCGGCGCACTGGACGCGGGGGTCGCGTCCGCCGGTGAGCGTGAACACCCACTGCATGAGGCCGAGGGACGGCTGGAGGGCGTTGGACAGCAGCCGGTTCCCGGTGGTGGCGACGATCTCGGCGTGCAGGGCGGTGTTGGCGGCCGGGATGTCCCGCGCGTCGCCGCGCCGGGTGGCGTCCTCCGCCGCCTCCATGGCCTCGCGCAGCCGCTCGCCGCCCGTGCCGCGCCCGCGGGCCTCGGCGGCGCGGCGCGCGGCGAAGACCTCCAGGCTGAGGCGCAGGTCGAAGAGTTCGGCGACGTCGCGCAGCGACAGGTTCCGCACCGAGGCGCCGCGCCGGGGCGAGATCTCGACCAGGCCCTCCCCCGCCAGCCGGGTCAGCGCCTCGCGGACCGGGATGCGGGAGAAGCCCAGGGTGTCGGACAGGTCGCGTTCACGCAGGCGGGCGCCGGGCGGGTAGGTGCCGGAGAGGATGGCGGCGCGGAGGGTCCGTTCCGCGTGGTCGGCGTGGGAGGTGGCGCCGGGCTCGGGGGCCTGGTCGGCGGGTGTGTCCGGCACGGCGTCTCACCGGCCGTCCGGGCGGACGGGCGCGGCGGTGCCGCCACGTCGGCGGGTGCGCATGCGGACCTCCTGCGGATGGGGGTGCGGGCCGCTCCGCGTGCCCGGTCGGTCCGGGGGCGGAGACGAGGCGACCCTAGCACTTGGCATACCAGACGCCGATCCGTCGGGGAGCGGGGCGGCCATTGCACCAGCTGGCAGGGAGAGGGCGTTGGCGACTCGGACCGGCTCAGGCAGGCCCGGTATACCAAACGCCTCTGCGCCCGGTCGTCGCCCCGCGCTCATCCCGCCGCACGGTCCACCGCCTGTTCGACCGCCAGGCCGCAGGGACGGGGGCGCTGCTCGCAGGCGTGCTCGGTCCTGACCGGGGTGGAGCGCATGCAGTAGCAGCACCGTATGCGCTCCACCACGGGCGGCAGCCCGCGTCCCGTTATCACCGTGATCTCCGGGTCGGGGTCCCGCACCGGCGCGGGCGTCAGCACCAGCGGGCGGTACCGGTCAGCCACACGACTCCACCGCCCCGAACACCCGCGTCAGCGCCGCGTACAGCGCGTCCGGATCGGTGAGGCACCGCCCCGACGGCCGGTACACCAGCCACTGCGCCTCGCCCTCCCCGGTCCACGGCTGGCCGACGCGGTCGGCGGGCGGCACGGCGAGGATGTTGCCCCGGCCGAGCGCCCGGACCCCCGGCGGCCAGTCGCGGCGGCCCGCCGTGCCGGGCGGGACGAGCCAGTGGAGGACATGGCGCACGCGGTCCTCCACCACCGGCCCGCCCCGGCCGGCGGACTGGAGCCGCGTGAACGCGTAGAGGCCCTGGAACTCCGGCACCCGCACGGCGTCGAACCACTCGCCGAGCGGCCGTGCCCGCACACGGCCGTCGTACGGCAGCCAGTCGGGGAGAGAGACTTGGGAACGCACCTGGCACCCCCGCCATGATCGGTGATCGACTGACCACAGAAAGTAATGGCCCGTATGCGGCCCAATATGAACGGCGGGAATATCCGCAGGTCAGTCGTCCAGGTGGAACCTTGACGACATCCGCCGGAGACGTTCGGAGACCCCGGCACGCCCCGCGCTCCTGATGCGGCGCAGCGTGGCGCGCGCGATCGGGTGGTTGCGGATCAGCTGCGGCGCCGTCGCCTCGGCGATCTCCAACTCGTGCAGCGCCCGGTCGCGTTCGCCCGACCACAGGTACGCGCGCGCCAGGTCGAGACGGTAGTGGCCCCGCCGGGAGCGCGGCAGCGACTCCAGCGCGCCGGGTTCCATCTCGCGGTGCAGGCGCAGGGCTTCGGACTGGTGGCTCATCTCCAGCTCGACGTTGACGGCGTGTATCGACACGTTGCCCCGGCTGAACGTCAGGCTGTGCCGGTCGAACGGGAGGAGCGCGCCGCCGAGCCGCCCGGCCGCCTCGTGCGCCTGCGCGATGCGGTGCCGCGCCTCCCCGGCCCGGGAGGCGCGGGCGGCGGAGACGGCGGCGCGCAGCTGGAGCGAGCCCCACACGCGCACGGCCGCCGGATCGCCGCGCCCGTAGAGCGGTTCGACGCGGTGCAGCGCCTTGTCGGACAGCGCCATCGCGTCGTCCCAGTCGGCGGTGGCCCACATGTCCCACACCCGCATCCAGTCGGCGACGGCGGGCAGCAGCTCGTCGCCCGACCGGTCGGCGGCCCAGGCGGCGCGTTCGCAGGTCATCGTGACCAGTTCGGGGTGCCCGAGCGCGTGCGCGGCGGTGTGGCCGAACTTGCAGACGACCGCGTAGACACCGAACGCCTCCTCGCGCTGCCGCCCCCGCGACACCTCCACGAGGGCGCGGGCCTCGCGGAGCAGGTCGGGCAGGAGGGCGAGGATCGACGTGTTCTTCGCGTCGTCGCGCAGGCCGTGCAGCCCGCGGGTCTCGGCCCACAGCACCGGCGCGGGGCGCGGCGTGCCGTCGAAGACGGGCGCGAGGTCGTAGCGGCGCAGTTCTCTTATGATCGACGCCGCCGAGACGCGCCACTGGTTGGCGGACGCGGTGGTGCGGTAGGGGCGTTCGATCAGCTCGTTGGGGTGGATGTGCAGCACGCTGGCGACCGCGTTGATCATGCTCGTGCGGTCCAGCTCGATGCGGCCCTTCTCGGCCTTGGAGACCCAGCCCTGGGTGTAGCCGAGCGCGGCGGCGACATCCGCCTGCGTCAGTCCCAGCCTGAGCCGCGCGTCCCGCATGCGCTGGCCGATGCTCTGCGCGTCGTCCATCAGACGGCCATGCCTTCGGCGGCGGACAGGAACTGATTCATGATGGTCCCTCACGGTGTTCCAGCGAATGGCACTCAGGACGCTACCCCTCAAGGGAGTTGGGGCAAGCGCACGGACAAGCCGCCCTGCGGCTCAGGCCACAGCCGCTCAACTCGCGCGCTTTCCACGTCAGTTGTCCCACCACACCGCTGTCCGCACCAGCCCTCTGGCCGGATAGGGCACCCCGCCGGTCATCTCATCGGCGGCCTTACCACCCGCCGTTGCCGGACCGACGTGCGGTGACGCGGGGATCGGCCGCTTCGGACCCGGGGCACTCCGCTCGTGGGACGGAGAGGCCGTCGCCCGAAGCGCCACGCTCCTCGTCCCGCGCCGTTCGCGCGGGAGTGAGCGGACCAACTCCGGGTCGACCGTCCCCGCGGTGCAAGACTGGGCCGGTGTTCGCCGAGAGTCATGTCACCGTCTCCGCCGATCCGGACGTGCGGCTGTTCGTCGCCCGCAGCGACGGGCCCCCCGGGCGCACGCTGCTGGTGATCCACGGCGGCCCCGACTGGGACCACTCCTACCTGCGCGAACCCCTCGCCCGCCTCGCCGGGCGCCACTGCCTCGTCCTCCCCGACCTGCGCGGCTGCGGGCGCTCCACACGCGGCCTGCCCGACGACGCGTACTCCCCCGCCGCCGCGACGGCCGACCTCGTCGCGCTGCTCGGCACCCTCGGCACGGAACCGGTCGACGTCCTCGGCTTCTCCTACGGCGGCCTGCTCGCCCAGCGCCTCATCCTGGCGGCGCCGGAGCGCGTACGGCGGCTGGTCGTCGCGTCGAGCAGCGTCCTGCCGGTGCCGCCCGACGCCTACGGGGACCTGCCCGAGCGCGCCGCCGAGGCCGCCGTGTGGGCCGACCCGTCGCTGTCCGGCCCTGCCCTGACGCGCGCGGCGGCCGTCGCGGGCGCCCGCGCGAACGTCCGGCGCGCCGAGGCGCTCCCCCACTACCTGCGGCTGCTGGACGGCGTGCGCTTCTCCGCCGAGTGGCTGCGCCCCCTGCGCGCGGGCACACTCCCCAGCCCCCGCGTCCCCGACGCCGCGGCACGCCTCGCCGCCCTCGGCGTCCCCCTGCTCCTGCTGCACGGGCGGCAGGACCTGGTGTTCCCGGCGTCGCTGGTCGAGGAGACGGTGCGGCTGATCCCCTCGGCGCGCGGCGTGGTCCTGGAGGAGGCGGGCCACATGGCGCACATCGACCAGCCCGACGCGTGGCTCGCCGCCGTGGCCGACCACCTCGCCTGACGGCGGTCAGGGTGTGTCGGTGAGGACTTCCTCGATCACGCGGGCCTGTTCGGTGTCCGTGGGGTCGGCCGCCAGGACGATGAGGGCCTTCCAGAGTGCCCAGCCGCGTGCGCGTGCCCATGTGCCGGGGTCCTGGGCGACGGCTTCGCGGAAGGCCGCGCGTGATCTGCCGTGGAAGAGTGTCCACGCGATGACCAGGTCGCACGCCGGGTCGCCGACGCCCGCGGTGCCGAAGTCGATGACGGCGGCGAGGCGTCCGTCGCGCACCAGCAGGTTGCCGTACGCGATGTCGCCGTGGAACCAGACGGGCGTGCCGTCGAACGGGGTGGCGAGCGCCGCCTCCCACACGGCGCGTGCACGGTCGGTGTCCACCATGCCTTCGAGCGCCGTCAGGGCGCGGCGCGTCCCGTCGTCGTAGTGGCCGGGCGGGCCGCCGCGCCAGAAGCTGTGGGCGCCGTGGCCGGGGCCGCCGTCCGCCGTGTCGGCCTTCTGGAGCGCGGTGATGAAGCCCGCGACGTCCAGGGCGAACGCGGTGAGGTCGCCGAGGCGTTCCGGCCGGGCGGTCTCGCCGTCCAGCCAGCCGCGCACGGACCAGTCGTACGCGTAGCCCTCGCCGGGGCGGCCCTGGCCGAGGATTCGCGGGATGGGCAGCGGGAGTTGCGGCGCGAGGAAGGGCAGCCAGCGGTTCTCCTTGCCGACGGCGAGGGCGTATCCGGCGGCGGTGGGCAGGCGCGCGGTCATGCGGTCGCCGAGGCGGTAGGTGCGGTTGTCCCAGCCGTCGACCGCGACCGGTGTCACGGGCAGGCCGGCCCACCGCGGGAACTGGGCGGCGACCAGGCGGCGTACGAGCGCGGCGTCGATCCCGGCGCGGCCGTCGCGGGGCGCGGAGGGCACGGAGGGGGTGGGCATCCGGCGATGCTGTCCCCGCGTGCCGGGGCCGCGCAACGGATTTACGGGCGGGGGTGGACGCTGCCGGTCCACACGTCGGCCGTGCCGGGCGGGTCCCAGCGGACCTCGACGTCGGCGCCGTGCAGGTCCCTGGCCAGTTCCACGACGAGGGCGGTCGCCGCGCTGCGGGCGGCGTCCGGGTCGGTGTCGGCGAGGGCGCGGGCGAGGCGGCCGGAGGCCATGCCGCCCTCGGGGGTGAGGATGCTGTGCCGCCAGCCGTCGGGGGTCCGGAGCAGGACGATCCCCTCGGGCATCCCTGACGGCGGGTGCCGGTGTGCGGAAGTGTTCCCCATCGTCATATTCCACGGGTATCGGTCGGCGGCACGGCGTCCGGCGGGCGGCGGGACGGCGACACCGGGGCGAAGGTACGGCGTGCGGCGGGGCCGCCCGCGTGGGGCGGCCCCGCCTGGGTGGCGCGGGTGGTTCGGGTCGTGCCGGTGGCGCTAGTCGTTGACGATGAAGCGGAAGGTGCTGGTGGTGTTGCGGAAGTTCTCCGCGTTCCCGCTCAGCGTCAGGTTGTTGAACGTGGCCGAGCCGACCGCCGGGCCCTGGCCGGGCTCCGGCATCTCGTTCGCCCAGACCCCGATGCCCGACTTGTGGTCCCAGCGATCGCCGCTGCGCCGGGCGCCGGTGATGGTGACGTCCGTGAGGACCGTGTCCGTCACCGGGTTCTGCGGCTGGCCGCCCACATAGTTGGTCTGGAACATGATGCCGACGTACGTGGGGTCGATGATGTCGACGTCGCTGATCCTGATGCCCTGGAAGACCTTCGACGCCGAGAACAGCCAGATGCCGGGGAAGACCTGGTCGCCCCAGAAGTGGCCGCCCGCCCGTTCGATGGTGATGTTCTCGAAGCGGGTCGGGGTGGTGCCGAAGCCGTTCATCGGGTAGCCGAAGTCCAGCGAGCTGATGGTGATGCCCGAGTAGACCAGGGTGTCGGCGACGCGGATGTTGCGGAACACGTTGTCGTAGCCGCCGTAGACGGCGATGCCGGCCGCGCGCCAGGTCAGCGTGGACGTGAGGTTCTCGTACACGTTGCTGTGCTCGTCGGCGCCGCCCGCGTCGATCGCCGAGAAGAGCGCGAAGCTGTCGTCACCGGTGGCGCGCGCGTCGTTGTTGGTGACGTGGTTGTGCGTGCTGCCGTTGGTCATGTTGACGCCGTCGGCGAACATGTTGCGGATACGGGAGTTGCTGATGGTGATGCGGTCGGTGTTGGCGCCCCAATAGAGGCAGACCATGTGCTCGTTCCAGATGTCGTCGATCTCGATGTCCGCGACGTTGGAGAAGTCGAAGACCTTGCCGGGACCGTCGATGCGGGAGTCGTAGTTGCCGAAGTAGGCGAAGTGCGCGAACCGCGAGCCCGCCGCCTGCTGTTCGGCCCGGAAGCCGATGTCGGTGTTGGACTGCCCGGAGGGCGCGTGGAAGCGGGTGTACCAGACACCGGCGCCCACGACCTGGACCGGCTTGCCGTAGACCTGGAACTTGCTGGACGTCTGGTAGTCGCCCGGCGGCAGGTAGACGCCGGTCAGGGTGCCCGTGGTGTCCATCCGGACGCGGTCCAGGGCGTTCTGCACGTCCTGGTGGCCGAATCCGGCGGGGGTCACGTAGCGGGCCGGGTCGGGGTTGGGGAGGACGGAGACCTGCTCCGTGTCGATGAAGTCGAACGTGTACTGGGAGGTGTTGGCCGCGTCCTTCTGGAGGCGGATGGTGCTGCCGGCCGGGATGGTCTGGTCGAACAGCAGGTTCGCCTCGTCGTAGATGTGGCGCGGGCCGCCCGCCGAGGGGGAGTTGCCGGGGCTCGCCTCGTTGCCGTACAGCCAGGCGTAGCGCGAGGTGAGGGGGAGGGCCTGGCGGAACTGGCCGTTCACGTAGACGTTGATCGTGCTGTTGATGCCGCCGCCGCCCGCCGCGTCCGGGATGGAGAAGCGGGTCACCAGCGTGTTGGTCGCGCCGCGGGTGGTGAACTCGACGTACTCGCCGGTCGCGTCGAGGGTGACGGCGCGGCGGCCCGAGGCCTCGCCCGCGAGGTGGCCGACGTCGCGGCTGGGGCCGATGACGGTCGCGCCGCCGCCGGTCCTGCCGTCCTCGGCCTCGTAGGTGGTGTACGGCATGTGCGCGCCGCGGCCGACCGCGATGGCGCGGCTGGTCGTGTTGTTCTGGCGCTTGACCGGGATCTCGTTGGCGTCGGCGGCGACCGCGGCGGACAGCGTGTAACTGCCGTTGGCGGCCGTCCAGTTGCCGAGGCTGATGACGGCCGACGTCGCCCCGGGCGCGAGGGCCCCGGTGAACGTGCCGGTCTGCGTGCGGACGGTCTGGCCGTCCGAGTTGACCAGCGTCAGCGTGACCGGGTGCGCGCCGCCCGCCGAGGCGAGGGTGCCGCGGTTCTCCAGGCGCGCGCTGAACGTGACCTGGTCCCCGGCGCTGGGCGTCGAGGGGTCGGAGGTGAGGGCCGTGACGACGAGGTCGGAGCTGGGCACCGGCTCGACGACGAGCGGCGCGGGCCGTTCGAAGGTGTTGTTGGCCTCGTTCTGCTCCGAGACGGCGTTCTCCGGGTCGACCTCGGCGGCCAACGTGTGCGAGCCCTCGGTGAGTTCGCCGACGCTCGCGCTGACGTTCACCGTGGCACCCGCCGCGACGGCGGGGACGGTGGCGGTGGCCGCCTCCTCGTCGTCCACGAGGAACGTGACCTGCGTCGCCGGGGAGGCGACCGGGCCGGTGTTCCGCACGGTGGCGGTCAGTTCGACGTCGTCCGACTCCAGCGGGGTCGCGGGGTCGGCGGTGATGGCCGAGACGTCGAGGTCGGGCGCCGGGGCGGGCTCGCCGTGGACGAGCAGCTCGGCGACCTGCCCGGCGGGGGCGCCGGTGTTGGAGGCGAACGACAGGCGCACGTCCGTGGCGCGTCCGCTGACGGGGACGGTGACGGAGTTGCCGGTCGCCGGGGAGAAGGCGTAGTCGGCGGCGGGGACGAGCGTGGTGAAGGAGCCGTTCGCCGTGGCGCGGCCGAGGACGGCGAAGCGCTGCGTGCGCGGGCCCCACTCGTTGCCGGGGTTGAGGCGGACGGTCAGCGACGTCAGGTCGGCGGCGGGGCCGAGCTGGACGGTCAGGGTGCCGGGCCAGGCGCCGGAGCCGCCCTCCCAGTAGGTGTTGACGTTGCCGTCGTTGGCGTTCGTGGCGATGAAGGTGTGGACGTACGAGGACGCGGTGATCGGCTTGCCCTGGGCCAGTTCGCGCGCGTCGCCCGAGCCGCCCGCGCGGCGGGTGACGCTGGCGCTGTTCGGCGACTGGTTGCCCGCGGCGTCGCGCGCGCGGACGTAGTACGTCAGCGTGGTGCCGGTCGGCTGGGTGTCGGTGTAGGAGGTGGCGTTCCCGGCGACGCGGGAGCGCAGCGTGTCGTTGACGTAGACGTCGTAGCCCGCGACGCCCGTGTTGTCGGTGGAGGCGGACCAGGTCAGGCGGATCTGTCCCGGCGAGGGCTCGGTCAGCGCGAGGTTGCCCGGGGCGGTCGGGGCCTGGGTGTCGCCGGACTGGGAGCCGTAGATCTCCAGTTCGCCGATCTGGGCGCCGTTGTAGCCGGTGTTGGCGCTGACGAGGACGCGGATGTAGCGCGTGGTCGTGCTGTCGAACGCGAGGGTGACGGAGTTGCCGCCGCTCGCGTTGTCGAAGCGCTGGCCCTGCTCGGCGGTCAGGTCGGTGAACGTGGTGCCGTTGTCACTGGCCTGGATCTTCAGCGTCTGGGTGCGGGCGCTCCACGTGGTGGGCACGCGCAGGACGACGCGGTTGACGGAGCGGGACGAGCCGAGGTCGGCGCGCAGCCACTGCGGGAAGCCGCCGGCGCTCTGCCAGAAGGTGGCGCGGTCGCCGTCCTTGGCGGCGCCGGGGGCGTTGCCCTGGGAGCTGCTGCTGGCGGCGAAGGTGGCGGCGGTGGCCAGGTTGTCGCCGGACTCCTCGGAGGAGTGGACCTCCAGTTCGGAGAGCTGGGCGGCGCCCCAGCCGGTGTTGTTGGTGATCTCGACGCGGACGTAGCGCGTCTGCACGTCGTGCAGCGGGATCGTCACCGTGTTGCCGTCGGCGGGGTCGAAGACGTGGGTGGCCGAGGCGGCGAGGGTGGTGTAGCCGGAGCCGGTGAGGCTGCCCAGGACCGAGAGGGTCTGGGTGCGGCGTTCCCAGTGGGTGGGGAGCTTGAGCCGGACCTCGGCGACGCGGTTGGTGGCGCCGAGGTCGACCTGGGCCCACTGCGGGTAGGCGGCGCCCGCGCTCTCCCAGTAGGTGGCCTGGTTGCCGTCCGAGATGTTGGGCGCGTTGTAGGGGTTGTTGGAGCTGCTGGCGGTGGCGGTCTTGCCCACGCCGATGTTCGCTGCGGCGGCGGTCATGGCGCCGACCGACATGCCGGTCAGCACCATGAACATCGCGACCAGGGCGGCGGTCAGCGCGCGCGCTCTGGATCGTTGGCCTCTCATGCGGTTCCCAATCTCCGGCCCCGGCGCGGACGCGCGGGGGGTCGCGGCTCCTGGTGACGGGTGGTCCCCGTGGTTCTGCCTGTGCTTCCTCTTTGTGCGTGATCATGTACATGATTTTGCAGATTTCCGTCAGAGAGTTGCAGTCAACTGCGGGGCTGTCCACCGTTCGCGCACGGGGGAAAACGGGTGCGGGGTACGGGTGTCCGCGACGCGGCGGGCGGTACGCAAGCGCGCCCCATCGCGTGAACTGGCGCTTGCACGCCGTCTTGACAAGGGGACCCATCAACCCGCAAGCGGCGCAAGGAAATTACGTCCCGATTGCGTAAGGCCGGGACGGGCGTCCCGGCGGTGGGTCACGTGCCGGGGGAAGGCGGCCGGGCGGCGCGGCTCAGCCGAGGCCGAACCGTTCGGCGATCTCCGGGGGCAGCGGCGGGCGGTTGGCCCCGGCGACCTGCCCGGCGAGCGGTTCGAGCGCGGCCAGGTCGGCGTCGGTCAGCCGCAGGCCGGACGCGCCCGCGTTCTCCTCCAGGCGGGCCGCGCGCCGCGAGCCGGGGATCGGGACGACGGGCACGCCGAACCGTTCGCCCTGCCGCAGGAGCCAGGCGAGCGCCACCTGCGCGGGGGTGGCGCCATGGGCGGCGCCGATGTCCGCGACGGCCGCGACGAGCGGGGCGTTGCGCACCGCGTTCTCCTCGTCGAAGCGCGGTATGGCGTGGCGTACGTCGGAGTCGTCGAGGCCGCGCGACGTCGTGTACGCGCCGGTCAGCAGGCCGCGGCCGAGCGGGGAGTACGGCACCACCGCGGCGCCCGCCTCGGCGCACGCGGGGACCACGGACTCCTCGATGCCCCGGTCGAAGAGGGACCACTCCATCTGCACGGCGGCGATCGGGTGGATCCCGGCGGCGGCGCGTATCTGGGCGGCGGAGACGTTGGACAGGCCGAGCGCGCGGACCGTGCCCGCGGCGACCAGTTCCGCCATCGCGCCGACGGTCTCGGCGATGTCCACGGCGGGATCGGGGATGTGGAGGAAGTAGAGGTCGATGCGGTCGGTGCCGAGCCGCCGCAGGCTGGCCTCGGCGGCGCGGGGGACGTAGGCGGCGTCGCCCCTGACCTCCAGGGTCATGTGCCCGTTCTCGTCCAGCTGGCCGCCGAACTTGGTGGCCAGCACGATCTCGTCGCGCCGTCCGCCCGCGAACCACCGCCCGAGCAGCCGCTCGTTGGCCCCCACCCCGTAGACGTCGGCGGTGTCCCACAGGGTGACGCCGAGGTCGGCGGCGCGCTCCAGCGTGCGCAGCGACCCGGCGTCGTCCACCGGGCCGTAGTGGTCGCTCATGCCCAGGCAGCCGAGTCCGATCGCGGAGGACTCGATCCCGGACCCGCCGAGCGGAACAGAGCGCATGTCACCGGTCCCTTCACTGGGCATCCGTGTCCGCGCGCGGGACGCGCCCGTCGTGGACGGGGGATCTCACCGCGCGGCATGATGGCCGGGCGGGTGCGGCCGTAAGGAACGGCGCCGTTCACTGTTCCACGCGGTGCGCCGCCCGTGCAAGGAGGTCTCAGGACATGCGAGGCCAGGACGTGCGAGGCGGGGGTTCCCTGAACGCGCCCGCCGGTGCGGCGGCGCCCCGGGCGGGCACGCGGCGGCGCGGCGACGATCTGCGGACGGCCATCCTCGGCGCCGCGCTCGGCCAGCTGCGCGAACACGGCTACACCGGCCTGACCATGGAGGGCGTCGCCGCCGCCGCGCGGACGGGCAAGGCCGCGCTCTACCGGCGCTGGGACAACAAGGACGCCCTCGTCGAGGACGCGCTCGCCAGCGCCCTGCCCGCCCCCGCCGAGCTGCCCCTCACCGGCGACACGCGCGCCGACCTCCTGCTCCTGCTGCGCGCGGTCGCGGACGGGTTCGCGCTGTCGCGGGACGCGGCGTTCCGCGCCGCCGGGAGGGGGGCCGGCGCGCATGCCGTGACGCTCGTCCATGACCGCGTGGTCGTCCCCGCCCAGGCGCGCGTGCGCGACCTCGTCAGGGCGGGCGTGGCGGCGGGCAGGTTCCGCCCCGGCGCGGACAACGCGCGGACGGCGGCGGTGGGACCGGCGATGCTCGTGCTGCGCTTCGTCACCGAGGGGCCGGACGTGCCGGACGGCTATCTGGAGCAGGTCGTGGACGACGTCGTCCTGCCGCTGCTCGCCCTCTGACGCGCCCGGCGGGCTGCGAGGTGAATCGGCCGATTCACCTCGGGGGTCACCCGGCGGCGCGCAGGCCCGCCGTCACGATCCCGATCACGCGGCTCCGCCCGTCGCCGTCGTCGGGGCGGGAGAGGCAGCCGACCAGCATGGCGTTGATGTCGGCCATGTCGATGCCGGGCCGCACCGCGCCCGACTCCTGTGCCCGCAGCAGGAGTTCGTACAGCCATCCCAGCACGTCGCGGTCGGGGTCGGCGGTGATGGACGCGCAGTCGAAGCCCGCGCCCTTCAGCGCGTCGGCGAGGCCGCGGTCGACCGCGCCCTCCCGCACGAGGAAGGTGAAGTACGCCAGGAACGCCTCACCCGGCTCCGCCGAGTCCGCGAGGGCGCGGGCGCGCTCGACGTAGCGCGCGAAGCGGTCGCTGAGGACGGCGACGAACAGCGCCTCCTTGGTGGGGAAGTGGCGGCTGACCGTGCCGGTCCCCACGCCCGCGCGGCGCGCGATCTCCTGCACGGGAACGGACAGCCCCTCGGTGGCGAACGCGTCGCGCGCGGTGTCGAGGATGTGCGCGCGGTTGCGGCGCGCGTCGGCACGCAGCGGGCGCCCCTGTGTCGTGTCCGGTTCGGCGTGGTCGGTCGGTGTCGCCATGGGTACGGTCCGCTCTCGTGGAGGGCGTCGGTGCCCGGTGGGCCCGGCCCGCTGGGGGAACGTCCGTATCGTAGCTCCGTTCGCCCGATATCCACCGCCCTGGGCGGGAGTTGGCACCCCGGACCGGAAGCCCGCCCTCCGGCCCACGGCGCCCGCGCACGCGCACGGCGCGGGGGCAACGGGCGGCGGGCGCGGGCGGGTTCGGCGCGGCGCCCGGCACACCTCCTGAACTGGCCTTCTCCACACGTCAGTTGACGCACGCCCGCGTCCGCGCACCCGCCGCCGCACCCCGTACGCCGACCGGGCTACCCCCCGCGGCGCGGCCGGGCGACCGGCACGGGGCCGTCCGGGTCGCGTCCGAGTCTGGTGGGAACTGTGTGGCTCCTGTGTTCGATGGTGAGCGTAGGCTGCGCGTGTTTCCGGAGGAGACCGCTCCGCCGGTGGCTGCGGGACGCGCGCGCCCCGCGACAGCACGGAGGAAAACAGCACCACGGCACCACAGCACGGAAAGAGGAACCACCATGGCAGGGAGACTGACCGGCAAGGTCGCCTTCATCACGGGAGCCGCACGCGGCCAGGGCCGGGCGCACGCCGTGCGCCTCGCGAGCGAGGGCGCCGACATCGTCGCGATCGACATCGCGGGGCCGCTGCCGCACGTGCCCTACGACTCGCCCACCCCCGCGGACCTGGAGGAGACCGTCCGCCTGGTCGAGGCCCAGGACCGCCGGATCGTCGCCGAACGGGCCGACGTCCGCGACCTGGCGTCGATGCGGTCCGTCGTGGACGGCGCGGTGGCCGAGCTGGGACGGCTCGACGTCATCGTGGCGAACGCGGGTATCTGCGTCCCGGCCACCTGGGACCAGACGACGCCCGAGGTCTTCCAGGACACCATGGACATCAACGTCGTCGGCGTGTGGAACACCGTCATGGCGGGCGTCCAGCACCTCGTGGACGGCGGCGGCGGCTCGATCATCCTGACCAGCAGCTACGCGGGCAAGAAGGTGCAGCCGTTCATGGTGCACTACACCGCGAGCAAGCACGCCGTGACCGGCATGACCAGGGCGTTCGCCGCCGAGCTGGGCAAGTACAAGATCCGGGTGAACAGCGTGCACCCGGGCGGGGTCAACACCCCGATGGGCTCCGGGTCGATGCAGTCCGAGCTGGAGGCGGCGGGCCGCACCAACCCGCCGCTGAACCAGATGGGCACGCCGTTCCTCCCCAAGTGGTCGGCCGAGCCCGAGGAGATCGCGGCGACCGTCGCGTTCCTCGCCTCGGACGAGTCGGCGTACATCACCTCGGAGCACATCAGCATCGACGGCGGCGCGCAGTACTTCTGAGCCGGCCGGACGGCGTGTGACGGCGGCCCCGGCGCGGATTCACGCGCCGGGGCCGCCGCGCATCGCCTGCGCGACGACCTCGCCGATCAGCACGGCAGTCGCCGCCGGGCCGCGCAGCGGCGCCGTGGGCAGGATCGACGTGTCCGCGACGCGCAGCCCCCGCACGCCGCGTACGCGCCCGTACTGGTCCACCACCGCGCCCGGGTCGTCCGCCGGACCCATCGGGACGGTGCCGCAGGCGTGGACCGAGGTCCCGAGCCGCTCCCGCACCCACGCGTCCAGCGCGCGGTCGTCGTCCAGCACGCCGCGCAGCGCGTCGGGCCCGTGCCCCGGCGGCCCGGCGGCGAGGGAGCGGAACGCGCGCGTCCGGATCAGCCCGGCCGCCGCCCTGACCGCCTCCCGCAGGCGCCGCCGGTCGCCGTCCGTCGCCAGGTAGCCGTAGTCGACGCGCGGTGTGACGGCCGGGTCCGCCGACGCGAGGCGCAGCGAGCCGCGCGCGACCGGCGTCTGCACGGAGACCAGGAACGGCAGCGGCGCGCCCGGCAGGTCGTACTCCCCCGCCACGAGACCGGCCATCGGGACGAGCGACTGGAGGATCTCCACGTCCCCGCCCGCCCCGCCCCCGTCCGACGTCAGGTGCAGCGCGCCCGCGAGCCAGTTGTCGCCCGGCGGCGGCATGCGGCGCGCCGGGGTCCACTCGACGACGATCTGCGGGTGGTCGCTGAAGCGCGCGCCCACCCCCGGGGCGTCGAGCACGACCGGGATGCCGTGCCGTTCCAGCTCGGCGCGCGGCCCGATGCCGGACAGCTGGAGGAGCTGCGGCGTGGCGAACGCCCCCGCGCACAGGACGACTTCGCCCGCGCGCAGGATCTCCCGGTGGTCGCCGCGCGCGATCTCGACGCCGGTGGCGTGCCCGCCGGCGACCAGGACGCGCAGCACGGTGGCGCCGCCGAGCACGGTCAGGTTCGGCCGGGGCGGGGCGCCGAGCAGGTAGGCGAGCGCGGTGTTGATCCGGACGCCGTCCACCGCGTTGGAGGGCACGGGCCCGAAGCCGGGCGGGCCCTGGTCGTTCTTGTCCGGCTCCTCCGGGTGGCCCAGCTCGGCCGCCGCCGCGCGGAACGCCTCGGCCGCCGGGTGGTCGAGCCGGGGGCGCCGGACGCGTACGGGCCCCGCGCCGCCGTGGACGGCCGTCGCGCCGAAGTCGAGGTCGGTCTCCAGGCGGCGCAGCAGCGGCAGGACGCGGTCCCAGGACCAGGCGGGCCCGGCGGCCGCCGCCCAGCGGTCGAAGTCGGCGCGCCGGGCGCGGAGGAAGTACCCGCCGTTGACGGTGGTCGAGCCGCCGAGGAATCGTCCCCGGACGACGGTGTACGGCCGTTCGGGCGTCAGGTGGGCCGGGTAGGGGACGCTGCCGGGGTGGCCGGGGCGCGCGCCGGGGACGAGGCGTGCGTCGAGCAGCTCGGGCGCGAAGTCGGACGGGTGCCGGGGGGCGGCCCCGGCCTCGACGAGCAGGACGCGCCGGCCCGGGTCCTCGCTCAGCCGCGCGGCCAGCGGTGCCCCGGCGCCGCCCGCGCCGACGACCAGCACGTCGGGCGGCGGCCCGTCCCCGGCGCTCACCGGCCGCCGCCCGCGCCGCGGAACGTCTCGTCCAGCACGGAGAAGGCCGAGGTGAACAGGTCCGGCAGGTCGGCGTCCTCCCGGCGCAGCCACTCCTCGTACGCCGACAGCGACGCGGCGAGGAACGTCCAGGCGATCACCTGGGGCCGCAGCGCGTCCTCCGGCTCGCCGAGGCGGCGCGCCGCGTACTCCGCGATCACCTGGCGCCACGCCGCGTACCGCAGCGTGGAGTGGGCGACGAGCGTCGGCACGCTGAGCAGCAGCTCCATGCGCCGCCGGTGGTACTCGACCTCCTCGGGCGGGAACTCGTTGAACCTGATCACGGCGGCGCGCAGCGCGTCGAGCAGCGGGACGTCCGGCGGCGTGGCCGCGAGGTGCTCGCGCATCCGCTCCACGAGGGCGTCGAAGTCGCCCCAGGGCACGTCGTTCTTCGACGGGAAGTACCGGAAGAACGTGCGCCGCCCTATGCCGCACGCGGTGGCTATGTCGTCCACGGTGGTGGCGGCGAAGCCGTTGCGCACGAAGAGCTGGAGCGCGACATGGCCGATCTCGGCCACCGACGTCGCGGGCTGCCTCCCGGCGCGTGGCGCGGGCTGCGGGACGTCGGCCGATGAGGTCACGGGGGGTTCCTTCTTCCATTTGACACCGGGTGCCATTACTGTTGCGATTATCAGGCCGGGCGCCCGCCGCGGACCGTGCGGCAGGCGTCCTCACGCCTCTCAAGGAGCATGGTATGAACGAGTCCATCGCCCAGCAGTCCGAGCAGTCCGAGCAGTCCGAGCAGTCCGGCGCGGTCGCGACCATCGACCAGGACGCCCCCGCCGCCGAAGCGCTGATCGAGGCCGACGAGCTCGTCGAAGAGGTCTCGATCGACGGCATGTGCGGCGTCTACTGAGCCGCCGCGTGAGCCCGCTGGACATCGACCGCGCCTGGGACCTGCACCCGCAGGTCTCGGTGCGGCCGGAACCCTTCGGCGCGCTGCTGTACCACTTCGGCACGCGCAAGCTCTCGTTCCTCAAGGACCGCGGCCTCCTGGCCGTGGTCCAGGGCCTGGCCGGCGCGCCCACCGCGCGCGCCGCCTGCGCGGCCGCCGGTATCCCGGAGGCCGAGCTGCCCCGGTACGGCCGCGCCCTCGCGACGCTCGCCGCGTCGTCGATGGTTGTGGAAAGGACGCCCGCATGACCGCCCCCGTGACCACGGCGCCGGGCACCACCCGGCTGGTGGACCTGTTCGAGTACGGCCTCGACGCGCCCATCTGCCTGACCTGGGAACTCACCTACGCCTGCAACCTCTCCTGCGCCCACTGCCTGTCCAGCTCGGGGCGGCGCGACCCCCGCGAGCTGTCCACGGCGGAGGCGAAGGCCGTCATCGACGAGCTGGAGCGGATGCAGGTCTTCTACGTCAACATCGGCGGCGGCGAGCCGACCGTCCGCCCCGACTTCTGGGAGCTGGTGGACTACGCCACCGCCCACCACGTCGGCGTCAAGTTCTCGACCAACGGGGTGCGCATCACCCCCGAGGTCGCCGCCAGGCTCGCGTCCAACGACTACCTGGACGTGCAGATCTCCCTGGACGGCGCCACCGCCGACGTCAACGACCATGTGCGCGGCGCCGGTTCGTACGACACCGCGATCCGCGCGATGGCGAACCTGCGCGACGCCGGGATGAGGAACTTCAAGCTGTCGGTCGTCTGCACCCGGCACAACATCCCGCAGATGGACGCGTTCAAGGCCATCGCCGACCGCTACGGCGCGCAGCTGCGCCTCACCCGCCTGCGCCCCTCGGGACGCGGCGCGGACGTGTGGGACGAGCTGCACCCGCTGCCCGAGCAGCAGCGGGAGCTGTACGAGTGGCTGCGCGCGCACGGCGACAGCGTGCTGACGGGTGACTCGTTCTTCCACCTGTCGGCGTACGGCGAGGCGCTGCCGGGGCTGAACCTGTGCGGCGCGGGCCGCGTCGTGTGCCTGATCGACCCGGTGGGCGACGTGTACGCCTGCCCGTTCGCCATCCACGACGAGTTCCTCGCGGGGAACGTCAGGGAGCCCGGCGGGTTCGCCGGGGTGTGGGGCGGCTCGGACCTGTTCCGGCGGCTGCGGGAGCCGCAGTCGGGCGGGGCCTGCGCGTCGTGCTCGTTCTACGACACCTGCAAGGGCGGCTGCATGGCGGCGAAGTTCTTCACGGGGCTGCCGCTCGACGGCCCCGACCCGGAGTGCGTCCAGGGGTACGGCGAACAGCTGCTCGCCGCGCGCACCGGCGACAGGTCCGGGGTGCCCCGGCCGTCGCAGGACCACTCGCACCGCACCGCCCCGGCCGCCGGACGGCGGACGGGCCCGGTGCCGGTGACCCTCACGCGCCGCCGGGACCTGGACCGGCCGCCGGTGAGCGCGTGCGCGGAGAGCCCGCTGGCCGGGTTCACGCCGGACTGACCCCCGGCCCCCGCGGTCCGTACGGGAGCCGCGCCTCGCCGCCGTGCACAGCGGCGGGGCGCGGGCCCGGCGCATCCGCGGCCCGGAGAAATATCCCTCGATACCGACTGATAGCCGGACTTGACGAGAAAGGCACATGCAATGGGGCGTGTGGCAGGAAAAGTAGCGTTCATCACCGGCGCGGCCCGCGGCCAGGGCCGCAGCCACGCGATACGGCTCGCCCAGGAGGGCGCCGACATCATCGCCGTGGACCTGTGCGAGACGGTCCCCGGCACCCCGTACGAGGGTCCGACGGCCGACGACCTCGCGGAGACCGTCCGCGCGGTCGAGGCGCTGGACCGCAGGATCGTCGCCGCGCAGGCGGACGTCCGCGACCTCGCCCGGCTGAAGGAGGTCGTCGCCGACGGCGTCGCGCAGCTCGGCCGCCTCGACATCGTCGTGGCCAACGCGGGGATCTCCACGCGGCCCGCGATCTCCGAGGAGCTGTCCGAGGAGGAGTGGTCGACGATGATCGACGTCAACCTCAGCGGCGTCTGGAAGACCGTCACGGCGGCGATCCCGCACCTCAAGGCGCACGGCGAGGGCGGTTCGATCATCCTCACCAGCTCCGAGGCGGGCCTGCGCGGCTACGAGAACGTCGGGCACTACGTCGCGGCGAAGCACGGCGTCCTCGGTCTGATGCGGAACCTGACGCTGGAGCTGGGGCGGCACAACATCCGCGTCAACAGCGTCCACCCGACGCAGGTGGACACCGACATGATCCAGAACGAGGCGACGTACCGGCTGTTCCGCCCGGACCTGGAGAACCCGACGAAGGACGACTTCGCCGCCGCGTCGCAGTCGCTGCTGGCGCTGCCGATCCCGTGGGTGGAGTCGGTGGACATCTCGAACGCCGTCCTGTTCCTCGCCTCGGACGAGGCGCGCTACATCACCGGCGTCCCGCTTCCGGTGGACGCCGGAAACCTTCTCAAGTGACGTGCGAGTACTGAGGAACAGGAGGACCACGCAATGGGGCGTGTGGAAGGAAAAGTAGCGTTCATCACCGGCGCGGCGCGCGGCCAGGGCCGCAGCCACGCGATACGGCTCGCGCAGGAGGGCGCCGACATCATCGCCGTGGACATAGCGGCGCAGGTCGGCTCGGTGCCCTACCCGATGGCGACGCCCGACGACCTGGCCGAGACGGTGCGGCAGGTCGAGGCGCTGGACCGCAGGATCGTCGCCACGCAGGCGGACGTGCGGGACTTCGCGCAGATCAAGCAGGCCGTGGACGACGGCGTCGCGCAGCTCGGCCGCCTCGACATCGTCGTGGCCAACGCGGGCATCGTCAGCTACGGCCCGCTGGAGACGATGGACGACACGACGTTCACCGACATGATCGACATCAACCTCACCGGCGTCTGGCGGTCGGTCAAGGCGGCGGTCCCGCATCTGCGGGCGGGCGGCGGGGGCGGCTCGGTCGTCCTCACCAGCTCCACCGCCGGGCTCGGCGCCTCGCAGAACGTGGGGCACTACAGCGCCGCGAAGCACGGCGTGGTCGGCCTGATGCGGACGCTGGCGCTCGAACTCGGCCAGGACCGCATCCGCGTGAACTCGGTGCATCCCACCAGCGTCCGCACCGACATGATCGTGAACGAGGCGACGTTCGAGCTGTTCGCGCCCGACCTCCCGGCCGAGGAGCGGACGAACGAGGCGCTCGCGGCCCGCTTCGGCGCGCTGACGCTGCTCGACATCCCCTGGGTCGAGCCGGTCGACATCTCCAACGCCGTGCTGTGGCTGGCGTCGGACGAGGCCCGTTTCGTCACCGGCGTGACCCTGCCGGTGGACGCGGGACAGCTCAGCAAGTAGGCGTTCAACCCACCGTATCCACCGAATCCACCGAATCCACCGAATCGACAAGGACCACGACGATGAGCACACCCGGGCGGCAGCGGGACACCTCGGCCGGCGGGCCGGGCGTCGGGGCGGCCCGGCAGCGGATCGCCGCGCGCCTCGTCGGCCGCGGGCGCGAGCTGGAACTCGCGCTCGCGGCCGTGGCGGCGGGCCGCGACCTCGTCCTCGAAGGCCCCCCTGGCACCAGCAAGACGACCATGCTGAAGGCCATCACCGAGGAGTGGGGCATCCCCCTGCTGTTCGTGGAGGGCAACGCCGACCTGACGCCCGCCAAGCTCGTCGGCCACCACAACCCGGCGCGCGTCCTGCGCGAGGACTACTCGGCGGACAACTTCGTGGCCGGCCCCCTCGTGGAGGCGATGCGCGCGGGCGGCTTCCTCTATATGGAGGAGTTCAACCGCGCCCCCGAGGACACCCTCAACGCGCTGCTGACCGCCATGGCCGACCGCGCCGTGGAGGTGCCGCGCGTCGGCCTGATCACGGCGCGCCCGTCGTTCCGCGTCGTCGCGTCGATGAACCCGTACGACAACGTCGGCACCACCCGGCTGTCCACCAGCGTCTCCGACCGGCTCAACCGCGTCGTCGTGGACTACCAGGACGCCGCCGCCGAGGAGGGCATCGTCGCCCTGCGCTCGGGCCTCGCCGACGACCTGGCACGCCGCGCCACGCCGGACGCCGTCGCCGTCACCCGCGCCACGCGCACGCACCCGGACGTACGGCAGGGCAGCAGCGTGCGCGGCGCGATCGACCTGGCCCTCGTCGTCCACCAACTGGCCGCCCTGCGCGGCCTGTCGGGCCCGGACGACGAGCGGTACCCGGAGACGTTCTACGACGCGATGACCGTGGCGCTCTCCGGCCGCGTCCGCCTGGACGAGGCCGCCGAGACGACGCCGGAGCGCGTCCTGCGGCAGATCTGGGAGGACCGCTTCATCCTCAACCCGGCCGCCGCGCAGCCGGGATGAAGAGCCGTCGCCGCCGACACGCCGGTGCGCCGGACGTCCGCGACGACACAGCAGGCACGACGGCCGCTGCGCCGTACCCCCAAACGACTTGACGAGGAGCCCACGGTGTTCGAGACGGTGGCGGGCGCGGGAGGCACGCTGCTGCGCGCCCGGCCGCGCGGCGCCGCCGCCGCGTCCCGCCGCACGCTCCCGGCCGGTGCCCCCGCCGGGTTCACGGACGAGGAGGGCAGGCTGCTGCCCGCCGAGGCGACGGCGGCGGTCGAGCCGGAGGTACGGGCGCGCGCCCGCGCCATCGCCGCCCGCCTCGCGCTGCCGCGCCCGCAGCGCGCCACGTCCGAACGCCGCCCAGGCGGCCGCCCGTTGACCCTCCCCTACCGCGGCGGCAGCGACGACATCGACCTGGACCGCACCCTGGAGAGCCTGGCGGAGCACCCGTTCCCCGAGGACCGCGACATCTTCGTGCGCGAACGGGCCCGCGCGCCCCGTTCGGTCGTCCTGGCCGTGGACCTGTCGGGCTCGATGAAGGGCGAACGGGTCCGCGGGGCCGCCGCGACCGTGGGCGCGCTGGCCGCCGAGCTGGAACGGGACGCGCTCGCCGTCGTCGCGTTCTGGTCGGACGCGGCGCTGCTGCTCGGTCTCGGCGACGAGATCAGGCCGTCCGAGCTGCTGGACACGATGCTGCGCATCCCCGCCCAGGGCCTGACCAACGTGGCGTTCCCGCTGCGCCTGGCCGCGCAGCAGCTCGCGGCGGTGCCCGAACGCGGCGCGCGCGTCCTGCTGTTGTCGGACTGCGTGCACAACGCGGGCCCCGATCCCCGCCCGTTCGCGGCGCGCCTGCCCCGGCTGGACGTGCTGCTGGACGCGAGCGGCGAGAAGGACGAGCAGCTGGGCGCCGAGCTGGCCCGCGCCGGGCGCGGCACGTTCCACACCGTCCGCACGCACCACGACATCGCTCCGGCGCTGAGCGACATCTTCCGGACTTGACCGATACCCCCGCAGAGGTGAAAGAGAAATGTTCCAGAATCCATGGTTCGAGACCGTCCTCGAAGCGCAGCGCCGCGCCAAGAAGCGGCTGCCGAGCAGTGTGTACGGCGCGCTGGTCGCCGGCTCCGAGCGCGGCAGGACGATCGACGACAACACGCGCGCGTTCGGCGAACTCGGCTTCGCCCCCCGGGTCGTCGGGCACCACGCCGAGCGCGACCTGTCGACGACCGTCCTCGGCGTCGAGACGTCGATGCCGGTGCTGATCTCCCCCACCGGCGTGCAGGCCGTGCACCCGGACGGCGAGGTCGCCGTGTCCCGCGCCGCCGCGAACCGGGGCGTGATCATGGGCCTCAGCTCGTTCGCGAGCAAGCCGGTCGAGGAGGTCGCGGCCGTCAACGACAACGTGTTCTTCCAGATGTACTGGACGGGCACGCGCGACGCGATGCTCCAGCGGATGGAACGCGCCAGGGCCGCCGGGGCGAAGGCCCTGATCGCGACGCTGGACTGGTCGTTCTCCAACGGGCGGGACTGGGGCAGCCCGTCCATCCCGGAGAAGATCGACCTGAAGACCATGCTCAAGTTCGCGCCGAACGTGCTGCCGCACCCGCGCTGGCTGTGGACGTTCGGCAAGACCGGCCGCATCCCGGACCTGACCGCCCCCAACCTCCAGCCGCCCGGCGGCGCGGCGCCCACGTTCTTCGGCGCCTACTTCGAGTGGATGCAGACGCCCCCTCCCACCTGGGAGGACGTCGAGTGGCTGCGCGAGCAGTGGGGCGGCCCGTTCCTGCTGAAGGGCGTGACGCGGGTGGACGACGCGAAGCGCGCGGTGGACGCGGGCGTGACCGGCATCTCCGTGTCCAACCACGGCGGCAACAACCTGGACACCACCCCGGCGACCATCCGCGTCCTCCCGTCGATCGCCGAGGCCGTGGGCGACCAGATCGAGGTGCTGCTCGACGGCGGCGTCCGGCGCGGCGGCGACGTCGCGAAGGCGCTGGCGCTGGGCGCCCGCGCGGTGATGGTCGGCCGCGCGTACCTGTGGGGCCTCGCCGCGAACGGGCAGGCGGGCGTGGAGAACGTCCTGGACATCCTGCGCGGCGGCCTGGACTCGGCGGTCCTCGGCCTCGGCCACCGGTCGGCGCACGAGCTGTCGCCCGGCGACCTGGTGATCCCGGACGGCTTCGCCCGCACCCTCGGCGGCGCGTCCGTCGCCTCCGCCAAGCCGGTCGCCTGACGCGGATGACCGACCACGGGGAGGGGACCGTGCCCGAACTGGCGCGCGCGGTGTGGCCCGCCGTGCCGCGCGCCGCGCTGGTCCTCGTGCCGGTCGGCTCGATCGAGCAGCACGGGCCGCACCTGCCGCTGACCACCGACACCGTCGTGGCGCGCGCCGTGACCCGCCGGGTCGCGGCGCACCCGGCGCTCGCCGCGCCCGCGCCGCCGCTGGTCGCCCCGGCGATCGCGTACGGCGCGAGCGGCGAGCACGCCGGTTTCCCGGGCACGGTGTCGGTGGGCCACGAGGCGCTGCGCGCGGTGCTGACGGAGACGGTCAGGTCGCTCGCGCTGTGGGCGGACCGCGTCGTCTTCGTCAACGGGCACGGCGGCAACGTCGCGACGCTCGCCGCCACCGTGCCCGTGCTGCGCGACGAGGGGCACGACGTGGCGTGGACGCTGTGCGCCGTCCCGGGCGGCGACGCGCACGCGGGCCGCACCGAGACGTCGCTGATGCTGCACCTGGCGCCCGGCGAGGTGCGCGCGGCGGACGCCGTGGCGGGCGACACGCGGCCGATCGCCGAGATCATGCCGGACCTGACGACCCGTGGTGTCCTGGCCGTCTCCCCCTCGGGGGTGCTGGGCGACCCGGCGGGGGCGTCGGCCGACGAAGGAGCACGGATCATGGACCAGTTGGTGGAGACGATCGCCCGCCGCGTCGCGGGCGGGGCGGTCAGCCCGCACGGGCGCCTGGTGGAGCCGGAGGGCGGGCCGGCATGACGCTCCCCGTCGGCTTCGCCGTCACGCTCGACCGCAGGGTCCGCGTCGTGGACGGCGGCAAGGCGCTCCTCGGCGGCTTCCCCACCCGGCTGCTCAGCCTCACCCCGCGCGCCAGGCCGCTGCTGACCGGCCGCACCGTCCGCGTCACGGGCCGGGCGAGCGCCGTCCTGGCGGACCGGCTGCTGGAGACGGGCATGGCCAACCCCGTGCTCGCCGAACTGCCGCCGCCAGGCGAGGACGCGCGCTGGACGTACGTGATCCCCGTCCGCGACCGCCCCGAGGAGCTGGACCGGCTGCTCGCGAGCATCGGCATCGGGCATCCGGTGGTCGTGGTGGACGACGCGTCGCTGCGCCCCTCCGACATCGCCGACGTCGCCGCGAAGCACGGCGCGCGCCTCGTCCCGCTGGCGGTCAACGTCGGTCCAGGCGGCGCGCGCAACGCCGGACTGCGGCTGGTGGAGACGCCGTTCGTCGTCTTCGCGGACTCGGACATCGTGCTGCCGGAGGAGACCGTCCCGGCGCTGCTGCGGCACTTCGCCGACCCCCGCGTGGCGATGGCCGTGCCCCGGATCGCCGGGCTGCGCACCGGGGGCGCCGAGGGCTGGCTCGGCCGGTACGAGGACACCCGCTCGTCGCTCGACCTGGGCGGCGACCCGGCGGCGGTCAGGCCGGGCACGCCCGTCGCGTGGGCGTCGACGGCCTGCGTCGTCGCGCGCGTGGACGCGCTGGGCGACGGCTTCGACGCCGCGATGCGCGTCGGCGAGGACGTGGACCTCGGCTGGCGGGTGCTGGAGCGCGGGCTGCGCATCCGGTACGAGCCGTCCGTCGTGGCGTGGCACGAGCACCGGACGCGGTTCGGCGACTGGTTCACGCGCAAGGCGGTGTACGGGACGGGCGCGCATCCGCTGGCGGTGCGGCACCCGGAGTACATCGCCCCGGCGATCCTCGCGCCGTGGAGCACGGCCCTGGTCGTCGCGCTGCTGGCGCAGCGCCGCTGGTCCGTCCCGGCGGCGACCGCCGTCTACGCGGGGACGACGCTGCGGATCGCGCGCAAGCTGGACCGCGCCGAGCACCCCGTGCGCCTCGCCGCCTGGCTCACCGCGAACGGCACCGTCAGCGCGCTGTCGCAGGCGGGCAACCTGCTGACGCGGCACTGGTGGCCGCTGACGGCGGCGGGCTGCGCCGTCTCGTCGCGGGTACGGCGGGCGGCGGCCGTCGCGGCGCTGACGGACATCGCCTTCGAGTACCGCAAGGACAACGCGCGGCTCGACCTGCCGCGTTTCGCCATCGCCCGGCGGCTCGACGACCTGGCGTACGGCGCGGGCGTGTGGCTGTCGGCGGCACGCGGCAGATCGCCCGCCGCGCTGCTCCCCCGCCTGGTACGCCGCACCCGGCGCCGCCCCTGACACGTCCCGGGCGCGGACGTGTCCCCGGCAGGCGCGCCGTCGCGGCGCCCTGACGGCGAGCCGGGAGGGCTTTGCCGAGCCTTCGCGATCGGGAATCGCCAATGGCCCCCATACCGGTGCGCATGCGGCGGTAACGCCCGTTCCGCCGGGGCGCGGACCGGCGCGGGCGGCGGCGTAATCTCAAGTTATCGGCAAGCTTGTGAAGATCCCTTGGCCCGGCGGCTTCCGCTGTCTAACATCGCGAGACGGCCGGTCTGCGGCGCGCCCCGGACTCTCACGGCAACCGGGGTGCGGACGAGCACGAGGAGTTGACCCATGTCCGAGGTGACGTTCAGGAAGACCGATGTCGAGGGGAAGCTCGGCATCCTCACCGAGTCACCATGGCAAACGCGGACGAACTTCCTCGCCGAGATCGACACCGCCGACATGGAGCTGCAGGCGACCTCCTTCCGGCGGGCGAGCGGCGAGGCGGCCGAGGCGGGCAGCCTGGGCCGCGCCGCGACCAAGAAGTCCACCGACGCCGGCCAGGCGGACGGGGGGGCGCTCGTGGACGCGGACGAACGCGTCGCCTCCAGCTTCCGCGGCCTCCAGAGCGACGGCGAGGACATGGAGACGGCCTCCGACGTCGTCGAGAAGTCGATAGCCCTCGCGCAGGAGACGGCCGAGAAGCTCGACGCCCTGGTCGAGGGGCCGACCGGCGAACGGTTCACAGAGGCTCTCGACCCGCTGTTCGACAGCACACTGGCCAACGCCGAGGAGAACTGGGCCAACTGGCGGGAGAAGTACGCCACCGAGCTCAACGGCTACGAACCGGGCACCGGCCTGCGCGTCCAGTACGGCGACCTCGTCGTCGAGCTGTACGCGCCCGACTTCGGGCCGCCGCTCGCCCTCGCGGTGCGGCTCAAGGAGGACGGGATCGAGCATGTCGCCGTGGCCGCGCGGAGCGCCGCCAAGGAGATGAAGGACACGCTCGCCCACTACCGGAAGACCCTCACCGGCTACGGGCATGAACTGATCGGCATGGGCTACGACTTCTCCGGCAGCGAGCTGAGCCTGTGGACCAGCGGCGAGATGCTCGACTACGCCGTCGACGCGATCAACAACGCCAAGCCGGGCGACGAGGACGCGATCCGCCCGCACCTCACCGCGGTCGAGGCGCTCATCGCGGCGGCCGAGGGCGGGCGGGAACTCACCAGGGACGAGGCCGAATTCCTGGGCACGTTCCTCCACCGGATCGACGACGGCCAGCTGCTGGCCATCTCGGAGCACGCCACCGACACCTCCTCGATCTACCCCGGCATGCCGGGCTGGGGCTCCGTCTCCGGGACGGAACGCACCTCGGCGGACGTCCTCGCGGACGCGGTCATGGTCCTCAACAATCCCGACTTCCACGAGTGGAAGCGGGACTTCATCGAGGCGCCGGGCGGTGTCCACCTGATCTACCCGCGCACGCACGGGGTGGACGACGTCCGCATGGACCCGGGCGCCGACGACGGCCCCGAGTACATGAAGTCCTATGACGCCATGACGCAGTTCCTCGCCAGGTCGGACATCCCGCCGGGCGACCTGATGGCGGAGCGGATGGCCGACTCGGCCCTGTACACGCAGGAGTTGTACACCCAGCACGAGGAGTACCGGGGCGGCGTGGCGAACCCGGGGGCCAACCGGATGCTGGAGCTGGCCGCGAGGAACCCGGACACCGCCGCCGGGATGCTGGCCGACGGGGAGTTCTCGGATCGGCTGTTCGACCAGAAGTGGGAGAACAGCTCGGGCGCCGCCGCCTTCGTCACGGCGGGCACCACCTACCCCGAAGGCTTCGCCACCGACCAGCGCGACGAGTCCGACTACGACAAGGCGCGGTCGAACGTGATCGACGTCGGCAGGACCGACTACGACGCGGTGCGCGCCGGACGCGGCGAGACGCCCGAGGACATGCCTCTCGACCACACCGACCTGGAGGCGGCGGTCCAGCCGCTGCTGCCGACCTACCAGGTGCCGCTGCCGCCCGCCTGAACGGGCCGCAGGTGTTTCCCGATCCTTCGCGATCGGGAAACACCCGCCACGCGCACACCGGCGCGGACGGCGGAGCATCCCACCTTTCCGACAAGCTTGCCAACATCCCTTCACCGGGCGGCCCTTGCTGCCTGACATCGCGAGACGGCCGGTCCGCGGCGCGCGTCCGCGCCTCCGCGGCGGCTGGAGTGCGGACGAGTACGAGGAGTTGACCCATGTCCCAGGCGTCCTTCACCCGCGCGGATGTCGAGGAGAAACTCGGCAACCTCGTCGAGTCGCCCTGGCAAACACGCAAGGACTTCCTCGCCGAGATCGACACCGCCGACATGGAGCTGCAGGCGACCTCCTTCCGGCGGGCGAGCGGCGAGGCGGCCGAGGCGGGCGGCCTGGGACGCGCCGCGACCGGGAAGGCCACCGAGGCGGGCCAGGCGGACGGGGAGTCGCTCGTGGACGGGGACGAGCGCGTCGCCTCCACCTCCGGCGGCCTCCAGGACGACGGCGCGCAGATGGAGCAGGTCAGCCGGCTCGTCTTCCTGTCCCGGGACCGCGCACTGGAGACGGCCGACGGCCTGACCGTCCGGGTCGATGCCCTGGACTCGGTGTTCGAGAGCGAGCTGGCCTACGCCGAGGAGACGTGGGCCGACTGGCGGTCGCTCGTCGAGAGGACACCCACCGGCTCGCGGTTGTCGTACGGGCACTTCTTCCTGGAGTGGTCGAAGGAGGTTTCCGACTCGGCGCCCGCCGCCTCCTTCGCGAAACACCTCAAGAACGAGGGGATCGAGCACGTCCGCGTGGAAGCGGACGGCGCCGCCCACGACGCGGTGGAGCTGCTCGCCGCCTACCGCCACGACCTCACCGGGCTCGGCCAGGAACTCATCGAGCTGGGCTACGACATCGCCGGCAGCCCGCTGGGACTGTGGACCAGCGAGGCGATGCTCGACTACGCGGTCGACGCGATCAACGCCGCCGAGCCGGGTGACGAGGACGCGATCCGCCCGCACCTCGCCGTGGTCGAGGGGCTCATCGCGGCGACCGAGGACGGGCGCAAACTCACCTGGGGGGAGTCGCATTACCTCAGCGTGTTCCTCAACAGGCTGGACGAGGGCAAGCTGGTGGACATCTCGGAGCACGCCGTCGACACCTCCTCCCTCTACCCGGGCATGCCGGGCTGGGGCTCCGTCTCCGGCACCGAACGCACCTCGGCCGACGTCCTCGCGGACGCCGTCATGGTCCTCAACGACCCCGCACGCCACGAGTCGAGACGCGACTTCGTCGACGCCCCGAACGAGGTCGGCCTGCTCAACCCGCGCACGTACGGCGAGGACGACATCCGCCGGGACCCAGGAGCCGACGACGGCCCCGAGTACCTGGAGGACTACGACGCCATGACGCAGTTCCTCGCCAGGTCGGACATTCTGCCCGGTGAGCAGATGGCGGAGCGGATGACCGAGTCCGCCCTGTACACCCAGGAGTTGTACACCCAGCACGAGGAGTACCGCGGCGGCGTGCAGAACCCGGGCGCCAACCGGCTGCTGGAACTGGCCGCGAAGAACCCGGACTCCGCGGCCGGGATGCTGGCCGACGAGAATTTCACCCAGCGGCTGTTCGACCAGAAGTGGGAGGACAGCTCAGGCGCCGCCGCCTTCGTCACCGCGGGCACGACGTACCCGGAGGATGTCCGCGCCGACCAGCGGGGGAGCATGGACTACTCCGAGGCGCGGACGAATGTGGGCCTTGTCGGCTGGAACGACTACGACGCGGTACGCGACGGACGCGGCGAGACCCCCGAGGACATGGACCTCGACCACCTGGCCCTGGAGTTCGCGGTGCGGCCGCTGATCCCGCAGCTGGACAACCAGCCGATGACCTGACAACCGGCCGCAGGTGTTCCCTAGAGCTTCACGATCGGGGAACACCACAGCCCGCGCGCTCAGTTCCGCGCCGTGGCGGGCGCGACCGGCCCCAGGGGGCCGTCCGCCCGGACGCGTCCGCCCGCCCGCACCGGCGGCGGCGGCGCGGGGAAGAGCGTGCCGCGCGCGGCGGCCCGTACGGTCCGGGTCGCCACCGTCGCCCACGCGCACACCAGCCCGGCGTACAGCACGACGGCCACCGCCTCAAGCGCCGTCGCCCCGGTGCGCGCGGCGAGCGCGCTGGTGCCGGTGACGCACGTGCCGAGCGGGAAGGTGAAGCTCCACCAGGTGAGGGAGAACGGCAGCCCGCCGCGCGTCGCGCCCGCCGTCCGCGCCGTGACGGCCGCCGCGAGCGCGAGCCACAGCATCGCGAAGCCCCACACCGGCAGCCCGTACAGCAGCCCGAACGCCTCGGCACCGGCGGCGTACGGCCGCGGCAGCACGTCGCGGGCGGCGTTCCCCAGCGCGTTCACGGCGGTCACGGACTGGCCGAGCGGCCCGAGGACGATCCACAGGGTGGGGACCATCCCGGCGGGCCCGGGGCCGTACCGCGTGAGGCGGTCCCATATCTGCGCCATGACGAGCAGCGCCGCGAGCAGGCTGACGCCGACCAGCGCGTAGCAGCCGAGGAGCAGCGTCAGCCTGATCTGGCCCTCCGGCGCGTGCGGCACGAGGGCCGCGCCGGTGGCGGCGGACACCATGGGCGGCACGACGGGCATCAGCCGGCCGCCGAACACGGCGTCGGGCGCGTCCGGTTCGGCGGCCTGCCGCGTCATGGCGCGCAGCGGTATCCAGACGGCGACGAGGAGGCCGAGGGCCGTTCCCGCGCACCACAGGACGGTGGCGGCGGCGAGGGCCGCGCGTTCGCCGATCCAGTCGGCGCCGAGCGTGAGCGTCCCGGCCCCGACGGTCATCAGGGCCATGGGGGGCGCGCCCCAGAAGTGGGCCATCACGGGGTGGTCGGCGTGCGGGCGCGTACGGCGCCGCCCGTGGACGGCGGCCACGGCCGTGATCGCGACGAGCAGCGCGGTCGCCAGTGCCCACACGGCGGTGGCGGCGGCCCGCAGCCCCGGGAGGTGAACGGGCAGGGTCACGGCGGCGGTGGCGACGATGCCGGTGCCCATGACGGAGGCGTACCAGTTGGGCGCGATGTGGGGCGCCAGGTCACGCGGCGGGTGGGGGGCGTGCGGGGGCGTGCGGTGGTGCATGGTCCCAGCCTGGCGCCGCGGGGCCCGCTCCGGCAGGGACCGATCGCCGATGCGTCCATAGACTGGGCCTATGCCCCTGCCGCACCGAGTGTCCGATCTGTCCGCCTTCGACCTGCTGCTCTCCGTCGCCGAGCTGGGCAGTATCGGGGCCGCCGCCCGCGCGCACGCGATCACGCAGCCGACCGCGAGCGCCCGCCTGAGCGGTCTCGAACGCGGCCTCGGCATCGCGCTGCTCGACCGGTCGGCGCGCGGCTCGCGCCTCACGCCGGACGGCGCGCTGGTCGCGGACTGGGCGCGTACGGCGGTGGGCGCGGCGGCGGCGCTTGACGTCGGCATCACGTCGCTGCGCCGCTCGCGCGAGAGCCGCGTCCCGGTGGCGGCGAGCCTGACCGTCGCCGAGTACCTCCTCCCCCACTGGCTCGCCGCGCTGCGCCCGGCCGCCGAGGGCACGTCGGTCGCGCTGACGACGGGCAACTCGGACGACGTCGCCGCCGCCGTCCTCGCCGGGACGGCCCGCCTGGGCTTCGTGGAGGGCCCCGACGTCCCGGCCGGGCTGACGGCCGCCACGGTCGGCCGGGACACGCTGACCGTCATCGTCGCGCCGGGGCACCGCTGGGCGCGCCGCCGGTCGGGGATCACGGCGGCGGAGCTGGCGGGGACGCCGCTGGTCAGCCGCGAGCGCGGCTCGGGCACCCGGCGTTATCTCGAACGGGCCCTGCGGCGCGGCACGTCGGCGCCGCTGGAGGAGCCGCTGCTCGAACTGTCCTCCACGACCGCCATCAAGGCCGCCGTCGCCGAGGGCGTGGCGCCCGCTGTCCTCAGTTCGCTCGCGGTGGCGGCCGAGCTGGCGTCGGGCACGCTCGTCGGCGTCCCCGTCATCGGGATCGACCTGACGCGCGACCTGCGCGTGGTCCACCCCGCGGGCAGCCCGCTGACGGGTACGGCGCTGACCCTCGCGTCGATCGCGCGCCGCTCCGCCTCCTTGCGGCCGTGACCCCGGGCGTGTGACCGTCGTTCCACCGACCGTGCGGGCCGAGGGAGTTGGTGTGGACGACGACAGGCGCATGACACGGCGGCCGGAGGACTGGGACGGCTGCCCGGTCACGCGGGGGCCCGACGGCGTGTGGCACGTACGCGGCCTCCCCGAGGCCCGCGCCCTGCTGCGCAGCGGCGACACGGTGCAGGCGGGCCTCGGCGTCGAGACGGTGGAGATGCTGCCGAAGCGCGTACGCCGCCCCGTCCTCTACCGCGACGGGCCCGAGCACCGCGAGCAACGCCGCCAGACCGCCCGCTACTTCACGCCCCGCCGGGTGAACGGGCAGTACCGCGACGTCGCCGGCCGCGTCGCCGACGCACAGCTCGCGAAGCTCCGCGCGTCCGGCAGCGCCGACCTCTCCGAGCTGGCCTTCCACCTGTCCATCGGCGTCACCTGCGCCGTCATCGGCCTCACCCACAGCAGGCCCGGCATCCGCCGCAGGCTGGAGAGCTTCTTCCCCGAACGGTTCGGCACGCCGGGGCTGACGACGCCGCGCGGCCTCTACTGGACGGTCCGGCAGGGCGTCAACTGGCTGCGGATCTACGTGTCCGACGTCCGCCCCGCCGTCCGCGCGCGGCGCCGCGCGGGCGCGGACGACCTGATCACGCACCTCGTCGGCCAGGGCAGGACGACCGCCGAGATCCTGGGCGAGTGCCTGACGTTCGCGGCGGCCGGGATGATCACGACGCGCGAGTTCGTCAACGCGGCGGCCTGGCACCTCTTCTCGGACGACGCGCTGCGCGCCCGCTACCGCGCCGCCGACGAGCCGGAACGGCTGGCGGTCCTGCACGAGATCCTGCGCCTCGAACCGGTGGTGAACCTGCTGCGCCGCCGCACGACCGCGCCCGTCGCGCTGCCGGGGGCGACCGTTCCGGCGGACGCGGTGGTCGAGGTGCACGTCGATCACGCCAACACCGACCCGCGCGCGGTCGGCGACGCCCCCACCGGGCTGTGCCCGGCGCGCCCCCTGGCGCACGGCGCCGAACCGTACGCCCTCTCCTTCGGCGACGGCGCGCACAAGTGCCCGGGGGCGCCGATAGCGATCCTGGAGACGGACGTGTTCCTGACGCGCCTGCTGGCGCTCCCGGGCATCCGCATGACGTCGCCGCCCACGGTCCGGCCGCTGGACGCCATCGGCGGCTACGAACTACGCGGCCTGACCGTCTCGGTGACCCTCTGACGCGTCACCGCTCGCGGGTCAGGCGCGCCGCCAGCGCGGCGGGCAGCGGGTAGACCCGTTCGGCGGGGAGAAGGCGCCGCGCCCTGGCGGCCTGCCCGCCCTGGACCAGCGCCGCCGCCTTGCGCGCCTGGGGTGTGAGGTCGGTGAGCCCGGTGATCCACTCCTCGTTGAACGTGCGGATCAACCGGCGGCCGATGCCGACCTGGACGCTGTAGTGGTTGAGCGCCGCCCCGCGCGGTGACCGTTCCGGGTCCCACTGGACGTGCACGTCGGCCCGCGCCAGGGCGTCGGGGCCCGCCGTCGTCGGCACGGCGAGGGACAGCGCCTCCTCCCATCCGGCGCGGGTGATCCGGACCGCGAGCACACGTTCCTGCCCGGTCTTGCGGCACCAGTTGCTCCGGTGCATCAGCCACAGGAAGGAGGGCTTGATCCACGTCATCCGGCCGAAGGAGAACGGCGGGACGAAGCGGCCCGCCCGCAGCGCGGCGTCCGCGATGGCAGGCGCGTACGCCTGGTAGACGACGATCGTGCGGTCGTCGTGATCGGCACGGATCTCGTACGGATTCACCACGCGGCGCAGCCTGTCACCGCACCGGCACGTGCGGCGAACCGTTATTTCGTATCGGCGGAGCGCGCATCGGGTGACCGAGGTGTGGACGGGACGGACGAGATGCAGGAGAGTGACGAGAGATTGCCCCGTACACGACAATCTCCCCCGCCCTTCTTCATCTGGAGTGAGGACGCACTCATGATCCGGTCACGGCTCTTCCCCCTCTCCTCGGTCGCCGTCGCGGCGCTGGTCGCCACCGGCCTCGGCGCGACGCCCGCGGCGGCGCAAAGCGGCACGACCGTCGGCGCGGACTGGGACGGTCGCACCCTGTCCATCGTGTTCCAGGGCGGCGACGAGGCGAACGACCTGCACGTCTTCGCGATGAACACCGGCCCGGAGGTGCGGCGCATCGGCTTCTCCGACGTCGTGCCGATCGAGCCGGGCGAGCACTGTCTCCATCTCGACCCGGACAACGAGCTGTTCGTCGCCTGCGAGCTGCCGGTGGGCGACCGCAGGGCGGACGACATCCGCATCCTGCTCGGCGGCGGCGACGACGAGGTGATGACGAGCGACCCCGGCGTCACCCAGGTGCGCGGCGGCGACGGGAACGACGAACTGCATGCCCACACCGCAGAGTTGGTCAGGGGCGACGACGGCGACGACATGCTGATGGGCAACGGCGTCATGTTCGGCGGCGCCGGGGACGACCACCTGATGGGCGGGCCCATCGACGAGGTGCTGCACGGCGGCCCGGGTGACGACATGATCGACGGCTGGGACGGCGACGACATCGCCTACGGCGACGCGGGGAACGACCACATCACGGGCGGCGAGGGCGACGACATCCTCGTGGGCGGCACCGGGGACGACCACATCACGGGCGACGGCGGCCGGGACATCGCCATCGGCTGGCCGGGCCGCGACCACGTCATGCCCTGACGTTCCACGCGCGGGGGCGGGCCCGTCGGCGCGCCCCCGCACCCGCTCAGGCGCGGGTCTTCGGCTCGTAGGGGCTGTGCATCGTGAGGTAGTGGACGTCGAGGTCGCCCTGGAGGTAGTCGAGACGCGTCTCCCAGAACGCCTGCATGTGCGGGAGCGCGAGGTGGGCCTCCAGGTCGGCCTTCGAGCGCCAGGCCTCGTAGAACCAGAAGAGGCCGGGCTCCTCGCTGTCCTCGTGGAAGTGGTACTCCAGGCAGCCGGCCTCCTTGCGGGTCGGCTCGACGAACGACAGCAGGAGCTGCTTCAGCTCCTCGGCGCGCTCCGGCTTGGGACGGGCGGAACCGACGAGGGTGAAGGGCTGGGACATGGCGCTGCTCCTCGATCAAGGTAAGACGATATTCTTACCTCAGGGACGGTAGCTCCCCCTTTAGGTACAATGCAAGTCATACCTTGCGGCGCGACGACGGCAGGACGACGACGGGAGAAGCGGATGCCCGACAGCGAGGGCCACCCGGCGGTGGACGAGATGGCACTCGGCGCGGTGCTCGCCGCGCTCGCGGACCCGCTGCGCCGCCGGGTCGTACGCGAACTGGCGGCCGAGCCGGAGGGCGCGGCCCGGACGTGCAGCTCCTTCGCCCTGCCGGTGTCCAAGGGCACCGTGACGCACCACTTCCGCGTGCTGCGCGAAGCCGGGCTGGTCAGGCAGGTGGACCGGGGGAACAGCCGCATGGCGACGCTGCGCCGCGCGGACCTCGAAGCCCGCTTCCCCGGCCTCCTGACCCTCGTCACGACCGAGCCCGCCCCCTGACGTAGAACGGGCCTACGGCAGTCCGCGTCGGCAGCGGACGGCGCCGACCGGCGGGCAGCCGGGCCAGGAGCAGCGTTCGCCGCGCAGCAGCGCGAGGTGGTCCTCGATCGCCCGCCCCATCGCGTCGACCTCGGCACCGAGGTCCCGCACGGACGCCCGCTCCCCCTTCTCCCGGCCGCCCCCGTCCACGGCCGTACCCTCGTTCACCGCTCGTCCGCCCGTTCGGGAACACCCCGCAGCACGGCCAGCAGCCGGACGGCCGTGTCCACGTTGCAGCGCCCCAACTCGATAAGCGGGGCACGGTAGTACGGCTGCGACGTGACCGGATCGACCGCCAGCGACGGCAGCTTCACCCCCACCTTGGCCAACGCCTCACGCAGCTCATCACACAGACGATCCGGATCATGATGTTCAGAACCGACGAGACGCTGTGCACCCATATGGTCGCTCACGGACTACTCCCTCAGACGAAACCGGCGCGATGGCCGCACTCAGACTGTGACCAGAGCAACACGGAACCAAGGCAGTTGGTGGCGTGTGAAGGCTGTGATTCACATGGCGGGAGACCGAGGACCGACCTCCGAGGTGGCGAAAGGGGAGTTCAGAGGGCATGGAAGAGGACCAGAGTCAGGACGACGTGAAACGCCCGCCGGGGTTCGGCGAGGATCTCAAGGAAGTGCGTCTGGGACGCAAGTTGACGCAGGAGCACGTGGCGACGGGCACCGGCTTCAGCCGGACCTATGTCAGCAAGGTCGAGTCGGGCAGCGTCTTCCCCAGCGAGAAGTTCGCCTACAAGTGCGACCTGGTGTTCGGCACCCACGGCATGTTCGAACGCCTCCGCCGGAGGATCACGGAGAGCGATCATCCGTCGTGGTTCGTTCCGTTCGTTCAAATGGAGCGGGACGCTGTGCGGATACAGAACTTCTCGTCCAGTCTCGTCATGGGATTGCTCCAGACAGAGGAGTACGCACGCGCCATCTTCCGTGCGGCGAACCCACGGATGAGCGATGAAGTGATTGAGGGAAAGGTGGCCGCGCGCCTGCGAAGGCGCGAGATTTTCGACGGCGGCCATCCACCGGAGCTTTGGGTGATTCTCAGCGAAGCGTGCCTTCGCTATCAGGTCGGAGGTCGGGCTGTCATGGCCGGACAGCTTGAGCACTTGGTGGACTGCGCGTTGTCGGCTCACATCAGCATGCAGGTTCTTCCGTTCAGAGCTGGCGCCCCGAACGGCGTCATGCAGTCCTTCACCGTGCTCGGTTTCGATGGATCGCCGACGAAGGTCTACTCGGACGACCCGCTGGTGGGAAGTGTCAACGACAACCCGAGATTGGTCAGCTACGCCGTCTCCTCCTACGATCGGCTCATGGCCAACGCAGAACCTCCTGCGGCATCCCTAGACTTCGTCCGAATGCTGCTGAAAGAGTACAGATCGTGAACGCTGCCCTGCTTCAAGAATTCGATGGCGCGCGCTGGGTCAAGTCGTCTTACAGCACGGGAACGGGCGGGGAGTGCGTCGAGTGTGCCCCTACCCACCTCCGTGACCGCGGGGTCATGCCGCTGCGTGACTCCAAGGACCTGCGCGGGCCGGTCGTGGGTGTCCACGGCGCCGCTTGGGTGGCGTTCCTCACCGCCCTCAAGTCCGGCGAACTGGCCTGAAACCAGGCTCCGTACAAGCGACAGGTCCCGCCACACTGGCGGGACCTTCGCTTTGCCTACGGACGGGGAATGCCATGTGGAAGCGGTCGTCCTACAGCGAGGGCAACGGCGGAGAGTGCGTCGAGTGTGCGCCAGGACTCGCCCGTTCCCTCGGCCACGTCCCCGTCCGCGACTCGAAGAATCCGAACGGCCGCGCCCTTGCCGTCAGCACCCCGGCCTGGCGGCACTTCCTCGCCTCACTCGGCCGCTGATGCCGTGAGCCGGGCGGCCAGCTTTCGCAACTCGGGCCGCAGCTCGTCCGGTTGGTGGATGGTGAAGGGCCACGGGAGGGACGCGAGCAGGTGGGCCGTGCCGTCGAGGCGTTCCGCCTGGACGCGCAGCAGGACGCCCGTCGGCCGCTCGGTGAGGGTGACGGCCGCGCCCCGCAGCCTGCGGGCGATCTCGTCCAAGGGGCCGTGGACGGTCACCTCGACCTGCCAGCGGTAGGCGCCCTGGGCGAGGTTCGCGGTGAGGTGGGCCACCGGGTCGAAGCCGTCCGGGACGGTGAAGGCCCGCGCGCGGGGCGCCACGGCCGCGACCCGGTCGATGCGGAACGTCCGCAGGTCGTCGCGGAGATGGTCGTGGCCGACGAGGTACCAGCGGCCGGTGTGGAAGACGACGCCATACGGGTCGATGTCCCGCTCGCTCGACTCCTCGCGCCCGGACCGGTACGTGATGCCCACGGCCGTCCCGGCACGTGACGCCTGGGCCAGCGCCAGCAGGACGCCGCTCTCGGGGGCCTGCCCGGCCACGGCGTTCGCGGTGAACAGCAGGGTCTCGCGCATGGCGGCGAGCGGTTCCCGCAGCGAGCGCGGCAGCACCCGTTCGATCTTGGCGCGGGCGCCCGCGCCGGCGACGGTCGTCGTGCCCATCCCGAGGCGTTCGGCGGCGAGGAGGCCGAGGACGACGGCGAGGGCCTCGTCGTTGGTGAGGACGAGGGGCGGCATGCGGTAGCCGCGGGCGAGGCGGTAGCCGCCGTGACGGCCGCGTTCGGCCTCCACCGGGATGCCGAGGTCGCGGAGGAGGGCGACGTGGCGGCGGACCGTGCGGGCGTCGGTGGCGAGCCGTTCGGCCAGCTCGGCGCCGGTGAGTCCGGCGTGGGACTGGAGGAGTTCGAGGAGCGTCAGGACGCGGGTCAGGGGATGCGACATCGATCACCGGGCGAATGAGGGCGGATTCTGTCCTGTATCGACTCTACGCTCTTCCCAGGACCTCACCTCAGGGAGATCGCATGGCCACCTTCGTACTCGTTCCCGGTGCCTGGCTCGGCGCGTGGGCGTGGCAGGACACCGCCCGTGTCCTCCGGGAGCACGGGCACACGGCGCTGCCGCTGACGCTGACCGGACTGGCCGAACGCGCCGCCGAGGGCGGGCCGGACACCGACCTGGACACGCACATCGCGGACATCACCGGCTTCGTGGAGGAGAACGACCTGACCGGCGTGACCCTGGTCGCGCACAGCTACGGGGCGGCCCCGGTCACGGGGGCGGCGGGGCGCCTGGGCGAGCGGCTGGAGCGGGTGGTGTACGTGGACAGCGCGCCGTTCCCGGAGGGCATGCGCATGCTCGACCTGATGCCGCCGGAGGCCGTGGAAGAGCTGGAACGGCAGGTCGCGGCGGACGGCGACGGCTGGCGGATCCCTATGCCGCCGCTCGAAGTCCTGGGGCGGCCCGAGGACCTCGACGGACTGGACGACGAACTGCTCGGCGAGATGCGCGAACGCGCCACCGCCCACCCGTTCGGCACGCACACCCAGGCCCTCACGGGGCCGGCCGAACCCGGCCCGGACGTGGACCGGGTGCTGGTCGCCTGCCACGAGTTCCAGGGGCTGCTGGACAGCGGCACGCCGATGCTGGCGCACCTCAACTCGGCGCCGTGGCGCCGCTTCGACCTGCCCACGGGGCACTGGCCGATGCTTTCGACGCCGGGCGCGCTCGCCGACGTCCTGCACAAAGCCGCTTCCTGACGGGCGCTCAGCTCTTACGAGCGCGCGTGGTGAGGTCCGCGTCGGTGATGGCGCGGACCACCCGGCAGGGGGTGCCGAGGGCCACGCTCATCGGGGGGATGTCGCGGCTGACGACGCTCCCGGCGCCGACGACCGACCCGTAGCCGATGCGGACGCCGGGCAGGACCACCACGTTGCTGCCGATCCACACCTTGTCCTCGATCACGATCGGCTCGGAGAACCGCCCGAAGTCGACGCGCCGCTCGGGGTGCACGGGGTGGCCGGTCGTGGTGAGGGTGACGCTCGGGGCGATCATCACGCCGTCGCCTACGCGGATGTCCACGTCGTCGACGAACGTCAGGTTCACGTTGCCGAAGAAGTCGTCGCCGATGTGGACATTGCTGCCGTACGCGGCATGGAACGGCGCCTGGAGCACCGCGCGTTCGCCGACACGGCCGAAGATCGCCTCAAGCAGCGCCCGCAGCTTCGCCGTCTCACCCGGCGGGGTGTGGTTGTACGCGAAGATCTCGTCCGCACGCCGCCGCGACGCGAGAAACGCCGCCTCCGACTCGCTGTACACGAGCCCTTCGGCTATCCGCGCGCGAACTTCCGCCTCACGCCCATCTGTCACCACACAGCTCCCCTCCACGACACTCCTCCCCCGCGCCCCGACCCTACGCGCAGCCCCCCTCCGGAAGACCGGCCCCCGCGACAGCCGACGGCGTCAACTTTGGTTGACCGTCCGCACGGTGGTCAACTACGGTTGACGCATGGACGCGGAACAGCTGGCAGAACTCGCGGCATCGACGACCGACCACGACCCGTTGGTGGGCTTGGGCGCCGTGGCACAGCTCCGCGCCGAGACGGAACGCATCGAAGCGGTGCTCGTACGCCGCGCCCGCAACAACGGGGCCACCTGGCCGCAGATCGCCGCCGTCCTCGGTGTCTCGAAGCAGGCGGTCCACAAGAAGCACGCCGGCCGGGGCCTGTTCGGCGGCCGGTCATGACCGCCGGGACATACGGCGACCAGCGGCTCGCCGCCAGGCTCGGCGAACTGCTCGGCCCCCGCCACCCGATCGCGGCGGCGGCCGTGATCACGCCCGGGGGCATGAGCGTGGCGGGCCACGGCTCCGGCCCCGGCGCCGACTTCGAGATCGGCTCGATCGCCAAGGCCGTCACCGGGCTGCTGTACGCCGACGCCCTCAGCCGGGGCGAGATAGCCCCCGGCACGCGCCTCGGCGAACTGCTGCCAATGGGCGACGTCCCCGCGGCACAGGTGACACTGCGCTCGCTGAGCACCCACCGGTCCGGCCTGCCACGGCTCCCCGGGTCCACCCGACCGTGGCGGCGCACCCTCGCCCTGTGGCGACACGGGACCAACCCCTACGGCGAGGACCTCGGGCAACTCCTCGGCCAGGCCCGGCACATCCGGCTGGGCAAGCCACGGCCCCGCTACTCCAACCTCGGATTCGAACTCCTCGGACACGCCCTCGCCCACGCTGCCGCGACCACCTACCCGGCGCTCCTCCAGCAGCGCATCGCCACTCCGCTGGAACTCGACTGCTTCTACGCCCCGCGGACAGCGGACGAACTCCGCCCCGGGGCGCTCAACGGCACAAGCCGCCATGGGAAGCCCCGGCAGCCCTGGACCGGGGAGGGAATCGGACCGGCGGGCGGCATCCGGGCCTCCATCACCAGCATGGCCCGCTTCGCGGCGGCGGTGCTCGACGGCCGTGCCCCGGGGGTCGCCGCGCTCGATCCGGTAGCCCCGTTCGGCAGCGGCGCCCGCATCGGCGCGGCATGGATCACGATCCAGGTGAAAGGCCGGCCCCTCACCTGGCACAACGGCGGCACCGGCGGCTTCCGGTCCTGGCTCGGACTCGACCGGGGCGCCGGCACCGGCGTCGCCATCCTGTCGGCCACCGCCGCACCGGTCGACCGTCACGGGTTCGCACTCCTGGCGGAGCACAGCCACGGCACCGACGGGTGACACCGGCGACAGCGGCGGGGTCGGAGTACGACCGCACATCCTCGGCCAAGGCGTAGGCGGACGCGATGAAGTCCTGCTGGTGCTCTGACCGTGAACGTTCGCCGGGTTCGTGATCATGGCTCCGCGTGTCCTGGATAGGGTCGGTTCCATGACCGCTTATGTGATCGCAGATGTGCAGTTGACTGGTGACGCGGAGGAACTGGCTGAGTACCGCTCCCGGGTTGTCGCGACGTTGGAGCCGTACGGTGGCAAGTACCTCGCCCGGGGCGGCGACGTCGACGTTGTGGAGGGCGCCTGGACGCCTGGGCAGATCGTGCTCGTGGAATTCCCGGACGTGGCTGCTGCGCGGGCGTGGAACGACTCGCCCGAGTATCAGGCGATCGCGCCGCTGCGCATCCGCAACACCGACAGCAAGCGACTGATCGTCCAGGGGCTGTAGGCACTTCGCACGGCGGTCGAAGGCAGCTGATCAGGCTGCGGTCGAGAGCGGGCGTCTGCCCCAGCGGATGCCTTTCTCGCTGCGGATACGTGCACGCTCCTTCCGTTGGGCGGCCGGCACGTCGGGATGGCGGGCGTTCGCGTTGCGCCAGCGCAGGTAGGCGTGCAGGGCGCGGGTCTGCACGGTGTGGCTGCGGTGGTTGGAGTTGGCCACGGTGAACTGCCGCAGTGGCCCGAAGTGGGCCTCGATCGGGTTGGCCCAGGACGCGTAGGTCGGCGTGGAACACAGCTCGACCCGGTGCTTCTTCGCCCAGTGCCGGATCTGCTTGCCCTTGTGGGCGGTGTTCGCGGCACCCTTACCTCCTGCGGTTGACGCCCCACAGGGTGTCGTCGCCGACGGAATAGCAGCCGTGGAAGTACCGGACGCCGTGAGTGCGGTGGTAGGTCGCGGGGTGCCGCTCGGGATGACCGGCGGGAGCCCAGACGGCTCCGCCGGTGGGCCGGATGCCGAGCGGCCCGGACTCGTCGAACGCGAACACCCGGTCGGGGGAGCGGTCCAGGACCTCCTCGATGCGGTCCAGCTCGGCGTCGCGCTCGGGGTCGGGCGACTCCTTCCAGGTCTTGGTGCGCTGAAAGGTGATGCCGCGGCGGGCGAGCAGGCACCGTAACGCCTCACGGCCGATGCGGATCACGCGACCGTGCACACGTCGCAGGTAGGCCGCGAGTTCGCGGATGGACCAGCGCATGAAGGGCTGGCCGAGCTTGGTCGGGCGGGTGGTGGCCGTCCGGACGACGAAGTCCTCGTCCTCAGGACTGAGCAGGCGGGGACGGCCTCCCGCCCACTGAGGTTCCAGGCAGGCTCATCCGATCTCGTCGAACCGGTGGATCACGTCCCGGACGGTGTCCTCGTCGGCCTGCACCAGCTTGGCGATCACCGGCACCCGGCTCCTGCCGGCCGAGGCCAGCAGCATCATCGCGCGCGCCGGAACCGCACCGTGCTGGTGCTTCCTCGGCGCACGATCTGCCGCGGCTTCTGCCCCTCCTGGCCGGTCAGCCTTCGCACACGGACGGAATAGACGTCACCGCACATCCAACCGCCTGGACCACCAACCCGGCGAACGTCCACGGTCAGAGCACCAGCGCGCGACGAGTTCGGGGCCGGTGCCTGACGAACCGCGAAGTCCCCGGATGACCGACGATCAACGCCCACCCGGCCCGCGACCCGTTCTCAGTGGCTGAGCAGCCAGCCGATGCGATCGTAGGCGAGGATCTGGTAGAGGACCATGATCGCCAGCAGCCAGCGGGCGGCCCGGCGCAGATCCGCGGAGTACAGGGCCGCCACGGCGCCGAAGAACACGGCGAGTTCGAGGAGCAGCCGCAGCGGCCCGGGCGTGTGGACGTCGCTCTCGCCCGAGCGCGACGGGTCGTCCGGCACGGCGAAGGTGCCCCACATCCAGCCGACGGCCACCGGCACCATGACCACCGCGAGCCAGCGCCACGGCGACGGAACGGTTCGCCAGGCCCAGATGGCGAAGCAGACCAGCGAGGTCATTTCGAGCAGGAAGCGGACGCCGAGCAGGACGTCGTTGTCGGCAAGCGCCAGAGTCGTGTGACTCACCGGAAGACCTCCCGCCTCAGCGGCCTCGGCCAGTTGGCGAGACGGTGCGGCAGCCTAGCGTTCGGGAAGCACAGGCCGATGAGCGGCCCCCGACAGTACATCCGTGGCATGCCCGCCATCGAGAAAGACCGGCCACCGACCAGCAGCCCCACGACCTGCTACGCCACGCCGCACACCGCGTCGGTGGTACGGGGTGACGGGCTCGTCCCGGCCGTTGAAGTGGATGCCGCCGCTGACGTGCCCGCCTGCACGAGGTCGCGGGCCGTGCCGGACAGGTCGTTGTGCGAGCTGTGCGGTCCTTCGCGCCGTCCGCCCTGGCCGGTGATCGCTTCAGCCCTCCGGCGGCGGGGCGGTGAGCCTCGCCACGGCGCGGTCGCAGTACGACCGCACGTCCTCGGCGGAGGCGTAGGCGGACGCGATGAAGTCCGTCCAATGGGCGACGAGTTCGGGGTCGGTGAAGGCCACCGCGCCGGTCGGCCTTCCCTCATCCGTGTAGAGCACCTCGTACAGCGCCCGGTCGCCGAGGACGACGACCTCCGGCAGGGGCCCGTCCCGTTCGGCGGCCCTCAGGGCGTCGGCGGCGACGACGCGGACCGGGCGGCCGCACTCCGCCTGCATGCGCAGGGCGTGCAACTCCCACCGCAGGTAGGGCGTCGGCGGCTCCTCCACCACGCGCAGACGGTGGAACGTGCTGCCGCGCCGCCGGTCGTCCTCTGCCGTTCTCAGCAGACCGGCCCTGTCGTCTTCGAGCAGCCGGATCGCGTCGGCCCAGTCGCCGCGCCGCAGCGCGTCGCGGCTGGGGTCGCCCCTCTCCTCGAAGTGCTTCCGCCGTTCGAGTTTCCAGCAAGGGCGGTCGCGGACCTGCTCCTTGTGGGCCTTGAAGTGCGCGCGGTACACCGGGCGGTCCAGGCGCAGGCCGTCGCTGTGGACGAGCCGGAACAGCATGGGTCACTTCCTCGCTCTGGCCGGGCCGCGCCCAGCACGTCACTCGCGCCCGGCGATCGGGGGGCACGGGTCGTACGCCTCGCGGCACAGGACGTAGCACGACTCGCGGCCTGCGGCAGCCGTGCGCACGAAGCCCACCCTGCTGAGGACTCTGCCGGAACGCTCGTTGTCGGGATGATGCTTCGCGTGGACCGCCGAGAGACCCAGCGACCCGAACGCGAAGGCGAGGAGGAGCGTCACGGCGCGAGTCGCATGGCCATGTCCCCAGGCGTCACGGCGGAGTATGTAGCTCAGATGTCCGTGCGGAGCTGACACCCTCAGCCTGACGACACCCACGAGGTCGCCGTCCGCATCCACCCCGAAAGTGTGAACACTCCGTGCCCCGCTCGCGTCCCGGCCGACGGTCCGGACGTAAGCCAGAGCCTCGTCCTCACCCATCGGACCCCGAGGAAGAAAGGCCACCGAACCGACGTCGTAGATCAGCCGGACGGCGGGCACATCGGCACGCGTGAGGTCGCGCAAGCTGATCACGTGCCCAGTGCCGCCAGAGCATCGCCCAGTTCGTGAGCCGTCGGCCGGTCCTCCGGTTCCGCGAGGAGCACCGGTTCGAGGATGTCGCGCAACGCGGGCCATGGTCCCTCCGAGGACAGGGGGATCGTCCGACTGGCGATGGCAATGCGCCGAGCGGCCGGTCCGATGTCAGGCGGGAGTCCGGCAGCCGCGTAGTCCAGCGGCCATCGCCCCGTCGCACAGGTCCAGAGGACACCGGCCAGGGCATACACGTCGCTCGCCGCTCCTGGCACCGCCGGTTGCGGTCCGCGGTCGATCCATGCGGCCAGCTCAGGCGCGAGGAGGTGGGTGATGCCGCCGTTGAACTTTTCAAGAGGCTCCATCGACTCGTGCCAGGACCATGCGAAGTCGATCAGTTCGACGCCGACCGGGGTGTGGATGCCGTGCGAGGGCTGGAGATCGCCGTGAGCCCAGCCTTCGGCGTGCAGACGAGTGACGGCACGGCTCAGTCCGACGGCGGCTCCGACCGCCTCGGTACGCCCTCCGGCGCCCCGGCGCACGGGCTCGAAGAGCTGCCAGGTGGATGGCCCGGGCAGCCAGGGCGTGAGGTACCAGGAGCCCTGGCCGCTGCGCCCTGCCACGACCTCGCGATCCGGCAGACGCCCGAGAACGGTGGCCTCCCTGGCCGTGACCTCGGCGCCCTCACCGTATCCGTACTTGACCGCCACGGACGCCGATGTCCCCACCGCCTTCCACACAGTCGATCCCCGCCGGTCCGTGATCTCCTCCAGCGCGAAAGGTCCGCAAAGGGCTTCGGTCCCCCTCAGCGCCTCCGCGGGACAGGCAGGGAGCAGCAGTCTGCGCGAAATGATCCGCGCGGAGAACGCCTGACCCACTTATCCGTCACTGCGACGGGGCCTGACCAGCAGCCTTCTACGCTGGTCGAGCCCCTACTCGGTCAGTGCCTGTTGGCCAGTGTGCGGTCGAGGAGGGGTAGCAGGCGGTCCCAGTGGCGCTGTAGTCCGGCGAGGTCGAAGGCGTCGGTGTCGGACATGGTGAACCCGTGGACGGTGCCGGGGTAGATCTCGGAGGTGTAGTCGGCCTTCGCGGCGTCCAGAGCCCGGTTGAGCTCGCCCAGGGCTTCGGGCGTCAGGTCGCTTTCGGCATGGCCGAAGTGGACCTGGGCGGTGATCTCGGCGAAGGCACCCGGCCCGTCCACGCCCACGGGGCCGTGGAATGCGGCGAGGGCGGCCACCTGGCCGGGGTGGGCCGCGGCGGTGCGCATGGCCAGGAGGCCGCCTATGCAGTAGCCGGTCACCGCGACCGGTCCGGCGCCGACCTCGGGCTGGGTGGTGAGGAACCTGAGGTAGGCGTCGGCGTCGCTCAGGACACGTTCGGCGGTGTGCGCCTCGATCAAGGGCATCAACTGGGTCATGAGCGCGGGCCGGACCTCTTCTCCGATGTGCTCAGGAAGTTCGATCACCGGTGCCGGGCCGTGCCGGTAGAAGAGGTTGGGAACGAGCACGTAGTACCCGTGCCCGGCCAGTTCGCGGGCCATTTCTCGCAGCACGGGCCGGATGCCGAAGCCGTCCGCGTACATCAGCACCCCCGGGTGCCGCTCGCCACGGTCGGGGAAGGCGGCGAAGGCGTCGGCCCGGCCGTCCGCGGTGGGAATCTGCAACGTCTTGATGGGCATGAATGCTCCTGTCGTGGTTGATGTATCGAGCCTGTGATCAACACGACGGAGGCGGAGCACGCGCAGCAGCGCAAGATTCTCGATCGAACAGCGGGCCCGCACCGGCCCGCACGGCGCTCAGAAGAGCACCGGGTCACCAATCCGTGTGTGGCGCAATGCCGTCCCGGTATCCATGGCCTCAGAGCCTAGCCCACCGGGCAGAAGTCGACGCCGGCACCCCAGTCCACAGTGCGGCACGACATCCCTGGCCTCGGCCAGGAGCCGACGTCTCTCCTTCCCATCGGCCGTCGTCCACGCGATCTCGTACCCCGCCACGTCGGCGTACACGGAAACGTGCCCAGCCCCGTGCCCCTGCCTGACCCCGCCGCCAGCCTCGTGCTCACCGCACTCCGGGACCACAGCGCAACGTGACTTACGTGCCTACTGCCGATATGGCGCCTTGACCTGCCAAGATCCCTTACAACTCTGGATAATCGTCGGCTGGGCCGCGTTCGACTCGGGGGAACACGCACTCGCGCAGCGGCACTGCATGACGGCGCTGGCTGCCGCGGAGGCCGCCGGTGACGACGCTCTGGCCGGCAACTCCCTCGCGTTTCTGGCCTACCTCGAATGGGCTTCCGGCAGATCGGGGATAACGCTGGCCGAGGCGGCCTGCGATCGTGCGGGACGGCACGCCACTCCGGGGGTACGGGCCCTGCTGTGGGACCGGCTGGCATGGCAGTACGCCACCACCGGTCGCGTACAGGAGACGGAGCAGGCCCTCGGCAGGGCGGAAGAAGCGATCGCGGAGCACGCCGGGCAGCGGGAGCCCGATTGGGTGTACTGGGTGGACTCCGATGAGATCGCCATCATGAGCGGCGGGTGTTGGGCCGAACTCCGGCGTCCCTTACGCGCGATCACCCCGCTTGAGTCCGCCTTGGAGCGGTACGCCGACACCCATGCCCGGGACAAGGCGCTCTACCTGTCGTGGCTGGCCGAGGCGTACCTGGACGCGGGGGAGGCCGAACATGCCTCGCTGATCACCGGACAGGTCCTCGACCTCGCCGACGGCCTGGCTTCGACACGCCCGCTGTCGCGCTCGCGCCGACTGGCCGAGCGGCTCCGCCCCTATCGCTCGATCGCATCGGTCGGAGAGGTGGTGGGGCGTGTCGAAGCGGCTGGCTGACCGGCATCAGGGCCTGGTGGCGCGGGTGATCCAGGCGAGGTAGGCGGGTGGGGCGGAGACGATCGGCAGCGCGATGACCTCAGGCGAGTCGTACGGGTGGGCGGCCAACAGGTGGGCCCGCAGGGCTTCCACACGATCGGCCGCCGTCCGGAAGACGACCTGCCACTCGGTGCCGTCGAGGACTTCGCCAAGGTGTCGATAAGTCGTCGCGACAGGCCCGGTCACCTGCCCGGACGCCGCAAGCCCCGCCTCGACAGCCCCCCGCGACAACCGCGCGGCGGCCTCCTCCGAGTCAACTGTCGTGATCACGATCAGGAATCCGTCCATGCGGGAACGCTACTGCCGCCGGGGGGTTGGGATGCGTGGTGGGCGCGGGTGGCCAGGGTGGAGAGGTATGTGCGGAGTTCGGCGGGTTCGTGGATGGTGAAGTCGCAGCCCAGCATGAGGAGTCGTGAGGCCATCCACTCCACGGCTTCGGCGTCCGCGCGCATCAGGCAGCTGTGGGCGTCGAGTGGTGTGAACGTGGCGGGGTCGAGGCCGGTGCGGCGGGCGGCTTCGGGGGCGGGGAGGGCGAGCGTGGCGCGCAGGGGGTGTGCCGGGGCGAGGGCGTACATCTTGTCGCGCACGTAGGCCGCCGCGTCGCCGCCAGGGGGCTGCCGGGGCGGGACGCGGACGCCGGTCGTGCGGGGGCCGGTGAGGCGGTCCACGCGGAAGACGCGCCAGTCGTGGCGCTCGGCGTCGTACGCCAGGAGGTACCAGCGGCGGCCCGCCGCGACGAGGCGGTGGGGCTCCACGAGCCGGTCGGTCGTCCGCCCGTCGGCGGCGCGGTAGGCGAACCGTACGCGCTCGTGCGCCACGGCCGCCGCCGCCAGCGTCGTCAGGTGCCCGGGGTCCACGGCGGTGGCGCCGGGGCCGGTCAGGGACACCGTCGCGGCGGCCAGCGCGCCGACGCGGCGCCGCAGCCGTGACGGCAGCACCTGTTCCAGCTTGGCCAGCGCCCGCACCGACGCCTCGTCGATCCCCTCCACCGCCCCGCCCGCCGCCGCCCGCAGGCCGACCGCGACGGCCACCGCCTCGTCGTCGTCCAGCAGGAGCGGCGGCATGGCCTTGCCCGCGACGAGGCGGTAGCCGCCGACGGCGCCCATCGTCGCGTGGACGGGGTAGCCGAGGTCGCGCAGCCGCTCGATGTCGCGGCGGACCGTGCGCGGGCTGACGCCGAGGCGTCCGGCCAGTTCGCTGCCGGGCCACTCGCGGGGCGTCTGGAGGAGGGACAGCAGGCGGACGAGGCGTGCGGCGGTGTCGCTCATGGGGTCCAGCATGCCGGATTGAGTAGGCCAGGAACTGACCTACATGGCCTCTAGCGTTCGGAGGTGTCAGCACGACGTACGAGGAGCGACGACATGACCGGCAGCACCGCGATCCGCCCGTTCCGCATCGACGTCCCGCAGCGGGACGTGGACGACCTGCGCGACCGGCTCGCCCGCGCCCGCTGGACGCGGCGGCTCGGCGGGGCCGACTGGGGACTCGGCGTACCGACCGCGTACCTGCGGGAGTTGGCCGCCCACTGGCGGGACGGCTTCGACTGGCGGGCGGTGGAGGGCGAGTTGAACGGCCTTCCGCAGTTCATGACCGAACTGGACGGGTACGAGGTGCACTTCGTCCACGTCAGGTCGCCCGAGCCGGACGCGCTGCCGCTGGTCCTCGCGCACGGCTGGCCCCACAGCTTCGTGGAGTTCGCCGATCTCGTCGGCCGCCTCGCCGATCCCCGCGCGCACGGGGCCGACCCGGCGGCGGCGTTCCACGTCGTCATCCCCTCGGTGCCCGGCTTCGGCTTCTCGTCGCCGCCGCGCGAGGGACTGACCCTGGCGGGTGTCGGGCGGATGTGGTCGGCGCTGATGCGGCGGCTCGGGTACGAGCGGTACGGCGTGCAGGGCGGGGACCTCGGCGCGTACATCGCGCCCGAGGTGGCGAAGGCCGATCCGGACCGTGTGGCCGGGGTGTACATCACCGGCGGACTCGGCTTCCCGACCGAGGCCGACGTGCCGGGGATGTCGGACGAGGAGCGGAAGGCGTACGAGGAACTGCGGTCGGCGGACTGGGTGAACGGCGTCGATCACCACGCGCTGCTGCGGGCGGCGCCGCGCACGTTCGCGCACGGCTGGCACGACTCGCCGGTGGCGGCGCTGGCGTGGATGGCGCAGAAGTTCCACGAGTTCTCGATGGGCGCGCGGCCCGCCGACCGGATGGTGGGGCGTGACCGCTTCCTGGCGAACCTCAGCCTGTACTGGTTCACGGACACCTTCGGCACGTCGTCCTGGCCGATGTACACGACCACAGGGCTCGGGTGGCCCGAGGGGCAGAAGGCGGTGCCGACCGGTGTCTACAGCGGCGCGCCCGGCATCAGGCGGCTCGCGGAGCGGCACAACACGGTCGTCCACTGGCCGGAGGGCAACACGAGCGGCCACCACTTCGTCGCCCTGTCGGACCCCGGTCCCTACGCGGCGGACCTGCGCGCGTTCTTCCGCCTCGTGCGCTGAGGGGGCGGGCTGGGCCGGACGGGCTGGAGCGTCAGGTACCACTCGCCGCCGCCGTCCGAGGCGCTGAGGTCGAGGTACCCGGCGCGGGGCAGCCGCAGCGTCTTGCGTCCGTCGGCCGTGCCGTGCACCGCGTCGGTGCTGTCCGGGGTCCCGGCCGGCCAGCGGGGAGGAGGGCAGTCGCAGTCCCATCCCCTGAGACACCCGCACACGAACATCGCCCGCCAGTGCGTGTCCCCCCGGGCCTGCACCGTGAGCAGCGCCGGGCCGCCGCCGTACGACAGCACGTGGTAGCCGGTGCCCCGCCACTCCGTCTCCAGGGGTGACGCGTCGGTCAGCGGCCTGACGCGGGCCGACCAGCCCGCGCCGTCCCGGAGGGCGCCGACGGCGAGGTGTGTCAGCCCGGGCTTGAGGAGGCTGGTGGCGCGCAGGTGGCCGGTGCCCGTCAACAGAGCGCCGTCCCGGTCCACCAGATCCTCTGTGCGGATCACGCCTTCGACGCGCACATACTCGGCGTCCTGGTTCCGGAACTCCAGGAGCGCGAACCGGCCGGGTTCAGGGCGGTCGATGAGGTGTTCACCGTTTCCGGTGCCCCTGATGACGAAGCGCTCGGGGACGGGCGGCGGGGGCTCGCCGTCCGGCGCCCCCTCATCCGACTGTGGGGCGTCGGGCAGGCGGGGCAGGGCGTCGATGGGCACCGGGCGGCCCGCCTGCCTGGCCTCCATCCGGATCAGGGCCGCGCGGCCCGCGTGGAGGGCCGCCATCACGTCGGCCGGGGTGCCGGCCGACGTGCCGCGCTCGTACGCGTCGAGGGCCGCGCGGTACTCCTTGAGCACGGCGGGGGCGGTGCCGGGTTCCGTCGGATCGAAGGGCAGGCGCGCCAGTTCCTCACCGAAAGCGGTGACGGCCTCCTGCACGGCGAAGGGCAGGACGGGGACCGGCGGAAGCGCCGGGGCGGCGACCGTGACGGGTGCGCGGCGGCGCAGCAGCGGCACGGCCGTGACCATCCCGAGGACCCAGCCCCCGGCGAACAGCGACACTTCACCCCACATGGCGACGATGTTCGCACACCCGTACGGCGACGCCCCTTGTTGCGCGGGGCGGTCAGGCGGCCCAGGCGCCGGAGGCGGCGGCCTCGGCGGCCCAGGTCTCGAAGGCGACCGGTTCGCGGCCCAGGACGCGCCGTACGCCGTCGGTGGGTTCGGCCACGTTGCCCGCGCGCATCCCGGCGAACATCGCGTCGAGCGCCGCCACCTCCCCCTCCGACGCACCCACGGCGCGGAGTTCGTCGCGGTACGCCCCGGGCGTCAGCTCCTCGTAGGCAACGCTGCGGCCCGACACCCGCGCGATCACCTCCACCGCCTCGCCGAACGTGAGCCCCCGGGGTCCCGACAGCTCGTACGTCCGCCCGTGGTGCCCGGCGTCGTCAGCGGTGAGCAGGGCGGCGGCGACATCGGCGATGTCCCGGACGTCGACGAACGGTTCGGGCGCGGCGCCGATCGGGAGGGCGAGCCGCCCGGCCAGCACCGGGGCGTGCCAGACGTCCTCGGAGAAGTTCTGCGCGAAGTTGTTCGGGCGGATGACGGTCCACTCGGGGGCGTGCTCGCGCACCGCCTCCTCCCCCGCCGCCATGCCGGGGAACCCCGGCCCGTCGAGCCGCTCGATGCCACGGCCCGACAGCGCCACGAAGCGCCGCACACCCGCGTCCACGGCCTGCCGCACGAAGCGGTGGACGGGCTCCGCCACTTCGGGCACCACCAGGTAGACGGCGGAGGCACCGGCGAGGGCGGCTGGCCAGGTGGCCTCGTCGTCCCAGTCGAAGCGGGTGGCGGAGGAACGGGAGGCGGGCCGTACGGGCGCGCCCGCCGCGCGGAGGGCGGTGACCAGGCGGCGGCCGGTCTTGCCGGTGGCGCCGAGGACGAGGACGGGGCGGTCAGGAGATGTCGTCATGCCGCCAGTCAACCGGCGGGCGGCGCACGGGCACATGGGCCGCCGTACGGGAGGCATGTGCGATCGTCCGGCGCCTCCGCGACCGGACGGCCGGTCCGGTTATCGTGGCGGGTATGGACCCGTTCGACGAACTGCTGCGCGGGGTGCGGGCGGACGGCGCCGGCCTGCGGCGGACCGAGCTGTCGCCGCCCTGGACGCTCCGCCCCACCGGCGAGGACGGCGGGGCCGGCGAGACGTCGCTGACGCTGTACGCGCCGCTGCGCGGCGAGGCATGGCTGACCCGGGAGGACGGCGGCGGGGAGCCGCTGCGCGTGGGGGCCGGTGACGTGGTGATCGTGCGCGGCCCGGGTCCGTTCGTCCTCGCGGACCGGCCCTCGCCCGGCGCCGGGACCGGAGGCGCCGAGGGGGCGGTGCTGCTGACGGCGACCTATCCCGTGCGCGGCACCGTCGCGCGGCGGCTGCACGGGCTGCTGCCGCCGTTCGTGCTGGAGCCGGGCGACGAGGGGTGCGCGTCGCTGCTCGACGTCCTGGACGCGCAGGCCGGGGTGTGCCCGCCGGGGCAGCAGGTGGTGCGGGACCGGCTGCTCGACTGGCTGCTGGTGTGCGTGCTGCGCGGCTGGTTCGACCGGCCGGGGACGGCGCCGTCCGGCTGGTTCCACGCGCTCGGGGACGAGACGGTCGGCCCGGTGCTGCGGGCCATGCACGCCGCGCCCGACCGGCCGTGGACGCTCGCGTCGCTGGCGGCCGAGGCGAACGTGTCGCGCACGACGCTGGCCCAGCGGTTCACGAGGCTGGTCGGCGAGCCGCCGCTGACCTACCTGACGGACTGGCGGATGACGCTGGCCGCCGATCTGCTGACCGGCACGGCCGAGACGGTCGCCGCCGTGGCGCGGCGGGCCGGGTACGCGGACGCGTTCGGCTTCAGCGCGGCCTTCAAGCGGTTCCACGGCGTGAGCCCCAGCGGCTACCGCGACAACTGCGGGCCTGACGCGGACTGTTCGGCGGCGGTCGGCAGCTGCGGCGGGGCGCCGGTCTGACGGACGGCGGAGGCGGCCCGCCGGGCGCGAGGGCACGGAACTCCCCGCCACTCTCAAGGTATAGCGCGCCAGGGGGCTTGCGGCAAGGCCCCCGTCGTCCCGCAGAATCGTCCGCCGAAGCCATGACCTGCGCGAACGCGGGCGGATATGGGGGAAGCGATGATCGACGTGATCGTGGTCGGCGGCGGGCCGACCGGGCTGATGCTGGCCTGTGAACTGCGCCTCGCCGGGGTACGGACGGTGGTGCTGGAGAGACTGACGGAGCCGGTCGAGCAGTCCCGTGGACGCGGCCTGCACGCGCGGAGTGTCGAGATCATGGACCAGCGGGGCCTGCTGGACCGGTTCCTCGCGGTCAGCGAGAAGTTCAGCGTGGGCGGGCTCTTCGGCGGGATCATGAAGCCGTGGCCGGAGAGTCTCGACACGGCCCACCCGTACGGCCTGGCGACGCCGCAGGTCCTCACCGAGCGGCTGCTGGACGAGCGCGCGCGGGAACTCGGGGCCGAGATCGGGCGCGGCCGGGAAGTGGCCGGGTTCGACCAGGACGACACCGGGGTGACCGTCTCCCTGACGGACGGCACGCGGCTGCGGTCGCGCTGGCTCGTCGGCTGTGACGGGGGCCGCAGCACGGTGCGCAAGCTGCTCGGCGTCGGGTTCCCCGGTGAGCCCGCCAGGGTCGAGACGCTGCTCGGCGACATGGCGATGACGGAGGACAGGGAGACGATCGCCCGGATCGTCGCCGAGATCAGGAAGACCCAGCTGCGCTTCGGCATCGCGCCCGACGTGGACGGGCAGACGGGGGTGTTCCGCGTCATCGTGCCGGCCGACGGGGTGGCCGAGGACCGCGCGGCCCCGCCGACGCTGGAGGATTTCAGGCGGCAGCTGCGGGCCGTCGCGGGGACCGACTTCGGCGCCCACTCGCCGCGCTGGCTGTCCCGTTTCGGCGACGCCACCCGGCAGGCCGAGCGCTACCGGGTGGGGCGGGTCCTGCTGGCGGGCGACGCGGCGCACATCCACCCGCCGACCGGCGGCCAGGGGCTCAACCTCGGCGTCCACGACGCGTTCAACCTCGGCTGGAAGCTGGCCGCCGAGGTCAACGGCTGGGCTCCCGAAGGCCTGTTGGACACCTACCACGCGGAGCGGCACCCGGTGGGCGCCCGCGTGCTCGACAACACCCGCGCCCAGATGATGCTGCTCGGCACCGACCGCGCGGCCACCGCGCTGCGCGGGCTGCTCTCGGAGCTGATGGACATCGAGGAGGTGAACCGGTACGTCACCGGCATGATCACCGCGACCGGGGTCCGGTACGACCTCGGCGAGGGCCACCGCCTGCTCGGGCGGCGGCTGCCGGACAGGGAGCTGGGGCAGGGGCGGGGGCGCCTGTACGGGCTGATGCACGGCGGCCGCGGCCTGCTGCTGGACAGGACCGGCGCGCTCTCGGTGGACGGGTGGGCGGACCGGATCGACCATGTGCCGGCGGACGGGGGCACCGGCGGAGAGCTGGCGGAACTGGACGCGCCCGCGCTGCTGCTGCGGCCCGACGGCCATGTGGCCTGGGCGGGGGACGGGCAGCGCGACCTGCTCGACGCGCTCCGGAGGTGGTTCGGCGCCCCCGCGGCCTGAGGCGGCCCGGCGCCGGAACCAGCCCGACCGTGACTCAAGGTAATCATTCATGGAGTCACCGTAGACGCTCCGTAGCCATCCCGGTATCGCTCGTACGGGTGAACGATGGCCTCATTGATACCCCCCAGGGGTATGTTATGTTTCTCGTGAAGCACGGCGAGAGCTGCTGAAGGGAAACCGCCATGAGCACGTCCACCGCACCCGTGGTCGCCACCTACACCGTCACCGGCATGACCTGCGGCCACTGCGTCGGCTCGGTCAGCGCGGAGATCGGCGCCATCGAGGGCGTCACCGGCGTCGAGGTCGACCTGCCGACCGGCGCCGTCACCGTGACCAGCGCGGCGCCGCTGGCCGGGGCTGACGTCGCCGCCGCCGTCACCGAGGCCGGGTACGAGCTGGCCCCGGAGCGGAGTCTGCCGCAGGCGTCCGGCTGCTGCGGCTCCGGCGGCTGCCACTGACCGGGCCGCCGGTGGGCGCCTGCGCGGCGCCCACCGGCACCCGGCCACCGCCCCCGGCAGGCAGCACCCCACGAGAGGACCGCAGGACATGAACACGGCAGCCAAGGTCGGTTCCTTCACCGCCGGGCTCGGCCTCGCGTTCGGCGCCGCCTTCGGCATCGGCAGCGCGGTCGGCCCGGTCGGCGGCGACCCGGCCCCCGCCCACGACGGCACGAGGGACCATGGGAACGGCGCGGAACACGGCAGCACCACAGACGGCAGCACCGACGGCACCACAGACAGCAGTACGGACGGCACCACCCAGGAGGACGGCGACATGGACCACGGCGCCCCCACAGGCCACGGCAGCACCACCCCCGGCGGACTCCAGATAGCGGAGCGCGGCTACACCCTCGTACCGCCCGCCGGGCCGCTCACGGCGGGCGAGCGGACGGAGCTGGCGTTCCGCGTCCTCGGCCCCGGCGGCGAACCCCTCACCGCCTACACGCCGACCCACGAGAAGGACCTCCACCTGATCGTCGCCCGGCGCGACCTCAGCGGCTTCCAGCACGTCCACCCCACCCTGGGCGAGGACGGCACCTGGCGCGTACCCCTCACGTTCCCCCGCGCGGGCGACTACCGGATGTTCGCCGACTTCGCCCCCGCCGGTGACGACGGCGGCCCGCTGACGCTCGGCGCCGACGTGCCGGTCGGCGGCGACTACGCGCCGGTGCCGCTGCCCGCCCCGGCCGCCACCGCCGAGGTGGACGGCTACACGGTGACGCTCGACGGCACCCTCGCCGCGGGCGCGGACAGCACGCTCACCCTCAGCGTCGCCCGCGACGGCGAGCCCGTCACCGACCTGGAGCCGTACCTCGGCGCGTACGGCCACCTCGTCGCCCTGCGCGAGGGCGACCTCGCCTACCTCCACGTCCACCCGCAGGGCGAGCCCGGCGACGGCACGACCCCGGCCGGGCCCGGCATCACCTTCCACACCAGCGCGCCGAGCGACGGCACCTACCGCCTCTACCTCGACTTCCAGCACGAGGGGACGGTGCGGACGGCCGAGTTCACCGTCGTCGCGGGCCAAGCGCAGGGACAGGGGCACGGCGAGAGCGGGCACACGCACTGACACCCGCCCGCGTTCCGTTCTGCCCGCCGCATACCCCTACCCCCTACGCGTACCCGAACCACCGTCAGGAGAAGCCGAGATGACTCCCACCACCGGCGCGTCCACCCAGCAGGACACCGGATCGGTCGAACTGACCATCGGCGGCATGACCTGCGCCTCCTGCGCCAACCGCATCGAGCGCAAGCTCAACAAGCTCGAAGGCGTCACCGCGACGGTCAACTACGCGACCGAGAAGGCCAAGGTCAGCTGGTCGGGCGACGTCTCACTCGACGACCTGGTCGGCCAGGTCGAGGCCGCCGGCTACACGGCCGAGCCGCCCCCGCCCCCCGCTCCCCCCGCGCCCGCCGGGGCGCCACCCGATACCGGCGGCGAGCCGGAGGACGGACGGCTGCGCGCCCTGCGCGAGCGGCTGACCGTCTCGGCCGTGCTGACGGTCCCGGTGGTCGCGCTCGCGATGGTCCCCGCCTGGCAGTTCGACGGCTGGCAGTGGATCTCGCTGGCGCTGGCCTGGCCCGTGGTCGTGTGGGGCGCGTGGCCCTTCCACAAGGCCGCGTTCACCAACCTGCGGCACGGCGCCTCCACGATGGACACGCTCGTGTCGCTCGGCACCCTCGCGGCGCTCGGCTGGTCGCTGTACGCCCTGCTGTTCGGCAGCGCGGGCATGATCGGGATGACCCACCCGTTCAGCTTCACGGTCGAACGCAGCGACGGCGGCGGCAACATCTACCTCGAAGCGGCGGCGGGCGTCACCACGTTCCTCCTCGCCGGGCGGTACTTCGAGGCGCGCGCCAAGCGCCGCTCGGGCGCCGCGCTGCGGGCGCTGCTGGAGATGGGCGCCCGCGACGTCGCGCTGCTCCTGCCCGACGGGCGCGAGGAGCGCGTACCGGTCGAACGGCTCGCGGTCGGCGACACGTTCGTCGTCCGCCCCGGCGAGAAGATCGCGACGGACGGCACGGTCACCGAGGGCTCGTCCGCCGTGGACGCGTCGATGCTGACCGGCGAGTCCGTGCCCGTGGAGGTCGGCCCCGGCGACGCCGTGACGGGCGCGACGGTCAACGCGGGCGGGCGCCTCGTCGTACGCGTCACCCGCGTCGGCGCCGACACGCAGCTCGCCCGCATGGCGCGGCTCGTGGAGGACGCGCAGAACGGCAAGGCCGCCGCGCAGCGCCTCGCCGACCGGATCTCCGGCGTGTTCGTGCCGATCGTGATCGCGCTGGCCGTGGCCACGCTCGGCTTCTGGTGGGGCACGGGCGAGGGGGTCTCCGCCGCGTTCACCGCCGCCGTCGCCGTCCTGATCATCGCCTGCCCGTGCGCCCTGGGCCTGGCCACGCCGACCGCGCTGCTGGTCGGCACGGGCAGGGGCGCGCAGCTGGGCATCCTCATCAAGGGGCCCGAGGTGCTGGAGTCGACGCGCCGCGTGGACACCGTCGTCCTCGACAAGACCGGCACCGTCACCGAGGGCCGGATGACGCTCACCGCCGTCCGCGCCGCCGAGGGCGAGGACGAGGCGGAGGTGCTGCGGCTGGCGGGCATCCTGGAGAACGCCTCCGAGCACCCGGTGGCCCGCGCCGTCGCGGCGGCGGCGGCCGAGCGCACGGGCACCCTCCCGGCTCCCGAGGAGTTCGCGAACGTCCCCGGCCTCGGCGTCCAGGGCGTCGCCGAGGGGCATGCCGTCCTCGTCGGGCGGCCCCGCCTGCTGGCCGACTGGTCGCTGACGCTGCCCGCCGCGCTCGAACGGGCCCTGGCGGACGCGGAGGCGGAGGGCCGTACGGCGGTCGCCGTCGCGTGGGACGGCGCGGCGCGCGGGGTGCTCGTCGTCGCGGACGCGGTGCGGCCGACGTCCGCCGAGGCCGTCGCGCGGCTGCGCGAGCTGGGCCTCACGCCGGTGCTGCTGACCGGCGACAACGCGCGGGCCGCCGCCGCGGTGGCCCGCGAGGTCGGCATCGACGCGGACCGGGTGATCGCCGAGGTACTGCCGCAGGACAAGGCGGCGGTCGTCGCGCGGCTCCAGGCGGAGGGGCGGAGCGTCGCCATGGTCGGCGACGGCGTGAACGACGCGGCGGCCCTCGCCACGGCCGACCTGGGCCTGGCCATGGGCACCGGCACGGACGTCGCCATCGAGGCGGCGGACCTGACCCTCGTACGGGGCGACCTGCGGGCCGCCGCCGACGCCGTGCGGCTCGCGCGCCGGACGCTGGGGACGATCAAGGGCAACCTGTTCTGGGCGTTCGCGTACAACGTCGCGGCGCTGCCGCTGGCGGCGGCCGGGCTGCTGAACCCGATGCTGGCGGGGGCGGCGATGGCGTTCTCGTCGGTCTTCGTCGTCAGCAACAGCCTGCGGCTGCGGGGCTTCAGGGCGCAGGGCTCCTGACCTCGCGGCGGGGCGGCGGGGAGCGGCCTGCTCCCCGCCGCCCCCCGCCGTACGCCCGCGTCAGCCCCGGCGCGGGGGCCGCCCCACCCCGAACCACACGCCGGCGGCCGCGCGCATCCGCTCGGTCAGGACGGTGTACGGGACGGGCGTCCCGCCGCGCGCCCTGACCCGTTCCTCAAGGTGGTCCCGCAGCAGCCAGACGTCCTGGGGCCGCGACGCCTCGCCGCAGTCGAGCGCCGCCCGGAACGCGTCCTCGCCGAGGCCGAGTTCCGTCCATACCTCCAGAGGGCTCGCCCCGGACAGCTCCAGGTTGGCGCGCAGTTCGGCGCCGGTCCTGGCCCTCTCCTCGTCGTTCAGCGACATCGCGTCTCCTCTCGGCGGGCTGCGACCGACCGTACCCGTGGGCGGTGGCGGACGGCGCGGAAGGACACGTGCGGCCCGGCGGCGGAGGTCAGAGGTGGCCGTATGCCATGCGGATGCCGAGGGTGGACTGCGAGGGGAGCAGGCCGGTGCGGACGATGTCGCGGACGGCGGGCATCACCAGTTCGGCGAGGCGGGCGGTCTCGGCCGGGGTCAGCGCCGCCCAGGGCGCGGCGGCCAGTTCGTCCGTGAGCCGCTCGACCTCGCCCCGTACGCGCAGGCCCTCGGCGGTGGCGGCGCCGTCCGCGTCCACCAGGCCGCGTCCGGCCAGCCGCGCGCGGGCGGCGTCCCACTCCTCGGCGCTCCAGCCGCGGCTGGCGAAGACCTCGGCGGGCGCGGCGCCCGCCGCGGCGTGCGAGACCAGCGAGTCGAGGGGCCCGAGGCCGTGCGTCTGGAGGGCCGTGATGTGCCCGTCGCCCCGGTGCTCGCGCAGGACGGTCGCGGCGTGCCACAGGACGGCGTGCGGCTCGTCGGGCCAGGGCAGCGCGGCGTTGGCGGCGGCCAGGGGGCGGCCCGCGGTGTCGGCCGCCTCCGCCGCGCGGCGGGCGAGGGCGGCGGCCTCGCGCACCTCGGGCGAGGCGGCCCGTTCGCCGAGCAGCCGCCGCAGCGCCTCGTCCACGGAGGCGAGGCGCGCCGCGACGACCGCGCCGGGGCTCGTGGTGTCCCAGGCGTGGGTGATGTGGCGGGCCACCTTGCGCGGGCTGAAGCTGTAGAAGACGGCGTTGACCAGCGCGGGGCCGACGGGGCCGAGGGGTGCGGCGCGCCAGGCGAAGTAGCCGGCCCAGCGGCGCTCGGCGGGGTAGCCGAGGGCGGCGGCCCGCTCCACGCTCTCGGGCGCGTAGTAGGCGATGGCGTGGACCGGTTCGAGCAGCTGCCACATCCTCCGGACGGTGCCCAGGCCGTGCGTCATGTCGCGTCCTCTCCCGGTGCCCGGCGGTCTGTGGGACCGGGCCGTGGTCGTCACGATCGCACCGCCCCGGAAATCTTGTCAATGGCTACTTCTGGGGCCGCACCGTCCGGGCGGGCGGCGTCAGCCCCGCGGCTCCAAGGCGACGAGCATCTTGCCGGTGTTCTCGCCGCGCAGCATGCCGAGGAACGCGTCCACCGTCCGGTCCATGCCGCGCACGACCGTCGCGTCCGACGTCACGGCGCCCGAGCGCAGGTGCGGCACGAGGAAGTCCTCCAGTTCCTGCTGCACCGACCCGAAGTGCCGCACCAGCACGCCTTCGAGGCGCAGCGACTTGCCGACGATGTCGAAGAGGTTGCGCGGCGCGGGCGGCGGCGTGGCGGCCGAGTGGTACTGGGCGACAGCGCCGACCCACGCGATGCGGCCGTGGTCGCGCAGCGCGCCGATCGCGGCCTCCAGGTGGTCGCCGCCGACGTTGTCCAGGCAGGCGCTGATGCCGTCGGGCGCGGCCTCGGCGAGCAGGCCGGGCAGCGGGCCGTCGTGGTAGTCGAAGGCGGCGTCGAAGCCGAGGTGTTCCGTGAGGTGCCGCACCTTGGCGGGCGAGCCCGCGCTGCCGACGAGGCGGCGCACGCCGAGCAGCCGTGCGATGCGCCCCGCGGCCGTGCCGACGCCCCCGGCGGCGGCCGAGACGAACAGGTCGTCGGTGTCGGCCAGTCCGAGGAAGCGGGTCAGCGCCACGTACGCCGTCAGGCCGGTGCCGCCGAGGATGCCGAGGTGGGCGTCGAGCGGCACGCCGTCGTACGCGGTGACGCGGCGCGTGCCGGACTCGCCCAGGGTCACCAGCGCGTGGCTGCGCCAGCCGTGCCGGTGGAAGACCACGTCGCCCTCGGCGAGGCCGGGGTCGCGGGAGGCGATGACGCGGCCGATGCTGCGGCCTTCGAGCGGCGCGTGCAGGTCCCAGCCGCCGTCCTCGTCCATCAGCTCGCGGTGGTAGGGGTCCACGGAGAGGAGGAGGTTCTCGACCAGCGCGGTCCCCGGCGCGGGTTCCGGCACGGGCGCCTCGACGTAGCGGAAGAGGTCGGGGGTGGGGAAGCCGTCGGGGCGGGCGATCTGGTGCACGGTGACCGATGTCGTCGTCATGCGCCGAAAGCTACGGGCCGCCCGCCGGGCCGGCCCAGACGTGACGGATCATGGGGACAGGCGTTCCATGAGCGCCGTTCATGGAACGCGGCGCGTACGCGCCGGTGGGACGAGGGGGAGCCGTGCGATGGCGTCCGAACTGACCGTACGGGAACTGCGGGTGCTGGTGGCCGTCGCGGAGGCGGCGAGCTTCTCGGCGGCGGCGACCGCGCTCGGGCAGACGCAGTCCGCCGTGTCGCACGCGGTGCGGGGCACCGAGGAGAAGGTGGGGGCCGTACTGTTCGCGCGCGGCAGGCACGGCGCGCGCGCCACCGCGGCGGGCGAGAAGGCCGTCGGGCACGCGCGGCGCGTCCTGCGGCTGCTCGACACCCTGGGCGCCGAGGCACGGGCGGCGGGCGCGGGGAACGCGGCGGCGGAGGCGGGCCCGTTGCGCATCGCCGCCTTCCGCAGCGCGGCGCTGCACCTGCTGCCGCCCGTCCTGGCCCGGCTCGCCGAACGGCACCCCGGCATCAGGCCCGAGGTGCGGATGATCCGCGAGGTGGACGAGGGCACGGCGGGCGAGGTCATGGCGGGCCGCGCCGACATCGGCATCGCCACCCTGACGCGCGACGGCAGGCCGCCGCACGGGCTCGTCGGCGGCGTACTGCTGCACGAGGGCTACGCGCTGGTGCACCCGGCGGGCCACCCCGCACCGCGCACACTGCCCCTGATCGACTGGACGGAGAACTGCACCTCCTACACCCGCGACTGGTGGGCGGCACAGGACTGGCTCCCGCGCGCGACGGTGGAGGCGCAGGACGACGGGGCGGTCCTGTCGCTGGTGGCGCAGGGCCACGGCATGGCCGTCATGCCCCTGCTGTCCCTGACCGGCGCGCCCCCGTCCGTGACCGTCACCGACCTGGGCGCCGACCGGCCGACGCGCGGCATCGGCTGGGTGACGACGCCGGAGCTGGCCGCGACCGGAACCGTACGCGCCCTGGTGCGCGCGCTGCGTGCCGCCCACCCGTCCTGAGCCCCCTGGGCCCCCTCCCGCACCACGGGTCACAAGGCGGGCGAAGTCCGGCCAAGGCGCGGAAACGGCCGGGCGCGGTGTGGCGTACGTCATCCCCGCGAGAGGGGACCACGCATCCGATGCTCGAACGGCGCTGCGATACTGTCCCGATCCGGCGCGTCCGAAGGGCCGGAAGCGCCGCGACCCCGGGGGCCCGCACCCCGTCCGAGGGAACGGCAAGGCCGAACGAGTGGGGGTAACCCGTGCCGGAGAGCGGCATACCTGACGACGGGGAAGAGACTTCGGGCACCGAGGGCGGCGGCAGGCGCGCCGACCGCGCCGGAGCGGGCGCCGAGGGCAGACCCCCCGGCCGGGCGGCCGCGCGCAAGGCCAGGGCCAAGGGCGGGCGCGGCAGGAAGAAGCCCAAGCCCCGCTGGAAACGCGTCCTCATCTGGACGTCGGGCTCGGTCGCCCTGCTCGTCCTGGCGGTCGGCGGCGGCGCGTTCCTCTACATCGAGTACCTGAACAGCAAGATCGACCGGGCCCCGCGCGACCTCGGCGACAGCGACATCGCCGCGCCCGAGCCCGACGAGAACGGCAACACGCCGCTCAACATCCTGCTGATCGGCTCCGACTCGCGCGACGGCGAGGAGAACCAGCGCCTCGGCGGTCGCGCCGACCTGGCGGGCGACCCGGTCCGCGCCGACGTGCAGATCCTCCTGCACGCGTCGGCCGACCGCAGCAACGCGACGCTCATCAGCATCCCCCGCGACACCCAGGTGCCGATCCCCCAGTGCACCGACCCGGAGACCGACGAGGTGTACCCGGCGCACGAGTCCGCGTCGATCAACACCGCGATGTACTACGGCGGCCCCGGCTGCGTCGTCGCGACCTGGCAGGACCTGACCGGCGTCTACATCGACCACTTCATGATGGTCGAGTTCTACGGCGTGGTGCAGATGGCCGACGCGATCGGCGGCGTCCCGGTGTGCGTGGACGCCAACATGGAGGACCCCAAGACCGGTCTGCGCCTGGAGGAGGGGCCCAACACCCTGGAGGGCGAGGACGCGCTCCAGTGGCTGCGCACCAGGTACGCGTTCGGAGACGGCGGCGATGTCGGCCGGGCCAGGGCGCAGCAGATGTACATGAGCAGCATGGCCGAGGAACTGCAGGGCAACATGTCGCTCGGCGACGCGGGGCAGCTGATGGACCTCGCCGAGGCGGCGGTCGACGCCCTGACCGTGGACGACGCGCTCGGCTCCGTCACCTCGCTCTACGACCTGGGCCAGGACCTGCAGCGGATACCCGCCGACCGCATCAACATGATCACGCTGCCCAACCTGCCGGACCCGGCCAACCCGGACGTCACGCTCGTCCCCGACCAGGAGCCCGCCGAGGAGCTGTTCGCGCTCGTCCGGGACGACCGTCCGCTCGACGGCGAGGAGGAGGCGCCCGCCGGGGGCGACGGGGAGGAGGGCGGGGAACCGCCCGCGGAGGAGGAGCCGATCGACCCGGCGCTCGTCCCCGTCGCGGTGCAGAACGGCACCGGCGCCGACGGCCTCGCCCCGGTGGACGGCAGGGCGGGCGACATCACCGACGCGCTGCGCGCCGCCGGATTCGCGCGGGCGGAGACCGACTCGTCGGCCGTCGTCGCCGAGTCGCAGACCAGCGTCTACTACGGGGACGTCGACGACCGCCCGGCGGCCGAGGCGATCGCCGAGGCGCTCGGCCTGCCGGGCAGCGCGGTGCGCAACTCCACGACCCACGACACGGTCACGCTCGTGGTCGGCGCCGACTGGCGGGAGGGCACCGAGTTCCCGCAGGAGGCGGCCGAGGAGGAGGAAGGCGCCGGGGAAGGCGGCTCCGCCATCGACCCGGACGCCGTCCACTCCACCGAGGACAACGACGACTGCATGCCCATCAACCCGCTCTACACGTGGTGACCGCCGCGCGCTGAGACGCCCACGCCGCCCCCGGCCGGATCTCTCCGGCCGGGGGCGGCGCGTGTGGGGGGTACGGGTGCCGGTCGGCGGACCGGTCAACCCGTCTGGCTGACCGACGAGTTCGGCGGCACCGTGAGCACCGTCCCGTCCTCGAAGGTCACGTTCTGCGCCGTGTCCGCGTAGTTGGTCGCCGCGTAGGTGACGGTCCCGCCGTCCGAGAACGCCGCCGCCGTCGGGCTGTCGGCCGTGATCAGGGCGTCGGGCGGGCCGATGGCGTCGAGGGTGTAGATCCAGTGGTAGACGTGCGCCCAGGACTCGCCGGCCTCCGGGTTGTACGTGCCGCCGCCGTCGCCGTCGTACGCCGCGCGGGCCGCCGCCGGGTCGGAGAGCGCCTGGAACTCCCAGAGGATCTCCTTCCACTCCACGGGCGGGCCGCCGTTCTCCTGGACCAGCTCCTCCAGGTTGCGGTCGATGGCGTCCTGGTCGCGGGCCAGGTGCAGCGAACCGCCGGTCACCGGGAGGACGTTGATGCCGTGGATCTCCTCCGGGTTGCCGGTCCACCAGGTCGCGTGGGCGCCGCCGTTGCTCCACACCATGCCGACCGTGTTGTGCTGGTAGTCGGCCGGGAAGTTCTCCTCGTCCCCGTCGAACCAGTACTGGCGGATCGCCTCCGACTCGGTCGTCAGCAGGTAGATCCCCAGGTCGCGCAGCTCCGTGTCACCCGTCGCCGAGCCCCACAGGACCAGGCCCGCCGAGAGGTTGATCGACTCGGAGGACGACTCCTGGTTGTTGCCGGCCGCGAAGCCCTGGTGGCCGGACGCCCAGCTGTGGCCCGCGTACACGTCGAAGCCGCGCAGGAACGGGTAGCGGTCGTCGTCGCGCGCCGGGTTGGCGGCGTCGGCGACCAGTTCCTCGACCATGCCGCCCCACGCCGACTCCGCCGCCCACGCCGGGTCGTACTGGGCGACGATCGCGGCGGCCAGCACGTAGTAGGAGTAGTGGAAGTGGTGGTCGTTGAGCTCCTGGTCGCTGCCGTACGAGGCGGGGTAGCCCGTCAGCGTCTGCCACTCGGAGTCGTACACGAAGCCGGTCTCGCCGCCCGCCGTGAACCACTCCTCAAGGCGCGCCTTGATGGCGGCGAGGATCTGGTCGCGTGCCTGCGTGTCGCCGATCTGGTCGGCGATCGGCACGACCTGCGCGAGCCGGCCGAACGCCTTCCCGCTCCAGTACGTGTCCCCGACACCGACGTTGGCGCTCGCCGCCACCTCGTCCACGAAGCGCGCCAGCGTCGCCCGGTCGGGCCCGTCGCTCGCGGGCAGTCCGGGCAGCACGCCGGTCACGTCCTGCCGGGTGGTGAACGACGCGCCCTCGCGCACCCGCATCACCCCGCGCGCCGAGGAGTACTCCCAGTCGGTCAGGGGGACGGCCGCGTAGCCCCACTGGTGGGGGTAGAGGGCCTGGAGGGTGCCTGTCTCGGTGCCCTCGCGGGCCTCGGTCTGCAGGGTGTACGTGGCGCTGACGGCGCCGTCGCCCTGCTCGTAGTTCCAGTCCACGGTCGAGCCGGTGACGAAGCTGTACGCGTACCGCTCGTACGTGGCGAGGGCGTCGCGCTCGGGCAGGACGGCGACGGAGTAGTAGCCGTCGCCGCCGATGTCGGCGCTGATCGTCGTGCCGGAGACCTGCCAGGCGCTGCCGCCCGGCGCGAACAGGGCGTAGTCGTGGCCGCCGACCGAGATGCCGAGGGTGCTGCCCTCCTGGGCGAACACCTCGGGCGTCCCCGACGTGGTGATCCGCGCGGCGCCGCCGGTGGCCTCGGCGTAGACGTACGGGCTGCCGTGGCCGATGGTGGCGCGGAAGGTGTGCCCGGCGTCCTCCCAGTACGGGCTGACGGTCCAGTCGGACCAGCCGTCCGCCTTGGTGTCGGGCGAGTTGAGGCCGTCGACGCCGAGGACGAGGTCGGCGCGGTGCGGGTACTCGAACGACCCGCCGTTGACGACCGCCTGCGACGGGTAGCCGACCTCGAGGCCGCCCGCGACGGCGCGGTAGCTGAGGGGGTGGCCGTACATCGGCTGGGAGTACGGGTTGTCGGCGTACCGCTTGAAGACGAGCGACGACCACCAGTCGTTGGTCGGCACGGGCACGCCGGCCATCCGGTCGGTGACCTGCGGGGTGACGGGCTGGCCCTGGTTGTTCAGCGGGCCGACGGTCCCGGCGGGCCGGGTGTCCGAGTAACTGCCGCTGCCGACCGGGATCTCGGCCGCCGACGCCGAACCCGGCACCAGCGCGACACCGCCCAACGCGGTGGCCGTGGCGGTCAGCGTGAGTGTGACGCGTCTGAAACGGGAAGTGGGGGGCCTCATGCTCTGATACCTCGCTACCGGTGGGGGACGGTGCTGAGAGCGCTCTCACATGCGGTTCAGAACTTAGGGACGGGTAAATTTTGTGTCAACACCCCCGGCACATTCCCGGAACCACCCACCCGGTCACGGAACTTGATCCGCCACCCTCTCCCCCACCCGCGCCTTCCGCCGCCGCCGCAACCACGCCTGCACCACACCCGGCTCCCCCCGGAACACCGGCGCGACGAGAAACCGCGGCCGGTTGAACAGCACGATCGGCACGGCGCAGGCCATCGACAGCGCGAACCCTCCCGCCGTGACGCCGAGCATGGCGCCGGTCATGTCGGGCACCCACAGGGCAGGCAGTACGCACGCCATACCGGCATGCGTAAGGGTGCTCGCCCGCCGCATCCCCCGTCGCAGACCGGCGGCCAGGGGGAAGATTCCGTAGGAAACATGAAGGATCTCCACCATCGGGGTCCCCTTGATGGCAGCTCCCCGCCACAGCAGGACGTCTGTCCACACCAGGCCGAGGACCATCAGCGTCGCCAGAAACGCACCGACCGGCACGTCGAGCACCTCTCCACTCACCCGGTTCCGGCCCGGAGATCACCGTTCTTGCCGCTTCACCGCCCACGCTCCCAAGTCCTCCCGCAGATGCGGCGGAACCAACATCCGCGGCCGGTTGAACACCACGATGCTGATGGCGCACAGCGCGAGCACCGGCAAGGACAGCGATATCAGGACCAGGAAATTATCCACACCTGACACGAACTCGAACACCCAAAGTGCCACCGTGAGAAGACCCATCCCCGCGCACATCACCGGCCCCGCGCGGACCAATCCACGCCGGGTCCGCGTCCCGATGGGCAGCGCAAGCGAGCCCATCTCCATGACATCGGCCAACGGCACGCCCCGTATCGATCGGTCCCGCCACAGCAGCACATTGGGCCAGACCGACCCGGCTACGAGCAAGGTGAACAGCACCATTCCGACCATCGCTCCGCCTCCCCTCAGGACGCCGCCGACTCGCCGCCACACCCAGACATGTGTCGCCGCCGCTGCCAGCGGATCCCCACCCCTTCGACGCGCCGCACTGACTATGCCTCAGAGTCGGCCCGCGCGTCCGCCCTGTGAGGGGTGGTGTGCGGTGGAGGATGGTGGGGAGGTGGTGGGGGGTCGGGAGAGAGGTGTGTGGCGCTGTGGTCGGTGTCGGTGTTCCGGTGGTCAGGGCGGATCGGCCGGGGAGTTTTCCGTGGAGTGTGTTCCACGAGCGGCACCCCCGGTTGATCGCGCAGGTGCGGGACGGGCTGCCGTACGGGCCCGGGGTGCGGGACGCGCTGGCGCGGTTGCTGGACGAGAGCGTGGGCGGGGTGCTGACGCCCCCGGCCGAGGACGCGCCCGACCGTGCCGAGTGGCTGGCGTGGGGCGAGGGGCTGTGGGGCGGGCCGTGGGGGGAGGCGCCGTTCCTGTGGGCGGAGAGCTGGTTCTACCGGCGGCTGCTGGGCGCGGTGGGGTGGTTCGGGCCGGGGGCGTGGCGCGGCGTGGATCCGTTCGGCCCGGTGAAGGCGGCCGAGCTGGCCGGTGCGGCGGTGGACGAGGAGCTGTCGGCGCTCGGCCGGCTCAAGGAGGCGTCGCGGGACGACCGGCGTGCGGCACTGGTCTCGTCGGCGCTGTGGGGCAACCAGGCGGACCTCAGCTTCAACCTGGGCTCGGGCGGCGGCGAGGCCGGTGACGTGCTGGCCGACGACAGCGCGGCGCTGTGGGAGGTCGTGGACCGCGCCCCCGAGGGCTGCACGGTCGCGCTCGTCGCGGACAACGCGGGCCGCGAGCTGCTGCCCGACCTGGTGCTGATCGACGAACTGCTCGCCCGCCACCGCGTGGTCCTGCACGTGAAGCCGCGCCCCTACTACGTGTCCGACGCGACGACCGCCGATGTCCTGGCGGCGGTGGGGCGGTTGCGGTCGGCGGACAAGCCGGAGGCGGCGGCGGTCGGGCGGCGGCTGTGGGACGCGCTGGCGGGCGGCACGCTGACGGTGCGGGCGCACCCTTTCTTCTGCGCGCCGCTGCCCTTCCACGACATGCCGTCCGGGCTGCGCGACGACTTCGCGGGGATGGCGCTGACGATCGTGAAGGGCGACCTCAACTACCGCCGCCTGGTGGGGGATCTGCTGTGGCCGCCGTCGACGCCCTTCGGGGCGGCGGCGGGGTGGTTCCCGTCACCGGTGGCGGCGCTGCGGACGCTGAAGTCGGACGTGGTGACGGGCGTCGGCGCGGAGACGGTGCGGCGGCTGGACGCGGGTGAGGCGGACTGGCGGACGAACGGCCGCCACGCCGTGGTGCAGACGGCGGTTCCGGGCCGCAGGGGCTGAGGGGGCGGGGCGGCGGGAGGACCGTACGATAAGGTGAGGCTTACCTAAGCTGATGTTCCCGCCGCCACCGACCGACAAGGAACCCGCATGTCCTCCAGTCTCCGCCGCGCCCGTGGACGGGCCATCGGCCTGACGGCCACCGCCGCCGCGTTCACCCTCGTGCTCGCCGGCTGCTCGTCGGACGACGACGGGTCCCCGGCGGACGACGGCGCGCAGGAGAGCGCGGACGGCGGACAGGCGGCGGAGGAGGGCGCGTTCCCCGTCAGCATCGAGAGCGCGCTCGGCACGGCGGAGATCACCGAGCAGCCGGAGCGCGTCGTGACGCTCGGCCAGGGCTCGGCCGAGACCGCGATCGCGCTGGGCCACACGCCGGTCGGCATCGAGAGCTACGAGTGGGGCAGCGACGACACCGGCTACCTCCCCTGGATCCACGAGGCGGTGACGGAGGCGGGCGACGAGCTGCCGACGCAGTTCGCGGGCGCGGAGGACATCGACTTCGAGGCGATCATCGAGCTGGAGCCCGATGTGATTCTCGCGCCCTGGTCGGGTGTGACGGAGGAGCAGTACGAGATCCTCTCCGACATCGCCCCGACGGTCGCGTACCCGGACCTGCCGTGGAGCACGGACTGGGACCAGCAGATCGAGATCATCGCGCAGGCGCTCGGGCAGCCCGAGGAGGGGCAGGCGCTGATCGACGGCATCGAGACGCAGTTCGCCGAGGCGGCGGAGACCCGGCCCGAGTACGCGGACGTGACGTTCTCGTACATCTACACGTCGGGCCCGGGGACGCTGGGCGTCTTCCTGCCGGACGAGCAGCGTGTGCGGATGCTGTCGTCGCTCGGCCTGACCGTGGACCCGGTGGTGGAGACGTTCGAGGAGACCGAGGGCACCGACTCGGCGCTGATCGGCCTGGAGAACGCGGACCAGCTCGCGGACAGCGACCTGCTGTTCACCTTCTACACCGACGAGCAGACCCGGCAGGAGATCGAGGCGCAGCCGCTGTACGCGTCCATCCCGGCGGTCGAGCGCGGCGGGATCGTGTCCAGTGACGACACGTCGTTCGTCACGGCGTCGTCGATCATCAACCCGCTGACCGTGCCGTGGGTGATCGACCGCTACCTGCCCATCATCGACGAGGCCGTCACCACCATCGGCTGATGACCACTTCGATCGACGCCGCGCCGAGCGGTGCCCGTACCGCGCGTACGGGCACCGCTCGGCGTGTGTCCTACCTGTTGTGCGGGCTGGTGCTGCTGGCGCTGGCCGTACTGGCGAGTGTGATGTTCGGCAGCAAGCCGACGCCGCTGGGTGACGTGCTGGACGTGTGGCGCGGGGACGCCGACACGTATGTGACGACGGTGGTGGAGAGCCGGTACCCGCGCACGGCGCTGGGGGTGCTGGCCGGGGTGACGCTGGCCGTGGCGGGGACGCTGATGCAGGGCGTGACGCGTAACCCGCTGGCGGACCCGGGGCTGTTGGGGATCAACGCGGGGGCGTCGGCCGGTGTGGTGACGGCGACGGCGTACCTGGGGGTCTCGGGGCAGGCGGCCACGGTGTGGTGGGCGCTGCCGGGGGCGCTGCTGGCGGGGGTGGTGCTGCATGTGGTGGGTTCCGCGGGGGGTGGCGGGAGTCTCGTGCGGCTGGTGCTGGCGGGGGCGGTGGTGTCGGCGGTGATGGCGGCGTACGTGCAGGCCGTGACGTTGAGCAAGCCGACCGTTTTCGACAGCTACCGGTACTGGGTGGTGGGGGCGTTGGGCGGGCGTGACTGGGACGTGCTGTGGTCCGTCCTGCCGTTCGCCGCCGTGGGGTTCGTGCTGGCGCTGGTGCTGGCGCCGGGGCTGAACGCGCTGGCGCTCGGCGACGAGTCGGCGTCGTCGCTGGGGGCGAACCCGGCGCTGATGCGGGCGGGCGGTCTTGTGGCGGCGACGCTGCTGTGCGCGGCGGCGACGGCGGCGGTGGGGCCGATCGCGTTCGTGGGGCTTGCCGTGCCGCATGTGGCGCGGACGCTGGCGGGCGTGGACTTCAGGGCGCAGATCGTGTTCTCGGCGGTGCTCGGGCCGTCGCTGCTGCTGTTGGCGGATGTGGTGGGGCGGGTGGTGTTGCGTCCGCAGGAGTTGATGGTCGGTGTCGTCACCGCGTTCGTGGGGGCGCCGGCGTTGCTGTACGCGGTGCGCAGGATGAAGGGGACGGCATGACGCTCCAGCGGGAGACGGCCAGGCCGCGTGGTGTGGTGCGGCTCGGGCCGGGTGTGGCGCTGCCGGTGCGGCGTGCGCAGTTGGTGGTGGGCGCGGGGGTGTTGCTGCTTCTGGTGGTGGCGTCGGCGGCGACGCTGTCGATGGGGAGGCTGGGCATTCCGCTGGCGGATCTGCCGTCGGCGGTCATGGGCGGGGCGGACGGGAAGGACGCGTTCGTCATCGAGCGGTTGCGGGGGCCGCGGCTCGTGGTGGCGATCGGGACGGGTGCGGCGCTCGGGCTGTCGGGTGCGCTGTTCCAGTCGGTGACGCGCAATCCGCTGGGGAGTCCGGATGTGATCGGGCTGGCGTCGGGCGCGGGCGCGGGGGCGGCCGTGGTGGCGCTGATGATGCCGGGCGGGGTGCCGGTGCCGCTGGGGGCCCTTGCGGGGGCGACGGCGGCGATGGTGCTGGTGTACGTGTCGACGGGCAGTGGTTTCCGCAATCCGGGGCGGCTCGTGGTGGCGGGGATCGGCGTCGCGGCGATGGCGACGGCGTTCACGCAGTACGTGGTGTACGCCGTCGAGCGTGACAAGGCGACGGTGCTGACGGCGTACGTCAACGGCAGCCTGGCGGCGCGGTCGTGGAGCGACGCGGGGACGATCGGGGTGGTGCTGCTCGTCGCGGTGCCGCTGGCGCTGCTGATCGGGCGGCGCGTGGAGATCGGCGAGATGGGCGACGAACTCGCGGACGCGCTGGGCGCGGAGCCGCAGCGTACGCGGGTGTTCGCCGTGGTCCTGTCGATCGTGCTGTCGGCCGGGGCGGTCACCGTCGCCGGGCCGATCGCGTTCATCTCGCTGACCGCGCCGCAGATCGCGCGCCGCCTCACCCGGGGCACGGGCGCGCACCTGGCGCTGGCGACGCTGACGGGCGCGCTGCTGCTCGTCCTGGCCGACCTGGCGGCGCAGCAGTCGCCGGTCGACGACAGTCTGCCGGTGGGGATCTGGACCATGGCCATCGGCGGGGTGTACCTCGGGTGGCTGCTGACCCGTGAATGGAGAAGGGGGAGCCTGTGACCGCCAAGGGGCTGAGCGCCCGTGGGGTGACCATCGGGTACGGCGGCGGGGAGCCCGTCGTGCGTGACCTGGACCTGGATGTCCCGCACGGCGGGCTGACGATGGTCATCGGGCCGAACGGGTGTGGCAAGTCGACGCTGGTGAAGGCCCTCGCGCGTGCGGTGAAGCCGGTCGCGGGCGAGGTGCTGCTGCACGGCAGGGACATCCACTCCTACCGGGGCAAGGAGGCGGCGCGGCATGTGGCGTTGCTGCCGCAGAGCCCGATCGCGCCGGACGGCATCAGCGTGCGGGGGCTCGTGCGGCGCGGCCGGTATCCGCACCACTCGCTGCTGCGGCAGTGGTCGCCGGACGACGACGCGGCGATCGGTGAGGCCCTTGAACGGACGGGTCTCGCGGGGCTGGCGGACGCGACGGTGACCGAGCTGTCGGGCGGGCAGCGGCAGCGTGCGTGGATCGCGATGGTGCTGGCGCAGCAGACGGAGCTGCTGCTGCTGGACGAGCCGACGACGTTCCTGGACATCGCGCACCAGTACGACCTGCTGGAGCTGTGCGCGGAACTGCACCGGGAGGGGCGTACGGTCGTCGCGGTGCTGCACGACCTGAACCAGGCGGCGCGGTTCGCGTCGCACCTGGTGGTGATGGACGCGGGGCGGATCGTGGCGCAGGGGGCGCCGGACGAGGTGCTGACGGCGGAGCTGGTCGGGGAGGTCTTCGGGCTGGCGTGCGACATCGTGCCCGATCCGCGGACGGGGACGCCGATGGTGGTGCCGCACGAGCGGTACGCGGCGGAGGAGACGGCGAGCGGCGCGGCGCGCTGAGTCAGTCGTCAGAGGGTGGCGCGGGCGCCGGGGATCAGGTCGGCGTCCACGCCCGCGGGCCGGTAGACGGTGAGGGCGCCGGGGCGTTTGTCGAGCAGCAGCGAGGCGGGGGCGGGCCCGGCTTCGCCGTCGTACGCGAGGGTGCAGCCGTCGTGCAGTCCGGCGAGGCGCAGGCGGGGCAGGCGGGCGGCGGCGTACACGCGGGAGGTGCCGAGTGTGCCCGTGAGGACGGACAGGGTGACGCGGGTGCGGGCGAACGGTTTGTCGGCGGCGACGGTGCGGACGTCGAGGAGGCCGTCGTCGAGCTGGGTGCGGTGGGAGGGGGCGAAGCCCTCGGGTGAGTAGAGGCCGTTGCCCGCGAAGATCAGCCACAGCCGGTGGGGGCGGCCGTTGACCTCCATCTCGACGGGCTGGGCGGTGCGCAGGACGCGGGCGAGGGAGAGGGCGGCCGAGGGCCACTTGCCGAGGCGGCCGAGCGGGGAGTGCCGCTGGAGGGACTCGCGGGCGCGGACGAGGTCGGGGTAGAGGCCGATGCTGAAGGTGTTGAGGAAGTGCCGTGTCTCGCCCTGGGCGCCCGCGGTGGGGCGGATGCGGGCGAGGTCCACGGAGACGGCCTCGCCCTGGTGGACGGCGGCGACGGTGTCCTCGAAGCGGCGCAGGCCGTTGTCGAGCGCGAAGTGGTTGAGGGTGCCGCCGGGGAAGACGGCGAGGGGCAGGCCGTGGTCGGCGCTGACGGCCGCCGCGGCGTTGACGCTGCCGTCGCCGCCGCAGATGCCGAGGGCGGTGGCGCGGCCCGCGGCCTCGGTGAGGAGGGCGACGAGGTCGTTGCCTTCGCCTTCACCGTCGCCGTCTGCGGCGGCGGGGTCGCGTTCGACGATCTCGGCCTTGGGGAGGAGGGTGCGGAGGCGGTCGGCGGTGACGGTGGCGCTCTCGGTGCCCGCGCCGCCGTTCACGACGACGACCAGGCCCTCGCCCTCGGGAAGGGACGGCGCGGGGGCGCTGTGGTGGACGAGGCGGATGACGGAGCGGCGCGGCCACACGCGGCCGGTGGCCATGGCGGCGCCGACACCGAGGACGAGGCCCGCGACGACGTCGCCGGGGTAGTGCACGCCGACGTAGATGCGGGAGAACGCGACGGCGGCGGCGATGGGGGCGACGAGCGCGCCGTGCCGCCGTGACTCCAGGGCCACGCCGGTGGCGAACGCGGCGGCGGACGCGGAGTGGCCTGAGGGGAACGAGCTGGTGTGCGGCTGGCGTGCCAGGCGCCGGGCGAGCGGCACGCTGTCGATCAGCGGGCGGCGGCGGCGGGCGACGTACTTGATCACGGTGTTGGTCGTCAGGGACGCGAGGCCGAGCGCGACGACGCCGCGGCCCGCGGCGCGGCGGGCGGAGCGGTCGCCGGTGGCGGCCATGGCGGCCGCGGTGGCGAGCCACAGGCGGCCGTGGTCGGCGGCGTGGCTGAGCCGGGGAAGGACGGCCTGCACCAGTGGCGGGTGGGCGGCGGCGACCCGTTCGAACACCCGGCGGTCCAGGCGGCTGAGGCGTGTCATGGGCGCTGACCTCCGTCTTCGCGGGCCCGCGCGTGGCGGACGCGGACCTCGTACAGCGGCGCTTACCCCGGCGTGCGTCCGGCATGACCGGATTTTTCGGCGCGCGGGGCCGGGCTGCCGGATCAGGGGTGTGCGCGGGGGTCGTCGGGGGTGTGGGCGGGGACGTAGCGGTACGGGGAGACGCCCGCCGTGCGCCAGTCGTCGGCGACGCCGAGGCGGTCGCCGGTGTCGTTGAGCCGTCGGTCGGGGACGGCCCCGGCCGTCGCGTAGAGGTCGGTGTCCAGCGGGGCGACCTCGGCGGGGGCGCCGCCGTGGGGGTAGGTGGCGCGGAGGGTGCCCTCCGCGTGGGCCTGGGCGGCGGCGGAGGCGATGGTGTGGGCGGTGACCTGCTCGTTGACGAAGCCTTCGGACAGGTCGTAGTCGGTGTGGGCGGCGGGGGCCTGGGCGGTGTAGCCGGGGAGGACGGGGACGGCGGCCGAGTAGCCCGCGGCGATGAGGCCGAGGGGCAGCTGCTGGGGACCGGGCGGCACGCTGGCGGCCCAGAGCGCGCCGCCGATGGAGGACTTGGTGAGGTCGGAGGTGAGGCGTGCGCGGGTGTCGCCCGTGGCGTTGTCGATCGCCTCGTGTTCGCCCCAGTTGACGAGGCGGGTGAGATTGCCGATGGTCTCGAACGTGTTGGTGCCGCCCATCGCGCCGGGGATGTCGGCGTAGTAGCCGTAGGCCATGGCGTACTGGAGGCTGTTGACGCCTGCCTTGAAGCCCTCGTTGACGGCGGGGTCGGCCTGGGCCATGAGGGAGAAGACGCCGTAGCGCTCCTTCTCCGGCAGGGGGTGGTCGCCGTAGCCCGCGACGTCGGGCATGTGGGCCAGGGCGGTGTCGGCGAGTGCGGCCTGGAGGGGGGTGTGGTCGGCGTCGCCCAGGGCGGCGAGCGCGGAGGGGCCGTGGCCGAGCACGGTGTCCTGGTGGGTGGCGGCGAAGGACAGCACGTCGCGGGCGGCGTCGGCGTACGGGTCGGCGGCGGGTGAGGTGCGGTCCATGCCGGGCGGGAGGGTGGTGCCGCTCCTGATCAGTGCTCCGGCGCCCGTGCTGTCCTCCCAGCTCTGGGAGAGGAGGCGGACGCGGAAGTCGTCGTCGGTGAGGAGGGCGGCGGCGGTGCGGTCGTTGAGCGCGGCGGCGGTGAGGAGGTCGCTGCTGCCGGTGTCGGGGAGGGCGTGACCGGGGTAGTTCACGGCGTACTGCTGGGTGCTGCGTTCGTGGATGTCGAGGGCGGCGTGGGCGAGGGTCTCGGCGAAGCGGTCGCCGGTGGGGACGGTAGCCGAGCCGATGACGTCGGCGACCGCGTTGAAGCGTTCCAGGGCGTGGCGGAACAGGCCGCTGGCCACGTGCTGCGTGAACAGGTCGCTGTCGCGGTGGTCGAGGACGAACGGGCGGACGGCGGCGGGGACGGCGGTGCCGCCGCCGATGCCGGGGTCGAGCAGCATGGCCAGGCTGTTGGCGACGTGCACCTTGGCCTCGGCCCAGCCGTCGAGCGAGCCGAGGGCGGCGAGGGTGCCGGGGTCGAGGGCGTCCCAGTAGCGGCGGAGGTAGGCGAGTTCGGTGCCGGTGAGGCGGCGGGCGGGTTCTCCGGGGTCGAGGGAATTGCCGTAGACGCTGTCCGTGATGCCTTCGAGTGTTTCCGTCCACCGGGCGAGCGCGTCGGGGTCGGGGTCGTCGCGCCGCAATTCCTCGGCGAGTTTCCCGGCGGCGTATTCGGCCATTTCCGGGGTGGTCCACAGGGCGAGGGGGCCGGTGAGGTCGTGGCCTTCGCGCAGTAATTCCCAGCCGTAGTCGGAGAGCCGGGCGCGGTAGGCGGCGATGGTGTCGGCGATGGCCTCGTGTGTGGTGCGGGCGGTGGCGGCGACGGTGTCGAGTGCCTGCCGCCTGATCTGCTCGGGCGTGCGGGGGCCGTCGTCTCCCCCGGGGGTGCAGATCCGCGCGGCGGTGTCGGCGGACGCGAGCTGGGCGGCGTAGGCCTCGTCGAGTCCGCCGGGGCCCTCGATGAGGGCGGCGACGTCGTGCTCGGCGTCGACGGCCGTGTTCATGGCCCTGACCAGGAGGCGGACGACGGTCTCCACGCCCTCGCCCGCGCCGTCGAGCGCGAGGGCGGTGGCGTCCACGCGGCCGTCGGCGTCGACGAGGGCGGCGCCGTCGAGCGTGCCCGCCTCGGCGGCGAGGGCGGTGGCGCGGTCGGCGAGCCCGGCGGCGCTGCCCGCGTCGGCGGCGGCACGCGCGTAGAGGGCGGCGGTCTCGGCCATGCTGCCGGGATCGATCTCGGCGGAGAATTCCCGGCTTTCGTCCCAGGGGCGGACGCCCGCCGATTCCTGGACATCGTCCCGGGTGAAATACGTCTCGGACACGCGGGCCTTTCTCCGCAGCTTTTCCTTTCGCGAGCGGCGTCATCGTAGGCACGGCCCGGGGGGCCTTTCGGCGGTCCTGACGCTTTCCGCACGGGAGAGGGCGCGGATGTTGGCGTTTCCCATACGGCTGCCGCGGCGCGGACCCCCGCGGGTTAGGGTTCGGCCGGTGAGCATCGAGATAAGTGAGTACGATCCGCGCTGGCCCGCACGGGCCGCGCTGGCGGTGGAGGAACTGCGGGCGGTGGCCCCCGGGCTGTTCGCGGAGATCGAGCATGTGGGCAGCACGTCGGTGCCGGGGCTCGCGGCCAAGCCGGTCATCGACCTGATGGCGTGCGTGGAGCGGCTGGACGACGTGACGCCGGAGCGGGAGGCGGCGATCGCGTCCCTCGGGTACCGGCGGGAGGACGCGGGCATGCCGGACCGGATCTTCTTCCCGCGCGACGACGCGGCCGGGGTGCGTACCCATCACCTGCACGTCGTGCTGCTCGACGGCTGGCCGACGCGGAACCAGCGGCTGCTGCGCGACCATCTGCGGGCGCATCCGGAGGCGGCCGGGGAGTACGCGGCGCTGAAGCGCGGTCTGGCGGCCGGGGAGTCGGACGGGATGGCGTACACGCGGGGGAAGACGGCGCTGATCCAGCGCCTGGTGGACCGGGAGCGTGCGGCGCGGGGGCTGCCTCTCGTGTCGGTCTGGGAGGAGTGAGCGCCGGGCGCCGTCCCTCGCGGGGGCGGCGCCCGGTGGGGGGCGTCAGGCCGCCGGGCGGGTCGGCTCGGGGGCGGGGGGTGCGGGGGCGGGAGGTGCGGGGGTGACGGCGGGGGTCCGCCGTTCGATCCGTGCCATCAGCAGGGCGGCGGCGGTCGCGCAGGCGCCCAGTACGAGGACCCAGCGGAACGCCGTCCCGAACGCCGCCGCGCTGTCCGCAGGGGTGACCGGGCCGCCCGTGCCGTCGTGGAGCAGGAGGGTGAGCAGGGCGGTGGCGAGCGAACCGGCGACGCGCTGGAGGACGTTGAGCTGCACCGTCGCGTCGCCGATCGCGGCCGGCGGCACGTGCTGGTAGGCGGCCGTCATGATCGGCACGACCATCGAGCCGATGCCGAAGCCGCGCACGACGGTGGTGAGCAGCAGCTGCCAGTAGGGGGTGTCGGCGCCGATGAGGACGAACGGGATGGTGGCCGCGACGCTGAGCAGCCCTCCGGCGACGGCGGTGCGGCCCGCGCCGCCGAGACGTTCCATCAGGCGGGAGGCGGCGCCCATCGCGAGCGCCACGCCTATGCCCTGCGGGATGAGGAGCAGGCCGGTGGCCACCGCGTCCTCGCCCCGGGTGGTCTGGAAGTAGAGCGGCAGCAGGACGATCGCGCCGAAGATGACCGCGCCGAGGAAGAAGTTGGCCAGCGCGGCGGCGGCGAAGCCGGGGCGGGCGTGCAGGCGCAGGTCGAGCAGCGGGCGCGGTGCGCGCAGGGCGTGCGCGACGAAGAGCGCGAGCAGCAGTGCGCCGCCCGCCGCCCAGAGCGCCGGGTACGCGGCGCCGCCGCCGGTGCCGTGCTCGCCCAGGCGGGCGAGGCCGTAGGTCAGGGCGACGCTGCCGAGGGCGAGGGTCGCGAAGCCGGTGAGGTCGAGGCGTTCGGCCCGGCCGGGTGTGTCGGCGGGCAGCAGCCGCAGGGCGAGCAGGACGGTGAGGGCGCCCAGCGGCACGTTGACCAGGAAGATCCAGCGCCAGCCGACGTGTTCGAGCAGCAGCCCGCCGATCGTCGGGCCGACGATCGGCGCCAGGACGGTGGGCACGCCGGTGACGCTCATCACGCGCGCCATCATGGCGGGACCCGCCGCGCGGACCACGATCATCTGCGCGACGGGCGTGGCGACCGCCGCGGCGGCGCCCTGCGCCACCCGGAAGGCGATCAACTGACCGGCGGTGTCGGCGAGTCCGCAGGCGAGGGAGGCGAGGGTGAAGGCCGACAGGGAGACGAGGAAGACGCGCCGGGCGCCGAAGCGCGCCGCCGCCCAGGAGGACAGCGGGAGGGCTGCGGCGAGTGCGAGCAGGTAGGCGGTCACGGTCCACTGGATCGTGCCGAGGGAGACGTCCATGGTGCCGGCGAGCGGGCCGAGCGCGACGTTGACGATGGTGGAGTCGAGGAACGCCATGAACGACCCGAGGGTCGTCACGACGAGGATGCGGCGCAGGGCCGGGGAGAAGGGCATGGGAGGGCTTCGCCTCATTTCGTACGATGAGGTGGCAAGGCAAGCGGAGCGATGCTCCGAAAATATACGGAGCGCTGCTCCGCTTGGCAAGGCGAGGCGGAGCGGGGCGGGCGGAAGGAGATGCGCATGGCCGGGACGGGGCCGCTGCGCGCCGACGCGCGGCGCAATCGCGAGACGTTGCTGACGGTCGCGAGACAGGTCCTCGCGGAGGAGGGCATGGACACCTCCCTGCGGGACATCGCACGGCGCGCGGGGGTCGGCATCGGCACGCTGTACCGGCATTTCCCCACGCGGGAAGCCTTGTTGGAGGCGGCGCTCGGCGAGGGGCTCGACGGGCTGCGGGAGGCCGCCGCGCGGGGGGCGGCGAGTGACACGCCGGGCGAGGCGCTGCTCGACTGGTTCGACCGGTTCGCGGCGGGCGCGAGCGTGTGGTGCCAGGTGGCGGACGAGACGCTGACCGCCGCGCACCGGGACGGCCAGGACGGCCCCGATGGCTCGGACGTGTCGGGCACCTACCGGGCGATGACGGAGGCGGTGGACGCGCTGCTGCGCCGTGCGCAGGAGGCCGGGGAGGTGCGGCGCGACGTGGACACGCTCGACCTGCTGACGGCGGCAAAGGCGGTCGGCTGGGCGACGGCGAGAGCGGACGCCGACCGGGCCGCGCGCCTGCTCGCCGTGCTGCGCGACGGCCTGCGGACCCCGCCGGAGGCGCCCTGACCCGGCACCGGGCTCCTTTCACCCGTACGAGCGATGGCGCGGCAACTACGGAGCGCTTACGGTGAACCCATGATCAGTCACCTTGAGTCACGGCATGTGTGGGGGAAGGCATCACCGGAGGTATCGATGGAAGCACCGCTGGAGGCACCGGTGGAGGCGCGCGGAAGGGCCGGGGCGACGCCCCGGTTCGCCGGGTGGGAGTGGTTCCCGCCGGGGGCGGTCCCGGGCGTGTCACCACCGTCCGGGCGGCACGACGCGCCGTGCACCGGCGAGCCGGGACGCCCGCGCCCCGCCTTCCCGCCGAGGCAAGGGACGTCCCCTCCCCCGTTCCCCGCCCACTGGCCGGCGGATGCCGCCCGGCACCGCGGGGAACCGGCGTCGGCGCCGCCGGGCTCGCGCCACCGCCAAGGGCCTGGCCGGTCCGTGCGGGACCGTGGGCGTGCTTCGACTGGGGTGCCGTTTGGGGCCGGAGGCGCGAGGGCACCCGCCGGGGATGGTCACGCGTATGACGGAACCCGTACCGCCCAAGCCGACGCCTCCGCCGGGCCCCGATCCGGCGCCGCCGGAGCCCGTGCCGCCCACGCCGGGGCCGGACCACCCGCAGCCGCCGCCCGACCCCGGGCCCGAGCCGTCACCCGCACCGCCCCCGCCGCCACTCCGTTGAGTTACCCGCCGCATACGCACGGGTCCGCTGGGTAGCCAGGCGTTGTCCGTCTGGACTACGCAACGGAAGAGAACAGCAATGCGCATGCGTCACACGCTCGGCACGGTGGCCGGTGCCCTCGTCCTCGCGCTCGGGGGACCGGTCTCCGCCGCGCAGGCGGGGACCGGCACCCTGGAGTGGTACTCGGGCGGAGGCAACACCGGCGTGGTCGACAATCCGGAGCCGCACCTGTGCTACGAACTGTCGGACCCCGAGGAGCCCGCGATCGGCGGCTTCAACCAGACCGTCTTCCCGGCCACGCTCTATGTGGACAGCAACTGCCGGTACGGCGGTCAGACGGTCCAGCCCAACGAGGGCTTCACGGCGGACGCCGCCGTCAGTGTGAAGTTCTCGCCACCGGGCGCCTGATCCCGGCGGCGGGCCTGGTGCCCGTCACGACCGTCGCGGCGGTCTCCTCCGCGTGGACCACACGCGGGGCGAGTCCGTCCGCGGCGAGGATCGCGGCGGCGCGGTCCGCCTGGTGTTCGCTCGTCTCGACCAGCAGCCGCCCGCCCGGGGCCAGCCAGCCGGGGGCCGCGGCGCTCACGCGGCGCAGGACGTCGAGGCCGTCCGTGCCCCCGTCGAGTGCGGCGGGCGGCTCGTGGTCCCGGGCCTCGGTGGGCAGCAGCGGGAGGGAACGGGTGGGGACGTAGGGGACGTTGGCGGCGAGGACGTCGACCCGGCCGCGCAGTGCGGGGGGCAGGGCGGTGAAGAGGTCGCCCTCGTGGACGAGGCCGCCGAGGGGGGCGAGGTTGCGGCGGGCGCAGGCGACGGCGGCGGGGTCGATGTCGGCGGCGTGCAGTGCGGCCGGCCGGAGCGCGGTGGCGAGTGCGGCGGCGATGGCGCCGGAGCCGCAGCACAGGTCCACGACGACGGGCCGGGGCGGGGCGGCCCGTACCGCTTCGGCGACGAGCAGTTCGGTGCGGCGGCGCGGGACGAAGACGCCGGGCGCGACCGATATCCGCAGGCCGTGGAACTCGGCCCAGCCCACGACCTGTTCGAGGGGCAGTCCGGCGGCCCTGCGGGCGGCGAGGGCGGTCAGCTCGGCGGGGGTCGCGGCGGCCTCGGCGAGGAGCAGGGCCTCCTCCTCGGCGAAGACGCAGCCGGCGGCGCGGAGGGTGGCGACCACGGTCGGGTCGGGGGCGCCCGGCGCGGAGGGGTCACGGGAGGGCGGGGGCGCGGGGGTCGGGGAGGGGGTGGGGGGCGGGGGGAAAGCAGCGGAGGAAGCGGGGTCGTGCATGGGAAGGGGCCTTCCGGGGTGGCGTGGGGTGTGGTCCCCCGGTCGCCCGCGGCCCGGTCACACAGGTCGCGGTCGTCCTCCGGAGGGAGACACCCGTACGGAACTGCTGGTCCTGCCGGAAACGGGTCTCACCTCCTCGGTCGCGCGGTGTGCGAAGTGGCGCTCACCCTATCCGACGCGCCCCCGGGCCGCGCTCCCCCACCGTGCTTCCCCTCAGGCGGGATCCGAGGCGGGCCAGGGGTAGGTGACGCCGGTGAGCCGTTCCGACATCCGCCAGAGTTCCCCGGCGCGCGCCGGATCGGCGGCGGCCTTCGGGGGTTTGACCGGTCCCGGCGTCCCCCGGCACTCCAGGCGCCCGGTGGGCCCGTAGAAGCCGCCCGGCCTGATGCCGGGCAGGGTGGCCGCGTAGAGCGCGGGCAGTGCGGCGGCGGTGGCGGACTGGCCGATGACCCGGCCGAGTCCGGCGCGGCCGACCGCCTGGGCCAGGCGTGAGCTGTGCCGCTGGAGTCCCGTCAGGCTGGCGCCGGGGTGGACGGCGACGCTGGTCAGCGGGGCGCCCGCCGCGTCGGCGCGGCGCTGAAGCTCCTGGGCGAAGAGCACGTTGGCGAGTTTCGAGGTGATGTAGGCGGTCATGCCGCGGTAGCGGTGCTCGCTGAGCGGGTCGTCGAGGTGGGCCAGCCTGCTGCGGGCGACGAGGGCGCTGACCGTGACGACCCGGGGCGCGCGGGCGGCGAGCAGCAGGGGCAGGAGCCGTCCGGTGAGGGCGAAGTGGCCGAGGTGGTTGGTGCCGAAGGTGACTTCGAAGCCGTCGCGTGTGGTGCGGCGCTCGGGGAGGTTCATGACGCCCGCGTTGTTGACGAGCAGGTCGAGGGCGCGGGCCTCGGCGGTGAGGTGCCCGGCGAACGCGGCGACCGACGCGAGGTCGGCGAGGTCGAGTGCGGCGGCGCGGACGCGGGCGCCCGGTACTTCGCGGCTGGCCTGTTCGGCGGCGGCGCGCGTCCGTTCGGCGTCCCGTCCGGCGAAGACGACCTCGGCGCCCGCGCCGACGAGCTGCCGGGCGGTGGCGAAGCCGATGCCGCCGCTCGCGCCGGTGACGACGGCGACGCGGCCGGACAGGTCGGGCAGGGCGGACAGGGTGCGCGCGCTCCAGCCGGTCATGCGTCGAAGGCGATCGACACGCCGAGGTCGCGGTGGCGTGCGTCGCTGTCGGCGCGGGCGCGTTCGGCCTGGCCGGCGACCTCGTAGGCGTCGGCGCCGAGCAGGAGGCGCAGCGGCGGGTCGTCCATCCGCGTCACCTCGCGGATGACGCGGGCGGCCTTGGCCGGGTCGCCCGGTTCGCGGCCGGTCCCGGTGCGCATGCGTGCGGCGACGGTGCCGACGGTGGGCCGGTAGGGCTCGGGGATGTCGGCGACGGTCATGGAAGGGCCGCTCCAGTCGGTGCGCAGGCCGCCCGGTTCGATGACGGTGACCTTCACACCGAACGGGGCGGTCTCCAGGGCGAGTACGCCGGAGAATCCCTCGACGGCCCATTTGGCGCTCTGGTAGGCGGCGAGGCCGGGTGTGGAGACGCGGCCGCCGACGGACGCGACCTGCACGATGTGTCCGCCGCGCCGTGCGCGCAGGAACGGGAGGGCGGCGCGGGTGACGTGGTAGACGCCGAAGAAGTTGGTCTCGATCTGTGCGCGGAAGCTGTCCTCGGTGGCGTGCTCGACGGGGGCGAGGTCGGCGTATCCGGCGTTGTTGACGACGACGTCGAGGGTGCCGAAGGTGTCGACGGTCTCCTGGACGGCGGCGCGGACGGCGTCCTGGTCGGTGACGTCGAGGCCGATGGTCCTTACGCGGTCGCCGTGCCGTGCCACCAGGTCGTCGAGTGCGTCGGGGGTGCGGGCGGTGGCGGCCAGCAGGTCTCCGCCGGCGAGCACCTCCTCGGCGAGCGCGCGGCCGAGGCCGCGTGAGCTGCCGGTGACGAACCAGACCTGGGGCATGAGGGGGCGCGCCTTTCGCGTCGGTCCACGGGGTGCCGGGCCTGGTGGGGGGCCGGGGGCCCGTGGCGGGCCGGGGATCTGACGGACTTTCCGGCACGGATCTTTCTGCACGGGTGGGGACGATCCGGACTTTATGCCCGATGGGGTGGGCGGGCAACGGCGACAGGCCCGCCGCCGCTCCGGGAGGAGCGGCGGCGGGCCGGGTGGGACGGGGTGTCAGAGGACGGCGGTCAGGGGCGGGTACCAGCGGTCGGCGATCTTGCGGATGCCCGAGTCGTCGGGGTGGACGCCGTCGCCGGTGTCGGCGGAGGTGCTGAAGCCGGTCCACTGGTCGACGACGGTGACGGGCGACTGCGCGGTGCTGATGCCCGCCGCCCAGCCGGGTATCGCCGCGTTCAGGTCCACGACGCGCTGCGCGCAGGCGGCGCAGCCCGCGGGGGCCATGGGGATGATCTGCGCGACGAGTACGGTGACCTGCGGGTTGTCGGCCCGCATCTGGCCGACGAGGGTGGTGTAGGCGGCGAGGATGGCCGACGTGGACCGGTTGCTCCACACGTCGTTGGTGCCGAGGTGCATGAGGACGATGTCGGGGTGGGTGGCGGCGAGCCAGGCCGGGAGCTGGTTCTGGTCGGCCATGTTGGTGGCGAGGATGCCGCCGTGGCCCTCGTTCTCCCCGTCGTAGGGGAAGCCGCAGCCCTGTGCGCCGAGGGTGCCGACGAAGTCGATGTCGGTGTGGCCGGTGTTCTGGAGGTCCTGCCACAGCAGCGCGCGCCAGCAGCCGGGGGAGCCGGTGATGGAGTCGCCGAGGGGCATGATGCGGACGGGGTCGTCGGCGCGTGCGGGTGTGGTGGCGGTGAGGGTGGCGGCGAGGGCGAGGAGGAACGCGAGGGCGGCGCCGAGCAGTCGGCGCGGCGCGGCGGGGGCGTGCGTGAGGGCCATGGAGGTCTCCCGGGCAGGCGGAGGTCCACCGCCGGGTACGCGGACCGTCCCGTGGTCCGCGTCCAGCCCCGAGGTCCGGCGGCATCTGGAGGACTGCCCATGCCGGGAGCGTGTCAACCGCGGGCGGCTCGCGCGGCCGCCGCCCGGACGTGTCAGGCGCGGGCGAGCCGGCCGCGGTCGAGCGCGCGGCGGGCCCGTGCGGCGTGCTCCATGGCGTAGAGGCGCAGGAGTCCTTCGACGCGGTAGCGCTCGGGTCCCGTCTCGACGATCAGGTGCTCGTTGGCGAGGGTCTCCAGGGTGCGCCTGACCTGGGCGACGGGGCGGCGGCTGAGGAGCGCGGCGTCCATGACGGTGACTTCGGCGCGTGTCTCGCCGCCGAGCAGCCGGAAGAGGAGGGCGGCTTCGCCGGTCAGCCGGTGGTAGGAGGTGTCGAAGACCGAGCGGACGGCGCACTGGCGGTCCTCGCCGTCGGCGAGGGCGTCGAGGCGGCCCATGGGGTCGGCCAGGTCGGCGGCGAGGGTGCGGAGCATGCGGTGGGGTCCGGCGGCGAGGCGTTCGGCGGCGATGCGCAGGGCGAGCGGGAGGTGTCCGCAGGCGTAGGCGAGGAAGCGTGCCGAGGCGGGTTCGGCGGCGACGCGGGGTGCGCCGACAGCGGCTTGGAGGAGCGTGATGGAGTCCGCGGGGGTGAGGGGGCCGAGCGGGAGGCGGGCGATGCCGCCGAGGCCGGTGAGGCGGCGTCGTGAGGTGACGACGGCCGCGCTGCCGGGCGCGGTGGGCAGGAGTGCGCGGACCTGCCGGGTGTCGGCGGCGTCGTCGAGGACGACGAGGACGCGGCGTCCGGCGACGAGGCTGCGGAACACGGCGGCGAGCTGGGCCGGTTCGGCGGGGAGGCTGGCGGTGGGGACGCCGAAGGCGATGAGGAATCCGGCGAGTATCCGGGCGGGTTCCGCGGGGGCGGTGTCCGGTCCGTAGCCGAGGAGGTCGGCGTGGAGGACGCCGTCGGGGAAGCGGTCCCTGACGCTGTGGGCCCAGCGCAGTGCGAGGGAGGTCTTGCCGGTGCCGGGGGCGCCGTCGACGACGACAGTGAAGGGTGCGTCGTTCTCCTCGGCGCGGTCCAGCATGCGGTCGAGGGCGCGGAGTTCGCCGGCTCGGCCGACGAAGGCCGCGCCGTCGCCCGGCGGGAGCTGGGCGGGCGGGAAGGACCAGGTGACCCCGGCGAGTGTGACGCGGGCGAGCGCGGTGAGTTCACCGTCGGCGGCGAGGACGCGGTCGCATGCCTCGGCGAGTTGGAGTGTGGGCCGGGCGAGGCCGTTCTCCACCTTGCTGAGCCAGCCGGGGCTGTACGCGGCGAGTGCGGCGAGCCGCCGCAGCGAGATGCCCTCCTGTTCCCGTCTGCGGCGCAGCGCAGCGCCGAATCTGTCCAGATGGCCCTGCGAGATCCTGTCGGCACGCTGCATGGCGTAAGCCCCTACTCCCTCCGACGCCCCCGTATTCCATACGGCATCGTACGGAACCTCTTGTCCGGCACGCCCCTCCCGTTTCCGGCTCTTGAGTGTGATCCACGTCTCTTCGCGGCACCCGATGTCACACCGCACCGCCGTCATCCCGTCGTGATCGGCAGCAACCGTGCCGAACCGCCGGATGCGCAGAAACGACCGGACACACCGGGCCGGGCCCGGGGATGTGGGAGGCACCGCACGATGCCAGGCAACGCCACCGAAAGTCTGCTGCGGCACCGCCGCGCTGTCCTCGTCGTCGCGGTGCTGCTCGCACTGCTCGGCGGGGCCGCGGGGGCGACGGTCTTCGACCGGATGAAGGGGGGTGGCTTCGACGACCCGGGCGCGGAGTCGGGGCGGGCCGCCGCCGCGCTGGCCGGGGAGTTCGGGCAGGACGACATGAACCTCGTGCTGCTGGTCAGGGCGCCGGGCGGGGTGGACTCCCCCGCCGCCGTCCGCGCGGGCGCGGCGCTGAGCGAGCGGCTCGCCGGTGAGCCGGGCGTCAGCGCGGCCGTGTCGTACTGGACGGCCGGGCAGCCGGACCAACTGCGGGGCGACGAAGGGAACATGGCGCTCGTCCTGGCCGCGCTCAGCGGCGACGACACCGAGGCGGCGGAGACGCTGGACGCCCTGGAGCCGCGCTACGCGGGGGAACGGGACGGGCTGACCGTCGCGTTCGGCGGTCCCGCGGTCGTCGGCAAGGAGCTGGGCGAGGCGAGCGAACGGGACGCGGTGCGCGGCGAGATGATCGCGTTCCCGCTGATGCTGGTGGTGCTCGTGCTGATCTTCGGCAGCCTCGTCGCCGCGGCGCTGCCGCTGATCACCGGGCTGATCACGATCCTGCTGTCGTTCGGCCTGCTGTGGGCGCTGGCCGGGGTGACGGACGTCAACGTGTTCGCGGTGAACGTGGTGACGCTCCTCGGGCTCGGACTGGCCGTGGACTACAGCCTGTTGATGGTCAGCCGGTACCGCGAGGAGGTCGCGGCGGGGCACGGCGCGGAGGCGGCGATCCGCCGGACGATGCGCTCTGCCGGGCGGACGGTGGTGTTCTCGGCCGTCACCGTCGCCGTCACCCTGGCGGGGCTGGCGTGGTTCCCGCTGCTCGCGCTGCGGTCGATGGCGTACGCGGGGGTCGCCGTCGCGCTGCTGACGGCGCTGACGACGCTGGTGGTCCTGCCCGCGCTGCTGGCCGTGCTGGGTCCGCGCATCGAGAAGGGACGGCTGCGGCGCCGCCGCCCGGCGAAGTCGCAGCAGGGCGACGGCTTCTGGCACCGCGTGGCCTCGTTCGTGATGCGCAGGCCCCTGCCCGTCGCGACGCTGGCGACCGCCCTCCTGCTGCTCCTCGGCGCCCCCTTCCTCGGCCTGACGATGGGCACGGCCGACGAGCGCACGCTCCCCGAGTCGTCCCCCGCCCGGCAGGTCGCCGAGGAGATGCGCGCCGGCTTCGCGTCCGGCGAGAGCCAGGCCCTCACCGTCGTCCTGCCGGACCCGTCCGGCGGCGCGGCCGACCTGGACACCTACGCGGCGGACCTGTCGGCGCTCGGCGGCGTCGCCCGCGTGGACGCCCCCGTCGGCTCGTACGCCGCCGGGGAACGGGTGGCGGAGCCCGGCCCGCAGCACGAGCAGTACGCCGCTCCCGGCGGCGGCGACGCCGTGTGGCTGTCCGTCGTGCCGGGCCCGCTGTCCAACGCCGAGGCGGAGGACCTGGTCCACGACGTACGCGCCCTCCCCGCGCCGGGCGAGGCCCTGGTGGGCGGCCAGACCGCCGTGAACATGGACGGCATCGACGCCATCACGGACCAGCTGCCGGTCGCGGGCCTGACCCTGGCCGTCGCGATGTACGTCCTGCTGTTCCTGCTCACGGGCAGCGTGCTGCTGCCGCTCCTGGCGATGCTGCTGAGCGCGCTCGGGCTCACCGCGACGTTCGGCGCGCTCGTCGCCGGCTTCCAGGACGGCGGGCTCGCCGGGCTGCTCGACTTCACCAGCACGGGCACGGTCGTCGGGACCGTGCCGGTGCTGCTGTTCGCCATCGCGTTCGGACTCGGCATGGACTACCAGGTGTTCATGCTCTCCCGCATCCGCGAGGAGTACGAGGCGGGCGGCGACCCGGTGGCGGCCGTCGCCATGGGCCTGGAGCGCATCGGCCGCATCGTCACCGCGGCGGCGGCGACGCTGTCGATCGTCTTCCTGGCGTTCGTCGTCTCCGAGATCACGTTCCTGAAGGCGCTCGGCGTGTGCCTGCCGCTTGCCGTGCTGATGGACGCGACGCTCGTGCGCGGCGCGCTGCTGCCCGCCGCGATGCGGCTGGCGGGGCGTGCCACGTGGTGGCTGCCGCGGTGGCTGCGGCCGGTGCACGACCGCCTCGGGCTGCGCGAGTCGGCCGCCCCGGAACGAGACGACTCCCCCGCGCCGGAACCGGCGGCGGCCGCCCGCGGCCGCGGCTGACCGCCCCGCACGCGCCGTACGGGCGGTGGGGGCGCGTCCTCCGGATCCTGCCGGGTCGGGCCGCGGTGTCGGACGCGGTGCGCCGGAAGGCGGAGCGTCGCGGCTCGTGGAGGTTCCCCCAGGCCCGAGGGCCTGGGGGAACCGGAGGACGCGCCCTGAGCGGTCAGCGCCAGACGGGCAGCGTGGAGAAGCCGTTCGACACGAGCGACTCGACCTGCGTCAGGTCCGTCTCCGCGAGCCGCAGCCCGGGGAAGCGCTCGAACAGCGCCGGGAGCGCCACCCGCGCCTCCATCCGCGCCAGCGGCGCGCCCAGGCAGTAGTGCGTGCCGTGCCCGAACGCGAGGTGCTCCCCGGGGGGCCGCGTGATGTCGAACGCGCCCGCGTCAGGACCGTGCTGCGCCGGATCGGTCCCGGCGGCGAAGAACGACAGGATGATCGGGTCGCCCCGCCCGATCGTCACCCCGCCGTCGAGGGCGATGTCCTCGGTCGCGTACCGCAGCGGCAGGTTGGCCACCGGCGTGGACCAGCGCAGCGTCTCCTCGATCACCGCGTCCCAGGAGACCTCGCCCTTCCTGACCAGTTCGAGCTGGTCGGGGTGGGTGAGGAGGGCGTGTATGGCGTTGCCCAGCAGGTGGACGGTCGTCTCGTGCCCGGCGGACAGGACGAGCAGGAGCGTGTCCAGCAGCTCCTGCTCGGTCAGCTTGTCACCACCGTCGCGGGACTCTATGAGCCGCGTCGTCAGGTCGTCGGCGGGCTCCGCGCGCTTGGCCGCGACCAGCGCGGTCAGTATGGCGTAGACCTGCTGGAACGTGGCGGTGACCTCCTCGGGGTCGGCCGACGTGTGGAAGATGCTGTCCACCGCCGCCTCGAGTCCCGCCTTGGAGGTCTCGGGTATGCCGTACAGCTCGCAGATGACCCTTATCGGCAGCGGGTTGGTGTACATCTCCCGCAGATCGACCGGCTGCCCCTCCGGCACGGCGGCGATGGCCTCGATGAGTTCGGCCGTGAACGCCTCGATCCGGCCGTGCAGCGCGTTCGTGCGCCGCGCGGTGAACGCCGGGGCGACCAGCTTGCGCAGCCGCGAGTGTTCGAGGCCGTACGCCGTGAACATGTTGCGCACCACGACCCAGCTGTACAGCGACCAGGTCTCGGGTATGCGCCCGGATATGAAGTCGGGCCAGTGCTGCCGCGGGTCCTTGGAGACACGGGGGTCGGTGGTGAACTTCTTGATCAGGTCGTGCCGGGTGACGGCCCATGCCTCGATGTCTCCCGGGAGGACGACCCGGACGGCCGGGCCCGCCTCCCTGAGGCGGGCCGCCTCGCCTGCGATGTCTAGGCCGCTGGGATCGAGGACGAGGGGCTCGCGTTCCATGGCGTGCTTCCCTTCTGATCGGGTGAGATCGGTGTGAAGGAGGCGGGCAGGGCGGCCAGCGCGCGGTGGAACGGGCCGGGCCGCCAGATGAGCTGCTCGTAGGGAACGGACAGGCGGATGTCGCACAGCCAGTTCGTGAGCCGGTCGATCGCGGTGACGGCGATCAGCAGCCCCGGCTGCTGCATCGGGCACGCGTGCGGCCCCGCGCCGAACGAGAGGTGGGCGCCCGCGTCGGAGCGCGGGCCGTCGCGGCGGCCGGTGGGGTCGGTGTTGGCCCCCGCGTAGGAGATCAGCACGGGCGTGCCCGCGCGGACCCAGGTGCCTTCAAGGTCCACGTCGCGCCGGGGGTAGTGCGCGGAGTAGTTCGCCATGGGCGGGTCCTCCCACAGCACTTCGGTGATGGCGTGGTGAGACGTCAGCGCGCCGGACGAGATGGTGCGGTAGTAGCGCGAGTCGGACAGCATGCGGGCGAGGGCGTTGCCGATCAGGTTGGTGACCGGCTCGTGGCCCGCGCTCAGGGACAGCAGCAGCTGCCAGACGACCTCCTCGGCCGTGAGGCCCTCGGGGTGGTCGAGCAGCCAGGTCGTGAAGTCGTTGCCCGGCCGGTTCTGCTTGGTCGTGACGGCTTCGAGTATGTAGTCCTGGAGTTCCTGGATGCCCTTGGCGGCCTCGTCGGACTCCGACTCGAACATGCGGGCCATCGCGGTCACCAGGCGCGTGCTGGACGACGGGGGCAGGCCGAACAGGCCGTTGAAGATGATCAGCGGCAGCACGCGGGCGTACTCGCTGATCAGGTCGGTCTGGCCGCGTTCGCCGAAGTTCTGGATCAGTTCGTCCGCCGCCTGGTGGACGAGCTGCCGCAGGTCGTACGGCTCGATCAGCGCGACGCAGTCGGTGAGCGCGCGGCGCAGCCTGGCGTGGACCTCGCCGTCGTTGAACAGGGCGTTGGGCCGCCACGACAGCATGGGCAGGATCTCGCTGTCCTGCGGGACGGTGTGCTGCCACACGCGCGGGTCCTTGGAGAACGTCTCCGTGTCGTGCAGGACGCGCAGGGCGACGCGGTAGCTCGTGACGAGCGTCGCGCCGACGCCGGGCGCCAGTTCGACCGGGGCGCAGGCGCCGTACGTCCGCAGCCGGTCGTAGACGGCGTGGGGGTCGGCGGCGAAGTCCTCCCCGTACAGCGGGACCCGCTCCAGCGGCGCGGCGCCGCCAGGTGTGGGGTGGTTCACGGTTCAGTCAGTCCTTTCGCGTGCCCTGCCGGGCTCTGCCGCGGCGGTGTGGCCGTGGCCGGTGCCTGAGCGGCGGGTCACGGCTGCTGTTCGAGCGCCGGGACGGCCAGGAGGTGTTCGGCGAGGGCGAGCAGGGCGTCGAGCGAGGTGCGGCGGTCGCGGGCGTCGCAGGTGATCATGGGGGTCTCCGGCGCGAGGTCGAGGGCCGCGCGCAGCTCCTCCTCGGGGTACCGGGGCGAGTCGGGGAAGAGGTTGAGCGCCACGGCGTACCGGAGGTCCTGGCGTTCGATCAGGCCCATGACCTCGTACGAGTCCGCTATCCGCCGCGTGTCGGCGAGGATGAGGGCGCCGAGCGCGCCGTGGGTCAGGTCGTCCCAGAGCGCCTGGAAACGTTTCTGTCCCGGCGTGCCGAAGAGGCACAGCGCCAGGTCGTCGCCGAGGGACATGCGGCCGTAGTCGAGCCCGACGGTGGTGGTCGTCTTGTCCTTGAGCCCGTCGAGGTGGTCCACGACCGCGCCGGTCTCGGTCATGACCTCCTCCGTGCGCAGCGGCGGGATGTCGGAGAGCGTGCGGATGATCGTCGTCTTGCCGACGCCGAACGGGCCGCTGACGATCACCTTGACCAGCCGCTGGTCGGGGTTGCGCAGGTAGATGTCCCTATTGGAGTGCGCGGAGTCCACGGATCACCCTTTCGAGAAGCTGCTGATCTGGTTTCGCGTCGGACTCGACGGGCGCGGGGGCTCGCACGATCAGGAGTCCCTGGTCGAACAGGTCGCTGACCAGGACTTTGAGGAAGATGACCGGCATCTTGAGGTGCGCGGCGACCTCGGCGAGGGGCAGCGAGCCGTGCTGCAGTATCTCCAGCACGCTGCGGCCGGAGCCGGTCAGGTCGGAGGGGATGTGGTCGGTGGCCGCCCGCAGCACGGTCAGCCGGTCCAGGACGTTGCGGCTGGGATGGGTACGGCCGCCCGTCCACAGGTACGCCGGGATCAGCCGCCGGCTCATGTGTACGGGCCGTCCGTCCCGGGCGGGACGCCCTGTGCCGCGATGTCGCGTCTCGGCGGGCTGACCATGGCCTTGCCGAGCGTCTGGACCTGCTTCTGCATCTCGTAGGTCACGTTGTCCATCGCGACGTTGGGGCCGGTGAAGACGGCGAGGTAGGCGCCCTCGGCGGCCGGGATCACGAAGACGTAGCCGTGCTGCGTCTCGACCATGACGGTGCGCAGCAGGCCGCGGCTGCCGAAGTACGTCTCGCTGGTGCCGCGTCCGGCGGCGAGGAAGGAGGCGAGGACGGCGGACAGCTTCTCGGCGGCCTCGGGCTCGATGCCGGAGTGCGCCTCGAAGAAGCCGTCGGCGGTGAGGATCATGGCGTGCTGGACGTCCGGCACCTTGAGGATCGGCGTCAGCACGAAGGACAGGTCCGCCTTGACCCGCGGTGCGGGGACAGGGGTGTTCATCAGCTCTCGCTTTCTGGCTCGTCCACGACGGCGCGACCGCGCGCGGTGCCGCGCTGGAAGGCACCCATGCGCGAGGCGGCGTCCTCGGGGTCGCGGAGGTACGCGGTCGGGTCCGCGGTGTCCGGCTGCGCGGGGACTCCGGGGGCGGCGCCCGCGTCGCCGATCGGCTTGCGGTAGTTCCAGGAGTCGCTGCGCTCGTTGCGCCGCTGCGGCAGGGGCGGGAGGGAGCCGTCCGTGGGGGTGGGGGACGCGGGGGCCTGGGACGCGGCCGGTTCCGCCGCGGGCCGGGGGGTGCCGGTGCCGCTCGTGGGTCCCGCCGGGGCGGGGGGCGCGGGGGACGCGCCGGGTGCGGGGGATACGGGGGATGCGGGGGACACGCCGGTGTCTTCCCTGGAGTAGGGGGACGCGCCGCCGGTGCGGGCGGTGCCGGTCCCGGTGAGGTCGGCGGGGTCGAAGGGCGCGGCGGGTGCCGGGCGGTCCAGCGCGGGACTGCGCGGGGGCTCCGGGCTCCACAGCGGCGCGACCGATCCCGTGGTCGGCTTGGCGTAGTGGATGGGCAGGGGGATGGACTCTTCCGCGGGGGCGGTGAGCAGGTGTTCGGGGATGAAGAGGACGGCCTTGACGCCCGCGTAGTGCGAGGGCTCGACCGAGACGGACAGGCCGTACGCGGCGCACAGCTGGCCCATCGAGGCGAAGCCGCAGCGGGGCGGGTCGCCCAGTTCGGCCAGTTCGATGGGGTCCTCCGCGCTGAGCAGGCGGCGGGCGCGGCGGTACTCGTCGGCGTTCATGCCGATGCCCGCGTCCGAGACGACGACGACGGCGCCGTTGTGCGCGCGGTGCAGGGACACCTCGACGGCCAGCGAACCGTGCGAGTGGTGCACCGCGTTGGCCATCAGCTCGGCCAGGATGACGGCGACCGGCTCGGCGGCGCGGTCCACGACGGCCACCGGCTTCTGGAGGTGGCTGACGATCCTGACGCGCTCGTAGTCCGGGATGCGGGAGCTGGCGCCGACGGCGAGTGCCTGCAGTTCGGACTTGCTGCGGACCAGGCCCGCGCCCGCGCCGCAGACGACGCGGGTGACCTGGATGCGCCGCAGGATCTGCTCGTTGAGGTAGTCGAGCGCGGCGAGGGCGCCCGCGAGGTCGGGGTCGTCGTACTTGTGCAGCAGCGCGTCCACGGAGGACTGCATCTGGTAGCACATGGTCTGGAGCGTGATCGTCGCGCCGCGGACGGCCGACTGGGCGGCGCCGTCGGTGCGCAGGCGCTCGGCGACCAGGGCGTCCGTCATGCCGGACAGGACGGCGTCGAGCGCCTTGGCGGCCTCGCCGCCCGCGAGTTCGGCGTGGAGCGGTCCGGGGATGCGTACGTGGGGGTGGCGTGCGGCCTGCGCGAGGCGCGGCAGCCGTGTGGGGAGGTGGCCCAGTTCCTCGACCAGCATGCGTTCGCGCCGCTGGACGTCCGCGAGTCTGCTCTGGAGCGCGGCGAGCTGGGCGTCGGAGGCGTCGGCTCTCGTGGTGACCGTCTCGGCGCGGTGCCGGGCGGCGGCCGCACGGCGGCGTTCGCGGACCAGGAGGGTGAGGAGCAGGACGGCGGTCACGCTGCCCAGCGCCAGACACGCGACCAGCACTGCCGGTATCTGCATCGTGTGAGACTCCGTACGGTTGCGCAAGTCCCGGCCAGAGGCCGGGCGGTGGCGCAGAGTCAAACAGGCATCACCGTCCCGATGCAAGGCGGAACGCGCCCGGTCCCCCGCACGTGGGCAACCGCACGGCCCGGGAGCGCGTCCTCCTCCGACGACCCGCAGGGGCTTACCGGAAAGGTGTTCGCGGTGACGACGCACGAGGTGACCACGGAGGACGGCACCCGGGAGGACGACCCGGGCGGCGGCGTGGCGGGGGACGCGCCCGCGCGCGAGCCGGGGCCGCGCGCCGGGGACACGCCCGCGTGGCGCGTGCTGGCGGGGTACGTGAGGCCGCACCGCCCCGCGCTGCTCGGCGGCACGTTCCTGTCGCTGCTGACCAGCGCGAGCGGCCTGGCGCTGCCGCTGGTCGCGCAGCGGCTGATCGGCGACCTCGGCGAGGACCGCTCCATCGCGGGCACGCTGGCGCTGATGAGCCTGCTGGTGGTGGCGAACGCGGGCCTGGGCGGCTTCGGCCACTACCTCCTCCAGCGCGCGGCGGAGTCCGTGGTGCTGACGGCGCGCCGTTCGCTGACGGCCCATCTGCTGCGGCTGCGGATCCCGGCGGTGGACACGACGGAGCCGGGCGACCTGCTGGCGCGCGCCACGTCGGACACCACCCTGCTGCGCGCCATGACGACCGATTCCCTCATCGGGCTGGCGACGGGCGGGCTGACGCTGGTCGCGACGCTGGTGATGATGGGCTTCGTCGATCCGGTGCTGCTCGCCGTCACGGCGGGGGTGATGGCGGTGACGGCCGTGGTGATCGGCGTGATCGTGCCGCGCATCCATCGCGCCAGCAAACGGGCGCAGCAGTCCGTGGGGCGCATGGGGGCGGCACTGGAACGGGTGCTGGGCGCGCTGCGCACCGTGAAGGCCTCCGGTGCGGAGGAGCGGGAGACGGCGGCTGTGCACGCGGCGGCGGAGGAGTCGTGGCGGGAGAGCGTGCGGGCGGCCAAGTGGTCGGCGCTGGCGGGGAACCTGGCGGGGCTGTCGATGCAGGTCGCGTTCATCACGGTGCTCGGGGTGGGGGGCGCGCGGGTGGCGACGGAGTCGATCGACGTGGGGACGCTCGTGGCGTTCCTGCTGTACGTGATGTACCTGATGGCGCCGATCGGCCAGGTGGTGCGCGCGGTGACGCAGTACCAGGTGGGTGCGGCGGCGATCGCGCGGATGGAGGAGGTGCGGCGGCTGCCGGTGGAGCGGGAGGGCGAGGGCGCGCCGGACGGGGGCGCGGGCCCTGCGTCGGTGCGCTTCGAGGACGTGCGGTTCAGGTACGGCCCGGAGCAGCCGTACGTGCACCACGGCGTGACGTTCGACGTGCCGCCGCGCGGGATGACCGCGTTCGTCGGTCCTTCGGGGGCGGGGAAGACGACGGTCTTCTCGCTGGTGGAGCGGTTCTACGACGCGACGTCCGGCCGGGTGCTGGTGGACGGGCGGGACGTGACCGCGTGGGACACGGGCGCGCTGCGCGGCGCGATCGGCTATGTCGAGCAGGACGCGCCGGTGCTGTCGGGCACGCTGCGCGAGAACCTGCTGTTCGCCGCGCCGGACGCGAGTGAGGACGCGTTGCGCGAGGCGGTGCGCGTGGGCCGGCTCGACGGGCTGGTGGCGCGGCTGCCGGACGGTCTGGAGACGGTCGTGGGGCACCGGGGCACGAAGCTGTCGGGCGGTGAGCGGCAGCGGGTGGCGATCGCGCGCGCCCTGCTGCGGCGTCCCCGGCTGCTGCTGCTGGACGAGGCGACGTCGCAGCTCGACGCGGTGAACGAGGCGGCGCTGCGCGACACGGTGGCGGACGTGGCGAGGACGACGACGGTCCTGGTGGTCGCGCACCGGCTGTCCACGGTCGCGGCGGCCGACCGCATCGTGGTGATGGAGGCGGGCCGGGTGCGCGCGGTGGGCACGCACCGCGAACTCGTCGCGGGGAACCCGCTGTACGCGGAGCTGGCCGCGACGCAGTTCCTGGCGTCGGCCGAACTTGGCTGATTCCCGGCCTTGTCCCCTCCATATGCTGAAACCATGCGTATCGGGACGTTGGCACACGCGGCAGGGGTGACCGCCAAGACCGTCCGCTTCTACGAACGCGCGGGGCTGCTGCCCGAGCCGCCGCGCACGCCGTCCGGCTACCGGGACTACCCGCCGGAGAGCGCGGACCGGCTGGCGTTCATCCGGGGCGCGCAGGTCGCGGGGCTGAGCCTGTCGGAGATCCGGGACGTGCTGAGTGTCCGGGACAGCGGGCAGGCGCCGAGCGGCCGGACGGCGGCGCTGATCGCGGGGCATCTGCGGCAGGTCGAGGCGCGTCTTGAGGACCTGACGCGGACGCGCAACGCGCTGCGGGACCTGGCGCCCTGACGGTCCGCGAGGCGACACGCCGGAGAGTGGACGCGCGTTCGCATAACGGATTCGTAATTGTTCGCGAGCAAAATCGGGCGAAGCGGGACGGTCCGCCGCAGAGCCGATTACCCGATTACCGTACGAGGTGATGGAATCGCGGGGTATCCGGCCGTCCAGCCAGCAGGCTGCGGCCCTCTCGCTTCGGCGGCAAGAATTCCCGCAGGTCCCCGGGCCGGCCCTCGCGAAGCGTGACGCATCCGCTCGTGCCACCCCGACCACGGTTCTCCGCCCCGCATGCAGGGAGCACTCAGGTGCAGCGTTCAACCATCAAGCGTTCCGTCCTCAGATCCGCCGTCAGCGTGGTCAGCGTCAGCGGGCTGGCGGGGCTGTCCCTCGTCGGCCTCGGCGCGGGCCAGGCCATGGCCGACTCCTGCGGCCAGGTCCGCATCGAGCACTCGACCGACGGCGGCGCCAACTGGGGCACCCACGGCCGTTACACCGGCGGCGCCCCGACCACCATCTCCGTCCGCCTGTCGGGCGACATCACCGAGGGCTGCGAGTACCCCGTCTCCCTCGCGTCCTACAGCGCCGAGGGCCCCTCCTGGGAGAGCTCGGGCACGCAGGGCTTCCTCGGCTGGGACACCACCGTCCTCACCAGCGAGACCCCCGAGGACACCCTCGACGTCAGCGCCTCGGCGCCGAGCTGCTTCGGGCAGATCGACCTGTACGGCAACGGCACCAAGTACGACGGCACGGAGGGGAACGGCGCCCTGCCGCACTTCCCGGACTCCCCCACGCCGACGAACCTGATCGCCGCCTGGAACGGCGAGGCGCCGTGCGAGCCTGAGACGCCGGAGGAGCCCACCGAGCCCCCGACCGACGAGCCCACCGACGAGCCCACGACCGAGGAGCCGGCTCCCCCCACCGACGAGCCCACCACCCCGGGCGAGGAGGTGCCGACCGAGGAGCCCAGCGAGCCCCCGGCCGAGGAGGAGCCCGAGGTCCCGGCCACGCCGGTGCCGGTCCCCGACACCGAGCTTGAGGGCGAGGTCCCGGTGGGCGAGCCCATCGTCCTGCCGGCCTCCGAGACCCCTGACCTGGCCGAGACCGGCGGCAACGGCTCGCAGCTGACGCTGTTCGCCTCCGTCGGCGCCGGTCTGCTGGTCCTGGGTGGCGGCGCCGCGTTCTTCGCGAAGCGCCGCGGCGGCAACAACACCCCCGCCGCCTGACACACGGGCTGACACGCGGACTTCCGCACCGAGGCGGCCGGGCTCCCCTGAGGGGGCCCGGCCGCTTCGGCGTGCCGGGGGCAGTGGGGCTGTGCGGAGACGCGGGCGAGCGTGCGCGCGTCCCCGGGGGGCACCGCCCAGCCGCCAGGCCGGGAGAGCGCCGCGCGCCGCCCCCCGGGTCCTCCGGTGGACGGCGCGCGGCCGGGCCCGTACGCGGGCGTGCGCCCCGGCATGCGGGGCGGGGGCGTCAGGGTGCGGGCGTCGTGACCGTGAACGGCGTCCCGTCGCCCAGGTGCAGGATGCCCTTGCCCGGCGTCACCTGCTCCGCCGCGGCGCTGCGCGGCAGCTTCGCGCCGATCAGCTCGCCCGAGCGGTGCGTCGCCGGGGACAGCAGCACGCCGCGCCTGGCCTTCTTCGCCTCGACCTGCCAGCCGGAGAAGCCGCCGCCGATGTCGCCCTCGTCGCCGCCGAGCACCAGGTAGCGGCCCAGCTCGGAGCCCTGGGTGATGATCGCCCGCAGCTCGGGGTCGGCGTCGCAGCGGCGCAGGTCCTCCGCGTCGTCCACGAACACGACGATCGGGTGCTCGCGCGACGACGTGCTCAGCGCCTCGCGCACGTCCTTCTCGGACAGGTCGTCGCCCGTGAACACCTGCACCACGCCGTCCCTGCCCGCCAGTTCGCGCAGCGGCGACGGGCGCGGCGCCGCCACGACGACGCGCACCCCCCGCGCCAGGTACGAGTCGGCGAGCATCGACAGGACCGTGGAGCGGCCCGACTTGGCCGGGCCCGCCACGATGAACGCGGGCGTGCCCTGCGCGAGGTCGGGCCCGTAGCCCATCAGTTCGTCGCCGCCGACGCCGATCAGGCCCCACAGGCGCGACTCGGAGCCTTCCGGGTCCCGCTTCTCCCACGCGTCCGCGAAGGTGAGGCGGCTCGGCAGCACGTCCACGCGGAACGGGCGGCGCGCCCGCGCCACACCCCGGTCGCGCTCCGCGGCCCACTCGCCGATCGCCGTCAGCGCGGCGGCCTGCGCCTGCCCCGACAACTCGTCGGCCAGCACGGCGATCTGGATCTGGGTGGCGGCCTGGTTGCGGAACATCCGGCCGTCCGGCACGTCGTCCGGGACCTTGCGCGAGGTGAGCCCCACGCCCGAGTAGTCGCCCTTGTCGGCGAGCCGCAGCGCGTACTTGTCCTCGGTCAGCGTCGCGATCCGGCCGGACAGGACGGTGCGGTCGCCCGCGACGATCATGTGGATGCCGACGCTCGCGCCCTCGCGGAAGATGGTGAACAGCTCGTCGGACAGCGACCCGTGGTCCACCTCGCCCAGCGTGCTCGTCCAGCCCTCCCAGCGGTCGAGCAGGACGACGATGTGCGGCAGCCGCTTGCCCGGCTCGGCGTTGGCGCGCTGCTCGCTGACGTCGGCGAGCGCGTCGGCGGCGAGCAGGTCCTGGCGGCGGTCCATCTCCTGCCGCAGGCGGCGGATGAGGCGGCGTACGCGCTCGACCTGGTTGCGGGTGACGACGGCGCCGCAGTTGGGCAGCTTCGTCAGGGCGTTCAGCGCGCCGTTGCCGCAGTCGATGCCGTAGAGGTGCACGTCCTCGGCCGAGTTGACCCAGGCGAGCGACCCGGCGATGGTGCGCAGCGTCTGCGACCTGCCGCTGCGCGGCGCGCCGCCGATGATCATGTGCCCGAACGTCTTGAAGTCGATCGCGACCGGGCGCCGCGCCTGCTGCTCCGGCAGGTCCTCCACGCCGTACGGGGCGGCCGGCAACGCACCGGCCGGTGCCGGGTGTTCGAGGTCGCGCAGCAGGACCTGCTCGTCGAGCGCGGGCAGCCAGGGGCTGTGCTGCTTGGTGAAGCCGAGCTGCCCGTCCGCCTCGATCACCGCGTCCACCAGGACCTTCAGGTCGGTGATCTCCTCCTCCTCGGACTTCGCGCCCGGCGGCTTGCGCAGCCGCGCGCGGCCGAGGCCGTTCCAGTCGAGGACGGCCGACCAGGGCCGAGAGACGGCCGGGTCGACGGCGCCGGGCCGCCGCCCGCCGACGCGCCCCGACTGGAACGGGACGAGCGAGGCGTGCCCGAGGCGCACGTACGCGCGTCCCGGCGTGGACTTGGCGATGAACCCGGCGTCCGGCGCGTCGATGACGTCGGTGGACTCGCTGCCGTCGGTGACGCGCAGGGCGATGCGCAGGTTGGTGTTGGCGCGGATCTCGGGCGAGACGACGCCGCTCGGCCGCTGGGTGGCGAGCAGCAGGTGGATGCCGAGGGACCTGCCGCGCTGGGCGATGTTGACGAGGCCCTTCACGAAGTCGGGGAGTTCGCGGACCATCGAGGCGAACTCGTCGATCACGATGAGCAGGCGCGGCATCGGCGCGAGCTGCCCGGGGTTGCGGCGCACGAGGTCCTGGTAGTCCTCGATGTCCTTGGCGCCGACGCCCGCCAGGATGTGCTCGCGGCGGGTGAGTTCGGCGCCGAGGGAGGCGAGGGCCCGTTCCACCAGGTAGTTGTCGAGGTCGGTGACCATGCCGACGGTGTGCGGCAGCTGCACGCAGTCCTTGAACGCGGAGCCGCCCTTGTAGTCGACGAGGACGAACGTCATGTTCTCCGGCGTGTTGGCCACGGCCAGCGAGGCGACGATCGTCTGGAGCAGCTCGGACTTGCCGGACCCCGTGGTGCCCGCGATGAGGCCGTGCGGCCCGTCGCGCCGCAGGTCGATGGAGAACGCGCCGTCGTAGCTCTCGCCGATGACGGCCTCGGTGGACTGGCCGCCGAGGCGCCAGCGCGCGGCGATCGCCCCGGCGGTGGGCGGCTCCATCTCGATGACGTCGAGCAGGCGGCTCGCGGACGGCAGCGCCGCGTCCTCCGACTCGCCGCTGATGTCGCGCAGCGGCGCGAGGGAGCGGGCGAGCAGCTCGCACCACTCGGGCAGCACCCAGTCGGGCCGTACGCCGCGTACCCGGAACGCGCCCGCCTGCTCGACGCGCAGCCGGTCGGCGCTCGTGGCGGGCAGGGCGTCCTGCGCGGCGGCGCCCGGGGCGCTGCCGGGGACGGCGAGGAAGGTGTGGAAGCCGGTGGCGTATCCGGGGTTGCGGGGCGTGCCGCCGTCGGGCAGGGGCCGGTCGGGGTTGGGCTCGGCGACGACGACGGCCTGGCACTCGCCGGGCAGGAACCGCTCCTCGTCGTCCACGCAGATGGCGAACATGGAGGACGCCGGGCCCTCGCGCAGCAGCCGGATGACGCCGGGCAGCGAGCGCATGCGGCGCGAGCCGTCGAGGACCACGACGATGTCGGCGTCCTTGAACGTGGTCTGGCCGCTCGACCTGGCCTGCTTGGCGGCCTTCTGGCGGGCGTCGAGCAGCTGCGTCAGCTCGGCGATGCGGGCGCCGACGGTCTCGGCGTCGGTGCCGACGAGGGTGTTGGTGTCCTGCTCGGCGCCCGGCCTGGCGTGCGGGAGCCAGCGCAGCCACTGCCAGGAGTACTGGCCCGAGCCGTCGGTGAGGACGTACAGCTGGACGTCGGTGGGGCTGTGCAGCGCGGCGATCTGGCCGAGGGACCAGCGGGCGAGGGCGCGGGCGCTGTCGCCCTGGCCCGCGTAGCCGACGACGCCGAGGGTGCGCAGCGGCAGGGTGACGGGGGCGTCGGCGATCTTCCAGGCGACCTGGCGCTTGTGCTCGTCCTGCTCGGGGTCGTTGAGGACCACCTCGGAGTCGGCCTCGACGGTGCCGACGCGCAGCAGCAGGTGGTCCTGGTCGGTGCGGCGGCGTTCCCACAGGCGGGTGCGGGGGCCGGTGGCCTGGGCGAGGACGGTGGCGGGGTCGGGGGCGGCGTGGCGGCGGGCGAAGCGTTCGGCGATGAGCGCGTCGCGGGCGTCCTTCTCGATCCTGGCCTTGCGCTCGTTGTACTCGGCGACCTTCTGCGCGTGCGAGACGCGCCCGCGCTTCTTCTCCATCGCGTTGTTGGACAGCAGGAGGATCGGGCTCATGAAGGCCATCAGCAGGAACTGCCAGCGGCCGGTGAAGGACGCCAGCGCGACGGCGCCGACGAGCGGCAGGATGGCCATCAGCCAGGGCACGGGCCGCCGTTCGCGGTCGCCGGGGGGCCGGGGCAGGTTGAACTTCGTCTGCCGCTCGGGCGGCAGGATGCGCGGCGGCCGGTTGTAGTCGAGCCCGGCGCCGTCCTCGGACACCTTGAGGGCGGCGTCCGGCGGGAAGTACGGGGTCAGCTCGAACAGCGAGTCGCCGACCGCGAGTTGCTTGCCGAGCTTCCAGTCGGCGCGGTCGCCCTCGGTGTGGACGAACGGTTCGCCGTCCATCGTGGGCTGGTCCTGCGTGTAGACGGTGACCTTGCAGGTGCCGTCGGCGGCGACGCGCAGGGACATGGCGCGTTCCGGCAGGGAGGCGTCGGCGACCTGGATGTGGACGTCGGCGCTGTTGCCGATGTCCACGCGGCCGGTGCCGACGCGGTGCACGGCGCCCGCCGCCGGGCCGCCGACGACGCGGAGTTCGACCGTGCCGGCCGGTTCCGCGGGCCAGCAGCCGGTCGGGTTGTGCAGGCTGACGACGGTGCCCTCGCGCAGCGGCGCCTGGGCCAGCGTGAGCGAGGGGTCGAGGTACTCGCCCGCGACGTACAGCGGGACGCCGCCCGGGGCGCCCGGCTGTCCGCCGTACGCCGGGGCTCCCACCGCGAGCATCAGTTCGGGGGCGAGTGCGCCGAGTTGCGTCTCGTCCGCCGCGTCGATCACCGTGTCCGCGCTGCGGCCTCCGACCGGGTCCACCACTGTCAGGGTCAGACGCACGCCGTTCCTCCCGTTCCCCGCCCCAGCATTCGTTGTCTCCTGGGCAACGACCATAAGCCCATACGGCGTACCGGTGACACCGCGCGAGGACGGCGTACGGAACGGTTACGAACTCAGGGAACCGCCGCGACCGTTCCCCGCGTCCCCCCGGAGGAACGGGACGTCCCGGCGGCCGCCCCAGCGGGGTACCGCCGCCCGTCGTCCCGGACGTAGGCTGAACGTGACCGGCCCCTGCCGGGACGCCGGGGCCGCGTCGCAACGGGCAACTCAGCGGAGGGCTCAGGTCCGCCGCTTCGGCAGAGGAGGGGATGCGCCATGGCTGGCGACATGCAAGTCACTTATCAGGAGATGCGGGACGCGGGTCAGCGGCTCAAGTCCGAGTGGCAGACGCTGGACGGCAAGCTCGACGAGCTGCAGTCGTACATCGAGGGCCTCGTGTCGGACGGCTATGTGACGTCCAAGTCCTCGCGCCGCTTCGACGAGTCGTACCGCGAGTTCACGACGGGCGCCAAGAAGGTGCTCGAAGGCCTCGAGGGCATGGGCGGCTTCCTCGTGACCGCCGCCGACACCCTGGAGGACACGGACGCCGGGCTGGAGAGCTCGCTCGGCTGACCGCGCGCCGACCCGTGACGGGGCGGTACGGGAGTGCGCGCCGCGCGTTCCGTACCGTCCCGTATGGTCTTCCGGCCCCGGACACGGTAGAACTGGGCCATGTCCTACGTGCCCGACTTCCGTTTCACTCGCGAACAGGTCGCGGAGGCGGCGGGGAAGGATCCGTGGGGGCGTCAGGAGGCGTTCACCACCGAGGTCGACCCCGCCGCGATCGCCGACAGCGCCGTCGCCTACCAGCGTGCCGCCCAGGAGTCGGACGAGGTGACCGACCTGGGGCAGCGCGCCTCCGGGATCGCCGCCGAGGCCGGCACGGCGGACGGCGCGTCCCTCGTGGACGCCGACGGCGAGATCGCCATGACGGTCAGGGACGCGGACCCCGAGGGCATGGGCGGCGTGGTCGGCATGCTCGTGCGGTCGATGAACCTCGCGATCGACACGGCGGACAAGGTCGTCGCGCTCATCGAGGACGACGGCCTCGACCACCGGATCTCCCGCCTGTCCGCCGAGGCCGTGGACGAGTGGAACGGCTGGAACGCCGCGCTCGCCGCCGCCGCGCCCTTCGGGAGCCGCCCGGTGCCGCTCGGCGACAACTCCGCGCCCGGCATGCTCGCGCCGCCCCTGACCATCCACCACGGGGGCCGCGTCCGGATGGTCTTCCCGACGCTGGACGGCATGCAGGCCACGTACGTCCTCCCGGCCGCGCTCGGCGACGACATCAGGGACCGCCACCTGGACAAGGCGGCGGACGAGGCGCGGACGTACGACAAGGACATCGAGGAGGAGATCACGGCCTACCGCCGCACGCTCGCCGAGCTGGGCCACGCGCTGGACGACAAGCACGTGGACCTCTCCGAGGGCCCGCTCGACATCTTCACCACGCCGCAGATGGCCGAGTTCGCGGGCCGCGAGGTGGCGAAGGAGCTGGAGCGGGAGCGGCCGGACGCCGAGGCGCTGGAGCGCTGGACGGCGATCGTGGCGGCGGTCGTGACCGACGTCCTGCCGTCCGCACCGCCCCTGCCGGGGGAGGACGGCGCGCCGACCCGCGTGATGACGATGTGGGAGTCCAACTACCTGCGCACGTTCTACGACCAGCTGGAGCCCGAGCACCTGAGCACGCTGGGCCGCTACCTCTACGAGGACCACGAACTGCTGCTCGACCAGCAGAAGCCCCACCTCCAGTACGCCGACTACCACCGCGACTACAACGGCGCCGAGGCCCTGGCCGACGGCATCCAGCTCCTGATGAACCCGGCGGCCGGCGGCATCGACCCCGCCACCCCGACCGGCCGCGACGCGGTGCCCGAGGCCATCGCGCGGCACGTGTACGGCCCGGCACGGGAGCACCCGGGCGTCGAGGGGTCGGACGAGGCGCTGCACTTCGGCACCCTGCTGAGCACCACCAACGTGGCGTCGGGCGAGCAGTTCAGCAAGGACCTGCTCAGCCTGGCCGACGCCCTCGGGAAGCAGCACACGGTCCCCGGCACGTACTTCTCCGACAGCTACCGCGAGCACTTCGGCGAACTGGAGAAGCCGCCCTACCGGCACGGCGAGGTCTGGAGCCTGTACGAGGGCGTCTCGGGCTTCGAATGGGCCGCCCGCCGCAACGCCGACTTCGCCCCACCCGGCGCGGACGCGGACCTGCAGTAGGGCGGGCCGACGGAACGGGGCGCCGCGCGCGGGCGCGTGTCCCCGGCGCACCGGGCGGCGGGCGTCGTCACGGACACCCCGGTCGGGGTCGTGTCCGGCCGCCCCCTCGCCGTCGCCTCCCCCTGAGGGTGTGCTGGAGGGGTGGCCCGGCTGCGGACCGGTCCACGTCCGCGGCGTGATCCTGGCCACGTTCTGCCCGCTGTTCGCGCTCACCGCCCGGCACGTCGATGTCGTGCTGCCCCGCCCGAGGGGCCTCTGTCGCCGCGTCCCCGGCTGCTCACCTCGCCACCCGCCGGGCGCGGGCCCGCGCCGCCGGGTCCGGAGTACGGGCGTGCCGTGAGGTGCGTCCGTCCGGGGCATTAGTGTGCTCGGCGAGAGAGGTGCGGTCGGGTGGACGGGCGGGGAGTGGTGGTGCGGGGGCGGCGGAATCTGTTCGACATGCATCCCGCCCGCATGGTCGCGCTGGCCTTCGGCCTGGCGGTCCTGCTGGGCACCGTGCTGCTGTCGCTGCCGGTCGCCGCGGCGGACGGGCGGCGGGCGGGCCTGGACACCGCGCTGTTCACCGCCACGTCCGCGACCTGCGTGAACGGCCTGGTCGTCGTGGACACCGCCGGGTACTGGAGCGGCTTCGGCGAGGGCGTGATCGTCGCGCTGGTGCAGATCGGCGGCCTCGGCATCATGACGCTCGCGTCGCTGCTCGCGCTGCTGATCGCGGGCAAGCTGCGGCTGCGCATGACGCTCCAGGCGCAGGCCGAGTCGCGGATCGGCATCGGCGACCTGCGGGTGGTGCTGCTGCGGGTGGCGCTGATCACGGTGGTCGTGGAGCTGGTGACGGCCGTGCTGCTGGCGGCCCGCTTCCGCCTCGGGTACGGCGAGGCGTGGGACACGGCCGTCTACCACGGCGCGTTCCACTCCGTCATGGCGTACAACAACGCCGGGTTCGGGCTGCGCGCCGACAGCCTCACCGCGTACGCCGGTGACCCGTGGGTGCTGCTGCCCGTCGCCGGGGCCGTGGTGGTCGGCGGCATCGGCTTCCCCGTGATCGTCGAGCTGCTGCGGCACCGCTCGCGCCACCGCGCCACCGGGCGGCGCGGCTGGTCCCTGCACCTGAAGCTGACGCTCGTCGTCTCCGGGGCGCTGCTGGCGGCCGGGACGGTCCTGACGCTGGCCCTGGAGTGGGCGAACCCGGGGACGTTCGGCCCGCTGGGTGTGGCGGACAAGCTGCTGAACGCGTTCTTCCACTCCGCGATGGCGCGCACCGCCGGGTTCAACGCGACCGACATCGCCGCGATGGAGCCGGCGACGCTGCTGATGACGTGCGTGCTGATGTTCATCGGCGGCGGCGCGGCGAGCACGGCGGGCGGGATCAAGGTGACGACGTTCGCGGTGCTGGCGGTGGCGATGCTGGCGGAGGTGCGGGGCGAGCCGACGTCCGGGGTGTTCCGGCGGACGCTGGCGCCGCATGTGCTGCGGCAGGCGCTGACGGTGGCGCTTGCGGGCGTGGGCCTGGTGATCGCCTCGACGATCGCGCTGCTGACGATGGTGGACGCGCGGATGGAGTTCGTCCTGTTCGAGGTGGTCTCGGCGTTCGGCACGACGGGCCTGTCCACCGGGGTGAGCTACGATCTGCCGCCGGTGGCGCAGCTCGTCATGGTGGCGCTGATGTTCGTGGGCCGAGTGGGGCCGATCACGCTCGTCTCCGCCCTCGCGCTGCGCGACCGCACCCGCCGCTACCAGCTGCCGGAGGAACGGCCCATCATTGGGTAGGCACACGCCATGAGCAACTATCTCCACTCGGTGCGCCGCCGACGCGGCAAGCGCCTCGCGCAGCAGACCCGCACGGCGTCGGACGGCGACGACCAGCGGATCGCCGTCATAGGCCTCGGCCGTTTCGGCAGCTCGCTCGCCGAGGAGCTGATGCGGCGCGGGTGGGAGGTCCTGGGCGTGGACCAGGACGAGCGGCTGGTGCAGCAGCACAGCGACGCGCTGACGCACGTGGCGGTCGCCGACTGCACGGACGCGGAGGTCCTGCGGCAGCTGGGGGTGCACGAGTTCCCCAGCGCGGTGGTGGCGATCGGCACGCACATCGAGGCGAGCATCCTCGTCACGTCGAACCTGCTGGACGAGGGCGTCCCGAACATCTGGGCCAAGGCGATCAGCCGCCAGCACGGGAAGATCCTGGAGCGCCTCGGGGCGCACCACGTCGTGCTGCCGGAGCACGAGATGGGCGAGCGCGTGGCGCATCTCGTGACGGGGCGGATGCTGGACTTCATCGAGTTCGACGACGATTTCGCGCTGGTCAAAACGGTCGCGCCGGACGTGGCGACGGGGGTGCCGCTGGGGGTGAGCGCGGTGCGGACGAAGCACGGGGTGACGGTCGTCGGCATCAAGCGTCCCGGGCAGGACTTCACGCACGCGACGGCCGAGACCGTCGTGGAGCCGGGGGACGTGATCATCGTGACGGGCCGCACGCAGGCGGTCGAGGCGTTCACCGAGCTGAACTGACGGCCGCCGCGGGTTAGGGTGTGAAGGCGCCGTCAAGATCTGTTCGGGTCGGGCGGCGAAGGTGCGCCGGGAAGTCTGGTCGGCAGCGTCACGCGCGACGGCGTGGCGTTCCGTGCCGACCTGTGAGAGGCCCCGCCGTATGCCGCGCCGCCGTCCGCTGCCCGTCTTCCTGCGCCTGCGTTCCGACCCGGAGTCGGACGCCGCCCGTGAACGCGACCGGCGCAGCGTCGCCGAGTACCTGCGCCTGGAGACGACCGGCGGCATGCTGCTGCTGGGCGCGGCGGCGCTGGCGCTCGTCCTCGTGAACTCGCCGCTCGGCGACGCGTACGAGGACGTCCGCGACCACCACCTGGCCGTCCCGTTCCTGGGGCTCGACCTGTCGGTGGGGCACTGGGCGTCGGACGGGCTGCTGGCGGTGTTCTTCTTCGTCGCGGGCACCGAGCTGAAGCGTGAGCTGACCGTCGGCGAGCTGCGGCGCCCGGCGGCGGCGGTGCTGCCGATCGTCGCGGCGGTGGGCGGGATGGTGGTGCCGGCCGTGGTGTACACGGTGTTCGCGGCCGTGGGGGGCGGGCGGGCGGACGGCTGGGCGGTGCCGATGGCGACGGACATCGCGTTCGCCCTGGGGGTGCTGGCGGTCGTCGGGCGGCATCTCCCGGCGGCGCTGCGCACGTTCCTGCTGACGCTGGCGATCGTGGACGACCTGATCGCGATCACGGTGATCGCGGTCTTCTTCTCGTCGGCGCTCGACGTGGCGGCGCTGGGCGGGGCGGTGGCGGGGCTGGCGCTGTTCTGGCTGCTGCACGCGCGCCTCCGGGTGCGCGGCTGGTACGTGTACGTGCCGCTGGCGGTGGCGATCTGGACGCTGATGTACCACAGCGGTGTGCACGCGACGATCGCCGGTGTCGCGATGGGGCTGCTGCTGCGCGCGAAGCCGGGCCCGGGCGAGGACGACGCTCCCGCCGAGCGCGTGGGCCACCTGCTGCACCCGCTGTCGGCGGGGCTGGCGGTGCCGGTGTTCGCGCTGTTCGCGGCCGGGGTGCACGTGTCGGGCGGGACGCTGTCCGCTCTGGTGCGGCAGCCGGAGTCGCTGGGCGTGCTGTGCGGACTGTTCCTGGGCAAGACGGTCGGCGTGTTCGGCGCGGCCTGGCTGACGGAACGGTTCACCGGCGCCCGCCTCAGCCCGGACATCGGCTGGGCCGACGTCCTGGGCGGCGCGATGCTGGCGGGCGTCGGCTTCACCGTGTCGCTGCTGGTCACGGAGCTGGCGTTCGCGGACGACGCGGCGCTCCAGGCCGAGGTGAAGATGGGCGTGCTCCTCGGCTCGGTCGTCTCCGCGCTGGGCGCGGCGCTGATCCTGACGGCGCGCGGCCGCCGGTACCGGCGGCTCGACGACGGTCAGGCGACCAGCCGGCCGTCCCGGTAGAGCAGCACGCGGTCCGAGCGCGGCACGGCGTACCCCTCGCCGCCCGGCTCGGCGGGCGTGTCCTCGGGGACGACGACCTGGACCGTCCCGGCGGGGCCATCGAGGGTGACGAGCTGGGTGCTGCCCATGTTCTCGACGACGGTGACGATCCCCGGCAGCGCCCCGCCGCCGGGGCCCGGCGTGCCGCTGAACGCCAGGTACTCGGGGCGGATGCCGTACGTCACCTCCTCGCCGCCGGTGAGCGTGGCGCGCGCGGGCCCGGCGGGGAGCGGCACGCCGCCGACCGTCACATGGCCGCCACCGCGTTCGACGGTGCCGGGCAGGAGGTTCATCGGCGTGGAGCCGATGAAGGAGGCGACGAACGTGTTGGCGGGCCGCCGGAAGATCTCGGCGGGGGTGCCGGTCTGGCGGATGCGGCCCGCTTCGAGGACGGCGATGCGGTCGGCGAGCGCGAGGGCCTCGGCCTGGTCGTGGGTGACGAAGACGGTGGTGACGTTCAGGTCGCGCTGGAGGCGCTTGAGGAACGTGCGGGCCTCCAGGCGCATGCGCGCGTCGAGGTTGGACAGCGGCTCGTCGAAGAGGAACGCGCTGGGGTGGCAGGCCATCGCGCGGGCGAGCGCGACGCGTTGCTGCTGGCCGCCGGACAACTGCCCGGGGCGGCGCGCCAGATGGTCGCCGAGGCCCAGCTCGCGCGCGGTCTCGTTCGCCTTCTCGGCGCGCTGCGCGGCGGGAACCTTGCGGATGCGCAGGGGGTAGGCGATGTTGTCGGTCACCGTCATGTGGGGGAAGAGGGCGTAGTCCTGGAAGACCATGGCGACGTCGCGGCGGCCCGGCGGGGTGCGCGTCACGTCGGCGCCGCCGATGCGGACGGTGCCGCCGGTGGCCTCCTCAAGGCCCGCGATGGTGCGCAGCAGCGTCGTCTTGCCGCAGCCGGAGGGGCCGAGCAGCGCGAAGAACTCGCCGTCCCCGACGGTCAGGTCGATGCCGTCGAGGGCGCGTACGCCGCCGGGGTAGTCCTTGGTCAGTCCCGACAGGTCGATGGCGGCCATCAGCGTTTGATCCCTCCGTGGAACCGGAATCCGTACCGGGACGAGACGAGCAGGAACATCAGCACCACCGGCAGCGAGTACAGCAGCGAGAACGTGGAGATCAGCGCCAGGTCGGGCTGGCCGCCCTCGGTGTAGAACGTGTACATCACCACGGCGGCCGGGGACTTCTCCGGCGAGCGCAGCAGGAGGAAGGGGATGAGGAAGTTGCCCCAGACCTGGGCGACGGACCACACGCCGATCGTGGCCAGTCCTGGGCGGATCACGGGGACGACGATGTGCCGGACGATCTGGAGCGGTGACGCGCCGAAGACGCGCGCCGACTCCTCGTACGAGCGGGGGGTCGCGTCGGTGAAGTCCTTGAGGATGAAGATCGCGCTGGGCAGCAGCCCGCCCGACAGGACGAGGATGACGCCGAGCTGGGAGTCGATGAGGTCCAGCTCGTACGCGAGGTTGAACAGCGGGACCATCGCGGCGGTGCCGGTGACGATGGACGACAGGAGCAGCAGCAGGTAGAGCAGCGCGTCGCGGCCCGGGAGGCGGACGCGGCTGAGGGCGTACGCGGCGAGGGCGCTGAGCGTGACGACGACGGCGCCCGTACCGGCCGCGAGCAGCAGGGAGTTGCGCAGGGAGCGGAGCGCGTTCTCGTTGTCGAGCAGCTCGCGGAAGTTGTCGAGGGTGAACTGCGGCAGGGAGACGGCGATCTGCGGCGCGCGGTCGAAGGGTGCGAAGGCCAGCCACAGCAGGGGGAGGGCGAAGAAGGCCATCAGCAGGCAGATGAACGTGTAGCGCAGGATGGTCCGTACGGCCTGGCGAGGGCTCATGACGCGGCCTCCTCGCGTGCGCGCAGCAGCCGGGTGTAGACGAGGGCGATCACGAGGTTGATCAGCAGCATGAGGACGGACAGGGCGGCGCCGTAGCCGAGTTCGCCGCCGAAGAGCGCCGTCTTGTAGATGAAGACGGGCATGACCTCGGTCTCGTCGCCGGGACCGCCGCCGGTGAGCAGGAACGGCGTAAAGTCGTTGAACGTCCACAGGCTGATGAGCAGCAGGTTCGTCAGGACGTGCCCCCGGATGCGGGGCAGGACGACGTCGCGCAGCTGCTGCCAGGCGGAGGCGCCCGCGAGGCGCGCGGTCTCCAGCTGGGACGGCGGGACGGTGCCGAGCGCGGCGGCGTACAGCATCATCGAGAACGCGGTGCCGCGCCAGATGTTGAAGACGATGATCGACGCCATGGGGTGCTCCACGAGCCAGGCCGTGTTGCCCGAGCCGAGGAGAGTGTTGAGCGTGCCGCCGTCGCGGTCGAGCAGCGCGATCCACAGGAACGCGACGACGGAGCTGGGCAGGATCCACGCCAGCAGGACCAGGGCCTCCACGATGCGGCGCAGCGGGCCCGTGCGGTCGCGCAGCAGCCAGGCGATGGTGAAGCCGAGCAGCGCCTGGCCGATGACGGCCGAGCCGACGACGAACTGGAGCGTGAGGCCCAGGGAGTGGGTGAACTGGTCCTCGTCCAGGGCGCGGCGGATGTTGTCGAGGCCGGTGAACTGCGGGTCGGCGGCGGCGAGTCCGGTGAGCTGGTAGTCGGTGGCACCGAGGTAGACCGTCCACAGCGCGGGGAAGACCAGGAATCCCGCGACGAGCAGCAGGGCGGGGGCGACGAACACCGCCGCCCTGCGGCGGCCGAGCCCGGCGGCGTCAGTCGCCACGGCCGGTGACCTCCGCGAGCCCCTCGGCGTACGCGTCGGCGGCCTCGCGCGGGGAGCTGTCCCCGGCGGCGACGGCGGCGGTGGCCTCCTGGAGCAGCACCGAGACCTGCGGGTACTCGGCGAGCGGCGGCCGGAAGGTGGTGATCGGCAGGACCTCGTCGGCGATGTAGGTGAGCAGCGGGTCGCCCGCGAGGACCTCGGCGTTGACGTCGTCGCGCGCCGTGATGCGGGCGCTGTCGCCGACGGCGGCGGTGATGGCCTCGGCGGAGTTCATGAACTCCAGCAGCTCGTACGCCAGTTCGGCGTTGTCGGAGGCCGGGTCCACGACGCGGACGCTGCCTCCCGACATGCTCACGAAGTCCTGCCCGCCGACCCCGGCGCCCGGCCGCACGGCGGGGATGCGCGCCCAGCCCACGGCCTCGTCGCGGTCGGCCATCGGCGCGGTGCCGCCCTCGGGGTTGAGGACGCTGCGCCAGAAGTAGTCGCCCTCCACGAGGATGCCGACGCGGCCCTCGGCGAACTGGGCGAACGACCGGTCGCGGCCCTGCGTCTCCTGCTGGAGCACCGGGTCGCCGAGCCCGCCGCCGTACACGTCCTCGTACAGCTCAAGTGCCTGGACAAGACCGTCACTTGCACCGGTCCACGCCTCGCCGTCGTGGATCTCCTCGCCGGTGCCGGCGAGCAGCGGCAGGAGGCCCTGCATGGTGGTGGCCTCGCCCATGGCCGTGCCCGCGTTGAGCTGGAGGGGCACGATGTCGTCCAGCGGGCCGAGTCCGCCCAGCGCCTCGGCGGCGGCGAGCACGTCGTCCCAGCTCGTGGGCTGCCAGTCGGAGGGCAGCCCGGCCTCCTCGAACAGCGTCTTGTTGTAGAAGAGCACGCGGCCGTCCGTGCCCCAGGGGATGCCGTACCGCTCGCCGTCGTACGTCGCCAACTGCTGGACGGCCTCGGGTATCTGCGCCCAGCCGTCCCACTCCTGGGTCGCGGCGGGCAGCGGCTCGATGTACCCGGCCTGCGCGAACTCGCCGACCCAGATGCCGTCCAGCGTCATGACGTCGGGGCCCGAGCCCGCCTGCAGGTCGAGCGCGAGCCGGGTCTTGTACTGCTCGTCGTCCACGCCGCTGGACTCGAAGGAGACGTCCACCTCGACGCCCTCGGCGGCCTGCGCCTCCTCGAAGGCGGGGATCACCCACTCCTCGATCCACTCGGCTTCCTCGGTGTTCTTGCCGCCGGCGACCGCGTTCGCGGAGATGGTGAGCTGCGCGCCCCCACCGCCGTCCCCGCCGGAACCGCCGCCGCAGGCGGTGAGCGCCGAGCCGAGGACCACCGTCCCGGCCAGCGCGCGGACGCGCCAGGTGAGCTTTCCCATCAGCCATCTCCTCGTCGAGACGAAGCAGTTGAGACGCTGATGTGTTACCCGGGGTACGGGGGTTCGTAAAAGTGTGCGGCGGGATCAGTGGGGCGTCACGACTGCCGGTAGCCGCTCAGGAACCGTCCGATGCGGCTGATGGCGGACACGAGGTCGTCGGCGCGCGGCAGCGTGAGGATGCGGAAGTGGTCGGGGCGCGGCCAGTTGAAGCCGGTGCCCTGGACGACCTGGATCTTCTCGCGCAGCAGGAGGTCGAGGACGAAGCGCTCGTCGTCGTGGATGCCGTGCACCGACAGGTCGATGCGGGGGAACGCGTACAGCGCGCCGCGCGGCTTGACGCACGAGATGCCGGGGATGTCGTTCAGCGTGCGCCAGGCGACGTCGCGCTGCTCGTGCAGCCTGCCGCCCGGCAGGACGAGGTCCTTTATGCTCTGCCGCCCGCCGAGCGCGGCCTGGATGGCGTACTGGGCGGGCGCGTTGGCGCACAGCCGCATGGATGCCAGCATCGTCAGCCCCTCCAGGTAGTTCCTGGCGTGCTGGCGCGGCCCGGAGACGACGACCCAGCCGGAGCGGAACCCGGCGACGCGGTACGCCTTCGACAGGCCGCTGAACGTCAGGCACACCACGTCGGGGGCGAGGACGGCGGGGCTGAGGTGCTCGGCGTCGTCGTAGAGGATCTTGTCGTAGATCTCGTCGGAGAACACCATCAGGTGGTGGCGGCGGGCGAGGTCGAGGATGCCCTCCAGGATCTCGCGCGGATAGACGGCGCCCGTGGGGTTGTTGGGGCTGATGATGACGACGGCGCGGGTGCGGTCGGTGATCTTCGCCGCCATGTCGTCCAGGTCGGGGTACCAGTCGGCGGACTCGTCGCACACGTAGTGCACCGCCTTGCCGCCCGCGAGGGTCGTGACGGCGGTCCACAGGGGGAAGTCGGGGGCGGGGATGAGGATCTCGTCGCCGTCCTCGACCAGCGCCTGCACGGCCATGGAGACCAGCTCGGAGACGCCGTTGCCGAGGAACACGTCGTCCACGCCGACGTCGGCGAGGCCGCGTTCCTGGTAGTGCTGCGCGACGGCGCGGCGCGCGGGGAGGATGCCGCGCGAGTCGGTGTAGCCGTGCGCCTGGGGCAGCATCCGGATCATGTCCTGGAGGATCTCCTCCGGCGCCTCGAAGCCGAAGAGCGCGGGATTGCCGGTGTTGAGGCGCAGCACGCTGTGCCCGGCCTCCTCCAGCGCGTTGGCGTGTTCGATGACCGGTCCGCGGATCTCGTAGCAGACGTCGGCGAGTTTGCTCGACTGCCGGAACTCCATGCGGCGACCTCCCAGTGCGTGCGTTACTTGGTTCTACCAAGTGATGACTTGGAAAGTCCAACCACATCTCTCTACACTCGCCCCATGCCACGCCGAAGCTATGACCAGTACTGCGCGCTCGCCCGTTCTCTCGACACGGTCGGTGACCGCTGGTCGCTGCTGATCGCACGGGAGCTGCTGGCCGGGCCGCTGCGGTACACGGACCTGTGGACGGACCTGCCGGGCATCAGCACGGACATGCTGGCGTCGCGGCTGCGCGACCTGGAGCGGGACGGCGTGGTGAGCCGCCGGAAGCTCCCCCCGCCCGCGACCGGCTCGGCGTACGAACTGACGGAACGCGGCGGCGCGTTGCTCCCCGTCCTCACCGCGCTCGCGGTGTGGGGCGGCCCCGCGCTCGGGCCGCAGGCCCCGACCGACGCGGTGCGCGCACACTGGTTCGCCCTGCCCCTGCTGGCCCGCCTCGCACCACTGACGGGCGACGAGTCGGGCGTGCTGGACATCACACTCCCCGACGGCACCTTCCACCTGCGCCTTGGCACCCTCCCACCCGGCACCCCGCTCTACGGCCGAGGCCACTCCCCCACCACAGCCGACGCGTCCCTGACCCTGGACACGACGACATGCCTGTCCCTGACGGACGGCACACTCTCTCCCACCGAAGCCCTGACCACAGGCACTCTGACCGTCACAGGCGAAGGCCCACTGGCCGAATCACTCCGCAAACACACCGCGCTCTGCTGACAGTTGACTCCGGAGCGCGGGCGCCCGCGGACCGAGACGGAAACTGAGACGGCGCACAGCTGTGGGGCGGACCGCTTGGCGGGCCGCCCCCAAGAGAGGCCGTGACGAGAATCGAACTCGTGTAACTCGCTTTGCAGGTCTGTCAGGCGGAGCGAGGGCGCGTCCAGCGGCGTCCGGGGGCGTCCGCGACCCCAGGTGGCGTACGCGGGGTCCCGTCGGCGAACCCGGGCGTACGGCGGCGAACGAGACGGAAAGTGAGACGGAGACGGCCCCGCCGCCAGGCCGTCTCCGCCGCCGGACGGGGCCACCGCTCATCCCGGGATGACGGACTCGGCCACGAGGTCAACAACCGTGCAGCGCCTCAGTTCGACCACGAGCTGAGAGGCGATGAACCAACCGGTCGCCGGATGGCCGTAGGGCATGTACTCGTCGTGGTGAGGCTCAAGGCGGCCGGCCGGAGTCACCGTGTAGACAGTGCCGAAGACTCCCCAGATCCTCGGGCGCCGGACGCGGATGCCCATCGGGTTGCCGAGGTGGGGACAGAAGCGGGTGGCCAGATCGGCGCATCGAAGGCAGACCGGAGGGCTGGTGTTTTTGGCGCCTTCGACGTCGCGAGTGTCTTGGATCTCGTCGGCGTTCAGCAGGAAGAGCCAGCCGTCGCGGGTGTGGCTGGCCGGTCCGTCGCAGACCTGGCAGAGGCGTTCGGCGAGTGCCCGACGTTGACGAGTGGGATGGAGCGAGCTGAAGTCGGGGCGCCCCTTGCCGCGAACTTCCCGCACCTGCCCCCAGAGCACGCCGTACTGGTCGCGTGCGGCAGCCGTCTCGCCGAGAACACGGACGCCCGTGCCATCCGGACGAATCGTCACCTCCTGATCGATGACTCGTTCCCCGGTCCAGCGCGTGGCGTAGGGGACGGGGATGCGCCGAGAGCCCCAGTTCATGACGGTCTCGGAATCATCGGCGAACCGCATACTGCAACTTCCTGATTGGGCCGCGTGTTGGGCGACAGGGGTATGAACGCCGCCGACCCCCGGTTTGGGTGGTGCGCCGGGGGCCGGACAGCGGGACAGGTGGGACAGCCGATGCGTGTTTCAGCTCTGCGCTCGGCAGGCGCTCCGGGTGTAGAGGGCTTCTGTCCGGTCACCCGTCAGAAGGAGCAGAGCGGCCGTGACAACCCGGCCGGTGATGTCCGTGGTCGTGCGGACGATCTCCAGCAGAGCCACGCCTCCCCCGATGTCCATCGTCTGGGCTTCCGCCGCGCTCGGCGGGCGAGCGGTGACGCGTTCGGTGATCCGATCCAGTTCGACTCCCTGAGCGATCAGCTGTCGGCGGATGCCGTCGGCCCAGGGATCAGGAGTGCTGTCGGGTCGCCATCCGTCGAGGAGTTCCGGGAGAACGTAGGCGTGCACGACGATGTGCGGCGCGTTGCCCGGGAGGCTCGTGGCGTAGCGGTGTTCGACGAGCGGAGCGGCGATCGGAGCAGCCATGAACGCGGCCGTGCGACGGTCCGCTTCCAGTGTGCGGACCGTGCACAGGGTGACGTGCTCAGGAGTGGGCTCCCACGCACCCCACGCGTGACGGTCGTCGCGGTACTGAACGCGACAGCGGGGGACGCGTACGAACGTGCCTCTGCCGTGCCGCTTGTCCACCAGCCCCTCCCCCTCAAGAAGGGCGATGGCCTGCCGGACGGTGGGAAGACCAACGCCGTGCTGCGTGGCAATCCGCTGTTCCGAGGGAAGCCGGTCCCCCGGGGAGAGGAGTCCACCGGCGATCTGCTGACGCAGGTCGTCGGCGATGCGCTGATACCGCACAGTGCGCACGGTCATCGCCTCCCCCGCAGTTGGTTGCCGCGCCGCCACGGCGATCGGTACGGCATGAGACGGATGCCGTTGACAGCCGTGAGCGGCGTCATGGTCAGCGTCTCGCCGCTCTCGAAGACCACAAGTTTGTGCCCCACCCGGATCGCGACGAGATCCACGACGCGAAGCTGTCGGCCCCCGACGTTGATCACGTCCAGACGTCGAATCGTCTCGGCGGTGAGGGACACGGACGTCACCACGTCATCTCGCACTGGTGTCCTCCAATGCTCCGTCTGCCGACAACGGCAGCGCGCGGCGTCCGAGCAGCGTTCTCATGAGGACTCTCCCGCCCGGTGACGCCCCGCGGCGGGGAGGAGCAGTCGCACCGTTCGGATGGCGGCGCGGTGGATAAGATCGAACACGTCATCAGCTCCCAGTAGCTGGTGACCGCGCCCCCGGGCGGTGTCAGGCCGCTGCGGGGGTATGGCGGTTCAGTGATGGATGTGGCTCCAAGCCGTCCGTTGTTCCGCGTCACTCGCCAACCCGAACCGGTCCCCGAGCACGAGCGCCGCGAGCAGCAGACGCCAGCGCTCGGGGCTGATCGGCTCCGGTACATCCACCTCGACACGGATGTGAGCGGCATGCCGGGAGAGACGGGGGACGAATCCCGAGGCGCTGAGGCGCGCGGCGATGTCCTGCGCACGGGACACAGGTGCGGACACGACGAATCCTCCGTCGCTGCGGAATCACTGACGGTGAAGCTGGTTAACTAGATTAGGCTAGTGGACTAGATTTGGCTACATGCCTGAGCAGCCGCCCTATCTGCGCATCGCCGACGCGCTCCGGCAGCGCATTGCCGGCGGGGAGTGGTCGCAGGAAGACCGACTGCCCTCCCGCGCCCGTTTCGCCGAGGAGTACGGCGTAGGGGAGAACGTCGTCCGAAGGGCACAGGAGTATCTGATCTCGCAAGGGCTGCTCGAAGGCCGCGCCGGTTCCGGCACCTACGTCGCCCAGCCGCGCGAGCGAGTACGGATGGTGCGCAGCATGGTGCGCGAGAAGCACGGCGGCTCGCCGTTCCGTGCGGACATGACGACGCTCGGGCGCACGGCCACGTGGGAACACCGGACCGAAGCCAAGGTGCCCGCGCCCGATGACATCGCCGCCAGGCTCGGGATCGCGCCTGGCGAGGCATGCGTGCGCACGGTGTACGAATTCCTCGGCAACGGCAAGCCCGTTCAGCTCTCCACCAGTTGGGAGCCGTACGCGATCACGGGCGGCACGCTGATCGTGCTGCCGGAGGGTGGGCCGTACGGCGGCAAGGGCGTGGTGGAGCGCATGGCGGTCATCGGGATCACGGTCAGCCACGCGGTCGAGCAGCCCGAGCCGCGCACGGCCGACGCGGAGGAGGCTCACCTTCTGGGCGTGCAGCGCGGGGCTCTGGTGACCACCATCCAGCGGACCTATTACGCGGACGACGGCCGCCCCGTGGAGACGGCCGACATCGTCGTGCCGGCCGCCCACTGCGAGATCGTCTACGAGATTCCGATCAGCCGCCCGTAGCGGGGAACCGCCAGGCGGTCAGTCCCTCCAGGGCGTTGACGCGCGCCTCGGCGATGGCGGCGCGGGCGGCGCGTTCCGCCGTGTCCCGGTGCGCGGCCTGGCTGGTCACCTGGCCGGGCCATTTGCGGTAGTACAGCCCCGCTTCCCTGATGAACCACCCGGCGCACACGGTGTTCAGAGCCAGGAGGAGACCGGTGTCCTCGGAGGCCGGCAGCGCCATCCACCCGCCCAGGGCAAGCACCAGTTCGGTCCGCGCGCACATCGAGCCGGGGATCACCTGCGGGCGGTAGTCGTTGGCCCGCCAGTGCTGGAACACGGCGCCGCGCTCTATCGGGCCCTCGTCCGGGTCCTGGTCGAAGCCCAGAGTGGTGCCGTCCGGCAGCAGGTCCAACGCGCGGGAAGTGGTCCAGCCGATGTCCGGGCGCGCGGTGAGGACAGCCAGGTCGCGGGCGAGCGCGCCGGGGGCGAGTATGTCGTCGGAATCGAGGACCTTGAGATACGCGCCCTCGGCCCGTGCCAGGCCCATCGTCCGGGCGACCCCGGGTCCGCCCGGACGGCCCTGGCCGAAGCTGACGCGGGGATCGTCGGGCACGGCCTGGGTGACGAGATCCGTCGCGCCGTCTTCCTGGATCACCCACTGCCATTCCCACCCGGCGGGAAGCTCCTGCGCGCGCAACGACTCGTACGCCTCGACGAGAAAGGGAGCACTGGGAGCGTGGACGGCCGTCATGACGGTCACGACCTGCGGCTTGTAGGTCATGACCAACGCTCCAGCGGGGTAACGAACTTCAGCCGGGTACGGTCACCGGGCAGGATGATGTCCGAGAGTTCGACCACCCGCCCCGTGGTGTCGATGCACGTCTTGCGCAGGTGGATGACCGCCATGCCCGGAGACATGCCGAGTTCCTGCGCCTCCTGATGCGTGGGCGGACGGGCCGCGATGATCTCCTCGATGATCTGGTCCAACTCGATGCCCACGGTGTGCAGTTGGTTGTGGGTGCCACCGGGCCACGGCTCATTGGCCGAGTCGAGCAGCTTCGGATTGGCCGCCACCATGTCCCGCACCAGGTAGGAACAGGTGAGGTTGAACGGGGCCGACTCGACCGCGTACCGGGTGCGGTAAACCCGCTCCACCATGATCGTGCCGACCGGCACAGCGAACTGCTCGGCGAGTTCCTCGCCGGCTTCGCTCTCGTGGTACCGGGCGCTGAAGACGAGATCGTGGACGGTCAGGCCGGTGTCATGCTCGGTGACACCGGTCCCGGCCCGCACCTCCTCGCTCTCGTGCGCGCGGCTCTTCTCCCACTGATGCCGCTCGTTGGTCCGCAGAACGGGACGACGCGGGACGCGGACGAAGGTGCCCTTGCCGTGCCGCTTGTCGATCAGCCCTTCGGTCTGCAGTTCGGCCAGGGCCTGCCGGATGGTGGGCGCCCCCTTGTCGTAAGTGCGCCGCAGTTCCTCTTCCGAGGGCAGGCGATCGCCCGGCCGCCACTGACCGTCCTCGATCTTTCGCCGCAGGTCATCGGCGATGACCTCGTACGCCTTGGGCATGTCGTGCTCGCCATCGTCGCGGGACAGGAAGAACTGGTGCGCGAGTGGTGAAAGTCCACCCAGGCTCCCCGAGCAGGATAACAAGTCCTCTTGAGGACTTGACCTCTCCGCGTTCCCTCGCCATAGTCATGTCATCAACTCCTCAAGAGGAGTTGATGACATGAGGTCTTAATGACCCTTGCTCTTTCCTTCCCGCACCCATCAGGGGGTTCGCATGCGTATCAACATCGGAGACGTGGTCCGTGTCCGCGGTGACCAGGTGCTCGGCACGGTGGTCAGCATCACCGGCAACGGAACGGTCCTCCACCTGCACACGGACGGGCAGGGGTCGCGCGTGGTCAGCCCTCGCGCGGTCGAACGCGTCACGCAGGCTCACGAGCCCCTGCACCCCGGGCGTGCCGTGGTGACCGTGCTCCTGATCATCGTCCTGGTCATCGTTCTCGTCGGCGGCAGCCGCCTCCCCGGAATCGGCGCCGAGTCGGCGATCTGCGCGGCTCTCGCGCTGGTCGCGTCCTCCGCCCTCCGCCGTCTCCTCAACGGCCGGCTCCGCGCGGTGCGGATCTGACCCCGAGCGCCAAGCTCCCTCACCGGCCGGTGGGACTCCCCGCCAAGGTCGCCCGCCGGACGTGTCTCCTTCCCCGCCTCCCCAGCCACAGGAGCATCCCGTGACCGACCGCGATACGGAGGCCGACCTGCTTCACCCGGGCCTGCCGATCGGCATCGACCTGGACCTGTTCCGAGGTCCGCTGCATCCCGAGAGCGACGACGAACGCGCGGTACGCCTGGCCGCCGCCCGCGACATCCTCGACGAGCTGCACCACGCCGGGCGCGACGACGAGATCGCCGCCCTGGACGCGCGCTACGCCGAGGCGCTGACCCGTACCCTCCCCTTCCAGCAGCGCCCGAGGGCCCGAACGTGGCGAGGTGCGGTCGCATGAACAACACACCCAAGTTCACGGCTGTCCTGTCCTCGCGCTGTGCCACCCCCGGAACGCTCCCCGCCGACGCCCGTTGGACCCTCACCGTGGCGATCTGCCCCGGCCGGGTCTCCACCTGGCCCTCGACGGCTTGGCCCGGCGGGAGGCACACGCCGACCGTGGCCGAGCGCGCGACGAGACTGGCTGAGTTCGGTTTCGGGATCGCGCCCGATGACGAGTGGACCTGGACCGAGGACGTCTGCGGCGTCCACGACGACGCGTCGCCTCACGTCACCCTCCTCGCCGCCGTCCCCGTCCAGCGCCATGGCGGTGCCCGATGACCGTCACGACGACGCTCAGCAAGCGGGAACGGTCTCTGCTCGCCGTCACTTCCACCGCAGCCGCCGGAGTGGGCGGACTCGGGTTCGCGTCCTCGTTCGACGCGGTGTCGGCCGCTGCCGGACGCTGGGGGTTCGACTACCCGTGGATGCTGCCGACCGGCATCGATCTCGCCATTCCCGTGTTCACCATGGCTCATCTGCTGTTGGTACGGATGCACATGGCACTGGCTTGGGTGCGCGCTGTCCCGTGGGCCCTGACCGGGGTGACGTGCTGGTTGAACGTCACGGCCGGGGACACGCTCCCCGCCCGTATCGCCCATGGGGTGATGCCCCTGCTATGGGTCGTGCTCTCCGAGATCGCCGCCCACGCGTACGCCGTCCGCATCGGCGCCGCGAACGGCACACGGATGGAACGGGTGCGCCGCTCCCGCTGGTTGCTGGCCCCGTTCACCACCCTCGCCCTCTGGCGCCGGATGGTGCTCTGGGAGACGACCGACTACCGCGAGGCACTGGCCCGCGAGCGGCAACGGGTTTTGGTTCGAGCCGAGTTGCGCGAACGGTACGGCCGTACCTGGCGCCGTCGCGCCCCACGCCGCACCCGGGCCCTGCTGCGCCTCGGCGAGTTGTCCCCCGCCGGACTGACCGCCGAACCCGGTGAACCGCCCCAGCCCGATCCCCCCAGGGACAAGCCCTCCCGTTCCCCCATAGAGCTTCTGGCTCAGGCACGGGAGATCACCCGGGACTGGCCCACCGGCCAGCTCACCGCCCAAGCCATCCGCAAGGCGGTGCACACCTCGCAGGACAACGGCCGACTGCTGCGCGACACGCTCCGCGCCGAACGCCTCGCCCGCCTCTCTCCTCCCGTCTAGGAACAGCGCGAACCGGGGCCCGACTCAGCCGACCGAGCCACGATCGGGCCCCGGCCTCCCTCACCCACCGGACGCATCGAAAGATCCACGGACAAGGGAACGCCAGTGGACCACGACCAGAAGAGGCACGTCCCCCCGCCGTTGCGGATCGTGCCCCCGCCCACTCCGGACGACCGGCCGTCGTTCGGCGACCATCGGGCCACCGACGACCGGCCGCCCCTCGCCGACCGACCCGACGCCCCCGAGCCCAGTCGGCTGACCCGACTGCGGTCGGCGAAGCGCCGACCGGTTCGACCCGACTGGCTGCGTTCGAAGACCGGCTTCCTCGACGGCGCCCGCTGGCTGGCCGGGCACCTCGGCCACACCCTCGCGTTCCACGGTCTCCGCTCGCCCGTCTACCTCGGCAGGCTGCTGGTCCGTTGCCCGCGTGGTGCCTGCCGCGCCTTCATCGGCTTGGGCCGGTGGGCACGCGACGCCGAGAGCCTGCCACTGCGCGAAGCCGCCGCACGCCGGGAGGATGTGGCGGAATGGCTGCGGCTGTCCATCCGGCGCGACGCCCGCGTCCGCTGGCGGGGCACATGTCTCGCCGTGGGCACGCCGCTGGCGCTGACCCTTCTCGCGGGGCTGACCTACGCCGCCTCGCCGCTCTCCCAGGCCGTGACCGCTCTGGTGACCATGGCCACGCTCGGCGCCGCCGGGGCACCGGCCGACGCACCGCTCACCTCCCGCGCGATCATCAGGACCGAGGTCGCCAAGCTCACCTCGGACATCGTCGTCCGCGCCATGGCCGCCATCGGCATCACGCAGATCACCAACGAGGTCAACAAGGGGCGCGACGGCATCCGCTTCATCGCCCCGATCACCCGCGAGGGACCCGGCTGGCGCGCGGACATCGACCTGCCGTTGGGCGTCACCGTCACCGACGTGATCGACCGCCGCGCCCGACTCGCCTCCGGACTGCGCCGACCGCTCGGATGCGTGTGGCCCGACCCTGACCCGACGGAGCACGAGGGCCGGTTGGTCCTGTGGGTCGGCGACCGCGACCTGTCGAAGACCGGACCGGTGAAGTGGCCCTTGGCGAACGGCGAACGACACGACGTGTTCCAGCGCATCCCCTTCGGCATCGACCCGCGTGGGCGACCTCAGTCGGTCCCACTGATCCAGCACAACGTGCTGATCGGCTCGTTGCCCGGCCAGGGCAAAACGGCGACCGTGCGGGTACTGGCGTGCGGCGCGGCCCTCGACCCGACCGCCGAACTGTGGATTCACGAGAACAAGGGCACCGGCGATCTGGACGCGCTGGAACCCGTGTGCCGCCGCTTCGTCTCCGGACTGGACGACGACTCGATCCAGTACGCCACCGACTCCCTGTCCCTGCTGCGCCGTGAGGTCGAACGCCGCGTCAAGGTGCTCAGGAGCCTCCCGCGCGACCTCTGCCCGGACAAGCGGATCACGCGCGCCATCGCCGACCGCCGCTCGCTCCGCCTGTGGCCGCTGGTCGCCGTCTTCGACGAGTGCCAGAACATCTTTCTGTCACCCCGACACGGTAAGCAGGCCGCGATGGACGCCGAGTTCGTCATCAAGCTCGGCCGCGCTCTGGGCGTCGTCCTGATTCTGTCCACCCAACGCCCGGACAAGGACAGCCTTCCGACCGGCGTCAGCGGCAATGTGTCGATCCGGTTCTGCCTCAAGGTCGCCGGCCAGACCGAGAACGACATGGTGTTGGGCACTTCCACCTATAAGAACGGGGTGCGCGCCACCCAATTCCGGCCCGAGATCGACGCCGGCACGGGCTATCTGGTCGGTGCCACCACCCTGCCTACCGTGGTCCGCACGGCCTATCTGGACGACCCGGCCACCGCCCGCATCGCTGCCAACGCCGTCGCCCTCCGCCGCGCCGCCGGCACTTTGAACGGCGAGGCGATCGGCGGGGACGAACGCCCGGACGGCACCGGCCTGGACGTGCTGACCGATCTCCTGGCCGTGATCCGACCGGAAGAGGCGAAGGTCTGGACGGAGACCGCCCTTGAACGGTTGTCCGAACTCCAGCCGTCCGTCTACGGCGACTGGCCCGCCGAGCAACTGACCGCCGCTCTCAAGCCGCACGGGATCAGCACCGTCCAAGTGGGCCGACGCATCAGCGGGAAGGTCGTCAACCGGCGCGGCCTTGAACGCGCCCGCATCGAAGCCGCGCTCACTCGACGTGACGAACAGCGTGTCGCCTGACCCGATGCGCGCCCCACAGCGCTAGCAGACCTCGCCGCTAACGTTAGCGACTGCGCTAGCACCAAAAACCATCACTGAACAGGCCGTTATCGATTAGCGGCCCTACCTCGGCCATGCCGGAAACCGGCCCACAGGAGCCCTCATGTCCCCGGAACTCACCGCTAGCGCCCTCGTCGCCATCATCACCATCTGCTACCTCGGGATGTGCTACGTCAGCCCGTTCACCCGCTGCCGCCACTGCGAGGGCTTCGGCTTCCACATCGGTACGAACCGCAAGGGCCGCCCGATGCGCGGCAAGAACTGCCGCCATTGCAAGGGCCACGGCTACCGCATCCGCCACGGCCGCCGCCTGGTGAACCTCCTCATCCGTTTCTGGCTGCACCGCGACCGCTGACAGCTCAGCCTCGTATCCCACGAAAAGGAGTCCGCGCATGGTCCCCGTCTCCCTCGTCGTGATCTTCGGCGTCCTCGTCGGCTTCCTGCTGAAGTTCCGCGCCCTCGGCTTCAGCGCCTTCCTGGCCGCCGCGCTCTTCGGCTTCTACCTCGCCCAAACCGGCGCCGCCGACGCCATCAACAACGTCACCGCCTCACTCATCGACGCCATCGCGTCGATCGGAGCACCGGGGGAGGCGTAGGGCTACAGCGGTTATCGGCCAGCGACCAGGTTCATAAACTGAGCCTTTGTCACTGATCCACCGCCAGCGCGAAGGTAGTCGAGCCGCATCAAGGCTCAACGATGCACAGTTTCTGAACCTTGCAGCCGCAGAAAAACTGTGCACGAGGCGCCAGTTGCTACTTTCTGAGCCCGAGAAAGAATGCCCTAATTCGCCTAGCGCAAGGCATCGCATTAAGTGAATTGTTAAGTACAACCGGCGTGGCGGAACTCCCCGCCAAGGTCGTCCGCCACGCCGGTCCTTCCCCGTTCCATCCAAGGACAGAACAGGAGACCTCAAGCATGACCTATACCGTCATGCCCGAACAGTCCGCCCCCGGCCACAGGGCCGCCCTCCGCCTGGTCCGCCGTGGCTGGCACGTCTTTCCACTGATCCCCGGTGAGAAGCGTCCGGCTGTCTCCTGCTGGGAGCGGCGGGCGACGACCGATCCGGGGCGTATCGCCCGTTGCTGGGTCGCCGGTCCGTTCAACGTGGGGGTCGCGGCTGGTCCCTCCCGACTGGTCGTGGTGGATCTCGACACCCCGAAGGACGCCGACGACGCCCCGCCGCCCGACTGGGCCGGGGAGGATGTGCGGGACGGCATGGACGTGTTCGCCGCCGTGTGCGAACAGCACGGCCAGCGGTACCCGGCCGACACCTTCACCGTGCGCACCGGTCGCGGTGGGATCCACCTGTATTTCGCGGCTCCCGCTGGGATCGAACTGCGCAACAGCAGCGGGAAGCTGGGGTGGAAGGTCGATACGCGGGCGGGCGGCGGGTATGTCGTCGGTCCTGGTAGCACGGTCAACGGCTGCCCTTACACGGTCGTCCATGACGCGGAGCCTGCGCCGCTGCCTGCCTGGCTGGCTGCGTTGCTGGCGCCGCCGCCGTTGCCCCCGCAGCGTCCCACCGTGGTCGCGCTGACGGGCGGCGACCGGCGCACGGCCTATCTGACCGCCGCGCTGAACGCGGAGGTCCGCCGGGTTACGGACTCGGCGCCCGACCGGCACAACGAGGCCCTGTACCTTGCGGCCGTCGCTCTGGGGCAGCTCGTCGCCGGGGGTGAGCTGACCGCCGAGGACGTGCACGCGTACCTGTCCCCGGCCGCCGCGCAGGTCGGCCAGATGCCCCGGGAGATCCCCCGCACGATCGCGTCCGGACTGCGGGCCGGCGCCCGCCGCCCGCGCACCGTGGGAGGGGCCGCCGCATGAACGCCATACCCCTGGCCGGGCCGCACCTCATTGAACCGGCCCAGCAGCGGATCCGCACCGCGTGGACTGCCGATGAGCTGATGGCGGCCGAGTTCCCCGACCCGAAATGGGCGGTGCCCGGCATTCTCGCCGAAGGCGTCAACCTGCTCGCCGGACCGCCGAAGGTCGGCAAGTCCTGGCTGTCCCTGGGGCTTGGCCTGTCGGTGGCGGCCGGTGGCATGGCCATGGACGCCGTGCCCGTCGAGGGCGGGCCGGTGCTCTACCTCGCGCTCGAAGACACCCCGCGCCGTCTCCAGAGCCGCATGGGCAAGATCCTGGGCGGGCGCCCCGCACCGCCCGGCCTGACGCTGGCCACGTCCTGTCCGCCGCTGCCGCAGGGTGGTGGAGAGGCCATCGCCCAATGGCTGGAGCGCAACCCCACCGCCCGCATGGTCGTCATCGACGTGTTCGCCAAGATGCGCGGCCCCTCGGCCCCCGGCGCTTCCGCCTACGACGCCGACTACGCCGCCGTGGGCCACGCCAAGCGCATCGCCGACCACTACGGCGTCGCCGTCGTCCTGGTCCACCACGTCCGCAAGGCGGGCGCGGACGACTTCCTCGCCGAGGTGTCCGGCACCAACGGCATCGCCGGCGCCGCTGACGCCACGCTGGTGCTGAAGCGCGCACGGGGACAGGCCGACGGGGTTCTGCACGTCACCGGCCGCGACGTGGACGAGTCGGAGTACGCGCTTCGCTTCCACGCCGCCGCCGGGGCCTGGCAACTCCTCGAAGGCCCCGCCACGGACCACACCATCGGCGACACCCGCGCCAACATCCTTCGCCACGTCCGCGCCAACCCCGGCGCCAAGCCGAAGGACATCGCGTCGGCCCTCCCCCAGACCGACGCCGATACCATCCGCCGCACCTGCTCCCGCATGGCCGCCGACGGACAGCTCACCAAGGACAACACCGGCCGGTACTACCCCGATCTCGGCACCAAACACGAGGACTTGTCCGCCGTGTCCCCCCTGTCCGACCGCCCGACTTCCGGGATCACGAAGGGGGTCGGCGATGAGTGAGAGCACCCCTGACCCGACCCTCGCCCTTCTCACCGTCGAGGAAGCCGCCCGGCGCCTGAGCATCGGCCGCACCACCTGCTTCGGGCTCATCAGCTCAGGCGAGCTGGAGTCCGTTCCCGTGGGCCGTCTCCGCCGCGTCCCGGCCGACGCGATCACCACGTTCGTCGCCCGGCTCCGCAGGACTTGCCGCTCGGGAGAGGTCATCGCATGAAGAACACCTCCGTGGCAGACGACGGCAGCGAGCGGAACAAGACCGAACCCAAGAAGCGCACCCGCCAGCCGAACGGCCGCTCCTCCATCTACCTCGGCAAGGACGGCAAGTGGCACGGCCGCGTCACCGTGGGCACCCGTGACGACGGCACACCCGACCGTCGCCACATCGAGCGCAAGACGCGTAACGAGGTCGCCGAGGCCGTCAAGGAGTTGGAGAAGCTTCGCGACACCCGCAAGGTTCCCAAGGCAGGCGTCCGCTGGACCGTCGAGACCTGGCTCACCCACTGGATCGAGAACATCGCGCCCGAACGAGTCAACGAGAACACGATGGTCGGCTACGGCGTCGCCGTCCGGAAGCACCTCATCCCGGGACTCGGGGCCCACCGCCTTGACCGTCTCGCACCGGAGCACGTCGAACGGCTCTACAGCAAGATGCAGTCCAGCGGCGCCAAGCCCGCCACGGCGCACCAGGTACACCGCACCTTCCGTACGGCGCTGAACGCCGCCGTACGACGAGGCCACCTGGCGGAGAATCCCCTCAACAAGGTCACGGCACCTCGCGTCGATGAAGAGGAGATCGAACCGTTCACCGTGGCAGAGGTCCGACGGCTCCTCGCAGCCGCCGACAAGCGGCGCAACGCGGCGCGTTGGGCCGTCGCACTGGCGCTCGGCCTACGGCAGGGCGAGGCTCTGGGGCTCAGGTGGGAGGACGTGGACTTGGACAACGGCATCCTGTGGATTCGCCGGAGCCGGTTGCGTCCTCGCTACGCCCACGGCTGCAACACCGCATGCGGCAAGAAGGCCGGCTACTGCCCGGAACGCCGTCGGACCAACGGCAAGACGTCCCGCACCAAGTCACGGGCCGGCCGTCGGCGCGTGGGGCTACCGCCTCAAGTGGTCCAGCTTCTCCGGGCGCACCGGGTAACGCAGAACGTGGAGCGTAAGGCAGCCGGTGAACGGTGGACCGACGAGGGTTGGGTGTTCGCGACACCGACCGGATCGGACATCTCGCATCGCTACGACTGGAGCGAGTGGAAGGCTCTGCTCCGCGACGGGGGCCTCCGGGACGCCCGCCTTCACGACGCTCGCCACACGGCCGCGACGGTGCTCCTGATCCTCCGAGTCCCCGAACGCGCGGTCATGAACCTCATGGGCTGGTCCACCACGGCGATGGCCACGCGGTACCAGCACATCGTGGACGAAGTCCGCAGCAGCGTCGCACAGCAGGTGGACGCGCTGATCTGGGAGAACATTCCAGGAAGCAACTGACGGGAAGCACGGAAGTTTCTACTGAACTTCCTAATGCCAATCTTGGCCCGAGAGCCTGTAATATTGTCTATGTCGGAACGGTAGCGGGTCGGTATTTTTCTCGCTGATCCGGTCCGGAACGAAGGATGGGGCCCGGAGGCACCCGAACCCCATCCTTGACGAGGCGCCCACCTGGCGGTCGCGTGGCGAGCTAGTCCCTCCCGCACACCTCATAAATGAGGCGCGCGAGGTTGACCACAAATGACCAGAACTCCCAGGCTGGGCGCTTTCGTTTGCGGTGTCGCCTATGACGCATCTGTCCTCCTAGGGTGGTTGTCGTTGCGATGTCCCAACCGGAGAACGGAGCGGCGCCAAACGCCAAACCGCGCGATCATCTTATCTAACGTCGAATCAGAACTGGCGTCCTCCTGGTACGGCCACGGGACGAACACCGGACTGAGACGGAAAGTGAGACGGCGCATAGTTGTGGGGGGGGGGGGCCGGGGGGGGGGGGCCCCCCCCCCGGGGGGGGGGCGGGGGGGGGGGGGGGGGCCGGCGGGGGGGCGCCCGCCCCCCGCGGGGCGGTGTGGGGGGGGGGGGCGCCCCCCGGGGGCCCCCCCCCCCCACAACTACATGCTGGTCATTCGGGGTGGCGGGAGAAGAGGCCGTGACGAGAATCGAACTCGTGTAACTCGCTTTGCAGGCGAGTCCCTGAACCACTCGGGCACACGGCCGTGTGCGTGGTGCGTTGTGTCGACTCTCGCCTGTTGTGGGGGGTGCGTCAACGGGTGGTGGGGGGTGCTCATGTGATTGGCATGGGGGGCAATGTCCCGTCATGTGCCGTTCATCAGGAGCGCATCAGCAACTGGAGTTCGAACGAGTAGCGCGACGCCCGGTAGAGGTGCGTGCCGTGTTCCACGACGCGGCCCTTGTCGTCGAAGGCCGTGCGGGTCATGTACAGCAGCGGTGCGCCCGGGGGTTCGGCGAGCAGGTGGGCCTCCTCCGGTGTCGCCGCGCGGGCGCCGATGGTCTGGCGGGCGCTGTGCAGCGTCGTCCCGGCCATGCGCAGCAGGCGGTAGAGGCCGGTGGCCTCAAGCTCGGTGGCGGTGGCGCGCAGGAGGTGGGCCGGGAGGTGGTTGGTCAGGTACGCGATGGGCTCGTCGCCGGTGAGGCGCAGGCGTTCCATCCGCAGGACGTCCTCGCCCTCCGCGAGGCCGAGGGCCGCCGCAGGACCGGCGGCGGCCGGGACGGTGCCGAGGGCGAGGACGCGGGTCGCGGGGCGGCGGCCCGCCGACGCCAGGTCGTCGTAGAGGCTGCTCAGTTCGAGCGAACGGCGCACCTCGCTGTGGACGACCTGCGTGCCGACGCCCCGGCGGCGCACCAGGAGGCCCTTGTCCACCAGGGCCGAGATGGCCTGCCGGACGGTCGGCCGCGACAGGCCGAGGCGTCCGGCGAGGTCGATCTCGTTCCCCAGCAGTGACCCCGGGGGCAGGTCGCCGCGTCCGATGGCGGCTTCGAGCTGCTGCGAGAGCTGGAAGTACAGCGGCACCGGGCTGGTGCGGTCGATGCTGAACTGCACGTCCACGAGCGGCCTTTCCCTTGGTACCGGCACAGCGTATCGGCGTCAGCGGCGGTAGAAGCGCGGCATGTCGATCATGTCCACGGCGACCCGGCGGCCGGTGCGCTGGGCCTCCGTCCCGGCCGCGCAGGCGGCGGCGACGGCGTAGCCGTCCCACGTGCTCGCGCCCGTGACCTCGCCACGCCGCGTGGCGTCCACCCAGGCGCGGACCTCGCGGTCGTACGCGTCGGCGAAGCGCGTCAGGTAGTGCTGGTCGACCGGCCCGCCCCAGCGGCCCCCCGCGTTCACGAGCATGCCGTGCGCGTCGCCGACGCGGGCCGTGCCGCGTTCGCACACCGCCTCGGCCTGCACCTGGTAGCCGAAGCCGCTGCCCGCGAAGATCTCGACGTCCACGACGGCGCCGCCGTCCGTCTCGAAGACGACGAGCTGCGGGTCGCCGAGACCGGCGTGCGCGTGCGCGCTCGGGGTGGGGCGGAAGACCTGGACGGCCGTGATCTCCTGGCCGAGGAGCCAGCGGGCGGCGTCGAACTCGTGCGCCACCGAGTCGTTGATCAGCGACTCGTCGGTGAAGTACGGGGGCACGGAGACGTTGCGGTGGCGGCAGTGCATCAGCAGCGTACGGCCCAGCTCGCCGCCCGCGAGGAGCGCGGCGAGCTGGACGTACTCGCTGTCGTACCGCCGCATGAAGCCGACCTGCACGCGGCGCGAGCCGAGCTTCTCCTCCGCCGCCAGCACGCGCAGCGCGCCCTCGGGGTCGGGGGTGAGGGGCTTCTCGCACAGGACGGGCAGGCCCCGGTCGAGCGCGGTCAGCAGCGCCGCCTCGTGCGCGGGCCCCGGCGAGGCGATGAGGACGGCGTCCACGCCGGGCGCGGCCATCGCGGCGGCCGGGTCGGTGTGCGCGGCGCAGCCCTCGATCGGGCCGGCCAGCTCCCGCGCGCGGTCGCCGTCGATGTCGGCGACGGCGGCGACGCGGGCGCCCGCGACGGCGCGGTCGAGGCGGCGGACGTGGTCGGCGCCCATCGTTCCTGCGCCGATCACGGCGACGCCGAGGGGGGCGGTGTGCGTCATGGTCACGTTCCTCGTGCGGGTGGGCGGGCGGGGTCAGGCGCCGCAGGCGGACAGGAAGCGGCGCGTGCGGCTGGCGATGGGCAGCGGCTGGTCGGGCCGGCACGGGTACATGTCCTGCTCGACGATGGCGAACAGCTCCACGTCCCGTTCCGTGCCGAGGGCCTGCGCCGCCGCCAGCACCGGCGGCAGGTCGGGCACCCCGGCGGGCGGCTCGCTGAACACGCCGCGCCGCACGGCCGGGCCGAACGGCAGCTTGTCCGCCCGCACTTCGGCCAGCACCGCAGGGTTCACCTGCTTGAGGTGCAGGTAGCCGATGCGTTCGCCGTAGGTGCGGATCAGCTGGAGGGTGTCGCCGCCGCAGTAGGCGTAGTGCCCGGTGTCGAGGCACAGCGCGACGTCCTCGGGGTCGGTGGCGTCGAGGAAGCGGGCGACGGCCTCCTCGCCGTCGATGTGCGTGTCCGCGTGCGGGTGGACGACGATCCGCAGGCCGAACGTGTCGCGGACGGCGCGCCCGAGGCGTTCCATCCCGGCGGCGAGGTCGGCGGTCTGCTCGGCGGTCAGCCGGGCGGACTCCAGCGGCGCGCCCGTCACCTGGTCGCGCCAGAACTCGGGTATGACGACGAGGTGCCGCGCGCCCGTCGCCTTCGCGAGGCGCGCGACGCCCGACACGTGCTCCCACGTCTCGTCCCAGACGGCCGGGCCGCGGTGCAGGGCGGTGAAGACGGTCCCGGCGGAGACGCGCAGGCCGCGGCGGTCCAGCTCGTCGCGCAGGACGGCCGGGTCGGTGGGGAGGTAGCCGTACGGGCCCAGCTCGACCCACTCGTACCCGGCGGTGGAGACCTCGTCCAGGAAGCGCTGCCAGGGCACCTGCTGGGGGTCGTCGGCGAACCACACGCCCCAGGAGTCGGGGGCGGAGCCGACGCGGATGCGGTCCAGTGCTGTACTCATCTGTCCGTGCTCCTGTTCTGTCGCGCGGGGGCGCCCTGGGGTGCGGGCGCGGCGAGTTCGTGGCGGAGGGCGTCCAGGTCGGCGCCGCCCGCCATGTGTCCGGTCAGCTCGGGCAGCGTCACCGCGTCGCGGCCGGCGCTCAGTTCGACCTCGCCGAGGCGCAGGACGGTGAAGTGGTCGCCGACGAGGTACGCGTGGTGCGGGTTGTGCGTGACGAGGACGACGCCGAGGCCGCGGTCGCGCGCGGCGGCGACGTACCGCAGGACGACGCCCGACTGCTTGACGCCGAGGGCCGCCGTCGGCTCGTCCAGCACGAGGACGCGCGCCCCGAAGTGGACGGCGCGCGCGATGGCCACCGACTGCCGCTGCCCACCGGACAGCGAGCCGACGGGCTGGTCGAGGTCGTCCAGCGCGATGCCCATGCCGCGCAGCTCCTCGTCGGCGACGCGCTTCATGCGCGGGATGTCGAGGCGCTGGAACGGGCCGCGTCCGCGCGTCAGTTCGCGGGCGAGGAAGAAGTTGCGCCACACGGGCATCAGCGGGAGCGTCGCGAGGTCCTGGTGGACGGTGGCGATGCCCAGGTCCATGGCCTGCCGGGGCGAGGCGAGGCGTACGGGGGCGCCGTCCACGCGCAGTTCGCCCTCGGTGTGGCGGTGGAGCCCTGAGACGACCTTGATCAGCGTGGACTTGCCCGCGCCGTTGTCGCCGAGGACGCAGCTGACGCGGCCTGGCGTGATCGTCAGGTCCACGCCGCGCAGCGCGCGGACGGGGCCGTACGAGACGCCGACGCCGGAGAGTTCGACAAGGGGGTCGGAGTGGGTCATGGCGTTCACCTCCTGGTGGCCTGGCGGCGTATCCACAGGTTGAACAGGACGGCGAGCAGCAGCATCGCGCCGAGGAAGAAGGAGAACCAGTCGGGCTCCCAGTCGGCGTAGACGATGCCCTGCGACGCCATGCCGAAGAGGAACGCGCCGACGACCGGCCCGGCGATCGAGCCGTAGCCGCCGGTGAGCAGGCAGCCGCCGATGACGGCCGCCGCGATGTACAGCAGCTCGTTGCCGACACCGCCGCCCGACTGGACGGTGTTGAACGCGAACAGGTGGTGCATGCCGACGAACCAGGCGGCGAAGCCGACCGTCATGAACAGCGTGACGCGGACGAACGTGACCGGCACCCCGGCCGCCCGCGCCGCCGCCGCGTCCCCGCCGACCGCGAACACCCAGCTGCCGAACCGCGTCCGCAGCAGCACCCAGCTCGCGAGCGCCGCGAAGCCCAGCCACCACAGCACGGTCACGCGCAGGTGCGTCCCGCCGATGGTGAGCGTGGAGGAGAACACCGCCTCGGCCGCCGGGAAGCCCTCCATGTCGCTGATGGAGTCGGTCGCGACATTGCCCGTGACGGCCTTGGTGATCGCGATGTTGAGGCCCTGGAGCATCAGGAAGGTCGCCAGGGTGACGAGGAAGCTGGGCAGCCGCGTGCGGACCAGCAGGAAGCCGTTGAACGCGCCGATGGTGAGGGAGAGGACGAGCGCGGCGAGCACGCCCGACCAGACGTTCAGCGTGAACTGGAACGCGACCATGCTCGCCGTCAGCGAGGACGTCACGACGGCGACGCCCGCCGACAGGTCGAACTCGCCGCCGATCATCAGCAGCGCCACGGCGACGGCCATGATGCCGAGCGTGGACGACTGGTAGAGGACGGTCGCGAGCGAGTCGAACTGCCGGAAGGGCGGCGCGACGATCCAGAAGAGGAGGTAGACGGCGGCCGCCCCGGCGAGGGCGCCCGTGCCGGGGCGGGCGAGGGCGCGGCGCAGCGCGGCGGGGGTGCGGGAGGCGGCGGGGGGCGCCGCGGCGGCGGTCACCGGGTGCCGTTCTCGATGTAGTCGGCGATGTCCTCCAGGCTGTCGCCGTCCACGAAGGCGGGGCCGGTGAGGACGGGTTCCTCGCCGCCGCCGCTGACGTTGCCGTTGAAGCGGTGCAGCCACAACGCGTCGACGGCCAGGTAGCCCTGGAGGTACGGCTGCTGGTCGACGGCGAACGCGATGTCGCCGTCCCTGATGGCCGTCGCCAGCTCGGGGTTGAGGTCGAACGTGGCGATGCCCGCGTCGCTGCCCGCGTCCTCGACCGACCCGACGGCGGCGAGGGCGAAGGGCGCGCCGAGCGCGACGACGTAGTCGATCGAGCTGTCCTGCCGCAGGCGCGCCTCGACGGTGGAGCGCACGGACGGCATGTCGGTGCCGTCCACGTAGAGCGTCTCCAGCTCGCCCTCGAAGGTCTCGGCGACACCGGCGCAGCGCTGCTCCTGCGAGACGTTGCCCTGCTCGTGGACGACGCACACGCCGTGCTCGGCGTCGAGGTCGTTGAGCCGGTCGCCGAAGGCGCGGCCGGTGACGGACTCGTCCTGCCCGAAGTACGACAGCAGGCCCGCCTCGCGCCAGGAGGGCAGGCCCGCGTTGAGGCCCACGACGGGGATGCCCGCGTCGTGGGCGCGGGCTATGGCGCCGGAGAGCGCCTCGGGGTCGGGCATGGTGAGGGCGATGCCGTCGACGTCCTGGTCCACGGCGTTCTCGATGAGCGCGGCCTGCTCGGAGGCGGACGGGTCGCCCGCGTAGATCAGTTCGGCGTTGTCCTTGTCGGCGGCCTGTTCCGCGCCCTTGCGGACGGTGTCCCAGAACGTGTCGCCCGGCGCGCCGTGGGTGATCAGCGCGACGGTGATGCGCGGGGTGTCGGCGCGGCCCGCGGCGGCGGCCTCCTCGGCGCGTTCCCTGGCGGCGCGTCCGCCGGTGTCGCTGGTGCAGCCGGCGAGGAGCAGCGCGCCCGCGGCGCACGCGGCCGCGAGCGCGACGGGTCTGGTCCGTTGCATCGTCCGTACCTCACTTCGCTGTGAGAGAGCCGGGCTGTGAGAGAGCCGGGAGAGGGGGCAGGTGGTGGAACGGAGCAAACCGTCCGGGAGGGCAGGCTGTCAATAGGTTGTCAGGACAACATGTCAATCACACGTGCGTGTTGCTGTCTTTATGTCAGTACAAACCATTGACACCCGGCCCGGCACCGGCCGAACCTGGGGGCACGGCACCGGTACGCGAGCGAAGGAGCAGCGGCTGTGGACGTCATCACCATGGGTCGTATCGGAGTCGATATCTACCCGCTCCAGACGGGTGTCCCCCTGGCGCGCGTCGAATCCTTCGGGAAGTTCCTGGGCGGTTCGGCGACGAACGTGGCGGTGGCGGCGGCGCGGCTGGGGCGTTCGGCGGCGGTCGTCACGCGGACGGGGCTCGACCCGTTCGGCGACTACTGCCGGGAGGCGCTGGCGGACTTCGGCGTGGACGCGCGCTGGGCGACGGGCGTGCCGGGGCCGCCGACGCCCGTCACGTTCTGCGAGATCTTCCCGCCCGATCACTTCCCGCTGTACTTCTACCGCTATCCGAAAGCACCCGATCTCGAACTGCGCGCGGACGAACTCGACATGGACGCCATCGCCGGGGCACGCGTCTTCTGGATGACGGGCACCGGCCTGTGCGCCGAGCCGAGCCGTACCGCGACCCTCGCCGCCCTCGCCGCCCGGCACGCGGCGGGCGGCGGCACGGCCACCGTCTTCGACCTCGACTGGCGGCCGATGTTCTGGCCGGACGGCGACCCCGGCGCCGCACGCCCCCACTACCGCGCCGCCCTCGCCCACGCGACCGTCGCCGTGGGCAACCTGACCGAGTGCCGCGTCGCCACCGGCGCGCACACCCCGCGCGAATGCGCCGACGCGCTCCTGGCCGCCGGGGTCGAACTGGCCGTCGTCAAGCAGGGCCCGGACGGCGTGCTCGCCGCGCACCGCGACGGCACGGTGGCCCACGTGCCGCCGCACCCGGTCGAGGTGGTCAACGGGCTCGGCGCGGGAGACGCGTTCGGCGGCGCCCTGTGCCACGGCCTGCTGGCCGGCTGGGACCCGGCGCGCACCGTGCGCTACGCCAACGCCGCCGGAGCCATCGTCGCGGGGCGGCTCGCCTGCTCCACCGCGATGCCCTACCCCGAGGAGGTGGAGGCGCTGCTGGCCGGCGCCTCCCGTGAGGAGCAGGTGTGACGATCCCCATCGCCGATCTCCCGCTGGTGCGCAGCCGCCACCCGGAGGCCGTCGCCGAGGCCGCCGCGCGGCGCGCCCGCCGCCCCCTCCTGGGTGCCATGGGACGGCTGCTGATCGTCGCCGCCGACCACCCGGCGCGCGGCGCGCTGGCCGTGGGCGGCAGGCCGCTGGCCATGGCCGACCGCTACGAGCTGCTGGAACGGCTGCTGACCGCCCTCGCCCAGCCGGGCGTGGACGGCGTGCTGGCCACCGCCGATGTCCTGGAGGACCTGCTGCTCCTCGGCGCGCTGGAGAACCGGGTCGTCATGGGCTCGATGAACCGGGGCGGCCTGGCGGGAGCCGCGTTCGAACTGGACGACCGGTTCACGGGGATGCGCGCGCAGGACATCGAGCGCCGGGGCTTCGACGCGGGGAAGCTGCTGCTGCGCATCGACCGCTCCGACCCCGGGTCGGTCGCGACGATGGAGGCGGCGGCGCGCGCGGTGGACGCCATGGCGGAACGGAAGCTTCCGGTCTTCGTCGAGCCGTTCCTGTGCCGCAGGCGGCCGGGCGAGCGGCCGGTGAGCGACCTGGGCGCGGCGGCCGTCATGACGTCGATGGCCATCGCGTCGGGCCTCGGCGGCACCTCCGCGTACACCTGGCTGAAGGTCCCCGTGACGGACGACGCGCAGACCGACCCCGAGGCCATGGAACGGGTCCTGTCCGCGTCCACCCTGCCCGCCGTCCTGCTGGGCGGCGACGTGCGCGGCGACCCGGACGCGATGTACGAGCGGTGGCGCGCGGCGCTGCGGCTGCCCGGCGTGCGCGGTCTCGTCGTCGGGCGGTCGCTGCTGTACCCGCCGGACGGCGACGTGGCGAAGGCCGTCCGCACCGCCGCGTCGCTGCTGTGACCCCGCCCACTGTGCGAGAGGAGCACCCCGTGTCCGGGACCAAGGACCTCCATCTGCCCGCCGGGACGGCCGCGTCAGGCCCGTACCTGCTGGACGTCTCCCCTGCCACGGCCGGGTGGACGTACTCGTCGCTGCGCGTCCTGCGGCTCGCGCCCGGCGGGAGCCACACGTACGCCGCCGGGGACAGCGAGTGGATCGTGCTGCCGCTTGCGGGCGGCTGCGAGGTGGCGGCGGACGGGGAGACGTTCGCGCTCGCCGGGCGGCGGGACGTCTTCGCGGGCGTCAGCGACTTCGCGTACGTGCCGCGCGGCGCGGAGGTGACGGTCGCCTCGGCGGGCGGCGGGCGGTTCGCGCTGGCCGGGGCGCGCTGCGAGCGGCGGCTCCCGGCGCGGTACGGACCGGCGGGCGGGGTGCCGGTCGAGCTGCGCGGCGCGGGGGTGTGCTCGCGGCAGGTCAACAACTTCGCGGCGGCCGGGGTGTTCGCGGCGGACCGGCTGATCGCCGTCGAGGTGCTGACCCCGGGCGGCAACTGGTCGTCGTACCCGCCGCACAAGCACGACGCGTCGCGGCCGGGCGAGGAGTCCCGGCTTGAGGAGATCTACTACTTCGAGATCGCCGACTCCCCCGCCGGGACACCGGGCGCCGGCTACCAGCGCGTGTCCCCGTCGGGGCACGGGTCGGGCAGCGACGTGCTGGCGGAGGTGCGCGGCGGGGACGCCGTGCTGATCCCGGACGGCTGGCATGGGCCTGCGATGGCGGCTCCGGGGCACGACATGTACTACCTCAACGTCATGGCGGGGCCCGACCCGGACCGCGCCTGGCTGATCCAGGACCACCCGGACCACGCGTGGCTGCGCGACACCTGGCGGGACACGCCGGTGGACCCGCGGCTGCCGCTGTACGGGACGCCGGCCCCGCAGGGAGAGGAGACCAACCGGTGAGCAGAATTCGCCTGACAGTGGCGCAGGCGCTCGTACGGTTCCTGGCCGCGCAGTACAGCGAGCGGGACGGGGAGCGGCATCGGCTGATCGAGGCGTGCTGGGGAATCTTCGGTCACGGGAACGTGGCGGGCATCGGGCAGGCACTCGTGGAGAACGGGCAGGGCGCGGGGGCGCCGCTGCCGTACCTCCAGGGCCGCAGCGAACAGGCCATGGTGCACGCGGCCGTAGGGTTCGCGCGGCAGCGCGACCGGTTGTCCGCGCAGGCCGTCACGACATCGATCGGGCCCGGCGCGACCAACCTCGTCACCGGCGCCGCGCTCGCCACCGTCAACCGGCTGCCCGTACTGCTGCTGCCGGGCGACACGTTCGCGACCCGCCCCGCCGACCCCGTGCTCCAGCAGCTCGAACACCCGGACGCGGGCGACATCTCGGTGAACGACGCGCTGCGGCCCGTCAGCCGCTGGTTCGACCGCGTGCACAGGCCGGAGGCGCTGATCCCCGCCGCGCTGCACGCGATGCGCGTCCTCACCGACCCCGCGAAGACCGGCGCCGTCACCCTCGCGCTGCCGCAGGACGTGCAGGCCGAGGCGTACGCGTGGCCCGAGGAGTTCTTCGCCGAACGCGTCTGGCACATCCCGCGCCCCGCCCCCGACGCGGACGCCCTGGCCCGGGTGGCGGACGCCGTACGCGCCGCCCACCGCCCGCTGCTGGTCGCGGGCGGCGGGGTGCATCACAGCCGCGCCGAGGACGCCCTGCGCGCGCTGGCCGACGCGACCGGCATCCCCGTCGCGTCCACCCAGGCGGGCAAGGGCTCACTGTGCCACGACCACCCGTGCGACGTGGGCGGCATCGGCCACACCGGCACCGCCGTCGCCGACGACCTCGCCCGTACGGCCGACCTGGTGCTCGGCGTCGGCACCCGCTGGACCGACTTCACCACCGCGTCCGGCACCCTCTTCCAGCACCCCGGCGTGCGCTTCGCCAGCCTCACCGTCTCCGCGGACGACGCGCACAAGATGGCGGGCCTGCCCCTCGTCGCCGACGCCCGCGCCGGACTCGACGCACTGACCGCCGCCCTGGCCGGACACCACGTCACCGACGCGTACCGCGAGGAGTACGCGGCGGGCCGTGCCGCGTGGGCGGACGTCACCACATCGGTGGTGCTGCCCGCCGACGACCAGGCGCCGCCCACCCAGCCGCAGGTCCTCGGCGCGCTGGCCGCCGTCGTGGGGGACGACGACGTGATCATCAACGCCGCGGGCTCCCTCCCCGGCGACCTGCACCGTTACTGGCGCGCCCGCTCGCCCCGGCAGTACCACGTGGAGTACGGCTACTCCTGTATGGGCTACGAGATCCCCGCCGCCATCGGCGTCCGGCTCGCCGCGCCCGACCGCACGGTCTGGGCGCTGGTCGGCGACGGCACGTACCTCATGGGCCCCACCGAACTGGTGACGGCTGTGCAGGAGGGCGTCCCCGTGAAGCTCGTGCTGCTCCAGAACCACGGGTACGCGTCCATCGGCGGCCTGTCCGAGCAGACCGGCGCCGAGCGCTTCGGCACCGCCTACCGCTTCCGCGCGGCGGACGGCTCGTACACCGGCGACCCGCTGCCCGTCGATCTGGCGGCCAACGCCGCGTCGTTCGGCCTGCGGGTGCTGCGCGCCCGTACGTGGGCCGAGCTGCGCGCCGCCCTCGCGCAGGCACGCGACGAGCCCGGCCCGGTGTGCGTGTACGTCGAGACCGACCCCGCGCCGTCGGGGCCGCCGCCGCAGGCCTGGTGGGACGTGCCGGTGGCGGGGACGTCGGAACGGCCCGCCGCGCGGGCGGCCCGGACGGCGTACGAACGGGCGGTACGCGACCGCCGCCACCACCTCTGAAAGCCCCCTTCCCCCTTCCTTCGACCGCCTCCCTTCGACCGCTGAGGACGCACCGCATGACCGACACGCACACCATCGGCCACTTCATCGACAACACCGCCGTGCCCGGCACGTCCGGCCGCACCGGCCCGGTCTTCGACCCGGCCACCGGCGCACGCACGCGGGAGGTGGCGCTCGCCTCGGCCGGTGAGGTGGACGCGGCGGTGGCGTCGGCGCTCGCGGCGTACCGCGCGGGCTGGGGCACCGCGTCCCTCGCGCGCCGCACGGCGCTGCTGTTCCGCTACCGCGCGCTGCTCGACGAGCGGCGCGACGAGCTGGCCGCGCTGATCACGGCGGAGCACGGCAAGGTGCGCTCCGACGCGCTGGGCGAGGTGGCGCGCGGCCTGGAGATCGTGGAACTGGCCTGCGGCATCGCGGAGAAGCTGAAGGGGCAGCTGTCCACGGAGGTCTCGACGGGCGTGGACGTCGCGTCGCTGCGGCAGCCGCTGGGGGTGGTGGCGGGCATCACGCCGTTCAACTTCCCGGCGATGGTGCCGCTGTGGATGTTCCCGCTGGCCGTGGCGTGCGGGAACACGTTCGTCCTCAAGCCGAGCGAGAAGGACCCGTCCGCCGGGACGCTGCTGGCGGCGCTGGCGGCCGAGGCGGGCTTCCCGCCCGGGGTGCTGAACGTGGTGAACGGCGACCGGGAGGCCGTCGACCGGCTGCTGGCCCACCCGGACGTCGCGGCCGTCAGCTTCGTCGGCTCCACGCCGGTGGCGGCGGCGGTGCACCGCACGGCCACCGAGCACGGCAAGCGCGTGCAGGCGCTCGGCGGCGCGAAGAACCACATGCTGGTGCTGCCCGACGCGGACCTCGACGTGGCGGCGGACGGCGCGGTCGGCGCGGCGTACGGGTCGGCGGGCGAGCGGTGCATGGCGGTCTCCGTCGTGGTCGCGGTGGGCGAGGAGACGGCGGACGGCCTGGTGGCGCGGATCGCCGAACGGGCGCGCGCGCTGCGGATCGGCCCCGGCGACGACCCGGCGTCCGAGATGGGGCCGCTCATCACGGCCGAGCACCGCGACGCGGTGGAGGGGTACGTCACGGGCGCGCTGGAGCAGGGCGCGGAACTCGTCGTGGACGGCGCCGGGCTGACGGTACCGGGGCACGAGGACGGTTTCTTCCTGGGCGTCTCGCTGCTCGACCGGGTGTCCCCGGACATGGACGCCTACCGGGACGAGATCTTCGGGCCGGTGCTGTGCGTCGTGCGGGTCGCGGACTACGCCGAGGCGATCGCGCTGATCAACGCGTCGCGCTGGGGCAACGGCGCGGCCGTCTTCACGCGGGACGGCGGCGCGGCGCGGCGCTTCCAGCTGGAGGTGGCCGCCGGGATGGTGGGCGTGAACGTGCCGATCCCGGTGCCGGTGGGCTACCACTCGTTCGGCGGCTGGAAGGACTCGCTCTTCGGCGACCACCACGTGTACGGCGACGACGGCGTGCGGTTCTACACCCGGGGCAAGGTGGTGACGACGCGGTGGCCCGACCCGGCGGACGGCGGGGTGGACCTGGGTTTCCCGCAGCACAGGTAGGCGGGGCTCGCCGGGCGGGTGCGACGAGCGGGTGCGACGGGCGGGCGGGGCCGGTAAGGGGCGCGTGGCGGTGGTCACGGCCTGGCGTGTACCGGTTTCGCCGGGATCTTTTCAGATCGGCCACGGATGTCACCATGACGCGGGCCGCCCGTCACAGCTGGCCGACAGACCCTGACCCGCCTCCCGGCGCGTCGTTCTCCGGGGCGGGACTGACGCGCCGTCAGGAATCCGCCGCCCGGCGGGCCGCCGAGGGAGGAGCGACGAGATGACGCAGCAGGGGATGACGCAACCGGGCCTGTGGTCCTACAAGGAGATCGCCGCCCACATCCGGGTGCAGCCGGACACCGTGCGCTCCTACCGCAAGCACGGCCTGCTCCCGCCACCCGATGTGGTGGAGCGGGGCAGGCCGTTCTGGTATCCGGACACGATCAGGGAGTGGGTCACGCGCCGCCCGGGGCATCGGGGACGCAGGGCGTAGGAGCGGGGACGGGGCGCGGGCCGCCGGGGGAACCGGCGTTCCCCTCCCGGGGGCCGCCGTCGCCGCCGCAGCGGCTGAGGAGTTGGGCGACGGCGGCCACGACGAGGGAGACGCCGGTGCCGATGAAGAGGGAGGGCCAAGCGCCGCCGAGGGCGGAGCCGCCCCAGTAGCCGATGCCCACGCTGTAGGAGGCCCAGATGAGTTCGGCGATCCCGGCGCCGAGGAGGTAGCGGCGGGCCGGGTAGCCGACCACGGCGGCGGTCAGGCCGCCGACGACCCGGCCGCTGGGGACGAAGCGCACGCCGATGACGAACGGGAGCCCGTACGCGTGCATCCGGCTCGCCGTCCACTCCAGGGCGGCGCTGCGGCGGGGGGTGCGGTGCAGCCAGCGCAGGGCGCGGCGGCTGCCGAGCAGGCCGCAGCCGTAGATGATCGCGTCACCGGCGAGCGCGCTGCCCGCGACGACGAACAGCACCATCGGCAGGCTCATGTCGCCGGACTGCGCGAGCGCTCCGGCGGAGGCGATGAGGGCGGCGTTGGGCACCAGGGGGGGCGCGGTCGTGAGGGCGAGCAGCACGTACATCCACAGTGCGCCGTCCATGCGTTCGTCCGTTTCCTTGTGCGGGGTTTCCCCCGGTGAATCAACCTGTCAATCAAAGCTGACATGTGAGACGTGGCGCAGTGAACATCTTTTCATCATGACCAGGGACCGGCGCGGGTTTTCCCGGAGCCGCCGGGCGGCGCACCCCCGGGACGGACTCGGGGTTCCCCCGGACGCCGCCCCCGACGGACGCCCCGCTCCCCACTCTGACGGGCGCTCAGACCCTCTTCCACCGCGCTTCCTCCAATGCCGCGCGCCGAATGCCGTGGGATACGCGCAGAGACATCGCTCCCCATCCCTGAGTGACGCGGCGCGGGGCGGCGGGGTTGAGAGGGCGGGCGGGGACAGGGGCGGCCGGGACGCCCGCCCGCCTATACCCCTGAGGGGTATATAATCCCGGCAGGAGCGGGGGGACAGGACGTGAAGGGAATGAGGACGCGATGAGCACCGTCACCTACCAGGTCTCCGGAATGACCTGTGCCCACTGTGAGAAAAGTGTGTCCGAGGAGGTCTCGGCGCTGCCGGGCGTCCGCGACGTGACGGCCGCCGCCGCGACGGGCCTGGTCACCGTGACGGCGGACGAGCCGCTGGACGACGAGGCGGTGCGCGGCGCCGTGGACGAGGCGGGGTACGACCTCGTCGGCCGCGCCTGACCCGGGCGCGCGGCGCCTCCGCTCCGGGGGCGCGCACGGCGCGCCGCGCGCCGTGCGATGGGAGCGCGCACACACCCGTGACCGGCGTGTACGCAGACACGCGCCCCGGGCGCACCGCTACCTGACGGTGCGCCCGGGGCGACGTCGTGGATCGGGGGCGGGCGGCCCGGGAAATGAGAAGCGCCCCGCCGACGGGTCCCCCCACAGGGCCCGGCACGGGGCGCTTCCTGCCGTCCGCTCAGAGCGTCCCCCCACGGGACCCCGGGCCGGACGGCCGTCGGCGTGGGTCCAGCCGAACCCGCGCCAACACTGACCGGTTAGACCCACAACTCCTTCGAAGGTTGCACACCTGATGATGTGACCTACGTCACATCATCGGCCCTGCCGTCAGCGCTGCTCCACCGGCACGTAATCCCGCTCGGCCACACCGGTGTAGACCTGGCGCGGACGGCCGATGCGCGTGGTCGGGTCGCTGATCATCTCGTGCCACTGGGCGATCCAGCCGGGCAGCCGGCCGAGGGCGAACAGCACGGTGAACATGCTGGTCGGGAAGCCCATGGCCCGGTAGATCAGACCGGTGTAGAAGTCCACGTTCGGGTAGAGGTTGCGCGAGACGAAGTAGTCGTCGCTGAGCGCGTGCTCCTCCAGGCGCAGCGCGATGTCCAGCAGTTCGTCGGACTTGCCGAGCGCGGAGAGCACGTCGTGCGCCGCCGCCTTGATGATCTTGGCGCGCGGGTCGAAGCTCTTGTACACCCGGTGGCCGAAGCCCATCAGGCGGACGCCCTCCTCCTTGTTCTTCACCCGGCGGATGAAGGAGTCGACGTCACCGCCCTCGGCCTGGATGCGCTCCAGCATCTCCAGGACGGCCGCGTTGGCGCCGCCGTGCAGCGGGCCCCACAGCGCGTTGATGCCGGCGGAGATGGAGACGAACAGGTTGGCCTGGGAGGAGCCGACGAGCCGTACCGTGGACGTCGAACAGTTCTGCTCGTGGTCCGCGTGCAGGATCAGCAGCTTCTCCAGCGCGCTGACGACGACCGGGTCCAGCTCGTACTCCTCGGCCGGGACCGAGAAGGTCATGCGGAGGAAGTTCTCGACGTAGCCCAGGTCGTTGCGGGGGTAGACGACCGGGTGGCCGACGGCTTTCTTGAACGCGTACGCGGCGATCGTCGGGAGTTTGGCGAGCAGCCGGATCGTGGAGATGTAGCGCTGCCGCTCGTCGAACGGGTTGTGGCTGTCCTGGTAGAAGGTGGACAGCGCGCTGACCACGGAGGTCAGCATGGCCATCGGGTGCGCGTCGGTCGGGAAGCCGTCGAAGAACCGCTTCACGTCCTCGTGCAGCAGCGTGTGCTGCGAGATCTCCCGGCGGAAGGCCGCCAGCTCGTCCACGGTCGGCAGCTCGCCGTTGATGAGCAGGTAGGCGGTCTCCAGGAACGAGCCGCGCTCCGCGAGCTGCTCGATCGGATAGCCGCGGTACCTGAGGATGCCCTGCTCACCGTCGAGGTAGGTGATCGCCGAGGTGGCCGAGGAGGTGTTGCCGAAACCGGAGTCCAGGGTCACCAGACCGGTCTGGGCGCGGAGCTTGCCGATGTCGAAGCCCTTGTCGCCCACCGAGCTGTCCACGATCGGGTAGGAGTGCTCCTCGCCCTGGTACCGCATTACTACGGCATTGTCTGCGCTGTCGCTGTTGCGGTTTTCGCTCACGTCTTCCCTCACCGACGTCTGGCCTCTTCTTCGAGGTGTCCGGAGTTCTTCCAGGTGCCCTGACTCCCTCCACTGTCCCCCATCTGGGCCCACAATGTGCACTCGGGGTCGGCCATGTGGCAAAAATCTGGCACGGCGTGCCGCCGTAAGCGGGAGATTTACGGATGGTCCGGGCGCGGTATCCGCCCGGCGAGCCTGGCGTCCAGTGCCGTGCACCGCCGCCCGGCCGAGACGGCCCGCACCGCCTGCCCCAGGGCCCGCCGGGAGCCCACGAGCACCACGAGCCGCTTCGCGCGGGTGACCGCCGTATACAAAAGGTTCCGCTGGAGCATCATCCAGGCACTCGTCGTGACCGGAATGACCACGCAGGGGTACTCGCTGCCCTGCGAGCGGTGGATCGTGACGGCGTACGCGTGGGCCAGCTCGTCCAGCTCGGCGAAGTCGTACACGATGTCCTCGTCCTCGTCGGTGCGGACGGTGAGCCGCTGCTCGTCGGGGTCGAGGGCGGTGACGACGCCGACCGTCCCGTTGAAGACGCCGTTGGCGCCCTTCTCGTAGTTGTTGCGTATCTGCGTGACCTTGTCGCCGACGCGGAAGACGCGGCCGCCGAAGCGCTTCTCGGCCAGCCCGGGGCGCGCCGGGGTGACGGACTGCTGGAGGAGCCCGTTCAGCGCGCCGGCCCCGGCCGGGCCACGGTGCATCGGGGTGAGGACCTGCACGTCGCGGCGCGGGTCGAGGCCGAAGCGCGCGGGGACGCGCCTGGCCGCCACGTCCACCGCGAGCCTGCCCGCTTCCTCCGTGTCCTCCTCGGCGAAGAGGAAGAAGTCCGGCAGCCCCTCGGTGACCGGCGGCAGCCCCTGGTTGATGCGGTGCGCGTTCGTCACGACGCCGGACTTCTGCGCCTGGCGGAAGATGCGCGTCAACCGGACGGCGGGGACGGGCGATCCCGGCGCGAGCAGGTCGCGCAGCACCTCCCCCGCGCCGACCGAGGGCAGCTGGTCCACGTCCCCGACGAGCAGCAGGTGCGCGCCCGGCGGCACGGCCTTCGCCAGTTTGTTCGCCAGCAGCAGGTCGAGCATGGACGCCTCGTCCACGACGACGAGGTCCGCGTCCAGCGGGCGGTCGCGGTCGTAGGCCGCGTCGCCGCCCGGCTTCAGCTCCAGCAGCCGGTGGACGGTGGACGCCTCGGCGCCGGTCAGCTCGGCGAGCCGTTTGGCGGCCCGGCCGGTCGGCGCGGCCAGGAGGACCTTCGCCCGCTTGGCCCGCGCCAGTTCGACCACGGACCGCACGGTGAACGACTTGCCGCAGCCGGGCCCGCCGGTGAGGACCGCGACCCGCTCGGTCAGCGCCAGCCTGACCGCCTCCCGCTGCTCGGGCGCCAGCTCGGCCCCGGTGCGGTGGGCGAGCCAGGCGAGGGCCTTGTCCCACTCCACACCGGCGAACGCCGCGAGCCGGTCGTCCTCCGCTCCGAGCAGCCGCCGCAGCTGCCCGGCGAGCGACACCTCGGCCCGGTGGAAGGGCACGAGCCACACGGCGGTGACCATCCCGTCGCCGCCGGGGTCGGGGACCCGCTCGCGGACCACGCCCTCCGGCTCGGCCGCCAGCTCGCCGAGGCAGTCGATGACGAGCCCGGTGTCCACCTGGAGGAGCTTCACGGCGTCCGCGATGAGCCGCTCCTCCGGGAGGTAGCAGTTCCCCTGGTCGGTGGCCTGCGACAGCGCGTACGCGAGGCCGGCCTTCACCCGCTCGGGGCTGTCCTGGGGGATGCCGACGGCGCGGGCGATGCGGTCGGCGGTGAGGAAGCCGATGCCCCACACGTCGGCCGCGAGCCGGTAGGGCTGGTTCTTCACCACGGAGATGGACGCGTCGCCGTACTTCTTGTAGATCCGCACGGCGATGGACGTCGAGACCTCGACGCCCTGGAGGAAGACCATGACCTCCTTGATGGCCTTCTGCTCCTCCCACGCGGCGGCGATCGACGCGGTGCGCTTCGGCCCGAGGCCGGGGACCTCGACGAGCCGCCGCACGTCCGTCTCGATGACGTCGAGCGTGGTGGCGCCGAAGTGCTCCACGATCCGCTCGGCGGTCCGCGGCCCGATGCCCTTGATCAGCCCGGAGCCGAGGTAGCGGCGTATGCCCTGGACGGTGGCGGGGAGGACCGTCGTGTAGTTCTCCACGGTGAACTGCCGCCCGTACTGCGGGTGCGAGCCCCAGCGGCCGGTCATCCGCAGCGACTCCCCCACCTGCGCGCCGAGCAGCGCGCCGACGACGGTCAGCAGCTCGCCGGAGCCGTGCCCGGTGTCGACGCGGGCGACCGTGTATCCGTTCTCCTCGTTGGCATACGTGATGCGTTCGAGAACTCCCTCGACCACAACGCTCTGTGACATGCCTTGACGTTAACCCCCGCCACTGACAACGCGCCGTGAGCAACCGGTGACGGTCGCACGGAGGCTGACGCGGCGTCACCCACACGTGCCCCACCTGCCCCGCCCGCCCCCTTGCCCGCCGGGGAAGGAGGGGACGAGAGTGGCGGTCGAGACCGCCCGCACCACAGGGAGCACCGTGGCCATGACCTCCGCACCCGCCGCCCCCGGCACGCCCGGCCTGACCGTCGAGAACGCCCTCGTCTTCGACGGCTGGTCCGAGGAACTGCGCGAGACGTCGCTGTACGTGCGGGACGGCGTGATCGCCGAGGTGGACAGCCGCGTCACCCGCGCGGCCCGGGTCCTGGACGCGCGGGGCGCCGTCGTGCTCCCCGGCCTGATCGACGCGCACTTCCACGCGTACGGCATCTCCCTCCACGGTTTGGAGTTCGAGGCCGCCCCGCTCAGCTACCTCGCGCTGAAGGGCGCGCGGCGGCTCGAACGCGCCCTGCTGCGCGGCTTCACGACGGTGCGGGACGTCGCGGGCGGCGACATCGGCCTGGCGCGGGCGATCGAGACGGGCCTGGTCCGCGCGCCCCGCTACCTGTACACCGGCCCGGCCCTCAGCCAGACGGGCGGGCACGGCGACGCGCGCCCCGCCGACCTGGAGATCTGCCTGCACGGCGGCCACATGAACGAGGTGGTGGACGGCGTGGACGCCCTGCGCACCGCCGTCCGCGACCGGTTCCGCAAGGGGGCGCACGCCATCAAGATCATGGCGTCGGGCGGCGTGGTGTCCCCGTCCGACCCCCTGCGGCCCGCGCAGTACTCGGCGGAGGAGATCACGGCCGTCACGTCCGAGGCGGCGCGGCGCGGCAGTTACGTCGCGGCCCACGCGTACGCGCCAGAGGCGATCGCCCACGCGGTGGGCAACGGCGTCCGTTCGGTGGAGCACGGGAACCTGCTCGACCCGCCGACCGCCGCGCTGATGGCGGAGCACGGCGCCTACCTGGTGCCCACGCTCGTCACCTACGACGCCATGGACAGGCGCGGCGACGAGGTGGGCCTGCCCGCCGTGGCGCGCGCCAAGAACCGCGAGGTGCTGCACGACGGGGCGGCGGCCGTCGCGCACGCCCTCGCGGCGGGCGTGCCGGTCGGCTTCGGGACCGACCTGATGGGCGACCTGGAGGACGACCAGCTGCTCGGCCTGCGCCTCCAGGCCGAGGCGGTGGGCATGCTCGCCACGCTGCGCTCGGCCACGGCCGTCAACGCGGACCTGTTGCGGCGGGCCGACCTGGGGCGGATCGCACCGGGCGCGCGGGGGGACCTGCTGGTCCTGGACGGCGATCCGTTCACGGACCCCGCCGCGCTGTGGGACGCGGGTCGGCGGCGGACGGTGGTGCGGGGAGGCGTACCGGTGGAGGGGACGGCGCGCTGAGCGGCCCGCGCGCCGCCTGCCGTGGCCGGGGGACGCGACCGGTGCCCGTGCGCGGCAGGGCGCGCGTACCGCCCGGCCTGGCGCGTCCCGGCTGGACGAACGGCCGGGTGAGGGCGCGGACGGGCGGAGAGGCGAGCGCCACGGCCAGGGCCACGGCGGCGGCGATCACGACGGGCGCCTCGTACCAGCGGTCAGCCAAGTCGGTCCAGCCGTGGTGGCGTGCGTAGCGCACGAAGAAGATGTGCAGCAGGTAGACGTACATGCCGCCCGTCCCCAGTGCGGTGATGAGGGGAATGCGGCGGCGTGGGACGAGCCGGATGAGGCAGACGGCCAGCACACCGCCGTACAGCAGCAGCGTTCCCCGTACCAGCCAGGCACCCTCGGCGCCGAAGACGGCGGACTCGCTGCCGTAGTGGCCGCGCATGGGGAGCCAGGCCAGTCTGATGTCGTCCCGCAGCCACCAGACGGCGGCCATGGCCAGCAGGAGCGCGGCGGCGCTGGGCAGCCGGGTCGCGGGCGCGGAGAGGAAACCGCTCAGAAAGCCCTGCCGGATCTTCCAGCCCAGCAGGAAGAACGGGAAGAACGCGACCGCCCGCGATGCCGTGAAGACGGGGCCGAACTCGTCGAAGTAGCCCACAAGCAGCGCCGCGAGCACCGAGAGTGTCAGCGGATGGCGCAGGGCGGCGGCGTACGGCAGCGCCACGCGCCAGAACAGCAGCGCGAGCAGGAACCACAGCCCCCATGCCGTCTCGCCGAGGAAGAACCGCCAGCCGCCGCCCATCAGCCGTATCTGGACGGTGTGCGCGGCGCTGAAGACCAGGTACGGGACGGCGACGGCCGTCAGCAGCCGCCGCGCCGCGCGGGCGTCGGGGACGCGGGCCGAGCTGAAGTAGCCGCACACCAGGGCGAGGACGGGGATGCGCAGCGGCCAGGTGGCGATGTAGAGCCAGCGCATGGAGTCCAGGTCGCGGATCTCCTCGATCGCGTGGCCGACCACGACGAGGGTCCCGGCGAGCCAGCGCGCGGTGTCCCAGCGCGGATCACGGGAGGCGGCGGCCTGGGGACGGGTGGGCGGGGTGGGCGTCACGTCCACTGGATGTCCAGGGCGGGGCGCGCGTTACGGGTCACGGTGCCCGCGACGGCGTAGGCGCGGTGGCGTGGACCGGCTGGGACCGCAGTGTGCCCGGCGGGCAGCCGGTGCACCTCCGCGACCGCTCATCCGCCCGCCCGGCTCGCCCCTTCCACCGCGGGGAAGGGTGGCCGGCGAGGGCATGCCGTCACCCGCGCTCTCGGCACAAGGACCTGTGCGGTGCCTGGGTGCGGCGCGGCCGGGCACCCCCAGACGGTGGCATGGCCCGTGCCGCCGCCGAAGTCCTCGGTTCCGAGCCGGGGTACGCGTTGCCCGGGACGGTCGATTCCGGTTCTCCTCCGGGCCGTGCGACCGTGACAGATTGGAGGCGCTGTCCGTGCGCCGTCTGGGCGGCGCATCGCTGTCCCGGCGGGGAAACCCCGCCCGACGGGCTGGTCGAACGCGTCGTCACCGCCCCCGCGCGCCATGCGGGGGGGCGAGGCGGCCGGCGGCACTGCCTCCCGCCTGGCCTTCCGCCCGGCGAGAGCCGGGCGGAAGGCGTGGCGCGAAGGGGGTCAGAGGACGTGCGCGCGGTAGCGGGCGACGGTCTCCGCCAGCACCTCCTGCCCGTCCCTGGCCCACAGCCCGTCGTTGAAGATCTCCACCTCGACCGGTCCCGTGTACCCGGCCGCGCCCACCTGGTCGCGGAACCACCGCATGTCCACGGCCCCGTCGCCGATCTGGCCGCGCCCGTTGAGCACGCCCTCCGGCAGCGGCGTCACCCAGTCGGCGAGCTGGAAGCAGTGGATGCGGCCGCCCTCGCCCGCGCGGCGGATCTGCGCGGCGACCGTGTCGTCCCACCACAGGTGGTAGGTGTCCACGACGATGCCGACCTGCTCGGCCGGGAACCGCTCGGCGATGTCCAGGGCCTGGGCCAGCGTGGACACCACGCAGCGGTCGGACGCGAACATCGGGTGCAGCGGCTCCACCGCCAGCCGCACCCCGCGTTCGGCGGCGTACGGGCCCAGTTCGGCGAGCGCGTCGGCGATGCGTTCGCGGGCGCCCGCCAGGTCCTTGCTGCCCGGCGGGAGGCCGCCGGAGACGAGGACGAGGGTGTCGGTGCCCAGGGTCGCGGCCTCGTCGACCGCCGCGCGGTTGTCGTCCAGCGCGGCGGCGCGCGCGGCCGGTTCTGTCGCGGTGAGGAAGCCGCCGCGGCACAGGGAGGTGACGGCCAGCCCGGCGTCGCGGACCAGCTTGGCGGCGGCGTCGAGGCCGTACGCCCGGACGGGTTCACGCCAGAGTCCCACTCCGGGAACTCTGAGTGACGACAGGCCGTTGACCAGGGCGGGAAGGGACAGCTGTTTGGCCGTCATCTGGTTCACCGAGAAGCCGAGGAGGTCCGTGACCGTGTTGCCGTCCGTCACCGCGGGTTCCTTTGCATCGTCCGTCGCCGTGTCCGCTGCCGTACCGCTCGCCCTGCTCGTGTCGCTCGTGTCGCTCGCCCTGCTCACGGCGCCACCCCGTACACCGCCAGCAGGCGCGCCATGCGCTCCTCCGCGAGCCCGGGGTCGGGGAACAGGCCGAGGCCGTCCGCCAGTTCGTAGGCCCGCGCCAGGTGCGGCAGCGACCTGGCCGACTGGAGGCCGCCCGCCATCACGAAGTGCTCCTGGTGCCCGGCCAGCCACGCCAGGAGGACCACACCCGTCTTGTAGAAACGCGTCGGCGCCTGGAAGAGGTGCCGGGACAGCGGCACCGTCGGGTCGAGGGCCGCCCGGAAGCCCGCCGTGTCCCCGGTGTCCAGGGTGCGGACCGCGTGCGCGGCCAGCGGGCCGAGCGGGTCGAAGATGCCGAGCAGCGCGTGGCTGAAGCCGCGTTCGTCCCCGGCGATCAGCTCGGGGTAGTGGAAGTCGTCGCCCGTGTAGCAGCGCACGCCGCGCGGCAGGCGGCGCCGCAGCTCCACCTCGCGCCGGGCGTCGAGCAGGGACACCTTCACGCCGTCCACCTTGTCCGGGTGTGCGGCGATGACGGCGAGGAACGTCTCGGTCGCCTCGTCCAGGTCGGCGCTGCCCCAGTAGCCGGCGAGCGCGGGGTCGAACATCGGGCCGAGCCAGTGCAGGATCACCGGCTCCGCGGCCTGCCGCAGCAGGTGCCCGTAGACGGTCAGGTAGTCCTCCGGGCCGGTGGCCGCCGCGGCGAGCGCGCGGGACGCCATGAGGATGGCCTGCGCGCCCGTCTCCTCGACGACGGCGAGCTGTTCCTCGTACGCGCGCCGCACCTCGTCGGGCGACGCGGGACCGGTCAGCTGGTCGGTGCCCACGCCGCAGGCGATCCGGCCGCCGACGGCGCGCGCCTCCGCGCCCGAGCGGCGGATCAGCTCGGCCGCGCCCCGCCAGTCGAGGCCCATGCCGCGCTGCGCGGTGTCCATGGCCTCGGCGACCCCGAGGCCGTGCGACCACAGGTGGTGCCGGAAGGCGAGCGTCGTCTCCCAGTCCACGGCGGCCGGGCCGTCGGGCGTCGTGTCGGCGAACGGGTCGGCCACCACGTGCGCGGCAGAGAAGACGGTCCGCGAGGCGAGCGGCGGCCCGCCGGGCGACAGGCGGGCGGGCTCGGCGCGCGGGGTGTACGCGCGCAGCCCTCCGGTGGCATCAGGCAGTCGGATCATCAGAGTTCGGCTCCCACCGGGTCACAGGCTCAGCTCGGGTACGGACAGGCGGCGGCCCTCGGCGGCGGACGTGAGGCCAAGATCGGCCAGCTGGACGCCGCGCGCACCGGCCATCAGGTCCCAGGAGTACGGCTCGTCCGCGACCACATGGCGCAGGAACAACTCCCACTGTGCCTTGAAGCCGTTGTCGAACTCGCCGTTGTCCGGCACCTCGGCCCACTGGTCGCGGAAGCGCTCGGTCGCCGGGATGTCCGGGTTCCACACCGGCTTGGGCGTCGCCGACCGGTGCTGCACACGGCAGTTCCGCAGCCCGGCGACGGCCGATCCCTCGGTGCCGTCCACCTGGAACTCGACCAGTTCGTCCCGGTTGACGCGCACCGACCAGGAGGAGTTGATCTGCGCGACGATGCCGCCGGCCAGTTCGAAGATGCCGTACGCCGCGTCGTCGGCCGTCGCCTCGTACGCCTTGCCCTCCTCGTCCCAGCGCTGCGGGATGTGCGTGCGGGTCACGGCCTGCACGGTCTCCACGCGCCCGAACAGCTCGTGCAGCACGTACTCCCAGTGCGGGAACATGTCGACGACGATGCCGCCGCCGTCCTGCGCCCGGTAGTTCCACGACGGGCGCTGCGCGGCCTGCCAGTCGCCCTCGAAGACCCAGTAGCCGAACTCGCCGCGCACCGACAGGATGCGGCCGAAGAAGCCGCCGTCCACCAGCCGCTTCAGCTTCAGCAGCCCCGGCAGGAACAGCTTGTCCTGCACCACGCCGTGCTTCACGCCCGCGTCCCGCGCGAGCCTGGCGAGCCGGAGCGCCCCCTCGACGCCGGTCGCGGTGGGCTTCTCGGTGTAGATGTGCTTGCCCGCGGCGATCGCCTTGGCGATGGCCTCCTCGCGGGCGAGGGTGATCTGCGCGTCGAAGTAGATGTCCACCGAGTCGTCCGCGAGGACCGCGTCCAGGTCGGTCGCCACCGCGTCGTCGCCCAGGCCGTGGCGCGCCGCGAGGGCGCGCAGCGCGTGCTCCCGGCGGCCGACGAGCAGCGGTTCGGGCCAGATCACGGTGCCGTCGCCGAGGTCCACACCGCCCTGCTCGCGGATGGCGAGGATCGAGCGGACCAGGTGCTGGCGGTAGCCCATGCGCCCGGTCACGCCGTTGAGAGCGATCCGGACGGTCCTGCGTGCGGCCATGCGCGTGCCTCCCGCTGATTCAGTAAGCGCTTACTATGCGGAAAGAAGCTAACCTCTCCTCACCGGCCTGGACAAGTGGCCCGGACAACTGTGGGAGCGAAGGCATGTCAGTGACCCTGGCGGACGTGGCGGCCCGCGCGGGGGTGTCGGCCGCCACGGTCTCCCGCGTCCTCAACGGCAACTACCCGGTCGCCGGGTCCACCCGCAGCCGCGTCCTGGCGGCCGTGGAGGAGCTGGAGTACGTCGTCAACGGCCCGGCGAGCGCCCTCGCCGCCGCCACGTCCGACCTGGTCGGCGTCCTGGTGAACGACATCGCCGACCCGTTCTTCGGCCAGCTCGCGGGCGCCGTCCAGTCGCAGTTCGGCGCCGAGGCGGCGGGCCGGGCCGCGAGCGGCCCGCGCATGGCGATCATCTGCAGCACCGGCGGCTCCGCCGAACGCGAACTCACCTACCTGACCCTCCTCCAGCGCCAGCGCGCGGCCGCCGTGATCCTCACCGGCGGCGCCATCGAGGACCCCGCGCACATCGCGGCCCTGTCCGCCCGGCTGCGCCGCCTGGAGTCGGCCGGGACCCGCATCGTCCTGTGCGGCCGCCCGCCGCTGCCGGACGCGGACGTGCCGACCCTCGCGTTCGACAACCGCGGCGGCGCCCGGCGCCTCACCGAGCACCTCCTCGGCCTCGGCCACCGCACCATCGGCTACCTCGCCGGACCGGCCGCCCGCACGACCACCCGCCACCGCCTCGAAGGCCACCGCGAGGCCCTCGCCGCCGCGGGCCTCGAAGGCTCGACGGACCACCTGACGCTGCACGGCGCGTACGACCGCGAGGCCGGCTACGAGGGCGCGCTCGCCCTCCTCGACCGCGAGCCGGGCCTGACCGCCGTCCTGACCGCCAACGACACGGTGGCGGTGGGCGCCTGCGCGGCGCTGCGCGAGCGCGGCCTGCGCATCCCCGACGACGTCTCGGTGGCGGGCTTCGACGACCTGCCGTTCGCCGTGGACACCACCCCGGCCCTCACCACCGTCCGCGTCCCGCTGCAGGAGGCGGGCGCGCACGCGGGCCGCCTGGCGCTCGGGAGGGAGACCCTCGGGGAGGGCATCGTGACCTATCCGACGACGCTGGTGCCCCGCGCCTCGACCGCCCCGCCGCCGCAGGTGAAGCCGTGAGGCGCCGCCGGATCGTGCTGGGCCTGTACGCGGACGAGGCGGGGGTCGCCCGCGTCCGCGCGCTGCTGGACGGGGAGGCGCGCCGCCGCGGCGTCCGCCTGGCGTGGCAGGAGGTGCGCGGCGCGGCGACGGCCGAGGACTACGGCTACCTCGCCGACCAGTGGGCGGCCGAGAACTCCCCGCACTCCCCCGGCGCACGCGAGGCGGTCGAAGTGCGCGCCACGTTCCCCGGCTCCCTCAAGACGTGGCGCACGCTGCGCACGGCCACGCTGAACGGCCTGTGCCCGCCAGGACCGCACGTGTGCGAGGTCCCCTGGTCAGCGGGGCTGTGACACGGCGGACGGCCGTGGCGCGCGAGGCGTCCCGGCCCATCGCGGAGACCGGACGTCGCCTCGTACGCCGGTGGCCACGCGCGGTCGGCCTCCTTGTCGCACGACGTCGGAGCGCGGGGCCATGGCTCGGCGGTGAACGGCCCGGCGCGCAGGCGGGGCAACCGGTCGGGCCTGTTCGGTCGAGTCGGCAGCGGGCCGCACGTCGTGACGCGGCCGTCGACCTGGTCGGCGCAAGCGCGGGCACTGCCGTCTCGCTCGTTCGGGCGGAGAAAGGAATCCGTTGGCCGACCCGCCGCGTGAGCGGTCGGACACCCGTCCTCCCGACGTCCCTTCTCCGGGCCGAGCGGTCGACTGGCTGCGATCGTGAAGGCGGGTGACGACCCCAGCGCGTTGAGTCCCCGCCCGTGTCGCCCGGCGCCCGGCAGTGCGAAGTCGCCCGGAGACGACTCCCGGCGACGAGAGGGCTGAAAGGAACAGGGGAGGAAGCGGTGCCCCGCGTCGTGGAACCGCCGGCCCGGAAGACGTCGGCCGCCCGCCGCGGCCGACGCACTCCTCGCCTCGCCTCGCAGCCCGGACAGGGTCCGCCGCTGCCCGTCCGGCGCTGCCAAGACCGCCGAGCGGACAGGAGGGCACCGCCCGCTCGGGTGCGGCTCTGGGACGCGCGCCGGGCGGCGGTGCCGGCTGGACTGGTGCGCGGAGCACGGCGGCGACGGTCCGTCCGTCCCGGCCTGGACAGAAGGGCTCACGGTTCCGGATCCGAGATCCCGTCCCGCCCCGGAGACGGCCGTGGAACTGCTCATCGTCCGCCGCGAGGTGCGCCCGCCGGAGAAGGCGCTGTGGCGGATGCCGCGCAAGACCGCCGCACGCGCGGAGGAGCCCCTTTCCGCCGGTGGTCGGCGGGCCGATGACCAGCGGACGGCCCAGGTCGGTGGCGGCCGTCGGCTCCCGGTGGGTACGGGTACGGTGAGTTGCCCGTGCGTCCGGCCGGGCAGCACCGGGCGCCCCGGCTCGCGGTCGGCGCGGCGGACGACGGCGGAGGTCCGCTCACCGCGCCTCCCCGTCAGAGCGTGGCCGCACCCTGCCTCGCGGCCTCCCACTCCCGGTGTTCGCTGCGGACGTGCTGCCACAGCCGGGCCCGCGCGGCGGCGTCGACGTCGGTCAGGTCGAGGTGGAACACCTCGGCCAGGACGTCGTACCACTCGGCGGCCGTGTCGATGATCCGCTCGTCCGTTCCACCGGCGTCGATCCGGCGCAGCACGCAGCCGCGCAGCATGTCCACGCCCTTGGCGTCGCGGAGCTGGACCTGCGCGACCCTGACGAACCCCGAGTCGGGGGAGGACGAGAGCCGCCGGTGCTCCGCGGCGAAGGAGGACAGCTCCACGGGCTCGGGCGCGAAGACCATCGCCGTGAACGCCCCACGGGGGTCATGCGCGAAGCGCCAGCCGCCGGGCACGACCACCGACGAGGCCATGCCGTAGGTGAACGGCCCCTGCGTGTAGGTGCCTTCGCGCAGCGGCAGCGGCTCGTACATCCCGCCGGCGAGCCCGGTGTCGACCAGCCACCGTTCGCCGTCGAGACGCACGGTGAGCGCGAGATGGTCACCGCCCGGCCCCTCGGGATCCTCCACCTCGTCCTGCACCCCGGCCCGGTGCAGCGACACGTCGTAGCCGAGGGCCGTCAGCAGCGCGGCGAATGCCCCGTTGAGGTGGAAGCAGTAGCCGCCGCGCCCCCGCAGGATCCGGTCCACGGAATCCACGGCGCCGATGCCGGTCGGCCGTTCCAGCTGGTTGTCGAGAGTCTCGTAGGGGACGCGTTCCACCTGCGCCCGGTGCAGCGCCCACAGCGCCTCGGCGGTCGGAGCCGCAGGCCGGGCCACCCCCAGCACCGCCAGATACCCGTCGACGTCGATCATGTTCCCCCTCGCTCTTCACATGAACGGACGACTGTAGTCGGCAACACCACCCGTCCCGCACGGAGTGTCCGGTGGGGAGGCCCGCTCACCGTGCGGTACCACCGCGCGCGCCCCCCCTGTGACGCGTCCACCCCGCCGGACATTCCCAGACGAATGCGGGGCACGGCACAACCGACCAGCGCATTCGGCAGTCACCTAACGGGAACACCAGTTACCAACCGTTCACATGGGGGGACAATGCACGTAACTTTTCTGCTCAACAACGCCTACGGCATCGGCGGAACGATCCGTTCCGTCGCCACTCTGTCCGGCGCCCTGGCGGCGCGCGGCCACGCCGTGACCGTCGCGAGCCTGTACCGCACGCGCGACCGCCCCAGCCTCGCCTTCGACCCCCGCGTCACCCTCATACCGCTGACCCGGCGCAACGAGTCGTCCGCCGAGGTGGCCGAGCGGCGGATGGCGGCGTTCCTCGCCAAGGCGCGCACCCAGGTCGTCGTGGGGACACGGCCGGTGCTCAACGACATGCTCGCCCGGCACGGCGACGGCGCGCGGTACGCCCGCGTGGGGCAGGAACACATGACGCTCGCCACCCGCAAACCGGCCGACAAGGACCTCCAGTTCGGCGCACTGCGCGAGCTGGACGCGTTCGTGCCCGTGTCGGAGGCGGACGCCGCCGCGTACCGCGCCGCGCTGCCGCGGGACACCAAGGCCCGCGTCCTGTGCATCCCCAACAGCTCGCCCCCCGCGCGCGTCGCCCCCTCGACGGGTGACACGCGCGCGATCGTCGCCGCGGGCCGCCTCGTCCCGGTGAAGCGCTACGGGCGGCTGATCGACGCGTTCGACCGGCTCGCGCCCGACTTCCCCGACTGGGAGCTGCGGATCTACGGGCGCGGCGCGGAGCGGCCGAAGCTGCGCGAGCGGATCGACAGCCTGGGGCTGTACAACCAGGTGCGGCTGATGGGGGCGGCCTCGCCGATCGAGACGGAGTGGGCGAAGGGCGCGATCGCCGCCGTGTCGTCGCAGGCGGAGTCGTTCGGGCTGACCATCGTCGAGGCGATGGCGTGCGGGGTGCCCGTGGTCTCGACGGACTGCCCGCACGGGCCGCGCGAGATCATCACCCACGGCGAGGACGGGCTGCTGACGCCGCTGAAGGGCGGCGCGGGCGCGCTCGCCGACGCGCTGCGCGAGCTGATGACCGACGAGGACCGGCGCCGCCGGATGGGCGCCAGGGGGCTGCGCACGGCGGCGGCGTTCGCGCCGGACGCGATCGCGGGCCGCTACGAGGAGCTGTTCTCGTCCCTGACCGCCGACCGTCCGGCGCCCCGCGCGCCCGGCCTCCTGGCCCGCCTGCTGCGCGGCCGGCCCGCGAAGCAGGCGACGGCACCGGCGGAGGGACACGGCCGGGCGAGGGGCGCGGGGACGCCGGACGGCGGCGTACGGGTGACGGTGCCAGGCGGCGCGCACACGGCGGCCGAGCTGGTGCTGCGCCTGCGCAAGGACATGCGGAAGCACGAGTTCCGCGTGCCGTTCGGCCCCGGCCCTGGCGCCGGGGGCGAGAGCGAGGGCCCGGACGCGACGGCGACGCTCGACCCCGCCGCGCTGACGCTGCCCGAGGGCCGCTGGGACCTGTACGCCGCGCCGCGCGGCGGGCGCCTGACGGCCGAGCTGGTGGAGCGGGCCGCGCTCGTCACGGCCCGCCCGCGCGTGGACGAGCACGGGGTCCACGCGTGGATCCCGTACGTCACCAAGTACGGCAACCTCACCGTCCGCGCCTGGTCGCGGCCCGCGCACGCCGAGGTGGAGGAGGTGCGGGCCGACGCGGACACGGCGGCCGTCACGGTGCGGCTGTACGGCCTCGGCGGTCTGAAGGCCGACGAGCTGACGGCCCACGCCGTCCCGGCGAACGGGCGCGGACCCGCCGTCGAGCTGCGGGTGGAGTCGCCCGACACGCACGACACGCCCGGCGCCACCGCCGGGACGCCGGAGGAGCCACCCGCTCGGCTCAAGCTCGGCGTCCCGTTCACCGGCCCCTTCGCCGCGCGCGACGGCGGCGGCGCGGACGGGACCGGCCGCGCGCCGGAGACCTGGGCCGTCGAACTGCGGACGCCGGACGGGACGGCCGTGCCCGTGGGCCGCATCGGCGGGGACGTGCCGGACCGTTCGCGCACCGACGTCTTCCCCGGCGCGGGTCCCGGCGCCCGGCTGCACTTCGGCTTCACCAAGGACAACGAGCTGGTCGTCCGCCGCGACTGAGCGGCCTCCCGCCGCGCGCGTACGGGGTGCCGGGCCCGTACGCGCTCCCGTCGCCCGGCCGGTCGCGCGCGGTTACGGTGATCGCATCGGGCCGGGCTCGGACAGGCCGAGTCCACTCCGGCCGGGAGGTGCACCGGGTGGCTTCCCCAGAACAGCGGCCAGGGATGAAGCGCAAGGACGCGGTCTTCGGCGTCCTGGTGGTCTACCTCGTGCTGTTGTCGGTCGCGCAGGTCTTCGCGGCGCACTTCGGCGCGCCCCGGCTGGCGGGCTACTCCGTGCTCGCCCCGCTCGTGGCCGGTGCCCTCCTCTCGCTGCGCCAGACGATGGCCATCGCGGTGATCACCGTCGCCGCGATCCTGGTCACCTACGGGTTCCTGGTGCGGGACCTGTCGGTCCTGGAGCGCTCGATCGCGATCCTGCTGGTGGCGGCGGGCACCGTCGTGGGCGTCGTCGTCTGCCGCATCCGGCTGAACCGCGAGGTGCGGATCGGCAGGCTGACGGTCGCCAGGGACCGGCTGCGGCTGCTCAGCGTGGCCAGCACGCGGATCGGGTCCACGCTGGACGTGGACAAGACCGCGTGGGACCTCGTCGAGGTGGCGGTCCCCGGCTTCGCCGACTTCGCCGTGGTCGACCTCTTCGACGACGTGCTCAACGGGAACGAGCCGCCCGCCCGCGCGCGCGGCCCCGTGGAGCTGCGGCGGATCGCCCAGCGGTCGGTCCTCGACGGCTCGCCCGAGGCGGTCCTGCGGCCGGGCGGCACGGCGGTGTACCCGGAGAGTTCGCTGCTGACGCAGAGCCTGACGGCGGGGCGCGCCGTCCTGACCAACGTGCGGCTCGGCGACGACCGCGCGGGCTGGCTGACGCGCGACGACCGGCGGGCGAGGAAGGCGCGGCAGTACGGCTTCCACTCGGCGATCGCCGTCCCGCTCGTGGCGCGCGGCACGGCGCTCGGTGTCACGATCTTCATCCGGCACCAGCGGGACGAGCCGTTCGACAACGACGACGTGCTGCTCGCCGAGGAGATCGGCGCGCGGGCGGCCGTCTGCGTGGACAACGCCCGGCGCTACACGCACGAGCACCGCACCTCGCTGACGCTCCAGCAGAGCCTGCTGCCCCGCCGCCTGCCGGACGTGTCGGCGGTGGAGGTCGCCACCCGGTACCTGCCCGCCGGGACCGGGGCCGAGGTGGGCGGGGACTGGTTCGACGTCATCCAGCTGTCCGGCGCCCGCGTGGCGCTGGTGGTGGGCGACGTGGTGGGCCACGGGCTGTACGCGTCGGCGACGATGGGGCGGCTGCGCTCGGCCATCCGCACGCTCGCCGACATCGACCTGCCGCCGGACGAGCTGCTGACGCATGTGGACGACGTGCTCATCAGGCTGCGGTCCGAGACGGGGCAGGAGGAGACGCGCGGCGAGGTGGGCGCGACGTGCCTGTACGCGGTCTACGATCCGGTGTCCCGGACGTGCACGATGGCGCGCGCCGGGCATCCGGCTCCGGCGCTGGTGCTGCCGGACGGGCGGGTGGACCTCGTCGAGGTGCCGTCGGGGCCGCCGCTCGGTCTCGGCGGCCTGCCGTTCGAGTCCACGCGGATCATGCTCCCGGAGGACAGCCTGCTGGCGCTCTACACCAAGGGCCTGCTGCACGGCGTGCGGGAGGCGGACGGCGGGCCGGAGAACGAGGAGAAGGACGAGAAGAACGGCGGCGAGAACGGCGGGGAAGGCGACGCGGGGAACGGCACGGGGGACGCCGAAGCGGACGAACCGGCCGCCGACACCTGCGACGGGGACGGCGAGGGGGACAGGGCCTGCGCCGACGGCAAGGCGGGCTCGCTCGGCGGCGACCCGCACGCCCTGCAGCGCCTGCGCAACGCCCTGCGCCGCCCGGCGCCCACCCTGGAGGTCGCCTGCGACACCGTGCTGGCCGCGATGCTCCCCGACGGGCCGACCGACGACGTCGCCCTGCTCCTGGCGCGCACCCACGCCCTGGACGCGTCGCACGTCGCGAGCTGGGAGATGCCGGGCGACCCGTCCGCCGTGAGCCGGGCCCGCGAGCTGGTCACCGGCCGGCTCAGGGAGTGGGGCATGGAGGAGTCGGTGTTCACGACCGAGCTGGTCATCAGCGAGCTGGTGACCAACGCGGTGCGGCACGCGGGCGGCGGCCCGATCCAGCTGCGCGTCATCCGGGAGCGGTCCCTGATCTGCGAGGTGTCCGACACCAGCAGCACGTCACCGCACCTGCGCCGTGCCCGCAGCACCGACGAGAACGGCCGGGGGCTGTTCATCGTCGCCCAGCTGACCGACCGCTGGGGCACCCGGCAGACGCCGACCGGCAAGACCATCTGGGCCGAACTGTCTGCCGAGGGCGCGCCCGTAGGCTCGGGGGCATGAACGCGACACCGCCTCTGGCCACCGGTCCCCTCGGCATGCGGCTGCTCGGCTTCGCCCGGCTCCCGGAGGACACCGCCTTCGGCGGCGCCCGGCCGGTGCGGGACCTCACCGGAGCCACCGCCGGGGCATGGACGGGCACGCCGGGCACCGAACCGGTCGGCTACTGCCTGGTGGTGCTGTGGCACGCCGGACGCGCCCTGCTGGTCCGCGTCCGCCACCGCGACTGCTGGGAGCTGCCGGGCGGCAAACTCGAACCGGGCGAGACGGCCAGGGAGGCGGCGGCCAGGGAGCTGTGGGAGGAGTCGGGTCAGCGGATCGCGGCCGACGCCCTGCGCTTCGCCGGATTCGCCAGGACGTCCCTCCCCGACCGGCGCGTGCTGCACGGCGCGGTCTTCGAGGCCACGACCGACGAGCCCCTGCCCTTCACCCCCACCGACGAGATCGAGGACCTCGCCTGGTGGGACCCCGCGTCACCCCTGCCCGAGGGCCGCGTGCAGACCGTGGACACCCACCTCCTCACCCTGACGACACCTCACAACCCGACTCCTCTCTGACCTCTGCCGTCGCCTTCCCCGCCTTCCAGCACCTCCCGGCGTGGTGACGCGGCAGAGGCCGACGAGCACCGCATCGGCTCGACCTCCGCACCGGCGGAGGGGGACACGATGAAGTGCTGCCTTTAGTAAGCAGGTTCACGCGCAGTCGCACTGACCGGGACTCGCTGGATACCGAGACGCGGCAGGCAGGGGGCGAGGTCGTCGGCGCTCCCTGCGCCGTCGCCGACGACACCTGGCCCACGTCCGCCTGCTGACGTCACCGGCCCGGCCCGCCTTCCTCCCCGAGGCGGCAGCGCCAGGCGCACCCCGGGCGGGCCGAGGCGGCCCCCGGGCCGGTCCCCCGCGGGCCGAGGCGAACGACGCAGCCGCAACCCGTACGCCGTGTGAGCGGGCCGCCCGCAGGTACGCCGGGCGGCCCGGCCGTGCCGGGAGAGGCAGCGGCCACCAGGGGACACCGCCCGCGAGGGCCAGCACCGCGCCCCACACGGCAACGGCACGGAGAGCCATCCAGACCCCCACCGCACAACACTTTGTGATCATGCCGTCACCCTAAGTCCCCCCACTGACAACCGGCCGGACGCGCGGGCGGCACGCGGTCCGCAAAGGGGTGCACGCGGGAAGCCGGGACCGTAGCGTGCAAGGCATGTCCCGACCCGATGGATTCGCCTTCGACGTCCGGCCCGACGGTTCCGTGGCCCTCACACGGCGCGGCCGCATCACCGCGACGCTCCGCGACACACAGGCCGCCGCCTTCCTGGCCGAGGTCGCCGAGGGCGACTCGCAGCAGGTGATGGCCCGTTGGAGCGGGCCGGCGGAGGAACGGCCCGGCGAGGAACGGCCGCTGGCCGTCTTCGACCTCGACGGCACCCTCGCCGACGTCCGCCACCGCCTGCACCACCTGGCGTCCCGCCCCAAGGACTGGAACGCCTTCTTCCGCGACGCCGCGAAGGACACACCGCTGCACGACGGCGTCGCCCTGGCGCACGAGCGCGCGCGGACCGACGAGATCGCGTACGTCACCGGCCGCCCCGAGCGCTGCCGCGCCGACACCGAGCGCTGGCTCGCGCGGCACGGCCTCCCGCCCGGCCGCCTCCTGATGCGCCGCGCGGACGACCGCCGCCCCGCCAGGATCGCCAAGCCGGAGCTGCTCCGCGAACTCGCGCGCGGCCGCACCGTGTCGGTCGTCGTGGACGACGACCAGCAGGTGTGCGCCGCCTACCGCGACGCCGGTTTCCCCGTCCGCCACGCGCACTGGGCGGCCGCACCGGCCGCCGTCCTCACCGAGGCCCAGGAGCGCGACGGCAGGACGTGAACCCGGCGCGCACGGCCGGGCCGGAAGCCGGTCAGTGCCGCCGGGCGGGAGGGCGCCGGGTCACACTCGCGGTGCCGGTGGCGTCGCCTCCGCGCGCGTCACCGCTCCACGCCTGTGGGCGCTGTCTCGGACCGCTCGAAGCCTCCGCCGCCGCCCACGGCGCGACCGCCGGCCCCGGACAGCGGTGGTTCCGGGGACCGCGCACCCTCCTCGGCCGCCACCGGCACCCACTAACCCCCGTCCCGACGCCCGAAAGCGACTCCGGGCCCGGGCGAGTGGGCGCGGTGCTCGACGCCCACGACCGGTGAGCCCGTTGCCGCCGCCACACCGGCGCGTCAGCGCGCGGCCCGCGCCAGGCGCGCGTCCTCCCCGCCGCCCTCGTCCTCCCCCGCGTACGTCCGCCACAGCGCCGCGTACCGGCCGCCCGCCTCGATCAGCCCGGCGTGCGTCCCGTCCTCCACGACCCGCCCGTGGTCCAGCACGACGACCCGGTCCGCCCGCGCCGCCGTCGTCAGCCGGTGCGCGACGACCAGCGTCGTCCTGCTCCCCGCGAGCCGTTCCGTGGCCCGGGTGACGAGCGCCTCGGTGGCGAGGTCGAGCGCGGCGGTCGCCTCGTCCAGCAGGAGGATGTCGGGGCGGACGAGTTCGGCCCGCGCGAGGGCGACGAGCTGCCGCTGCCCGGCGGACAGGTTCCGCCCCCGCTCGGCGACGGCGTGCAGGTAGCCGCCTTCGAGTCCGGCGATCATCCGGTCCGCGCCGACCGCGCGCGCCGCCGCCTCCACCTCGGCGTCGGTCGCGTCGGGCCGCCCGTAGGCGATGGCGTCGCGGATGGTCCCGGCGAAGAGGTACGGCTCCTGCGGTACGACGCCGAGCCGGTGCCGGTAGTCCGTGATGTCCAGGTCCCGCAGGTCCTTCCCGTCCACCCGCACCGCGCCCGCCGTCGGGTCGTAGTACCGGGCGACGAGTTTCACCAGCGTCGATTTCCCCGCGCCCGTCTCCCCGACGAACGCGACGGTCTGCCCGGCCGGAATCCGCAGGTCCACGCCGGTGAGGGCCTCGCCCTCCGCGCCCCGGTACGCGAACCGCACGCCGTCGAACTCCAGCTCGCCCCGCAGCGTGGGCACCGCCACCGGCTCCTCCGCCTGCGGCGTGGTCGTCTCCTCCCGCAGCAGCTCCTGGATGCGCCCGAGCGACACCGTCGCCTGCTGGTACCCGTCGAAGACCTGCGAGAGCTGCTGCACGGGCGCGAAGAACAGCTCGATGTACAGCAGGTACGCGACCAGCGCGCCCGCCGTCAGCGTCCCGTCCGTGACCCGCCCTGCCCCGACGATCAGCACCCCGGCCGTCGCCAGGGTGGCGAGGAGCTGCACGAACGGGAAGTACACGGAGATCAGCCGCTGCCCGTGCACGCGTGCCTGCCGATACCCGTCCGACCGCTCGGTGAACCGCTCGTACCCGTCACGCTCCCTGCGGAACGCCTGCACCATCCGCAGCCCCGCCACGGACTCCTGCAGGTGCGCGTTCACCCCGCTGACGCGCTCCCGCGCCAGTTCGTACGCGCGCGTGCTGTGCCGCCGGAAGACGACCGTGCCCGCGACCAGCGGCACCAGCGTGGCCAGCACGACCAGCGCGAGCTGCATGTCGATGGCGACGAGGACGCCCATGATGCCGAAGAACGTCATCACCGCGACAAGGGCCTGCACCAGTCCGGTCTGGAGGAACGACGTCAGGGCGTCCACGTCCGTGGTCATCCGGGTCATCAGCCGCCCGGCAAGCTCCCGTTCGTAGTACTCAAGTCCCAGCCTCTGCAACTGGGCGAAGATCTTGATGCGCAGCGAGTACAGCGCCCGCTCCCCCGTGCGGCCGACCGTACGGGCCGCGCCGTACTGCACGGCCCACTGCACGAGCACCACTACGAGCGCGATCCCCGCCGCCGCCCACACCGCGCCGAGCGCGGTCTGCTGCACACCCTGGTCGATGCCGTAGCGGATCAGCACGGGCACCACCAGGGACGCCACCGCGTCCGCGATGACCAGCAGGAGCCCCAGCAGCAGCGGCCGTCCCAGGCCGCCGAGCAGGCGCCGCAACCCGTAGCCGCCGGGCTCGGGCCGCGCGGCACGGGCCTCGTCGATGTCCGGTACGTCGGTGGCCGGGGGCAGCGCGGCGATCTGCTCGGCCAGCTCAGGGGTGGGTGGCGCGGAGGCAGCGGAACGTGCCGGGTCCGCCGCGTCCTTGTCCCGCCGCCACAGTGCGGCCGTCACACCGTCGGCGGTCACGTCGCCGTGCCCGGGTGCGGGCGGCGGCCCGTCCAGGCCCGCCGGGTCGCGTTCCACGCCGCCCAGCTCGCCGGGGTCGGCGAGCAGCGCGCGGTACTCCTCGCAGCGCGCGACGAGTTCCTCGTGCGTGCCGGTGTCCACCAGCCGGCCGCCGTCCAGCACGGCGATGCGGTCGGCGAGCTGGAGCGTGGACTGCCGGTGGGCGATCAGCAGTGTCGTGCGCCCCGCCATGACGGAGCGCAGCGCGCCGTGGATCTCGTGCTCGACGCGGGCGTCCACGGCGGAGGTCGCGTCGTCCAGGATCAGCAGCCGGGGGTCGGTGAGGATGGCGCGGGCCAGGGCGACGCGCTGCCGCTGCCCGCCGGACAGGGTGAGGCCCTGCTCGCCGATGACGGTGTCGTAGCCCTCGGGCAGGTCGGAGATGAACGTGTCGGCCTGCGCGGCGCGCGCGGCGGCCCGTACCTGCGCGTCGGTGGCCTCGGGGTGCCCGTACGCGAGGTTGGCGCGCAGCGTGTCGGAGAAGAGGAAGCTGTCCTCGGGCACGAGCCCTATGGCCGTGCGCAGCGAGTCGTACGTGAGCTGTCGGATGTCCTCGCCGCCCACGCGGATCGTCCCGCTGTCGGGGTCGTAGAAACGCGGCAGCAGCAGCGAGACCGTGGACTTGCCGCTGCCGGAGCGGCCGACCACGGCGAGGGTCTCCCCGGGCTCGATGCGCAGCGACAGGTCGTCCAGGACGCGCCGCCCACTGTCGCCGTACCCGAAGCTGACGTGGTCGAACTCGACGGTGGCCGGGGCGTCGGCGGGCAGGGCGCGTGCGTCCGGCGCCTCCTTGATCTCGGGCTCGGTGTCGATCAGCTCGAAGACGCGCTCCACACCGGCCCGCGCCTGCTGCCCCATGGTGACGATCACAGTCATCATCCGCACGGGACCGACGAGCTGCGCCAGGTAGGTCGAGAACGCGACGAACGTGCCCAGCGTGATCTGCCCACGCGTCGCCATCCAGCCGCCCAGCGCCAGCATGGCGACCTGCCCGAGCGCCGGGACGGCCTGGAGCGCGGGCGTGTACCGCGCGCTGAGCCGCACGGTCCGCAGCCGCGCCCCGAAGAGCGACGCGCTGACCGCCCGCAGCTTCCCCGTCTCCTGCTCCTCCTGCCCGAAGCCCTTGACGACGCGGACCCCGCTCATCGCGCCGTCCACGACCCCGGCGACCTCCCCGGCCTTCGCCTGGGCGTCCCAGGTGGCGGGGAAGAGGCGGGTGCGGCTGCGCGAGGTGATGAACCACAGCGCGGGGATCACGGCCAGCGCCACGAGCGTCAGCAGCGGCGAGAGCGTGACCATGACGGTGAGGGAGACGGCGAAGAGCGCGATGTTGCCGATGGTCATCGGCATCATGAACAGCAGGCCCTGGATCAGCTGGAGGTCGCTGGTGGCGCGGCCGACGACCTGCCCGGTGCTGAGCTGGTCCTGCCGCCGCCCGTCGAGCCGCGTGATGGTGCGGAACATCTCGGTCCGCAGGTCGTGCTGCACGTCGATGCCGAGCCTGCCGCCGTAGAAGCGGCGGATGAACGTGAGCGCGTAGACGACGACCGCGCCCGCGATCATCAGCCCGATCCACACCCCCAGGCCGCCGTCGCCGCCGACCACCACGTCGTCGATGATCGTCTTGGTGATCAGGGGCATCAGCGCCATGACGGCCATGCCCAGCAGGGACGAGCCGATCGCCAGCAGCATCGTGCGCCGGTAGCGCCAGCAGACGGCGGTCAGCCGCCTCACCCACCCGCCGTTCTGTCCCACGGTCGCCCTTCCCGTCGTATGGCCCACCTCGGAGCCAACGCCCCGGCCTGGTGATTTCATCCCACCGCAACACTTTGCCGCGTGCTCCGCCACCACAGGAAAACCGGTTGCCGCCCCTCGGCGGGCCTCCGTACCCTGCGGCGCATGTCGGCTTTCGGAACGTCGGTGACCCGCGGCACCCGCGCCTGTGCGCGGACCGCCGCGGTGAGCCCCTGCCTCATCGAACGCCCCCGCGCCCGGCGCCCGGCCCTGGTCCACGAGGTCCTGCCCGGCAGCTAGCCCGCCCGTTCCCCGTGCCCCAGGGCTGTCCGTGTCCCCTTTCACGACCGGACAGGCCGCGGCACCGCCCTACCCCCAGCGTTCCGCCGTGCGCGGCCTGTCCTCCTCACGAGGACAACGCCTGTGGCACATCACCGACCCTCCCGACGCAAAACCCTCTCGCAGAACTTCCTCCGCCATGCCGCCACGCTGCGCACCGTCGTGCACGCGTCGGGCGTACGACCGAGCGATCTCGTGGTGGAGCCTGGCGCGGGCGAGGGCACCCTGACGCGCGTCCTGGCCCGCCACACACGGCAGGTCATCGCGTACGAGATCGACCGCGAGCTGGCCGCGCGCCTGCCGGGCCGCCTCCACGGCCTGCCGAACGTGCGCGTGGTCCCCGGCGACTTCCTGCACGCGACCGCTCCCACTGCCCCCTTCACCGTGGTGGGCAACATCCCCTACTCCCGCACCACCGACATCGTGCGCTGGTGCCTGTCCGCCCGGCAGCTCACCTCCGCCACGCTGGTGACCCAGCTGGAGTTCGCGCGCAAGCGCACCGGCGGCTTCGGTACGTGGCCGCTGCTGACCGTGCAGTCCTGGCCCGAGTTCACGTGGGGCCTCGGCCCCAGGCTGCGCCGCGAGCTGTTCAGCCCGGTTCCCCGGACCGATTCCGCCCTGCTGCACCTGGACCGCAGAACGGCCCCTCTACTGCCCGCCCGCACCATGCCCGCGTACCGTGCGCTCGTCGCACAGGGCTTCACCGGTGTGGGCGGCTCACTGCACGCGTCGCTCTGCCGCGCGCATCGTGCCCACCACGTACGGGCCGCGCTGGACGCGGCGGGCGTTCCGTACACCGCGCCCGTGGGGCACGTCTCCCCTGAGCAGTGGCTGACTGTCTTCCGCCGCCTGCATCCGTCGCACCCCGGGGGCCGGTAGTCCCCTGCCCCCGGGGCGGGGCGTCACCCCTGGTCGGCCGCGACGGCGACGGGGGCGGCGCCCCGGAGGACGGCGGCGAGCGCCTGGGCCGTCTCGATGGTGCACCGCCCCAGCTCGATCAACGGCCGCGCGTGCAGCGGCGAGGTCGCCGTGACGAGGTCCACGCCGAGCGAGGGCAGCACGATCTCGACGCGGGCGAGCGCGTCCTGGAGGTCGTCCACCGCGCTCGTGGCGGCGGCGAACGCCTCGGTGGACGCCTTGGTGGACCGCCTCGTTCCGTAGTACATGGGGGGTTTCGACCTCTTTCGTCTCGAACGGGCTTTCACTCTTGCGAAATCACGATCCGCACTGACAGCGTGACGGTGCGGAGTTAGACTCCGCCAGGGGTTTCGACCCAGCAAAGGACCGTGTAGCCAGGAGCGTTGGCGATGACCCGTCCCAAGGAACTCAACCCGTACCTCTCCCCCCGCGCCTTCTACGGCGCCGAACTCCGCCGCCTCCGCGAGGGGGCGAAGCTGTCGCAGGACGACCTGGGCGCCCAAGTCTTCGTCTCCGGCGCCTACATCGGCCAGTTCGAGACCGCCGTGCGCCGCCCGCAGTTGGACATCTCGCAGATGTTCGACGAAATCTTCGGCACTGGCGAGCACCTACAACGCCTCTGCAAGCTCGCCAACGAGGCCGAGCCGCACCCGGAGTACTTCGCGAAGGTGGCCGAGCTGGAAGAACAGGCCGACACCATCAGCCAGTTCGCACCCATGCTCGTGCCTGGCCTGTTGCAGACAGAGCAGTACGCACGAGCGTTGATGCGCGCGACGCTGCCCTTCGCTCCGGCGGCACAGATCGACAAGTTCGTCTCGGGCCGTCTCGGGCGACAGAAGATTCTCCAGCGTTCAACACCGCCGTTGCTGTGGGCCGTGCTGCATGAAACAGCGCTGCGCATCCCTGCATCGGACGCCGACGTGATGATCGGGCAGCTAGATCACCTTCTGGAGACTGCGCGCTCGCATCATCGTGTGGAACTTCAGGTCGTGCCGCTCTCGGAGGGGTTCTTTCCCCTTATGAACCAGAATCTCAAGCTCATGACCTTCAGCGACGCTCCTCCTGTCGCCTACATGGAGACCGATCACACGGGTCAGTTGCTCGACGTCCCAACATTGGTGGACGGGTTTCAGAAGTCCTACGATTACGTCAAGGCTGTCGCCTTGTCGCCGAAGGCGTCTCTGCAACTCATTGAATCCACCGTGAAGGACCTCAGAAACTCGTGAGCAAGGACCTCGACCTGAGCACCGCCAAGTGGCACACCTCCACCTACTCCAATGGGACGGGCGGCGACTGTGTCGAGGTAGCACGCGACATCTCAGGCATGCACCCCGTGCGGGACACCAAGGACCGCACGGGCCACGTCCTCACGTTCTCCACCGCCACCTGGGCAACCTTCCTGAAGCACCTGAAGTAGGACAACCGCTATAGGAGGACCGGTAAATGGGAACCGATTTCGACACCCGTACCGCCGAGTGGCATACCTCCAGCTACACCAACACGACGGGCGGAAGCTGCGTCGAGGTAGCGCGCAACATCCCAGGCATCCACCCCGTGCGGGACACCAAGGACCGCGCAGGCCACGTCCTCACCTTCACCACCCCCGCCTGGGCCAGCTTCCTCCAGCGCCTCAAGTAGGCCAACGGGTCCCCAACAACCGACGTTGTTGGGGGCCCGGCTACGTGGTGGGCCAGTAGGGGCCCGCCGATGGGTTCCTGCACCAGACGGTCTGGCCAGCGTCCCGTTCCACGGTCAGGCCGAAGTCGCTGTAGTCCGGTGTTCCCGCCTCGGTCCAGTGGGTCCAGGCGTGGTCCAACTCCGCCACGAGATCACGCGGGCCGCCGCCGTACGTCATGGCCCCGGAGCCGTCGAGTGTCGCCCAGGACGACGCGCCGTCGTGCACCCAGGCCGTCACCACACCGCCCTCGTTCTTGGTAATCACCCGCGCAGTGGGCAGCGCCACCCGCAGGGCGAACCGCAGGTGCCAATTGGCGTGCAGGGGCGCGAGGTCGCGCGTCAGGGGGCGTTTCCGTTCGGCGGGCCCATCGCCACGGATCTGCTGCCATGCCAGAGCGCCGGTGGCGGCCCGGTCGGGCATGAACGTGGCCAGCCCTTGAATCCGCCCGGACGCCGAGCGGCCATCGGCGGCAACGGTCAGCGCCACGTTCCCCAACTGCCCCCAGGGCACGACGATCCGCCCGCCGGGGACCGTCTGCTCCACCCACGCCCACGGGACTTCCTCCACCGCGTACGTCGCGATCACCCGGTCGAACGGCGCCCCGGCGGGCCAGCCGGCCGCGCCGTCACCGACCTCGATCGCGGCCTTGACCCCCGCCCGCTCCAACCGTTCCCGCGCGGCGGCGGCGAGGCCGCTGTCCACCTCGACCGAAACCACCTGCCCGGAACCGGCCCGTTGGGCGAGCAGCGCGGCGTTCCACCCCGTCCCCGAGCCGAGTTCGAGCACCCGGTGTCCAGGTTCCACGCGCAGCGAGTCGAGCATGTCCGCCACGATGGACGGGGCGGACAGGCTGGACGACGGGGAGCCGTCGGCGAGTTGGGTGATCGCCGCATCGTGGAGTGTCCCGTAGACCTCGGCCACCCACCCCTCGGGATCGGCGGCCCGGTCCACCGGCAGGTACGCGTACCCGTCCCAGCGCCAGAGGCGTTCGGCGGCGAAGTGGTGACGGGGCAGGCCCGCCATGGCCTCCCTGATCCACGGGGAACGCTCAGGCCAGCAACCGGCCGCCGCCATGGCGGAGTCCAGATCGCGGCGCTCGCCCATGGGCCCTCCTTGCCGATCACCTACGAACTCACCCATGGTGACATGCCGAACACGCCTTTCATGGGAGGTCGGTGGTGCCCAGACTGCGGCCGTCACTCCCTCGTCGGCGTGGTGTGGATCGGCTGGGCGGGGGGTTCCACAGGTGTCCGGCGTGTGCCGGTGACCTTCGAGGACGGGAGGCGTCCGGCCTTCGAAGTGCCCTTGAGGGTGTCGCCGTCCACGGTCACGTCGAAGGCCAGGTTGAGCCGCATCGGCTTGGTGATGGCCTGCTTCCAGATGAGCCGCCCGCCGTCGAGCGCGATGTCGCGGAGAGGCACCTCCTCGCCGGTTCCGTGCGCGACGCCGGTCAGGGTGCCGTCGTCCTGCCCGCGCAGTTCCACCACGGCCTTGATCTTGCCGATGGGGGTGGAGATGGACAGGTCCCAGGTGCCTTCGACAGGCATGGTGGTGCTCCTTCTTTCTCGTTCTTTCGTTCTTCCGATGCGCCACAGACGCGGTGGGGGCGTTCAGAGGGTGCCGGGGACGGTGCCCTCGGCGCGCCAGACGGTGCCGCGCCGTTCGTAGGCGAACAGCTCCTCGACGGCGTGCGCGACGCGCGGGCCGGCCGCGCGTTCCAGCAGGTACAGGCCGAGGTCGAGCCCGGAGGTGACGCCGGCCCCCGTGATCAGGTCGCCGTCGTCGACGACACGGGCGCGTACCGCGTGGGCCCCGGTGGCGTCCAGCAGGTCGAGGCCCATGTGGTGCGTGGTGGCGTGCCGCCCCTCCAGCAGACCGGCCATGGCCAGGACGAGCGAGCCGCCGCAGACGGCGGCCACGGTCACGTCCGGATCGTCCATCGCCTGCTGCAGGAGCGCGGGCAGCCCGGTGGTCAGCGTCCGGCCGAGCAGCACGGGGACGAACGCGTCCCGCTGCCACTCGCCCGCGCCCGCCGCCGCCTCCTCGTCCGGGACCTCCCCGGGCTCACCGACGCGGCCCGAGGCGCCGGGTACCAGGATCATGTCCGCCCGCCCCGGGTCGAGGGCGGCGGTGGCGCGCAGCACCAGCCCCCCGGTGCCGCTGACCACCTCGCGGGGTCCCTGCGCGCTGGCCAGTTCCACGCTCACCGCGCCGTCCGTGGCCATGCCGCCCGCGTACAGCACCTCGTAGGGGGCGACGGCGTCGAGCGGGTCGAAGCCGTCGAACAGGGCGATCTGGACGTGCATGGCGCGTTCCTCCGGAACCGGGTCGGCTGGGTCGTGAGGCAAGTCAACAGGCCGACCACTCGACCGCCCAGTGGCAGCAGTGACATACTTCAACGGAAAAGTGCCACGCCCTTCCGCCCGTACCGAAACCGCTGTCACATGGGCATACGGCCCCATCGGCCCAGGGCTCGCCATGGCCCGGACAGGGAGGTTTCCGCCATGCACACCGTCGCCGTCCTCGCGCTGGACCAGGTGATCCCGTTCGACCTGTCCACGCCGATCGAGGTCTTCACCCGGACCCGCCTGCCCGACGGGCGGCCCGGCTACCGGCTGCGGGTCTGCGCGGAACGCGACGAGATCGACGCGGGCGCCTTCACCCTCCGCGCGCCGTGGAACCTGGAGGGCCTGGCGGACGCGGACACGATCATCGTGCCGGGCATCGCCGACCCCACCACCCCGCTCCCCCCTGCCGTACGCGACGCCCTCCGGTCGGCCGCCGCGTCCGGGACACGGATCGCCTCGCTGTGCGTGGGCACGTTCCCCCTCGCGGCCACCGGCCTCCTCGACGGGCTGCGCGTCACCACCCACTGGCGCGCGGCGGACCTGCTGGCCGCCCTGCACCCGGACCTCACCGTCGACGCGGACGTGCTCTATGTGGACAACGGCCAGTTCCTCACCTCGGCGGGCGCCGCCGCCGGACTGGACCTGTGCCTGCACATGATCCGCCGTGACTACGGCTCGGCCGTCGCCGCCGACGCCGCCCGCCTGTCCGTGATGCCGCTCGAACGCGAGGGCGGCCAGGCACAGTTCATCGTGCACGACCACGCCGTCGCCCCGCAGGGGTCCGAGCTGGAGACGCTGCTGGCCTGGCTGCGGGAGAACCTCGCCCGCGACCTCACCCTGGGCGACATCGCCGCGCAGTGCGGGACCAGCACCCGCACCCTGATCCGGCGCTTCCACCACGTGACCGGCACCACCCCGTTGCAGTGGCTCCACCGGGCCCGCATCCGCCAGGCGCAGCACCTGCTGGAGACCACCGGGCACTCCGTCGAACGCATCGGCCACCAGGTCGGGTTCGGCTCGCCCACCGCTTTCCGCGAGCGCTTCAAGCGCACCACCGGCGTCAGCCCGCAGACCTACCGGCGCACGTTCAGCTGACGGGTGGGCACGGGTGGTCCGGGTGGTCGAGCCACAGTGTGTGGCCGTCAGGGGTGACGGTCGCGCCGAAGCGGCTGACGTCCGGGCGGCCCTGCGCCGTCCACCAGTTGTGTGCCGCCATCACCTCGTCCGCTAGGCGGCGCGGGCCGGACTGCCGCGTGCGGAAACTGTCGTGGCGCTCGCCGTCGTAGTCGATGCACGCCCACGACTCCCCGGCCTCGTCCGCCAGCACCAGCCGCACCGCCACGCCCGCCTCCCCAGGCTCGGCGTCCCACGCGTGCCACACCCCCGGCGCGAGCAGTCCCAAGGCGAACTGCGCGTCCAGGTCCTCCCCCGCCACCGCCCAGGGCGACAGGGCCGTCACCCCGTCATCGGCCCCGGCCATGCCGGACGTGTCGCGCACCAGACCACCGCCGGACGCGGCCGGATCGCGCAGCGGCATGTAGGCGCCGAAGGAGCGGAAACGGCCCTCCGCAACGCCGCCGGTCCGAACCGTCAGGGCGAGCGTCCCGTAGGCACCCCAGGCGGAGTCCCAGGGCGTGACGATCCGCCCCCCGGGCCGCGTCTGCGCCACCCAGGCGTGCGGGACGGCCCGTACCGAACACGTCGCCACGACCACGTCGTACGGCGCCCCCTCCGGCCAACCCCCGGCGCCGTCCGCGCACTCGACCCGGGGGCGCAGGCCGACGCCCGCCAGATTGCGGCGCGCCCGTTCCACGAGTCCGGCGTCGAGATCGACACTCGTCACCGCGTCCTCGCCGAGCCGGTGCGCCAGCAGACCGGCGTGGAATCCGGTCCCCGCGCCGATCTCCAGCACGCGGAACCCCGGGACGGGAGCGGCCAGTTCGAGCATGCGCACCACGGCGCCCGGGGCCGAGGCGGAGGACAGGGGGCGCCGGTAGCCGTCGCCCTCCTCGGCGACCAGGGTGACCACGCTGGCGTCGCCGTACGCGGCGGCCCACCAGCGTTCAGGATCGCGGTCGCGGTCGCACGGCACGTAACCGGCGGCCTGGTCGGACAGCCACACCCGGCCGGGCAGGAACCGGTGCCGGGGCACGGCCCGGAACGCGTCCGCCCACTCGGGCGGCACGGCGTGGCCGAGGCAGGCGGCGGCACCGTCGAGGAGACGGGCGATCCCGGCCTCGGGGGCGTAAGAGGTGATCACGGTCAGGACGTTAGGGGACATGCCCCCACCGCGCAGGGAAACGTGCCGCGTCCCCCGGTGCGGTGGCGCACCGGGGGACGCGGGTGTGGTGGGGGGACGGGGTTACAGCGCCGCCTCGTGCGGCTTGTGCTCCTTGTCGCAGGACTTCTTCAGCTTCACGGTCGCGCTGGCCTCGTTGGACCGCACGCCGTCCGCCGTGGCGACGGCGTGGTTCGTGAGGTGCCCGCAGACGCCCGGGGCCTTCTCGACCTTGTAGCTGCCCTTGCAGGTGACGCTCTCGCCCGGCTCCAGCGTGGTGTCCGGGCAGGTGACGTCGGCGATCAGGTCGTCCTCGACGGTCAGGCCGTCGAGCGTCCGGTCCGTCTCGTTGGTGACCACGTAGAGGTAGTGCACCGTCTCGCCGAACTTGTACGGGCCCTCGTGCTTCGCCTTCTTCTTCAGGTGGAGGCCGCCCTCGTCGGACGGTTCGGTCGGGACCGTCACGGAGTCCGGCGGCGAGACGACCGGCGTACCGTCCGATTCGCCCTCCGCCACCGCGTGGTTGGTGACGAACCCGGCGTCCACGTCCTCCTGGGTGACGACGTAGCTGCCGGTGCAGGTGGTGAACTCGCCCGGCGCCAGCGTGGTCACGGCGCAGGTCACGCCGGTCACACGGTCGTCGTCGACGGTGAGCCCGGTGATCGTCGTGTTGCCGCTGTTGACCACGAGGTACTCGTACTCGATCGTGTCGCCGACCCGGTGGGGACCTGGGTCGAGGGCGGCCTTCTCGATGAGCAGGCCCGGGCGGGCCGGCTCGTTGACGGGTACGGTCACGGTGTCCGGCGGGGACTCCACCGGCGTGCCGTCCGAATCGCCGTTCGCCGTCGCCGTGTTGGCCACGGAACCGGCGTCGCCGTCCGCCGCCGTCACGACGTGGCTGCCGGTGCACGTGGCGCTCTCGCCCGGCGCCAGCGTTGTCGCCGCGCATGTCACATCCGGCACGAGATCGTCCTCGACCGTCACACCGGTGATCGTGGTGTTGCCGGTGTTGGTCACCGTGTAGGTGTATTCGATCGTGTCACCCACCTCGTACGGACCGGGGTCGCCCGCGGACTTGTCGATCATCAGGCCCGGCAGGGCGGGCGGGTTGACCGGGACGGTGACGGTGTCGGGCGGCGAGACGACCGGCGTGCCGCCGGAGTCCCCGTTTGCCGTCGCCGTGTTGGTGACGAGCCCGGTGTCGGCGTCCGCCTCCGTGACCACGTAGCTGCCGGTGCACGTCGTGCTCTCGCCCGGCGCCAGCGTTGTCGCCGCGCATGTCACATCCGGCACGAGATCGTCCTCGACCGTCACACCGGTGATCGTGGTGTTGCCGGTGTTGGTCACCGTGTAGGTGTAGTCGATCGTGTCGCCGACGTCGTAAGGGCCCGGCGCGTCCGGCGCCTTGTCCAGGTGGAGCGACGGCTCCGCCACCGGGTTGACGGGGACGGTGACGGTGTCGGGCGGGGAGACGACCGGCGTGCCGTTGAAGTCCCCGTTTGCCGTCGCCGTGTTGGTGACCGACCCGGTGTCGGAGTCCGCCTCCGTGACCACGTAGCTGCCGGTGCACGTCGTGCTCTGGCCGGGGAACAGCTCCGTCTCCGCGCAGGTCACACCGGTCACGCGGTCGTCCTGGACGGTCAGATCGGTGATCACGGTGTTGCCGCTGTTGGTCACGGTGTACGTGTAGTCGATCGTGTCGCCGACGCCGTAAGGGCCCGGCGCGTCCGCCGCCTTCTCGATCACCAGGCCGGGCGCGGGCGCGGCGACGGCGACCGTCACCGAGTCCGGCGGCGAGACGACCGGCGTGCCGTTGAAGTCCCCGTTCGCCGTCGCCGTGTTGGTGACCGACCCGGCCTCGGCGTCCCCGGCGTCCACCACGTAGACGGCCTGGCACGTCGTGCTCTCGCCCGGCGACAGCACCGTCTGCGGGCAGGTGACACGGCCGACACGGTCGTCCTGGACGTAGACGCCGGTGATCTCGGTGTTGCCGGTGTTGGTGACCACGTACTCGTAGAACACCTGGTCGCCGACCTGGTAGACACGCGGGTCCAGCACCGACTTCTCGATGCCGAGCGAGGGCGTCTGACGCGGGATGACGGGCACGGCCACGCTGTCCGGCGGCGAGGTGACCGTGCCGCCGTCCGAAGTGCCGCTGGCCGTCGCGATGTTGACCACCTGGCCGCGGTCGCCGTCCTCCGGTGTGGCGACGTGGCTGCCGGTGCAGGTCGTGCTCGCGCCCGGCGCCAGCGTCGTCTCGGCACACGTCACGTCCTCGACGACGTCGTCGTCCACCGTGATGCCGGTGATCTCGGTGTTGCCCGTGTTGGTGACCGTGTACGTGTAGTCGATCCGCTGGCCGACCTCGTACGTCGTCCCCGGGAAGGTCTCCTCCTTGTCCAGGTGGATGGCCGGGCTCGGCGCCGGAGCGACGTCCACGGTCGCGTCGTCCGGCGGCGAGGTGACCGTGTCACCGTCCGAAGTACCGGTGGCCGTCGCCGTGTTGGTGACGGAACCGGCGTCGCCGTCCGCCGCCGTCACCACGTAACTGCCCGTGCAGGTCACGCTTTCGCCGGGCGACAGTGTCGTGTCCGGGCACACCACATCCGTGACGTGGTCGTCGGTGACCACGAGATCCGCGATGTCGGTGTTCCCGCTGTTGGTGACGACGTACTCGTACGGCACGCGCGTCCCGACCGGCACCGGGTCGGGCAGCCCGGCGTCGGCCGGGATCTGCTTGATCAGGTTCAGCTGCGGCAGCGCGGCGGCCGAGCTGACCGTGACGTTCCTGATCAGGTGGACGTCCGTGAAGCCGCCTGTGGAGGCCGCGAAGCCGAACTTGTACGTGTCCGGCACCGGCTCGGGCGCGGGCGCGGACAGCACCTGCTGCGGGCCCGCCCCGTCGTTGAAGTCCACCGTGACCGTCACGACCGGGTCGGGCGCGGGGCTGACCTCGACCGTGACCGTGCGGCGCGACGGTTCGAGGAGCGTCTCGGCCTGCTGCGGCGTGACGTCCGCCGGGAGCGAGGTGGTCGGGCCCTGCAACTGGCCGGGCAGCGTGGAGGGCCACGGTCCCGTGGTGGTGAAGTTGCTGGTCGTGGCGGTGATGAAGCAGTACCCCTGCGTCCCGTTGCCGGGGCCGCGCAGGGTGATCACGTTCGGCGCCGGGGCCTGGGTCTGGGTGCCGGACGGCGAGCGCTGCGCGCAGCCGTTGCCGCGCTGCTCCGCGTCGCCGAAGAAGTTGCCGAAGACGTCGAGTCCGACGCCGAGGTAGCCGCGGTTGACGCCCGGCTGGATCGGGCCGTCCGGCTGGCCGTCCGGGGTCTTCTGCGCGTACCCGAGGCTGCCGCCGAACGCGCCGGGCGCCGTGAGGGACGCCGAGCCGTCGATGAGGAAGAACGAGATGCCGTCCGCGGGACCCGCCGTCGTGTTGCCGTACTGCCACTGCTCGAACGTGGCCACGAGGCCCTGCGTCGCCGGGATCGCCTGGCCGTAGAGCACGGCGCCCGTCTGGTCGTTCGACGCGTCGGTCAGCCGCAGGTAGCCGTACGGGGCGCCGTCCGTCGGCGGGACGGGACCCACCGAGTCGGCCGGGCAGCCCTCCAGCGGATGGCCGCCCGCGGGCGGGGTGGCCCCGGCGGGGGCGCCGGTCAGGCAGGCCGCGCCGTAGCCGGTGAAGTTGCCGTCGGCCGTCGCGCCGGTGAAGGTCTCGCTGACCAGCGGCGGGCCCACCGGCTGCGCCAGCGCCGCGGGCGGCGCGACGAGGGCGGCGGCCGTCAGGCCCAGCGCGCCGAGACCCGCCCCGGCCAGCCGCCGCACCTCCAGCAGACTTCGCGCAACGGGACTGCGCGAAACGGGACCGCGCGAAACGGGACTTCGCCCCACAATTCGGACTCTCATGGTCGCTTACCGTAACGGCTCCCCCGCCGCCGTCCGGCCGCCGCGCGGGAAAGCCGCTGCACGGGGGGCGCACGGCATCCGGCGTGCGCCGTTTCGGACGGGGAACCGCTGGTTACCCGTCGCGCGACCCGGCCGGTGTGACACGGGGCACTGCCGGACCGACACCCGAACCCCTGGAGGTGTGGAATGTCGCGGTCAACGCCCACGCGCGACCCGTCCGTCGGCGAGCTGGTGTCCGATGTGACGTCCGACGTGGAGACGCTGTTCCGCCAGGAGACCGCGCTGGCGAAGACGGAGATCCGCGAGGAGGCCGTCCGGGCGGGCTCTTCCGCCGGGATGTTCGGCGTCGCGGGATTCGCCGGTCTGCTGGCCGTCCTCTTCGGATCGCTGGCCGGTGTGTTCGCGCTGGCCCACGTGCTCGACGAGGTGTGGGCGGCGCTGATCGTGGCGGGCGCCTGGGCCGTCATCGGGCTCGTGCTCGCCGTCGCCGGACGGTCGCGCCTGCGCGGCCTCGGCGCCGCGCCGAAGACCGTCGCAAGCCTGAAGGAGGACGCGGAATGGGCCCGTCATCCCACTCGGTGACATCCGACCAGCTGAAGAACGACATCAAGCACACCCGCGCCCGCCTCGGCGCCGACCTGGACGCGCTGGTCCGCAAGGTCCACCCGGCCGGGATCGCCCGCCGCCGGGGCGAACGGGTCCGCGACACGGCGGAACGCGCCCTGCGCCGCGTGTCCCGGCGCCACGGCTGACCCCGCGCGGGGGACCGCGTGACGCACGGCCGACCGGTACCCACCGGCCGGCCGTCCGCCCGTGCACAATGCCCGTACGACGACACCGGTGCATACCGGGGCATTCCCCACCGGCACGACGGGCAGCGGAAACGACGGGCAGCGGAACGGGCGGAACGATGGGCACGCACCACCACCTCTGGCACCGGCGGATGACCGCCCGCGACCGCGACGAGGAGCACCGCACCGCCACCCCCCTGGAACTCTTCTTCGACCTCTGCTTCGTCGTCGCCGTCGCGCAGATCTCCTCCGTCCTGCACCACTTCCTCACCGACGACCGCATCGGCCACGCCGTCCCCGGCTACCTCGCCGCCTTCTTCGCGCTCTGGTGGGCCTGGATGGGCTTCACCTGGTTCGCGTCCGCCTACGACACGGACGACGTCGCCTACCGCGTCGCCGCCCTGGTCACCATCACCGGCGCCCTGATCCTGGCCTCGGGCGTGCGCCGCGCGTTCGACGAGGGCGACTACGCGCTCGTGACGGTGGGCTACACGGTCGGCCGCGTCGCGCTGATCTCCCTGTGGCTGCGCGCCGCGCTCGGAGACCCCGAGGGACGCGGCTCGTCCTACCGCTTCGCCACCGGACTCGCCGTCGTCCAGACACTGTGGCTGCTGTGGCTGCTCCTCCCGCCCGGCGCGCAGATGCCGCTCTTCCCCGTGCTGGCACTGCTGGACGTGTCCGTACCGCTGATCGGTGAACGCGCCCACCGCACTCCGTGGCACCCCGGGCACATCGCCGAGCGCTACGGCTCGTTCACCATGATCGTCCTCGGTGAGTCGGTGTTCGCCGCGTCCCGCGCTGTGCAGAGCTCACTGGACGCGGACACAGCGAACGTGCGGCTGTACGTGCTGGCGGGCGGCGGACTGCTCACCGTCTTCTGCATGTGGTGGCTGTACTTCGCCCGCCCCGCCGAGCACATCCTGACCTCCCCCCGCGCCGGTTTCGTCTGGGGCTACGGGCACTACCTGGTCTTTGCGTCGGCGACCGCCGTGGGCGCCGGCCTCGCCGTGAACGCCGACCATGTCACCCACCACGGCCACCTCGGCCCCACCGCTGCGGCGGCCACCCTCACCGTCCCCGTCGCCGTCTACCTGCTGACGCTGTGGGCCCTCCAGTTCCGCCCGCACCACGCGCGGACCCTCGACTCGGTACGCTTCCCCGCCGCCGCGATGCTCGTCCTCGCCGGAACGTTCACCCGCGCCCCCGGCCTGGTGACGGGCCTGGTGACGACGGCGCTCACCGCGTTCGGCGTCATCGCCTCGCACCGCGCCGCCCGGCGCGAGCACACCGACCACGGCGCGGACCACAGCCCAGATCACAGCTCGGAGACACCCGTACGGGAATGACCCCCTCCGGGCGATACTGGCCGTATGCCGACCGCGCCCGTCCCCACCCGCCCGGAACTGATCGAGCACCTGATCCGCACCCGGATCGCCGGGGACGTCGCGACCCCGCGCGAGAACAACCTCGCGCACTACCGCGAACTGGCGAACGGCAACCCCTACTACTGGCTCGGCCTCGAACTCGGCGACCGCTGGACCGACGAGCAGGACGTCCTCGCCGTCATGGCCGAGCGCTGCGGCGTGGACGAGGACCCCGGCCACCGCCACGGCCAGGACACCATCGACGCCGACCTCACCGTGGACGGCCTCGACCGCGCCGCCACGCTCCTGCGCAAGGCCGCCGCCGGACGCCGCCGCGTCCTCGTCGCCACCGGCCACCCCGGCGGCCTCCTCGACGTCCACGCCCGCACGGCCGCCGCCCTGGCCGCCGCGGGCTGCGACATGGTCGCCGTCCCCCTCGGCCTGACGGCGGACGAGGGCGTCGTCGCCCAGCTCGCGGGCGTCGCGATGTACGAACGCGGCGCGTCCCTGTGGCACACCCACTCGCCGCGCCCCATGGCCGAGATCCTCGACGCGCTGGAACGGGCGGGCGAGGCCCCGCCGGAGCTGGTCGTCGCCGACCACGGCTGGGCGGGCTGCGCCGCGCAGTACGGCATCGACACCATCGGCTACGCCGACTGCAACGACCCCGCACTGTTCCTCGGCGAGGCGGAGGGCACCCTGTCCGTCTGCGTGCCCCTCGACGACCACGTCGAGAACCCCCGCTTCTACGAGCCCATGACCGCCTACCTCCTCGACGCGGCCGGGCTGGGGTGAGGCACCGGCGGGCCGGCGCCCTGGACCCGCTGCTCCCCCGCCACCGGCCGCTGCCCGCGCCCGCCCCCGGCGACATCACCCTGCGCGTCCCCGGTGCCGAGGGCCTGCTGCGCCGCCACCGCCCCGCACCCGAGTCGTTCGACGCGAGCTGGCACGCCGCCGAGCAGTACCAGCTGCACGCCTGCCCCGACCCGCGCCTCCCCGAGCCCGCCCGTACGGCCGCCCTCGGCGCGCTCCTCGCCGCCTGGCACCACGCGCTGCCGCCGCTGGGCCACGACAGCGAGGCCGTCTTCACCTGGCCCAGCCGTGACGCCGCCCTCACCCCGCTGCTGCTCGCCCACGGCATGGTGCCCAAGCGCATCGCCGCCGTACGCCCGGCACGCCGCCCCCTGCCCGCGCCCCGCACCGGGCCGCGCACGATGATCCGCCCCTTCGACCCCGCGTGGGCGGCGGAGGCCGCCGGACTGTGGCTGGACGGCATGCGCTGGGACGCCCAGTTCGGCTCCTGCGTCATCCGGCCCTCGACGGCCGCCAACATCCGGCTGCGCCTCGCCCGCTCACTCGTCTGGGTGGCGGAACGGCAACGGCGCGTGGTCGGGCTGCTCGCCGCCGAGGACCCGCGGGGGGCGCGCGCCGGGCGCACCGGCTACATCAGCTCGCTCCTCGTCGCGGCCCCCCACCGCGGCGACGGCATCGGCTCGGCACTGGTCCGCACGGCCCACGCGGCGCTGGACGAGGCGGGCTGCCCCGCGACGCTGCTGCACTACGCGGCGCTGAGCCCCGTCTCAGGGCCGTTCTGGCACCGCCACGGCTACCGCCCGCTGTGGACCACCTGGGTACGCCGGGGGCCCCTCGGCCCCGCTACCCCAGGGTCCTCGGCACCCGCATCAGCCCCTCCTGCACCACCGACACCGCCAGCCGCCCGTCCCGCGTGAAGATCCGCCCCTGCGCCAGCCCACGCCCGCCCTGCGACGTCGGCGAGTCCGTGTCGTACAGCAGCCACTCGTCCGCCCGGAACGGCCGGTGGAACCACATCGCGTGGTCCAGGCTGGCGCCCACGATGTCGCCCGTCATCCAGCCGCCCCGCCCGTGCGCGAGCAGCACGGAGTCCAGCAGGTTCATGTCCGAGACATACGTCCCCAGCACCACGTGCGTCACCGGCGTGTCGTGCTCCCCGGCGAGCTTCCCGTCGATCCGGAACCACACCTGGGAACGCGGCTCCCGCGCCTGGCCCGGCGTGGCGAACGGCGGGTCCGCCACGTACCGCAGGTCGATGGCCCGCCGCGCCTCCAGCAGCAGCTCCACCACGCCCGGGTCCCAGAAGCGGTCCGCGTAGCGCGGCAGCAGCTCCTCGGCGGGCGGCAGCGTCTCCGGGTCGGGCGCGTCCGGCATGGCCACCTGGTGGTCGAGCCCCTCCTCCGGCTCCTGGAACGAGGCCGACAGGTGGAAGATCGCCTGCCCGTGCTGCACGGCCGCCACCCGCCGCGTCGTGAACGACCGGCCGTCCCTGATCCGGTCCACGGTGTAGACGATCGGCGCGCCGGGGTCCCCGGGGCGCAGGAAGTACGAGTGCAGCGAGTGCGGCAGCCGCTCCTCGGGAACGGTCCGGCAGGCCGCCACGAGCGCCTGCGCGGCGACCTGGCCGCCGAAGACCCGGGGGATCACGGACGCGTGGCTCGCGCCCCGGAAGATGTCCTGCTCGATGCGTTCGAGGTCCAGCAGGTCGATCAGGTACTGGAGAGTAGGGTCCATGCGCCGATTCTGCCCGGCCGGCGCCGGAGCAGCGCGAAGGCCCCGGTCCAGGGGACCGGGGCCTTCGTCTTTCCGTAGCGGGGACAGGATTTGAACCTGCGACCTCTGGGTTATGAGCCCAGCGAGCTACCGAGCTGCTCCACCCCGCGTCGTTGTGTCTCCACCTTAGCCCTGGCCGCGTCCGGCGTGCAAATCGGCGGTCAGGCGCGGGCTCCGCACTCGGGACAGCGCCCGTAGTAGGTCACCGTGACGTCGGAGACGGTGAAGCCGAACCGTTCCGCCTCGGGCAGCGCGCCCATCGGGTCGGAGACGAGGTGGACGTCCCGCATCGTGCCGCAGCCCGAGCAGACGAGGTGCTGGTGCGGGCGGTGGGCGTTCGGGTCGTACCGCTTGGCGCGGCCGCCCTCGGTGGTGACCTCCATCACCTCGCCCAGCGCGACCAGTTCGCCCAGGGTGTTGTAGACGGAGGCGCGCGAGATCTCCGGCAGGCGCTCGACGGCGCGCGCGTGCACCTCGTCCGCCGTGTAGTGCACGTGTTCGCCGTCCAGCACTTCGGCGATGACCCGCCGCTGGGCGGTCAGCCGCCAGCCGCGTCCGCGCAGGCGCTCCAGCAGGTCACTCATGTCGTCCACCCTAACTGTGGGTCCCGGTCCGGCCAACGACTCGGTACGCTTTCAGGAGTCGTCTTGACTTAGACTATGTCCAATATAGGATCGGATGAACGCGAAGGCCAAGGGCCCGCGCCGCACGAGACCTGAGAGCTGAAGGGCGTGACAGGTAAATGACCGACCAGATCGCAGCGGGACCGCTCACCACCGAGACGGGCGCCCCCGTCGCGGACAACCAGCAGAGCCAGAGCGCGGGCCCCGGCGGTCCCGTCCTGATCCAGGACCAGCTGCTCATCGAGAAGCTGGCCCACTTCAACCGTGAGCGGATCCCGGAGCGCGTGGTGCACGCCCGCGGCGCCGGCGCGTACGGCACCTTCACCGTCACCGCCGACGCGACCCCGTACACCCGGGCGAAGTTCCTGTCCGAGATCGGCAAGCAGACCGAGGTCTTCCTGCGCTTCTCCACCGTCGCGGGCAACCTCGGCGCGGCGGACGCGGTGCGCGACCCGCGCGGCTTCTCGCTGAAGTTCTACACCGAGGAAGGCAACTACGACCTCGTCGGGAACAACACCCCGGTCTTCTTCATCCGGGACGCCATCAAGTTCCCCGACTTCATCCACACCCAGAAGCGCGACCCGTACACCGGCTCGCAGGAGGCGGACAACGTCTGGGACTTCTGGGGTCTGTCGCCCGAGTCCACCCACCAGGTGACCTGGCTGTTCGGCGACCGCGGCATCCCGGCCTCCTACCGCCACATGGACGGCTTCGGCTCGCACACGTTCCAGTGGTCGAACGAGGCGGGCGAGGCGTTCTGGGTCAAGTACCACTTCAAGACGGACCAGGGCATCGAGACCCTGACCGCCGCGGACGCCGCCGTCCTGGCCGGCGCCGACCCGGACAGCCACCAGCGCGACCTGCGCGAGTCCATCGAGCGCGGCGAGTACCCGACCTGGACGGTGTCGGTGCAGATCATGCCGGCCGCCGAGGCCGCGACGTACCGCTTCAACCCGTTCGACCTCACCAAGGTGTGGCCGCACGCGGACTACCCGCTGGTCGAGATCGGCAAGCTGGAGCTGAACCGCAACCCGCAGAACGTCTTCGCCGAGGTCGAGCAGTCGATCTTCTCCCCGCACCACTTCGTGCCGGGCATCGGCCCCTCGCCGGACAAGATGCTGCAGGGCCGCCTGTTCGCGTACGGCGACGCGCACCGCTACCGCGTCGGCATCAACGCCGACCAGCTGCCCGTCAACCGCCCGCACGCCACCGAGGCCAACAGCCACGGCCGTGACGGCGCGGCGTACGACGGCCGCCACGGCGGCGCGAAGAACTACGAGCCCAACAGCTTCGGCGGCCCGGCGCAGACCGACCGCCCGCTGTGGGAGCCCGTCCCCGTCCAGGGCCTCACCGGCGACCACGTGACGCCGCTGCACGCCGAGGACAACGACTTCGTCCAGGCCGGGAACCTCTACCGCCTGATGACGGACGAGGAGAAGGACCGTCTGATCGAGAACCTGGCGGGCAGCATCGCCGGTGTCTCCCGTGAGGACATCGCCGAGCGGGCCATCGAGAACTTCCGCAAGGCGGACGAGGACTACGGCAAGCGGCTCCAGGCCGCGGTCCAGGCCCTCCGCGCCTGAGCGAACTCCGCTCCGGCGGACCGTTTGCCGTAACCCCCCGGGGCGGCCGGTGCATCCCACCGGCCGCCCCGGTGCATGTCGTACGGGCGGGTCAGCCGCCGAGGCCGCGCAGCAGCTCGTCGTGCAGCAGCCCGTTGGAGGCCGCGGCGTCCGCGCCGAACGGGCCGTCCACGCCGTCGAGCCCGGTGAAGCGCCCGCCCGCCTCCTGCACGACGATCGCGGGCGCCGCCATGTCCCACAGGGACAGCTCGGGCTCGGCGCAGATGTCCACCGAGCCCTCGGCGACCATCATGTACGACCAGAAGTCGCCGTACGCCCGCGTGCGCCAGCAGGCGCGCGTCAGGTCGAGGAACGCGCCGAGGCGGTTGCGCTCCTGCCAGCCGGACAGCGACGAGTAGGAGAACGAGGCGTCCTGCAGGCGCGCCACCCGCGAGACGTGGAGGCGGGTCGCGGACGACAGGCTGCGCCCGGTGTACGCGCCCCCGCCGAGCTGGGCCCACCAGCGGCGGCCGAGCGCGGGCGCGGAGACGACGCCGACGACGGGCCGGTCACCGCCCTCGCCGCGCTCCACCAGCGAGATCAGCGTGGCCCAGACGGGGACGCCCCGCACGTAGTTCTTGGTCCCGTCGATGGGGTCGATCACCCAGCGGCGCGGCCCGCCCCCCGCGCTGCCGTACTCCTCGCCCAGCACCGCGTCCCTGGGCCTGGCCCGCTGGAGGGAGGAGCGGAGCAGTTCCTCGGCGGCCCGGTCGGCCTCGGTGACCGGCGTCATGTCCGGCTTGGTCTCGACCTTGAGGTCGAGCGCCTTGAACCGGTCCATGGTGGTGGCGTCCGCGGCGTCGGCCAGGACATGGGCAAGGCGCAGATCATCGTGGTAATCGGGCATGCCCCCAGTATTCCGGCTAGCCATGCCCAGTCGGACACCACCCGCCGGGCATACGAATGATGATCCGGTCAGTCACCCTCGTGTCGCTCGCGCGTGGCCAGCAGCCGCCGCAGCGAGAAGAGCCGCGCCGGGTCCGCGTGCCCCGCCGCCACCCACGCGTCCAGCGCGCAGTCGGGCTCGTCGTGGCTGCACGCCCGCGGGCACTCGGCGGTCCCCGGCTCCAGGTCGGGGAACGCGTGGATCACCCGGGAGGGGTCGATGTGGTGCAGGCCGAACGACCGCACGCCCGGCGTGTCGATCACCCAGCCCGGCATGTCGGGCAGCGGCAGCGCGAGCGCGGAGACCGTCGTGTGGCGGCCCCGGCCCGTCACCGCGTTCACCACGCCCGTGGCGCGCTGCCGCTCGGGCACCAGCGCGTTCACCAGCGTCGTCTTCCCGACACCGCTGTGCCCGACGAACGCGGTGGTCCTGCCGGTCAGCAGCTCCCGCACCTCGGCGACGGCCGCCGTCGCGTCCCCGCCCTCGTCAAACTCCTCGGCGCTGGTCACCACATGACGGACGCCCAGCGGCGCGTACGTGTCGAGCAGCGGCGCCGGGGACGCCAAGTCGGCCTTGGTGAGGATCAGCAGCGGTTCGAGCCCGGCGTCGTACGCCGCGACGAGGCAGCGGTCGATCAGGCGCGGCCGCGGCTCGGGGTCGGCGAGCGCTGTGACGATGGCGAGCTGGTCCGCGTTGGCCACCACCACGCGCTCGAACGGGTCGTCGTCGTCCGCCGTGCGCCGCAGCGTGGACGTGCGCTCCTCGACGCGGACGACCCGGGCCAGGGTGTCCTTGCGGCCCGACAGGTCGCCGACGACGGCCACGCGGTCGCCGACGACCACGCTCTTGCGGCCCAGCTCGCGGGCCTTCATGGCGGTGACCGTCCGGTCCTCCACCAGGCACGTCACCCGGCCGCGGTCCACGGTGAGGACGAGGCCCTCCCGCGCGTCCTCGTGCGCGGGGCGGCGCTGCGTGCGGGGTCTGCTGCCCCGGCGCCCGGGGCGGACGGGGATGTCGTCCTCGTCGGGGTTCTTGCCGTACCGGCGCATCGCGGCGGCCCGGTCCCTACGCCGCGTCCCCGGCGAGCATGGCCCGCCACATGTCGGGGAAGTCCGGCATGGTCTTGCCCGTGGTCGCGATGTCCTCCACCTCGATGCCCTCCACCGCCAGGCCGATGACGGCGGCGGCGGTGGCGAGGCGGTGGTCCTCGTACGTGTGGAAGACACCGCCGTGCAGCGGGCGCGGGCGGATGCGCAGGCCGTCCTCGGTCTCGGTGACGTCGCCGCCCAGGGAGTTGATTTCCTTGGTGAGCGCGGCCAGGCGGTCCGTCTCGTGCAGCCGCAGGTGGGAGACGCCGCGCAGCACCGACTCGCCCTCGGCAAGCGCCGCGACGGCCGCGATGCCCGGCGTCAGCTCGCCGACCTCGCTCAGGTCGGCGTCGATGCCGAGGACGCGCCCGGTGCCGGTGAGCGTCAGCCCGCGCTCGTCGAGCGTGCAGGAGCCGCCCATGGCGGTGAGGATGTCGCGCAGCGCGTCGCCCGGCTGCGTCGTCCGCACGGGCCAGTCGGGGATGGTGACGCGGCCGCCGGTGATCAGCGCGGCGGCGAGGAACGGCTGCGCGTTCGACAGGTCGGGCTCGATCACGAGGTCACGGCCGAGGAGGGCGCCGGGGGTGACGCGCCAGACGTTCGGCTCGCCGCCGGAGTCGGGCGAGTCCACCTGGACACCGGCGGCGCGCAGCATGTCCACCGTCATGCGGATGTGGGGCAGCGACGGGAGGGTGCGGCCGGTGTGGCGCAGTTCGACGCCCTGGTTGAAGCGGGGCGCGGACAGCAGCAGCGCGCTGATGAACTGGGACGACGACGACGCGTCCACCTCCACGTACCCGCCGTCGAGCGAACCGGCGCCGTGGACCGTCATCGGCAGGCCGCCGCGGCCCTCGTCGTCGATCCTGGCGCCGAGGGCGCGCAGCGCGTCGATGAGCGAGTGGAGCGGCCGCACGTGCGAGCGCGGGTCGCCGTCGAAGCGGACCGGGCCCTCGGCGAGGGCGGCCAGCGGCGGCAGGAAGCGCATGACCGTGCCCGCGTTGCCGACGTCCACGGCGGCGGGCGCCTGCGGCGCGGCCGGGATGACCCGCCACGACTCGCCGCGCCCGCTGGGCAGGCCGGAGACGGCGGAGCTGGAGGACAGGGTCTCCTCGATGCCGATGCCGAGGGAGCGCAGCGCGTCGGCCATCAGCAGGGTGTCGCGGGAGCGCAGCGGGCGGCGCAGCCAGGAGGAGTCGGCGGCCAGGGCGGCGAGGACGAGCGCGCGGTTGGTGACCGACTTCGATCCCGGCACGGTGACGGTCGCATCGATCGTGCCCGCGGCGGACGGCGCGGGCCAGAGCGCGAGGGTTTCGCTGTGCTGGTCGGTCATGCCCCTCACTCTAGTGCGCGACGCGCCGCGATCCCCTTGTCCCGCCCGGCTCAGAGCATCAGCAGCCGCGTCCCGCCTCCGAAGAGTGACACCAGCGCGACGGCGTGGAAGAACAGCAACCAGGCGAACGCGGGTACGTGCGTGAGCCGCGACAGCTGGTCCGCGTCCGAGTCCCGCGCGGCACCCCTGCGCCGCTTGACCTGGAGTTCGAACACGGGCCGCACCCCGCCCATGAGCAGCAGCCACACGACGACGTAGGCGAACGCGGCCTGGACGTCCGGCTCGGTCAGCCAGGAGACGGAGAGGAAGACGGCGGCGGTGACGACGACCGTGAGCGCTCCGTAAGCGTTGCGCACCATCACCAGGAGCGCCAGCAGGAGCGCCGTCGCGCCCCACAGGAGCGCGGTCGTGCGCCCGGCGGACAGGAGGACGGCGCCGCCGAGGCCGAGGAGGGAGGGGGCGGTGTACCCGGCGGCGGCGGTGAGGATCATGCCGGGGCCGGTGGGGCGTCCGCGCGAGACGGTGAGGCCCGAGGTGTCCGAGTGGAGCCTGATGCCGTCGAGCTTGCGGCCGGTGAGCAGGGCCACGAGGCCGTGGCCGCCCTCGTGGGCGATGGTGATCGTGTTGCGCGTCCAGCGCCAGACGCCGAGCGGCGCGACGGCCGCGAAGGCGACGGCCGCCGTCAGGACTATGAGCCACATGTCGGGCGCGGGCTGCGTGCCCGTGACGCGGTCCCAGACCTCGGTGATGTCGGCGGTGTCCATGGTCCCCCCTGGGTGGACGGTCGTCGGGCGCCCGATCCTACGAGGCGCCGGGCGGGCCGGGCCCGCACGGTGCCGTTGCCCCGCGCCGCCGCCGCGCGAACCCCGTACGGCCGTTCCCCGCCCGCGTCCGCCCGCACGAACACGTTCGTTACGATCGCCGTGTGGCCACCAGGAGAGAACCGATAAGCCGCCGCGAGCGGCCCGCCAAGCCCGCGCTGACGCGCCGGGGCATCGTGGAGACCGCCGTGCGCGTCATGCGCGCCGAGGGCCTGGAGAAGGTGACCATGCGCCGCCTGGCGCAGGAGCTGGACACCGGCCCGGCCTCGCTGTACGTGTACGTCGCGAACACCGCCGAGCTGCACGCGGCCGTCCTCGACGCGCTGCTCGGCGACGTGGACCTGTCCGGCGACGGCGCGGGCGCCGGCTGGCGGGACCAGCTGCTCGCCGTGCTGACCTCGTACTCCCGCGTGCTGTTCGCGCACCCGCAGCTGGCGCGCTCCGCACTGGTGGCGCGGCCGAGCGGCGGGAACTACCTGCGGCTCGTCGAACGCGTCCTGGCGCTGCTCGCGCTCAGCGGCGCCCCCGCGGAGCAGGCCGCCTGGGGCGTGGACAAGCTGCTCCAGGACGCGACGGCGACGGCCGCCGAGCAGTCCGCGCAGGAGCAGGACCCGGCCGCGCGGGACGAGTGGGACGCCACCGTACGGGCGCTCGACACCGTCGACGAGGCCACGCACCCCGCGATCAGGGCCCACATGCCCGCGCTGGTCTCCGGCTCCGCCGAGGAGCGGCTGCGGTGGGGCTTCGACGTCCTGGTGAACGGCATCACCCACACCCCCGTCCCCGGCCCCACGGCCTGACGCAGGGCCCCTCCTGGACACGCCGGACAACCCGCCGACCTGCGACGAACTTGTTCGTGCCGAACGCGTTCGTTACAGTGGGGGTGTCCTCGCGGAACCCCGCGCCACGCGGCAGACCAACACCCCAGGAGGAACCGATGACCACCCCCCACCACCCCATCGCGATCATCGGCGGCGGCCTCAGCGGCCTCGTCGCCGCCCGCGTCCTGCACGTCGCCGGCATCGAGGCGACGATCTTCGAACTCGACGCGTCCCCCGAGGCCCGCACCCAGGGCGGCATGCTCGACATCCACGACGACAGCGGCCAGCTCGCCCTCCGCGCGGCGGGCCTCCACGACGACTTCCGCGCGCTCGTGCACCCCGGCGGCGAGTCCCTGCGCATCCTCGGCCCCGACGGCACCGTCCACATCTCCGAGGAGGACGACGGCACCGGCGGCCGCCCCGAGGTGGACCGCGGCGACCTGCGCGACCTCCTCCTGCGCTCCCTGCCCGAGGGCACCATCCGCTGGGGCAGCAAGATGACCGGCGTCCGGCCGCTGGGCGACGGCCGCCACGAGGTGACGTTCGCCGACGGCTCCGCGATCACCACCGACCTCCTCGTCGGCGGCGACGGCGCGTGGTCGCGCGTCCGGCCGCTGGTCTCCGACGCCAGGCCCGCGTACACGGGCATCACCTTCGTCGAGACCGACCTGTACGACGCCGACACCCGGCACCCGCGCAGCGCGGCGGTCATCGGCGGCGGCTCCTTCATGTGCCTCGGCGACCGGCGCGCCATGCTCGCCCACCGCGAGACCGACGGCAGCCTGCACGTCTACACCGCGCTCAGGGCCGACGAGGACTGGGCCGACACGGTCGACACGAAGGACCCCGCGGCCCTCAAGGCCGCCGTCCTCGCCCACTTCGCGAACTGGGACGAGTCCCTGCGCGCCCTCGTCGCCGACGCCGACGGCACCCCCACGCTGCGCCGCATCCACGCCCTGCCCGTCGGCCACCGCTGGGAGCGGACGCCCGGCGTGACGCTGCTCGGCGACGCCGCGCACCTGATGTCCCCGTTCGCCGGGGAGGGCGCCAACCTGGCGATGCACGACGGCGCCGAGTTCGCCCGGGCCGTCGCCGCGCACCCCGGGGACGCCGAGGCGGGGCTGGCCGCGTACGAGGCGGGGATGTTCCGCCGCGCCGAGGCCTCGGCCGCCGAGTCCGCCGCGAGCCTGGAGAGCATGTTCGGTGACCACGGCCTGGAAGACCTCGTCGCCTTCTTCTCCCAGGGCCCGGCGGCCGCCTGACACCGCGAGGAGGAGACCGTGACCCCCAACCGGCAGCACACGTTCCGGCCCCGGCCGGGCCTCGCCCTCCCTGTGCGCGACGCGGGAACGGGCAGCCCGGTGCTCGTCCTCCACGGCGGCCCGGGGCCGGACAGCGTCACCCCGCTCGTCGAGCACCTCGCCGCGCGCCACCGCGTCCTGGCACCCACCCACCCCGGCTGGGACGGGACCCCGCGGCCCGGCGGCCTGGACTCCGTGACGGCCCTCGCCGCCGTCCACCTCGACCTGCTCGCCGGTCTCGACCTGCTCGGCGTGACGGTCGTCGGGACGTCCTTCGGCGGCTGGGCCGCCGCCCGGATGGCCGTCGGCGACCGCGACGGGCGGATCTCCCGGCTCGTGCTGATCGACGCCATCGGTCCCGACATACCCGGCCAGGCCGTCACGCCGCCCGCCGGACGGCTTTCCGCCCTCGACGCCTACACGGGCCGGGGCATGCACGACCCGGAACTGCTGCCCGCCCTCGCCGCCGTCACGTACCCCGTCCTGGTGCTCTGGGGCGCCGAGGACAAGGTGGTGACCCCGGACTTCGGGGCCGCCTACGCCGCCGCCTTCCCGGACGGCCGGTTCGTCCTCGTCCCCGGCGCGGGGCACCTGCCGATCCGGGAGGAGCCGGAGGCTGTCCTCACCGCGCTGGACGCCTTCCTGGCCGCTCCCTGACCGCCCACGGGAGAAGGCACCGCCGCCCCGTCGGGAACACCGGACCCGCCGTCGGCGGCGGGCGGCTCGGGAACGGACTCCGGCTGCACAGGCCCGACGAAAGTCCCGAACCTCCAACCCCCCGGCGGGGGCCCCACCGCCAGCACGCCACCCGGCCCAGGCTCCGGCTGCATCCCCGGGGACCCAGGAGCCTCCAGCACCACTGGACCCACGGGAGGGGAGTCCCGGACGTGTTTGGAGCCGCCGGAGTCCCCGGCGCCACGATCCGGCATCGACGGCGGAGGCCCGGAAACCGGCCCCGGCTGAACACCCGCCTCGAACCCCACCGACAGCACACCGCCCCCGGGGCCTGCGGCGCCAGGACCCACGGGCGGGGAGTCCCGGGCGTATCCGGAGCCGCCGGAGTCCCCGACGGCACGGTCCGGCGTCGACGGCGGAGGCCCGGAAACCGGCTCCAACTGGACACCCACCTCGAACCCACCGACAGCAGACCGCCCGGCCCAGACTCCGGCTGCGTCCCAGGGGACCCGGGAGCCTCCAGCACCACAGGCCCGACGGGAGTCCGGGCCGTACCCGGGGCACGCGTAGGGGTGGAGGCGCCGCCGTCACTCCTCCGGTGCCCCGGCGGCGGGAGGCCCGGAGACCGGCTGCGGCTGAACGCTCGCGTCGGGCCCGGGCTCCGGCGGCGGTGACGAGGGACCCCGGGACTGGCTCCCGCCGCGTCCTCGGAACCTGGGGGCCTCCAGCACCACACGTCGCACGAGAAGGGAAGTCCCGGGCATGCCCGGGGTCTTCAGCGGCATGGCCGGGACACCGGTCCGGCGGCGGTGGCGGGGACCGGCTCCGGCTGAACGCCCGCTTCGGACCCCACCGACGGCGCGCCCCACGGCCCGGCAACGGGCCCGGGCTCCGGCTGCATCGTCGGCGTCACAGGCACGGTGAGAATTCCGGGCGCACCCGGAGTACGCGTAGGGGAGAAAGCGCGGCCGTCACTCCTCCGGTGCCCCGGCGGGGACACCGAATCCGGCGTCGATGGCGGGGAGTTCGGGTTCCGGCTGCGTCCCCGCATCCGGTGGCCCGGCAGGGACATCAGGTCCGGCGTCGGTAGCGGGCGGCTCGGGCACCGGCTGCGGCTGAACGCCCGCCTCCGGCCCGGGTTCCGGCTGCGTCCCCGCATCCGGTGGCCCGTCGGGGACACCGGAACCGGCGTCGGTGGCGGGAGGCTCGGGCACCGGCTGCGGCTGGATACCCGCGTCCGGCCCGGCGACGGGCCCGGGCTCCGGCTGTGTCTCCGGCGGCGTCTCCGGTATGGGTGACACCGGTGACCCGGGGGTCTCCGGCGTCACAGGTCCGACGGGAGTCCCGGGCGTGACCGGGGTCTCCGGCGGCACGGCCGGGACAGTCGCTTCCCCCGAGGACTCGGGCACCGGCACCGGCGCCGGGACGGGAACGGCCTCGGGCACGGGCTCGGCCACCGGCAGGGTGGCGGCCAGGGTCACGGGCGGTGGCGCGGCGGTGGCCACCGGGTCGGGCACGGCCGTCCGCGCGCGCGGGACCATCCGCTCCTCCCCCGTCCGCTCCCCCGGCGGCTCACGCCTGACGACCGGTGAGAACGGCTCCCCGCCGCGCCCCGTGCCCTCGCCGCCGCCCCCACCGCCCGTGCCCGCGTCCCCGCCGTACTGCCGCGCCCCGTGCTCCGGCGCCGCCGCCGGGGGCGGCTGGGCGGGCGCGTGCGGCGTCGTCGGCGCCGCCGCGGCGCCCGTCGCGATCGCCATCGCCGCGCCCACCACCAGCTTCGCCAGCGCCCCGCCCGCGTGCGCGATGCCGGGACCGGCCGGTATCAGCTCGGCGGCGAGCCCGGCGCCGAGCGGCGCCGCCACATGCGTCGCGTGCACGGCCCCCGCCGCCTGGGCCGTCCCGCCCATCAGCCGGGCGGCGGCCAGCCACCCCACCAGCGCGGCGGGCACGAGCCCCCGCAGCGTCGCGTTGATGTCCACCAGCTCCAGGTACGCCGACCGGCAGCGCTCGCAGCCCTGCAGATGGTGCCTCAGCTGCCGGTAGCCGCGCCGCCGCATCGGCTTGCGGGCGAACGCGCCGAGCCGCGTCGCGTGCTGGCGGCAGCCGGCCTGCCCGGTGAGCGCCGAGTTCACGTGCGCCTGGAGGTACGCCTCCCGCAGGCCCTCGCGGGCGCGGAAGGCGAGGACGGCGGTCGCGTTGGGCGTCAGGCCGAGCAGCGGGCCGACGCGGCTCAGCGGCTGCTGCTCGACCGCCGTGTGCCACAGCACCTCCTGCCACCGCTCCGGCAGGCTGTGGAACGCGCGCGCGGCCATCGAACGGTCGGCCGCGCGGATCAGCGCGGCCGACTCGGCCGGGTGCTGGGTGGCAGGGTGCTGCGCGGCGAGGTCGCCGAGGTCGGCCACCGGCTGCTCGCGCCGCCCGCCCGCGCCCCACTGCGCCGCGACACGGCGGACCGTCGTGAGGAGGTACGCGCGCGCCGACTCGTTCGGCCCGGCGCCGGAACGCAGGGCGCGCAGCGTCCTGGCGAAGACCTCGGCCGTCAGGTCCTCGGCGAGGTGGGTGTCCGCGCAGCAGACCCGGGCGTAGCGGCGGACCGCGCCCGCGTGCCGCCGGTAGAACGCCCCGTAGGCCACACCGTCGCCCGCGCGCACCCGCGCCAGCAGCATCTCGTCGGGCTCCGCCATACCGACCCCTCTCCACCGGCGCACCCCGCGGGCGCGGGCGATCCCTACTACCGGCCCGCCGGGTCAAGTCGGCGCCACGACACCACTCCTGGGCGCCGTGTCACCCCAATGCCTCACACCCCGGCAGCCGACGCGTCGTTGGCGACATGTGAGACCGACGACACGGAGAACACGCACTGATGATGCATGACGAGGAAACGAATCTCCTGATCCCTCCGGAACTCAGGACAGGACCGGGCGGCTGGGATATCTTCGGCGACACCTCCCGGCTGGAGGAATTGCTGCTCCCCCTGGACGTCGTGCCGGGCGCGGAGGCGGCCGACGAGCCGCGCGCGCCCCTGGACGGGACCGTGCCGGCCCGCCATCGCAAGCGCAGGCAGCGCGTCCAGTGGCTCGGCCCGTCGGCCCAGGTCAAGTGGCTGCGCTGGACGAGCCTGCTGATCGCTGCCGCCGCGACCGCGCTGATGGCGATGCTCAGCGTCCTCGGCGGCCTCATCTCCTACGGCCCGCTGCGCGACGCCGCCGCCCCCGGCGCGTCCGACGCGCTGACCGACTGGTGGCCGCTGCTGATCTTCGGGCCGTGGCTCGTCGCGTCGCTGTCCATCGTGCGGGCGGCGCTGCACCAGCGGCGTTCGCTGCACTCCTGGCTGGTCGTCGTGCTGTTCTCCGGCATCGCGGTGGCGCTGTGCGTCGCGCAGGCGCCGCCGAGCGTCATGAGCCTCGCCGTCGCCGGTCTGCCGCCGATCTCCGCGCTGCTGGCGTTCCACCAGGTCGTCCGGCAGATCACCCTCATCAGTCCGCCGCGCCACGCGGTGCCGCGGCAGCGGCCCCGCCCCGATCAGGCCTGAGCCCCGGCCCGGCTCCGGGCAGACACCCCCGAGCGCCCGGGACCGCGCCGCACGCCCCGCCCTCCCGTACCGCCGGACCTCTGGTGGTACGGGAGGCGGGCGGCCGGTGGCGACACGACGGAGGCCCCGTCCGCATCCGCAGATGTGGACGGGGCCTCCGTCATATGGGGTGAGTGACGGGACTTGAACCCGCGGCCACCTGGACCACAACCAGGTGCTCTACCAACTGAGCTACACCCACCATCCGCCGCCGCAGCGGCCGGACACGAGTGTACAGGGTCGCCGGGGCCCGGCGCACCGCGCTTCCGCGCGGCCCGGCGGAGGCCCGTTCAGCGGACGACGTGCTCCGCCGCGATCCGCCGGGCGGTGTCCGAGTCGGGGCCCGGCTGGGGCACGAAGACCGTCTCGCGGTAGTAGCGCAGCTCGGCGATGGACTCGCGGATGTCGGCGAGCGCCCGGTGGTTGCCGCCCTTCTCCGGGCTGTTGAAGTACGCGCGGGGGTACCAGCGGCGCGCCAGCTCCTTGACGGACGAGACGTCGATCACGCGGTAGTGGAGGTGCGACACGAGCCGGGGCATGTCGCGGCTCAGGAACCCCCGGTCGGTGCCGATGGAGTTGCCGCACAGGGGGCTCTTGCCCGCCTCGGGCGCGTGCTCCCTGATGTAGGCGAGGACGCGTTCCTCCGCCTCCTCCAGGGACGTGCCGCCCTCCAGCTCGTCCAGGAGCCCGGAGGCGGTGTGCATGGCGCGCACGACCTCCGGCATGGACTCCAGCGCCGCGGCCGGGGGCCGGATCACGACGTCCACCCCCGTGCCGAGCACGTTCAGCTCCGAGTCGGTGACCAGCGCGGCCACCTCGATCAGGGCGTCGTCGGCCAGGGACAGACCGGTCATCTCGCAGTCGATCCACACCATGCGATCGTTCATGCGAACAACCTTACGTCGCGCAGGGCGACGGGCCGGTCGCCCCGGCCCGTCGCCCTGCGCCGCGCCCGCCCCCGCTCAGGCGGGCGGGCGGCTGCGCTGGCCCGGCACCCGGGCCGTGAACCCGTCCGCGACGGGCTTGACCCGCGCGCCGGTGTCCTGCTGCCTGGCCCGGTACGCCGCCCGGTACGCGGCGGGCGAGGCGCCGAGCTGCCGCCTGAAGTGGCCGCGCAGGGCCACCGGCGAGCGGAAGCCGCAGCGTCCCGCCACCTCGTCCACCGAGTAGTCGGACACCTCAAGCAGCCGCTGCGCCTGGAGCACACGCTGGGTGATCAGCCACTGGAGCGGCGCGCTGCCGGTGAGCGAGCGGAACCGGCGGTCGAACGTCCGCCGGCTCATGTACGCGCGGGCGGCGAGCGTCTCCACGTCGAACTGCTCGTGGAGGTGCTCCAGCGCCCAGGCCACCACCTCGGCCAGCGGGTCGGCCCCGATGTCCTCGGGTAAAGACCGGTCGAGGTGCCGGTGCTGGGCGGGCTCCGCCGTGCCGTTGCCCCTGCGGGGCGGCAGCACCAGGCGGCGTGCCAGGGCGGCGGCGGCCTCGGGGCCGTGGTCCTGGCGGACGATGTGGAGGCACAGGTCGATCCCGGCGGCGGTGCCCGCCGAGGTCAGGATGTCCCCGTCGTCCACGAACAGTTCCCTGGGGTCCACGTGGACCGAGGGGTAGCGCTTGGCGAGCGTCGGCGCGTACATCCAGTGCGTCGTCGCGGGGCGGCCGTCCAGGAGCCCGGCGGCCCCCAGGGCGAACGCGCCCGTGCACAGGCCGACGATCCGCGCGCCCTCGCTGTGGGCGCGCCGCAGCGCGGCCAGCGCGGCGGCGGGCGGCGGGCCCGTGATCGACCGCCAGGCGGGGACGATCACCGTGCCTGCCCGCGCGACGGCCCCGAGACCGTACGGCGCGCGCAGCTCCAGCCCTCCGGTGGTGCGCAGCGGCCCCTCCTCACCGGCGCAGGCGAGCAGCCGGTAGCGCGGGACCCCGGCGTCCTGGCGGTCGATGCCGAAGACGGACAGCGGAATGGAGCTTTCGAACATTGGACTGCCGCTGAACAGCAGCACCGCGACGACTTCGCGGCGGCGTCGGGCAGCGAGCTTGACGGCTGGCTCGGGGCCGTGCGTTGGGTCCTGGCTCATGCTCCTCAGTTCCCTCGGTCGTCGCATCCTCTCGGTCCTGCACGTTTCCCCCGACGTGATTGCCAAGATCGAATCTACTGTGTCAGGTGAGGTCGGCGGGACAAGTTCATCACTCGGCGCTATATCGACATGACAACGTGGCGCGAAGCAGTCGATCTGGAAGCGTTGCACGCGCGAGCAGTTGGGGGAAGTACGCCTCCCCCCGCCATCCCCCCTGTGCTGGGCCCGCGATGGCCCGGACGCCCGGCCGCGGGACTTCCCCCGGTATACCGGAGGGGTCGGCGTGGCCGGTGGGCAGGGTGCTGCCGACCAGGGGAAGTTGGCCGAAAATGGCGGGCACCGGCCCGACTGTCGCACTGCTCCCGGCGCGCGCCTCCCCCGCGCTGCTCCACCCCGGGGGCGCGCGGCAGGCGCATCGATGCAGGCAGGGCGGACATGTCAACAACGGGGGGCGCGGGCGCCCGGCGCGCGGTCACGCACAGCCAGCGCCCGTATCACCAGGTGTCCGAAAGGATTGCGTCGCCGGGGCCGGGTAGGGCATGCTGCTCGGTCACGGTCGCGGCTTTGGTTTCAGGGGTTGTACGCGGCAACCCTGGGCACTGGATGACCAACGCCGTACCCTGGGAGTGGAACCGGTGGAAGTGAGACGTATGTACCGGATTTTCGGAACGGCCGTGGATTCTGAGAATTCCGAGGGTTCTCCCGGAGTTCCCCGAGTGACCGGTCTTCCGGGTCGTCCCGGTCCCGTCACCCCTCCGCCATGTCCCTGTCCCTACGCCGGCACCCCCGAGGCTTCCTCACTGACTCACCGCTGAGGCACCGATGGCTGGATACGAGTTCCCCGAACCAGCGGATCGCAGGCGCGTCGCCGATCCCTCGTCCACGCCCGACCTGGCCGGGGACGCGTGCACGCCCCGAGATCCCGCGTTCCAGCACGGCGTGGTCGTGGGCTTCGACGGCTCGACGTCCAGTGAGCGCGCGCTGGCCTACGCGGTGGGCATGGCGCAGCGCTCGCACTGCGGGCTGATCATCGTCCACGTCGCCAACCGGCTGCCGACGACCGTCTGGGCGGGCTGCGAGCCGCCCGCGCTGGTCGACGTGCCGGACCACAGGACCGAGGTGCTGGGCCTCGAACTCGCCTGCGCCGAGCACCTGTCGGACGTGCCGTGGGTGCTGCTGGAGCGCGGCGGGGACATCTGCCACGAACTGGAGGAGGTCGGCCGGGAGTTCGTCGCCGACGCCATCGTGGTGGGCACGACCCACGGCCTGCTCGGGCGGCTCTTCGGCTCGGTGTCGGGACGGCTGGCGCGCCGGGCCCAGCGCCCGGTGATCGTCATCCCGTAGCCCGGCGCGCACCGCCCGTCGCGGGAACGCACGGAAACCACCGGAAGTCCCCAGCTCCCCCGGGAGCACCACGGACGCCACCCCGCACGCACACCACCGCCCCGCCGGGATCCAGGACAGCCCGTCCGGGAGCCCGCGCGGGGCTTCGGCCTGCCCGTTCGCCGGAACGGGGGGCGTTCCCCTGGGTGCGCACGGAGCATTCACCAAATTTGTCGGCCGTGACGGGTGGATTGTGCGTTTGTGATGGGCATAACAGGGTCACCGGCTCGACAGAACCGGTCCCGGTACCGCTTTGGGCCGCCGGTCGGGAGGTGACGGACCCGGCCGCGGCTTATCCCAGCCGGCGTAATGGGCGACGCCGGCGCACCGGGCGGCCCCCGGGGGTGCGTATGGTGGCACGCACTCCCCGGGGGCCGCCGCACGTCCCGGCCCGCTCAGCGCCTCACTCGACGGTGACGGACTTCGCGAGGTTCCGCGGCTTGTCGATGTCCCGGCCGAGCGCCAGCGCCGTGTGGTACGCGAGCAGCTGCAGCGGGATGCCCATGAGGATCGGGTCGAGCTCCGGCTCGTTGCACGGCACCACGAGGGTGTCGTCCGCCTTCGCCTGCTCCTCGTGCGCGACGGCGACGATCCGGCCGCTGCGGGCCTTGATCTCCTCCAGCGTGGCGCGGTTCTTGTCGGCCAGCTCGTCGTTCGGCATGATCGCGACCGTCGGCACGGCGGGCTCGATCAGCGCCAGCGGGCCGTGCTTCAGCTCGGAGGCCGGGTACGCCTCGGCGTGGATGTAGGAGACCTCCTTCAGCTTGAGGGACGCCTCCTTGGCCACCGGGAAGCCCCGCACCCGGCCGACGAACAGCATGCTCTTCGCCTCCGCCAGCTCGGCGGCGAGCTTCGCGATGCGCTCCTCGTCGCGCAGGATCTGCTGGATCTGCTCCGGCAGCTTCCGCAGGCCCTCGATGATGCGGCGGCCGTCCGCGACCGACAGGTCCCTGATGCGGCCCAGGTGCAGCGCGAGCAGCGCGAAGGCGACCGCCGTGTTGGTGAAGCACTTGGTGGAGACGACGCACACCTCGGGCCCCGCGTGCACGTAGACCCCGCCGTCCGTCTCGCGGGCGATGGCGCTGCCGACGACGTTCACGACGCCGAGGACCATCGCGCCCTTGCGCTTCAGCTCCTGGACGGCCGCGAGGGTGTCGTACGTCTCGCCCGACTGGCTGGTGGCGATGTAGAGGGTGTCCGGGTCCACGACCGCGTTGCGGTAGCGGAACTCGCTGGCGGGCTCGGCGTCGGCGGGGATGCGGGCCAGCTCCTCGATCAGCTGGGCGCCGATGAGGCCCGCGTGGTACGCCGAGCCGCAGCCGAGGATCTTCACGCGCCGCACGGCGCGGGCCGCGCGCGGGTCGAGGTTCAGGCCGCCGAGGCGCACCGTCGCGAACCGGTCGTCGATCCGGCCGCGCAGCACCCGGTCCACGGCCTCGGGCTGCTCGGCGATCTCCTTGTGCATGTACGTGTCGTGGCCGCCCATGTCCCAGCTCTCGGCCTCCCACTCGACGGTGGTCGGGGAGGTGGCGGTGCGGCTGCCGTCGGTGGTGTAGGTGCGGTAGTCGTCGGCCTTGAGGGTGGCCATCTCGCCGTCGTCCAGCGTGATGACCTGCCGGGTGTGGCTGACCAGCGCGGCGACGTCGGAGGCGACGAACATCTCCTTCTCGCCGATGCCGAGGACGACGGGCGAGCCGTTGCGCGCCACGACGATGCGGTCGGGGAAGGCGGCGTGCAGGACGGCGATGCCGTAGGTGCCCTCGATGTGCCGCAGCGCCTCGCGGACCTTGCCCTCCAGCGTGTCGGACTGGGCGCGGGCGACGAGGTGGGCGAGGACCTCGGTGTCGGTGTCGGAGGCCAGCTCGACGCCGTCGGCGGCCAGCTTGGCGCGCAGCTCGGCGGAGTTGTCGATGATGCCGTTGTGGACGACGGCGATCTCGCCGAGCGCGTCCAGGTGGGGGTGGGCGTTGACGTCGTTGGGCGCGCCGTGCGTGGCCCAGCGGGTGTGGGCGATGCCGCTGGTCCCGGCGAAGCGCGCGGGGACCTTGGCCTCCAGGTCGCGGACGCGGCCCGCGTTCTTCACGACCTTGAGCCCGCCGCCCCTGCCGCTGTTCTGGATCGCGATGCCGGCCGAGTCGTAGCCCCGGTACTCCAGGCGCTGGAGCCCTTCGAGAAGGAGGGGCGCGACGTCCCGCTTGCCGATGTACCCGACGATTCCACACATGGGCGTTCCTCCCGCGGCCCGCAGGCCTGCTGGTCCGTTCCTATCCGTACACGATGCGCCGCAGCTGCCGCAGCGACAGCGCGGGCGGCGCCACGGCGCGGCGCGGCAGCTCGTCCGCGATCCGTTCGAAGATCATCTCGTTGGTCAGCCCGCCGGAGCGCAGTTCGCGGTGGCGCCTTCGAACGAATTCCTCGGCCGTCTCGTCGAAGTACGCCAGAACGTCGAGAACCACCCGGGCAGCCTCACCGCGGGAGAGCGGTGTGCTGCGCACCAGGTGGTCCACGAGGTCGTCATGCGGCGGCGTACGGCGTTCTGGCACCTCTCGATACTGGGGAGGACGGCGCGCTTTCGCAACATTCCTGCCCGATATCGGGCAGGAAGTGTCGGGATCAGGCGTCGAACGCGGTCGCGCGCGCCGTCGCCTCCCAGGTGTCCAGCTCCGCGCCCACCTGGCCGAGGTGCCCGCGGATGGCGTCCACGGCGTCCGCGCCCAGCGGCAGGCGCAGCGGCGTGTCCGCCGCGCGCAGGGCCGCCAGGATCGCGGCGGCGGCCTTGGCGGGGTCGCCCGGCTGGGTGCCGTCGCCCGCCGCGGCCATCCGGCGGGTCGGCCCGACGGTCGCCTCGTACGCGGGCAGGCCCGTGCTCGCGCTGAGGTTGGCGAACAGGGAGGTGCGGAACGCGCCGGGCTCCACGAGCAGCACCTTGACGCCGTGCGGCGCCACCTCCTGGGCCAGCGCCTCCGACATGCCCTCCAGGGCGAACTTCGTCGCGCTGTACGCCGAGAAGCCCGCGAACGTCGCCTGCCCGCCGAAGCTGCTGAGCTGCACGACCGCGCCCGAGCCGCGTGCGCGCATGGACGGCAGGACCGCCCGGGTCAGCTCGGCCGGGCCGAACAGGTGCACCTCGAACAGGTCGCGCAGCTCCTCCTGGGTCGTCTCCTCGAAGGCGCCGACGTGCGTGCGGCCCGCGTTGTTGACCAGGACGTCGATGCGGCCGTGCCGCGCCAGCACGTCGGCGACGACGGCCCTGATCCCCGGCTCGTCGGTCACGTCCAGCGTGACCGCCTCCACCCGGTCGGGGTGGGCCGCGACCAGGTCCGCGACGGTCTCCTGGCGGCGCGCGGCGGCGACCACCACGTGCCCGGCGGCGACGGCCGCCTCGGCGATCGCGCGCCCGAAACCGCTGTTCGCGCCGGTGATGAACCAGACCTCGCCCATGTGCTCCTCCTTCGTCCCCGGGGCTCCCCCGGCTGACCACCACCCTCGCCCCGCCGCCCCTTGCCCGTCCAAGACCTGCGGTGATAACCAAAGGGCATGGACGTGCACGGGCGGGACCTGCGGTACTTCGTGACAGTGGCCGAGGAGCTGCACTTCACCCGTGCGGCCGAACGGCTGTACGTCTCGCAGCCCGCGCTCAGCAAGCAGATCCGCGCCCTGGAGCGGCAGCTCGGCGCACCCCTCTTCACGCGCGGCAGGGGCGACGTACGCCTGACGCCCGTCGGCACCGCGCTGCTGCCGCACGCCCGCCGCGTCCTGGCCGACTGGGACGCCGGGCGGTCGGCCGTCGCGGCGGCCCTGGCCGAGCAGCGGGCCACGCTGGTGATCGGCATGTCCACCAGCCCGGGCCGTGGCGGGCTGCTGCCGGCCGTCAGGTCGCGGTTCACGGCCGCCGCGCCCGGGGCGGGGCTGCGGCTACGGCAGGTCGGCTGGGAGGACCCCACGGCCGGGCTGGCGGACGGGTCGAGCGACCTCGCGTACGTCTGGCTGCCCCTGCCGGAACCGGCCAGGTACGGCTGGCTGGTGGTGGCCGAGGAGCAGCGGTTCGTGGCCCTGCCGCAGGCGCATCCGCTGGCCGCCGGGGAGCGCGTGTCCATGGCGGACCTGCTGGACGAGCCGTTCCTCGCCCTGCCGGAGGAGGCGGGCGCGCTGCGGGAGCACTGGCTGGCGCCCGAGGCGCGCGGCGGGCGGCCCGTGCGGATCGGCGCCGTCGTGTCGGGCCCCGACGAGACGTACGAGGCGCTGGTGGACGGCCGGGGCGTCGTGCTGCTCGCGGAGGGCAACGCGCCGCTGCTCGCGCGGGACGGCGTCGCCGTGCGGCCCGTGGAGGGCCTCTCCCCCAGCAGGCTGGCGCTGGCCTGGCGGGCGGACGACACCCGGCCCCTCGTACGCCGCTACGCCGAGGCCTGCCGCCAGGTCACGGCGCCGCGTATCGCATGATGTCCGCATGAGACGTACGGGGCGCCGCATCGCTGTCATACCGCTGCTCGCACTGCCGCTGCTGGGCCTGGCGGCCTGCGGCGAGGAGGACGGCACGGGGAGGTCGGCCGGGACAGGCGCCGCGGACGAGCCCGTGGACGAGGCGCTGGTGGCGCGCGCGGCGGCGCTGGACACGACGGTGGACATGGTCTACGTGACGGAGGCGCCCGGCTTCACCCTGGCCGTCCAGTCGGTGGGACCGCTCAACGCGAGCGGCTTCCAGAGCAGTTACACGGACGCGAGCGGGGCGGTGCTGCACCTGACGGTGGACCACGCGCCGCGGGACACCGAGGACCTGTGCCCCGTCCTCACCGGCGGCGAGGGCTGGTTCTGCGCCACGGACGGCGGCGTGTGGACCGCGTCGTCGGACGCGTCGGGCGAACTGCGGGCGCGCGTCGAGGACGGCCGCCTGATCACGGTCGCGGGCGACACGTCCGTACCCGCCGAGGCGCTGGACGCGGCGCTGGAGGCGGCGCACCAGGCGGACGCGGAGGAACTGGCCGCGACACTCCCCGACGCCCCCGACGACGACGGCACCCCGGTCGAACGCGGCGACCTCCCCGCGAACGGCGACGGCGCCCCCGTCGACCCGGTGGACCCCGAGAACGCGAGCGGCTGACACCACCCGGCGGGGACGGCCGTCAGACCTCGCAGCCCTTGGCCTCCTTGAGCCCGGCGACGAAGTCCCCGGCGAACGCGCGGATGGCCTCCGCGCGCCGCTGTGTCAACTGCGTGACGCGGCGTACGGGACTCTCAGTTCCCGTGCGATCAGCATCCGCTGCACCTCGCTCGTGCCCTCGCCGATCTCCAGGATCTTCGCGTCGCGCCACATGCGGGCGACGGGGTACTCGTTCATGAAGCCGTAGCCGCCGTGGATCTGGGTGGCCTCGCGGGCGTTGACGACGGCGACGTCCGAGGAGTGCAGCTTGGCGATGGCGGCGGCCTTCTTGAACGGTTCGCCGGCCAGCAGGCGGGATGCGGCGTCGCGCCAGGCGACGCGGGCGGTGTGGGCGCGCGTCTCCATGTCGGCCAGCTTGAACTGGATCGCCTGGTTGTCGCCGATGGGGCGGCCGAACGCCTCCCGCTCCCCCGCGTACCGCACCGACTCGTCCACGCAGCCCTGGGCGAGGCCCGTCGCGAGGGCGGAGATCGCGATGCGGCCCTCGTCCAGGATGCGGAGGAACTGCGCGTAGCCCCTGCCCGGTTCGCCGAGCAGGTTGGCGGCGGGGACGCGGACGTCGGCGAGGGACAGCTCGTGGGTGTCCGAGGCGTTCCAGCCGACCTTGGAGTAGGGCGGCGCGACGGTGAGCCCCGGCGTGCCCGCCGGGACGATGATGGCGGAGATGCCGCGCCCGCCGTCCGGCAGCGCGGTGACGGCGGTGACGGTGATCAGGCCGGTGATGTCGGTGCCCGAGTTGGTGATGAAGCTCTTGGTGCCGTTGATGACCCAGCTGTCCCCGTCGAGGACGGCGGTGGTGCGCGTGCCGCCCGCGTCGGAGCCGCAGCCCGGCTCGGTCAGGCCGAACGCGCCGAGCGCCTCGCCGCTGCACAGGCGCGGCAGCCAGGCGCGTTTCTGCTCCTCCGTGCCGAAGCGGTGGATCGGCATCGCGCCGAGCGAGACGCCCGCCTCCAGGGTGATGGCCACGGACGAGTCGACGCGGGCCAGTTCCTCCAGGGCCAGGCACAGCGCGAGGTAGTCGCCGCCCATGCCGCCGTACTCCTCGGGGAACGGCAGGCCGAACAGCCCCATGCGGCCCATCTCGCGCACGATGTCGTAGGGGAACGTGTGGTTCTCGTAGTGCTCGGCGATCCGGGGGGCGACGACGTCGTGGGCGAACGCCTCGACCGTCCGGCGCAGTTCCTCGTGCTCGGGGCTGAGGCGGTGGTCAAGGGGCATCGTCAGGACTCCTCGGGTGCGAGAGCGCGTACGGTGCGGGAGGGGCTGGGGCGGCCGAGGTGTGCGGCCATCCAGCGGCTGGTGGCGGCGAGCCGGTCGAGGTCCACGCCGGTCTCGATGCCGAGGCCGCGCAGCATCCACAGCAGGTCCTCGGTGGCGAGGTTGCCGGTGGCGGACTTCGCGAACGGGCAGCCGCCGAGCCCCCCGGCGGCGGCGTCGACGGTGGTGACGCCGTGCCGCAGGGCGGTCAGGGTGTTGGCGAGGGCCTGGCCGTACGTGTCGTGGAAGTGGACAGCGAGGCGGTCGGCCGGGACGCCCGCCGCGTCGAGGGCGGCGAGCAGCGCGGTGACCTGTCCCGGGGTGGCGACGCCGATGGTGTCGCCAAGGCTGAGTTCGGCGCAGCCCATGTCGAGCAGGCGGCGGGCGACGGCGGTGACCTGGGCCGGGCGCACGTCGCCCTCCCACGGGTCGCCGAAGCACATCGACAGGTAGCCGCGCACGGGCACCCCGGCGCCGGTGGCGCGGGCCACGACGGGCGCGAACATGGCGAGCGACTCCTCCACGCCCCGGCCGAGGTTGGCCCGCGCGAAGGACTCGGTGACGCTGGCGAAGACGGCGATCTCGCGGACGCCGCGCGCGAGGGCGCGGTCGAGGCCGCGCTCGTTCGGCACGAGGACGGGCAGGCGGACGCCGGTGCCGGTGAGGTCGCCAAGCATGCCGTACAGCTCGTCGGCGTCGGCGAGTTGGGGGACGCGCCCCGGGTGGACGAAGCTGGTCGCCTCGATCGTGGTGAGCCCGGCGGCGGCGAGGCGGTGGATGAACTCGGCCTTCACCGCGACCGGGACGACGGCCGCCTCGTTCTGCAGGCCGTCGCGCGGCCCGACCTCGTGGATGCGCACGCGCGCGGGCAGCCCCGGGGCGGGCACGGGGGACGGCGCGGGGGTGCTCACGGGCCCTCCTGCGGCGCGGTGACGACGGCGAGCGGCTGGTCCATGGCGACGGTGGCGCCCGCCGTGACGTGCAGCTCGGTGAGCGTGCCGTCGTACGGGGCGGTGACGACGTGCTCCATCTTCATGGCCTCCACGACGAGCAGGCTCTGCCCGGCGCGCACCGGGTCGCCGACGGCCGCCTTGACGACGGTGACCGTGCCGGGCATGGGCGCGCGCAGGGCGTCGGCGGTCCCGGGGCGCGCGCCCCCGGCGGCCGTCACGGGGTCGTGCTCCCGCAGGTGCCAGGCGTCGCCGTCGCGGCCGAGCCAGGGACCGCCGGGGCCGGGCGCGTGGGAGAACGTGTGGGTGACGCCGCCGTACTGCACGCGGACCGTGCCCGGGTCGCCGGGCAGCAGCCGGGCGGGCTCGGCGGGGGCGTCGCCGACGCGCGCCTCCCCCGGCCGCACCCGTACGGTCACGGGCTCGCCGCCCGGCACGCGCCACGTACGGGCGGTCCAGGCCGCCTCGCCGCCGAGGCGCCAGCCGGACGGGACGGCGAACGGGTCGGTCCAGCCGCCGGGCGCCGGGGCGAGCGCGTCGTGGGCGAGGAGGGCGGCGGCCGCGTACGCCGCGTCGGGCGGGTCCGCGGGGGCGAGGGCGGCGCGTTCGCGGTCCACGAGGCCGGTGTCGAACGTGCCGGCCGCCACGTCGGGGTGGGCCAGGAGGCGGCGGAGGAAGCCGGTGTTGGTCTCCAGGCCGAGCACGGCCGTCCCGGCGAGCGCGGTCCGCAGGCGGCGCAGCGCGGTGGGCCGGTCGGGGCCGTGGGCGACGACCTTGGCGAGCATGGGGTCGTAGTCCGTGCCGACCTCGGTGCCCGCGAGCAGCCCGGAGTCGACGCGTACGCCCTCCCCCGCCGGTTCGCGCAGCAGCAGGACGGGCCCGGACGACGGCAGGAAGTCCAGCCGGGGGCTCTCCGCGTAGATCCTGGCCTCCACGGCGTGGCCCCGGGCGGTGGGCGCGTCGTCCTGCGTGAACGGCAGGGGCTCCCCTGCGGCGATCCGCAGCTGCCACTCGACGAGGTCGAGCCCGGTGGTGAGTTCGGTGACGGGGTGTTCGACCTGGAGGCGGGTGTTCATCTCCATGAAGAAGAACGTGCCGGGGTCGTCGCCCGGCACGATGAACTCGACCGTGCCCGCGCCCCGGTAGCCGCAGCGGCGTGCGGCGCGTACGGCCGCCTCGCCCATCGCGGCGCGCGTCGCCGGGTCGAGCAGCGGGCTCGGCGCCTCCTCCACGATCTTCTGGTGGCGCCGCTGGAGCGAGCACTCGCGCTCGCCGAGGTGGACCGCGCCGCCGTGCGCGTCGGCGAGGACCTGGATCTCGATGTGCCGGGGCCGGTCGATCCACCGCTCGGCCAGCAGCGTGTCGTCGCCGAACGCGGCGCGCGCCTCGCGGCGCGCGGCGGCGATCTCGTCGGCCAGCCGCTCCGGGTCGCGGACCAGCCGCATGCCCTTGCCGCCGCCCCCGGCGGACGGCTTGAGGAGCAGCGGGAAGCCGGGGTCGCGCGCGGCGTCCGACAGGTCGCCGTCCGGCGTGCCGGGGACGACGGGCACGCCGCCGTCCGCCGCGAGGCGCTTGGCGCGGATCTTGTCGCCCATGGCCTCGATGGCACCGGCGGGCGGGCCGACGAACGTGAGCCCCGCCGCCTCGACGGCGCGGGCGAACGCGGCGTTCTCCGCCAGGAACCCGTAGCCGGGGTGGATCGCCTGGGCGCCGCTGCGGGCGGCGGCCTCCAGGAGGCGTTCGGCGGACAGGTAGCTGTCGGCGGCGCGGGCCGGGCCGATGCGGACGGCGGTGTCGGCCTCGCGGACGTGGCGGGCACCGGCGTCGGCGTCGCTGTGGACGGCGACGGCGGTGATGCCGAGGCGGCGCAGCGTCCTGATGACGCGGACGGCGATCTCGCCCCTGTTGGCGACGAGCACGGTGTCGAACATCGGTGGTCGTTCCCCTCTCGTCACGCGCGCCTCCTCACATCCGGAAGACGCCGAAGCGGCTGTCGGGCAGCGGCGCGTTGGCACAGGCGGTCAGGGCGAGGCCGAGGACGGTGCGGGTCTCCAGCGGGTCGATGATCCCGTCGTCCCACAGGCGCGCGGTGGCGTAGTAGGCGTTGCCCGTGGCCTCGTAGCGGGCGCGGATCGGGGCCTTGAACTCCTCCTCCGCCTCGGCGCTCCAGTCCGGGTCCTGGTCGCGGCGGACGGTGGCGAGGACGGACGCGGCCTGCTCGCCGCCCATGACGGAGATCCGCGCGTTCGGCCACATCCACAGGAAGCGGGGCGAGTAGGCCCGGCCGCACATCGAGTAGTTGCCCGCGCCGTAGGAGCCGCCGATGACGACGGTCAGCTTGGGGACGCGGGCGCAGGCGACGGCCGTCACCATCTTGGCGCCGTGCTTGGCGATGCCGCCCGCCTCGTAGGCGCGGCCGACCATGAAGCCGGAGATGTTCTGGAGGAAGAGCAGCGGGATGCCGCGCTGGTCGCACAGCTCGATGAAGTGGGCGCCCTTCTGGGCGGACTCGGAGAAGAGGATGCCGTTGTTGGCGACGACGCCGACCGGGTGGCCGTGCAGGCGGGCGAAGCCGGTGACGAGCGTCGGCCCGTACTCGGCCTTGAACTCGGCGAAGCGCGAGCCGTCCACCAGCCGCGCGATCACCTCGCGGACGTCGTACGGCGTACGCGGATCGGCGGGCACCACCCCGTACAGCCCGGCCGGGTCGGCGGCGGGCTCCTCCACCGGCTCGACGGACCACGGCAGCGGGCCGCGCGCGGGCAGGGTGGCGACGATGCCGCGTACGGTGCGCAGCGCGTGCGCGTCGTCCTCGGCGAGGTGGTCGGTGACGCCGGAGACCTTCGCGTGGACCTCGCCGCCGCCCAGTTCCTCGGCGGTGACGACCTCGCCGGTGGCGGCCTTCACCAGCGGCGGGCCGCCGAGGAAGATCGTGCCCTGGCCGCGCACGATGACGGCCTCGTCGCTCATCGCGGGGACGTACGCGCCGCCCGCCGTGCAGGAGCCGAGGACGGCGGCGATCTGCGGGATCCCGGCGGCGGACATGCGGGCCTGGTGGTAGAAGATGCGGCCGAAGTGGTCGCGGTCGGGGAACACCTCGTCCTGCAGCGGCAGGTAGGCGCCGCCCGAGTCGACGAGGTAGACGCAGGGCAGGCGGTTGTCGAGGGCGATCTCCTGGGCGCGCAGGTGCTTCTTGACGGTCATCGGGAAGTACGTGCCGCCCTTGACCGTCGCGTCGTTGGCGATGACGACGGTCTCCCGGCCGCTGACCCGCCCGATGCCCGCGATCACCCCGGCGGCGGGCGCCTGGCCCTCGTAGAGGCCGTCGGCGGCCAGGGGGGCGATCTCCAGGAACGGGGAGCCGGGGTCGAGGAGGGCGTCCACCCGGTCGCGCGGGAGGAGCTTGCCGCGCGCGAGATGGCGGGCGCGGGCGCGTTCGCCGCCGCCGAGGCGGGCGGTCGTCAGTCTCTCCCGCAGCCGCGCGGCCAGTTCGCGATGGGCCGCGGCATTCGCCGCGTACGTGTCGGCCGCCGGGTCGGCGGTACTGCTCAGCACCGGTGCTGCCTGCCGCATGGCGCCAGGTTAACGCTCGCTAACCGGCCTGTCTACAATGCGGGACATGACCACCCACGCCCCCAGCCCCCGCCGCCGCCAGATCCTGCGCGAGGCCTCCCGCCTCTTCGCCGAGCGGGGCTTCCACGGTGTCGGCGTGGACGAGATAGGGGCCGCCGTCGGCATCAGCGGGCCCGCGCTCTACCGGCACTTCCCCGGCAAGGACGCGATGCTGACCGAGCTGCTCGTCGGCATCAGCAGCCGCCTGCGGGACGGCGGCGAGCAGCGCGTACGGGAGGCGGAGGAGGCGGGCCGCCCGGCGGCGGAGGCGCTGGACGCGCTGATCGGAGGGCACATCGACTTCGCGCTCGACGACCGGGCGCTGATCACGCTGCACGACCGGGAGCTGGACCGGCTGCCGGAGGCGGAGCGCAGGCGGGTGCGGCAGCTCCAGCGGCAGTACGTGGAGCTGTGGGTGGGCGTGGTGCAGCGGGCGTACGGGGGGCTGGCGGAGCCGGTGGCGCGGGCGGCGGTGCACGCGGTGTTCGGGCTGCTCAACTCGACGCCGCGCCTGTCGCGGCCGAGCGCGCTGCCGTCCCGCGAGGAGACGGCGGCGCTGCTGCGGCGGATGGCGCACGGGGCGCTGCGGGCGGCGGCCGAGGGGGACCAGGGGCCGTCTCCTCAGGGGGCGCCCTGCTCGTGACGCTCCCCCGGCCCGGCGGCCGGGTGGTGTCCCGGGGCGGGCACGCTCGCCGCGTTGCCGAATCGCCCTGGCACGCCCGGTACGCGGACGATCCGGTGCCTGGCGATCGCACGGACCGGACACCGCGAGCGGCCGGACGTCCCCTGTGAGGACGAGCCCCGGGGTCCGTCTTCCGGATCTTCCTGGCACGCTCCGCCGGCACGGGGGCACCTCCCAGGCTCCCTCGGGCCTGGGGGAGCCTCGCCGCGTTGTCGCCTCGCGAAGAGTACGAACCGGGTACGGGCCGCGATGCCCCGCCTTGCGATGGCATTCGACGAACGCGGCCCGACCCGGCAAACCCCGGGAGACGAACCTCAGGCGCCGTGGCCGCCGGGGGTGTCGCGCCAGCGGCGGATGAACTCGTCGGGCGCGGGCGGCGGGCCCGGCAGTTCGGCGGGCTCGCGGCTCGCCAGACCGGCGGTCAGCAGGGCGAGGCAGCGGCTGCGCAGCTGCGCCGTGCGGGCGGGGTCGGCGCCGCGGACGGCGGCGCAGCTCTCCAGCACGAGCGCGATGTCGGACGTACCGGCGTCGGGGCGCAGGCGGCCCGAGCCGTGGGCGCGTGCGACGAGTTCGGCGGCGACGGCCCCGGACCGCCTGGCGTCCTCGCGCATCTCCGGTGTGGGGGTGAAGGTGCCCGCGAAGCGGACGGTCAGGGAGTGGACGTCGGCCTCGACGACGCGGGCGAGGAAGCCGGTGAGGGCGCGCCAGCCGTCGGGGTCGGCGAGGGCGGCCTCGGCCTCGGCGAGGTAGCGGCGCAGGCCGTCGTGGCACAGGCGGCGCAGGAGGCCCTCCTTGTTGCCGTAGCGGCGGTAGAGGGCGCTGATGCCGACACCGGCGGCGGTGGCGACGGCGGAGACGGGGGCGCCGGGGTCGGCGAGGAGGACGTCGCGGGCGGCTTCGAGGATCGCGACGTCGTTGCGGGCCGCCTGGGCGCGGCGGCCGGACAGGGCGGTCGTCGGCTCCGGCGGGGGTGCGGGCTGTCGGGGCATGCCGCCCACTCTACCCATTGGAACGGAATGGTCTGTTCTGCTAAGCTTCTCATCAGAACAGAACGTTCCGTTCTGATCTGCCGCCCGGCCACGGAAAAGAGCGCACCATGAGCGAGACCGCCGCCCGCACCGACTGGACCGCCGTCGTCTCCGCCGCCCACGCGGCCCTGCGCGACGTCACCGCCGCCGTCCCGGCGGACGGCTGGGGGCTGCCCACCCCGTGCGCCGGATGGACCGTCACCCACGTGCTCCAGCACGCGGCGGGCGACCAGCTCGCGTTCGCCTCGGCCCTCACCGGCGGCCCAGGGCCCGAGGACGACCCGTTCACCCCCTCGGGGCGGCTCGGCGGGACCCCCGACGCCCTGCTGCGGCCCGCCCTCGACGCCGCCGCGGCGGCCTGGGCGCGGGTGCCCGCCGACGCCGGGGAGGTGGCGAGCCCGATCCCGCCGCACGCGTTCCCGCGGCCCGTGGTCGCCGCGATGTGCGCGCTGGACGCGGCCGTCCACGCCTGGGACATCGCCGTCGCGACGGGGCAGGCGAGCCCGCTGACGCCGGGTGTGGCGGAGCCGCTGCGGGAGATCGCGCCGTCGTTCGTCGAGCCGCTGCGGCAGTACGGCGCGTACGCGCCCGCGCTGGAGCCGGTGGCGGGCGAGGACGCCGCCGAAGGGCTGCTGCGCTTCCTCGGCCGCGACCCGCGCTGGACGCCCGGCGCCTGACGGCGGGACGGGAACGCGGAGGGCCCCGGCGGATCGTCCGCCGGGGCCCTCCCGTGCCGTCGGGTGTCAGGGCGTCAGGCCGTCAGTTCCTGGCGCAGCGCGTCGCGCAGCCGGGCCGCGCGCTCGGTGACCTCGGCGGGGCCGAGCTCCATGGCGCGCGTGCACCACGTGCCGCCCTCCGCCAGGTCGCCCCGGTGCGAGGCGAGCAGCGCCAGGCGCAGCGCGGCGCGGCCGTGCCCGGCCTCCGCCGCCCGGCGCCACCACAGGGCGGCCTCCGGCTCGCTGCCCTCGCGGGCGAGGAGCAGGCCGAGATTGAACGCGCCGTTGCGGCTGCCCGCCTCGGCGGCCGAGCGGTACCACCGCGCGGCCTCGACGATGTCGTCCCGCGCCGCGGCCCGCATGCCCACCTTGACCTGCGCGCGGCGGTGCCCCTGCTCGGCGGCCCGCTCGTACCAGCGGCCCGACTCCGGCTCGCCGCGCCGCTCCAGCAGCACGGCCAGCCGGAAGGCGCCCTCCACGCTGTCGCCCTCGGCGGCCTGCCGCAGGTACGTCTCGGCACGCTCCGAGTCCGCGTCGCCGCCGTCGCGCAGCAGCCCGACGGCGACCTGGAGCGCCGCCTCGGCGTGCCCGGCGGTGGCGGCCTGCTCGTACCAGTGCCGCGCGCGCTCGGTCTCGCCCCGGCCCGCGTGCAGGATGCCGAGGTTGAAGGCGGCGTCCACGCTGCCCGCCTCGGCCGCCTTCGAGAACCACGGCTCGGCGCCGTCCGCGTCGCCCCGCTGGAGCAGCAGGACGGCGAGGGCGTTGGCCGCCTCGCGGTGCCCGGCGTAGGCCGCGCGCCGGTACCACTGCTCGGCCTGGGCCGTGCGGCCCTGCTCGGCGCAGAGCAGCGCCAGGTTGAACGCGCCGTTCATGTCGCCCGCGTCGAGCGCGGCCCGGTACCAGCGGTGCGCCTCCTGGCGCTCGCCGCGCTCGGCGTGCAGGGCGCCCAGGGCGTTGGCCGCGGGGCCGTCGCCATCGCGGGCGGCGCGCCACCACCAGCGTTCGGCGGACACCTCGTCGCCCGCGTCGCGCAGCAGGAAGCCCAGGGCGCTGGCCGCGCGGACCTCGCCCGCCTCGGCGGCCTCCAGGTACCAGCGGCCGGCCTCGGTGGCCTCGCCGCGCTCCTCCAGCAGCCCGCCGAGGCGCAGCGCGGCACGGCGGTGGCCGCGCGCCGCGGCCTGCCGGAACCACGGCTCGGCCGCGGCGGCGTCACGGCGCGCGACGAGCGTCCCGTACCGGTAGGCCGCCTCGCGGTGGCCGCCCTCGGCCGCGGCGCGGAACCAGTCGCGGGCGTCGGGGGCGCCGCGGTGCTCCAGCAGGTCGGCCAGGGCGTAGGCGCCGGAGGCGTGGCCGGACTCGGCGGCCTGCCGCAGCCAGTACTCGGCCGCCGCCTCGTCGCCGCGCTCGCGGTGGTGGCGGCCCAGGGCGTAGGCGGCCGGGGCGGAGCCGGCGACGGCGGCGATGCGCCACCACTCCGCCGCCTCGTCCACCCGGCCGCAGCCGTGCAGCAGGACCCCCAGGTTGTTGGCCGCGGACCGCTCACCGTCCACCGCGGCGGCGCGCAAGGGCGCCTCCGCGCGGTCGGGATCGCCCAGGCGCAACAACCGTGCACCCTCGAGCGCGGCCGTGCGGCTGCTCTCGAACCTAACCTTGTCCCCCATAAGGTCCATAGTCGCACCACCTGAAACCTGCGTACACCTGGTATACCGCAGCCAGTGAAGTCACTTCAGCGGTTTATCGACTTCCCGATATGGAAACACCCAAACGCCGTTTCCGGCGGGGGTTTCCCGGAGTCGTCACGCAGTATGCCGCCCGCCACTGACAACGCAGGTCAGCGCGGACGCGGGGCAACCGCCGAACAGATGCCCAAAGTTGACGTCTCCATGCAGGTGACATGACGAAGGACCCGGGGCGGCGGGGCCCCGGGTCCTTCACTGTGTGTCAGGCGCCGGTGTCAGGCGTCAGGCGCTGCCGCCTCCGCCGCCGTCCTGTTCCTCGCCGCCGGGCTCGCCGGTGTCGGCGGTGTCGCCGTTCCCGTCGTTGCCCTGGTCGCCCTCGCCCGCGCCGCCGTCGGCGCCGGTGTCACCCGTGTCGCCGCCGGTGTCGGCGCCACCGTCGGCGGCGTCACCGCCCTGGGCCTCGGCGAGGCGGTCGAGGGCGTCGGAGAGCCGCTCCTGCGCCTCGTCCCACGACTGCTGGGCGTCCTCCAGGGCTTCCTGGGCCTCCTGGATGGCGTCCTGGAGTTCGTCGCCGCCCTCCGGTGGCTCCTCGCCCCCGCCCGGTTCCTCAGGTGGCGGTTCCTCACCCGATTCAGTGACCCCGAAGACCACGTCCAGGGCCTCCGACAGGCTGTCCTCGAAGGCGGTCTCCTCACCGTAGGTGACCAAGACCTTGCGCAGCAGCGGGTAGTTGGTGCTCGCTCCACGCACGTAGACCGGCTCGACGTAGAGCAGTCCGCCTTCCAGGGGCACGGTCAGCAGGTTGCCGTACTCGACCTCGGAATCACCCCGTTGGAGCAGGTTGATCTCGGTCGCGATGTCCGGATCGGAGTTGAACCGGCTCTGCACCTGCTGCGGACCCCACACCGTCGTGTTCGACGGGAGGGTGAGGACCCGCATCGTGCCGTAGTCGTCGGATCTCGCGTCCGCCTCGACCGCCATGTAGGCGGCCAGGGTGTCGCGGTTGAGCGGGGTGAACGTCGTCGTCAGCGAGAAGACCCGCTGGTCCTGTCCCGGCATCCGCATGCTCAGGTAGTACGGCGGGACGGACTGGCCCTGGTGCGTCGGGTCGTCCGGCACCTCCCAGCGCTCCGAGCCGCTGTAGAACTGGTCGGCGTCGTCCACGTGGTAGCGCTGGAGCAGGTCGCGCTGCACCTTGAACAGGTCCTGCGGGTAGCGCAGGTGGTCGAGCAGTTCGTCGCTGATCTGGTCGCGCGGCTCCACCGTGCCGGGGAAGGCGCTCATCCAGGTCTTGAGGACCGGGTCCTGCTCGTCCCACTGGTACAGCACCACGTCGCCCGAGTAGGCGTCGACGGTGGCCTTGACCGAGTTCCTGATGTAGTTGACCTGGTTCTCCTGGGCGATGACGTCGCCCTGGGTCTCGGTCAGCGAGGTCTCGGTGACGTCGCCGAGCGTGGTGCGCGACGCGTACGGATAGCCGTTGGTGGTGGTGTAGGCGTCCACGATCCACTGGATCTGGCCGTCCACCACCGCCGGGTACGGGTCGCCGTCGATGGTCAGCCAGGGGGCGACCGCCTCGACGCGCTCCTTCGGCGTGCGGTTGTAGAGGATGCGCGAACCCTCGCCGATGGCCCCGGAGTAGAGGATCTGCGGCTCGCCCATGGTGAGGGCGTACGCGGCGCGGTTGAGGTAGTTGTCGAGGTTGACGCCGGAGTCGCCGGTGTAGCTGTACTCGACCTCGCCGTCCTCGCCCGCGTAGTCGATCTCCCGCTGCGGGCCGCCGACGATGGAGTACTGCGTGGTGTACTCACCGAAGTAGACGCGCTGCTGGTACTCGCCCAGCTCGCCCTCGGACGGCAGGTCGAACTCGGTGAAGTCCGGCTGCCCGTTGTCCTGCACCGTCGTGCCGCTGGCCGCGACGACGCCGAAGCCGTGGGTGTAGCGGAAGTGCTCGTTGATCCAGTTGCGCTCGGGGATCTCGTTGACGTCCATCTCGCGCAGGCCGATGACGGTGTCCTGCTCGGTGCCGTCGATCGTGTAGCGGTCCACGTCCAGCGTGTCGGGGAACTTGTAGTAGCCGCGGACCTGCTGGATCTGCTGGAACGCCGGGGACACGACGCTGGGGTCGAGCTGGCGGATGCTGACCGTGTCGCCCACCGCGTCGCGCAGGGTGTCGGGCTGTGCCTCGCCGACGCCCGAGTAGTCCTGGATCTCGGCGTCCGCGATGTCGTAGGCCGCCATCGTGGAGTCCATGTGCTTCTGGATGTAGGGCGTCTCCTTGGCCTGCTCGTTCGGCCGCACCTGGAACTGCTGCACGAGCGCCGGGTAGACGCCGCCGATCAGCACGGCGGACAGGACCATCAGGCCGAGGCCGATGACGGGCAGCTGCCAGCCGCGCCGCCACAGGGCCGCGAAGAACAGCACCGCGCAGATCGCCGCGATGATCGTGAGGATCGTCTTGGCGGGCAGGTACGCGTTGGCGTCGACGTAGCGCAGGCCGGTCCAGCCCTCCGCGTTGCGGAAGTCGCCGCCCTTGAGCGCGAGCCCGTAGCGGTCGAACCAGTACGCCACCGACTTCAGCGCGACGAAGAGGCCGACGAGCACCGACAGGTGCTTGGTCGCGGCCGGGGTGATGCGGCTGCCGGGCGTGGTGAGCCGCACGCCGCCGTACAGGTAGTGGGTCAGCGCGGCGGCGATCGTGGAGAGCACGACGACCGCGAAGCCGAAGCCGATCAGGAAGCGGTAGAACGGGTAGTCGAACGCGTAGAACGCGACGTCCCGGTGGAACTGCGGGTCCTCCACGCCGAACGAGGTGCCGTTCACCCACTGGAGCCAGGTGCGCCACTGGCCGGACGCGGAACCGCCGGCGATCAGCCCGATGACGAGGGCGATGCCGATGACGACCCACCGCTTGTAGGGCGCGATGCTCATGCGGTAGCGGTCGAGGTTCTGCTGCTCCATGGACATCGCGCTCAGCGGCGGGCGCAGACGGTGCGCCAGCCAGATGTTGAACCCGACGGCCAGTGCCATCACCACGCCGAAGATGGCGAACATGACGGTGCGGGTGAGCAGTTGCGTGCGGTAGACGCTGGTGTAGTCCACCGAGCGGTACCACAGCCAGTCCGTCCAGAACTGTGCGAACATGGCGAAGCCGATGGCCAGCGCGGCCAGGATCGCCGCGGTGATCAGCAGGGTCTTCGCGCCTCTGGACGGACGCCCGACGCTGAACCGGGGACCGCCTGGGCCGCCGGGACCGCCGGGACCTCTGGGCCCGTTGGGACCGTTGGAGCCGCGGCCCGACCCCCGGTCCGGCATCTGGAAAGCCAAGGTGCGCACCTCAAAGATCGCAGTGGTTGAAGCCGGGCCGGCCGTGAGACGGCCCACTCGACTAACTTACTCAAGCTTTACTCGGTTCCCGTTTCCGGGGTGTGAGACGGCACGATATGCCCATGGACAACACATCCCCTGAGGGAACCGCCATGCCGCCGTCCGCTTCCGGTGCGCTGACCAGGGCGGTTCTGGAGATCGACGAGTACGTGGCCGGACTCGGCTGGGACCGGCCCGCCCTGCTGTTCGCGCTGGTGGACACGGCCAGGCTGCGGGAGGAGGAGCCGGGGCTCGCCGAGCGGCTGGACGCCGGTGAGGACGGCGAGGACGACGGCGGCGAGGCGCGGGAGACGGGTGATCTGACGCCCGTGGAGCAGGACGAGTTGCCGGCCGGTGTGCCGCTCGACGAGTTCCTCGCGACCATCGCCTGGCCGGACGCGGTGACCGGCTGCGCCCTGACCGTGGAGCGGCTCATGCTGCCGCCGTCCGCCGAGAAGGCGATCCCCGAGGGGCTCTCCGAGCGCGACCTGTCGGACTGGGTGGCGCGGCATCCGGAGCGCCGCGAGGTGCGGATGACGGTGGGTGTGCTGCGGGACGGGCGCCGGGAGTCGGCGATCCGGCTGCGGGAGAAGGACAGTACGACGGAGGTGCTCACCGGCGCGGGGCTCGTGCCGGGCCTCGCGGAGGCGCTGCGGGCGACATTCGAGGACTGACGGGGCCCGACGGGACCGGCGGGTCTGTCGGGCAGGGGGCGGGCCCGGCGGTCTCAGTCGCGGGTGCAGCGGGTGAGGTCGTCGGTGTGTCCGTCGCGGATGGCGGTGAGGGCGTCGAGGGCGTCGTCCAGCGTGTCGATCTCGACCAGGGTGAGCCCGTCGGGGGTGTCGGCGGCGGCGGTGGAGCAGTTGTCGGCGGGGGTGAGGAAGTACTCGGCGCCGGCGTCGCGCGCGGCGATGACCTTCATCGAGACGCCGCCGATCGGCCCGACCTGCCCCTCGTCGTCGATGGTGCCGGTGCCCGCGACGAACTCGCCGCCGGTCAGGTCGCCGGGGCTGAGCCGGTCCACGAGGCCGAGCGCGAACATCAGCCCGGCGCTGGGGCCGCCGACGTCGGCCAGTTCGATGTCGATGTCGAACGGGAAGATGTGCGCCGTCCCGGCCTGGATGCCGACGAGGGCGCGGCCGTCGTCCTCGGCGGCCTCGGTGGTGATGGTGACGTCCTCGGCGTCGCCGGGCGAGACGCGCTCCCCGGCGTCCAGCGCCTCCTCCGCCTCGTCGGCGGGGACGACGGTGAAGACGACGGGTTCGCCCGGGTCGTGTTCCGTCACGAGCCCGGCGACCTCGCCCGGCTCGGAGACGGGTGTGCCGTCCACGGCGAGGATCGCGTCGCCCGCGTGGAGGCGGCCCTCCGAGGGGCTGTCCTTGACGACCGCGCCGACGATCGTCTGGGCGGGTATGTCGTAGCCGAGTTCCTCCAGGGCCGCGACCTTGGCGCTCTCCTGCGAGGCGGTGAACTCCTCGGCGTTCTGCTGCTCGACCTGGTCGGCGGATACGTCGTCCGGGTAGAGCGTGCGGTACGGGACGACGGCCCGGTCGTCGGAGAGCCAGCCGGCGACGGCCTCCAGGAGGTTCATCCGGTAGTCGATGCCGGTGACGCGCACCGTCGTCATGTTGAGGTGTCCCGACGCGTCGTACGTCTCGTGGCCCTCGATGTTGAGGACCGGCTCGCCGTCGTGCTGGCCCAGCGTGTTGACCGTGGGTCCCGGGGACATCTCCGCGTACGGCACGTGGATCAGCAGTCCGGCGCAGAGCAGCCCTATGAGCAGCAGGGTGGACGTCAGCAGCGTCGCGGTGCGGCGTGGCATGTCTTGACAGTACGTGACGGCACTGTCAGCCGTCGGCCGGGGCCCGTTCCATCGCGGCGCGGAACGCCTCGTAGCCGCGCACGCCCGCGTGGTCGCGCACGCCGCGCGCGTTGGTACTGCGCCGTGTGGCCCACGCGCTCCACAGACCGGCCAGGACAGCCCCGGCGACGGGGATCAGCAGCCATACGAGAACCGCCATGACCTACCTCCCACCTCGGCGATCGGCGACGTACTCCCAACGCTCGGCGGTGAGGGCGGGTTACGCAACCGGACCCGTGTACGCTACGCGCGCTCACCCGGCCGCCGCGCAGGCGCCCGCCCCCACCCACTCCTCGCGGCCGTCGGCGAAGCGCTGCCGCTTCCAGATGGGCACCTCGCGCTTGAGGTCGTCGATGAGGCGGCGGCAGGCGTCGAACGCCTCGGCGCGGTGGGCGCAGGCGACGGCGACGAGCACGGCGGTGTCGCCGACCCGCAGGTCGCCGACGCGGTGGACGGCGGCGAGCGCGGTCACCGGGAAGGCGGCGGCGACCTGTTCGGCGACGCGCCGGAGGGTGGCGTCTGCGGTGGGGTGCGCCGAGTAGGCCAATGAGGTGACGGGGGCGCCGCCTGGCGGGCCGTCGTGGTCGCGGACGGTGCCGGAGAACAGGACGGTGCCGCCCGCCGTGTCGTCCCCGACGGCGGCCAGTACCTCGTCCGCCGACAGGGGCGTGTCGCGGATGGCGAGCAGGCGGATGGGGTCGGGGCCGGGGGCGGCGGTCATGGACGGGGCTCCTTCGGCGGGCTCTGCGTGCGGGGCGTGGGCGGCGGCGGGCGGCGCGCCGGGGGTCAGCGGCGGCGTGCCCGGCGGGCGCGGCGGACGAGGGCGGCGGTGCCGACGAGGGCGACGGTGGCTCCGGCGGCGCCGAGGGTGGTGGCGGCGTCCTTGCGGCCGAGGCGGCGTCCGGCGACGGTGTGGCGGCCGGAGACCTCGGCGAGCAGCTCGGCGAGGACCCGCTCGTTGGTCCAGGCGGGGCGCCAGCCGGCTTCGTAGAGCTTGCTGCCGCTGACGACCCAGGGGTGCATGGTGTAGGCGAGGTCGCCCGCGGGCGAGGGGGTGAGGCCGAGGCGGTGGAGGCGGGCGGCGGCGCCGAGGGCGACGGCGGGCGGGAGTTCCATGCGGCGGATGCCGGACAGCTCCTCGACCTCCTCCTGCTCCAGCCAGCCGTCGCAGCCGACGGCGAGTTCTCCCTCGACCTTGTCGAGCACGGCGTACTCCAGGGCGCTGACGAGGTCCTCGACGTGGCAGAACTGCCAGCGGGGGCGGGATCCGGCGACGACGAGGAGGCGGGGCGACTCGAAGTAGCGCGTCAGGGCGGTGTCGGTGCCGCCGACGAGGACGGCGGGGCGCAGGACGGTGACGTTGAGGCCGGGGTGGGCGCGGGGCGCGCGTTCGGCCAGGCGTTCGATCTCCAGGAGGTCGCCGACGCAGGTGGCGTCGGCGGTGGCGCGCAGTTCGGCGTCCTCGGCGAGGGGCACGTCGTTGTCGGGCAGCGCGCCGTACACCATGGCGGAGGTGCACAGGACGACGCGTTTGACCCCGGCTGCTGCGGCGGCGGTGAGGACGGTCTGGGCGCCGCGCACGTTGTAGGCGGTGCGGGCGGCGGGGTCGGCCTCCAGGTCGAGGTCGAGCGCGAGGTGGACGACGACGTCCACGGGGCCGGTGGGCGCCTGGGGGTCGCGGTCGCGGGCGGCCGTGGCCTGGGCGGGGCTGCGGGCGGCGCCCGAGGTGCGCAGGAGGTCGGCGATGGCGGGGTCGCGGACGTCGATGGTGTGCCATTCGGCGCCCTTCGCGTCGCCGATGCGCTCGTCGAGCGCGAGGACCCGCCGGACGTCCGGTGCGGCGAGCAGCCGCTCGATGAGCAGGGCGCCGACCCCGCCTGCGGCACCGGTGACCGCGACGGTCAGCGGGGCGGCGGGACCGTTTCGCGCTGCGCGAACGGCTGGTTCCGGGGAACTCACAGGACCTCTCCAGCGGTTGATTCTGGTACGACGTGCGCACGCCCATCCTGCCTGAGAGGTGTCTAGGCTGGGGGCGCGCACCAGCGATTCACAGGCACGTCGGTTCCGTCCGACCCCATAGAGCCGAGGATTCCCGTGAGTGACTTCCCATTCGGATTCGGGTTGCCGAACGATCCGGAGGACGGCGACCCCGACAAGAAGCGGGGCGGCGGGCCGGGCGGACAGGGCGGTGGGGGGCAGAACCCCGCCGACAATCCGCTGGCGGCCCTGTTCGGCTCCATGGGCGGGCAGCTGGGTCCGCAGGACCTCGGCGCCGCGTTCCAGCAGCTCGGGCAGATGCTGTCGTACGAGGGCGGGCCCGTGAACTGGGACCTCGCGCGCAGTGTGGCCCGGCAGACGGTCGCGCAGGGCGCGCCGGACGGGTCGAAGGACCGCAGTGTCGCGGCGAGCGAGCGGGCGCAGGTGGACGAGGCGCTGCGGCTGGCGGACCTGTGGCTGGACGGGGTGACGTCGCTGCCGTCGGGGGCCGGCACGGCGGTGGCGTGGAGCAGGGCGGAGTGGGTCGAGGCGACGCTGCCGGTGTGGCGTGAGCTGGTGGACCCGGTGGCCGAGCGGGTGGGTGCCGCCATGGGGCAGGTGCTGCCGGAGGAGATGCAGGCCATGGCCGGGCCGCTGCTCGGCATGATGCGTTCGATGGGCGGTGCCATGTTCGGCACGCAGATCGGGCAGGCCGTGGGCGCGCTGGCCGGTGAGGTCGTGGGCTCGACGGACGTGGGGCTGCCGCTGGGTCCGGCGGGGAAGGCGGCGCTGCTGCCGCAGAACGTCGCGGCGCTGGGGGCGGGTCTTGGCGTGGAGGAGCGCGAGGTGCGGTTGTACCTGGCGCTGCGTGAGGCGGCGCACCAGCGATTGTTCACGCATGTGCCGTGGCTGCGGTCGCACCTGTTCGGCGCGGTGGACGGGTACGCGCGGGGCATCCAGGTGGACACGGGGAAGCTGGAGGACCTGGTCGGGCAGCTGGACCCGACGCGCCCGGAGGAGTTGCAGGAGAAGCTGCAGCAGGGGCTGTTCCAGCCGGAGGACACGCCGCAGCAGAAGGCGGCGCTGGCGCGTCTGGAGACGGCGCTGGCGCTCGTGGAGGGCTGGGTGGACGCGGTGGTGCACGCGGCGGCGGAGCCGCACCTGCCGTCGGCGTCCGCGCTGCGGGAGACGCTGCGGCGGCGCCGGGCGTCGGGTGGTCCGGCGGAGCAGACGTTCGCGACGCTGATCGGTCTGGAGCTGCGGCCGCGGCGGCTGCGGGACGCGGCGCGGCTGTGGGCGTCGCTGACGGACGCGCGGGGTGCGCAGGGCCGGGACGCGCTGTGGGCGCACCCGGACATGCTGCCGACGGCGCAGGACCTGGACGACCCGGACGGGTTCGTGCACCGGGAGCAGCTGGACTTCTCGGAGCTGGACCGGATGCTGGGCGACGCGGCCGGTGAGGACGGTCCGCGGCTGGACAAGGACAGTGACGGCGGCAGCGACGGCGACGGGGACGGCCGTGGGGACGGTTCGGCGGAGGGTGACGGGAAGGGCGAGGGCGGCCGGTGACGGCGGGGTCTCCCGGGCTGCGGGAGGACGCCGTGCGCGTCCTGCGGGAGTGGGCCGCGCCGGACGCGGCGCAGGACGCGCTGCGGCGGGCGTACGCGGAGCATCTCGCGGCGCGTCCGGACGGCATGTGGCGGTCCTGCGGGGCCGGGCATGTGACGGCGAGCGCGCTGGTCGTCGATCCGGTGGGCGGACGGGTGCTGCTGACGCTGCATCCGAAGATCGGCCGGTGGCTCCAGACGGGCGGGCACTGCGAGCGTGGGGACGCGACGCTCGCGGATGCCGCGTTGCGTGAGGCGCGGGAGGAGTCGGGCATCGGGGAGTTGCGGCTGCTGCCCGGCCCGGTGGTGCTGGACCGGCATGTGACGCCCTGCGCGGTGCACATGGATGTGCAGTACGCGGCGGTGGCTCCGGCGGGTGCGGCGGCGGTGCGCAGTGCGGAGTCGCTGGATCTGCGGTGGTTCGGGTGGGACGCGCTGCCGGAGGGCACGGACGTGTCGGTGCGTACGCTGGTCGGCCGCACGCGGCAGCTGGTGGCGGCCGCCGGGCAGGCCCGTTCGCTCTGACGGGACGGTACGACTGGGGAGGCTCGATGGGGGACGGCGTGTCGCGTGTGCGGGCGGGGGTGGACACGGAGCGGCTGGTCCTGCGGCCCTTCACTGCGGCCGATGTCGGGGACCGGTACGCGTACCAGTCGCTGCCGGAGGTCGCCCGTTACCTGTACCGCGCGCCGCTCACGCGTGAGTCGTGCGCCGAGTCCATCGCCGCGCGGTCCGGTGGGACGGCGTGGGAGGCGGACGGCGATGCGCTGCTGCTCGCGGTGTGCCGGGCCGGTGAGCCGGGGGTGGTGGGCGAGGTGGTGCTGACGCTGCGCAGTGCGCACGCGGCGCAGGCGGAGATCGGGTGGATCTTCGACCCGCGGTATGCGGGGCGGGGGTATGCCACCGAGGCGGCGCGTGCGCTGTGTTCGCTGGCGTTCGGCGAGCTGGGGGTGCACCGGGTGTTCGCCCGTCTCGATGCCTTGAACAGCGCGTCGGCACGGGTGTGCGAGCGGCTGGGGATGCGGCGTGAGGCGCATCTGGTCGACAACGACCGCGACGGTGACCGCTGGGGCAGCGAGTACGTGTACGCGGTGCTGGCGCGGGAGTGGGCGGGCTGACCGCCGGGGTCTAGCGTCCCCAGGCGCTGCCGCCGTGGGGGGCGCCGGGGGCGGGCTGCTGGGGGCGGAACTGTCCGCCGATCTGCTGGCCGAAGGACGTGTGGGTGGGCGGCAGGAGTTCGCTGGGCTGGACGACGACGTGGCCCTGGCCCATGAAGTTGAGTTCCCAGCCCTCGCCGGTGTTGCCGCGGCGGCGCCAGACCGACGAGGTGCTGGTCTGGGCCTGCATCTGGACGCGGAGGGACGACGACCAGGCGACGACGGCGTCGGCGTCGGCGCCGCAGTAGCCCTCGGGGCTGACGCGCATCACGAGGGGGCGGCCCGAGGTGGTGAGGGCGACCTTGCCGCGTCCACTGATCACGAGGTTGTACGCGCCGGCGCCCGCGATGCCGTACTGGCTCTCGACGGCGACGACATCCCAGTGCAGGTGGGGGTCGAGGGCGAGGACGTAGGAGCTGTCCACGGTGAGGCCCTCGTGGTCGACGTCGAGGACGTGGACGTGCTGGGCGAGGTGGGCGAGGTAGACGGCGCCCTGGCCGTGGCAGCGCATCAGGGGCAGGGCCTCGCCGGCGGCCCACTGCTGGTGCTGGCGGCCGGGCGGCTGGTACTCGCCGTCGAATTCGACCATGCCCTCGAACGCGACCATGCTGCCGGTGCGGGCGAGGACGTCCTCGCCGTGGCCGAGGGCGACGCGCAGCATCTGGGCGCCCTGCGGGGCGAACCGTTCCTGGGTCTGGTCCACGGTGTGGTGGAAGATCGGGCTCTGCATGGTGTCTCTCCCCCGTCGGGCTACTGCTGCTGCGGCTGTGTGAGCCGTTCGGTGCTGTCCTCGCTGGGCTGCACGACGACGAATCCCTGGCCGGAGAAGGCGAGCTGGAACGCCTCGCCGCTGCCGCGTCCGATGAGGGACGACGCCTTGAAGCTGCGTTTGCCCTCGACGCGCAGGCCGGTGGACCAGGCGACGAGCGCGTCGGGGTCGACGCAGGTCTCCCCGGCCTGGGCGCAGTCCACGACGACGGGCATGCCGCGGCTGGTGACGGCGACCCAGCCGGTGCCGGATATGCCGAGGTTGAACAGGCCCTGGCCGGCGAATTTGGCGACGCCCTTGACGCGCTGGACGCCCCACTGGAGGTGGGCGTCGAAGGCGAGGACGTTGGCCGCGTTGACCGAGAGGTTGTCGTCGGCGAGTTCGAGGCAGACGACGTGGGCGCCGTAGTCGGCGAGGTAGAGCAGGCCGTCGCCGTGGCAGCGCATCAGGGGGACGTTCTCGCCGCTGAGGCGTCCGGCGGCGGCGCGGCCGAGGCCGGAGGGGTTGGCCTCGTACTGGATGAAGCCCTCGTAGCCGATCATCGAGCCGGTGCGGGCGTACAGGTCCTGGCCTGTGCGCAGGGCGACGCGGGCGATGGACGGGCCGTGGTTGTCCATCCGGGCGGTGGGGGCTGCGGGTGTGTAGCCCGCGATCATGCGCTGGTCCATGACGGGGGCTCCCTCAGATCTCGTAGGGCTGGATGATGGCGAAGTTGCCGGGGGCGCCGCGGAACTGGAGCTGGGTGCTCTCGCCGGTGTGGCCGGGGTAGGCGTGCCTGCGCAGCCGTACCTGGTTGGCGACGAGGACCTGCGCGGCGGCGGACCAGGCCACGATGGCGTTGGCGTCGGCGAAGGTGGCGTTGGTGACGGGCAGGACGAGGGGCTGGCCGTGCGTCATGAGGACGAGGGTGCCGTGGCCCTGGAACTGGAGGGCGAACAGCGAGCCGCCGGGTATGCCGTGTCCGTCGATGCGGCGGACGTCGACGTCGAGCGACTCGTCGAAGGCGAGGACGTGCTGGGAGGCGACGACGAGGGCGTCGCCCTGGAGCTCGACGGGGTGCAGTTCGGCGGCGTCCTCGGCGAAGAAGACCTGGCCGGTGCCGGTGCAGCGCATCAGCGCGGGCATGCCTTCGCCGGTGGCCCAGCGTGTCATGCGGCCGCGCATCCCGGCGCCCTTGTAGCCGAAGTCCACGTCGCCCTGGTAGACGACCATGCTGCCCTGGCGTGCGAGGACGGGCTGTCCGTCGATGCCGAGGTCGGCGCGGACGAGCTGGGGGTTCTGGGCGGTCCAGCGGCGGCGTTCGCGGTTGCCGCTGTACTTGAGGAACGCGCCCTGGAGCCCGGCGGGACCGGCAGCCGCGGGTGCGCCGGGTGTCGGGGCGGGTGGGGCCGGCTGGTGGGGTCCGCCCGGGTATGGGGCCTGGGGCGGTGGTGCGCCGTAGGGGGCGGGCGGCGGCGGGGGCTGCTGGCCGTAGGGCGGGTGCTGGACGGGCAGCGGCTGGGTGGGGGCGGGCGGCGGGGGCTGGTGCCCGAGGTGTGCGGGGGGCTGGGCGGGCAGGGGCTGGGTTGCGGCGGGCGGCGGGGGCGCGGCCTGCGCGGGAGCGGGGGGTGCCGGGGCTGGCGCGGGGGCTGCGGCGCCGGGAGGGGCGAAGCCGGGGGTGGCGGGCGGGGCTGCGGCGCCCGGCACGGCGAAGCCGGGCACGCCGCCGGTGGCGGGGCCGGTGCCCGCTGCGGGGGCGGTGTCCTCCGGTTCCTCGTCGTCGACCTCGCCGCCGAAGTGGCGGAGCAGTGCGGCGAGTCCGCCGTCGAAGCCCTGGCCGACGGCGGCGAAGCGCCAGCCGTCCTTGCGGTAGAAGTCGCCGAGCATGACGGCGCGTTCGGTCGTGAAGGCGGAGCCGTCGAAGGCGTACCGCGCGACTTCCTCGCCGCCCGCGACGATGCGCAGGTAGCCGGGGGCGGCCTGGGCCATGGTGCCCTCGCCGTCGATGGTGGCGGTGAAGGCGAGCCGGTGGATGCCGCTCGGCACGCGGTCGAGGGTCACGCGGAAGGACTCGGTGTCCCCGGCCTGGGTGCCGAGCAGCTGGAGGGATTCCTCGGGCGACTTCGGCTGGTTGTAGAAGATGAAGTAGCGGTCGTCGGAGAGCCGTTCGTCGGCGTCGAGTCCGAAGCAGCTGATGTCGAAGACCAGCCCTGGGGCCGATATCTGCACGCCGACGTACAGGTCCGTGCCGAGCGTCAGGTCACTGAGGCGGGACTTCTGTCCCCGCTGGAAGTGCGTCGCCATCCGTTACGACCGTCCCCCGTCCGACGTGGATACCTTGCGGCGACAGACTAGTCCGTACCGCCGACAGGGGTGGCGGGGCGGTCGGGGGCGGCCGCCCGGCTCAGTCGGACCGCGGCCAGGGGACGTACGGGAGCCGTTCGGCGCCGACGACGCCCTCCAGGAAGCCGCGGGCCCGTTCGGTGCGGGGGTAGCGGTCGAGGAGCTTCCAGAAGCCGGGGCCGTGTCCTGGCACCAGGAGGTGGGCCAGCTCGTGGAGGAGCACGTAGTCGATGACGTACTCGGGCATGCCCTGGAGGCGGTGGGAGAGGCGGATGCTGCCGAGGGCGGGGGTGCACGAGCCCCAGCGCGCGTTCTGGTTCGTGACCCAGCGGACGCTGGCGGGGCGGGCGCGGCCCTGGAGGTAGCGCTCGGACAGTTCGGCGGCCCGCGCGGCGAGCGCGTCGTCGCCGAGCATCCGGCGGTCTTCCTGGGCGGCGAGCTTGTCGAGCATGACCGAGACCCAGCGCCGTTCCTCGTCCACGGTCATGCGGGCGGGGATCATGACGATGGTGCGGTCGCCCTCGCGGTAGGCGGAGACGGTTCTTCTGCGCCGGGAGCTGCGCCGGACCTCGACCTGCTCGGGCCGTGGCCCGGCGGGAGGGGCGGGAAAGGCGCCGGAGGGGTTTCCGGCCAGGGTCGCCCCGCCCGCCGGAGGGGTGGTCTGCGGCGGGCCGGCGCTCTTCAGCGGATCGGCGGGCACACTTCGACGTTACCCGGTAGGACCGGGATATGTGCGTGAGCGAGGCACCGGGTGCTCACGGACCGCGAGCGCGCCCCGCCTCCACCGCCCTATTTATAGGATTTTCTCGCCTTCCTGTGGAAAACGTCACACACGCCCCCTTCCTCCTCCTCGATCATGAATCGACCGCGGACCACCGCGGCGAGGACCGGGGAGGCCGGGATGGGGACGGACAGGGCGGATGGGACGGACACGTACCGGGACGGGGTTGCCGGGGAAGAGGGGACGGTCATGGAGGAGGCGGGCGAGGCGGGGGTCGATCCCGACGGGGTGCATCCGATGATCAAGCCTTCGCTGCGCCGGAGCTGGTGTGACCGGCAGACGGTGCGCTACGGGGTGACGCCCGCGCATTCGGTGCTGTTCGGTCCGCTGGACGGGGCGACGGAGACCTTCCTGAGTCTGCTGGACGGGACGCGGTCGCTGCGGGCACTGCGGGAGGAGGCCAGGGCGCTGGGTCTGAGGCCGCGGGCGGCCGAGCGGATCACGGGGCGGCTGCGGGCGGCCGGTGTGCTGGCGGACGCCTCGGCGGAGCGTGCGGCGGCGGCGGGTGTGGGGGACGGTCTGCGGCCCGATCTGGCCTCGCTCTCCCTGGTGCATCCGGCTCCGGGTGAGGGGGCGCGGCGGCTGCTGGCCCGGAGGACGGCGCGGGTGCAGGTGCGGGGTGCGGGGCGGGTGGGGGCGGCGGTGGCCGCCGCGCTGGCGCAAGCGGGGGTGGGCGAGGTCGAGGTGGTGGACGGGGGTCAGGTGGAGGTGGGTGACACGGGTCCCGGCGGGCTGCGGGCGGAGCATGTGGGGCAGCGGCGTGCGATGGCGGCGCGGAGTCTGGTCCGGGCGGCTGTGCCGTGGCGCCGGGGGGCGGGAGCGGTGCGTGCGGAGGGTGCGCGGCTGGTGGTCTTCGCGCCGCGTGACGGGCTGGCCGCCTATGCCCCTGATCCGGCGCTTTCGGAGCCGGTGCTGGCCGCGGGAACGCCGCACCTGTATGCGGGGGTGGTGGAGGCGACCGGGTTCGTCGGGCCGTTGGTGCTGCCGGGGAGGACGGGGTGTGCGGGCTGTCTCGTGCGGGCGAGGGCGCGGCGGGAGCCGGCGTGGCCGCTGCTGGTCGCGCAGTGGCGGAACGGGCGGTCTCGTGGCGTGGCGGCCTGTGACGGTCCGCTGGCGATGGCTGTGGCGGGGCTCGCGGCGTGTGCGGCGCTGGCGTTCCTCGACGGTGGGCCGCCGCCGGGCGGGGGTGGGCGGCTGGAGCTGGCGCTGCCGGATCTGGCGCCGGTGTCGCATCCGGTGGAGCCGCACGAGGAGTGTCCGTGTGGTGCGGCGCGGGGCGGGCAGGGTGGCGGCCCGGATGGCGGGGAGTCGTTTGGTGAGGGAGGAGGCGGTGTGGGGGCAGGGGGGCGGCCCGGCCGGTCCGGTCGGTGGGAGGCGGGTCCACAATGACGGATAGGCGGGGCGGAGTACGTCCGGCCCGGCAGCCCGCGCCGTCGGGAGTTCTCCTGAGGCGCTGCGGGCCATGGGAGTTGGAGGGGACGACATGTCTGATCTACCCCGTAAGGCGGTGACCAGGACGGCGAAGCTGGCGGCCTTGCCGCTGAGTTTCGCGGGCCGTGCGACCTGGGGTCTCGGCAAGCGCATCGGGGGGCGTTCCGCGGAGCTGGTGGGCAATGAGCTGCAGCAGCGGACGGCCGAGCAGTTGTTCAGCGTGCTGGGGCAGCTCAAGGGCGGGGCGATGAAGCTGGGCCAGGCGCTCTCCGTCTTCGAGTCGGCGCTGCCCGAGGCGGTCGCCGGGCCGTACCGCGCGGCGCTGACGAAGCTGCAGGAGGCGGCTCCGCCGATGCCGGCTGCCACGGTGCGGGGGGCGCTGGAGGAGCGCCTCGGGGAGGACTGGCGTGAGTTGTTCCTGGAGTTCGACGAGCGGCCCGCTGCCGCGGCGTCGATCGGTCAGGTGCACCGGGCGGTGTGGCACGACGGGCGGGAGGTGGCTGTCAAGATCCAGTACCCGGGGGCGGGTGAGGCGCTGCTCGCGGATCTGACGCAGCTGGGTCGGTTCGCGCGGATTCTCGGGCCGCTGATACCGGGGATGGACATCAAGCCGCTGATCGAGGAGTTGCGGGAGCGGGCGGCCGAGGAGCTGGACTACGAGCTGGAGGCCGAGTCGCAGCGGGCGTGTGCGGAGGCGTTCCGGGGCGATCCGGACGTGGTGGTCCCCGAGGTGGTGTGGCAGGGGAAGGAGGTGCTGGTCAGCGAGTGGCTGCCGGGGGTGCCGTTGTCCGAGGTGATCGCGGAGGGCGGTCAGGAGGAGCGTGACCGGGCCGGGCAGTTGCTGACGCGGTTCCTGTTCGCGGGAGCGGCGAGGGCGGGGTTGCTGCACGCGGACGCGCATCCGGGGAACTTCCGGTTGGTGCCGGCCGGGGACGGGGAGGGTGGGGCTGCCCGGCTCGGTGTGCTGGATTTCGGTGCGGTGAACCGGCTGCCGGGTGGTCTGCCGCCGGTGATCGGGCGCACGCTGCGTATGACGCTGGACGGGCGGGCGGAGGAGGTCTACGGGCATCTGGCGGCCGAGGGGTTCGTGAAGCCGTCGGTGGAGCTGGAGCCGGAGGCGGTGCTGGAGTGGCTGCTGCCGTTCATCGAGCCCGCGTCGGTGCCGGAGTTCGCGTTCAGCAGGCAGTGGCTGCGTGAGCAGGCGGGCCGGCTGGCCGATCCGCGGTCGCCCGCGCAGCAGTTGGGGCGCCGGATGAATCTGCCGCCGTCGTATCTGCTGATCCACCGGGTGACGCTGAGCACGATCGGGGTGCTGTGCCAGCTCGGGGCCCGGGTGCGGGTCAGGGACGAGCTGGTGGCGGGGCTTCCCGGTTTCGCCGAGGAGGAGGACGGGGTGGAGACCGCGGTGGAGGCCGGGGGCGAGTAGCGGTCCTCTCGGGGCGGCGGGCCGGGGCAGCGGTCCGCCGGACGGACAGGGCCGCGCGGGGTTGAGCGGGTGGCGGGTGGGTGGGCGGGGAGGGAGGGGGAGAGGGAGGGAACGAAGCGGCCCGGGAGCCGAGTTGCCTCGGTTCCCGGGCCGTGGTCGGGGTCCTGCCCGTCAGGGGCGGGGTGGTCCGGTCAGGTTGCCGGTCCGGGCGGCTCGGGTGTGCCGGGCCGCCCGGACGGTGGTGGGCCAGGGGTGGGCGGTGTCTTTCCGGGTCAGTGCATGACGGTCCGGGCCAGTGCGCGGCGGGCGCGGTGTGAGGCGCGTTCCGCCTTGCGCAGGAGGCGTGCGGATCGGCGCTCCAGCCGGCGGGCCACCGTCAACTGGTGGGCGGTCCGTTGAGACTCCGCTTCCCTGATGCGCTCGCTCATATGAGAGCGGGCCATGGCTTCTTGGATGAGTTGCAACTTGCTTGTCCTGTTCAGCTTGTCTTCGGTGCGTGGGCGAGCCGCGCGGGGCGCGGTGCCCGGCTCGGTGGTGACGAGGGTCATCTGGAGTTCTCTCCGCGGGCCGTGGGGGGCGGGCCGTCCGATGGTGCCGGGCGCGTTCACGCGACGACCGGGTTCTTCCGGGGGCGGCCGCGCGGGCGCTTGCGGGGGACGACGACGCCCTGGACGAACAGCTCCCCGCCCCAGACGCCCCAGGGCTCACGGCGCTCCTTCGCCCCGGCGAGGCAGGCCTCGCGGAGCGGACAGGTGCCGCAGAGGGACTTGGCGTATTCGACGTCCTCGGGGGTCTCGGCGAAGAAGACCTCCGGGTCGTAGGCCCGGCAGGGCACGGCGGTGTCGAGGCGCTCGATGGCTTCGTCGAGCTCGGTCAGCGAGTACAGCGGGGTCACAGCGGTCTCCGGAGTGGGTGGTGGCGTCAGGTCGGGGCGCGGGTACGGCGCGAGTGGCACGGTCAGTCCTCGTGTCGGTTGTCGGTCCCGGCTTGTGGCCGGATCTGGCGCGGAAAAACAGAAGGGCCGCGGATCCCGGTGTGGGTTCCGCGGCCCTGGAAGGTGCCGGCCTGATCTCGCCGATCAGGCTGGATCACTCCAGGGATCGAGCCCGCGGAGGGCCCACATCGTGTGAAGCTGCGTCTTCTGCTGTCCGAAGATCTGGTGTCCGGCGCCGACTCCGGCGGTGACATAGGTGGGCAGATCGCTGCCTGCCGTCATCACCGCGGTCGCGGGCGCCGAGGTCGGTCGCTCGCTGACGGACTCGCCGAAGGCGGGAACCGACAGCTGTGCACGTGCGGCAGCGGACACACCGGTGCCCGTGACACGGACTACGCCACCGGACACGACGGGGGCGGCGAGCGGCCGACCGGCCAGTTTGGTGATCAGCTGATTAATCAAGGGACTCGCCTCCTTCGGCGTCTCGGTGAACGGGGATCCCGCTCATGCGTGCACTTCAGTAGAGCATGGCCGAGGGGTGAGAGGAAGCCTCCCCTTCGCCATGAGAGGCACGCTATGCGGATTTCTCCGGCGGGCGCAAACTATTTTTCCGTGACTTCTGAAGTCACTTCTTCAACCATCGCCTCGGAGGGCTCGGTGGCCTCCTCCGCGGGCGCGTCCGCGGACTCCCGCGCCCCCGGCGGCTCCTCCCCCGCGCACAGGGCGAGCACGTCCGCGCCGAACTGCCGGAGCTTGTGCGGGCCGACGCCCGAGATGCGCGCGAGCTCACGCTCGGTACCCGGGACGTTCTCCGCGATGGCCATCAGCGTGACGTCGGTGAACACGGCGTAGGGCGGCCTCTTGAGCTCTCTCGCCTGGTCGAGACGCCATGCGCGGAGCCGCTCGAACAGTTCCTCGTCCATCGTGGACGGACACTCGGCGCAACGGCGCAGCTTGATCTCGGCGGCCTCGGTGAGGGTGCGGTCGCAGACGCGGCACTTCACGGGGCCGCGGGGCTTGCGCCCCCGTGCGCCCGTGCCCCGCTCCACGCTCCCGCCGCTGCCGCGGCCGCCCGCCGGGGCGCCGGGGCGCAGGCCGTCCAGGAAGCGGCTGGGGCGGCGTCCCGCGCGGCCGCCGGGTGAGCGGGCGAGTGCCCAGGACATGGTGAGGTGCAGGCGGGCGCGCGTCACACCGACGTACAGGAGGCGGCGCTCCTCCTCGACCTGCTCGGGCGTCTTGGCGTGGGTGATGGGCAGCATGCCGTCGGTGAGGCCGACGAGGAACACGGCGTCCCACTCCAGGCCCTTCGCGGCGTGGAGCGAGGCGAGGGTGACGCCCTCGACGGTGGGGGCGTGCTGGGCGGCGGCGCGCTCGTCCAGCTCGGCCATGAAGTCGGTGAGGCCCGCGTCCGGCCTGGCGCGGGCGAAGTCCTCCGCGAGCCGTACGAGGGAGCGCAGGGATTCCCAGCGGTCGCGGACGGCGCCTGATCCGGCGGGTGGCTCGTGGGTCCAGCCCATGCCGGTGAGGACGGCGCCGACCTGTGCGGCGAGGCTGTCGGCGCCGTGGAGGGCCGGGTCGTTGTCCCCCGCGCGGGCGGCGCCGCGCAGGGCGGTGCCCGCCTGGCGGATCTCGGGCCGCTCGAAGAAGCGCTCGGCGCCGCGGAGCTGGTAGGGGACGCCCGCGTCGGCGAGGGCCTGCTCGTAGACCTCGGACTGGGAGTTGGCCCGGTAGAGGATGGCGATCTCGCTGGCGGGGACTCCCGGGCCGCCCTCGGCGGCGGGGGTCGTCAGTTCGCGGACGCGGCGGGCGACGGCTTCGGCCTCGGCGGGCTCGTCCGGGTGCTCGGCGAAGACGGGGTCGGGGCCCGTGGGGCGCTGGGAGACGAGTTCGAGGCGGTGTTCGGCGGCGGCGCCGCTCGCCTGGGAGAGCAGGCCGTTGGCCAGGTGCACGACCTGGGGGCTGGAGCGGTAGTCGCGGACGAGCTTGACGAGTGTGGCGCCGGGGTGGCGTGAGCGGAAGTGCAGGAGGTATTCGGGGGTCGCTCCGGCGAAGGAGTAGATGGTCTGGCTGGCGTCGCCGACGACGCAGAGGCTGTCGCGGTCGCCGAGCCACATCTGGAGGAGCCGCTGCTGGAGGGGGCTGACGTCCTGGTACTCGTCCACGACGAAGTGCTGGTACTGGCCGCGGACGGTCTCGGCGATGTCGGGGCGGTCGCCGAGGATGCCGACGGTGAGCAGCAGGACGTCCTCGAAGTCGATGACGCCGCGTTCGCTCTTGAGCCGTTCGTAGGTGGCGTAGACCTGGCTGGTCTGGGCGGGGTCGCGGGGGACCTCGCGGCCGGTCTTGAGGACGGCGGCGGGGTAGTCGTCGGGGGTGGTCTGGGTGACCTTGGCCCAGTCGATCTCGCGGGTGAGGTCGCTCAGCTCAAGGCGTTCGAGGCGGAGGCGGCAGCGGCTGGCCGCCTCGGCGACGAGGGAGATCTTGCGGTCGAGGAGGCGGGGCATCTCGCCGCCGACGGCCCGGGGCCAGAAGTACTGGAGCTGGCGGAGGGCGGCGGCGTGGAAGGTGCGGGTCTGGACGCCGCCGACGCCGAGCTGGCGGAGCCGTCCGCGCATCTCGCCCGCGGCCCGGACGGTGAAGGTGACGGCGAGGACGGTGGTGGGCTGGAAGATGCCGGACCGTACGCCGTAGGCGATGCGGTGGGTGATGGCGCGGGTCTTGCCCGTGCCGGCGCCCGCGAGCACGCACATGGGTCCCCGCAGGGTGGTCGCGACGGCGCGCTGCTCGGGGTCGAGTCCTTCGAGCACGGCGTCGGCGGAGTCGGGGGTGGGGGGGAAGGCAGGCGTGGGTGTGGGGGACGGTGAGGTGGGCGGGGTGTCCGGTGCGGTGCTCACGGACGTCATGCTGCCAGGTCCGGTCGGCGGTGCGGGCGGCTTGTCCACAGGGCCGAGGAATTAGTCACACCGCTTCGCATGTTCTGCTGGGGGGAGGCGACCAGTCTCCTGACGGGGACGACAGCGCGATACACGAAGGAGTCCGGGACGATGTCTGGCACCGTGACGATGTACAGCACCACCTGGTGCGGCTACTGCCGCCGGTTGAAGAGCCAGCTGGAGCGCGAGGGCATCGCGTACACCGAGATCGACATCGAGCAGGAGCCGTCGGCCGTGGAACTCGTCGAGAAGGCGAACAACGGCAACCGCACGGTGCCGACCGTGGTGGTCTCGCCGGAGTCGGGTGGCTCGGAGGTCACGATGACCAACCCGTCGCTGCAGCAGGTGAAGCAGGCGCTGACGGCCTGACGCGGTGTGCCCGGCGTCACCCGGCCGTGTCACCGGGCCCTGTCACCGGGGCGGTGTCACCAGGGGGACGCCGAGGCGAGCGGCTTGCCGTACCACATCTCGACCAGCCGGGCCGCGATGGAGACGCCCGAGGGGGGCAGGACCTCCCCGGACTCCATGGCGGCCCGCAGGTCGTCGCGGGAGAACCAGCGGGCCTCCTCGATCTCCTCGCCGTCGGCCCGGACGTCGGTGCCGGTCGCGTGGGCGAGGAAGCCGAGCATGAGGCTGGAGGGGAAGGGCCAGGGCTGGCTGGCGATGTACTGGACCTCGCCGATCGGGATGCCGGCCTCCTCGTGGACCTCGCGGACGACGGCCTGCTCGATGGACTCGCCCGGTTCGACGAAGCCGGCGAGGGTGGAGAAGCGTCCCTTGGGCCAGTGCATCTGGCGGCCGAGGAGCGCGCGGTCGTCCTCGTCGACGACGAGCATGATCACGGCGGGGTCGGTGCGCGGGTAGTGTTCGGCGCCGCAGGCGGGGCAGCGCCTGATGTGGCCCGCGGCGGCGATGACGGTGCGTTCGCCGCAGCGTGAGCAGAAGCGGTGGAGGCGCTGCCAGTTCTCGAGGGCGACGGCGTGGACGAGGAGTTCGCTGTCGCGTTCGGAGAGGAGTGCGGCGGCCTCGCGGAGTCCGGCGGGGCGGGCGGCGGCGTCCATGCGGCCGGGGAGGGCGTCCTTCTGGAGGGCGAAGTACTTGACGCCGTCCGCGTCGGTGCCGAGGAAGTAGCGGTGGGCCTCGGTGAGGGGCGCGTCGAAGGACGGCATGGTGACGAGCTCGGTACGGCCGTCCGGCGTGTCCTCGATCAGTGCCTGTCCGCCGGACACCACGAAGACGCGTGTGGTGGGGTGGCTCCACGCCGCGGCGAGCCATGCTTCGTCGAGGCGGTGGCTGGCATCGCGGTCGATGCCGCCGGTGCCGGTGAGGGCGATCGGGTGGACGACGTTGTCCGGAGACGCCGGGGTTGTACTCATGATGAAAAGCCTAACCGGGGTCGTTGGGCTCCCAGGAGTCCTCCCCCAGCAGCAGGAGCTCCAGTCCGCGGCGTCCTGGCAGGACGCTGGGGCGTACGACCTCTCCGCTGCGGACGTAGAGGAACGCGGCGGTGACGGCCGAAAGGGGCAGTTCGCGGCGCTCGGCCCATGCGAGGCGGTAGATGGCGAGCTGGAGGGGGTCGGCGTCCTGGCGGCGTGAGGTCTTCCAGTCGACGATCTCGAAGGTGCCGTGGGGTCCGCGGTAGACGGCGTCGATCCGGCCGCGGATGACGCGTCCGGCGAGCTGGAGCTGGAAGGGTGCCTCGATGCGGTAGGGCCTGCGGTGGGCGTAGGGGGTGCGGCCGAAGGCTTCCTTGAGGGCTTCCAGCTCGCGTTCGTCCCGGATCTCCATGTCGTCGCGGTCGCCGCCGGGCAGTTCGTCGGGGCCGAGCATGGGGAGGGCGAGGGTTTCGAAGCGGGAGGCGACCCAGGCGTGGAAGCGGGTGCCGCGGCGGGCGGCGGGCTGGGGTGGGCGGGGCATGGGGCGGGCGAGGTCGCGGGCGAAGCCGTCGGGGTCGGCGGCGAGGCGCTGCACCTGGGAGGCGGACAGGGACTGGGGCAGGGGGACGTCGCGTGAGGTGGCGCGGGTCTGGCGCAGTTCGCGGGCGAGGGCGGCCAGGTCGCGGTCCCAGGAGGTGACGGTGCGCCGTTCCTCGGGGGTCAGGCCGTCGTCGGGGGTCGGTCCGTCGTCGGGACCCTGGGGGTCTTCGGTGGTGTCGCGTGGGGCGGGGACGGTGCCGTCGCGCAGCCGGGCGAGTACGGCGTCGGCGGCGGCGCGGCGGCGGGCGAGGGCGGCGGGGTCGAGCGGGAGGGGCCACAGCTGGTCCTCGTCGCGGTCGGCGAGGGCGGGGTTCTCCTCGTCGTCGGCGGGTTCGTCGGCCCAGGCCTCGACCTCGCCGTGCGCGGGGTGGGTCTCGCAGTGGGCGCGGAGTGCTTCGAGGAAGTCGGAGGGGCCGCGGCGGCGTTTCTGGCTGGGGCCCCACCAGTGGCCGGAGCCGAGGAGGAGGGTACGCGGACGGGTGAACGTCACGTAGCCGAGCCGCAGCTCTTCCAGGGCGAGGTGGTCGGCGACGGCGGCCAGGTACTCCTTGTGGGCGGCGGCGGTCCATTCGGGTGCGGCGGGCAGGGTGCCGGCGTCGCCGCGCAGGGGGTGGGGCAGGGCGCGGGGCTGTTTGAGCCAGGAGTCGCGGGTGGGTTTGGCGGGGAAGACCTCGGCGGACAGGCCGGGGACGACGACGACGTCCCATTCGAGGCCCTTGGCCTTGTGGGCGGTGAGGACCTTCACGGTGTCGTCGCCGCCGGGGAGGGAGCCGTCGAGCCCTTTGTCGTACTGCGCGGCGGCGCGGAGGAAGGCGAGGAAGGCGGGGAGGGTGGCCTCGCTGTCCACGGCCGTGCCGGCGCGGCCGGCGGCGAATCCGGCGGCGACGTCGAGGAACGCGCCGAGCGTCTCGCGGCGGCGGGCGGCGAGGGCCTGGGGTGAGGCGGCCAGTTCGACTTCGAGGCCGGTCATGGACAGGACGCGGTGGAGGACGTCCATCAGCGGGTCGCCGAGGGAGCGGCGGAGTTCGCGGATCTCGGCGGCGAGGTGGGCGAAGCGGACGCGTGCCTCGGCGGAGAACGGGAGGGCGGCGTCCTCGGAGGGCGACCGGTCGCCTTCGCGCGGGGTGTCGCCGGGCGGGCCGCTGTCGATGAACGTGTCGAGCGCGTCGGCGAGCGAGGTGATCTCGGCCGGGTCGGTGCCCTCGACGGCCGCGGCGAGCCGTTCGGGGGTGGCGGCGGCGTCGGTGCGGCGTACGAGGAGGCGGGCGAGTCTGCCGAGGAGGGCCAGGTCGCGGGGGCCGATGCGCCAGCGGGGGCCGGTGAGGAGGCGGACGAGTGCGGCGTTGGCCGTGGGGTCGGCGAGGACCTGGCAGACGGCGACCAGGTCGGCGACCTCGGGGAGGTGCAGGAGTCCGGAGAGGCCGACGACCTCGACGGGTACGCGGCGGTCGACCAGTTCGCGCTGGATGGCGCCGAAGTCGCCGGCGGTGCGGCACAGGACGGCGATCTCGCCCGGCGGGGTGCCGGTGGCGACGAGGTGGGCGATGTGGTCGGCGGCCCAGGTGAGTTCTTCGGCGTGGGTGCGCAGGAGGGCGCAGCGGACGCGTCCGGCGTGTTCGGCGCCGTCGGCGGGGCGGAGGGGGGCGACGGCGGGGTGGCGGGCGCGGAGGGGTGCGGCGAGGTCGTTGGCGAGGGTGAGGAGGCGGCCTCCGCTGCGGCGGTTCTCGCTGAGGGTGTGGCGGGTGGCGGGGCGGCCGTCGCGGTGGGGGAAGTGGTCGGGGAAGTCGTCGAGGTTGGCGACGGAGGCGCCGCGCCAGCCGTAGATGGCCTGGCAGGGGTCGCCGACGGCGGTGACGGGGTGGCCGGTGCCGTCGCCGAAGAGTCCGGCGAGGAGGACGCGCTGGGCGACGGAGGTGTCCTGGTACTCGTCGAGGAGGACGACGCCGAACTGGTCGCGCAGTGCCTGGCCGACTTCGGGGAGGTCGCGGGCGAGGCGGGCGGCGAGGGCGATCTGGTCGCCGAAGTCGAGGAGGTCGCGGGCGCGTTTGCGGGCGCGGTACTCCTCGACGAGGTCGAGGAGGCGGGTGCGGCCCGCGGCGGTCTCGGGGATGCGGCGCAGGTCGGCGTTGGTGAGGGGGGTGTGTTCCAGTTCGGCGAGGAGGGCGGTGTCGAACGTGCGGAGGGCGGCGGGTTCGACGAGGTGTTCGGAGAGTTCGGCGTCGAGGGCGACGAGGTCGGTGACGAGGGTGGTGAAGCTGCCGGGGGGCGGTTCGAAGTCGGCGGGTGCGGCGCGGAGGACTTCGGCGGCGAGCTGGAAGCGGCCGGCGTCGGCGAGGAGGCGTGCGGCGGGTTCGACGCCGAGGCGCAGGCCGTGTTCGGCGAGGAGGCGTCCGGCGAAGGCGTGGTAGGTGGAGATCTGCGGTTCGCCGGTGGCCTCGGCGTCCGGGTCGGGAACGGGGTCGGGGGCGGTGTGGGGGCCGGGTGCCGGGCCGCCGCCGATTCCGGCGAGGGCGAGGGCGGCGCGGACGCGTTCGGCCAGTTCGGCGGCGGCCTTGTTGGTGAACGTGAGGCCGAGGACGCGTTCGGGCGCGACCTGTCCTGTGCCGGTGAGCCAGACGACGCGGGCGGCCATCACGGTGGTCTTGCCCGAGCCGGCGCCCGCGACGATCGCCTGGGGTGCCGGCGGTGCGGTGATGCACGCCAGCTGCTCGCGGGTGAACGGGATGCCGAGCAGTTCGCCGAGCTGCTCGGGCCGTTCGAGTGGGGCGCCGGACACGTGGGGGAGCCTATCCCCCGCCGCTGACAGTGCGGCCGTCGTCGGTGGCGGGAGGGGTCGCGGGTGGTGTCAGGCGCGGTCGGCGAGGAGGGCGCGGGCGAGTGCGGTCTGGAGGGCGGTGAGGCCGCGCAGGAGGGGGACGGCGGTGGCCAGCAGGACGACGCCGACCGCCGTGTTGAACGCGATGTCGGCCGCCTCGGAGGAGATGCCGAACATGAGGTCGAGCAGCCCTTCCTCGCCCTCGTCGCGCGGCAGGGACCAGGACCAGGCGCCGTAGAGCAGTTCGCCGAGTCCGCCGACCGTCCAGGTGACGGCGAAGCAGAACGTGACGATCCGGAGGGGGAACGCGACGAGCGCGTGGGCCAGGTCGCGCCAGCGCTGACCGTCCCCCAGGGCGTGCAGCGCGCGGGGGATGCCGCTGCCGCGGCGCTCCCGGTAGCGGGGGGCGGGGATGGGGCGGCCGGTGACGTGTGCGACGCGTTGCCGTTCGACGCGGGCGAAGGCGCCCGCCACGGCCAGCGCGGCGACGAGCAGGGACGCGCCGACGACCAGGGCGAGGCCGACCGCGCCGAGCACGAGCATGGTCAGGACGGTGGAGAACGCCGCGATGCCGAGGGGCAGTCCGGTGAGCAGGTAGCCCAGTTCGCGGCCGAAGCGTCCCTTGCGGGGCGCGGGGGGCGGTGTGCCCCACGTGTCGTGCATGTCGCGCGTGCTGTCCGTCGTCCTCGTCGCCGTCACGGCCGTCTCCCTCGTTTCCGCCATGCCTCCACGCTCCCGCACGGGGCGGGCGGTTCCCAGCCGTCCAGGTGGTCAGCCGGTGGTGGTGCCAGCTACACCCCGCGGGGGGCGCGGGTCCCGCCGGTCAGTCCACGACCTGCCGTCCCTCGGGCCGCGCGCCGCACGCCCCGTGGAAGGAGCACGTCCCGCAGTGCTGTCCGGTGCGGGGCGAGAACCGTTCGTCCAGTACCCGGCCCGCCGCCTCCGCCAGCAGTTCCCCGACCCACGCGCCGTCGCCGCCGTCGCCGCTCTCCCCGCCCAGGGGTGGCTGCCGCTGCACGGCGGGCAGTGTGTCGCCGCCGTCCTTCTTGGCCGCGCCCTGCCGCAGGTGCACCAGCTCAGCTCCTGCGGGCGTGACGCCCTCCTCGCCGTGCCTGATGGCGAGCTGGTAGACGGCGAGCTGCGGGTGGCGTTCCACTTCCCGCTTGGTGGGCCGTCCGCGGCCGGTCTTGAAGTCGACGATGTACGCGCGTCCGTCCGCGTCCTGCTCGACCCGGTCCATGACGCCGCGGATACGCACCTCGTGCCGCCCGGCGGTCAGCGTGACGTCGAACTCCTGCTCGCTCGCGGTGGCCTCGCGTCCCTCGCGCTGCTGGAGGACGTGCCAGTGCAGGAAGCGTTCCAGCGCCGCCCGCGCCTCCGCCTGTTCCTTGCGCGACTGCCACGGCGCCTCGAACGCCAGGGCGTCCCACACGGTTTCGAGGCGTTCCATCAGCACGGACAGGTCGGCGGGTGTCGTGCCGGAGGCGACCTCGTCGGCCAAGACGTGCAGCACGTTCCCGAATCCCTGCGCCGCCGTCGCGGGGGTGTCGGCGTGCACCTCGCGTCCCAGGAACCACTGGAGCGAGCATGTGTTGACGAGCTGGTCGAGCGCGCTGCCCGACAGCGCCACGGGGCGTTCGGGGTCACGCACGGGCGCCGGGGAACGGGAGGTCTCGCGCAGCCCCCACCAGCGCTGGGGGTGGGCGGCGGGGACGAGCGGGTGCCCGTCGTCGTCGCGCAGCGCGGCCAGTTCCGCGAGCCGGTCGGCGGCGGCGCGGCGCAGTGCGGGCGACGTGGCGGGGTCGACGGTGGTGGCGCGCAGTTCGGCGATCAGGGCGGCGAGGGACAACGGGCGGCGGGGGCGCTGGCCGACGTCGACGGGCTCCACGCCCAGCTCGCGCAGGAAACGGGACGGCTGGTCGCCGTCGTCCGCGCCCCGCACGGCGGTGACGACGAGCCGGTCGCGGGCGCGCGTGGCCGCGACATAGAACAGGCGGCGTTCCTCCGCGAGCAGCGCGCCGGGGCTGAGCGGGTCGGCGAGGCCGTGCCGCCCGATGCGGTCGGCCTCCAGCAGCGAGCCGCGGCGGCGCAGGTCGGGCCACAGGCCCTCCTGCACCCCGGCGACGACGACCAGGGACCATTCGAGGCCCTTCGACCGGTGCGCGGTCATCAGCCGTACGGCGTCCGGGCGTACGACGCGCCCGGCGAGCGTGTCGGCGGCGATGTCGTGCGCCTCCAGCTCGTCCAGGAAGATGCGCGCCCCGCGTCCGCCGACGCGCTCCTCGGCGCGCGCCGCCGCGTCGAACAGGGCGCAGATGGCGTCCAGGTCGCGGTCGGCGTTCCGCCCGGCGGCGCCGCCGCGCCGCGCGGCGCGCTCCAGCCTGCCGGGCCAGCCGGTGCCGTCCCACAGCTGCCACAGGGCCTCCTCGGCGCTGCCGCCGCCCGCGAGCAGTTCGCGGGTCTTGCGCAGGAGGAGGCCGAGGCGCTGGGCGGCGCCCGCGTACGCCGGGTCGTGCGCGACCAGGCGCTCGGGTTCGGCGAGGGCGCGGGCGAGGAGTTCGCCGGACGGGCGGGGCACGGCGGTCCCGGCGGCGCGTTCCTCGTTCCGCAGGGCGCGGCCGAGGCGGCGGAGGTCGGCCGCGTCCATGCCGCCGAGCGGGGAGGTGAGCAGGGTGTGGGCGGTCTCGGGGTCGAGCGCGGGCCGGTCGCCCGAGCCGTCGGGGTCGTCGGTGCTGTCGTGGCTGTCGTGGCTGTCGGGGCCCTCGGCCGGGGCGCGCCGCGGCTCTGGCCGCGAGACGGCGCGCAGGGCGGTGAGCAGCGGTGCGACGGCGGGTTCCTGGCGCAGCGGCAGGTCGTCGCCGTCCACGTCGAGGGGCACGCCCGCGGCGGTCAGCGCGCGCCGTACGCCGGGCAGGGAGCGGGCGCCCGCGCGGACGAGGACGGCCATCTCGCGCCAGGGCACGCCGTCCTCCAGGTGGGCGCGGCGCAGGAGGTCGGCGATGTTCTCCAGCTCGGCGCCGGGCGTCGGGTACGTGTGCGCCTCGACGCGCCCGCCCTCCCGTACGGCATGCAGCGCGCGGTGGCGGCGCACGGCGTCGGCGGGGAGCCGGGCGAGGGGCATGCGCTGGGTGACGAGGCGCGTGGCGGCGGTCAGGGCGGCGCCGGAGCGGCGCCCGGTGGTGAGGACGGCGACGGGCGCGGGGGCGCCCGCGCGGGTGCGGAAGGCGTCGGGGAAGCCGAGGATGGCGTTCACGTCGGCGCCGCGGAAGGCGTAGATGGACTGGTCGGGGTCGCCGAAGACGGTGAGGTCGCGGCCGTCGCCCGCGAGGGCTTCGAGGAGCGCGGCCTGGGCCGGGTCGGTGTCCTGGTACTCGTCGACGAACACGGCGTCGTACCGGTCGCGGACGGCCGCGGCGATCTCGGGGTCCTCGGTGAGGCGGACGGCGCCGCGCACCAGTTCGGTGTAGTCGAGGACGCCCTGGGCCTGCGTCACGTCGAGGTATTCGGCGAGGAAGTGGGCGGCGGCCTCCCAGTCGGGGCGGCCGGTGCGGCGGGCGAAGGCGGCGAGCGTGCCGGGGTCGAGGCCCAGTTCGCGGGCGCGGGCGAGGACGGCGCGCAGCTCGTCGGCGAAGCCGCGCGTGGTGAGGCAGGCGCGCAGCTCGTCCGGCCACTCCCAGCCGGTCGCGGGCCGCCCGGAGTCGCGGTGCCCGGCGAGCAGTTCGCGCAGGTAGAGGTCCTGTTCAGGACCGGAGAGCAGCCGCAGCGGCTCGGCGAACAGCTCGCGGTCCTGGTGGGAGCGCACGAAGGCGTACGCGAAGGCGTGGAACGTGGTGGCCTGCGGCGCGCGCCCGCCCATGCGCGCCGTCATGCGGTCCCGCAGCTCGGCGGCGGCCTTGCGGCTGAACGTCAGCACGAGCACCCGTTCCGGCTCGGTGCCCCGCTCCACGCGCTCGGCGACGGCCGCCACGAGCGTCGTCGTCTTGCCGGTGCCGGGACCGGCGAGTACGAGAAGTGGACCGCCCGTACCGGCCGCGTGCTCAACCACGGCGGCCTGGCTCGCGTCCCCTGCCAGGGCGCGTGCGTCGGCGGCCGGGGGACGGACCAGTCGGTACGCTCCCGAAGCGGACGGCGGGCGATCGGTCGACGGGACGGAGAGACTCACGTGCATCGCGCATTCTGGGAGACCGCCGCGCCACCGGACGGCGCGGCCGGACGGACGGCGGACGGAACGGACGCTGCGGGCAGAACGGGCAGGACGGGCGGTACGGGTGGTCCGGGCGGAAGAACGACCGTACGCCCCTCCCCGCGCCCCGCGCACGGCACGGCCCGTGTCCCCCGGTCGGACCGGTCATCCGATGGGCGGACGCGCCGTGCGGGATGCTGGTACGTGTGAGGCTCGCTCCCGACGGCGCCGGACACCGCGACCCGCGGCCGGACTCAGGGCGCCGGATCGTCCCCGCGGGCCCGCCGCATGTCCACCCGCGGATACGCGCCGGGCTCCCCGGCGTCACGCAGTGGCGTGCCCTCGGCGCGGTAGTTCTCCAGCGCCCGGCGCTCGTGCCCCGGCAGCAGCCGCCCGTCCGCCCGCACCACGCGCCACCACGGGACGGCGCCGCCGTACTGCGCCATGACTGTCCCGACCTGGCGCGGTCCGCCCCGCCCGACAGCCGCCGCCACGTCCCCGTAGGTGAGGACCGTGCCCGGCGGGATGTGCTCGACGACCGACAGGACTTGGTCGGCGTACTCGCCGATCTGGTGGGGCGCGCGGGACTCGGCCATGCCGCCCATCGTGCCGTATCTCACGGGGCGGTCCCCACGCGGCGTCCCGCGTGCCACTATCGTCCCAGCACGGGGGGAATCACGGTGACGTACGCACGAGGGAGCTGGTCGGCGGCCCCGGGACGAGGAGAGGCGCGGGGAAGCGGCCGGTGATACGGGGCGAGGAAGAGCGCGTGCGGCGGCCGGGCGGACGGGACGAGGAGCCCGTGCTCGGCGCGACGAGGGTGGGCGACCTGCCGCAGGAGCCCGGACGGGCGGCGGCCGGGGAGCCCGGCGGTCCGCCGGGCCCGGTGGACGGTGACGAACCGATCCTCGCGGCGCGCGTGCACCGGCCCGCCGACCTGCTGCGCGTCCTGCTCGGCCTGCTGGGCATCGGTGTGGTGCTGGCGCTGGCGACCTGGGCGATCGGCACGACCGAGGGCATCGAGCACGACGTGGACGCGGGTGCCGAGCAGGCGCCCTCGCTGCTGATCAGCTTCGCGGGGTTCGCGTCCAGTGTGGCGGTCCTGGTGGTGCCGGTGGCGTTCGCCATCGAGCGGCTGGTGAAACGGGACGGGCTGCGCATCGCGGACGGTGTGCTGGCCGCGGTGCTGGCGCACGGCGTGTCGCTGACGTTCAGTCTGTGGGTGGCGCGCATGTCGCCCGACTCCGTGCAGAACGCCCTGACGCGCGACGCCCCCGGCGGCGGACTGACCGACCCGGTGCACGACTACCTGGCGCCCGTCATCGCGTACGCGACCGCCGTCGGCATGACGCACCGGCCGCGCTGGCGGCTGGCGATGTGGTCGGTGCTGGTGCTCGACGGGGTGGCCGTGCTGGTGGCCGGGTACACCACGCCGTTCTCCATCATCGTGACGATGCTGATCGGCTGGACCATCGCGTACGCGACGCTGTACACCGTCGGCTCGCCCAACGTACGGCCCACTGCGCAGCAGTTGCTGGCCGGGCTGCGCCATGTCGGCTTCCGTCCGGTGAGCGCGCTGCGCGCCGAGGACCCGGACGAGGCGGAGCGCCGCGCCAGGCGTGAGCGCGGCGACTACAGCGAGCCTTCCCGGCGCTACCTGGTGACGCTGGAGGACGGGCCGCCCCTGGACGTGACGGTCGTGGACCGCGCCCAGCAGGCGCAGGGCTTCTTCTACCGCCTGTGGCGCCGGCTGGCGCTGCGCGGCATGACCCAGCGCCGCAGCCTGCCGACACTGCGCCAGGTCCTCGAGCAGGAGGCGCTGCTCGCGTACGCCGCCATCGCCGCCGGTGCGAACGCGCCGAAGCTGATCGCGACATCCGAGCTGGGCCCCGACGCGGTGATGCTGGTCTACGAGCACATCGGCGGCCGTGACCTGGACTCGCTGCCCGACGACGAGATCACCGACGCGCTGATGGAGACCGCCTGGCGGCAGGTCACCGCGTTGCAGTCGCGGCGCATCGCGCACCGGCGCCTGGACGGCGGCTCACTGCTGGTCGATCACCTGGGCACCGTTTTCCTGACCGATCTGCGCGGTGGCGAGATCGCTGCGGGCGATCTGCTGCTGCGGATGGACGTGGCGCAGCTGCTGACGACGTTCGGCCTGCGCGTGGGCGCGGAACGCACGGTGGCCGCCGCCGTGTCCGTCCTCGGCCCCGACGCGGTGGCCGACAGCCTGCCGCTGCTCCAGCCCATCGCGCTGACCAGGGGTACGCGCGCCACGCTGCGCCAGCTCGCCCGCGAACGCTCGGGCCGGGAGCGACAGGCCGTGCTGGAGGCGACCCGCGCGTACCGCGAGGCGCGCGGCAGCCTGCCGGAGAACGCGGACCGCAAGACGGTGAAGGCCGCGCGGCAGGCCGAGAAGCAGGTGATGGAGGAGGCGCTTGAGGCGGCGCGCGAGCAGGACCTGCTGTCGCTGATCCGCCAGCAGGTGCTGCTGATCAGGCCGCAGGCGCCGATAGAGCCCGCCCGCGTGGAGCGCATCAAGCCGCGGACGCTGGTCAGCATCATCGCGGCCGTGTTCGCCGCGTACTTCCTGTCGATCCAGGTGATCACGCCCGAGTTCCAGCGGGTGTGGGAGGACGCGAACTGGGGCTGGGTCATCGTCGCCGCGCTGTTCTCGGCGCTGACGTACTTCGCGGCCGCGATGAGCCTGCTGGGCTTCGTGCCGGAGAAGGTGGCGTACGGGCGGACGGTCGTCACGCAGGTGGCGGGCTCGTTCGTGAAGCTGGTCGCGCCCGCGGCGATCGGCGGCGTGGCGCTGAACACGCGCTACCTCCAGCGGCAGGGCCTGCGCCCGGGGCACGCGGTGGCGAGCGTCGGGGCGTCGCAGCTGTTCGGCCTGGGCAGCCACATCGTGCTGCTGGCCGTCTTCGGCTACATCACGGGGACCGAGCACACGCCGTCGCTGTCGCCGTCCCGCACGGTGATCGCGGGTCTCCTGACGGTCGCGGTGGCCGCGCTGATCATCACCGCGGTGCCGCGGCTGCGGAAGTCGCTGTCGGAGCGGGTGCGTACGCTGTTCGCGGGCGTGGTGCCGCGGATGCTGGACGTGGTGCAGCGGCCGAAGAAGCTGCTGTCCGGCATCGGCGGGATGCTGCTGATGACGCTGGCGTTCGTCATGTGCCTGGACGCGTCGCTGCGGGCGTTCGGCTGGGAGCTGAGCTATCCGACGATCGCGGTGGTGTTCCTGGCGGGGAACGCGCTGGGCTCGGCGGCCCCGACTCCGGGCGGCATCGGGGCGGTGGAGCTGACGCTGAGCGCGGGTCTGGCGGCGTTCGGCGTGCCGGACCACGCGGCGCTGGGCGCGGTGCTGCTGTTCCGGCTGATGACGTTCTGGCTGCCGGTGCTGCCGGGCTGGCTGGCGTTCACCCAGCTCACCAGGAAGGGCGCCATCTGACGCGGTGCCGACGCCGCATCTGCGAGCCGCAACTCCCGGGCCACCTTGCGTATGCGAGCCCGGGACACATAACGTGCCGCACATGCGTTCCTACGGAATCGGCCCCGCCGCGCGCCTCCTCGGGGTGAGCCCCGACACCGTGCGCCGCTGGGCGGACGCCGGGCGGCTGCCGACCCGCCGCGACGAGGCGGGCAGGCGGCTGATCGACGGCACGGACCTCGCCGCCTTCGCCGTGGCCCTGGCCGCCGACGGCGCCGGAGAGGGCGGGGACGCCGGGGAGGCCCCGTACACGTCCGCGCGGAACGCGTTCCCCGGCATCATCACGGCCGTCCGGCTGGGCGACGTCGCGGCCCAGGTGGAGGTCCAGGCGGGCCCGCACCGGCTGGTGTCGCTGCTCACCCGCGAGGCCGTCGAGGAACTGGGCCTGGCCGTCGGCATGGAGGCCGTCGCCCGCGTGAAGGCCACCAACGTCCACATCGACACGGTGTGAGGTACCCATGCCGCTGCTGCACTCCCGGACCCTGACGCGCGCCCTGCCCGCCGTCCTCGCCGCCGCCCTCCTCGCCGCGTGCGGCTCCGACGACGCCTCCGACGGGGACGGCGCGCCCGCGGGCGGCGCGTCCCCGTCCGGCGGCAGCGGCGGCGGGTCCGTCGAGCTGACGGTGCTCGCCGCCGCGTCCCTGACCGACGTGTTCGAGGACGCGAAGGAGGTCTACGAGGACGCGAACCCGCAGGTCTCCCTCCGCTTCTCCTTCGCCGGCTCCCAGGAACTCGCCGCCCAGGTCCAGGAGGGCGCGCCCGCCGACGTCCTGGTCACCGCCGACACGACCACGATGGACGGCGTCGCCGACCTCACCGACGACCCCGCCGTCATCGCCCGCAACGCGCTCACCCTCGTCACCCCGCCCGACGACCCCGGCGGCGTGGACGAGCTGGCCGACCTCGCCGACGAGGACCTCCGCCTCGTCCTGGCCGCGCCCGAGGTCCCCGCCGGGCGGTACGGGCGCGAGATCCTCGACCGCCTCGGTATCGACGCGCGGCCCGACTCGGAGGAGCCGAACGTGCGCGCCGTCCTCGGCAAGGTCGAGCTGGGCGAGGCCGACGCCGGGCTCGTCTACGTCACGGACGCGACCGCCGCCGGTGCGGACGCCGTCCGCGCGGTGCCGATCCCGGAGGAGGACAACGTCCTCGCCGCGTACCCGGCCGCCGCGGTCACCGACTCGGAGAACGCCGACGCCGCCCAGGACTTCGTGGACTGGCTGCTCACCGACGAGGCGCAGGAGGTCCTGGCGGGCGCGGGCTTCCTCGCCCCCTGACCCCCTGCCCCCCTGATCCCGTGACGCCCCGGCACAGGCCGCCCCTGACGCTCGTCCTGCCCGCGCTGCTCGCCATCGCGTTCCTGCTGGTCCCGCTGCTCGGCATCGTCGCCGACGCGCCCTGGACCGGCCTGTGGACGCGCCTGACGGAGCCGTCCGTCGCCGCCGCGCTGCGCCTGTCGCTGCTCGTCTCGGCGTGGGCCCTCGCCGTCTCGATGGCGGTCGGTGTGCCGCTGGCGTGGCTGCTGGCGCGCACCGACTTCCCCGGCAAGACGGCGGTGCGCTGCCTCGTCATCCTGCCGATGGTGCTGCCGCCGACCGTCGCGGGCGTCGCCCTGCTGCGGGGCCTCGGGCGGCGCGGGCTGCTCGGCGGCTGGCTGGAGTCGCTGGGGATCACCCTGCCGTTCAGCACGACGGGCGCGGTGCTGGCCGCCGTGTTCGTGTCGATGCCGTTCCTCGTGATCACGCTGGAGGGCGCGCTCGCCGGGATCGAGCCGCAGTACGAGGAGGCCGCCGCGACGATGGGCGCGGGCCCGCTGCGCACCCTGCGCCTCGTCACGCTGCCGCTGGTCGGCCCGTCGCTGGCGGCGGGGGCGGCGCTGTGCTGGGCGCGGGCGCTCGGCGAGTTCGGCGCGACCATCACGTTCGCGGGCAATCTGGAGGGCACGACGCAGACCCTCCCGCTCAAGGTCTACCTGCTGCTCCAGGAGGACCAGGAGGCCGCCACCGCCGTCTCCCTGCTCCTGCTGCTGGTCGCGGCGGCCGTGCTGATCGGGCTGCGCGGCCGCTGGCTGGGATCGGTGCGCCGCTCACCCGGTTGACGTGCTGCGGGTGCGGGGGCGCGCGGCGGGCGCGGACGATGGGCCTGTCGGAGCGATCGATGGGAGCCCGCATGAGCCGTGCCCGACTCGCCGCACCGTCCTGGCTGGCCGCCGCCGCCCTGCTGGCCGCCGCGGGCTGCGGCGGCAGTGGTGCGGACGGCGCCGAACGCGCCCCCCAGCGCGCCGCCGCCGACCGCCGGGCCACCGACACCGACGACCTCCCCGACTCCCTCACCGGCCAGCGCCTCGACTGGTCACGCTGCCCCGGCACCGACCCGGCGCAGGGCCCCGAGTCCTCCCCCACCCCGCTGCCGGACGGCGCCGCGTGGGAGTGCGCCACGATGAAGGCGCCCGTCGACTACACCGACCCCGGCGGCGACACGATCGGCATCGCCATGATCCGCGCCCGTACCGACGCGAAGGGCGACGACCGCATCGGCTCGCTGCTGTTCAACTTCGGCGGCCCCGGCGGCTCCGGCGTCGCGACGCTGCCCGCCTTCGGCAAGGACTACGCCGAACTCGGCAAGCGGTACGACCTCGTCAGCTTCGACCCGCGCGGCGTCGGCGACAGCGAGGGCGTGCAGTGCCTGGACGACCGGCAGCTGGACGACTTCTTCGCCGCCGACGCCGCCCCCCGCACGGCCGGCGAGCGCCGCGCGTACACCGACCGCCTCAAGGAGTTCGCCGACGGCTGCGAGGAACGCTCGGGCGACCTCCTGCCGCACCTCACCACCACCGCCACCGCCCGCGACATGGACCTGATGCGCGAGGTCCTCGGCGACCGGCGGCTGCACTACTTCGGCATCTCCTACGGCACCGAACTCGGCGGCGTCTACGCGCACCTCTTCCCCCGCCGCGTCGGCCGCGCGCTGCTCGACGCCGTCGTGGACCCGACGGGCGACAGCGAGCAGGGCGCCCTCGGCCAGGCCAAGGGCTTCCAGCTGGCGCTCGGCAACTACCTGGACCACTGCACCGAGAGCGACGACTGCCCCCTCGGCGGCGACAAGGACGAGGCCGAGGACCGGCTCGGCCGCTTCCTCGACCGCCTGCGCGACCACCCGCTGCGCACGCAGGACCCGGAGGGCCGCAAGCTGACGCAGTCCCTCGCGTGGAACGGCATCGCCCAGTCGCTGTACTCCGAGGACTTCTGGCCCTACCTCACGCAGGGCCTCGACGACGCCATGGCCGACGAAGGGCGCGACGGCACCGTCCTGCTGTCCCTCGGCGACTCCATGAACGGCCGCAACCCGGACGGCACCTACTCCACTCTCCAGTCGTCCCTGACGGCCATCAACTGCGCCGACTCGAAGAAGCGCTTCTCGGTGGACGACGTGCGCGACAGCCTCGGCGAGTTCGAGGACGCCTCGGCCGTCTTCGGCCCGCCGATGGCCTGGGGCATGCTGTCGTGCACCTGGTGGCCCGTCCGCGGCCGCCAGGACCATCCGGACGTGGAGGCGGAGGGCTCGGCGCCCATCCTGCTGATCGGCACGACGGGCGACCCCGCCACCCCGTACGAGGGGACGGCGCACATGAAGGACGCGCTGGGCGACGGCGTCGGCGTCGAGCTGACGTACGAGGGCGAGGGCCACGGCGCGTACAACAGCGGCAACGAGTGCGTGCGCGACAAGGCGAACGCGTACCTGCTCGACGGCGACGTCCCGGACGACGGGACGACGTGCGACGCCTGAACGCGCGGACGGCGGCGCCGGGGGAACGTACCCCTGGCGCCGCCGCCGTTCCGTACCTGGCCCCGCGGGTCAGTACACCGGCTTCTCCGGCTCGATCTGGTTGACCCAGCCGATGACGCCGCCGCCGACGTGCACGGCGTCGGCGAAGCCCGCGTTCTTCAGGACGGCGAGCACCTCGGCCGAGCGGACGCCCGTCTTGCAGTGCAGGACGATGCGCCGGTCCTGCGGCAGGTCGCTGAGCGCGCCGCCCATCAGGAACTCGTTCTTCGGGATCAGGCGCGCGCCGGGGATCGAGACGATCTCGTACTCGTTCGGCTCGCGGACGTCGATGATGTCGATCTTCTCGTCGGCGTCGATCCACTCCTTGAGCTGCCGCGGCGTGATCGTCGAGTCGGCCGCGGCGGCCTGCGCCTCGTCGGACACGACGCCGCAGAACGCCTCGTAGTCGATCAGCTCGGTGACGGTCGGGTTGTCGCCGCAGACCGCGCAGTCGGGGTCCTTGCGGACCTTGACCTGGCGGTACGTCATCTCCAGGGCGTCGTAGATCATCAGACGGCCGACCAGCGGGTCGCCGACACCGGCGAGCAGCTTGATGGCCTCGGTGACCTGGATCGAGCCGACCGACGCGCACAGCACGCCGAGCACGCCGCCCTCGGCGCACGACGGGACCATGCCGGGCGGCGGCGGCTCGGGGTAGAGGCACCGGTAGCAGGGGCCGTGCTCGGACCAGAAGACGGACGCCTGGCCGTCGAAGCGGTAGATGGAGCCCCACACGTAGGGCTTGCCGAGCAGGACGGCGGCGTCGTTGACGAGGTAGCGGGTCGCGAAGTTGTCCGTGCCGTCGACGATCAGGTCGTACTGGGCGAACAGCTCCATGACGTTGGAGGAGTCGAGGCGGTCCTCGTGCAGGTTGACCTGGACGAGGGGGTTGATGCCCTGGACGGTCTCCTTCGCGGAGAGCGCCTTGGACTTGCCGATGTCCGCCTGGCTGTGGATGATCTGCCGCTGCAGGTTCGACTCGTCGACGGTGTCGAACTCGACGATGCCGAGCGTGCCGACCCCGGCCGCGGCCAGGTACATCAGCGCCGGCGACCCCAGACCGCCGGCGCCCACGCAGAGCACCTTGGCGTTCTTCAGCCGCTTCTGCCCGTCCATCCCGACGTCGGGGATGATCAGGTGGCGGGAGTACCTGCGGACCTCATCGACGGTGAGCTCGGCAGCCGGCTCTACCAGGGGTGGCAGCGACACGGGGACTCCGTAGGTCTAGGGACAGTCGTGACTCTCCCCCCAACAGTGCCACGCGCCGTCGCATTCCTGGACAGCCGTCCCACACTGCGGGCAGGGCGCGGCAGGGCCGGGCGCGGGTCCCCGCGGGCGGTCCGGGCGCGGTCGCGGGCACCGTCCCGGACACCGCGCGTCACATGCGGCAGGCCGCCTCCATCCAGATGTCCGCCAGGGACTCCTCCAGCCCGATCCTGGCGCGCCAGCCGAGGCGGTCGCGCGCCGTGCGGACGTCCGCCTGCTGCCAGCCGCCGCAGCCGTCCGGGTACGGGGGCGCGACCGGGTGCGACGCGGCGGGCGTGTGGGGGTGGGCGCCGGGCTCGTGGCCCTGCCGGGGCACGGCGGGGCCCTCCAGTTCGTGCAGCGCGCCCGTGAAGCCGGAGATGCGGGCCAGGGAGACGGCGGCGTCGCGCAGCCGCACGGCGTGGCCGGTGCCGATGTTGACGACGCCCTGGGCGGCGGAGAGGGTCGCGGCGTGCACGGCGCGCGCCACGTCGCGGACGTCCACGAAGTCGCGGTGCACGGCGAGTCCGCCGAGCTTCAGCTCGGTGTCGCCGTGCTGCATCGCGCGGCGCAGGGCGTCCGCGAGGCGGCCGAGGGGTGATCCGGCGGGCGTGCCGGGGCCCGTGGGCGAGAAGACGCGCAGGACGATGGCATCGAGTCCGGAGCCGAGGACCAGCTCGGTGGCGGCGAGCTTGCTGACCCCGTACGGGCCGCCGGGGCGCGCGACGGCGTCCTCGGCGATGGACGAGCCGTTCGGGGAGGGGCCGTACTCGGCGGCGCAGCCGATGTGCACCAGCCGGGCGCGGCAGCCGCTGCGGCGCAGCGACTCGCACAGGGTGGCGGTGGCGACGGTGTTGTGGCGGGCCAGTTCGCTGGCGGTGCCGCGGATGGCGCCCGCGCAGTTGATGACCACGCCGGGGTGGACGGCGTCGAGGAAGCGGGTCAGGGCGCCGGGGCTGCCGGTGGACAGGTCGAACCGGACGTCGGCGTCGTCACCGCGGCCCAGTGCGGTGAGCTGGACGGCGGGGTCGGCGAGCAGCCGGTCTGCGACGAACCGGCCGAGGTAGCCGGCGGCGCCGAGAAGCAGCACTCTCATGACTCTGTGCTCCTTGCGTGTGCACGATCGATCGTGGGGTTGGGGGAAGAGGGCGGTCATGTGCATTGCACGGAACGGGGTGTGCCGTGCCCAGCGGTGTCCCCGTGGGGGACGGGCCGGGGGGTGCTCGCCATGGCGAGCAGCTCCGGGTAGATGGCGCCGTAGGCGGCGGCGCCGTGGTCGGTGGTGAACAGTTCGCGCGCCCGCGCGCGGGCCGCCGCGCCGAGCGAGGCCCGGCGCTCGGGGTCGCGCAGCAGGGCGAGGCATCCGGCGGCGAGCGCGGCGGGGTCGAGCGGCGGTACGAGGACGGCGGCGGCGCCGACGACCTCGCCCACCGCGCCGACGTCGGTGGCGACCGTCGCGCGCCCGCGGTGCATGGCGGCGATCAGCGGCACGGGCACGCCCTCCACGACGCTCGACAGCACCGCGACGGCGCCCGCCGCGTACGCGTCGGCCAGGGTGGGCGCGCCGGGCGTGCCGGCGCTGGTGAACGAGACCCCGCCGGGCACCAGCCGCTGCGCCAGCGCGCGGCACCGCGCGAGGTAGCCCGCGTCGGTGCGCGCGCCGCCGGTGTCCACGACCCGCAGGGACGCGGCGGGCTCGGCGTCCCGTACGGCGCGGAAGGCGTGCAGCAGGCCGACGAGGTCCTTGGCCGGCTCGATCCGCCCGGCCCACACGAGCGTCGCGGCGTCCTCGGGGGCGGGGCCCGGCCCCGGGGCGGGCGCGGGCGCCCGGCCGCCCGGCGCGACCAGCGCGGCGGCGGCGCGCGTCTCGTGCGCGAGCCGGTCCTGGAAGGCGGCGAGGAGCGCGCGCACCGGCGCCCGCGCCGCCGAGGGCGCGACCGCGTACGCCGCCCCCGGCGCGCTCCCGGCGCCCGGCCGCCCGGCGTCCTCGGTGAGCAGCAGCGGCACGCCGTGCAGCCGCGCCGCGAGCAGCCCGGGGAGCGCGACGGGCCCGGCGCCCACGGTGTGGCACAGGTGGACGCCGGGCGGCCCGCCGGGCGGGAGGAGCCCGAGCGGGCGCAGCGCCCGTTCGAGCCGTTCGGTGACGGCCAGCAGGTCCGGCACGCGGGCGGCGCGCACCGCGCGGGGCGCGCCGGGGGCGCGGCAGGCGGCCTCCAGGACGCGGACGGCCTGCTCGGAGTAGAGCCAGCGGGTGAGGCCGCGGTGCGCGGCGGCCAGCGCGGCGAGGCCCAGCAGACCGGTGCTGAAACGGTCCGCCTGCCCGTGGGCTCCGGCGTGCCCCGGGCGCGAGCACAGCGCGGCGGCCAGCTCGGCGAAGCACTCGGCGAAGCGCCGCGCGGGCCGCCCCCGCGCGCCCCCCGGCCCGCCGGGCGGCGGCCCCCACAGGGCGGCGGTGCGCAGCCGGCTGACGTTCGGCGGCAGCGCGCGGCGCGGCCCGGCGGCCTGCCGCCCGCTGCGGCTGAGCGCCCAGACCTCGAAGTCGTAGCGGGACAGGCCGCGCAGCAGCCGGTCGCACCAGGCGGCCGATTCGCCGTGGACGTACGGATATCCGCCCTCAGTGAGCAATGCGACGCGCACCGGCGCACCCCCTGTCATACGTCTCTCCCGTGACGGAAAGACGGTATGTCTACATGTGCCGGTTACGGCGGACGGTTGTCCGTCACACCACCGGAAGGGGTGAAGTTTCGTGACTCGGGGCGCGCCCCGGTCGTTAACCGCGATTGGTTCGAGAGTCGGTCAGTTGTCCGGATGCGGCCAGGGGTTGGGCACGCAGGTCAGGCCGTCCGTCTCCAGGAACTTGGTCTGCTGCATCATCACGGGCGCGAGCGCGCCCTCCGACGGGCACAGCGCGTGCCCGTACCCGAGCCGGTGGCCCACCTCGTGGTTGACGAGCATCTGGCGGTACGCGGCGATGTCGTCCCCGTACGTCTCCGAACCCTGCGCCCAGCGCCAGGCGTTGATGATGACGCGCTCGGTGCTGGACGAGTTGCAGGAGACGTTGTCCTCGGTGATGTCGAGGCCGGAGCGCGCGCACCAGTCGGCGGCGGTGCCGGGGCTGGCGAGGGTGACGACGAAGTCGTGATCGCCGCCGGAGACGCGGGCGAAGCTGCGCTCGCCGCCGTTCCCCCAGCTCCGCTCGTCGTTGAGCGTGCGGTGGACGACCTCGGCGAAGAACTCGGCGTCGAGCCCGAGCCCCTCCTCGACGTCCACGCGGTAGCGCAGCACGGTCGTCGCCTCGGGGTCGGCGGCCGGATCGGTCCCGGGCACCGGCACCAGCTCGCCGGAACCGGTCAGCTCCGGGTCCATGGCGAACATGGTCGTCATCATCCGGTCGTACGTCTGCTCCGGGTCCGGCGGCGCCTCGGCCGCGGGCGAGGAGGCCAGGGCCTCCGGCTCCGGCTCCGGCGTGACCGCCGCCGCGGGCCCGCGCCCGTCGCCGCCGGGCGGCGGCAGCGCCGACCCGCCGTCCTCGCCGCCGGTCACCTGCGTGGCGACGACGACGGCCAGCACCGTCACGACCGCCGCGGCGGCCACCCCGGTGAGCGTCCTGCCCCTGCCGCCCGTCCGGCGGCCCCCGCTATCCCCGGGCACGCGTCGGCGCCGGTGCTGCGGCGGGCGGCCGTGGCGGCCGGACGACGGCGTGCCCGTCCGCTGCGCCGTGCGCTGCCCGGGGATGGGCTGCGCGCGTCCGAAGGTCTCGTCCTCGAAGGCATCCAGATACTCCTGGCGCGGGCCGAACGCCTCCTCCGGCCCGGCGGTGGAGGAGGGTGCGGCGGTCTCGCGGTGGTCCATGCGGCTCCCTCAGCCCTCCGTGGCGGCGGTCGTCCCGGCGGCTGCGGGCCCGACGGGCCGGTCGGGCCTGAAGTCCAGGAACGCACCGGCCACGACGGCTGGGTACTCCATCATCGCCACATGTCCCGCTTCCGGCAGGACGACCAGCCGGGAGCACCCGAATGCACGTTTCGCCCGTTTCGCCGACTTCAGCGCGACGAGCCGGTCCCGCGCGCCGTAGAGCAGCAGCGTGGGGGCCAGGACGCGTTCCGCCTGCCGCCACAGCGACTGCTGGCCGCCGAGCGTGTAGGCGTTGACGATGCCGCGGGCCGAGCGGCTGAGCGAGTCCCAGAAGTACGGGAGGGCCTGCCGCCGTTCGGCCTCCGCCTCGGCCGCGGCGTGCTCCTCGGGGGTGATCAGCTCGGGGTTGCCGTAGCAGAGCCGCAGGACCTCGCGGGCGCGCTGGGCGGGCGAGACGTCGCGGGTGAGCCGCCGTACGAGCGGGGCGACGCCCGGCAGGCCGAGCATGCCGGTGGGGATCGCGGTGCGCTGCGGGGGCAGTTCGGGCAGGGCGGGCGAGATCAGGGTGAGGGTGCGCACCAGGTCGGGGCGCAGTGCCGCGACGCGGGTGACGGCGGCGCCGCCGAGCGAGTTGCCGAAGAGGTGGACGGGGCCGCGGCCCGAGGACTCGATGACGCGGACGACGGCGCGCGCGTGGCCGTACACCGAGTAGTCCCCGTCGTCGGGCGGCGGGGAGGCGCCGAAGCCGGGCAGGTCCACGGCCTCGCACTCGACCTCGTCGGCCAGGAGCGCCATCAGGGAGGACCAGTTGCGGGAGGAACCGCCGAGACCGTGGACGAAGAGGGCGGGTTCGAGTCCGTCGCGCCCGGCGGCTCTGCGGCGTACCGCCAGGATCATCCCCGGCAGGGCGACGGACCGCAGGGTCTCCCCGTCACGTACCCCCGGCCAGCCCTCCGCGGCGGCGAGTGCGGCCTCGACGCGCTGCTCTTCGGTGCTCGGCATGCCCGCAATAGTACGAGCACGGCACCGGCCGCACCCCCGTACGGCGTGCACCTGGCCGGTTCGCGTCCGCACCGCCGCGCCCCTACGCTGGAGTTACCCGCCGGTCGTCCGGAGGTGACTGTGATGGCGAGGGAACAGACGGAGGACGGCTTCGCCGAGGAGGCGGAGGCGTACGAGACGCTCGGTGAGCGGCGCGCGGACGCGCCGGACGCCGGGGAGGGCCTGGCCGACGGCACGCCGGAGGCCGACGCCGCCGAGCAGCGGCGCGAGCTGCTGGACCCGGTCGACCCCGGGCCCGGCGTGCGGCTGCCCGACGAGGCCGACCCGGCCGACGCGGCGGAGCAGGACCGCGAGGTCGGGCCGGGTGACGACGACTACCGCTGAGCGGCGGCCGGTGCGCGCCGTGACGCCCCGCCGCCGGGGGCGGTCACCCCGGGCAACGGGGTGTCCGCAGCGTGAGATCGTCCCGCGACAGATGCACGCTGCGCGACGGCACGAACGTACGATGACCGCACGGCGCACGGCGCGAGCCGCGCGGCGCACCGAACCAGACACCCATGGGAGGCCGGCGTGAGCGCCACCGAGCAGACCGAGGCTCGCCCCCGCGGCACCCGCCTGCCGCGCCGGGCCCGACGCAACCAGCTGCTGGGCGCGGCGCAGGAGGTGTTCGTCGCCCAGGGCTACCACGCGGCGGCCATGGACGACATCGCGGACCGCGCCGGGGTGAGCAAGCCGGTGCTCTACCAGCACTTCCCCGGGAAGCTGGAGCTGTACCTCGCCCTGCTCGACCAGCACTGCGAGGCGCTGGTGGTCGCGGTGCGCGAGGCGCTGGACTCGACGAACGACAACAAGCAGCGCATCGCGGCGACGATGGACGCGTACTTCAGCTACGTGCAGCACGAGGGCGGCGCGTTCCGGCTGGTCTTCGAGTCGGACCTGACGAACGAGCCCGCCGTGCGCGAGCGCGTGGACCAGGTCTCGGAGGACTGCGCGAAGCTCGTCAGCCCGCTGATCTCGGAGGACGCCGACCTGCCTGAGGAGCAGGCGATGCTGCTCGCGGTCAGCCTGTGCGGCATGGCGCAGGTGACGGCGCGGCACTGGCTCAGCTCCGACCGGAGGATCCCGCGCGACGTCGCGAAGAACCTGACGGCCTCGCTGGCGTGGCGCGGCATCGCGGGCTTCCCGATGCACAGCGGCGCCGAGCAGCACTGACACGCGCGCCCGCCTGCCCGTACGGACGGCCGCCGTCCCCGCCGACCGGGGGCGGCGGCTGTTCGCTCTCGGCGTGGCAGGGCGGCGGCGGGCGCGGCGCGGGCGCGGCTAACCTGAGATCCAGCAACGGACCAGTGGAGGGACAAGCCGTGGAGATCAAGATCGGCGTTCAGCACACGCCGCGCGAGATCGCTCTCGAAAGCGGGCAGTCTGTCGAGGACGTGGAGAGCGCTGTCGCCGACGTGTTCTCCGGCAGTGCCAAGCTGCTCAGCCTGGTCGATGTGAACGGCCGCAAGATCCTCGTCCCCGCCGACCGGATCGCGTACATCGAGATCGGCAGGCCGGCCGCGCGCCGGGTGGGCTTCGGGGCGGTCTGACGCCACCGGGCGCTCGAACGGTACGGCGCGCCCCGGGGCGTGCGCGGGCGGTCCGCCGTGGCGGGCCGCCCTCCGGCTGTCCTGGGGGCTTGTGCCGCCGGGGGCGCGCCCCCATGCTCGACACGCGCTGTGCGACCGCCGGAAAGGGAGGGAGGAACCGTGGCCGTTCCTGACACGACGAGCCGCACCGCCGCCGTCGCCGCCACCGCCACCGCCACCGCCACCACGCCGCCGGTCCCCCTCTCCCCCTTCGGCCCGGCGCAGCGGCTCGACTTCGCGCTGCTGGCCGTCGCCGTCGTCGGCATCTCCCTGTCGGGCCCCCTGATCGCGGCGACCGCCGCGCCCGCCCTGGCCATCGCGTTCTGGCGCAACGGGCTCGCCGCCGCGGGCCTTGCGCCCGTCGTCCTGCTGCGGGCCGGGCTGCGCAGGGAGCTGGCGCGGGTGGGCCGCAGGACGCTGCTGCTGTCGCTGGCCGCCGGGGTCGCCCTGGCGGCGCACTTCGCCCTGTGGCTGCCCAGTCTGCGGCTGACGTCGGTCGCCTCGTCCGTCGCGCTGGTGACGACGACCCCGCTGTGGACGACGCTGCTGCTGCGTCTCACGGGCCGCAGGCCGCCCGCCGCCGTATGGCTGGGGACGTCCGTCGCGTTCGCCGGTGTGCTGCTGCTGACCGGCGTGGACCTGAGCGTGTCGGCGCGGGCCCTCGCGGGTGACGCGCTGGCGCTCGCCGGGGGCATGGCGGCCGCGGTGTACGTCCTGATCGGCGCGGAGGTGCGGCGCACCACCAGCACGACGGTCTACACGTTCCTCTGCTACGGCTGCACCGCCGTGCTGACGCTGGTCCTCTGCCTCGCCACCGGCGCCTCCCTGGGCGGCGGCTACAGCGCCGACACGTGGGGGAAGCTGCTGGTGCTGACGGTCGTCTCGCAGCTGCTCGGGCACTCGCTGATCAACCGCGTCGTCGCCGGGCTCGGCCCGTCCGTGACGTCCACGGCGATCCTGCTGGAGACGCCGGGCGCGGCGCTGGTGGCGGCCGTGTGGCTCGGGCAGTTCCCGCCCGCCGCCGCGTACCCGGCGATGGCCGCCGTCCTGGTGGGCCTCGCCCTGGTGATCCGGGGGGAACGCGTCCCGTGAGGCCCGTGTCCGTGCTGCCGCTGGTCGAGGAGCGCCTGCGGGCCGCGCTCGGCGAGCCCGACGCCCGCGCGTCCGTCACGTTCCTGGGGACCGAGCGCGTCGAGGTGCTGCGCTTCACCGGCGGCGGGACGGTGCGGTACGCGACGCTCGGCATGGCGGCGGCGCCGATGGCGGACCCGGCGGCGGTGGTCGCCGACCCGGAGCGGGGGCCGCGTGCCGAGCTGCTGCTGACGTTCCGCGCGGGCGCGGCCGACACCGACCGCGTGCTGCGTCCGCTGGCCGTGCTGGCGGCGTCGCCGGTGGTGGAGGGCGTCGTGGTGGCGCCCGGCGCGTCCCTCGACCTGGGTGAACCGTTGTGGCCCGGCGCGCCGTTCACTTCCGTGCTGGTCGGCGACCCGGGGGACCCGGTGCCCGACCTCGCGCTGCCCGCGCCGCTCGACCCGGTGCGTTTCCTGCCCCTGCTGCCGATGACGCCGCACGAGACGGCCTGGAAACGCGCGCGTGGCGCGGAGGCCCTGCGCGAACGGTGGCGGGAGCACGGCGTCGATCCGCGTGATCCGGGCCGGGCCGGGGTACCCCTCAGCGGATGAGTGCCGCTCGGCGGACGTCTCATCGCGACGGCTTGACGGACCGACAGGTGGAAGGGACTGTTGTTCCCCATGAGGGGCGAACCCAGTTGCCCGAAGTGCGGTGGCCGGGTGCGGGCGCCCGGTCTGTTCGCCGACACGTGGCAGTGTGCCGCGCACGGCGCCGTGCATCCCGTGCAGCCCGTGGTCCCGCCGAGCGTCGGCGCCCTGGCGGTGGTCGTGGAGCGGACGCGCGTACCGGTGTGGATGCCGTGGCCCCTCCCGGTCGGCTGGCTGTTCAGCGGTGTCGCCTGCGCGGGTGACGACCGCGGCGGGGGGCGCGCCACCGCCGTCGCCTGCACGGGCCCCGGGCCGCTGGGCGGGCCGGGCGAACTGGTGCTGGTCGCCGAGGAGCCGGGCGTCGGGCTCGGCGCGCACTACGCGGGCATACCCGGGCCCGACCCGGGCCCCCGTCTGCGCACCGGCCGCCCGCCCGAGGCGAAGGTCCTCGCGGCCGGGCGCCCCACGCCGCTGTGGCACGTGGCGGATGCCCCCGCCGACCGCGCCGTCTTCGCGGGCGAGGCGAGGGGCCTGTGGCTGTGGGCCGTCGTGTGGCCCGAACTGTGCGGCCCGCTGCTGTACGAGGACATGGTGCTCACCGACCTGCGCGACGCGGGCTCCGAGATCGAGCTGGTCCCCTGCGGCGCCCTGTCGCCCCGGCTGATGGCGCCGGACGGCTGACGGGCCCCCGCGCCCCCTGCCGTAGCCTTGCGCACCATGCGGATCGACCTGCACGCGCACTCCACCGCCTCGGACGGCACCGACTCGCCCGCCGGGCTGGTCCGCGCCGCCGCCGACGCGGGCCTCGACGTCGTCGCGCTCACCGACCACGACACGGTGGCGGGCCTCGCCGAGGCGGCCGCAGCATTGCCGCCGGGGCTGACCCTGGTGCCAGGCGCGGAGATCTCCTGCGTGCTGGACGGCGTGAGCCTCCACATGCTGGCGTACCTCTTCGACCCGGAGGAGCCCGCGTTCGCCCACGAGCGCGACCTGCTGCGCGACGACCGCGTGCCGCGCGCGCAGGCCATGGTGGAACGGCTGCGGGGGCTCGGCGTGCCGATCACGTGGGAGCGCGTCAGGGAGCTGGCCCAGGGGTCCGTGGGCCGCCCGCACATCGCGCAGGCGCTGGTGGAGGCGGGGGTCGTCGCGACGGTCTCGGACGCGTTCACGCCCGAGTGGATCGGGGACAGCGGGCGGGCGCACGTGGGCAAGCACGAGCTGGACGCGTTCGAGGCGGTCCGGCTGGTCCACGGCGCGGGCGGGGTGGCGGTCTTCGCGCACCCGATGGCCGTCTCGCGCGGCCGTGTCGTGCCGGACGACGCGATCGCCCGCCTCGCGGCGGCGGGGCTGGACGGCATCGAGGTGGACCACATGGACCACGACATCGACACGCGGCTGCGGCTCGACGCGATGGCGGCGGACCTCGGGCTGCTCGCCACCGGGTCGAGCGACTACCACGGCAGCCGCAAGACGTGCCGCCTGGGCGAGCACACGACGGCGCCCGCGGCGTACGAGGCGATCGTCGCGCGGGCGACGGGCGCCGGGCCGGTCACCGCCGCCCGCTGAGGGGCGCGCTGCCCTCCCCGGCGGTCACGGTCCGTTGTCAGACCCCCGTGCCAGTATGGCCGCATGCACCAGACCGCACGCTCCGTCACCGTCCGGCCCCCCTCGTTCGTCACCGTCCGCGACGGTCACCGGCTGGCGGTCCGCCGCGCCGGGGAGGGCGGCGTGCCGCTGCTGCTCGTGCACGGCTTCCCCTGCACGGGTCTCATCTGGTCGCACGTCATGGGCCCGCTGGCCGAAGCCGGGTTCGACGTGGTCGCGCCTGACCTGCGCGGCTACGGCGACTCCGACTTCGCCCCGGACGGCTTCTACGACTTCAAGGCGTTCAACGCCGACCTGACCGGCCTGTTCGACGCGCTCGGCTGGGAGCGGGCGGTGGTCGCGGGCCACGACCTGGGCGCCATGATCACCATCGACATGGCGACACGGCACCCGGAGCGGGTGGACCGCGTGGTGATACTCGACGACTCGATGCCCGACCTGCCCGAGCGGTTCGCCGCCGCAGGACTGCCGCCGGGCCGCCCGAAGCCCGCCGTCTACGACTACCAGGAGCGCCAGGGGCGGCACGCCGACGAGCTGGTCGCCGAACTGGACACCCCCGAGCGGCGGCGGCGCTACATCGCCGAGTTCTTCGGCCACCGGATGTGGTGCCCGCCCGACGCGTTCGGCGCGGACGACCTGGCCGTCCTCACCGAGCCGTACGCGGACGCCGACCGGCTGCGCGCCTCGTTCGCCGACTACGAGGTGGTGATGGGCACGCGGCCCGTGTCCGGGCCGGAGCTGACCGACCGGCCGGTGGAGCAGCCCGCGCTGATCCTCATAGGCACGGACCAGGTCACCCTGGGCGAGCACGTGGACGAGCGGTGCGCCCTCGCGTTCCCGCGGGCCGTCGGCCCGTTCTGGATACGCGGGGCCGGGCACTTCCTGCCGTGGGAGAAGCCGGTGGTGGTGGAGCGTGCGATCCGCGCGTTCTGCGGGGACCTGCTGGCGCGCTGAGGCGGGCGGGCCCCGGGATCAGCCGTCCGCGCCTGGCAGGCCGGTCCAGAATCCGGCGAGCGCCGCCGCCGTGGCGCCCGGCTGCTCGGCGTTCGGCGAGTGCTCCGCGCCGGGGATCACCGAGCGGTGGGCGCCGAGTTCCTCCGCCATGCGGTCGAGCGTCGGCACCGGCCAGGCGCCGTCCCGCTCCCCCGACACGACATGGACCGGCAGCCCGGCGGCGGCGAGCCTGGCCACCCGGTCGGGCTCGCGCAGCAGCAGCCTGCCGGTGCCGAGCAGCTGCGTCGGCGCGTTCGCCAGCCAGCGGCGGCGCAGGAAGTCCGCGATCTCGCCCGGCTCCGCCCGGGGGTTCAGCAGCCGCCAGAGCAGGTCGGCGCCGAGCACCGGGAGGCTCACCGCGAGCATGCGGACCTTCCAGCGCTGGAGGGGTGCCACCCGCCCGCGCCCCGAGGCGATCAGAGTGAGGGAGGCGAACGGCAGCGGGTCGCGCCGCGCGGCGACGGCCCGCAGCACCGCGCCGCGCGCGATCAGCCCGCCCAGCGAGTGCCCGACCAGGTGCACGGGCCCGGCGCCGCCGAGCGCGTCGGCCTGCGCGAGGACGTCCTCCGCGAGCGCGCCGATGCCGTACGAGGCGCGCGCCCGCGTCCCGACCGTCTCGTACTGCCCGCGCCCGTCCACCGCGATCGCGCGGAACCCGGCCGCCGACAGCGGCACGAGCAGCGCGATGAAGTCCTCCTTGCTGCCCGTGTAGCCCGGCACGAGCAGCACGGTGCCGATCGGCTCACCGGCGGGCTCGACGTCCAGCACCGCGAAGTCGCCCCGCCGCGTCACGAGCCGGTACGCCCGCACCCCGACCGGCGGCACACAGAACGGCGGCCTGCTCACGCTGTCCTCCCGAACACACCCCGGACATCCCCGGAACCGACCTTAACCGCGCACGGCGGACGACGCCGCACGGGCGGTCCCACCGCCCGGCACGACTCCCCGCATACTCCGCGTCTCCACCCCCGCACGGCCGGGACGTCAACACGACCGTCCTCGGACTCACCGTTCCGGACACCACCTTCCGGTCACGCCTCCCGGCCCCTCTCCCCCGGCCCGGACGCGCCACCGGACATTCCGCGAGGCCGGAGCGCCCAACGGTCCCGCCGCACGCCGCAGAGCGGCGCAGGCCGCCGGGAGGCTGCTCCGGCCGGAACGATCCAGGAGGGGCGGGGCGCGGCCACAGTGCCCCGCGGAACACCCTGAAGCCCCGCACCGGTGGCCTTCGCTCCTCTGCGCAGCGTGACGTGCTGCTCCGGTTCCGGGTGTGAGGGCCGGTGAAACGGTGGGCCGGGGTGCCGCATCCGCGCGCCACGGGCACGGGCACCGTTCTCGTCCCCGCCCACCGAGGCCACGGCCACGTCGAGCCGCCGGTGTGGGGGGGCGGGAGGGACTGGGTGACGGGCCGCGACATCATCCCGTCCGGGTCCCAGGGGCCTTCGGCCGGTTCCCGGAACGCGGAGACCGGTGCCTCATCCCCGTCTCCCGGCGCCGGAACCGGTCGGCCGTGTCAGCCCCGGATGGGCACCGTGCTCGCGGATCCGGCACACCGCCGGGAGCCACGAGGCCGTTGAGCCGACGCGTACGCCGAACAGCCCGCACGGCATGCGCGGCACGCTGTCGTCAGTGGCCGGGAGGCGTGGCACGCGCTGAGGGAGTCGGTCAGCCGAATCAGGTGGACACGCGACCCGTTCGCGGGCGGGGAGAGACGGCTCTCCGGGCCACGCCGGGGATGGGACGGATCCCGGACGCCGCCGGAGCCCGGATGTACGCCCAACAGCTCATACGGCCCGCACAGCATCGGCGCCAGCAGCGGCCGGGGCGGGACCGGATGCGTACCGCGTTCGCGGGCGGCGGGTGAGCCGGCCTACCGGGCCACGCCGGGGATGCGACGCATCCCGGACGCCGCCGGGGGTATCGCGCCGGTGTGGGCGGCCGGGAGGTATGGCACGCGCTCACGGGATCAAGCGGCCGCGTGCGACGGACGCCGGTCCTGCGGGGGCCGCGCCGGGAACGGTGACAGTCCTGGACGGGCGCGCGCCCGGTGCCTCATAGGGCTGGGGTCGGTCCCGGGGAGATCCGCGACGGGCCGATCTCCCGGGTCCTGGCGCATGGACGGATCACCCGTCCGTGCCCCGAGCGGGCCCGCGACCACCGCGCAGGCCCCTCGTGCGCGAGGCGGACAGGTGCGGGTCCGCCTCGCCCGTGCGTTCACTCCGGTCAGTCGCCCGCGGCCGCCTGGCCCGCCGCGCCCGCTCCGGCGCCGTCGGTGCCACCGCCGCCGCTGCCGCCGCGCCTGCGCCGCCTGCGGCGGGGCGTACGCGGCGTCGCGGGCGCGTCGCCCGGCTCACCGGCCGCCTCGGGCCCGGCCGCCGGTGCCGCGGCCTCCGCCGCGCCCTCGGCACCGCCCGCCACGGCCTGCCCGCCCCGCGTACGGCGGCGCTGGCGCGGCGTACGGGGCGCCCGCTCCTTCTCCTTGTCCTTCTGGTCCCGCTGGTCCTTCTGCTGCGCCTCCTGGCGCCCGCCACCGCCGCGCCTGCGGCGCGCGTCGGGACCGCCGAGGTCCTCGACCTCCTCGGCGTCGAGCCCCGCCCTGGTCCGCTCGGCACGCGGCAGGGTGCCCTTCGTGCCCTCCGGGATGCGGAGCAGCTCGAAGAGGTGCGGCGAGGTGGAGTAGGTCTCCGGCGGGTCCTGGAAGTCCAGGACGAGCGCCTTGTTGATCAGCTGCCAGCGCGGGATGTCGTCCCAGTCCACGAGGGTGACGGCCGTACCGGTGGCGCCCGCGCGGCCCGTACGGCCGATGCGGTGCAGGTACGTCTTCTCGTCCTCGGGCGTCTGGTAGTTGATCACGTGCGTGACGCCGTCCACGTCGATGCCGCGGGCCGCGACGTCGGTGCAGACGAGGACGTCCACCTTGCCGTTGCGGAACGCGCGCAGCGCCTGCTCGCGGGCGCCCTGCCCCAGGTCGCCGTGGACGGAACCGGCGGCGAAACCGCGCCGCGTCAGCTGGTCGGCGACATCGGCCGCCGTCCGCTTGGTGCGGCAGAAGACCATCGCCAGGCCGCGGCCCTCCGCCTGGAGGATGCGGGCGACCATCTCGGCCTTGTCCATCGAGTGGGCGCGGAAGACGTGCTGTGTGATGTTGGCCACGGTCGTGCCGTGGTCGTCCGGCGCGGCGGCGCGGATGTGGGTGGGCTGGCGCATGTAGCGGCGGGCGAGCCCGATGACCTGCCCCGGCATGGTCGCCGAGAACAGCATCGTCTGCCGCTTGGCGGGCAGCAGGTCCATGATCTTCTCGACGTCGGGCAGGAAGCCGAGGTCGAGCATCTCGTCCGCCTCGTCCAGGACGAGGCAGCGGACCACCGACAGGTTCAGCTTGCGCTGCCCGGCGAGGTCGAGCAGCCGCCCGGGGGTGCCGACGACGACGTCGACGCCGCGCGCGAGCGCCTCGACCTGCGGCTCGTACGCGCGGCCGCCGTAGATGGGGAGGACGCGGACGTTCCGCGCCTTGCCGGCGGTCAGCAGGTCGTTGGTGACCTGCTGGCACAGCTCGCGCGTCGGCACGACCACGAGGGCCTGCGGCGCGTCGGTGAGCTGCTCCGGCGTGGCGCGGCCCGCCTCGACGTCGGCGGGGACGGTGACGGACTCCAGCAGGGGCAGACCGAAGCCCAGCGTCTTGCCGGTGCCGGTCTTGGCCTGGCCGATGACGTCGGTGCCCGCGAGGGCGACCGGCAGCGTCATCTCCTGGATGGGGAAGGGGGTGATGATTCCGACGGCCTCGAGGGCCTCGGCGGTCTCGGGCAGGATGCCGAGATCGCGGAAGGTGAGGGAGCTGGTAGCGGACAGGGTCGTTGCCTCTTCTTGTGTGACGCGGCACACGGTGGCGAGGCGGGTCTTGTCCACCGCGCCGTGGTCCGGCGGCCACCAGGGCCGGCCGGCCGGCGCGGGACCCGGTCGTCTCGCTCAAGCGCACGCACCGCGCGAGCGGGTCCCTCGTGATGCGGCCCGTGCGAGGGTGCACGGACCGCGCGGAGGGCTGGTCAGTCGGAGCCGATCGGGCCACCGACCGGGCATCCGCGGGGGGTCCCCGGGCTCCGTGACTTCCGGGCCGCCGGGACTCCAGCAGGGGGATTGGCGATCCGCCGCGTACGGGCGGGTCTCTTTAGCACTGTACCCCGGAACCACGCACATGTGTCAGGTCGTGGCGTCCGGGGCTCGGCCGCGGGCGGGTGCGGGACCGCCGGTGACGGCTATTGTGCACTGCCATGGAGACGCCGCAGACTTCCGCAGACCAGCCCCCGTCCGAGGCGCCCGCGCCGACGGGCATCGCCGCCCAGGACTGGCCGTCGGCGTCGGGGGACCCGCGCTACCGCGCCGCGGTCGTCGATCTGCTGGGCGCGCTGGCGTACGGCGAGCTGGCGGCCTTCGAGCGGCTCGCCGAGGACGCGAAGCTGGCGCCCTCGCTGGGCGACAAGGCGGCGCTCGCCAGGATGGCGGCGGCCGAGCTGAACCACTTCGAGCAGCTGACGGAGCGGCTGCGGGGGATCGACGAGGACCCGACGGCCGCCATGGAGCCGTTCGCGTCGGCGCTGGACGGCTTCCACCGGATGACCGCCCCGTCCGACTGGCTGGAGGGCCTGGTCAAGGCGTACGTGGGCGACGCGATCGCCGCGGACTTCTACCGCGAGGTCGCCTCCCGGCTGGACGCGGACACCCGCGCCCTGGTGCTGCGGGTGCTGGACGACACGGGGCACGCGTCGTTCGCCGTCGAGAAGGTGCGCTCGGCGATCGAGGCGGAGCCGCGCGTCGGCGGGCGGCTGGCGCTGTGGGCGCGGCGCCTGATGGGCGAGGCGCTGTCGCAGGCGCAGCGGGTGGTCGCGGACCGTGACGCCCTCTCGACGATGCTGGTGGGCGGGGTCGCGGACGGCTTCGACCTCGCGGAGATCGGCCGGATGTTCTCGCGGATCACCGAGGCGCACACCAAGCGGATGAGCGCGCTCGGTTTGTCCGCCTAGCGGTGACGGGGCTGACAGGGGTGACGGGCATGGACGCGTCCGGGGCGGCGTTCGACGCGGCGCTGGTCGAGGAGGCGGCGCGCAAGTCGGCGCTGGTGTGGGTGCGCGGCCCCGAGGGGCCCGCGCGGGCGCTGTGGCACGTCTGGCACGACGGCGCGGTCTGGCTCGTCGGCGGCCCCGGCGAGCAGCCGCTGGACGGCCTCGGGCTGGCGGACGGCGTCCGGGCCGAGGTCACCTGCCGCAGCAAGGACAAGGGCGGGCGGCTCGTCGCGTGGCCCGCGGCCGTGGCGGAACCGGCGCCGGGCGGCCGCGAGTGGACCGCCGCGGTGGCGGAGCTGGCGGCGAAGCGGCTGAACGGGCGGGACACCGCCGCGCAGACGGCGGCCCGCTGGCGCGCGGACTGCCGGGTGCTGCGGCTCGCGCCGGACGGCGGGCCCGTCGTGCGCCCTGCCCACATGCCGACGGCCTCCCCCGCCGCGCCGCCGCTGCCGTCCCCGGCGACCACCCGCTCGGGCACCCCCAGCGGCCTCCCGGCCAGGCGGCGCCGCCGCGCCCGCTGAGACGGGCCGCGTCAGCCGTCCCCGCCGTCCTCGCCGTCTCCCTCGTCGAGGATCGCCTCGCCGTAGTCCACCACCTGCTCCTCGTCCGGGAGCACCGGCTCGAACGGCTCGTCCCAGTCCCGCAGCGTCAGCTCGCCCGCCCCGCCGCCCCGTTCGAGGCGCAGCGGGTACGGCTCGCCGATCAGCGCCACGTCGAGCGCGCCGCCCGCCCCGCCGTCCGCCGTCACCCGGATCGTCTCGACGCCGTCCACCTCGGCGCGGTCGTCCTTCTCCCGCTCCCCCTCCAGGACGAGCAGCCCGTCGAGCAGGACATCCATCTCGGTGAAGCCGACCAGCTGCTCGTACGCCGGGTCCTCGGGCGCCACGAGCACGTACTTGCCGTCCAGCGTCTGCGCCGGGTCGGATTCGAGCCCCTCGGGGACGGCGTCGCTCTGCCAGAACGCCGCGTCGGCCGAGATGTACAGCTCCTCGCCGGCCCGCAGCAGCTGGAAGTGGCCGCCCTCGGACGCCACCTCGCCCGCCGCCCCGTCCCGCGCGAGCTGGACGTCCAGCTCGTACTCGTGCCCGCCGCTGATGACGGTCCCCGCGAGCCGTACGGACGCGGCGCCGGCCGCCGCCGCCCTGGCACGCTCCTCGATCTCGGGCGCGTCCAGCTTCCCGAGCCCGTTCGTCCCCGCGTCGGGGTCCTCGCCGCCGCACGCCGCCAGCGCGGCGCCGAGCGCGAGGGCGCACAGGAGCGTCCGCGCCCCCTCCCGTCTGGAGCGCCGCGGGACAGCGCGCCGTGCCGTGCGGGACAGGGGGGAACGAGGGGTCACGACGGGCTGCCTCTCGCTGGGGTCGCTGACAGGTGAGCCGCAGCGTACCGGCAAGGGCGCGCGGCCCGGAAAGGGCCATGACCGCTAGGGTCTGTCCGGCGGATCTTGCCTGTCTCACGACGCCCGGCATGGGGGTACCTCCCAGGCCCCTTGGGCCTGGGGGAACCTCGCTGCGTTGCCGAATCGCGCGAATACGGCCGGGTATGAGCTGCGATCCGGCGCCTTGCGATGCACCGCATCCGACGCCGTGAGCCGCGACAAGATCCGCCGGACGGACCCCAGCCCTTCAGGTCGCCGTACCATCGGGGCATGGCTACCGATACCTCCCTCGTCGGCGAGGACGCCGTACGGGCGGCGCTACAGCGGGTGAACGATCCGGAGATCCACCGGCCCATCACCGATCTCGGCATGGTCAAGTCGGTGGAGATCGCCCCGGACGGCACCGTCACCGTGGGCGTGTATCTGACCATCCAGGGCTGTCCGATGCGCGACTCGATCACCTCGGAGGTCACGGCGGCGGTCCGCGCGGTGCCCGGGGTGACCGGCGTGCGGGTGGATCTCGACGTCATGAGCGACGAGCAGCGCAAGGAGCTGGCGACGACGCTGCGCGGCGGGCAGGCCGAGCGGGAGATCCCGTTCGCCCAGCCGGGGTCGCTGACGCGCGTGTACGCGGTGGCGTCGGGCAAGGGCGGTGTCGGCAAGAGCTCCGTGACGGTGAACCTGGCGGCGGCCCTGGCCGCGCAGGGGCTGAAGGTCGGCGTCGTGGACGCGGACATCTACGGCCACTCGGTGCCCCGCATGCTCGGCACGGACGCGCGGCCCACGCAGGTCGAGAACATGATCATGCCGCCGTCCGCGCACGGCGTGAAGGTCATCTCCATCGGGATGTTCACGCCGGGCAACGCGCCGGTGGTGTGGCGCGGCCCGATGCTGCACCGCGCGCTCCAGCAGTTCCTCGCGGACGTGTACTGGGGCGACCTGGACGTGCTGCTGCTCGACCTGCCGCCGGGGACGGGCGACATCGCCATCTCCGTCGCCCAGCTCGTGCCGGGCGCCGAGATCCTCGTCGTGACGACGCCGCAGCAGGCGGCGGCCGAGGTCGCCGAGCGCGCCGGGTCGATCGCGGTGCAGACGCACCAGAAGATCGTCGGCGTCGTGGAGAACATGGCGGGGCTCCCCTGCCCGCACTGCGGCGAGATGGTGGACGTCTTCGGCACGGGCGGCGGGCAGCGCGTCGCGGAGGGGCTGACGCGCGCGACGGGCGCGGAGGTGCCGGTCCTCGGCTCGATCCCGATCGACGTGCGGCTGCGCGAGGGCGGCGACGACGGGACGCCCGTCGTGCTGGCCGATCCCACCTCCCCGGCCGCCGAGGCGCTGCGCCGGGTGGCGTCCACGCTGAGCGGGCGGCAGCGCGGCCTGGCGGGCATGTCGCTGGGGCTGACCCCGCGCGGCAGGCTCTGACGCCCGCCGCCCCGCGCTGACGGGATGACGTGCGCGGGCCGGGCCCGGCGGGTCCGGCCCGGCGGTCGTCGGGCCGCGCGGGGGCGCGGGGTCAGGTCGCCGGTGTGGTCCGCTCGGCGTAGCCCTCGATGTCCTTGACGACCGCGAACCCGAGGCCGTACGCGCTCATCCCGCGCCCGTACGCGCCGATGTGGACGCCGTGCGGGGCGGCGCCCGCGAGGACCCAGCCGTACTCGGACTCGCGGTAGAGGAAGTCGGTGGGGACGCCGTCCACGGGCAGGGACAGCGTGGACCAGCCGCCGCCGTCGAGGTCGTCGGCCAGCTCCCAGGCGATGGCCGTCTGCTGTTCGAGCCAGTCCTGGCGCAGCGCGCGTTCCATCTGGGCGGGCCAGGTGCACGAGAGCAGTCCCGAGCCGGCGAGCCAGGCGGCGGAGGACACGGACGTCGCCTCCAGCATGCCGTTGCCGTCGGGGCTGCGGCGCCCCGGGCGGCTCGCGACCGTCACGACGACGGTGAAGCGCTGGTCGGCCTCGCCGCCGAGTTCGCCCCGGAGCGACGGCTCGTCGCCGTGGCCGGTGGAGCCGTGCTCGACGGCGCCGTCCGCCGCCATGCCGACCTGCATCAGCCAGCGCGGCCCGGTGAACGCCTCGTCCAGCCCGTACCAGGGGAACTGGGCCATCAGGTAGCCCTCCACCGCGCGCCGCGCCCCGGGCACCCCCTGCGCCGCACCGTGTCCCCCGGGTCCCCCGGTCTCGTCGCCACCACCCATGGCGTCCTGCGGTTCGGCTCGACTGGTCGTCTCCATGTAACGCGACGCCTCCTCATTGCCCTCGTCCTGGGCACACCCCGGACATAGGGAGGATAGCCATCCGCATCGGAGCAGGCGGGCATGCCGGAGGACGGGTGGCGTCATGCGCCCCCGTGCGCCGGGGATTCCACTCTGCTGGCGTCGGAACGGCCGCGGGCCGCCGGGCGGCTCAGGTCGCGTCGGCGTCGAACGGGGCGTGCTCCCCGGCCGCCGCGGCGGGCGGCGGGACGACCGGCTTGGGGTCGGAGTCCTTCGCCAGGCTGACCGGTCCTGCGGCCGGGCGGGCGGTGCTGCCCGGCTGCTTGGCGAGCCCGGGGGTGGCCGGGCGGCTGTTCACGGCGTCGGCGACGTCGGACAGCTCCTTGCGCATGTCCAGGCTGCTGCCCAGCTCGCGCAGGCCGAGGTCGTCGTTGTCGAGGAGGTGCTTCTTGGCGAAGGTCCGCGGGTTGAGGTCCTCGAAGTCGAAGTCCTTGAACTCGGGACCCAGCTCGGAGCGGATGTCGCGCTTCGCGCTGTCCGAGAACTCGCGGATCTTGCGCAGGAAGGCGGCGGCCTCCTGGATCATCTTCGGCAGCTTCTCGGGGCCGAAGACCAGAATCGCCAGGACCAGGAGCACGATGAACTCCAGGGACCCTATATCGAAGAACACCTGTCAGCTCCCTCGCGCACGCGGTTGTCACAAAACGGTACCCGCCCGGGGAGGCGGATGGGAGGGGCCGAGCCCCACGAGCGGGTAAACGATGGGCACCCGCCCGTGGTCCGTCCCTCATTCACCACCGGCGGCCTCACCCAGGGTGACCTCCAGCGTCACTTCGTCACCGTCGCGTTCCACGGTGAGGGTCAGTTCGTCGCCGGGGCGGTGGCTGCGGATCCTGACGATCAGCTCGTCCGCGCTGCGCACGCGGGCGCCGTCCACGGCGGTGACGACGTCGCCGTCCCGGATGCCCGCCGCGTCGGCGGGGCTGCCCGGCTCGACGGCGGTCCCGCCGGTGGAGCTGCCGACGCGGGCGCCGTCGCCCAGGTAGCCGGTGTCGAGGGTGACGCCGATGACGGGGTGGGTGGCGCGGCCGGTGTTGATCAGCTGCTCGGCGACGTCCCTGGCCTGGTTGACGGGGATGGCGAAGCCGAGGCCGACGCTGCCGGAGCCCCCGGCGTCGAAGCCGCCCGAGTCGCCGGTGCGGATGGCGCTGTTCACGCCGATCACGCGGCCGTCGAGGTCCACGAGGGGGCCGCCCGAGTTGCCCGGGTTGATGGGGGCGTCGGTCTGGAGCGCGTTGACGTAGCTGATGTCGGAGCCGTCCGCCTCCTCGCCGCCCGCGGTGATCGGCCGCTCGGTGGCGCTGATGATGCCGGAGGTGACGGTCCCGGCGAGGTCGAAGGGCGCGCCGATGGCGACGACCGGGTCGCCGACGCGCACGGTGTCGGAGTCGCCCAGCTCGACAGGCGTCAGCCCGGTGACGCCCGTCACCTTGACGACGGCCAGGTCGTACCCGGCGTCCTGGCCGACGACCTCGGCGCGTGCCGTCTCGCCGCTGGCGAACATGACCTGTATGGCGCCGCCCTCACCGGCGGGGCGGACGACGTGCGCGTTGGTGAGGATGTGGCCGCGGTCGTCGAGGACGAAGCCGGTGCCGGTGGCGCCCGCGTCGCTGCCCGAGACGTGCAGGGTGACGACGGCGGGCAGCACGGCGTCGGCGATCCCGGCGATGCTGCCGGGCTCGGGCGGGGCGTCGCGGCCCTCGGTGCTGGACAGGTGGACGTCGCTGAACGCGCCGTTCCGCTCCAGGTAGACGCCGATGACGCCGCCGAGGACACCCGCGAGCAGCGCCAGCAGGGCGGCACCGGCGACGAGGCGGCGCGCCCCGGGGAGGCGGCGCGGCTCGGTGTCCTCCGGGCCGGGCTCGACGGTCCAGACGGGGTGCGGGGCCCACGGGTCGTAGCGCGGGGAGCGCGGCGGCGGCGCGCCCGGCAGGACGGTCCCGGCCGGGGGCGTCGGCTCGGGGCGCTGCACCGGCGGGGCGGGCGCCCAGGGCCCGGGCTGCCCGTACGGCGGGGTGCCGTACGGGTCGTGCCCGGGGTGGTCCTCCCGCACCGGTGCGGAGTCCCGCTGTTCCTGCTGGTCCGGTGGCGGCTGGGAGCCGGCCTGAGGGCCGGGAACGCTGTTTCCCTTGTCCATGGCGGTGTCCCCATCGTCTGCGAGCCGTCCGTGGTCCCCGTACCCGTGGGTGCATTGAACCAGGTCGGGCGGTCCGGATCAGCGGGGGCTCACGGCTCCGGGGGCGCCGGGGGCGGGGGCTGTGGGGGTCGGGGCGGGGGACGTGCCGTCGGGCGACAGCGCGTTCGGCGGGGTGATGGCCAGGGGCGAGACGGCCGGCACGACGACCGGATCGGGTGAGAGCGCGATGCCGGGGACGAGCAGGGAGTCGGCCGCGAGGAGCGGTGTGCCCGGCGGGGGCAGCTGGCCGCTCGGCGCCAGCGGGCCGAGGGACGCGCTCAGGCTGCCCGGCTGGGAACGGCTGCCGCGGCTCTCCTCGTCGGACCGTCCGGCCGTCGTGCGGAACGACGCGGTGCTGGCCGGGCCGTTGCCCGCCGCCACCGTGCCGGTCGAGCCGGGGCCGCCGGACGAGCCGCCGACGCCGGAGAGCGCCCCACCGATGGCGAAGGCGGCCAGGGACACCGCGCCCGCGGCGGCGAACGCGAGCCGGTGCCCGCGGTGGGCGCGCGCCGGTTCGTGGATGCGGAAGCCGCGGTCCGTGTCGAGTGCGGCGGGGGCGAGCAGCGAACCGCGGTCCCTGCCGCCGGGCAGCAGGCCGAACGCGAAGGCGCGCTCCGCGCCCGGGCGTTCGCCGCCCCGGGACAGCGGTCCCCCGGTGAGCCCGCCGCCCAGGGAGTGGCCGAACGGGGCGGGGTCGCCCGGGTCGCGGGGACCGTCGGCGCCGCCGTCGTCCGCCGTCATGGCGGGCAGTCCCTGGAGGCGCGCGAGGAGGCCCGCCGAGGGGGCGGGCGGCGGGGTGGTGGCGAAGGCCGACTTCAGCGCGCGCTGCGCGTCCGCCTCCGCCTTGCAGCCGGGGCAGGTCGCCAGGTGCGCGAGGACGCGGTCACGGCTGTCGTGGGACAGCTCGCCGTCCACGAGGGCGGCGAGCCGGTCCCCGAGGTGCCGGTCGGCGCACCCGTGACCGGACGGGTCGGAGGGAGTCGAGGGGGTCGCGGGGGTGGTCGTCACACCGCCCCGCTTTCCGGCCCGGCGGGGGCGGCGGTCAGGACGGACTCGTCCGCCTCGTGCTCCCCGGCCGCCGCCTGGGCGCGCGGGGAGCGGTGGCGCAGGGCCTTGCGCAGGTGCGAGCGGCCGCGGTGGATGCGGCTGCGCACCGTGCCCAGCTTGACGCCGAGCGTGGTGGCGATCTCCTCGTAGCTGAGGCCCTCGATGTCGCACAGGACCACGGCGGCGCGGAAGTCGGGCGCCAGGGTGTCGAGCGCCTGCTGGATGTCGGCGTCGAAGTGGGTGTCGTTGAAGTGCTGCTGCGGTGTGGGCTCGCGGCTGGCGAGCCGCTCGGCCGCGTCCTCCCCCAGGGCGTCGAACCGGATGCGCTGCTTGCGGCGGACGGAGTCGAGGAACAGGTTGGTGGTGATGCGGTGCAGCCAGCCCTCGAAGGTGCCCGGCGTGTAGGTGGACAGCGAACGGAACACCCGGACGAAGACCTCCTGCGTGAGGTCCTCGGCGTCGTGCTGGTTGCCGGTGAGGCGGTACGCCAGCCGGTAGACGCGGGTGCTGTGGGTGCTGACGATCTCCTCCCAGCTGGGGGGTGCCCAGCTCTGACCGTCGGACACCGCGCCGAACGTCGCGACGGCGGTGGTGGAGCCGTCGGTGAAGTCGGCGGTGGTGTGCGCCCGATCGGCGTCAGCGGTGTCTGTCACGGAATTCGGCCCGCCGGACGTCCGCAGAAAGCGCCTGAGCACTTTCCGCCCCGTGGACGTGGCCGCACCTCCCCTGTCGGCTCTGGTGGTGTCCAGTGGAGTCCCTACCATAGCCACCTCGCCCGTTAGCTCCGGATAAGCATTTTCGACCGGCTTTGACCGCGGACATCGGGACCGCGGGCCGTCCGGTTGATCCAACGAGCGGTCCGGGCGTCCTGTTCCCGCCCGGAGTCGCTACAGTCAAAGCGCGTGACAGACGGGGACAGGAGAGGGCCATTACCGGCAACCGGCTGAGGAGCTGGGCGTTCGCCGAGGCGTATGGCGAACCGGACGCCGACAGCGCCGGGGGGACGGCCCTGCGGTGGGCCCGCGAGCGGGCGCGGGAGGCCGGGGTGCGCGCCGTGTCCCCGGGCACCGGCGACGCCCTGCGGCTGCTCGCCTCGACGGCGGGTGCGCGTGCGGTCGCGGAGATCGGCACCGGCACCGGCGTCTCCGGCCTGTACCTGCTGCACGGCATGCGCCCCGACGGGGTGCTGACGACCGTGGACATCGAGCCGGAGCGGCAGCAGTTCGCCCGGCAGGCGTTCCGCTCGGCGGGCTTCGCCGCCAACCGCGCGCGCTTCATCCCCGGGCACGCGCTGGACGTGCTGCCCCGGCTGGCCGACGGCGGGTACGACCTGGTCTTCTGCGACGGCGACCGGCTCGAATGCCTCGAATGCCTCGCAGAATCGTTGCGGCTCCTGCGTCCGGGCGGGCTGCTCGTCTTCGCCGGGGTGTTCGCCGGGGGCAGGACCGTGGACTCGGCCGCGCAGCCCACCGAGGTGCGGAAGCTGCGGGAGCTGCTGCGGACCGTCAGGGAGAGCCGGGAACTCGTCCCGGCGCTGCTGCCGGTCGGCGACGGCCTGCTGTGCGCGACCCGTGTCTGAGTCCCGGCGCGGAAACGGCGCTGCCCCGGCCGGGACCGGGGCAGCGCCGAACAGACCGGAGAGAGACTGACGGTGGAGCCGTCGAGCGGTCTGGTGGTGAAGCGGTGGAACGGATCGGAAAGTCCTGCGCAGCCCTGGGTCGTGCCGGCGAACCGGCGGGAGAACCGCTACGAGGAGATACGGAAATGCGGAGACGGCCGGCGCGAACGCTCAGCCGGTCACCTTCTTGAGCTCCTCGTCGAGGGCGACCGCTTCGTCCGGGGTCAGCTCGACGACGAGTCGGCCACCGCCTTCGAGCGGAACGCGCATGATGATGCCCCGCCCCTCCTTGGTCACCTCAAGCGGACCATCGCCCGTCCGCGGCTTCATGGCCGCCATGCTCGTTCCCCTTCCTGAACCAGCCCGTCTCCACCGGCGACCCGAGGACGAGAAGCCAACGGACACCGGCGTCGAACACATTGCTCCACGTCATTATCCCGCATGGAACGTCCCCCTGACCAACATTGGGTGGTATCCCTTCGGCAACGCGCGCGCGCAAAACCACTCAATTCGGCGATTGACCGCGATACTCCCGTTGTCCGCGCCATGCTGAAGGACATGGACGACACGGTGCTGTACGAAGTGACCGAGAGTCTCGCGACGATCACACTGAATCGACCGGCACAGCTGAATGCCCTGAATGTCACGGCGAAGGAAGCACTGCTGCGCGCACTCCGCGCGGCGGCCGCGGATTCCGCGGTACGGGCCGTTCTCCTCACCGCCAACGGCCGCGCGTTCTGCGTCGGTCAGGACCTCGCCGAGCACCGCGACGCCCTCGCCCGCGAGGAGCGGCCGGGGGACGCCATGGAGACCGTGGCGCGGCACTACGGGCCGATCACCCGGGAGATCGCCGCGATGCCCCGGCCCGTGGTCGCGGCCGTCCAGGGCGCCGCGGCGGGCGCGGGGCTCGGCCTCGCCCTCGCCGCCGACCTGCGGCTCGCGGCCGCGAGTGCCGCATTTCACACCGCCTTCGCCGGGATCGGCCTGACGGCCGACTCCGGCCTCTCCTGGACGCTGCCGCGCGCGGTGGGCGCCGGGAGGGCCGCCGAGCTGCTGCTCGACCCGCGCCGGGTGGACGCGGCGGAGGCCGAGCGGATCGGGCTCGTCCAGCGCGTCGTGCCGGACGGGGAGCTGGCGGCGGCGGCGCGGGAGACCGCGCTGCGGCTGGCGGCGGGCCCGACGCTCGCCTACGCGGCGCTGAAGCGGTCCCTGGCCTTCGGGGCGTCGCATCCGCTGGCGGAGACGCTCGACGAGGAGGCGCGGCTCCAGCGGGAGGCCGGGGCGTCGGCCGACCACCGGGCGGCGGTCGAAGCGTTCCTGCGCAAGGAGCGGCCGCGGTTCGAGGGGCGCTAGGCAGGGCCTAGGGAGTGTCCCCGCCGGGCCGTCCGTCCCCGTACGCGCCGTCCACGAAGGCCGCGTCCGCCGCCGCCCGGTCGTCGTCGGCGAAGCGCTCCCCCGCGTACGCCCCCGGCCCGGCGTCGGCGCGGCCCGGGTCGTCGTCGGCGGCGGCGCCACCGGCGGGGGCCCGGTGGTCGAGCGCGACGGCCTGGGCGCCGGCGAGCGCCGTCTCCAGCTCGGTGATGCGCGCGTCGCGCTCGGCCAGCTCCGCCGCGAGCCGGTCGAGCACGTCGTCCACCTCCGCCATGCGGTAGCCGCGCGCCGCCACCGGCAGCCGTACGCGCACCACGTCGGCCGGGCCGACGGGCCGGTCGCGGGGCAGCGGGTCGTCGAGCCGGTCGGGCACCGCGTCCACGAGGCCGCCGGTGACCGGGCCGCCCGCGCCGTCGCCGCTGCTGAGCACCGCCAGCGTGACACCGGCGATCACCAGCACCATGGTGGCGATGAGAATCCAGAACACCCGCGTCCCCTTCGTCGGTTCTTCCCCGCCGCGCCGCCGTGCGGCGCTCCGATCGTCGCACGTCCCGCCGCGGCCGGGTGCCCGGACGGCCAGGTAGGTTCGGGGCAGGCCGGGACCGCGGGCCCCGGCGGACTCGAAGGAGCGGAGAACTGAACGGCATGCTGCGCCTCGGAACCGCGACGTTCCCCCCGGACGAGCCGGTGGTCATGGCGATCGTCAACCGCACGCCCGACTCGTTCTACGACCAGGGCGCCACCTTCGCGGACGGCCCGGCGCTCGACCGCGTCGCGCGCGCCGTCGAGGAGGGCGCGGCGATCGTGGACATCGGCGGGGTGAAGGCGGGCCCCGGCGCCGAGGTGGACGCGGCCGAGGAGATCAGGCGGACGGCGGGCTTCGTCGCGGCCGTGCGCGAGCGGCACCCTTCGGTCGTGATCAGCGTGGACACGTGGCGGCACGAGGTGGGCCGCGCCGTGTGCGAGGCGGGCGCCGACCTGCTGAACGACGCCTGGGGCGGCGTGGACCCGCGGCTCGCCGAGGTGGCCGCCGAGTACGGCACGGGCCTGGTGTGCACGCACGCGGGCGGCGCGGCGCCGCGGACCCGGCCGCACCGGGTGGCGTACGACGACGTGATGGCGGACATCCTGGACGTCACGGTCGGCCTGGCGGAACGGGCGGTGGCGCTCGGCGTGCGCCCGGACGGCGTGCTCATCGACCCGGGCCACGACTTCGGCAAGTCCACGCGGCACTCGCTGGAGGCCACGCGGCGGCTCGGGGAGATGACGGCGACCGGCTGGCCGGTGCTGGTGTCGCTGTCGAACAAGGACTTCGTCGGCGAGACGCTCGACCTGCCGGTCAAGGAACGGCTGCTGGGGACGCTCGCCACCACCGCCGTCTCCGCCTGGCTCGGCGCCCGTGTCTACCGGGTGCACGAGGTCGCGGAGACGCGGCAGGTGCTCGACATGGTGGCCTCGATCGCGGGCCGCCGGCCCCCGGCGGTGGCCCGCCGGGGACTGGCCTGACGGCGGGCGCGCCGCGGGTCAGGCGCGGGGAATCAGGCCCAGGGGATCAAGGCTTCGTGACGAGCGCGATCGCCTCGTCCACGTCGTCCGTGACGTGGAAGAGCGCCAGGTCGCGGTCGGACGCCTTGCCCTGCGCGACGACGGTCTCGCGCAGCCACGCGGCGAGCCCCGCCCAGTAGTCGGTGCCGACCAGGACGATCGGGAAGCGCGTCACCTTCCTGGTCTGCACGAGGGTCAGCGCCTCGAACAGCTCGTCCAGCGTGCCGAGTCCGCCGGGCAGGACGAGGAAGCCCTGCGCGTACTTGACGAACATCGTCTTGCGCACGAAGAAGTAGCGGAAGTTGATGCCGATGTCGACGTACTCGTTGAGGCCCTGCTCGAAGGGCAGCTCGATGCCGAGGCCGACCGAGACGCCGCCCGCCTCGCTCGCGCCCCGGTTGGCGGCCTCCATCGCCCCGGGGCCGCCGCCGGTGATCACCGCGAAGCCCGCCTCCACCAGGCCGCGCCCGATGCGTACGCCCAGCTCGTAGTCGGGCGAGCCGGGGAGCGTCCTGGCCGAGCCGAAGACGCTGACGGCCGGGCCGAGTTCGGCCAGCGCGCCGAAGCCCTCCACGAACTCGGACTGGATGCGCAGCACCCGCCACGGGTCGCCGTGCACCCAGTCGGACGGGCCCCTGGTGTCCAGCAGCCGCTGGTCGGCCGTGCCCGCGACGACCTGGTCCCGGCGGCGCACCACCGGGCCGAGGCGCTGCTCGCCCCGTTCGGTCGTCGCGCCCGCGCGCTCGCGCGCCGCGGCCTCGTCCGCCGCCGCCGAATCGGCCGGAACGCCCTCCGGCACGCCCTCGGGACGGTCCGCACCCGGCTCCGCGCTGCCGTTCATGCCGTGCTCCTCACCTCGTGGTACTCCCCCGCTCGGGCCGTACCGCTCGTCTCACCCGTGGTCTCCCGCCGCGTACCCCTCAGGCCGTCAGCCAGGCGCGCAGCCGCTCCTCGCAGCGCAGCACCTGCCGCGTGTCCACCCGCTCGTCCCGCTTGTGGGCGAGATTGGGGTCACCAGGACCGTAGTTCACCGCGGGCACGCCGAGGGCGCTGAAGCGCGAGACGTCCGTCCAGCCGTACTTGGGGCGCGCCGTGCCGCCCACCGCGTCGATGAACGCGCGGGCCGCCGGGTGGCCGAGGCCGGGGAGCGCGCCGGGCGAGTGGTCGTCCACCGTGAACTCCTCGACGCCGCAGTCCGCGAAGACCTCGCGGACGTGCGCGATGGCCTCCTGCTCGCCGCGGTCGGGCGCGTAGCGGTAGTTGACGGCGACCACGCACTCGTCGGGGATGACGTTCCCCGCGACGCCGCCGCCGATCCGCACGGCGTTGAGCCCCTCGCGGTACTCCAGGCCGTCGATGACGGGGCGGCGCGGCTCGTACGCGGCGAGGCGGGCCAGGACGGGGGCGGCGGCGTGGACGGCGTTCTCGCCGGTCCAGGACCTGGCCGAGTGGGCGCGCCTGCCGGTCAGCCGCAGCAACATCCGCAAGGTGCCCTGGCAGCCGCCCTCCACCTCGCCGTCGGACGGTTCGAGGAGGACGGCGAAGTCGCCCGCGAGCCAGTCGGGGTGCGCGGCGGCGAGGTGGCCGAGGCCGTTGCGCTCGGCGGCGACCTCCTCGTTGGCGTAGAAGACGAAGGTCAGGTCGCGGTTGGGGTCGGGGACGGTGGCGGCGACGCGGAGCTGGACGGCGACGCCCGACTTCATGTCGCAGGTGCCGCAGCCCCACAGGACGCCGTCACCGTCGAGGCGCGCCGGGACGTTCTCGGCGATGGGGACCGTGTCCAGGTGCCCGGCGAGGACGACGCGCTCGGCGCGGCCGAGCGCGGTGCGGGCGACGACGTTGTCGTCGTGCCGGTCCACGCGCAGCCACGGCAGGGTGCGCAGGGCGGACTCCACCGCGTCGGCCAGGGGCTTCTCGGTGCCGCTGACGGAGGGGATGTCCACGAGCCGCGCGGTGAGCGCGGCGGCGTCCAGGCCGAGGTCGAGGAGAGGCGGTTCCATGGCCTCACGGTACCCGGGCGCCGCCGGGCGCCCTCGCCGCCGGAGCCACGGCGGCCCGGGGGCGGCCGGAGAACCCGCCGGAATACGGGCCCGGATTCGCCGCGCCCGCCGGGGAGGCGGGGGCCGGATAACGCGGCGGTACAGATGTACGGAAATACGTCCACGCGGGTACGGCAAACGGAATACGGCGCGTTCTCCTGCGCTTCGGACAACCGCCGGGAAAGCCCCGCGAAACCGCGGCCGTTGACACACCATGCTGACGCCACGTCAATTCCGGTACGGGCGGCCGCGCGTGCCGCCGTCCGCCGAATGCGCCATTACGCGCCCGGATTACGCGCGGGGCGGCAATTCCCCGCCGCGTCCACGCATTGCCAATCCTTTACCCTCGCGGGCCGCAACCTCCCGCCGCTCCCGGCCGATAGGCACTGCGCGGCCGGGACTCAGCCCCGCCGCTCCCCGACATCCCAGCACCCACCCAGCACCCCCAGCACCACCCAGGCAGAGGAGCACCATGTCCAGCTCGTCCACCCCCCGGCAGCCGTTCGCCCGCCGGATCGCCAAGGCGGCCCTCCTCCTCGCGGCCGGTGCCGCGCCGGTCGCGGGCGCGGCGGGACAGGCGGCCGCGGCCGGTTCCGAGCAGCCGCTGGCCGCGCCGCTCGCGGGCCTGCAGGGCCTGGAGAGCGCGGGCGTCGAGCAGACGCTCGACAACGTGACGACCGCCGCGAACGGCGTGGTGAACGAGATCGGCGGCGAGGCCGTGAAGGCGGTCATGCCGGTCGCCGGGCCGATGGCCAGGGACCTCGCCGCCGACACGGGGCGCACGGCGGCCACGACGCTGCGCGACGTCGTCGGCACCCCGGAGGAGGCCCGTACCGCGTCCACCGAGCTGGGCGGGGCGGCGGCGACCGCCGCGCTGCCGGACACCCAGGACTTCAGCCTGCTGCGCAGCCCGCTCTGACCCGCGCCCCGGCCGCGGGGCCGTGGCATCTCGCCACGGCCCCGCGGCGGTTCAGGCCAGCCGCCGCACGGCCGCCGCGACGCGCTCGTCGGTCGCCGTGAACGCGACCCGGACGAACCGCTCGCCCGCCACCCCGTAGAACTCCCCGGGCGCCACCAGGATGCCCAGCTCGCTCAGCCATCCGACCGTCGCCCAGCAGTCCTCGTCCCGCGTCGCCCACAGGTACAGCGACGCCTCGCTGTGCTCGACGCGGAAGTCCCGCGCCTCCAGCGCCCCGCGCAGCGCCGCGCGCCGGGCCGCGTACCGCGCGCGCTGCTCCGCCACGTGCCCGTCGTCGTCCAGCGCCGCGGCCATCGCCGCCTGGACGGGCGCGGGCAGCATCATCCCCGCGTGCTTGCGCACCGCGAGCAGTTCGCCGAGCACCGCCGCGTCCCCCGCGAGGAACGCCGCGCGGTAGCCCGCCAGGTTCGACCGCTTGGACAGCGAGTGCACCGCGACGACGCCCGACGTGTCCCCGCCGCAGACGTCCGGGTGCAGCACCGACACCGGGTCGGCCTCCCAGCCCAGTTCGAGGTAGCACTCGTCGCTGAACACGACCACACCGTGCTCCCGCGCCCACGCGACGGTCTCGCGCAGTTCGTCCACGCCCAGGACGCGGCCCGTCGGGTTGCCCGGGGAGTTCAGCCACAGCAGCCGCAGCCCCGCCGGGTCGAGTTCGGTCGGCTTGCCGCGGTAGGGGACGGGCTCCGCGCCCGCGAGCCTGGCGCCCACCTCGTAGGTGGGGTAGGCGGGTTCCGGGTAGGCGACGCGGTCGCCGGGGCCCAGGCCGAGCTGCGCGGGCAGCGCGGCGACCAGCTCCTTGGAGCCGATGACCGGCAGGACGTTCCGCTCGTCGAGCCCCGCCGCGCCGGTGCGGCGCGCCAGCCAGCCGAGGATCGCCTCGCGCAGCCGCGCCGTGCCCCACACCGTCGGATATCCGGGGCTGTCGCTCGCGGCAGCGAGGGCGCGCTGCACGAGCGCGGGCACCGGGTCGACGGGCGTGCCCACCGACAGGTCCACGATCCCGTCCGCGTGCGCGGCGGCGGTGGCCTTGGCGGGCTCCAGGCGGTCCCAGGGGAAGACGGGCAGCCGGGCGGAGACGAGGGACACGGGGTGGCTCAACTCTCTCGGTGAGAAGGCCGCCCCGGCGACGGGGCGGCCTGCGGAACGGGGCACGCGCGGCGCGTGCCCGACAGCGCACGGGTCCCGTACGGCCGTTGCCGCACGGGACCGGTGACGGGCGTGGTGACGCCGGACGTCACTCGTCGTGGCTCTGCGGCGGCAGCGCCGCGATGAAGGGGTGGTCGCGCTCGATCAGGCCGAGCTTGCTCGCGCCGCCGGGCGACCCGAGGTCGTCGAAGAACTCCACGTTGGCCTTGTAGTAGTCCTTCCACTCCTCCGGGGTGTCGTCCTCGTAGAAGATGGCCTCCACCGGGCAGACCGGCTCGCAGGCACCGCAGTCCACGCACTCATCGGGGTGGATGTACAGAGCCCGCTGACCCTCGTAGATGCAGTCAACAGGGCATTCCTCGATGCATGCCTTGTCCTTCAGGTCGACACAAGGCTCCGCGATGACATAGGTCACGCTGTCTGTCCTCCTCGTTACGGTGGCGGCTGACCGCCGGGGCGCGCGGGGCGCGGCGTCGTCGGTGCCCGCCTTAGTATCTCCGGTCCGGGCCCCGGGAGGCCAAAGAGGGGGCGGGCAAGAGGATGGAGTTCACCGTGGGCGGACAGCTCGTCGTGCGCATCACCCCTTCTGACGTGGGGAAACGGGTGTCGGTGCGGTCGTTGACGGGCCCGGACGAGCCGGATGTGACGTTCACGGACACCGTCGGCGTGCTGACGTCGTGGCAGGACGGGGTGGTCGGCGTCACACGGCGGGACGGCCGGATCGTGCGGCTCGCGGAGGCGGACCTCGTGGCGGGCAAGGTGGTGCCGCCCGCGCCGCCGCCGCGGCGCGGCGTCCCGGCGGCGGACGTCGCCGAGCTGACGGCGGTCGCCGCGCGCGGCTGGCCGGGCGAGGAGACCGGGCAGGTCGGCGACTGGCTCGCCCGCGCGGGCGGCGGCGGCTGGACGCGCCGGGCCAACTCGGCGGTGCGCAGCGGCCCCGCCGACCCCGACACCGGCGCGCTCACCGCCTGGTACGCGGCCCGCGGCCTCCCCCTCGTCCTCCAGCTGACGACCGACGGGCCGGGGAGCACCGGCGCGGACGCGCTGCTCGCGGCACGCCTCGACGCGCTCGGCTGGGCGGCGTCGGGGCACAGCGTGACGATGGTCGCCCCGCTGGCCGCGCTCGCCGACCGCGCGCCCGACCCGCGCGTACGCGTCGAGCGCGCGCCGTCCGACGCGTGGCTCGCCGCCTACTCCCGTACGCGCGAGAATCCGGCGGGCGCCCGCCGGGTCCTGACCGGCGGGCCCTCGGTGCTGTTCGCCTCGGCTCCCGCGGACGGGAACAGCCCGGCGGCCGTCGGACGTTGTGCGGTCGACGGCCGCTGGGCCGGTCTCGGCGCGATCGAGGTGGGCGCGGCGCACCGCCGCCGCGGCCTGGCCACCGCCCTCGTGGGCGAACTCGCGCGCGCGGCGCTCGCCGAGGGGGCGAGCGCCGCGTACCTCCAGGTCGAGACGGACAACGCGCCCGCCCACGCCCTGTACGGACGGCTCGGCTTCACGGCGCACAGCCACTACCACTACCGCGCGGCGCCCCGCGAAGGCTGACGGCCCGTCCGCCCGTACCGGGGAGGTACGGGCGGACGGGCCGCCGCCGGGACGGGCCCGGTCAGCTGGGGTCGAGGTCCACGACCGCGACCCGCGCCGCCGGGTCGGTCTCCCGCAGCGCCGTCCGCAGCGCGCCCGCGACGTCCTCGGGCATCACGGGCGTCTGCGAGCCGTCGCCGCGCGTGACGAGGACGGTCTCGAACGTCCGCCCGTACAGCGCCGCCAGGGCTTCGAGGTCGTACGTGTCGACCAGCGTGCCGTTGGCCGGGGCCATGCCGATGAACTGGTAGATGGAGTTCTGCGGGCTGAAGTCGATCTCCTGGTCGCCGGCCCTGACCGTCACGAAGCCGGACATCGCCGGTTCCGCGAAGTCGGCCATGGCGGCCCTGACCTGCTCCTCGCCGATCTCCGGCTGCTGCTCGGTCATGGGCAGGTCCACGACACCGTCGCCGGTGCCCGCCGCGCGGTCGCGGAAGGCGGCCTCCACGGCGTCGGCCGCCGCCTCGGGGTCGACGCCGAGCCCGGGACGGCCCGCGTCCGCGATCGGGCCCTCGGGTGTGAACGTGATGCTGCCGTCGACCGGGCCGGAGCCCGCGCTCTCGGTCAGGTCGCGCAGCGCGACCGTCAGCTTCTCGCGGTCCACGGCGACGACCGCGTCCTGCGGGTGCTCGGCGCCGAACAGCGAGCCGTACACCGCGACCGGGCTGTAGTCCTGGCCGGAGACGCCCTCGGCGGTCGCCTCCGCGTCCACCGACAGACCGGCGACGCTCGGCTTCAGCTCGACCTCCTGGTCGCCGAGCCGCAGGACGAGCGGCTCGTTGTTGGCGGCCTCGAAGCTGCTCTCCAGGCGGTTCTGCGCCTCCTGGGTGGACAGGCCGCCGATGTCCACGCCGAGGACGGTGGTGCCCTGCGGGACGTCGGCCGGGCTCAGGAACAGCCCGGCGCCGTACGCGATCACGGCGACGCCGACGAGGCCGACCACCAGCAGTTTCACCTTGGAACGGCCGCCCTTGCGCGCCTTCGCCGCGGGTGCGGCGGGCGGCGGCGCCGTCTGCTGCGGCGCGGGGTCGGCCGGCGGGGGCACGGCGGCCCCCGGCCCGGCGGGCCCCGACCCGGGGGAACGGGGCCCGGTCGTACGCGGCCCGGTGGTACGGGGCGGAACGGGCGCGTCCGCGTCCGTGATGGGCGCCATCCGGCCGGTCGCCTCCAGGTCCGCGATGCCGGGTGGCGGCGCGGGCGGGAACGGACCGCCGAGGTCCATCGTCGTACCGGCCGGGTCCTCGTCCTCGGGGCGCGGCGGCTGGCGGCGGGGCAGCGGCATGTTCCCGGTGACGGGCCCGCTGGTCGGGCCGACCGGGCGCGGCGGGATGCGCGGCACGCCCTCGGCCGGGGTGTCGGGGTGCTGCGGGAACCAGGGGTCCTGGCCGGCGCGCGGCTCGTGCTCCACCGGGGAACCGCCGCTGAGCAGCGGGTTCGGGCCGGTGCCCGGGGCGTGGTCCGGCTCGGGGCGGCCGAGCAGCGGGTTGGGGCCCGTGTCGGTGGCGGCCCGCGGCGGTACGACGGGGGTGGGCCCGGTGGAGGGTCCGGCGGCCGACCGCGCGTCCGGCACGCCGCCGGGCGGGGTGTCGGTGACGGCCGGGTGGCCTCCCGGGGGCGTGTCCGCGCGGGCGGGCGGCGGCGGCTTGCGCGGCTCGAACCAGGAGCTGGTCTTCTTGCCGGGCGCGGCGCCGGTGCCGTTCGCGGGGGCGGCGGGCCGGGCGGACGGCGGCGCGGCGGCGGCCTCGGGCGCGGCCTGGGCGGCGCTCGCGGTGCCCGCGCCGTCGGTGGCTTCCCTGGCGGCGGTGCCGTCGGGGCTGTCCTGCACCGTCTCGCGCACCACGATGGGAGGGATCGGCCGGGACCCGGGGATGTTGATCCGGGCGCGCGTCGTCAGCGTGGTCTCGGTCTTCTTCTCCTCCGGCTGCGGAGCCGCCGGGCGTGCGCCACCGTCTCCTTCGCTGCGCTGGGGGTCCCCCCACCCCCTGGGACGGGGGGACGGATTGTCAGATTCACGACTCAAGGCAGGATCTCCCGGTTGGGCTTCACCGGCCGGCCCGGGAACACACCGGGACCGGGCGGCTGGCCCCACGATACTGGTGACGGCCGTGTGGTACGCCGCCCCCACAGGATTGGCACATCCGTGCAACACACCACGGGGGCACACCGTCCGGCCACGGTACGGCGCCGCGCCGCGCGGCGCAAAACCTCGGCGGGCCGGTCGCCGCCGATTCCAAGTAAGCGCAGGTCAGGCGGTGTTGACATATCCGGCGGCGGCGCCGGGCCTCCGTACGGGGGCCGGGCCGCCGCGCCGGTCGCCGCACACCGGTTCGCCACATCGCGCTGACGTGCGAGACGTCACCGTGACGCGCGCGGCACCTCGGGGACGGCGAACAGCGGGCGTTCCGACGGGGCGAGGGTCGCGGCCGCGGCGGCGACCGCCATGCCGCCCAGCAGGAAGAGGTAACTGCCCGCGCCCGCCGCGAAGACGAAGTCGCCCTGCGGGCGGCTCGACGTGAGCGCGAGCACCGCGAGCACCCACCCAGCGGCCGGCGCGCCCGCCCCGACCCGCGACCTGGTGACGAGCGCGCCGCCCCAGAACAGCCCGGCCGCGCCCGCGAGCGCGAGCAGCAGCCCGAGCGGGAACCAGCCGCCCTGCACCAGCGAGCCCGCGATCCCGGCCAGTGCGCCGAGCACGCCGAGCAGCGCGTACACCGCGATCCTCACGACCGCACCTCCTCCGCCATGTCCCGCGTGTGGTCGAGATCCAGGCCCGCGAACACGTCGGCCGCGCCCGGCGGCAGCGGCACCCCGGCGGCGAGCCGGTAGTACTCGGTCTCCCACAGCGGCTGCGCCTGCCCGTTGGAGAGGGCGAAGACGCCGCCCTCCACCTCGATCTGCGTCGCGTGGGCGGCCATCGCCGCCGCCTTGGCCGCGGCCTGCTCCGGGGTGCCGCGCACGGTGAGCGCGACCTCCTCGTCCGCCACGACGCCGGGGATCTCCTCGATGCCCGCCACGCCCGCGAACCGCCCGGGACCGGCCGCGCGCAGGGCGGCGAGCCGTTCCTCGGCGGCGCCGCGCGGCGCGGCGGCCCACAGGACGCGCGGTACGCGGTGGCCGTGCCGCTCCGCCGCGATCTCGACACCGCGCATGGCGGTGCGGTGGGCCTGGATGTGGTCGGGGTGGCCGTAACCGCCGTACGGGTCGTAGGTGATGACGACGTGCGGCCGCACCTCGGCGACGACCGCGGCGAGTTCGGCGCCGGTCTCGTCGGGGTCGGCGCGGTCGAAGGCGGCGGGCCGCGCGTTCTCCGGCAGTCCGGCCATCCCGGAGTCGCGCCAGCGCCCCGGGCCGCCGAGGAAGCGGTGGTCGGTGACGCCGAGGGCGCGCATGGCGGCGGCGAGTTCGCCCGCGCGGTACGGGCCGAGCGCGTCGTCCCGGCCGGACGCGAGGTGGGCCAGCGCGGCCGGGATGACCTCGCCCTCCTCGCCCTGCGTGCAGGTGACGAGCGTGACCCGCGCGCCCATGGCGGCGCAGGCCGCCATGGTCACACCGGTGGTGATCGACTCGTCGTCGGGATGGGCGTGCACCAGCAGCACCCGGGGAGTGACCGGACTCATGCCGGGAGCCTACGCCGGAGGCAAGTGCCGGGCGAAAAACAAGGGCGCCCGGCGGTCAGAAGCTCAGCTCGCTGATCATCCCCGCGACGCTCGACCCGAAGTCGCTGATGGCGGGCGCCATGTTCGACCCGGCGAGGTAGAAGCCGAGGAGCATGCACACGAAGGCGTGCATCAGGTTGAGCCCCGCCTTCCTGACCAGGAGGACGACGATGATGGCGAGCAGCAGCACGGCGGAGACGGAGAGCGCCACCGAGGATCACCCCTACAGTTCGGGCCCGTTCAGGGCGGCCGGCGACAGGCTTCAGCGCGTGCTCGGGTGAGTGCTGCCCGTCACGTGCCATGGATCATAACGAGCGGGCGCGCGCGCACGGCCGGGTGCACGGAAGCAGAGAAGGGGCGCACGCCCCCCCGGCCCACGCCTGGCGCCGGGGGGCGTCCGTGCTCGTGCGCGGCTCAGGGCACGACGGGGTCCGGCAGCACCGGTTCGGGGCGGTCGGCGGCCAGCGTGGTGCCGTCCTCGGGGAAGTGGCAGGCGGTGAGATGGCCCGCCGCGTTCCCCTCGATGCGGACGAGCGGCGGCTCCTGCTCGGCGCACACGTCCTGCGCCTTCCAGCAGCGGGTGCGGAAGCGGCAGCCGGACGGCGGGTCGGTGGGCGAGGGCACGTCGCCCTGGAGCCTGATGCGTTCGCGCGGCGGCTCGGCGGGCGTGCCGTCCTCGCTCTCCAGCGTCACCTCGGGGACGGCCGACAGGAGCGCGTGCGTGTACGGGTGCCTGGGCCGCTCGTGGATCGCCTCGCGGTCGCCGATCTCCACGATCTTGCCGAGGTACATCACCGCGATCCGCTGCGAGAAGTGCCGGACGACGGCGAGGTCGTGGGCGATGAAGAGGAAGGCGATGCCCAGTTCCTCCTGCACCTTGCGCAGCAGGTTGACGACCTGGGCCTGGATCGAGACGTCGAGCGCGGAGACCGGCTCGTCGGCGACGATCAGCTTCGGTTCGAGCGCGAGGGCCCTGGCGACGCCGATGCGCTGCCGCTGGCCGCCGGAGAACTCGTGCGGGAAGCGGTTGTAGTGCTCGGGGTTGAGCCCGACCGTCTCCAGCAGTTCGCGGACGCGCGCCTCCCGTCCGCCGGGCGGCACGATGCCGTTGATCTCCATCGGGCCGCCGATGATCGTGCCGACGGTCTGCCGCGGGTTGAGCGACGAGTAGGGGTCCTGGAAGATCATCTGGATCTCGGAGCGGATCGGGGCCAGCGCGCGGCGCGAGGCGTGCGTGATGTCGCGGTCCCGGTAGGTGATCGTGCCCGCGGTCGGTTCGAGCAGCCGGGCGAGCAGGCGGCCCGTCGTGGACTTGCCGCAGCCCGACTCGCCGACGAGCCCGAAGCTCTCCCCCGCGTGCACGGTGAAGTCGAGGCCGTCCACGGCGTGCACGGCGCCGACGGTCCGCTTGACCGGGAAGCCGCCGCGGACCGGGAAGTGCTTGGTGAGTCCCCGGACGGTCATCAGCGCGCTGCGGGCCCCGGCGGTCCCGGCCTTGGTCTCGGCGGTCTCGGTCGTCATCTGGTCCTCGGTCTCCGGTCCGTGCGTGCGTGCGGTGCGATGGCGGGCGGGGCTCACACGAGCCGGGGCCTGATGCGTTCGGTGAACAGGACGCGCTTCTGCCCGTCGGTGAGGTGGCAGGCGGCGCCGCGCCCCTCGGACAGGGCGGGCCTGTCCTCGGTGCAGGAGCGGCCCTCCGGCACCTCGTCGCGGAAGGAGCAGCGGGGGGCGAACGGGCAGCCGGGCGGCGGGTTCAGCAGGCTGGGCGGCGTGCCGGTGATGGGCACGAGTTCCTTGCCGACGTCGCCGCTGAGGCGGGGCATGGAGCTGAGGAGGCCCCAGGTGTACGGGTGCTGGGGGCGGCTGAGGACGTCGTGGACGGTGCCGCGTTCGACGGCGCGGCCCGCGTACATCACGAGGATGTCGTCCGAGACGCGCGAGACGACGCCGAGGTCGTGCGTGATCATGATGATCGCGGAGCCGAACTCCTGCTGCAGCTCCAGCAGGAGGTCGAGGATCTGCGCCTGGACGGTGACGTCGAGCGCGGTCGTCGGCTCGTCGGCGATCAGGAGGTCGGGGTCGCAGACGAGGGCCATGGCGATCATGGCGCGCTGCCGCATGCCGCCGGAGAACTGGTGCGGGTAGTCGTCCACCCGGCGCTGCGGGCTGGGTATGCCGACCCGCGCCAGCATCTCGATGGAGCGCTCGCGCGCCTCGCGCCGTCCGGCGCCCTTGTGCTTGCGGTACGGCTCGGCGATCTGCTGCCCGACGGTGTGGTACGGCGAGAGGGCGGTCAGCGGGTCCTGGAAGATGATGGCGATCCGGTTGCCGCGCAGCTGCTCCATGCGGCGTTCGCGGGCGGTGACGAGGTCCTCGCCCTCCAGCAGGATCTCGCCGCTGATGTCGGCGACCCTGGGGTTGTGCAGGCCGAGGATCGCCTGGTTGGCCACGGACTTGCCGGAGCCGGACTCGCCGACGATGCCGAGCGTCCGGCCGCGCAGCACGTCGAACGACAGGCCGTCCACCGCCTTGACCGTGCCGTCCTCGGTGGCGAAGCGCACGCGCAGGTCCCGTACGGACAGGAACGGTTCGGCGTCCGCCCCCGCGTCCGTCCCCGTGCCCGTGCCCGGCCGTGGCGTCGCGGCGGGCTCTGTGGTGGTCACGTCGTCAGCTCCCTTGCGCTACGCGAGCCGTACGCGCGGGTCGATCAGCGCGTAGCAGGCGTCGACGATGATGTTGAACACGACGATCATCAGGGCGGCGAAGAGCATGACGCCCATCAGCATCGGCAGGTTGGACTGGGTGACCGAGTCCACCGCCAGGCGGCCGAGGCCCGGCAGGGCGAAGGTCTTCTCGGTGATCATGGCGCCGCCGATCAGCGACCCCATGTCGATGCCGAGGACGGTGACGATCGGGATCAGCGAGCCGCGCCAGGCGTACCGGAAGAAGACGGTCCGCCGTCCCATGCCCTTGGCGCGCGCGGTCCGTACGTGGTCCTCCTGGAGCTGCTCGACGAGCGAGGCGCGGGAGAGCCTGGTGTACTGCGCGGTGAAGATGGTGGAGAGCACCAGCCAGGGCAGCAGCAGCCCGGCGAACCACTTGCCCGGGTCGTCCGAGATGGGGAAGTAGCCCGGCTGGGACAGGATCTGGTTGTTGTAGACGAGCAGCGCGAGCGCGAGCGGGCCGAGGAAGTAGATCTGCGCCGAGCTGAGCACGAGGGACGCCGAGCTGACCGAGCGGTCCAGCAGGGTCCCGCGGCGCCAGGCGGCGATCATGCCGAAGGCCAGGCCCAGGATGAGGAAGACGACGGTGCCGCCCGCGGCGAGGGACACGGTGGTCGGCAGCCGGTCCAGGATGGTGTCGAGGACGGGCCTGTTGTCGCGGAAGGAGAAGCCGAGGCAGGGTGCCGGGCAGCTCCCGGCGGGGAACTCGCGGCCGGCGAAGATGCCGATCATGTACTCCCAGTACTGCTGGGGGATCGGCTTGTCGATGCCCAGGTTGTGCTCGACGACGGCGAGCTGCTCCTGTGTGCAGACGCCCTTGCCGCAGGCGAGCAGCGCGGGGTTGCGCGGGATCGCGTAGAAGAGGAAGAACGTCACGGCGCTGATGATCAGCAGGATGGCGAGGGCGCCGAGGGATCGCCGCAGGATGAATCTGAGCATCGGGTCGCAGCCTTCGGTTCGTTGGCCGGGGGTGGCGCCGGGTGGTGCGGGGCGGGCGGCGGCCCGCCCCGCACCCGGCCGGATGTGCGGGGCCTTGGCCGCCCCGCCCGGCGGCCCGCCCTGGGGCGGACGGCCGGGAGGGGCGGGGGTCCGGCTCTACTCCTGGATGACGTAGAGGCGCTGCATGTCGATCGTGCCGACGTCGTCGTTGAAGACGGCGCCGCCGATGAGCGAACCGTGCAGCAGCGTCTGGCGGTAGTAGATGACCGGCACGGACGCGATGGCGTCCTCGACGACGTACTTGCTCAGCTCGAACCACTCGCGGGCGGCCTCGTCCGGGTCCTCGATCAGCAGGATGCGGTCGATCTCGGAGTTGACGTGCTCGTCGTTGAGGTGCGCGTAGTTGGAGGCGCCGTCGGCGATCTGGCGGCCGTCGTACTGCGGCGGGATGACCGTGGAGCCCGACAGCCAGTCGGCGCCCCAGCTGGAGCGGTAGATGTCGTAGCCGGATTCCACGACGCCGATGGTGTCGTAGTAGGTCTCCGACGGGACCTCGGTGCGGTTGACGACGAAGCCGGCGTCCTCGAGCGCGTCCTCGACGGCGACGGCCGCCTGCTGGTCCTCGGGCGCGGTGTGGTGGACGTAGCTCAGCTCGTAGCCGACCGCGTCGGCCTCCTCCAGGAGGGCGCGGGCGCCCTCGATGTCGCCCTGCGGGTTGGCGACCTTGCCGAACGGGTCGTAGTCGTCCTCGCGGCCGGGCAGCAGCGGGCTGATCAGGCTGCCCGCGTACTCGCCGCCGAGCGCGCCGCCGTACGCGGCGCGGACGCCGTTGAGCGGCACGGCCAGGGCTATCGCCTCGCGTATGCGGCGGTCGGTGACGGTGTCCTGGTTGATCGCGAGGCTCCAGACGTAGGGCTGGTAGCCGTCGATCAGGCGGTCCTGGTACTGCGGGTCCTCCACGACGGAGGGGCCGTTGCCCGCGTCCAGGCCGTTGTTGAACGTCACGGTCGTCTGGTTGTCGCCGTTGTCGGCCATGAGCCGCGCGGTGGTGTCCTCGCGGGTGTGGCCGAACGAGATCTCGTACCGGTCCGGGTAGGCGTTGCGCGCCGGGTCGGTCGCCGGGTCCCAGTACTCGTTGCGCGTCAGCGTCATGGAGCGTCCGGGGCGGAACTCCTCGATCTGGTAGGGGCCGGACGTCACCGGCTCCTGGTCGTACTGCTCCCGCGTGTCGCCCGCCTCGGAGACGACGCCGTAGCCCGGCGTGGCCAGGGCGTAGGGCAGGTCGTTCTGCGGTTCCTCGAAGTGGAAGACGATCGTGCGCTCGTCCGGGGTCTCCAGGATCGAGTCGGGCAGGTGCTCCCCCTCGAAGGGCCCGTCGGGCAGCAGCGCGCGGTACTCCTTCGGGTCGTTCGCCAGCCAGCCCTGGATGTAGTTGGGGCCCTGGGTGATGAACGGGGCGAACATGCGCTCGAACGTGTGCCGGAGGTCGGCGGACGTGATCGGCGTGCCGTCGTTGAAAAAGATCTCGTCCTTGAGGGTGTACGTCCAGGTGCGGCCCTCGTCGCTGACCTGGCCCGCGTCGGTGGCGAGGTCGCCGAGGACGCTGTAGTTCCCCTCGTTGTCGAGACGGATCGCGGTGAGGCCGCGGTGGAGCAGGCGCGTGATGTTCGACTCGTGCGAGACGTAGACCTGGCCCGGGTCCAGGTGGTCGGGCGCGGTCTCCTGGAGCACGTGGATCGTGCCGCCAGGGGCCGCACCGGGGACCTCCTCGGCGGGTCCTGTCGAGGCGGCCTCGTCGCCGAAGGTGATGGCGGCGGACACCTCGGGCCCGGCGCTGTCCTCACCCTCGGGGTCGCCCCCGCCTCCGCCGCCGCTGCTGCACGCGCTGAGGACCAGGGCCCCGGCAAGGGCGAGCGCCGCCCCCGCCGTGCGCCTTCTGTGCGCTGTTCGCTTGCTCATGGGTTCCTTGGCACCTGCCCGTTCGTTGTGAGAGGTCGTGCCGGTCATCGCACGGTCTTCGGGTCGAAGGCGTCCCGGACCGCGTCTCCCAGGAGGTTGAAGGCGACGACGAAGATCACCAGCGAGACTCCGGGGAAGAACATGTAGGTGATGTCGCTGCGGTACACCTGGGCGGCGGTGGCGAACATCCGGCCCCAGTCGGGCGTGGGCTCGGTGATGCCGACGCCGAGGAAGGACAGGGCCGCCGCCGTGGTCACGAAGGAGGGGAGCATGTAGGTGGCCTGCACGAGGATGGGCGAGACGACGTTGGGCAGCAGCTCCTTGCGGATGATGCGCCAGGACGACGCGCCGCTGACCTTGGCCGCCTCGACGAACTCGCGCTCCCGCAGCGTCAGGGTCACGCCGCGCAGGATGCGGCCCAGGGTCATCCAGCCGAGGGCCCACAGCACCACGATGATCGAGATGACTTTGATCCAGACCGGTGTCTCCTCCCTCGGGTCCACGAACAGGCTGGTCGTGATCGGGAGGAAGGCCACGAAGAACAGCTGCTGGGGGAAGGCCATGAGCAGGTCGGTCGTGCGGCTGATCAGGAAGTCCCACACGCCGCCGAGGTAGCCGGCCGCGATGCCGAGGACGATCGCCGTCAGCACGGCGAGGACCGTCACCGCCAGGGCGATGAAGAGAGACGTGCGGATTCCGTAGAGAAGCTCAGTCAATACGTCACGTCCGGTGCTCGGTTCGAGGCCGAACCAGAACTCCCCGTCGATACCGCCGTTGGGCTTGACCGGATAGCCGTAGTCGTTGAGCAGACCGGGCTGTTCCTGTCCGTATCGGGTGTAGGGGTCCTTGCCGTACAGACGGGAGATGACCGGCGCGAACAGTCCCACCAGAAAGAAGAACGCCACGATCAGGGCGGATATGACGCCTATCCGATCACGTCGGAAGCGGCGCCACATCAGCTGCCCTGGCGAGCGGCCTACGAGTTCGGCCTCGACAGGCTTGGTTGCAATGGACATCTCGGCGCCCCCGGCGGGATGGACCTGCATGCGATGCGTGTAGATCGCGACTGTGGCAAGGCACACACTTTCCCGTCAAGAGATAGCAATGGTATAAACCTATGACAGTCAATTCATAGGCGAGACTTATGCAGATCGAGCCCGTAGCGTGCTTGACTTCGATTCCGGATTTCCGGAATTTGCCCCTAAGTGGGGACCGCGCCTTTTAACACGGAGGCAACACCGGTGACGCCTTCACGATATGCGAACGCCCCAGACTGGAGCGGTACGGCCGTGCGGGTGCCGTAGACCGGGGTGGTACCGCTTCCAAGCGGTACCACCCCGGTCGCTGTCCAGGCGTTTTCCCCGTTCAGGCCGCCGACACGGTCGGCTCCTCCGCGGCGAAGTGACAGGCCGAGTCATGGGCCGCCGGGCCCGATGCCTTCGCGAACGCCACCGGCACCGCGAGCGGCGGATCGACCTCCGCGCACAGGTCCTGCGCCTTCCAGCACCGGGTGCGGAACCGGCATCCGGACGGCGGGTCGGCGGGCGAGGGGACGTCTCCGGCGAGGATGATCCGCTCCCGCCGCCGCGCCCCCGGATCGGGCACCGGCACCGCCGAGAGCAGCGCCTGCGTGTACGGGTGCGTGGGGTGCTCGTAGATCTCCCGGTCCGTTCCCGTCTCCACGATCCGGCCCAGGTACATCACCGCGATCCGGTCCGAGATGTGCCTGACCACGGAAAGGTCGTGCGCGATGAAGAGATACGCGAGGCCGAACTCGTCCTGGAGCCGCTCCATCAGATTCACGACCTGCGCCTGCACCGAGACGTCGAGCGCGGAGACCGGCTCGTCCGCGATGATCACTTCCGGCCGCAGCGCGAGTCCGCGCGCGATGCCGATACGCTGCCGCTGCCCGCCGGAGAATTGGTGCGGATATCTGTTGATGTACTCCGGATTGAGGCCCACCACATCGAGGAGTTCCCGCACCCGGCGGCGCCTGTCCCCCTTTGGTGCAACCTCCGGATGGATGTCGAACGGCTCCCCGATGATGTCGCCGACGGTCATCCGCGGATTCAGCGAAGTATAGGGGTCCTGGAAAACCATCTGGATGTTTCGGCGGACGGATTTCAGGGCACGGCCGGACAGCCCGGCGATGTCCTCGCCCTTGTAGAGAATGCGCCCCCCGGTGGGCTGTTCCAGGTGCATCAGCAGTTTCGCCACCGTCGACTTGCCGCAGCCGGATTCGCCGACCATGCCCAGCGTCTCGCCGCGCCGCAGGTCGAACGAGACACCGTCCACCGCCTGCACCGCGCCGACCCTGCGGCGCACCAGCACGCCCTGCGTCAGCGGGAAGTGCTTGATCAGGCCGCGCACCTCCAGCAGGGGCTCACCCGCCGCCTCATTCGCCGCCTCACTCACCGACGGTCTCCTTCCAGAAGTGGCAGGCGCTGGAACGCCCGAGGGCCGAGGGGTCGTCCGGCATCAGCTCCGCCGCCCGCACCGCCTCGGCGTCCCGGCCCGCGTACGTGACCTCGTACAGCGGCGGCGGCGGATCGACGCGGCACACGTCCCTGACCTGCGGGCAGCGCGGGTGGAACGGGCAGCCGGGCGGGATGCGCAGCAGGTTGGGCGGCAGCCCGCTGATCGCGCGCAGCTGCCTGCCCTTGCGGTCCAGGCGCGGGATCGAGTCGAGCAGCCCCTTCGTGTACGGGTGCGCCGGCCGCTTGTAGAGGTCCGCGACCGGCGCGTTCTCCACGATGCGGCCCGCGTACATCACCGCGATCTTGTCGGCGACGTCCGCGACCACCCCCAGGTCGTGCGTGATGAGGATCAGCCCCATCCCGAACTCCCGCTGCAGGTCGGCCAGCAGCTCCATGACCTGGGCCTGCACGGTCACGTCGAGCGCCGTCGTCGGCTCGTCCGCGATGATCAGCTCGGGCTCCAGCGCGAGCGCCATCGCGATCATGATGCGCTGGCGCATGCCGCCGGAGAACTGGTGCGGGTAGTCCCCGGCGCGCGCCCCGGCCGCCGGGATGCGGACCCGGTCCATCAGCTCCACGGCGCGCTCCCGCGCCTCCTTGCGCGACGCGCGCCGGTGCACGCGGAACATCTCGCCCAGCTGGTACCCCACCGGCAGCACCGGGTTGAGGGACGACAGGGCGTCCTGGAAGATCATCGCCATCCGCTCGCCCCGCACGCGCCGCCGCTCCTCCGCGCCGAGCGTCAGCAGGTCCGTGCCCTGGAAGAGGACCCGGCCGCCGGTGACCCGGGCGGGCGGGGTGTCGAGGATGCCCATCACCGCCTGCGCCGTCACGGACTTGCCCGAGCCCGACTCGCCGAGCACCGCCAGGGTCTCACCCTCCGCCACCGAGTAGCTGACCCCGTTGACCGCCCGCACGACGCCCTCCCTCGTGCGGAACTCGACGCGCAGGTCGCGTACGTCCAGCAGCATGGGGCCTCCCGGCGGGTCAGCGGAGCTTGGGGTCCAGGGCGTCGCGGACGGCGTCGCCGAGCATGATGAACGCGAGCACCGTGATGCTCAGGGCGGCGGCCGGATAGAACAGGATGTGCGGCGCGTTGCGGAACTGCATGCCGTCCGAGGCGGCCGAGATGTCCACGCCCCAGGAGACGGTGGGCGGGCGCAGGCCGACGCCGAGGTAGCTGAGGGTGGCCTCCAGGGCGATGAACGTGCCGAGCATGATCGTCGCCATCACGATGACCGGGGCGACGGCGTTCGGCAGGATGTGCCGCAGCAGCAGCCGCGTGTTGCTCGCGCCGAGGGCGCGGGCCGCCTGCACGTAGTCGTTCTGCTTGGCGGTGATGACCGCGCCGCGCGCGATGCGGGCGATCTGCGGCCAGCCGAGCGCCGCGATGATGAGGACGACCGGCCAGATCCCGCCGAGCGAGACCATCGACAGGAAGACGATGGCGCCCAGCACCATCGGGATGCCGAAGAAGACGTCGCCGATCCGGGAGAGCAGCGCGTCCCAGAAGCCGCCGTAGAAGCCCGCGAGACCGCCGATGACGGCCCCGAGCAGCGCCACGCCCAGCGTCGCGCAGACGCCGACGGCGATCGACGCGCGGGCGCCGTGGACCGTGCGCGTGTAGACGTCGCAGCCCTGGGTGTCGAAGCCGAACCAGTGGCCGGACGACGGGCCTTCGAGCGAGCGGATCAGCTCGCAGCGGTTCGGGTCGCCGCTCGCGATCAGCCCCGGCCACACCGCGACCAGGACCAGGAAGAGGATCAGGAGGGCCGAGACGAGGAAGACGGGATTGCGCCGCAGGTCGCGCCAGGCGTCCGTCCACAGGCCGTGGGGCGCGCCCGGCTCGGGCGTGGCGCCGGACGTCCCGGCCGTCAGGCCCCCTGCGGCGGCGTCCTCCTGGGCGCCCAGCGGCTGGCGCGCCTGCGGGTCAGGCATAGCGGATCCTCGGGTCGAGCACGGCGTACAGGAGGTCGACGAGCAGGTTGGCGAGGAGGAAGATCAGCACGAGGACGACGACGAAGCCCACGACGGTGGGCGAGTTCTGCCGCAGGATGCCCTGGAAGAGCTGGTAGCCGACGCCCTGGATGTTGAAGATCCGCTCCGTGACGATGGCGCCCGCCATCAGCGTGCCGATGTCCGCGCCGAGGTAGGTGACGACGGGGATCAGCGAGTTGCGCAGCAGGTGCCGCACGGTGATGCGGCTGCGCGGCAGGCCCTTGGCGACGGCGGTGCGGATGTAGTCGCTGCGGGCGTTCTCGACGACGGAGGTGCGCGTCAGCCGCGTCACGTAGGCCAGCGAGACGAGGCTCAGGATCAGGCCGGGGACGAGGAGTTCGCTGAACGGCGCGTCCGGGCTGACGGCCGGGTCGATCCAGCCGAGCTTGACGCCGAGGAAGTACTGCGCGGTCGTGCCGAGGACGAAGGTGGGGATCGCGATGACGACCAGGGTCAGGACGAGGACCGTGGTGTCCACCGCCCGGCCGCGCCGCAGGCCGGTGACGACGCCGAGGGCGATGCCGATCAGCATCTCCAGGACGAGCGCGACGATCGCCAGCCGCAGGCTGATGGGGAACGCGTGCCGCATCAGGTCGGTGACGGGCTGCCCGTTGAACGCGGTGCCGAAGTCGCCGGTGAAGATCTTGCCCATGTAGAGCAGGTACTGCTGCCACAGGGGCTTGTCGAGGTTGAACTCGTGGCGCAGCGCCCGCGCGGTCGCCGGGTCGGGGGCCCGGTCGCCGAACAGGGCGGTGACCGGGTCCCCGAGCGCGTAGACCATCAGGAAGATCAGCAGCGTCGCCCCGATGAACACGGGGATCATCTGGAGCAGCCGGCGGACGATGTAGCGCCCCACGGAGTCAGTCCACCTTGATGTCGGTGAAGACGGGGACGGAGAACGCGTTGAGCCGGACGCCGCTCAGCCGGTCCGAGTAGCCGCCGGTGCCGTTCTGGTACCACAGCGGGATGGCGGGGAGGTCCTTGGCGAGCTGCCGTTCCGCGTCCTGGAAGAGGCCGATGGCGTCGTCCTCGTCGTTCGCGGCGTTGGCGCGGTCCACCAGGTCGTCGAAGCGGCTGGAGCTGTAGCCGGAGTCGTTGGAGGAGCCGTCGGTGTAGTAGAGCGGCTGGAGGAAGTTCTGGATCAGCGGGTAGTCCATCTGCCAGCCGGTCCTGAACATGCCGGTCATCTTGTGGTCGCTGACGCGGTTGCGGAAGTCGGCGAAGGTGGCGACCGGGTTGACCGTGCAGGCCTTCGACTTGTCCAGCGCGTTGTTGATGCTGTTGCAGACCGCGTCCATCCACTGCCGGTGCGAGCCGGTGTCGACGTTGGAGGTGATCGTGATCTTGCCGCCGGGCAGGCCGCCCGCGTCCTCGATCAGCTGCTTGGCGCGGTCGGGGTCGTAACGGCAGGCCTCGCCGCACAGGTTCTTCTTGTAGCCGCCGTCCTTGCCGAGGACGGGCGAGGTGAAGTCCGTCGCCGGGGTGCGGGTGTCGTGGTAGAGCTTCGAGGTGATCTCCTTGCGGTTGATCGCCATCGACAGGCCCTTGCGGAGTTTGGCGGCGTCCGCGCCCTGCCAGTCCTCGTCGTAGAGGGGGAAGGAGACGGTCTGGATGATGCCGGCCGGCTGGTTGATGAAGCGGTCGCCGAGGTCGTTCTCCGCGTTGGCGAGCTGGGAGGCGGGGATGTCGTCGACGATGTCGAGGTTCCCGGCCTGGAGGTCGGTGTACGCGGTGTTGTTGTCGGTGTAGACGCGCAGCTCGACGCCGTCGTTCTTGGGCTTGTCCGACCCGGCGTAGTGCTTGTTCTTCACCAGCTTCATGCTCTGGCTCGGCCGGTAGGTGTCGATGCGGTACGGGCCGTTGCCGACCGGCTTGTCGAGCCAGCCGTCGTGGTCGTCGAAGAACGACTGGGGCAGCGGCGAGTAGGCGGCGTACCCGAGCGTCTCGGGCCACAGGGAGAACGGCTCGCTGAGGCGGACGGTGAAGGTGTGCTCGTCCTTGACGGCGAGGCCGCTGAGGGTGTCGGCGGTGGGCTCGGCGTCCTCGTCGGCGGGGTGGACCGCGTCGTAGCCGTCGATGAACTGGAAGAAGTAGCTGCTGACCTGGGCGTTCTTGGCGTTGGCCCCGTAGTTCCAGGCGTCGACGTACGACGCGGCGGTGACCGGCGTGCCGTCGCTGAACTTCCAGCCGTCCTTCAGGGTGATGGTGAAGTTCTGCTGGTCGTCGGTCTCGATCGACTCGGCCATGGCGTTCTTGGCCTCGCCGGTCTTCGGGTCGTACCGCTTGAGGCCGCGGAAGATCATGTCGAGGACCTTGCCGCCCTGCACCTCGTTGGTGTTCGCGGGTTCGAGCGGGTGCTGCGGGTCGCCCCACGAGGCACGCACCACGCGGTCGCCCGCACCGGCGTCGGCGGGGGTGGTGCCGCAGGCCGTCGCCGTCACGGAGAGGGCCGCCGCGCAGGCGAGGGCCATGGTGAGGTGGGTGCTGCCGCGCATGGGGCGCCTCCTCAGAAATCCCGAAAGTCACATCCGAGTACCATCACACCCCTTATGTCCCTTTCGTGCATCCAGGCGAGCGCCGGTGAGGCGGAGTGTTGCCGAGAACCCCCCATATGCCGGAGGAGGCCGCTGGGCTAGGTTCCGGGGATGCGCAGATCGCCGTTAGCCGCCCTCGTCCTGCTGGCCCTCCTGGGGCCGGTCGGGTGTACGGGGTCCCCACAGGACGCCCCGGACGACCCCGCTCCGACGCCGCCGCCCACCGCGCCGCCGTCCGTCGAGCCGCCGCCCGTGCCGTCCGCGCCCGACCTGCCGCCAGGCGACGGGTGGACGCCCTGGTTCGCCGACGGGTCGCACGCGTTCGCCCTCCCGTGGAGCGACTGCGCCGCGAACGCCGCCGCCGACCCGTGCTCGCGGGACATCGCCGTCCTGTCCGACGGCACCTGGGAGGTCCGGCAGGTCCCGCCGATGCCGCGCGAGGGCGGCCGGCTGCTGCGCGACCTGCTGGTGGCGGGCCCGGGGGTGGCGCGGCTGAACCTCATGGACTCCGCCGGGCGGCGGACCTGCTGGGTCACGACCGACGCCGCGGCCACCTGGGCGGAGACGGCCTGCGCGGCGTCGCCCGAGGAGGCGGTCGACGGGGCACCGGAGGGGGCGCGCCTCGTCACGTCCTACCTGGGCACGGGCGGGAACGCTCTCCACGCGCTGCTGCCCGGCACGGGGGAACTGCGCGTGCTCGCCACCCAGCCGGACGGCGCGGGGACGACGAGCGGGCGGTCGGGCGTGCTGCCCGACGGGACGTTCTGGCTGGACGGGACCGCGTACGCGGACGACCAGCCGCGCATCACCGTCACCCACGACGGCGGCCGTACGTGGGAACCGCTCGCGGCGCCCCCGGCACCGGACGGCGACGACCTCCCCGGCGCCGTGCAGCGCTGGCTCGCCGCCACGGAGGCGGGCGGGCTGTACCTCATCCAGATCGGCGGCGACGGCACGAGCGAGTCCGCCCTGCTCCGCCTCCACCACAGCGCGGACGGCGGCAGGACCTGGGAGACGCGCTGGACCGCGGGGGACGGCGGCGGCGGCGCGCGTCCTGAGCTGGCGAACGGCATCCCGATCGTCACACCGGACGGCCGGATCTTCCTCTACGGCGACGACGCCATCTGGGTGAGCGAGGACGGCGGCAGGACGTTCGCGGTGGACCGGCCGGGCCCGCCGCCCGAGTGGGCGGACACGGTCCCGTTCGGCTATCTCCTGATCGACCGGCGGCGCCCGGGGAACTACCGCGTCTCGGCGGACGGCTTCACCTGGCGCACGCTGGTGCTCGGCCGTTCCGACGGCTGAGCCCCCGGCCCGTTCGCGTGCGAACGGGCCGGGGGCTCCCTGGGAACTCCCGCGTCAGGCGCGCTTGGCCCGCGCCGTCGTACGGGCGCGGTCGCGCTGGTCGAGGACGACCTTGCGCAGCCGCACCTCGTCCGGCGTCACCTCGACGCACTCGTCCTCGCGGCAGAACTCCAGCGACTGCTCCAGCGACAACCTGCGCGGCGGCACGAGGTTCTCGGTGTTGTCGGCCGAGGCCGCGCGCATGTTGGTGAGCTTCTTCTCCTTGGTGATGTTCACGTCCATGTCGTCCGCGCGGGAGTTCTCGCCGACGAGCATGCCCTCGTACACCTCGGTGCCTGGCTCGATGAAGATGACGCCGCGCTCCTGGAGGTTCATCATCGCGTACGGGCTGGCGACGCCCGCGCGGTCGGCGACCAGGGAGCCGCTCTTGCGGGTCCGCAGCTCGCCCGCCCACGGCTCGTGCCGCTCGAAGATGCTGTGCGCGATGCCGGTGCCGCGCGTCTCGGTCAGGAACTCCGTGCGGAAGCCGATCAGGCCGCGCGAGGGCACCAGGAACTCCATGCGCACCCAGCCGGAGCCGTGGTTCGTCATCGTCTCCATGCGGCCCTTGCGGGTGGCCATCAGCTGGGTGATCGCGCCGAGGTGCTCCTCGGGGGCGTCGATCGTCATGCGCTCGACGGGCTCGTGCAGCTTGCCGTCGATCTCGCGGGTGACGACCTCCGGCTTGCCGACGGTCAGTTCGAAGCCCTCGCGGCGCATCGTCTCGACGAGGATCGCCAGCGCCAGCTCGCCGCGGCCCTGCACCTCCCAGGCGTCGGGGCGCTCGGTGGGCAGGACGCGCAGGGACACGTTGCCGATCAGCTCGCGGTCGAGGCGGTCCTTCACCAGGCGGGCGGTGACCTTGTGGCCCTTGCCGCCGCGGCCGACGAGCGGCGAGGTGTTGGTGCCGATCGTCATGGAGATGGCGGGCTCGTCCACCGTGATCAGCGGGAGCGGCAGCGGGTTCTCCGGGTCGGCGAGGGTCTCGCCGATCATGATCTCGGGGATGCCCGCGACGGCGCAGATGTCGCCGGGACCGGCCTGCTCGGCGGGCTTGCGGGTGAGCGCGTCCGTCATCAGCAGCTCGGTGATGCGCACGTTCTGCTGGCTGCCGTCGCGCTTCAGCCAGGCGACGGTCTGGCCCTTGCTCAGCGTGCCCTGGCGGATGCGGCACAGGGCGATGCGGCCGAGGAAGTTGTCCGCGTCGAGGTTGGTGACGTGCGCCTGGAGCGGCGCGTCCTCCTCGTACACCGGCGCGGGGACGGTCTCCAGGAGCGTCGAGAAGAACGGCTCCAGGCTGTCGCTGTCGGCCGGGACGGTGCCGTCGGCGGGCTGCGTCAGCGAGGCGATGCCGTCGCGGGCGCAGGCGTAGACGATCGGGAACTCGATCTGCTCCTCGTCCGCCTCCAGGTCGAGGAACAGGTCGTACGTCTCGTTGAGCACCTCGGAGATCCGGGCGTCCGAGCGGTCCGTCTTGTTCACGCACAGGATGACCGGCAGCCGGGCCTGGAGCGCCTTGCGCAGGACGAACCTGGTCTGCGGCAGCGGGCCCTCGGAGGCGTCCACGAGGAGGACGACGGCGTCCACCATGGACAGGCCGCGCTCCACCTCGCCGCCGAAGTCGGCGTGCCCCGGGGTGTCGATGATGTTGATGACGACCGGGTCGCCGCCGCCCTTGGGGTGGTAACGGACGGCGGTGTTCTTCGCGAGAATGGTGATGCCCTTCTCGCGCTCCAGGTCGTTGGAGTCCATGACGCGGTCGTCCACCTGCTGGTGGGCGGCGAAGGCTCCCGCCTGCCGGAGCATGGCGTCGACCAGGGTCGTCTTGCCATGATCGACATGGGCGACGATGGCGACATTACGGATGTCGTGGCGCGTAGGCATGGCTGGGCGCTTCTCCCGAGCGAGGACGGTGTCAGGACGGCTCGGCGGGGGATGTCCGCCCGGCGGGGGTTCGCCCCCGAACAGACCACAGCAACCGGCGTCACCCGCCATCGTACGTTGCCGCGCCGGACCGGGCCGAGCCGCGCGGTGCGACCCCCGGCCCGGGACGGGCCGGGGGCGGCGGCGCGGGGGTCAGCGGCGGTGGCCGATGTCCTGGTAGCGGGGGGTCTGGAGGCCGAACGCGCCCGCCCCGGCGAGGGTGTCCCGCACGGCGACGAGCTGGGGGCGCTGGTAGAGCGGCAGGGAACCGGCGGCGGCCCAGATGCGGGCGTCGGCGCGGTCGAGGAGCGCCGCGTGCTCCTTCTCGTCCAGCTCGCCCGCGGCCTGGTCGAGGAGCTGGTCCACGTAGTCGGTGCCGATGCGCGCGTAGTTCTGCTCGACGCGCAGGACGCCGCCGGGCAGCTCGCGCGGCTTGCGGAACAGGGGGCGGGCGTCGGTGGCGGGGTACGCGGTGGCGGGCCAGGAGAAGAGGGCGAGGTCGAAGTCGCCGGTCGCGATGTGCTCCTCGAAGTAGCGGTCGGCGTCCACCTCGGCCGTCACGGCGCGGATGCCGACGGTGGCGAGCATCGCGGCGATGCGGCGGGCGGCGGCGCGCAGGGGCGCGGCGTCGGCGCCGTCGGGGAGGACGAAGCGCAGTTCCAGCGGGGCGCCGTCCTTGGTGCGCGGCGGGGTGGCGGCGGCCTCGGCCAGCTCGGCGGCGCGGCGTTCGGCGGCCTCGGCGCGGCGTTCCGTACGGGCGGCGTCGTCGTCGTCGCCCGCGGCGCGTTCGGCGGCGGCCGACTGGCGCAGGAGGGCGGCGGACGCGGCGGTGGCGGGTCCTGCGGCGTTCAGGGGCGCGGGGGCGGCCGCGCCCGGCTTGGCGTCGCCGTCCCGCCCGGCCTTCGCGCCCGCGCCGGGCATCAGCCACCCGGCGTCGTCCAGCAGTCCGGCGGCGGACGCGGTGCCCGTCTCGCCGATGGCGGCGCTGTTGTCGCGGTAGCCGGCCTGGCCGAGGGTGCGCAGGTGGCTGCCGAGCGGGGTGGCGGGCAGGTCGGCCGGGCCGTGGACGGCCTCGGCGAGCGCGGCGCGGTCGACGGCGCGGGCGACGGCCCAGCGGACGCGTTCGTCGGTGAGGGCGGGCGAGGTGCCGTTCAGGGTGAGCTGGGTCCAGGAGGGGTCGAACGCGCGGTGGACGACGAGGTGGCTCATGGCCTCGCGGTCGGCCTCCTCGCGGGTGGCCCACTGGCGCTCGCGCGCGTGCTCGGCGTCGGCGTACGCGTCGCGGTAGCGCTCGGCGGCGGCCTCCACCTCCTCGCCCTCCAGGCGGGCGCGGGCGAGGTCGCCGAGGGCGTCGGCGGCGGAGGGGGCGGCGGGCGGGGGCTGCTTGCCGTCGTCGGCGTCCGGCGCGGCGGCGGACGCTGTGCGGCGGGCGGCGGTGATCCGTTCGGCGTCCCCTGGGGTCACCTCGGCGATGTCCAGCTCGCCCGCGGCGAGCGCGGCGCGGCGTTCGGCGCGGGGCACGGCGGCCAGGACGAGTTCGTCGAGGAGCGCCGGGTCGCCCCACCACGCGTCGTTGCGCTCCAGGGTGACGGTCCCCGCCTCCCCGTCCACGTCCGCCACCTCGAACGGGCCGCCGGAGACGGGCAGTTCCGTGCGGGCGCCGTCGTTGAACGCGTCGGCGTCGCCGGTGACCGCGCGCGGGTAGAGGGGCGTGAACAGGGACTTCCAGTCGGCGTAGGGGCGGGTGAACGTCACCTCGACCTGGTGGCGTTCCGGGCCCTTGCGCACCTTCTCGATGCGGTCGTAGCCGACGTTGCGCGCCGACCAGTAGTCCTTGTCCTCGCCGTTGAGGGCCTTCCACTGGGCGATGAAGTCGTCGGCGCCGATGGGGGTGCCGTCGCTCCAGCGCGCGTCCGGGTCGAGGGTGTAGACGACGCGCTGGCGCGGCTCGCGTTCGGTGATCTCGGCCGACCTGAGGTAGTCGGTGTTGAGCTGTGGGCGGCCCTCGGCGTCGAGGGTGAAGAGGCTGGGCAGCACGGCGCCCGCGACGCGGTCGGTGACGGCGTCCGCCTCGAACTGGTAGGCGTTCAGCGTCGCGGGCAGGGCGTCCACGGCCCAGCGGGCGGTGCCGCCGCGTTCGAGCTGGGCGCGGCGCGCGGTGCTGACGGACTGGACGGACCGGGGCGCCGCCCGTTCGGTCGCGTCCCCGGTGGTGCAGGCCGTCAGCGCCGGCACGAGCACCGCTCCCATGGCGCACGCGGCCAGCCACGCGCGTCCCGTCCCGCCTGCCATCCTGCTACCTCCGGCCCTACCGGTGCGTTGATCACATCTATGCGCTCACTGAAGAGGAGTCGCAGGTCATCGCGCCGGAGGCACGGCGGCGGCGGGGCGGCAGGCCACCCGAACGGGCGGGCGGGGCGGCCGGTCGGGTCAGCCCAGGGAGACGAGGCGGGCGCCGCCGTCGGTCTCCAGCACGGTGCCGGTGACGTTCGGGTTGGTGGCGGCGAGGACGACGGCCTCGGCGATGTCCTCGGCAGTGGCGACGCGGCCGGTGGGCAGGGCGGCGGCGACCTGGGCGAAGTACGCGTCGCGCGCCCCGGCGGGCAGGGTGTCCCACCAGGGCGTGTCGACGACGCCGGGCGAGACCGCGTTCACCCGCACCGGGGCGAGTTCGACGGCGAGCGGGCGGACCATCGCCTCGATGGCGCCGTTGACCGCCGCGAGCCCGGCGGTGCCCGGCAGGGCGGCGCGGGCGCTGGCCGCGCTGATGAACGTGACCGATCCGGCGGGCGCGAGGTGCGGCAGCGCGGCACGCACCGCCGTGAGCTGGCCGAACAGCTTCGCCTCGAACGCGCCGCGCAGCACGTCGGGTTCCAGCTCGGCGAGCGGCCCGGCGCCCGCGCCGCCGCTGCTGGCGAGCACGAGGTGGTCCACGCGGCCGACGGACGCGAACAGCCCGGCCATGCGGGCGGCGTCGGCTGCGTCGCCCCGGTGGACGGTCAGGTCCGGGTCGGAGACGGCCAGCGCCTCGGCGCGCGCAGCGGACCGGCCGACGACATGGGTGGCCGTGCCGCGCCGGAGCAGGAGGCGGGCAGTGGCGAGGCCTATGCCGGAGGTGCCTCCGACGACGACCGCGATGGGCTGGGAGGGCGTCCGGGATGACATGGGTGCCGCCTTTCCTGACAGGGAGGACGCGTGACGGTCACGGTCCGCGTTCAATTTCGGACCGTTGCGTCTCGATATAAACTTACACCCATGCCGATCCGCTCCCCAGGCCCGCCCCGCGCGGGCCGCCCGCGCAGCGAGGAGAGCCGCCGGGCGATCCTGGCGGCCGCCGTGTCCCTGCTGACCGAGAAGGGGTACGCCGAGCTGACGGTGGAGGGCATCGCGCAGCGCGCGGGCTGCGGGAAGCAGACGATCTACCGCTGGTGGCCGTCCAAGGCGGACGTGCTGATGGACGCCGCGCTCACCCGGAGCGAGATGGCGATCGACGTGCCGGACCAGGGGTCGTGGGCGGCGGACCTGCGGGCGTTCCTGAGCGCCACGTTCGCGCTGGCCACGCGGCCGGAGATCGGGCCGCTGCTGCGCGCGATGATGGGCCAGTCCCTGACCGACGAGGAGTTCGGCGCGCGCTTCCGCGCCCGTTTCCTGCCGACGCGGCGCGACGCGCTGCGGGCCCTGGTCGAACGGGCGGCGCGCCGCGGCGACCTGCCGCCGGTCCCCACGCCCGGGACGCTCCTCGACCTGGTCTTCGGCGTGCTGTGGTACCGCGTCATCGCCACGCGCGAACCGCTCGACGAGGCCTTGGTGGAGGAACTCGTCACCCTGGCCACCACCCCACGCCCCTGACTCCCCGCCCCGCGAGGACCGCCGTTCCTCCGGGACGCCTTTCGGCCGGAGACCCGAGGAGGCCGCGCAGCGGGCCACCCGATCCGCCCGGCCTCGTGTTCCGTCCGGGCAGCGGCGCCCAGGGCATCCGCCCAGCTCACCTCCGTGCACGGCAGAACCTCGCCGGGGAGCGGCGGGCAGGGAGCCAGTCCCGGCGGGGATGTCACCACGTGGCCTCCCCGCAGGAGCCCACGCGAGCGCCCACCCCGGCACCCGGGTCCGGCCCGCGACCAGCCGCAAGAGGCACTCCCGGCATGTCGTGAGGCCCGGCCGACGCCGACCGCTCGGCTGAACCCGGACGCGACGCCTCTGTGTCCGGTCCATCGACCCGTCGTCCGACACCCGCCCGCTGAGGGAGGAAGCGGGGCACGGCGCGCGGCCCCTGACGGCGCAGCACCCGAGGCAGCAGGCCCCCGGGGCAGGTCACGTTCCCCCAGCGTCCGGTGCTCCGCCAGGTCCGGTGTCCCCCGCAGCGGCCGGTCCCGGCGCCCGGGAGTCACCCCGACCGTGCCCGCGACTCCTCCGGACTGCGCGCCGTCGTGTCCCCGGACAGCGGGCGCGGTGACGGCGTCGAGCGCCCGTGGCGCGGCCCCGAAAGTCCCCCCTGCCCGGCCCGCGGCCTCACCTGCCGGGACGCCGAGGGTGACTGCCTCACCTCCACGCCTCCGACCGTCCAGGACCCTCTCCACCACGCCGACGCCCACGGCCCATCCCGCTCCCCCGCCGCGACCGGCCGAACTGCCCGTCCCTGCCCGCTCGCGTGCGGCCCGGAAGGCCCGTACGCACCCGTCCGTCGGGCAGAAGACCGCACGCACCGGAGTCCCGCCACGCAGTCCGGAGCGAACGGCGCACAGCCCTGCCTTGAGCCGGGATCACGGTCCTCCCCCGTCACGCCCTCGCCTCCGTACAGCGGACGGCAGGACCTTCCGCACCTCCCGCACCGTCGCCCTCCGCCCGCGCATGCGGAGACCCGTGCACGCGGCGCGCGGCCGAGCCGGGCGGCACACCGTTCGCCGGGGCGCGGCGGACAGCCCGCCCTGGGACCGCCCACCCCGTCCGGGCCACGGACCCCGGCGCCCGCGCGGGCGACACGGGCCGCCCGTCCGGCCCGGAGCGTTCGCGTCCACGGGCCCCCGCGACTACGGTCGAGGCGATGCGCTTCCCCGGTCGGGAGGTGGGCGGATGCGCGCACGCCCGGCCGCCGCGCTGACCGCCGCACTGGCCGCGTGCCTGACGGCCGTCCCCCTCCCTGCCGTGGCCGCGGACACGGTGACGCTCGACCACGCCGGGCAGATCACCGACCAGGTGGGCGCCCTCGGCGGACGCACGGACGCGGTGCAGCGCGCGCTGATCCGGCTGGAGGACGAGGAGCGGTACCAGCTGTTCGTCGTGTACGTGCGCGACTTCTCCGGGCACGAGGCCCAGTCGTGGGCGGACGGCGTGGCCGACCGCAACCGGCTCGGCGCCCATGACCTGCTGCTCGCCTTCGCGACCCACGAACGGCGGTACGCGCTCTCCGCCGACGTGCACTCCGGCTTCTCCGCCCGGGACCTCGCACGCGTCGAGTCGGTCGCCGTCGCCCCCGCCCTGCGGCACGCCGACTGGGCGGGGGCCGCCATCGGCGCGGCCGAGGGCTTCGCCGCGCTCCAGGAGGGCGGACAGGTCCGGCGGCCCGCGATCGTGCCGGGCGACCAGGACCCCGGCCCCTCCCCCGGCAGGGACATCCGCGACTGGGTGGTCCCCCTGGTGCTGCTCGCCGGGGCGGCCGCGCTGGTCGTCTTCCTGATCCGCCACGGGGAACGCAGCCTGCCGCCCGTCGTCCCGCTGACGGCGCTCGACACCCATGTCCGGGGACTGCTGATCGACCTGGACGACGCCGTACGCGCCCGCGAGGCCGGACTGTCGTTCACCCCGGCCGCCCCCCGATCGGCTCTCGCGGAGCTGGAGGACGCGCGCGCGGGCACCGCCACCGCGCTGCGCGAGTGGTACGAGGCGGACGCGACGGCGGCCGGGGCGGGCGCGGTCGTCAGGCGCCGGACGCTGATCAGGATCGCCGAGCGCTGTGCCCTCGCCCAGGAGCACCTGGCCGCCGCAGGACCGGTCGCGGCGGCCGGGACGGCGGGCGCGGTCGCCGCCGCGGAGGCCAGGACCGCCGCCGTGACGGCGCCCGCCCGCGCGCTGCCCGTCGCACGGGCACGGCTGGCCGGCGCCCGCGAGGAACTCGCCCGCGCCCGGCGGGCGCTCGCCCGGAACGACCGGTCGGCGACGGCACGCGCCGTCCGGGCCGCGCGCGACGCCGTCGCGGCCGCCGAGACGCTGCTCGCGGCCACCGCGCGCCGTACCGCGGCCCAGGCGCGCGCCCGTGTCGTCCTCGCCGAGGCGGCGGCGGGGACCGCGGCGGACCTGGCGGAGGCACGCGCGGGGCGCGCGGCGCCCGGGACCGTCGCGCGGGCCGCCGCCGCGCTCGCGGGCGTGCGCCGGGCGCACGACCCCCTCGACGCACTGCGGACACTGCTCGCCGAAGCCGCGCCGCTCGCCGGCGACCTGGCGGAGCACCGGACGCCCGGGGAACGGGAACGGCGCGCGCGGGCGCTGCTCGCCCAGGCCATGCTGCTCGCCCATACGGAGGTGAGCTGGGCGGACGCCCTGGTCACGGCACACCGCGCCGCCCTGGGCACCGCCACCCGCGCACGGCTGGCGGCGGCCCGGAGCGTGCTCGACGAGGCCGCCGCGCGGGCGGACCGGGAACCGGTCCGCGCCCTCGCCGCGGCACGCCTGGCGGACGCGCTCGCCCGCGCGTCCGCCGCCAGGACGGAACGTGACGCCGGGCCGCTGACCTGAGGGGACGCCCCGGCCGCCCAAAGCCCTGTTCGGTGGGTGAGGCGCTGGCGTATGGTCTGGCATATGCGGAGGGGGGGTGAGGAATGAACGCCGGCAATGCACAGCCCTGGCAGGTGGTCCGGCAGGACGAGGACGGCAGCAGGTACCGGATAGGGCACTGCGCCACCCGTGCCGAGGCCCAGCGCCTGATCCAGCGGCTGCTGCTGAACGCGGGGCCGCAGGCGGCGGACGCTCCGGCGCACTACGTCGTGGAGCGCGTCGATACGCCCGCGGACCGCATACCTCGCTGACCCGCGGCACCCTTGGCACAATCGGGTATAAGGGACAGGAAAACCCAAACCCGACAGGGGCCGGCGGTGTCTGCAGATCCAACCGAACCGAGCGGCCGTGACGAGGCCGTCACGGGACGGCCGGACCCGCGCTCCCTGCTGGACCTCCTGCCCGTGGGCACGGCCGCGCTGGACGCCCGCGGGACGCTCCTGCTCTGGAGCCCGCCCGCCGGGGACATCCTCGGCTGGGACGCCCGGGAGGTCACCGGGCGCGCGTTCACCGCCTTCCTGCCCCCCGGCCACCCCGCCGGGAACGGCACCGCACTCCTCCGGGCCCTCCTCCGCGACGGCCACTGGCGCGGCGTCCTGCCCCTGCGCCACCGCGACGGGCGCACCGTCGCGACCGCCGTCCTCGCCTGGCGGGTCATGGACGCGGACGGCACCCCGCGCGTCCTGGCCGAACTGGCCGAGGCCGCGCCGCTCGACGGGGCCGGACGCGACCTCGCCGCGCTGGACGCCCTGTTCACCGCGTCCCCGCTCGGCATCGCCCTCTTCGACACCGAGCAGCGCTACACACGGGTCAACGACACGCTCTCCCGCCTGTACGGCATGCCCGCCGCCGACCTGATCGGCCGTACCGTCAGGGACGTGCTGCCCGCCCCCATGGGCCAGGAGCTGCACCGCATCCAGCGCGCCGTCCTGCGCACCGGCCAGCCCATCACCGACCTGGTCACGGCGTCCCCCGACGGCAAGGGCGCGCAGTCCGTCTCGTTCGGCCGGGTCACCGACCGCTCGGGCCGCCCCCTCGGCGTGAGCTGCACCGTCCTGGACATCTCCGAACGCCGCGTCGCCCTCGCCGACATCGAGCGGACCCGCCAGCGCCTCGCGCTGCTCGACGACGTCGGCACGACCCTCGGGGACCTCCTCGACGTCCGCCGCATCGGCGAGGCCCTGGCCCTCGCGCTCGTCCCGCGCTTCGCGGACTACGCGGGGGTGGAGCTGCTCGTCCCGGTCGCCACCGGCGGCGAGCCGCCCAGCGTCGCCGACAGCGGCGCGGTCGAGTTGGTCCAGGTCGGCATCGCCGCCAAGCGGCACGACGCGACCGTCGACCGGTGCCTGCGCATCGGCCTCGAAGAGGTCACGTTCCTCCCCGGCTCGATCCTCGGCCCGGTCCTCACCACCGGCACACCCCACCTGGCCGAGACGCGCGAGCAGCTCCGCGCCGCCATCGCGCACGACGACCCGATGGCCGAGGCCGTCGACCTGCTCGGCATCCACTCGATGCTCACGGTGCCGCTGCGCGCCCGCGGCACGGTCCTCGGGCTCCTCGTCGTCAGCCGCGCGGGGGAACGCGCCGCCTTCGACCGCGAGGACCTCGCGCTCACCCTCGAACTGGCGGGGCGCGCGGGCATCTCCCTGGACAACGCGCGGCTGTACATCCGCGAGCGCGAGGGCGCCCTCACCCTCCAGCGCAGCCTGCTCCCCCAGTCGTTCGCCGCCCAGCCAGGCGTCGAGGTCAGCCACCGCTATGTCCCCGGCAGCACCGGCGCCGAGGTGGGCGGCGACTGGTTCGACGCCATCCCGCTGACCGGCGGCCGGGTCGCGTTCGTCATCGGCGACGTCACCGGGCACGGGCTGCGCGCCGCCGCCCTGATGGGCCAGCTCCGCACCGCCGTCAGGACCCTCGCGGCGCTCGACCTGGCGCCGGGCCAGCTGCTGCGGCGGCTCAACCAGCTGGGCCGCGACATCGCCCAGCGGCCCGACGACCCGGTGATGGCCACCTGCCTGTACGCGGTCTACGACCCGGCGACGGGCGTGCTCGTCCTCGCCAAGGCGGGGCACCTGCCGCCCGTGCTCGCCGGGACCGACCCCGCCACCGGCCGCTGGACCGCCCGCGTCCTCGACATGCCGTCCGGCGCGCCGCTCGGCGTGGACGGCGTGCCGTTCGAGGAGCTGCGCGTGGACGTCTCGCCGGACAGCGTCCTCGCGCTCTACACGGACGGGCTGGTCGAGACGCGGGACGAGGACATCACCGACCGCGTGGCCGGGCTGGCCGACCTGCTCGCCGGGTCTGCCGGACGCGGCGCCCCGCTGGACGCCGTCTGCGACCGGGTCATCGACGAGCTGCGCCCGCCGGACGACGGGCACGACTCCGACGACCTCGCGCTGCTCCTCGCCAGGCTCTCCGTCCTGCCCGCGGACCGGGTGGAGAGCTTCCGGTTCGCGTCCGGTCCCGACGCCGTGGACGAGGCGCGGCGGCGCGTCCGCGACACCCTCTCGGCCTGGGACCTCGCCGTGCTCGCCGACCGGGCGGAACGCCTGGTGGCCGAGCTGGTCGGGAACGCGGTCGGCACGCTCCGCGATCCGGTCGCCCTGCGCATGGTGCACAGCACCACGCTGCTGGTCGAGGTCACCGACCCGTCCCCCGACCCGCTGCGGGAGACCGCGTCCGTCCTCGACGACGACGCGCGGCACGGGCTGCCGCTCGTCTCCTCCGAGGCGCACCGCTGGGGCACGCGCGAGGGGCCGATCGGCCGCAGCATCTGGTTCGAACTGTCCATCTCCGACCCCTGAGGTCCCCGTCCCCATCCCCGTCCCCTCCCCGGTCCCGCACGATCCCGCCGCCGCGCCCCCTCAGCGCACCGGCAGGTGGTAGGCGATGCGGAACCGGTCGGCGGGGACGACCACGTCGGCCGTCTCCACCGGCAGCCCGCCCGCCTGGTACGTCCTGCTGATGACCAGCACCGCGTGCCCGGGCAGCCCGCCGAGCTGCCTCGCCTCCTCGGCCAGGGCGGGCCGCGCGCCGACGTGCTCGACGACGTTGTCCACCGTGACGTCGATGGCGGCCATCCGCTCGACCACCCCGCGGCCCGCGAGCGGCCCGTGCTCCGGGAGCACGACCGGCGTGCGGCCGGTGAGCCGCAGCGGTTCCCATGACGTGGAGAGCATCACGGCCTCGGAGCCGGTCCTGAACACGTACCGCGTCCGCATCACCGGGTCGCCCGGCTCCACCCGCAGGCGGGCGGCGATGGCGGGCGCGGCCTCCTCCCGCTCGCTGTCGCCCTCCCAGGTGCCGCGCACCCGTTCGTCCGTCTGTTCCTGGCGGAACGGCGTGCAGCCGCCGAGCGTCCTGAAGCCGCTGCGGCGGATCGCGCGCGGCACGGGCTGCTCCCGCACATAGGTCCCCGACCCGGAGCGGCCCTCCACCAGCCCCTCGGCCATGAGCACCTTCCTGGCCTCCAGCGCGACCGTGTCCGAGACGCCGTAGGCGGCGCGGATGGTGGCCTGCGACGGCAGCCTGGTGTGGGGCGGCAGCGTGCCGTCGGCGATCTGCGCTCTGAGGTCTTCCGCGACACGGAGGTACGCGGGCTTCTCACCCAACGGCACTGGCCCTCCCGGTGCTGTCGACCGCGGTGCTCGTCACCCGGTGCTGTTGACATGCTGTTGACTACCTGCAACAGCTTGACAACGCTCGGTTGCGATACGCAAGAGACGGCCAGAGTTTCACCCGAAGTGATGACCACGGGCGGGACCACCCGCAGGCACCCCGCGGGCGCGCGGCCGGGACGCGCCGGGGAGCGGCCCACGACGGCCCCCTATACCGGCCCCCTGACGGGGAAGCGGTACTGCAAGAATGTGCCGCGCCGCAGGGTGCGGAGACCGTCCGAAGGGGGACCCACAGACATGAGCGCGTCAGGCGGAACCAAGGCGATCGTCGCCGCGTTGGGCGCCAATCTCGCCATCGCCGTCAGCAAGTTCGTGGCCGCCGTCTTCAGCGGCTCGTCCTCGATGCTGGCGGAGGGCGTGCACTCGCTCGCCGACTCGGGCAACCAGGCGCTGCTCCTCCTCGGCGGCAAGCGCGCCAAGCGCGCGGCGAGCGAGGAGCACCCCTTCGGCTACGGGCGCGAGCGCTACATCTACGCGTTCCTCGTCTCGATCGTGCTGTTCTCCGTCGGCGGCGTGTTCGCGCTCTACGAGGGCTTCGAGAAGATCAGGCACCCGCACGAGATCGAGCACTGGTACTGGCCGGTGGGCGTGCTGGTCTTCGCGATCATCGCCGAGAGCTTCTCGTTCCGCACCGCCATCAAGGAGTCGAACGAGACGCGCGGTACGCAGTCGTGGGTGCAGTTCGTCCGCACGGCGAAGGCGCCGGAACTGCCCGTCGTGCTGCTGGAGGACCTCGGCGCGCTGGTCGGCCTCGTCCTGGCGCTCGGCGGCGTCTGCCTCGCGCTGGCGACCGGCGACGGCGTCTGGGACGGCGTCGGCACGCTGTGCATCGGCATCCTGCTGATCGTCATCGCCCTCGTCCTGGCCGCCGAGACGAAGTCGCTGCTGCTCGGCGAGGCCGCGGGCAAGGGCGCGGTCGTCCGTATCCGCGCGGCCATCGTGGACGGCGAGACCGTCACCCAGGTCATCCACATGCGCACCCTGCACCTCGGCCCCGACGAGCTGCTGGTCGCCGCGAAGATAGCGGTCGAGAGCGGGGACGACGCGGCCACCGTCGCGCGGGCGATCGACGCCGCCGAGGCCCGTATCCGGGCGGCCGAACCGGCCGCGCGCGTCATCTACCTGGAGCCCGACATCCTGCGGCGGCACGCCCCGGCGGAGTGACGCGACGGGGTGGCGCGGCGCGGTGACGCGTACGGCGCCGGCCGGTCCTCGAAGGGAGGACGGGCCGGCGCCGTCGTGCGTGGTGCTCAGCTCAGAACTGGAGCGACCAGGAGTCGATGAGGCCCTGGTCCAGGCTGGCGTTGTCCGTCACCTGGAGGGTCCAGGTGCCGTCCGCGTCCACCCCGTTCCCGTTCAGGTTGTAGGCGGCGTCGATGTTGTCGGCCGAGCCGCCCGACTGGTCGCGCAGCAGGATGGTGTCGCCCGCGGGGGTGACCAGCTCCACGGTCAGGTCGCCGACCCAGGTGTGCTGGATGTGGATCTCCACCTGGTAGATGCCGCTGAGCGTCCCGACGCCGGAGACGGCGAGCGGGGACGACACGGTGCTGTTGTCGACGATCGCGACGTTCGTGTCGCTGGTGAACTTCGGGCCGGTCGGCAGCTCGGGGCCGCCGCCGCCCTCGCCGCCGGTGTGCAGCAGCGCGTTGGCGGTGTCGGCCGGGATGCCGGACAGCTGGTTCCACACGGCGGTGTCGACCAGCTCGTCCTCCACCTCGGCGGGGGTGGCGTCCGGGTTCTCGCTCAGGAAGAGCGCGGCGGCGCCGGCGACGTGCGGGGTCGCCATGGACGTGCCGGAGATGGTGTCCTCGTCCGTGTCGCTCCCGTTCCAGGCCGACGTGATGCCGCTGCCGGGCGCGAAGAGGTCCACGACGCTGCCGACGTTCGAGAAGTACGAGATGGCGTCGGTCGAGTCGCTGGCGCCGACCGTGATGGCGTCGGCGACGCGGGCGGGCGAGTAGCTGCTCGCGTCGTCGCCGTAGTCGTTGCCCGCGGCCACGGCGTAGACGACACCGGCGTCGATCGAGTTCTCGACCGCCTCGTCCAGCACGTCGTCGGCGCCGCCGCCCAGGCTCATGTTGGCCACGGCCGGGCCGTCGAGGTCCGCCACGTCGCCCGTGACCCAGTCGATGCCGGCGACGACCGACTCGGTGGTGCCCGAGCCGTTGTCGTCCAGCACGCGGACGGAGACGATCTCCGCCTCCTTGGCGACGCCGTAGTCCGCCCCCGCGACGGTGCCGGCGACGTGCGTGCCGTGCCCGTAGCCGTCGAGGCCGTCGCCGCCGAAGGCGTCGAAGCCGACGCGCGCGCGGCCCTCGAAGTCCTCGTGCGTCACGCGCACACCGGTGTCGATGATGTACGCCGTGACGCCCTCACCGGCCGAGTCCGGGTAGGTGTAGCTGCCGTCGAGCGGCAGGCTGGGCTGGTCGATCCGGTCGAGGCCCCAGGACGGCGGGTCCGTCTGGGTCGCGTCGGCGTGGTAGACGCTGTTCTGCACGACGCGCTCGACCGCCGGGTCGGCGGCCAGTTCCAGCGCGTCGGCTTCGCTCAGTTCGGCGGCGAAGCCGTTGAGGGCGTGGGTGTAGACGCTCGTCACCTTCGCGTCGTGCCGGTCGGCGAGCGACTCGGCGCGCGCGGAGGACGCGGAGAAGCCGCCGTCCTTCAGGACGACGATGTAGCTGCCGGGCACGGTGTCCGCCGCCCCGGCGTTCGCGATCGCCGCCCGCGGCCCGTCCGCGGCCTGTGCTGTCACCGGCATCAGCGCCCCGGCGCCGAGGGCCAGGAGCGCGGCGGTGGCCACGCTCGTCCTGGTCCGCGGCAGGCCGGGGAATCGCGTCTTTGCCATCGAGGGGTTCCTCCTCATCGGTGGTGCGCCAAAACCCAAGGGAGGGCAGCGCACGGTCACCGATGCACCATGGCATGGCCATGACATATCCATGACCGTGGGGGGCTGCCAGATGGAATGATCCGATCACGTACAGGAGTTGACAAGACCTACGCGAGTAGCGACACACGGCGGACATCTTCGTGAAATCAAGGCGACGATCCTTCGCGCAGGTCACGGCCGTGTCACGGTGGTCAGGTGATGGGATGTTACGTTTTCCACCACACGACCGGCACACCCCATCCGGCGCGCGACCCCCCGTCAGCCGCCCAGCGCCTGCCCGACCGTGACGGCGAGCGGCGTCGTGGGACGGCCGAGGAGCGCGCTCAGGTCGCCCGTCGTCCGGGACAGGGCGCCGCGCGCGATCTGCACATCCGCGTCGACGATCAGCTCGACGGCCGGGCCCGGCAGCCCCGCCCGGTCGAGCACCCGCCGGTACTCGTCCGCCGGAAGGTCCGTGTAGGCGACCGGCCTGCCCGACTGCGCGGCGGCCTCCGCGGCCAGCTCCGCCATCGTCCAGGCGGTGTCGCCCGTCAGGTCGTGGACCGCGCCCGCCTGCCCTTCACGGGTGAGGACGACCGCGGCGGCCTCGGCCAGGTCCGAGCGGCTCGCGGACGCGATACGGCCGTCCCCCGCGCTGCCGACGAGTTCCCCGCGCGCGACCGCGCCGGGGAGGACGGCGCTGTAGTTCTCCGTGTACCAGCCGTTGCGCAGCAGCACGGCGGGGACGCCCGACTCCTCGATGGCGCGTTCGGTGGCGCGGTGGACCTCGGCGAGGCCCAGCGGGCTGGTGGGCGCGCCGGTGACCGACGTGTAGCCGAGCAGCGCCACGCCGCTCGCCCGCGCGGCGCCGACGACCGCCCGGTGCTGGGCGACGCGCGCCTCGTCAGGACCGGTCGAGGAGACGAGCAGGACCTTCTCCGCGTCGGCGAACGCGGCCGTCAGCGTCTCCGCCCTGTCGTAGTCGACCACGCGCACCTCGACCCCGAGGGAGGCCAGGCCCGCCGCCTTCGCGGGCGTGCGCACGCCCGCGGCGACGCGTCCGGCCGGTACCCCGGCCTTCAGCAGGTGCTCGACGACGAGCCGGCCGAACTGCCCGGTGCTTCCGGTGACGACGATCATGTGGGACCTCTTCCTGTGGTGGGGTGGGAACGCGGGGTGCTTCCCATGCTGGGGAACGGCGCGCGCGTACGGCGCACGGCGCGCGTACGGCATGCCGTACGCGGATGCGAACGGCGGAGGCGGATCACGCGGCGGCCGTCCCGCCCCGCGTCCCGGCGGGCCCCGCGGTCACCAGGGGCTGACGCCGTCGCCGTCGAGGAACGCGCCCGTCGGCCCGTCCGGGCCGAGCAGCGCGGCGCGCACGATCGGCTCCGCGCCCTCCTCGACCGTCTGCACGCCCCGGTGCCCGTTGAGGTCGGTGGCGGTCGGCCCCGGGTCCACGACGTTGACGCGCAGCCCCGGGTACGCGCGGGCGTACTGGACGGTCAGCATGGACACGGCCGCCTTCGACGCGGTGTACGGCACGCTGCGCACCCGCGACGCCGCGCGCGCGGCGTCGTGGACACGGCCGAACGACCCGAGGCCGCTGCCCACGTTGACGACGACACCGGCGGCACTGCGTCCGAGGAGCGGCAGGAAGGCGTGCAGCACGCGGACGATGCCGACGACGTTGGTGTCGAGGACCGCCGTCATGTCGGCGGCGGTGCAGTCGCCGACCGCCTTCATGCCGCCGTTGACGCCCGCGTTGTTGACCAGGACGTCGAGCGCGCCATGCGCGTCGGCGACGTGGGCGGCGGCCCGGCGGACGGACTCCTCGTCGGTGACGTCGAGCAGCAGCGGCCGCGCGCCCAGCTCCCGCGCGGCGCGCCCGGCCCTGTCGGGGTCGCGCGCGGCGGCGTAGACGGTGTGGCCCTCGGCGACGAGGCGGCGCGCGGTCTCGTACCCGAGGCCCTTGTTCGCTCCCGTGACGACTGTGACGGTCATGCGGTCGAGCATGCGCCGCGCCGCGCGCGCCCTCCAGGGACGCCTCGTCCTGGGAACGCGGGTACCAGGCTGTCCGCCGCCCCTGCTGGGACGATGGGCATATGAACGGTGCCTCGGGCGAGCTGGCGGCGGTCCTCCGCGTATGGCGCGAACGCCTGCCCCCCCCAGGCCGCCGGCCTCCCCGCGAACACCTCCCGCCGCACGAGCGGCCTGCGCCGCGAGGAGCTGGCCGTCCTCGCCGGGGTGTCGGCCGACTACGTCGTGCGCCTGGAGCAGGGACGCGCCTCCGCGCCCTCCGCGCAGGTCTGCGCCGCGCTCGCCCGCGCGCTGCAGCTCAGCGACACCGAGCAGGAGCACCTCTTCCGGCTGGCGGGCCACGCCACCGGTACGGGCCGCATCAGCCGCCTGGTCCCCGCGGGCATCCGGCGGCTGGTGGAGCGCACGCCGGACCGCCCCGTCGCCGTCTTCGACGCGATGTGGACCCTGCTGCTCTGGAACCCGGTGTGGGCGGCCCTGATGTCCGACCCCTCCCGCCTGCGCGAGGCGGAACGCAACGTGCTGTGGCTCCACTTCGCCGGCCTCACCGACTGCCACGTCCGCGCGACGCAGGGCAGCATGGCGTTCGACGCGTCGATGGTCGCCGACCTGCGGCGCAGCGCGGGCCGCTACCCGGACGACCCGGAGCTGCGGCGGCTCGTCGCGCGGCTGGGCGAGGAGAGCGCGCCGTTCAGGGAGCTGTGGCGGCGGCACGAGATCGCGGAGCACGGGCCGACCGTGAAGAGCATCGAGCACCCGGACGCCGGGCGCCTCGACCTGGACTGCGACGTCCTCACCACGCACCGCGGCGACCTGCGGATCGTCCTGTACACGGCGGAGCCCGGCAGCGAGTCGGAGGGCAAGCTCGCGCTGCTGGCCGCGATCGGGACGCAGAGCATGTGACGTGCCGGGCGGGCGCGTCAGCCCTTGCGGCGCGGCTTCCCGCGCCGGGCGCCCGCCTTCTTCGCGGCGGGCTGGGGGCGGGGCTTGGCCTTCGCCTTCGCCTTGGCCTTCGCGGTGGGCTTCGCCTTCGGCTCGGGCGGCGTCGCGGGGCGCCCGCGTGTGCTGTTCACCGTCCTGCCGCGCACGATGCCGATGAACTGCTCCACCAGGTCCGTCGTCCCGTCCTCCCGCCAGGACAGCGCGACGCGCGACGCGGGCACGCCGTCGCCGGTGAGCGGCCGGTACGTGAGGTCCTTGCGGTGGTGCAGCCGGGCCAGCGACATGGGGACGACGAGCAGCCCCACGCCCGCCGCGACCAGCTCGACGGCGTCCCCCGTCGTGGCGGGCCGCTCGACCGCCGGGCGGCCGGGCGGGCGTTCCCATGCGAGAACGTCGTCCAAGGGGTGGAACACGACCTCGTCGGCCAGGTCGTCCGGCGCGACCTCGTCGGCGGCAGTCACGACATGGTCCTTGGGCACGACGACGACCGTCGTCTCCGTGTACAGGGGGATGGCGCTGAGGTCCGTCCGGTCGACCGGCAGCCGCAGAAGCCCGGCATCCGCGCCGCGTTCGCGCAGCAGCCCGGCCGCGTCGGCGGCGTCCACGGGCACCAGTTCGAGCCGCACCGCAGGGAGCCGTTCCTGCCAGATACGCACCCATTTGCCCGGCGTCGCCCCCGGGACGTAGGCGAGCCTGAACGGGGGCGGGGTGTCCAAGCCTGTCACCCGGCCAGGTTACCGGGCGCGTCCCGGGCACCCCGACACGCTCGTTACGCTTGACACCATGACGCCGCACAGGACCAGCCAGACGATGAAGCCCGCCACCGCGGCGAAGAAGCTGGAGGTCTACCTCAAGGCCACTCCGGCCGAGTTCCAGGAGGGCACCGTCTCGCGCGACGAGCTGGACGCCCTCCAGTCCGACCCGCCCGCCTGGCTGCGCGACCTGCGGCGCAACGGCCCGCACCCCCGCTCCGTCGTCGCCGCCCGGCTCGGCGTCTCCATCTCGGGCCTCGCACGCGGCGGCGTCACCGAGGCGCTGACGACCGAGGAGATCGAGGAACTGCGGACGGAGAACCCGGAGTGGCTCCAGCGGGAACGGGCCACACAGGCGGAGGTCCAGAAGGAGACACTCCGCATCAAGGAGAAGAACGCCACCCCCGCCAAGCCGTCCAAGCCCACCTCCCGCAAGCGCCCCTGACCCCGCTGCGGACAGCCCGACTGGATGCGCCCGCCACGCGCGGAAGGCTGGTTCGCGGAGGACCTGGACCGCCTCCCCGAGGCACCGCGCCACACGGAATTGATCGACGGAGCCCTCGTCTTCATGCCGTCCCCCCAGCGGTCCCGGCACGGCCGTCTCGTCACCGGGCTGACGACGGCGCTCATGGCGGTGGCGCCCGCCAGTGTCGGGATCGAGCGGGAGATGACGATCCGCCTCGACGCGCGCAACCGTCCCGAGCCGGACCTTCTGGCGATGACCGCGCCGTACGACCCGGACCGCACCTGGTGCGCGCCCGAGGACATCCGGCTCGTCGTCGAGGTGGTCTCACCCGAGTCCGCCCACCGCGACCGCACCGTGAAGCTGCGCAAGTACGCGGAAGCGGGCATCCCGCACTACTGGTGCGTCGAGGACGAGGACGGCTCCCCCGCGGTGCACGTGTACGAACTCGACGGCCCCACCGGCGCGTACGCGCCCGCCAGCATCTCCCGAGGCGCCCTGCACCGCCCCGTACCATTCGACATCACGCTGGACCTCACCCGCCTCGTCCCACCCCGCAGAAACCCCAGCGACACGGCCGGGAACTGAACACCGGGCGGCCCAACCCGCCAGCGCCCTGCGCGCGGCATCGTAGGCCGGCGTGTACGCACCTTCCGGGTCCGTGGCCGCCAACTGCCGTGCGGAGCCGACATGCACGCGCGCCCGGACCAGTTCCGCTTCGGCGGCCTCCTGGGAAGCGGGGACTCGTTCAAGTCCGCCGCCGGCGATGAGCGCGTCGACCGTCGACCGGCCTTGATTCCAGCGCGTCACTGCGCCTCCAAGTCAAGATTCAGCCGTACCAGGGGACGTTCGCGAACGCTGGTGAGGAACGGATCGTCCGTCCGGGCCTCCCACGCCGCGGCGGAGACCCGGTGCATGTTGACCTCGCGACGCAAGATCCGTGACGCCTCCTCAGCAAGGTCGAAGAGCGCGTCAGCATCGGGAGCACCCACGACGAGGACGTCCACATCAGCAGGCGGCAGCCCCGGCTCGCCGTCGTACCGAGCGGCCCACGAGCCGTAGATGTAAGCCCGCTCCACGCCTTCGAGTCCAGCGAGCGCATCAGTGAGCACGGGCACGGGGCCGAAGGAGACGGACATGAGCTCGCTCAGCGGGCGGTACAGCGGAGTGTCCGTGCGGGCCTTGACGAGGCGACTGCGGCCCACTCGCCGATCAGCCAGGATGCCACCACCGGCCAACCAGTCGACCTCCCGAAGGACAGCGGTGGGGGTCACGCCGACCTCGGCCGCGAGCTCGGTGATGCTGTACTCGCGGCCCGGGTGCAGGAGCACCAGAGCGAGAAGCTCCCCTTGCATGCGAGACCGGAGGATGGGGAGCAGGCTCGGCGACATTTTCATTGGACGCGGGATATCAGGCGTCCAATGAAAGTAACAGTCCGTATTCCCTTGTTCCCACCCGAGAGGCTGGAGCGGCCGTTGCGAGGCGCCAAAGTCAGCACCAAGCCAGCGCCGGAACACGGAAGGGGTCGGACTCGCCAGAGCCCGACCCCTTCCGACCTGCACCTTAATCAAATTAGCTAACACGAAGCAAGAGTGCGACTACACGTTGAACCGAATCTGCAGGGCAGCGTCATCCCAGCACCATCCCAGCACGGGCGTTCTATCCCAGCACCGTGCAGGCCAGGCGCCCCCGTACACCTACGCAGCTCGGGCACTGCCGCTCGAGCTCCACCTCCTCTGCCTGCTGGGACGTCGCGTCTTGGGATACAGGCCGCATGGCGCGCTGCAGAACATCCCCGCAGCGATCCCCAAGCGCTCGGCAGCAGATTTCCGTAGATGTCGACCGTCGTCTTGACCGAACGGTGCACCAGCGGTGAAGGCGTCCGCACCGTCGAGGCCGATCCTCCGCAGAAACGACTCCTCCCGCTGCCGCCTGGCTCCCTATACCGCACGGTCCACGCGTGACCGCACCTTGGACGCTCACACGGGTAGTGCCCGATCTCGGGCGTCCCGCTTGCACCTCTGATTTACGCTCGCCACCCAACACCCCGATCAGCCTGGCCCTCCGACCTAAAGCGTTTCCATCACTTCATAACCAGACAAGATGCACGACACTAAACCGCCCCTGTCAGCGAAAGTGACGCTTCATGCGCGGACGAAGCAACCACCGTGCTCCCGGGACCGTAAGGTTTGCCCGGCGGCTGGGCGCCGGGCCCTAGCCTCAAGCCGGATTGCCAGTGCGGCGCACACGAGGCTCCTATGTCGCTCCCACTTCAGCGAGAAAGCGACTCGCTGGACCGCTCCACGACACATGCAGTCGGTCGCGTGCGCGCGTACAGGCTACGAAGAGCAAACAACGCTCCGCTGTCAGATCCGTGTGGTGCTGGATGGGGTCAACTTCCATTGGCGTGATGGCTCCTGGGTACGGAACCGTCCCTTCACGCACCCCAACGACCGCCACGCACCTGAACTCCAACCCTTTGAGAGAATGCATGGTTGCGACCCTGACGCCCTCAGCGTCTACGCTTCCGTCTTGCCGTAGCCGGATCGCAGGGATTCCCTCGCCCCGCAGCCGCTGCGCCACGCGGTACACGATCTTGTTGAATCGGGCAGCCACCGCGATATCAGAGAACTCAACTCCACTGTCGGCCCACTCGCGGATGCGCGCCACCAGCTCGGCCAGTTCCGCATCCGGGTCATCCGTGGCACACACGGTCGGGCGGGCGCCGCGGAGCGAGGACCGGAAACCTACCAGCGTGTCCGCACTCCCGTTCTCCAACTGCTCCACAGGCCGACCGTCCAGCAACGACACCGCCCAAGCGAGAATTTCCTGCGTGCTGCGGTAGTTCATGTGCAGCCGAGTGGAACGTCCGGTCACGGCGACCCCCAACGATCTCAGAGACACCCTCGAGTCGTAGATGCGCTGATGCGGGTCGCCAGCAATGAACAAGTCGTCAGGACGATTGGGCACCACGGCCCGCAGTAGCCTCCACTGGGCGGGGTGCAGGTCCTGTGCCTCGTCAACGACCACATGCCGGTAGGGCTGCACTCCGGATGCGGTGACCCGCAACGCCGCTTCATCGCACACACCCAGATGTGTACGCGCGGAGCGCTTGTCGAGCGCAACCTGGAACGCCTCCACCGCCTGCCAGAGCTCGTGCCGTCGAGCGGAGGCGAGCCGGGAGCCCCGACCGCTTCTGGACGCCTCACGGTAGGCGTCGAGCGAGCGCAGACCCTGTGCCAAGATGACATGCTTGTACTCCTGGGCCAGGAACTGGCCGTTCCACGGCAAACCCAGCTGGTCGCCGATCTCTCCCCAGAGAGCAGTCTCCTGCGCCCCGTCAAGGTAAGCACGCCGGACAGTGTCATGTGGTTCAACAATTTCTCGTGCCAGGGCGTTGACCGTCGACACGTCCACCCGACCGCGCAGCTCCTCGTCCTCGATCAGCAAGGCCAGCCCCTCGCGAAGAGCCGACGTGAGCGCCCCCGTGTATGTGGTGAGCAGGATGCGCTCGCCGGTCCGTAGATGCTCCAGGAGGTGCTTGACCCGATGAAGTGCCACCACAGTTTTGCCCGTGCCCGGTCCACCGGTCACTTGGGCAGGACCCGAGTAGCTGGGCCGGTACGCCATGTACCGCTGAGACGGATGCAGGAAGATCCTCCACGCGGCGAACGGCTTGTCGAGGATGTCGGACAGTTCTCCCGGGCTAGTCACCAGGGCAATACGCGATGGGGTGTTCCTCATCGCGCTGGACAGGTCTGTACGGTCCACCGTAAGCGCGCTGTTCCGGGCTCGGAAGGCGACCAGCTCACCCCATACCGTCTGCACGCTCAGTCCCTCGGCGAGGAACTGCAGCACCTGCCACTGATCCTCCGGCATCAACGGAGCGAATGCATCGAGCTGCTTCTTGGAGGTCAGAGAACGGGCCGCGCGCAGCACATCATCCTCGATACCCAGACCACGAAGATCCCCGTCCGGATGACGAGCGAAGAGAGGTTCCGCCTCGGCGGTGGCCGCCTCCGCCTCCCATGCCGGCACCAGCTGCTCCACCGTGACGACGTCACGGATCTCCAGTCCGTGGGTCACCGCGTTTACGCTCGGCACCTGCTTGGAAGCCCAGGCGTAGGCGTCGTCGTGCGCCATCACACGCAGCAGCAGAAAATCCTCGCCTGTGCCGGGCGCGAGTACGACTCCCCGGTAGAACCTATCGATACGGCAGGTGTAAATGTGCTTGTCCCTGGCCCCCTTGGGCTGCTTGAAATCGAGTCCGGGGTCCGCCCAGAGCTGTTTGAGTGTGAGCTGCTGGAACTTCAGAGCCGTCTTCACGGCCCCGGACCGCGCCTTGGAGTCGAGCTTCCCGAACTCGTCGAGAAACCGGACCGAGAGAGCCAGCTGTGCCATGGGAAAAGCTCCTTCGGTCAGTTTCTGCGTGTGACGGCCCTGCCGGTGCCGGTAGTACGCGAGGTCCGCAGCCGGATACGCACGAGTGCGTCCCGCACCTGGGCGGTCTCCGGGGCATCCGGTCCGTACTCGGCCATCAGGTCCTGGTATAGCGGCATCAGCACCTCGACCGCCTCGCGCAGCCGGTCGACCGCCTGAAGCAGCAGGCCGACATGCCTGCGTACCTCAAGGACGTCCACGTCGTTGTCCGGCAGCTCCTGCCTCATCTGCCCCAGTACGGCCTCGAACTCGATCAGCGCACCTTCGCTGTCGCCGAGCTCCATCCGACAGAAGGCGGCCTGCCTGCGGCAGTAAAGGGCATCTTCGCCACGGGCAGGACCTGCGGCATCCAGTACCTCAACGAGTGCTTCGTACTCCGGTAGTGCTCGTCCGTAGTCATCGTCACAGAAGAGCGCGAGCGCGTGGACAAGACGGAGGCCGACCATCAGCGGTTCGGAAGCGCTACGCACCGCAGCAGCGCGGGCCAGGACGTCCTCCAGCATTCCGGATGCCTGGGAGAACCGCTCCTCCTCGACGAGCGCCGCTGCGTGGCCGCGGGCCTGCTGCAGTTCCTCATCCGGTACGGCAGGGGCGGCTGGCCGCAGTGGCGAGTCCCCAGCGGTCGGCGTGTACACGGCCTTCTCGGCCGGGCGGGGGCGGGGCGCGAGCGGACGGCGGTAAGGGCCCGTGGGGTCAGTGACTCCCTGCCCCCGCTGCTCGGTGGTCCGCTCGGAGTCGGGTGCGGGGAGGAAAGGCACCAGACGGTCGTAGACATCCTGGGCTGAGTCAGGCCGCTGATGGGGCACCTTGGCCAGCAGATCCAGGACCAGCCGCTCCAGCGCCGGGGCCACCTCGGCGCGCAGCCCGCACAGCGGGGCTGGCGCCCGGTACATGTGGTCCTCCATCAGCTGGAACTCCGCCTCGGCCGTGAACGGCGGCTTCCCGGCGAGCAGTTCATGAAGGATGCAGCCCAGCGCATAGAGATCACTGCGGGGGCTGACCGCGGCCGCCTGGATCTGCTCGGGCGACATGTAGCGGCGGGTGCCAATGATGTGCCCGGTGGACGTCAGCTTGGTGACATCGGTTCCGAGCACAGCGGCGACCCCGAAGTCGAGAACCTTCACGGTGCCGTCCCCGGCGACCATGATGTTGTCCGGCTTCAGGTCGCGGTGGACGACGGGCACGGCGTGCGCGTACGAGAGCACCGAGCAGACCTGCGCGGCGACGGAAACCGCCCAGCTGACCGGCAGCACACCGGGCCTGGCGAGGATGTCGGTGAGCAGCGCGCCGCGCACCAGCTGCATCACCATGTAGACGCCGTCCGCCGCCCGGTCGAGCACCGCGTCATGGACCGCGGGCACCCCGGGGTGGTCGAACTTGGCTGTGACCCGCGCTTCCCGCTTGAAGCGCTCGGCCAGCTCTTCCGCGTCTGGGCCCGGCGTGGTCAGGTCCCGGCGGATGAGTTTGACCGCCACGTCCCGGTTCAGGATTGGGTCGTAGCCGAGCCAGACCTGTCCCATCCCCCCGGTACTGATCCTGGTCCGCAGTTCATAGCGTTCGGCGATGACTCGTACTTCTGGCGCCACCTGCGCTGTCCTCCCCGTGCCCCGTAATCATGTGTGCCCAGTGTGGCGCGTGTCGCCGTGAACCGTCCACGGTTACGGGGAGTTGCCGTGGACGGCCCGCGCTGCCCGCGGTGGGTTCAGGCCGCGTCGTCCATGCCCAGCTCGCGGCGCAGCATGCGGAAGGCGTGCCGCCGCAGGTCACGCTTAATCGACTCCCGGTGATCGCGGTCGGCGTGGAAGTAGTGGTCCCCCAACTCGCGAACGGAGTCGATGTGCTTCATCATCTCGGCGTCCAACACCGGGTCGATGACGTGTTTGAATCCGTCCTCGTCGTCCTGCGAGGCGGATCGCCGGACCTTTTCGTCGGCCATCACCGCCCGCAGCGGCACGATGAAGTCCTCCTCGGTGAAGTCCGTACCGAACCGCTCGTTAAACCGGTCGATCACCTCGGCCAGCGGCGACTTCTCGGGCTCCGCGGCACCTCCGGCACCACTACCGAAGCCCTTCAGTTCGATCGCGCCCTCGGGAGTCAGGCTCACATTGACCTCCCCGACCCTCTCCAGACGCACGGCCTCGAGCCGGGTTTCCCCGATGTCCACCCCGCCCGCCTCGCGCGGGGGCAGCCTGCGCAGCAGATGCTGCCCGAAGAGGTGCAGGCGCTCCAGATCAATGTCGATGTACGGCACGATCTGCGCGAGGAAGCTGTACTTGCGCACATAGTCGGCGAGGTCGGCCCGGAACTGCTCAGCGCTTTCGTGCTCGGCACGCACTTCGCTGTCCCTGAGCGCGATGAACCTGTCGCGGGCGGGGTCGGTGTGCCGGTAGAGCTCCGCGTGCAGCTTCTCCCAGCGGGTGTCGTCACCGGCCGCCGCCTCCTGAGCCCTGAGGTAGTCGGCCACGAACGCCTGCATCTCGCCGACGAGCAGGATCGGCGGATCCATGACTTGATGCTGCGCGTCGTAGACCAGGTTGGGGTCGGTGGGCATGGTCTGGGCTTCTTCGAAGAACGGTCGAAACTCGCTCTGGATGACGTGCGGGTCGTTCGCGAAGTCCAGGACGCACAGATCCTGCTGCTCCTTGAGCGGGTGTGTGCGGTTGAGGCGGGAGAGCGTCTGTACGGCGGCTACGCCCTTCAGCTTCTTGTCGACGTACATCGTGGTCAGCAACGGCTGGTCGAAGCCCGTCTGGTACTTGTCCGCGACCACCAGGATCCGGTACTCGCGCTGCCGCCCGGCTGATGTGCCTTTCTTGTCGTCGGCCGCGGTGTACGCGAACCTCTTGCGCAGCTCGCCCTCCGAGAAGCCGTTGAGTTTCGCCTCGGTGACCTCCTCCTCTCCCTCCTTGAGAGAGCCGGAGAAGGCGACGAGTACCCCGGGGTCCGGATAGCCGTTGTCGTCGAAGTACTTGACGATCTGTCGGTACAGCTGGAGCGCGCCGTACCGCGATCGGCACACCACCATGGCCTTGGCCCGCCCTCCCAGCCGCCTGCGGGTGTGTACCATGAAATGCTCCGCGATCACCCTGGCCCGCTGCACGGCGGTCGTGGTGTGGCTGTGCGCGGTCAGGGCGAGCAACGCGTTGGCCTTCTTCTTGTCGACCTCGCGGTCCGCCTCATGCGGGTCCTCATTGACCATCTGCCAGTACGTCTCATACCTCACGTACTGGCACAGCGGATCAAGGATGAACTTCTCTTCGATCGCCTGCCGCATGGAATAGGTGTGGAAGGGCTCGTAGAGGCCGGTGAGCGGGTTTTTGGTGCCGAAGAGCTTCAGCGTCTTGTGCTTGGGTGTGGCGGTGAACGCGAAGTAGGAGAGGTTCGCGCTCTGTCCGCGAGCACGGGCGGACGCAGCGAGACGTTCGTCGGTGGTGGGCTCCAACGCTTCTTCCTCGGCCTCCATGGCTCCGGTCTCTTCGTCGTCGGCGTCGAGGCCGAGATCGCGCAGCGCCTTCTTGACGTCGGTGGCGGCTTCGCCCGACTGGGAGGAGTGCGCTTCGTCGACGATGATCGCGAAGCGACTGCCTCGTATCTCGACCGGCGACTTGCGAAGGTAGGCGAGCAGTGCTGGGAAGGTCTGGAGGGTGACGATGAGGATCTTCGCCGTCTCCTGGGCAAGCGCATCCGCCAGCTGCGACGACTTCGAGCCGCCTTTGCCTCCGATTCCGAGGACCAGGCCATTGGTCTGCTGGAAGTCGCCTATGGTTTCTTGCAGCTGATCGTCCAGGACCGTGCGGTCCGTGATCACCAGCACCTTGTCGAAGACCGACTCGTGGCTTGCGTCATGCAAGTCGGAGAGCCGGTGGGCGAGCCAGGCGATGGTGTTCGACTTGCCGGACCCGGCGGAGTGCATGACCAGGTAGTTGTGCCCCGCTCCGTTCCGCGCGGCGTGTGCGGTCAACTCCCTGACGGCATGCCACTGATGGAAGCGCGGAAAGATCAGCTTCTTGACGGTGCTGCCGTCGTCCTTCCTCTCCATGCTCTGGTGAACGTACCGCTCCAGCAAATCCAGCCAAGTGTCCGGGTGCCAGATCTGTTCCCAGAGGTACGAGGTCCGATACGTGCCGGCGCGAGCCGCGTCAGGGATCGCCGGGTTTCCGGCACCGCCGCGGTTTCCGGGACCGTCGGAACCGGTGTTGAAAGGCAGAAAGACGGTGTCCCTGCCCTTCAACTGGGTAGTGAGGAACACAGCGTCCGGATCGACCGCGAAGTGCGCGAGGGCGCGCTTGGCGAAGAGCAGCTCCCGATGGTCCCGGGTGGCCCGGTACTGGTGCATGGCTTCGGCGGTACCGGTGCCGGTAAGCGGATTCTTCAACTCGGCCGTGGCTACGGGGATGCCGTTGACAAAGAGGGTGAGGTCAGGCTTGTTGCCCTCGTCCTTGCTGGTCGCGCCGTCCGGCGCACGGCGGGTGGCGTAGATGAGATCGCGGACGACGGTGAGCCGGTTCTTGCTGTACGAGCTGAGGGCGCCGGGGTCGATCGTCTGTGACGGCTTGAAGTAGGCGAGGTCGAAGTGGATGCCATGCGCCTTGACCCCCTGGCGGAGGGTCTGGAGGGTGCCCCGCTTGTCGATCCACCGGGCGAGGTGCTCGGCGAACGCGCGCTGGGCGGTGTCGGGGTCGTTGTCGTAGTAGCCCGCATAGTTCAGCCAGGCCTTGTTCTGGGTGGCACCAATGAACGCAAAGACCTGTGCGGTGTCGAGGGCGAGGTCGCGGCGGTAGTCGGAGTTGAGGCCCATCTTCCAGCCGTGGGCGAGGAGCCAGTTCATGATCGCGACGCGGAACGCCTCTTCGTGGTGGACCTTGTGCTGGGGCCCTTTCGGGCCTTTGTTGCTGAACGGATTGCTGTGAGTCATGGAACTCGCACCCCCCGTGCGGTTGTCACGTCGATTTGACCGGTTACGGCGGCGGTGATCAAGGCGCTCCGGCGCTCAGCGAGCAGATCCAACTGCTCCCCCACTCTGTTCGCAAGGTCACGCAGCAATCTAACCTCTTCATCCAGCTCGGAGGTAATTTGATCTTGAACCTCGCGAGGCGGGAACGGGAATCGTAGAACGCGCAGCTGTTCTCCGGTGAGGTGCGCGATAGTAGTAGTGTTCCCTTCCACTGCGAAGACATTGAGTGCGGTAGCCGCACGCATGCAATAGTAAAGCCAACGGGCTGAGCTTTCACCCCTTGGGCGCGCCCGATGCAATGCCTTCTGATAGTAGATTTCACCTACCTCGCCCCGCCAAATAGCGGAACGCCCCGGCTCTCCACCCTCACAGATTAGAAGATCCCCAGCCCGCACTTCATAGCGAGACCTTTCGCTAGGTGGGAAGTTCATTCGCAACAAGTCATGCGTCGCAATGCGGTCCCACTGAACGTTCGTATTTCTTAGATACGGCCGCAGATACTCTCCCTCCACTCGCTCCTGGTTCAGCATCTTCCCCAGTAGCACCTCGTAGTGGTGCGAAACTGCCGCAACTGCCCAAGCTTCGGGGACTGACCCCATCCAGGCGAGCCCACTCCCCTTCCGTTGCCCGGACTGACTAGCCCCGCGAACCGCATGGAAAACTGCGGAAAGCTCTCGCTCACCGAGGAGCGCAAGTTGGCGGGTCCGCTTCGCGATCACGTCGTCAATGTGACCAATCTGCACATCAAGGAATCTAGAGATCCGTCGCTGTTCCTCGGCGGACGGAAGCGGAACGGCAAGCCGATTAATATCACGCTGAAACAAGTGCGGCACACCCATACCGTCCTTGACAGCAGAAATAGCACTCTGTGTGATATCACTCGCGATTACATATCGCAGAAAATTGGGGTCGACATCGCGAGCGCGGAGAACTGCAATAGATCCATTGACAGTGGCAGGACGAGGAAGGTCGCGAACGATATTTACAATGCCGAGAGTGTTGCCATCTTTGGCCAATAGCACGTCCCCGGTGGCGAGCTTCAGGTCCGGCGACTCCTCGTACCGGAACTCGGAGATGAAGTTGACGTTCTCGAAGTCGATCTCGGCAGACTTAATGTTGGGCGTGGCCAGAAAGGCGTAGCCGTCTTCCTGGTACTCGGCGGCCGTAAGCGCCTTCCACCCAATGCGGGCATTGACCGAAGCGACCCGGTCCACACGAGTCAACTGCCAATGCTTAGGAATTCTCCCGAAGGCCCCCTTCACTTCGTCACCTCCCCGAGCAGCCACTGAATCTCGGCCTCCAGCGACGTCAATTCCGCGTCGATCAATTCCAGCGGCCTCGGCGGCTCATACACATAGAACTGCCGCGTGAACGGAATCTCGTAGCCGATCTTCGTCTTTTCGTGGTCCACCCACGCGTCCGGTACATGCGGCAACACCTCGCGCTTCATATACGCGTCGATGTTCTCCTCCAGCGGCACGTTCTCGTTGTCGCGGAGGTCAGGGTCCGGTTCTGGGTGTGGGTCGCCCTTCTTGAGGTACTGCTCCTCACCCTCGGGGTCGCGCACCCCCACCACATCTCGTAGCGCCTTCTGGAACGGCTTGCCCGTCGGCATCATCAGTCCCGCCGACACCATGGCCTCACGGATCGCGTCCCACGCTTCCGCTTTCGTCGCCCATCGCTCACCCACCAGCGACTTCAATGCATCTGCGAACGCCCCGGCGTCAACTGCTTTGTCGATCGCAGCCGAAGCCCGGAGCGCGGGCAGCGTCTCCTCCGTCACCTCGAAGCGCAGCTTCAACGGCCGCTCCACGGTGATGCGTTGGTAGCCGAACTCCTTCGTGTCGAAGATCTTCGCGTTCTCCGGCAGCGGCTGTTCAGGGTCGGCCGCCGCAGCCACCGCCTCCGTGTACATGTCCGTCACCGCCGCGATCTGAGCATCGGAGATGACCTTGCGCTTGTCCCCAAGCGACTTTCGCATCTTCGTCCACTGGCCTCGCGCGTCCAGCAGAATGACCTTGTCCTTAAGGCTCCGGTGCTTCCTGTTCGACAGGATCCAGAAGTAGGTGGAGATTCCGGTGTTGTAGAAGAGCTGGTCCGGCAGAGCCACGATGGCCTCCAGCAGGTCCTCTTCCTCCAGGATCCACCGCCGGATGTCGGACTCGCCGGAGCCCGCCCCACCGCTGAACAGCGGCGACCCGTTGAAGACGATCGCGATACGGCTTCCGCCCTCGAAGCCGCCCTTCCCGTCAGGACGCGCAGGCTTCATCTTCGAGATCATGTGCTGGAGGAAGAGGAAGGAGCCGTCACTGATCCTCGGCAGTCCCGCGTGGAAACGATCCCCGTTTCTAGCGAACCGCTCCACATCCTGCTTGACTTTCTTCCATTCCACTCCGAAGGGCGGGTTCGCGACCAAATAGTCGAACTTCTGCTTCTTGTGGCCATCCTGGGTGAAAGAGTTTCCGTACTTGATGTTGTCCGGTTCCTGCCCCTTGATCAGCAGGTCGGACTGACAGATGGCGTGCGACTCGGAGTTCAGCTCCTGCCCGTACAGCCCGACAGTCGTTTGCGGGGCCTTGCGCTTGATGTGCTCCTCGGTCTCGCTGAGGATGCCGCCCGTCCCGCAGGCCGGGTCAAGGACCGTCCTGGTCTTGCCCTCCCCTTCGTCCGGGGCCAGCAGCAGGTTCACCATCAGCCGGACCACCTCGCGCGGTGTGAAGTGCTCACCTGCGGGGTTGTCTTCGGAGAACTTCCGGATGAGCTCCTCGAAGATGTAGCCCATCTGATGGTTGTCGATGCCGTCCTTGTCGTGCGGCTCCTTCGGCAGCCGCAGATCGATCTTGGCGAATTCGCCGACCACCTGGTAGAGCAGCCCTTTCTCCTGCAGATCGGAGATGTGCTTCTCGAAGTTGTAGCGGTCGAGGATCTCCCGGGCGTTTTCGGAGAAGGCACTGTAGTAAGACTTCAGCAGCGTCTGCGCCTGTGAATGATCCTTGGCGATCAGCTTGAAGGTGAGCTCACTGGTGTTGTAGAACCCGTGCCCCGCGACCTCGCGGAGCTTCATCTCCCGATAGGCCAGCGGGCGACCCCGCTCCTCCATCTCCGCAACCTGTGCCAACACAGCGGCCTTCGTCGGCTCCAGCACACAGTCCAGTCGACGCAGCACGGTGAACGGAAGAATGATCTTCCCGTAGTCATGTGCTCGGAAGTCACCGCGCAGCAAATCAGCGACCTTCCAGATGAAGTTGATCATCTCCGAGTGCCTGCTGTGGTCCTGCTCCACCGTTGTCCTTCCGGGCCGCCGGGGCGGCGAATGCTTCAGTGCGGTACGTACAAGGTCAGTGTGTCGTGTGTGCGGGCTGATTCGCATGAGTTCAGGCCGGTGGCGGCGGTCGCAGAGCACCTGCCGTGAGTGCGGCCCGTAGCTGCCCGGCCGTCTCCTCGCCCTGGAGTGCAGCCCGGCGCATAGCCGTCACAAAGGTGTGCAGCCGCCGGAACGCTGCTCCGTATGTCCGCTGCTCCTCCAGCGACAGCAAAGGCACTTGAAGTCTGCGCGCGTCCACCCGAACGATGGACGTCCCTTGGCTCGCCCGCTGCACGTTGGCCGGGTCGGCGAGGAAGCCGGCGAGGAACCACGGGTCGAGCCGCGCCTCGTCCGGGCGCAGCAGGTGCAGGTTCCTGCCGAGCAGCGCGCCCGCGTCGGTGTCGTCCGCAACCCGCGCGGCGGTCCTGTCCGCGGACAGCAGGGTCCCGGGGATGATCACGTCCCCGACCATGATCCGCACCGCGTCCTCATCCCCTGCCGGACCGCGCCCGGACGGGGAGCGCCCCTCGTTCACATCCGCAGCCGTGAGGACGGGATCGTCGCCATCCGAATCCCCGTTGCCGCCCTTCGCCTTGGGCCTGAGCAGAGTCAGCGCCCCCGTACGGATCAGATCGGCGAGCGGGGCCATCGTCCATGGCCCGCCCGTCCGGGAGACGCCCCAATCGTCGCTCGGGGCGAGTGCCGATGCCTGCGACAGCACGGAGCCGAGGCTGTCGCGACGGCCGCTCAGGGTACGGCGGAGGTCGTCTACCTGCGGCATGCCGCGCTCCCCCGCGAGTCGTGGCGCGGGCGTGAGGTCAACTGTGTCGTCGAGCAGATCCGTGATTGGGACGGCACGGTACACGCCTGGCATGGCAAGACACTTCTCAGGCGCTGCAAGCAGCTTTCGGTAGATGACGGAGGGACGCCCGCCACGACTGTTCATGTCCGGCAACGACTTGCAGTTCATGAACAGCACATGGCTGGCCTCTGCGCCATTGCCCCCGCCCGGCCTCCGCAGCACCCACAGATGCAGCCCGATGTGCGCCGGCGGAGCGGCCCCGGCAGGCAGTGCCAACACAGCCCGCAGCGCGCCGTGCCGTACGAGCGCCGCCCGGATCCGCCGCCCAGAACTCCGGGAGGCGACGGACGGCGGCAGCAGCATGACCACCACACCACCCGGCCGCACCCGCGACAGGCTGTGCTGCACCCAGGCGAGCTCGGACTCGGACCGGGACGGCAGGCCGTACTCCCAGCGGGAGTCGTACGCCAACTCGTCCGCGCCCCAGTCACGTTCGTTGTACGGGGGATTGCACAGGACCGCGTCGAACTCCCCACCCATATGCCGGGATCGGGCGAGAGCGTCCTCGGCATCGACAGAGCAGTACCCTTTCCCGCCCAGCCGGAGTGAGAGCCGGGACGCGGCCAGCTGGGCCAAAGGCAGCTCCCGGTCCTGGCCGTCAAGCTGCGTGGCCCCCTGGATCCGGGCCGCCTCCAGCAGGTCCCCCGTCCCGCATGCCGGGTCGAGTACGGCGCTCAGCGCGCCGTCCGGCGAGGCGGCCTTGGCCAGTGTCGCCATGAAGTGGGCCACCGCCGCCGGGGTCCCCGGCCCGCGCCTTCGCGACTCGCTCGCGTAGCGGTCGAGCATGTCCGACAGGACCTCGTCCGGCGTCTGCCGTGTCGCGGCAGCCGCGAGCTCACGCATCAGCGACGCGGAACGCAGCAGGGCGAGCGGCTCAGGCATGTCCTGAAGTGCTCTGCCGATCTCGTCGAGCATGCCGTCACCGAGACTCTCGTCGTCCAGGTCCGGCCCTTCGGCGTAGTGAAGGTAACGCGTTTCCCGTGAGGTGTGACCTTCGCGTTCCAGGAAGGCGAGGAAGAGCGCGGCCCGGGCCATCGCTTCAGTCAGCCCCGACCCCTCGGCCTCTCGCAGCAGCTCACGCCACAACTGCTGCTGCTCGGTGAACTGCGGGAGGCGGCCATGCTCGGCCAGCCACCCCTCCACATCCTCCAGCGTGAACGTGGGACGTGATTCCGTACCGCCCGTGGGAGCGGGGAAGTCGGAGTGGCGGCGCCGCCAGTTGGTCACGGTCGCGCGGCCGACGTCCGCGATACGGGCGATGTCGGAGGTACTCACCGTGGTCTGTGCGGCCATCAGCAGCCCCCTTCGTCTTCATCGAACACGCACGAACAGTACAGCACGGCAGAACAATGTTTGACAATGCTTTCAGGCGATGCTCTCATCGTTGCTATCGACGGGTGCTGCCGGTGATGGCAATGGAGGGGACGCCATGTAGAGCAACGTAGAAGTGATCACGCCCGAGCTGGCTCGCGAGTGGTTGCTGTTCAACACCAGGAACCGCCCGCTGAGCAAAGCGTTCGTCCAGCAGCTCACCCAGCAGATCGAGCGCGGCGAGTGGCAGCTCACCCACCAGGGCATCGCCTTCGACGACCACGGGGCACTGATCGACGGCCAGCACCGGTTGGAGGCGGTCGCGAAGGCGGGCATCCCCGTGCAGTGCGTGGTGACACGCGGGGTGGCGCAGTCCGCGTTCACAGTGATGGACACCGGCCGCAAGCGGAGCGGACGCGACGCCTTGGCCCTGGCGGGCGAGGAGCACAGCACCCACCTGGCCGCCGCTCTGCGCGGTCTGCACCTCTTTCTGACCGCCCCGGACTCCGCGTGGAGCGGGCAGAGCGCCGCCGTCAGTAACGATCTACTGCTCACCGTCCTCGACCAGCACCCCTGCATGCGGGACGCTGTCCGGGCGGCGATCCCGATGAACAAGGCTTTCCGCATCACCGTGACGGCCGCCGCGGTCGGCTGGTACGCGACCACCGACGCCCGTCCCGAGCTCGATCAGCTCCCCTGGCACAAGGCCCTGGTCACCCGTGCGGGGCTGCGCATCGGTGACCCGCGGCTGACTCTGCGCAATACGCTGCTGAACCTGGCGGCCGGGAAGACCCACCGCAGGCGCGACGACTCGCGAGAGCACCTGCTCTACTACCTCAAGTCCTGGAACGCCTGGGTCGAGGGCCGCGACATGAAGCTGCTCCGTCGTTCACCAGGCGAGACGATGCCGCGCATCTCGCGGCACACGGCTCGGCCCCGGTTCGCAGAGGGGGCCTGAAAGTCCTCATCCTGGAAAGGTTCGGCATCGGGGACAAGGGGGGTTCGGCCGCGCAGATCAGCTCACGCGTCGTCGGACGGGACTTCGACTTCCGATTCACGTTGAGGCCGTGCACTTTGCGCATCGAAGTCACCGAGGCTAGCGCGGAGCGCCGCGCGCTCCGCGCTAGCGCCTCGCCCACCAGATGCCGAATCGTGAGGAGACCGAGGCGGAGCTGGTTCGCCGACACGCGTCACTGTGTCGGGCGTTGCCGGAAGCTGCCCTTACTGGAGCGACTCGGACTGTTCCTCCTCGGGCAAGGACTCCGTCAGGAGCTGCTGCCAGAGCTGCTCTGCAAGGTCAACAAGCGTTCCATCCTCGCCCAGCAAACCCCACTGTTTTGGCCCCTGGACCGCGCTCCATGCCTCGCGCCACTCGGCCTGCTGCCAGATATGCGTGACCAGGCCGCTTGGCGAGTAACGGCTCCCGTCAGCCTCCCAGAGCAACGGCTTGCGCCGGTCGTTGACCCAGGTCGCGTAGGCCCGGCGCGGGTCAGCGTTCAGCCAGTCTCCGATGGCCTGCTCCTCCGTCGCGCTGGGGCGGTACATCAGTCTGGTACCGGCTGGAATACGGTCATGGTCGATGAGCAGGGTCACGGTATTGGGGCGCCTAGGCGGCTTCGAGTCGTCCCGCTGCTGGTACGCAGCGAGGTCTCCGGCATCCGTACCATCGGAGAGCGCTTGAAGGACGGCGGCGACCAGTTTTCGGGAGCGTTCCTCGCTGGCAAAGGTACTGGTGATGTAACTTCCGCCACCAAAAAGGTGATTTACCAGCGGAATAAGCTGGGCAAGCGTTGCGCCGACCCGCGCCGGCACGTCCTCCAGAGAGGACTCCCAACCTGAGTCCGGTTCGTCGATTCCCTCTGAGCCGACCTGCTGGGCGACCATGTGCGCCACCAGCAGAGCACCACTGTCAGCGATCGAACCCGCCCGTCCGGTGAGCGTGGAGCGGACCTCGTGCAAGGATTCCCGCACCCGCCGCATGAGTAGGACGCTACGCCAGATCTGATAAGCGCTCGGCCTGCGCCCGAACAGCCGGGTGTAGATGCCTCCAGGACCGTCCTCCCAGAGCGCGTCGGCTGAGCCCTTCACCCGGACCGCCAGGGCCGGGTCCGGGTGCGCGCAGGCAAGGGCGGTGGCGGCCTCGCGGACCGAGCATCCGAACGCCGGCGACGGCTCGATCTCACCGCGCTTGAATACGTAGTCCTTGTCAAGAGAGAGTCGGAAGTCCTCACGGATCAGACTCTGTACTGGCTTGATCGCGATGAAGTCCGACCGCTCCATGTGGTTCTGCGTGTTGGTCGCCTCGGTGATCTCGCCTGCGAACCCCTCCGGGGCACCGGAAACTGAGATGATCCGGACGGTGACGTACGCCTCTCCCACCGCTTCTTCGTTCTGCTGGAACGCCCGGTGGGCAGAACTGACGGTCTGCGCACCGTTGACGACGCTTGCGTTTTCGAGGACCAGCTTCACGGGCTCACTGGGTTTCTGCTTCGCGAAGAAATGCGGTTCGATCCTGTCGCACTGCACCGTGATGCCGTTATGGCGGTACCAGAAGCCCTGCGGATCCCGAATCAGACTCTCGACGAGCGTCTGGTTGACTCCGGTCAGACCCAGCGATCTGCGGACGTTGCGGTCATACAACCGCTCCCCATTGTCGGCGTACCACTGAGCAAGTTCGTCGGCCGCCACCAGCCCCGAATATGCCTGAAATGGGGTTTCCCGGGAATGCCAGCCCTGAGTCATGGTGGCGGTGAGGGTGATCGGTTCGGGGGTGAGGTCCTCGCGGACGGCACGGTGGAAGTCCGTCTGGTTCAACACTCGGTGCTCGATAGAGCGCGTGTAGCCGCCGAACTCCTCAGCCGCTTCAACGAGTATGGCCTCGGTCTCCGTAGACAGGTGTCCTTCGCCCATGACAGCGATGACTAGGACCACCTTGCAGGTAGGCACGTCAAGAACTGACCGCACACGGTCAGCGAGACGGCGGAACCTTTCGTTGAACTGATCGAAGTCCCGGTTGTCGAGCTTCTTCAGGCCGTGCACCAGCTTGTGTGCGGCACTCGTGTCGAAGCCGGCCTTGCCTTTGTCGCTCCATTTGGCCTGGATCAGCCACAGTTCAGGAGCGGAGGCGGAGAAGGCGACGGCGTCGATACCGAAGTCGTCCCGGCCGTCGATCACCGACTCGGCTGCTTCCTCGGACGTGCAGTCCGTGAGCATGCGAGCCGCCCTAGCGGACAACGCACGCGAGTTGAAGGCGTTCTCACGTTCCAACGGCTGACGTTTCTCGTAGTCAGCCAGCGAGATCAACGGATCGAACTCGCGCTTCAACGCATCGCGAACATGCCGGACTTCCAGCGGCATTGCCTGCCCGCTCTTACTCATCCCTGCCCCCAGTCACGACCGCGCGTTTGAACGTCTCATATGCTACGAGAAGCGTGGGCCGGCGGGACTGATCGGATGAGTTCGCGTCACGGCTCGTGCTGACGGCGAGGCGCACCAGCCGCTCGTAGTCGCTCCCGGCAGGCGCCCCGCCGCTGGCAGTGACGCAGGCCCCGGGAGGACGGCTTGGACCTTTCGTGCACCATCAAAGATGGCAGGCATGACTGATGAGGCCGGAACGAGGTCGTCCTGGCCTCATCACTCACTTGTATCCTCGGGCTGAACTCCACCACATCAGCGACGTGGTGGAGTTCAGTTGTTGAAGCGGAACTCCACCACGTCGCCGTCGCGCATCACGTAGTCCTTGCCCTCCATGCGGGCCTTGCCGCGGGCGCGGGCTTCGGTGGTGGAGCCGGCTTCGATCAGGTCGGTGAAGGAGATGACCTCCGCCTTGATGAAGCCCTTCTGGAAGTCGGTGTGGATGACCCCGGCGGCCTCGGGGGCGGTGGCGCCCTGCTTGATGGTCCAGGCGCGCGTCTCCTTCGGGCCAGCCGTCAGGTAGGTCTGGAGGCCGAGGGTGCGGAAGCCCGCGTGGGCGAGGGTGGCGAGGCCGGGTTCGGTCTGGCCGACGGTGGCGAGCAGTTCGAGCGCCTCGTCCTCGTCCAGTTCGGCGAGGTCGGCCTCCAGCTTGGCGTTGAGGAAGATGGCCTCGGCCGGGGCGACGAGGGCGGCCTGCTCGGCCTTGAAGGCGTCGTCGGTCAGCTCGTCCTCGTCCACGTTGAAGACGTAGAGGAACGGCTTGACCGTCAGCAGGTGCAGCTCGTGCAGCGGCTCGGCGCGCTCGGTGCCCTGAGCGATGCCGGCGGCGAAGAGCGTGCGGCCCTCCTCCAGGATCGCCTGGGCCTCCTCGACGGCCTTGACCTGCGGCTGCCGGTCCTTCTTCACCCGGGCCTCCTTCTGGAGGCGCGGGAGGACCTTCTCGATGGTCTGGAGGTCGGCCAGGATCAGCTCGGTGTCGATGGTCTCGATGTCGCTCTTCGGGGAGACCTTGCCGTCCACGTGCACGACGTTCTCGTCCTTGAACGCGCGGATGACCTGGCAGATCGCGTCCGACTCGCGGATGTGGTGCAGGAACTTGTTGCCCAGGCCCTCGCCCTCGCTGGCGCCGCGCACGATGCCCGCGATGTCGACGAAGTCGACGTGCGCCGGGACGATCCGCTCGGATCCGAACACCTCGGCGAGCCGCGCCAGCCGCGGGTCGGGGACGCCGACGACACCGATGTTCGGCTCGATCGTGGCGAACGGGTAGTTGGCCGCCAGCACGTCGTTCTTGGTCAGGGCGTTGAACAGCGTGGACTTGCCGACATTCGGCAGGCCGACGATACCGATCGTGAGCGACACGTGAGACTTCCCGGAGCGAGGTCGTGGGTCCGCCGGACGGCGGAAGGGCCGAGGACCCAGTCTACGGGCGCCTGCCGGGGCGGCGGCCTGGCGGCCGTGCGTACCGTCCGACGGGCAGCCAGGAGGACAGTCATACGGCGCGCACGCGTGTCCATCACCCCCCACCCGGGGCCCGGCGGCTTACCTTGACCCCGTGGAACACTCTACGCACACAGCTCATCACCCTCGGCACACGAATGCCGCGGCCCGGGTGCGGACACGGGTGCCCCGGCCGGCCGGCGCCGTACGAGCCAGGCCCCAGCCGGGCCGGCCCACCCGCAGGCTCCCGCGTCCCCGGCTGACCGGCCTGGGCTGCGGCGTGCTGACCACCCTGGCGATGGTGGGGTCGGCGTGGTTCTGCGAGCTGCTGGGCGGGGTCCCGACGCTCTACGGCGTGCTGTTCGTCGTGACGGGGACCGCCGCGGCGGTGTGGGTGCGGCCCGCCGACCTCGTGTTCGCGCCGGTGGCGGCGCCGATCGCGTTCGCGGCGGGGCTGTTCACCACGGGCGGCCCGCTCGACGCCGTCACGCAGCTGGCGCTCCAGGCGCCGTGGGTCTTCGCGGGCACGGCCGTGGCCGGGGCGATCGCCCTCGTCCGCAAGCTGCTGCTGCTCCTCGGCCGCAGGCTGCGCGACCGCCGCCGGGCGGCCGAGGGGCGCCGGGTCTGAGCGCGGCGGCTCAGCGGGCGGCGGCCTTGGCGGCGGCGGCCTCGGCGCGCAGGTCGCGGCGCAGTTCCTTCGGCAGCGAGAACTGGATGTGCTCCTGCATCGGCTGCACGATCTGCACGTCCGCGTAGCCCCGCGCCGACAGCCACTCCAGCACGCCGTCCACCAGCACCTCGGGCACGGACGCGCCGGAGGACAGGCCGACCGTCGTCACGCCGTCGAGCCAGGCCTCGTCGATCTCCTCGGCGCCGTCCACGAGGTACGCGGCGTCCGCGCCCGCGCCGAGGGCGACCTCGACCATGCGGGCGGAGTTGGAGGAGTTCTTCGAGCCGACGACGAGGACGAGTTCCGCGTCCGCCGCGACCTGCTTGATGGCGGTCTGCCGGTTCTGCGTGGCGTAGCAGATGTCGTCGCTCGGCGGGTCGATCAGCTGGGGGAAGCGGTCCTTGAGCGCGGCGACGGTCTCCATCGTCTCGTCCACCGACAGCGTGGTCTGGGAGAGCCAGACGACCTTCTCCGGGTCGCGGACCTCAAGACCTGCCACGTCGCCGGGGCCGTCCACCAGGGTGATGTGCTCGGGGGCCTCGCCGCTGGTGCCGATGACCTCCTCGTGCCCGTCGTGGCCGATGAGGAGGATGTCGTAGTCCTCCTTGGCGAACCGGACGGCCTCCTTGTGGACCTTGGTGACGAGCGGGCAGGTCGCGTCGACGGTGGCGAGCCGCCCGCGTTCCGCCTCGCGGTGCACCTCGGGGGCGACGCCGTGGGCGGAGAAGATGACGATCTCGCCCTCGGGGACCTCGGCCGTCTCCTCGACGAAGACGGCGCCCTTCTGTTCGAGGGTGCGCACGACGTACTTGTTGTGCACGATCTCGTGGCGGACGTAGACGGGGGGTCCGTACTGCTCCAGCGCGCGTTCGACCGCGATGACGGCACGGTCCACTCCCGCGCAGTATCCGCGGGGGGCGGCGAGCAGGACGCGGCGCTTGGTCTCGGTCGGGTCGGCCATGCGTTCATCGTACGGGGGCGGGCGGGCGGCCGGGGAACGGACCGCGTTGTCAGTGGCGGGCGTTAGCGTTGCGCGCATGGCTGTCACGACGTCCGCAGAGGCACCGATCCCGGTCGGGGAGGTGTCGCGGCTCATCGGTGGGTGGATCGACCGGCTCGGCGCGGTGTGGGTCGAGGGGCAGATCACGCAGCTCACGCGGCGTCCGGGGGCGGGGGTGGTGTTCCTGACGCTGCGCGACCCGGCGCGGGACGTGTCGCTGCGGGTGACGTGCTACCGCGCCGTGTTCGACCAGGTGTCCGACGTGGTGCGGGAGGGGGCGCGGGTCGTCGTCTTCGGGAAACCGTCGTGGTACGCGGCGCGGGGTGACCTGTCGCTGCGGGCGACGGAGATCCGGGCCGTGGGGATGGGCGAGCTGCTGGTCCGTCTCGAACGGCTGAAGCGCGAACTGGCGGCCGAGGGGCTGTTCGCCGCCGACCGGAAGCGGCGGCTGCCGTTCCTGCCCGGCTGCGTGGGGCTGGTGACGGGCCGCGCGTCGGCCGCCGAGCGCGACGTGCTGGAGAACGCGCGGCTGCGCTGGCCCGCCGTCCGCTTCGCGGTGCGGAACGTGGCGGTGCAGGGCGTCCACGCCGTGCCGCAGGTCGTGGCGGCGGTGCGCGAGCTGGACGCCGATCCCGAGGTGGACGTGATCGTGGTGGCGCGGGGCGGTGGCAGCGTCGAGGACCTGCTGCCGTTCTCCGACGAGGAGTTGGTGCGGGCGGTCGCCGCGTGCGGGACGCCGGTGGTCTCGGCGATCGGGCACGAGCCGGACGCGCCGCTGCTTGACCTGGTGGCCGACCTGCGCGCCTCGACGCCCACGGACGCGGCGAAGCGGGTGGTGCCCGACGTGCGGGAGGAGCTGACGCGGATAGGGCAGCTGCGGGACCGGGCGCGGCGGTGCGTCGAGGCGCGGCTCGACCGGGAGGAGCGGGGGCTCGCGGGCATCCGCAGCCGTCCGGCGCTGGCCGAGCCGTACGGGCTGGTGGAGGGGCGCGGGGCGGAGCTGGCGGATCTCGTCGGGCGCTCCCGGCGTGCGCTTGGCCATCTGCTGGACCGCGCGCGGGCGGACGTGGAGCACACGAGGGCGCGCGTCGTGGCGCTCTCCCCCGCGGCGACGCTGCGGCGGGGGTACGCGGTGCTCCAGCGGGAGGACGGCGCCGCCGTGCGGTCCCCCGACGAGGTGGCGGCCGGGGACGGGCTGCGGGCCCGGGTGGCGGACGGGACGTTCCGGGTGACGGTGAGCGGGGACGGGCGGGACGGGGCGGAAGGGAGCTGAGGGCGGCGTGGGTGTGAGGTGCGACGGGTGGCCCGCGGGGCCGGACATAGGGTGGCTGGCATGACGGAAGCGGGGACCGGTCCCGGCGCGGCGCTGGGCTACGAGCAGGCGCGCGACGAGCTGATCGACGTGGTGCGCCGGCTGGAGACGGGCGGCGCGACGCTGGAGGAATCGCTCGCGCTCTGGGAGCGGGGCGAGGAGCTGGCGCGGATCTGCGGGCAGTGGCTGGAGGGCGCGCGGGCGCGGCTGGACGCGGCGCTGGCGGCCGGTGACGAGGAGGGTGACGGCGGCGACGGCGCCGAGCCGGTGGGCGGTGCGCGGGGCGCCGGCGAGGAGGAATAGCATCGCGGCCGAACAAGTTGACCGGTCAATTTCCGCCGGTCGGCCGCGATCGCGAAAGGCACTACCCGATGGCTCTCAGCCTCGACACCGACGCCCAGGACCTGCTGTTCCACCAGGCGCACACCGCCCGCGCGTTCACCGATGAGCCGGTGACCGACGAACAGGTGGAGGCGGTCTACGACCTGATCAAGTACGCGCCGACGGCGTTCAACATCTCGCCGCTGCGCGTGACGGTCATCCGCAGTCCCGAGGCGAAGGCGAGGCTGCTGCCGCACCTGACCGAGGGCAACCGCGTCCACACGGCGCCCGCCCCGGCCACGGCGATCCTCTCCGCCGACCTGAGCTTCCACGAGAAGCTGCCGACGCTCTTCCCGGTCTACCCGACGCTGGCGCAGGACCTGTACGGCGATCCCGGGGTGCGCGAGGCGGACGCGCGGCTGAACGCGTCCCTCCAGATCGGCTACTTCGTGCTCGGCGTGCGGGCGGCGGGACTGGCGGCCGGTCCGATGAGCGGCTTCGACCGCGCCGGTGTGGACAAGGAGTTCTTCCCCGACGGGCGGCAGCGGTCGCTGGTGCTGGTCAACATAGGCCGGCCCGCCGAGACCGCCTACCGGCCGCGCCAGCCCAGGCTGGACGCCGCCGAGGCCGTCAGCTTCCTGTGAACCCTGTGAGTGCTGTGAACCCTGTGAGTCCCGCGAGGTGAGCGGCGCGGGACCGGTGGGACGCGCCCGCCGGTCCCGTCGTCAGGCGGCCCGTCCCGGCTCAGCCGCGAGCGCCTCGGTCAGCCCCGTGAGGCCGTCGAGCGGCGCGGTGCCCATCACGACCGTGGTGTCCTCGGGGCCGACGCGGACCAGCGCGTCGTACTTCTCGCCCTCGTAGCGCGCCCACGTGTCACCGGCGACCTCGACGGTCTCGCCGGTGGCCGTCGCGCCGACGGTGACGGAGGACACGAACGCGTCCTCGTTGCCCGCGACCGGCACGGCCTGGGTGAGGGCGACGTACTCGTCGGACGGGTTCATGAAGCCGAGGCGCCAGGTCGCGCCGAACTCGCCCTGCGGGTCGTAGCGCACCGCCGTGGCCCGCCAGTCCTCGTCCAGGCCGCGCGGGACGAGCAGGTCGTAGGGGGCGGCGCGGGCGGCGGTGGCGGCGGCGACGTCGTACTCGACGGTGCGGACCGGGTCGCGCGACTCGTCGTGCGGGATGACGAGCCAGAAGCCGAAGGCGCCGACGCAGATGAGCGCCATGGACAGCACCATGTTGCGGAAGCTCTGCAGGCGCAGGCGGTTCGCCCGCCCGCCGCCCGGCCTTCCGCCGGGCGCCGCGGGGGCCGTTCCGTCCGTGCTCTCCGGCGGGGTCTCCGCCGCGGCGTCCGGCGCGCTGTCCGGCGCGGGGCTCTCACTCGACACTTCGCTCGCCACACAGCCATCGTCGCGCACGCCGGGCCGGAGCCCGCACCCACCCCCGGTCTCGCTCAAACGACGGTTGCCCCGCTCATCTGAAGGGCATGCGGTTAGAGTCGGAGCACCCTCCCCGCGCCGCCCGGCGCAGAAAGGCGCGTCCTCAGATGCCCGATCACCTTCCGCCTCCCCTCGACGTCGCCCCCGCGGCGCCCGACCGCAACCTCGCGCTCGAACTCGTCCGCGTCACCGAGGCCGGGGCGATGGCGTCCGGCCGCTGGGTGGGCCGCGGCGACAAGAACGGCGCGGACGGCGCCGCCGTCCGCGCGATGCGCGCGCTCGTCTCGACCGTCTCGATGAACGGCGTCGTGGTCATCGGCGAGGGCGAGAAGGACGAGGCGCCGATGCTCTACAACGGCGAACGCGTCGGCGACGGCACGGGCCCCGAGTGCGACGTGGCCGTGGACCCGGTGGACGGGACGACGCTGACCGCCAAGGGCATGGCGAACGCCGTGTCGGTGCTGGCGGTGGCCGAGCGCGGCGCGATGTTCGACCCCAGCGCGGTCTTCTACATGGACAAGCTGGCGACCGGCCCCGAGGCCGCCGAGTTCGTGGACATCGACGCGCCGCCCGAGGTGAACATCCGCCGGGTCGCCAAGGCCAAGGGCGGGACGCCGGAGGACGTGACCGTCGTCATCCTCGACCGGCCGCGCCACGACGACCTGGTGCGCCGCGTGCGGGAGAGCGGGGCGCGGATCAAGTTCATCGCGGACGGGGACGTCGCCGGGGCCATCATGAGCGTGCGCGACCACACCGGCGTCGATCTGCTGCTCGGCATCGGCGGCACGCCCGAGGGCATCATCGCGGCGTGCGCGATCAAATGTCTGGGCGGCACGATCCAGGGCAAGCTGTGGCCCAAGGACGAGGCCGAGCGCCGCGCCGCCCTGGACGCGGGGCACGACCTCGACCGGGTGCTGCACACGGACGACCTGGTCGGCGGCGAGAACGTGTTCTTCGTCGCGACCGGGGTGACGGACGGCGAGCTGCTGCGCGGGGTGCGCTACCGCGCCGAGACGGCGACGACGCAGTCGCTGGTGATGCGGTCGCGTTCCGGCACGATCCGTCAGATCGACTCCACGCACCGGCTGAGCAAGCTGCGGGCGTACAGCGCCGTGGACTTCGACCGCGCGGGCTGACGGGTCGCCCGGCGGGTCGGGAAGGGGAGCCGGCGGGGCGGGCGGTGGGTGGGGGGCGGCCGCCCCGCTCGGCGGCGTCCGGCTCGCTCAGGCGGCGCGCGGCGGGCCGCTCACGCGATGCGCGGGATGTCGGCCGTGCGGCCGCCGGGCGCGGCCGTGTCCCGGCGGCGCCTGCGGCTGAGCACGACGCGGCGCTCGGCCGCCGTGAGCCCGCCCCAGACGCCGTAGGGCTCCGGCTGGAGGAGGGCGTGCTCCCTGCATTCGAGCAGGACCGGGCAGCGGGCGCACACGGACTTGGCCGCCTGCTCGCGCGACAGCCGGGCGGCGGTGGGCTCCTGGGACGGCGCGAAGAACAGGCCGGCCTCGTCGCGCCGGCACGCGGCCTCCGAGTGCCAGGGGCCGCCCAGGTCTCTCGGACTGCGCTGGGCGGGGGCTGCTGGGGACCACTGGGACTCATGTGGCGGTGACGATTGCAGCACGGTCAACTCCTGACGACGGCTACGGGGGTCGCTCCTGGCTGGTGGACCCTCACCCGTCCTGGGGGACGCCGCGCTTGCCCTTCCCACCATGCGGCCATACGAGTGACGGTCCCCCGAGCCCTACCCGCTGTGCGCACGCTTATGCACGGAGCGACAACGCGGCCCGCCGTATCAGCCGTACCGGTCAGTCCTTGCGCAGGTCCTTGACGCGCCGGCCGTCCACCGGCTTCGCCTCCACGCCGCCCATCACGGCGAACCCCTTGACGACGATCACGGGCGCGTCCGGGTCGGCCGCCTCGGTCTCGCGGACCTCGAAGCCGCCCATGAAGCCGCTGCCCTCGCAGCGCAGCGAGACGTTGTCCGGCACCCGTATCTCGATGCCGCCCAGGACCGCGACCGCGTTGACCACGACGTGGCGCTGCTCGAACAGGGCTTCGGTGAAGTCCAGTTCGATGCCACCGAGGACGGCCACCGCGTTGATGGTGCCGCCGACGCGCCAGCGCCCGTGCCGGGTCGAGCCGCTGAGGACGGCGACGACGTTGCGCGTCCCGGCGGACGCGCCGCCCGGCGCGGGGCGGACCTCGGGCGCGGGCCCGGCGGCACGCGCCGCGGGGGGCGCGAACGCCTGACCCTCCGGCAGGTCGCGGATCAGCGGCTCCAGTTCGGCGACGGTCTTGGCCGCGTAGACGGCGTCGACGCGCTCGGCGTGCTCCTCGGCGTCCAGGCGTCCGTCGCCCAGGGCCTGGGCGAGGATCTCGGCCACCCGGTCCCGCTCGGCGTCGGAGGCGCGGACCGGCGGGGGCGGCGGTTCTTTGCCCAGCGGTACCGCGGGCGGATTCTCGGCTGTCACGGGCGACAGCCTAGCGACTCGCGATACATCGCGACCACCCCTATGGAGTAAAGTGATAGCAGTTTGCTAGACCGGACAGCCGGACATACGGCGGAGCAGACGTCCAGCAGACAGACATGTGACGGACCGACCGGAACGGGGACCCCATGACCGACGGCACACCCACACAGCCCACCCGCGCCACCACGGACGGCGCCGACATACCGGCGATGCCGGAGCCGGGCGTACGCGAGTTCCCCGCGCACAGCGTGCCCGGCGGCCTCGCGCTGCTGCTCACCTTCCTCGGCCTCCTCGGCGGGCTCGGCGCCGCCGCGTACGGCATCGTCCTCGCCGACGACGGGTCCGCCGCCGCCGGGGCCGCCCTGATCGTCGGCGGCATCCTGCTCGCGCTGGTCTGCGTCGTCCTCATGACGGGGCTGAACATGGTCGCCCCCGGCGAGGCGCGCGTCGTGCAGTTCTTCGGCCGCTACACCGGCACCATCCGCAAGGACGGCCTGCGCTGGGTCAACCCGCTGACGACCCGCGGCAAGATCTCCACCCGCGTCCGCAACCACGAGACCAACGTCCTCAAGGTCAACGACGCGTACGGCAACCCGATCGAGCTGGCCGCCGTCGTCGTCTGGCAGGTCGAGGACACGGCGCAGGCGTCGTTCGAGGTGGACGACTTCGTCGAGTTCGTCAGCGTCCAGACCGAGTCCGCCGTCCGGCACATCGCGCTCGACTACCCGTACGACGCGCACGGCGAGGACGAGCTGTCGCTGCGCGGCAACGCCGAGGAGATCACCGACAAGCTGGCCGTCGAGCTGACCGCGCGCGTCGCCGCCGCGGGCGTGCGGATCATCGAGTCGCGCTTCACGCACCTCGCGTACGCCCCCGAGATCGCCTCCGCGATGCTCCAGCGCCAGCAGGCGGGCGCGGTCGTCGCGGCGCGCAAGACGATCGTGGAGGGCGCGTGCAGCATGGTGGAGGACGCCGTGTCGCGCATCGCGGAGATGGACGACATCACGCTGGACGAGGAACGCCGGGCCGCCATGGTCTCCAACCTGCTCGTCGTCCTGTGCGGCGACCGCTCCCCCCAGCCCGTGCTGAACACCGGGACGCTGTACCAGTGACCGCACCGCCGCCGCCCCCGCGCAGGCAGGTCCTGCTCCGGCTCGACCCCGCCGTCCACGACGCGCTCGCGCGGTGGGCGGCGGCCGAGCTGCGCAGCACCAACGCGCAGATCGACTACCTCCTGCGGCAGGCCCTCCTCGCCGCGGGACGCCTCCCGGACGACACCTCGCCCGCCCGGCGGCGCGGCCGGCCGCGCCGCCAGGACGCGCCGGACGGCGATTCCCCCGCCTGAGCCGCGGCGCGCGCGGCAGGAGGGCGACGATCCGTGACGGGTGTGGCACGGTATGCGACGAACCTTTCGTGCACCGCGCCCCGAGGAGGCCCCGCCGTGCTGACCGTCGGCGACCCGTTCCCCCCGTTCGACCTCCCCGCCTGCGTCTCGCTGGAGCCGGGCCAGGAGTTCGCCAGGATCACCGAGAAGACCCACGCGGGCGCGTGGAAGGTCGTCTTCGCCTGGCCCATGGACTTCACCTTCGTCTGCCCGACCGAGATCGCCGCCTTCGGCGGGATGGCGCAGGAGTTCGCCGACCGGGGCGCCCAGGTCCTCGGCCTGTCGCTCGACTCGGAGTACGTCCACCACGCGTGGCGCCGCGAGCACCCCGACCTGCGGCACCTGCCGTTCCCGATGCTGTCGGACGTACGGCGCGAACTGTGCGCCGCGCTCGGCGTCCTCGGCCCGGACGGGCTGCCGCAGCGGGCCGTCTTCCTCGTGGACCCGCAGGACGAGATCCGCTTCGCCATGGTCACGGCCGGGTCGGTCGGCCGGAACCCGCAGGAGGTCCTGCGGGTGCTCGACGCGCTCCAGAGCGACGGGCTGACGCCCTGCGGGTGGACGCGCGGCGAGCCCGTCCTCGACCCGGACGCGCTGCTCGCCGGGACCTGATCAGGCCGCCGGCGTCGCCATCTCGAACCAGACGACCTTGCCGGTGCTCAGCCGCGTCGCGCCCCAGCTCCGCGCCAGCCGCTGCACCAGGTAGAGGCCGCGGCCGCCCTCGTCGGCCGGGCCCGCCTGGCGCAGCCGCGGCAGCTGGGGCACGTCGTCGCCCACCTCGCAGCGCAGCACGTCGGTACGCAGCAGCCGGACGGTGACGGGCCGTTCCGCGTACCGCACGGCGTTGGTGACGACCTCGCTGACCAGCAGCTCCACCGTGTCCTCGATGTCGAGCAGGTCCCAGCGGGCCAGGCTCTCGCGGACGAGGCGGCGCGCCTCGCGGACCGACTGGGCGCGCGGGTCGAGGCGGAGGAACGCGTTGGCCTCCGGCGCGATGCCCTCGAAGCGGGCGGCCAGCAGGGCGATGTCGTCGTCGCGGTCGCCCGGGCCGACGATGTCGAGGATCTCGTCGCACATCGGTTCAAGGGGCAGCGCCGCGTCGGGGCGGGTCAGCCGGGAGATCTCGGCGAGCTTCTCGCGCAGCTGCTCCACGCCCGTCCAGACGTCGCGCGTACGGGACTCGACGAGGCCGTCCGTGTAGAGGACGAGGGTGGCGCCCGCCGGGGCGTCGAACTCGACGGTCTCGAAGTCCACGCCGCCGACGCCGATCGGCGCGTTGGGCGGCATCTGCACCAGCTCGGTGGAGCCGTCCACGTGGAGGAGGACGGGCGGCGGGTGGCCCGCGTTGGCGGCCTTGATGCGGTGGGCGACCGGGTCGTAGACGGCGTAGAGGCAGGTCGCCATCCGGTCGGTGCCGAGCCGCTGGGCCTGCTCGTCCAGGTGGTGCAGGACCTCCTGGGGCGGCAGGTCGAGCCCGGCGAGTGTCTGCACCGTCGTGCGCAGCTGGCCCATGATGGCGGCGGACGTGGTCGAGTGGCCCATCACGTCGCCGACGACGAGCGCCACGCGGCTGCCGGGCAGGGGGATCGTGTCGTACCAGTCGCCGCCGACGCGGGCGGACTGGGCGGCGGGCAGGTAGCGGCTCGCGAGGCGGACGCCGGTCGGCTCCGGCAGGTCGTCGGGGAGCATGGTGCGCTGGAGTTCGTCGGCGATGGACGCCTCCCGCCCGTACAGCACCGCCTTGTCCACGCCGAGCGCGGAGTGGGTGGCCAGCTGCGCGGCGACCTGCAGGTCCTCCTGTTCGAACGATTCACGATCGGGTGTGCGGAGGAAGACGGCCGCGCCGATCACCCGCCGCCGGCCGCGCAGCGGCGCGACGATGACGCGGCGGCCCTCCGGCAGGTCGGTGGCGCCGGTCAGTTCGCGCATCGCGGCGCGCGGCACCTGCGAGTCGGTGAAGACGGGCCTGACGCCGCGCAGCACCTCGGCCAGCGGCCCGTTCCCCCTGACCTCGACCTGCGGCATCGCCTCGCCGAGCAGCGGCGGGAGCGCGGGCGGGCGTTCGGCGGGGCGGGCGCCGCCGAGGTACATGTGCTCGGGGATGCGGTCGCTGCGGCGCAGCTTGAGCACCCACGGCGTGACCGGCTGCTCGTCGCCGACCGGCAGCGGGTGGCGCAGGTAGACGAGGATGACGTCCGAGAACGTCGGCACCGACGACCGGCACAGGCCGAGCACGATCTCGTCCAGGTCCATGCCGCGCGCGATGCGGCGCGTGGCCGACCCCACGAACCGCAGCCTGTCGGACTCCGCGATGCCGCCGCCGAGGCCCTCCCCGGCGACGGGCCTGACGGGCGGATGCTCCGCGGGTGCGGACTCGGAGCGCGCGTGCGGCAGCGTCCGGCTCTCGGCGAAGGTGGTCAGGTCCGCCGTGCGAGCCACGGGCTGCGAGGGGGTCGGGTCCGTCACGAGAGGGTGTCCATCCAGGCTGGAACTGCGGAAACTGGGGCGCGTGGTGGGGGTGTTGTGCAGTTGTGCGGTCGTGGGGACCGATCCTACGGGCGGCGCGGGGGGTCGTATCAAGAGGCTCGGGGATGATCCGGCATCCGGCGGGCCTGCCGCGGGCCGGTGAGCGCGGGGCGCGCGCGGTCCCAGTCGGCGGGCAGCTGGGGCGTGCGCCAGCGCGGATCGGGGCGCCAGGACGGCCAGTTGTCGGAGAACGGCGGGCCCCAGGCGGTGACGAGCCGGGCGGCCTCGCGGGCCGCGGCGCCGATCCTGGCCGCCTGCGCCGCGTCGAGCAGCCCGGCCTGCTGCGCCTGGGCGAACTCGTCCTCGTCCCGCCACTCCCAGCTGCGGTCGGGGTAGACGGCGATGTCGAGGAAGTGGTCCTCGGAGTCGATGCCGCCCGGCCAGCGGCTCCTGGGCTCCTCCAGGTTGAGGTACCAGTTCTTGAAGCGCCAGCCGCGGTCCCAGAACAGCCAGACGGACCACGGCTCGGCGGGTCTCGCGAGCTTCAGCACGCCCGCGCCGAACCAGCGGGAGCGCACGGTCGTGCGCGGCTTGGTGTAACGGGTCGCGAGCGGCTCCAGGTGCACCGGCGTGCCGTCGGCCAGCTCCGGCTTGATGCACTCGGTGCCGGGCGCGAGCCAGACGGCGAGGAGGTCGGCGGAGTCCTGGACAACGGTCACGGGGCGGCAGATGTGGAAGCGCCCGGCGGTGCCTCCCGCGCCGTTCGCGCGGTAGCGCCACAGGATGTGGTCGCCGGGTCGCCACGGATGCGCGCCGCCGGTCCGCTCAGTTCCCGTTGTCATCTACACATGGTATGGGCGACGCCACGGACAGCGGGCGCATCCGGCCGAGAAGTACGTCAGGGGCGCGTCATCCGCAGGACGTCCAGCGCCTCGTCCAGCTGTTCGAGGGTGAGGTCGCCGCGCTCCACGTAGCCGCCGTCGAGGACGGCCTCGCGGATGGTCTTGCGCTCCTTGAGGGCGCGCTTGGCGACCTTCGCGGCCTCCTCGTAGCCGATGTAGCGGTTGAGGGGCGTGACGACGGACGGGGAGGACTCGGCGTACTCGCGGGCGCGCTCGGCGTTCGCGGTGATGCCGTCCACCGTGCGGTCGGCGAGGAGGCGGGAGGCGTTGCCCAGGAGGCGGATCGACTCCAGCAGGTTCTTCGCGATGACGGGCAGCATGACGTTCAGTTCGAAGTTGCCCGCCGCGCCCGCCGTGGTGACGGTCACGTCGTTGCCGATCACCTGGGCGGCGACCATCAGGACGGCCTCGGGGATGACCGGGTTGACCTTGCCCGGCATGATCGAGGAGCCCGGCTGGAGGTCGGGCAGGGCGATCTCGGCCAGACCCGTGCGGGGGCCGGAGGACATCCAGCGCAGGTCGTTGCAGATCTTGGTGAGGGACACGGCGATCGTGCGCAGCTGGCCGGACGTCTCCACCAGGCCGTCGCGGGCGCCCTGGGCCTCGAAGTGGTCGCGGGCCTCGGTCAGGGGCAGGCCGGTGACGCGGGCGACCTCGGCGATGACGGCGGCGGAGAAGCCGGGCGGGGTGTTGATGCCGGTGCCGACCGCGGTGCCGCCGAGGGGCAGTTCGGCGAGGCGCGGCAGGGAGGCGTTCAGGCGCTCGATGCCGTACCGGATCTGCGCCGCGTAGCCGTCGAACTCCTGGCCCAGGGTGACGGGCGTGGCGTCCATGAGGTGGGTGCGGCCCGACTTGACGATGCCGGCGAACTCCTGGCCCTTGCGCTCCAGCGCCTCGGCGAGGTGCGCCAGCGCCGGGATCAGCTCGCCGGTGACGGAGCCGGTGGCGGCGATGTGGATGGAGGAGGGGAAGACGTCGTTGGACGACTGGCTCGCGTTGACGTGGTCGTTGGGGTGGACCGGGCGGCCGAGGCGCTCGGTGGCGAGGGTGGCCAGCACCTCGTTGGTGTTCATGTTCGAGGAGGTGCCGGAGCCGGTCTGGAAGACGTCGATCGGGAAGTGCGCGTCCCAGGCGCCGTCCGCGACCTCGCCGGCGGCGGCGGCGACGGCCTCCGCCATGTCCTTGTCGATGACGCCCAGCTCGGCGTTGACGGTCGCCGCGGCGGCCTTGATGCGGGCGAGGGCGGCGATGTGCGCGCGCTCGATGCCCTGACCGGAGATGGGGAAGTTCTCCACGGCCCGCTGGGTCTGCGCACGCCACTTCGCGTCCGCCGGGACCCGCACCTCGCCCATGGAGTCGTGCTCGATGCGGAATTCGTTGCTACCACTCATGGGGAGGAATCTACCGGGAGGGCTTCAGCCCAGAGTGATGCGCTTCCCCTGGAGGGCCCGGCGGGCTCGGCGGGTGCGGCGCGCGCCGTGTTCGCGGCGCAGCAGCGCGGCCACGTCGCGGGCGGTTCCGGTGGGGTCGAGCTGGCCCAGGCGGACGCAGGCACGTTCGGTCGGCCAGCCGTCGGGGCCGTGGTAGCGGGCAAGGTCGGGTATCAGCGCGGCCCAGTCGGCGGGGGAGGCGGCGGCTTCGGCGGCGGCGAGGCGTTCGCGGAGGGTGGTGGCCTCGCTGGGGGCGTGGCGTACGGAGGAGCGGCGCAGGGGGCGCGGCTCCTGGGTGTCGCGGCTGTTCCGGCCGTTCTGGCTGTTCTGGGTGCTGTGGGTGCTGCGGGTGCTGTGGGTGCTGTGGGCGTCGGGAGCGGGCGTACGCGGGTCCGGCGCGCCGGTCGGGCGGGCGTCCTCCGGCGGGGCGGCCGGGTGGGCGTCGGCGGGTGGCACGTCGGGAGCGGGGGCGGGGCCGTTGTGCCGCAGGTCGTTCGTCGGGGTGTCGTGGGACGGGCCGTCGGCATACCGTACGGCCAGCGCACGCAGGCGGTCCCGGACGATGGTGGCGTGGGCCGGGCGCTCGGCGGGGTTCTTGGCGAGGAGGCGCAGCACCAGCGCCTCGACGTCGGCGGGGAGGTCGTCGCGCAGTTCGCGCGGGGGTTGCGGGGCCTGGTGCACCTGGCGGTAGAGGACCTGCATCACCGTGCCGCCGGGAGGGAAGACCGTACGGCCCGTGAGCATGCGGTAGAGGACGCAGCCGAGGGCGTACAGGTCGGTCCTGGCGTCCACGGGGTCGCCGAGGCACTGTTCCGGCGCCATGTAGTCGGGGGTGCCGATGGCGGCGCCGGTGGCGGTCAGGGAGCTGCGGTGGCGGTCGCTGAGTCCCTCGGCGAACCGCGCGATGCCGAAGTCGAGCAGTTTGACCCGGCTCTGGACCACCATGACGTTGGCCGGTTTCAGGTCGCGGTGGATGATGCCGACGCCCGGCGCGTGGGCGGCGGCGAGCGCGTCGGCCATCTGCGCGGCCCACTCCAGCGTGGTCGGCAGCGGCGGCGGGCCTTCGGCGAGGAGCTGGTCGAGGGAGCGGCCCGGCACCATCTCCATGACGAGGAAGACGGTCGGCCTGCCGTCGAGTGCGCCGGTGAACAGGTCGTGGACGGTGACGATGTGGGGGTGCGCGAGGCGCGCGATGGCGAGGGCCTCGCGTTCGAGGCGGGCGACGATGTCGTCGTCGGCGGCGCCGCCCTCGGTGGCGGTCTTGACGGCGATGTCGCGCCGCAGCCGCTCGTCGTGGGCGTGCCAGACCTGGCCCATGCCGCCCTCGCCGAGCTTGCGGACGAGGCGGTAGCGGCCTTCGAGTACGTCGCCCGTCGCGACCATGTGTCCCCCGGACCACCCGGCGGCGCGGTCCGCCGGTGGCTGTTGCTGTGTCGATGCCGATGCCGATGCCGATGCCGTCGGTGCCGGTTCCGTTGCGTCGGCGCCGTTGTCGGTGGCGCGGCTTAGGATTCCACAGCGAACGGCATCAGGTGAGGGGGGTGCGCGATGCGGAGGCGTTCCAGGGGGCGTGGCGTCGGGCTGCTCGGGGCCGTGCTCGCGCCGCTGCTGGCGCTCGGGCTGCTGACCGCGCCCCCGGCGCGGGCGGCCGGGCAGCTCGACGAGGCCGCCGAGGCGCTGTCGGACGGGCCCGGCGTGTGGGTGGCCGACGGGTTCGAGGGCGCGCCGGAGCCGCTGGTGGCGCTGATGCGGGCGCGGTACGCGCGGGCGGAGACGCCGGTGCGCGTCGCCATGGTCACGGAGGAGCTGGGCGAGGGCGACGCGGCGGCCCAGCAGTTCGCCGCCGCCGTCGGCGAGCCTGGGGCGTACGTCGTCTACAGCGAGACCGACGACCCGACCTCCGACTACCCCACCACGGCCTCCCAGTGGACCACCTACGGCGCGGGGTTCACCGGCGAGGAGATGGACGACGAGTACATGGACCGCGTCGGCATAGGCGTGGGCAACTTCCTCCTCAGCCTGCCGGACGCCTTCGACGGCGACCTGTCCCCCGCGGTGTTCGCGCTGTCGGACGAGGAGCCGTTCTTCGTGGACCCGGCGGTGACGGACGTCTTCCCGTCCGTGGACGCGGCGTCGCTCGCCACCACGTTCGCCGACGCGCGCACGCCCGTGCGGGTCGCGGTCGTGACGGCGCTCGGCGGCGACGAGTCGGCGATCCAGGAGGCGCTGTTCGCGGACCTGCCCGAGGGCGGGACGGGGGTGCTGCTGCGCTGGGAGGACGAGGACTTCTCGGTGACGACCGGCACCAGGGAGGCGCCGTTCGGTGTGGACGACGTGAACACCACGGTCGGCGGCATAGGCATCGGCGCGGTCCCGCCCGAGGCGCTCCCGCAGCGGATGGCGCTGCTGGCCGCGCTCCTCGGCCCCGACCCGGTCGAGGTGGCACGGCAGGCGCTGGCGGACGATCCCGTCTACGTGCACCCGGGGGTGTCGGACGGCGAGACGGGCCGGGAGGAGCTGGACGCGCTGCGGGAGCGGCTGCGGAACGCGGACCCGTCCGCGCGTGCGGCGTTCATGCCGGAGGGGGTGCTGGAGTTGCGCCTCGGGGAGGACCTGCCGGACAGTGACTCCCCCGAACTGGCCGAGATGTTCGTGCCGGAGGGCGACGGCACCGATGTGGTCGTCTGGACGGTGGACACCGAGTCGGACGCGTACGTGACGGACGTCTCGGCGACGGGCGACTCGTCGTTCGTGGAGGCGACGGAGTGGACGTACGGCGAGACTCCCGCCATATCCGGGCCGCTGGAGAAACTGCTCACCGAACTGGGGGACGACGGGGGCGGTTCCGGCTCCGGGCTGCCCGGCGCGGCGGGCGACACGGGGCAGTTGCGGATCTACCTGCTGGTCGTGCTCGGGATGGGCGCCCTGTGGCTGGTGCCGCTGCTGGCGGCCAACTCGACGCGCCGCAAGCGCCGGATACGGGCGACGGCCAAGTGGCGGCGGCGCCTGGCGCGGTTGCCCGCGACCCAGGCGCGCAGGGAGCAGGAGCGCGCCGATGTGGCGGCGGTGGCGGTCTGGCGTGACCTGGTGGCGCTGGGCGACGACCTCGCCCGGGTCGCCACGCCGCAGAACCCCACGAGGCTGAGGGCGTTGCAACGGCTGCGCAGCGAGTACGAGCGCATGCTCACGGCGCACGACGAGGCGATGACGTGGCACGAGGTCGCGGTCGTGCGCGCGGACGCGGAACGGCTGCGGCGCGCACTGACCGTGTGGCTGCGCACCGCCGACGCACGGCGGCCCACCCCCGTGGCCTGAGCCCGGGACCGCCTCGGCCACGCGGCCACGGTCACTGCCACACACCGGGCCGGAGCCATCCGGACCCGTCGGCCGACTCCCGTCCGGCAGGTGCGCCATGCCCCGGTGAGGGCGGTCACAAGGGCCTGCTCTCACGGCCCGTCAGAGGCCGACCCCGTACGCCGAGCACTGCACTCCGGGACTCGGAACGGGCCACCACCGGAAGCAGGCCGGTGTTGTCGCGCCCCAGCCGGGCGCACGACCGCCCACCTGCGGCGACCGGCCCGGCGGAAGCCGGTCTGCTGCACCGCTCACATATCCCGGCACCCAGCGAACGACTGCCCCCGATAGGAGGCAACTGGCCGCACCCAGCAGGCACCCCCCGGCACACGTAGCCCGCCACGGGCGGGCCGCCGCTGCCGCACACCGGCCGCAACGGTCCGCGCCAGGCCGATCAACTCCCGGATCCGGACCGGATCGCTTGCCAGCAGCGGGCCGCCCGCCTCGCCGACCGGCCCGGCGGAAGCCGGTCTGCTGCACCGATCGCACGTTCCGGCACCGGCACGGACCACCCGCCGGAGCGGACGACCGGCCGCTTCCGTCAGGCACTCCCGAGCCGGCACGCGTAACCCACCACAGGTGGGCCCGCATCGTCGCGCCCGGCCCCGACGACCGACCACACCGTTCGGCAGCCCGGAACCTGAACAGATCGCCCACCACACGCATGCCGTTGCGGTCGTGCCCCGGCCCAGCGCACGACCGCCCACCCGCGCCCCCCGGCCGTTGCGGGTCGGGGGGCGCGGGTGGGCGGGTGCCGGGCGTGTCACTCCGTGCGGAGGCCGTCCGGGCGCATCATCCGCCACAGCGGCGGCAGGCTCGCCAGCGTCACCAGGGCGATGACCCCGGCCCCCGCGCCCGCCATGGGCCAGAAGAAGAACCAGCTGCCCACCGGCAGGTCCACCATCGCCAGCAGTATCGCGCCGAGCCCCGTGCCGACGAGCGACGCCAGCAGCAGCCCCAGCACCACGGGCACCGCCGACTGCCACAGCACCGAGACACCGAGCGTTCCGCGGCGCGTGCCGAAGGCGACCAGGACCGACAGCAGCCGCCTGCGCTCCCGCAGTTGCTCGATCGTGGTGACGACCATGCTCAGCCCGATGATCCCCATGACGCCGGTGGCGCCGACGAGCAGCCCCTGCTTGATGCTCTGGAACCGCTCGGGCTGCTGCTCGCTCTCCATCTCCCAGACGGACGTGTCGAATCCGTGGCCCCAGACGACGTTCCTGACCCGTTCACCGGCGTCCGGGTCGGCGTCGTCGACGCGCACGAGGACGCGGCTCATCGGGTCGGTCAGCACGCGCTGGTCGAACGCCGCGGGCGTGGCGAGGACTCCGGCGGTCACCCCGCCGCCCGGGTCGCCCGACGCGTGGACGACCGGTGCGTCCGCCGGTACGGTCCAGCTGTCCGACGTGCCGGTGAAGGCGAGTTCCTGCCCCGGGTCGGGGCGGGCGGCGCCGCCGCCCTGGTAGACGAAGTCGGAGAGGAAGACGTCGCCGTCCTCGCACGAGTCCAGCACCGCCAGCTCCCCCAGCACGGCGCAGTCGGCGATCGTGAAGTCGAACATCCCGGCGTCCGTCTCGACGCCCCATCCCACGACCGCGCCGTACACCGACTCCACGCCGGACTGGGCGCCGATGTCGGCCGCCAGCCGCTCCGCCTCCCCCGGTTCCGAGGAGGACACGGTGACCTCGAACTGCGCCCTGCTCGGGTCGCGGCCGGTGTCGAACGTCTGCTCCTCGTCCACCCCCGCCAGCAGCATCAGCAGCGCCGTGGCGCCCGCGACGGCGACGGTGATGCCGCTGACCGCCCGCGCGGCCGGGCCACTGCTCAGCTGGAGGCGGCGCATGGCCAGCTGCCACGCGACCGGGCCGCGGTACAGCCGGGCGACGACCCGTTCGACGAGCCAGGGCAGGACGACGGTCGTGCCGACGAGCAGCAGGACCACACCCGCCGTGGCCTGGGCCAGCGTGACGTCGTCCGCCACGTCGTACGTGAAGGCCAGCGGGACGAGCAGCAGCGCGCCCAGCACGCCGGGCACCAGCCGCCAGCCGAGCCGCCGCCCGCGCGCCGCGCCCTCCCGTACGACGCCGAGCGGCTCGATCACGACGCCGCGCAGCGCGAAGAGCGTCACGGCGACGGCCGACGCGGGCACGGCGAGGACGATCAGCAGGCCGAGCACCGGCGAGGGCATGATGTCGGACGCGTACCCCGACTCGCCCCACACGCTGACGTCCCCCAGCAGCCCCCGGCCCGCGAAGAAGAACACGCCGCCGACGAGGAGGCCGAGCAGCGCGCCGGTCATCGCCTCGCCGGCCGCCACGCGCCGCGTCATCATCGTGTCGGCCCCGACGAGCCGCAGGGCCGCGAGCCGCCGGTCGCGCCGTTCGCCGCCGAAGCGGACCGCCGTGGCGATGAACACGGCGACGGGCATCAGCAGGACGACGCAGACGATGAGGATCAGCAGGGTCAGCGTCGGCCCGAGGGGCTCGCCGGCCATGTTCTCGACCCACGTGTCGGTGCGGGGCGTCTCCTCGGGGAGGTCGTCCACGCCCGTGTAGAAGTACAGCTCGCCTGGGCCGACGAGGCCCTCGCGCCCGATGGTGCCGACGACGTCGTCGCCGAGCCGGTCGGCGAGCAGCGCGCCGTCGTCGGAGGCGAGGAGGCGGCCGAGCGCCGGGGAGACGAGGAGTTCGCCCGGCCCGGGCCAGCGGTCGGTGCCGGGCGGCAGGGTCGCGGTGGTGGTGTCGGGGGACGCGTCGGTCTGGACCGCCAGGCCCCCGATGCGGTCGCCGTGGTACTCGGTGCTTATGTCCTGGAAGCGGAACGTGTCCTGGCCGGGCGCCATCTCGCCCGTTCCCCAGTGGGGCACCCGCGCGTCCTGCCGGTCGGCGCGGGCGGACAGCATCCCCGGGATCGACGCGGCCAGCAGCAGGACGGCGACGCCGAGGCCGACGCCGACGGCGGTCAGCGCCGTCCTGATCCAGCCGGACCCGCCGCTCGCCAGCGCGAAGCGCGCCCCCATGCCGAGGTCGCGCCGCCAGCTCGTGCCGCCGTCGGGGCGCTCCGGGCGGTCCTGGCCGGTGGCCCTGATGTCGGTGAGGCCCGCGCTCACGCGGCGCCCGCCATGTCCCGGGCGCGCCCGTCGCGGACGACGACCTCGCGGTGGGAGTACGCGGCGACGCGCGACTCGTGCGTCACCAGGACGACGGCGGTGCCGGTCTCCTGGGCGGCGGTGACGAGCAGTTGCATGACGCGTTCGCCGTTCAGGGAGTCGAGGGCGCCGGTCGGCTCGTCCGCGAAGAGGACGCGCGGGTCGTTCACCAGCGCGCGGGCCACGGCGACGCGCTGGCCCTGGCCGCCGGAGATCTGGCCGGGCCGGTGGTGGCGCACGTCCTGGACCTCCAGGCGGGCCAGCCACTCGGTGGCGCGCCGCTCCGCCTCCTTGCGCGGGGTGCCGGTCAGCCGCAGGGGCAGCGCGACGTTCTCGGTGCACGTCAGCTCGGGCACGAGCTGGCCGAACTGGAAGACGAAGCCGAAGTCCGTGCGGCGCAGCGCGCTGCGCTCGGCGTCGGAGAGGCCGCCGAGGTCGCGCCCGGCGTACCGGATCTCGCCGCTGTCGGGCGGGACGATGCCGGACAGGCAGTGCAGGAGCGTGGACTTGCCGGAGCCGGAGGGGCCCATGACGGCGACGATCTCGCCCGCCCTGATGGTGAAGTCGGCGCCGCCGAGGGCGGGCGTCGCGCCGTAGGTCTTGTGGATGTCGGTCGCGGTGAGGAGGGCGGGGGCGGTGTGCGGGTGGTTCACGGGCGGACCTCCGAGGCGAGCCGGTCCAGGCGGGCGGCGGTGAGTTCGAGCCAGCGCAGGTCGGCTTCGAGGTGGAACAGGGCGTGGTCGCAGATCAGCTGGTCGGCGAGGTCTCCGCCCGCCTTGCGGGCGGTCAGCTCGCGCATGAGGCGGAGGTGCTCGGCGCGCTGGACGTCGAGCAGCGCGTCGGCGTCGCGGCCGGTGAGCAGGGCGAGGACGACCTTGGTGTACAGGACGCTCTGGAGGTACGGCTCGGGCTTCTCGGCGCGCGCGAGCCAGCCGGCCACGTCGGTGACGCCCTCGTCGGTGATGGCGTACCGCTTGCGCTCGGGGCCGCCGCCGGGCTCGACGCCGTCCACCTCCACGAGCCCGTTCTTCAGCAGGCGGGACATCGTCGAGTAGACCTGCCCGTAGTGCAGGGAGCGGTCGTGGCCGAAGTGGGAGTCGAAGGCGCGCTTGAGGTCGTACCCGTGGCGCGGTCCCGCCTCCAGGAGGCCGAGCAGGGTGTGGCTGATGGACATGCCCCGCACTATACACACGATGTATAAACCTCGTGTATAGCGGGAGCGTATACGCCCTGAGCTGCTGCTTTCCCCGAACGGCCGTCCGCCGCCCGGACGATGGCCCGCCACGGCACGCTCATGGCACGGATCGGCACCGGAGAGGCAACGCCGCATACCGCCCCTGCGTCCGATCATCTAGCGTGGGAGAGCTTCACGACGGCGACAGGTGGACGGGGGCGTACCGTGAACGACCGACCGACGCCGGAGCCGGACAGAGCGGGCGCACCCGCCGGCGGGGGTGTCCGCGAGGCGCACCACGCCCCCGCCGACGCCCCCGCGCCGCCCGCGCCCGAAGCGCACGCCCCCGGGCCGCGCGACCGCCTGCGCGCCGCCGGACGCCGCGCGGCGGGCCGTACGGCGGCGATCGCCCGCCACCCGTACTGGGAACGGCCGGACAGCGACTGGGTGGTCCGCCGCTGGCCCGACCTGACGGCCTGCCTGGCCGCCACCTTCTTCTTCTGGCTGTCCCTCACCCCGTCCCTCGTGCCGCGCCCCTGGTACTACCAGGGCCTCATCGGCGGCATCACCGCCGCCATCGGCTACGGGCTCGGCGCGCTGGCGAGCTGGCTGTTCCGCCGCCTGTCGCCCTGGCAGCCGGACGAACGGGCCCGCGCGCGCTGCTGGCTGGCGTACCTGGTGCTGCTGCCGTTCGCCGTCGCGTTCTTCCTGGGCCGCAGCGCCGACATGCAGCGCGAGCTGCGGCGCCTCCAGGAGCTGCCGCCCACCCTGACGTGGCACTCGCTGATGATCGCGCTGATCTCGCTCGTGGTGCTGGCGCTGCTGCTGCTCGTCGCCCGCTCGATCCGGCTCGGCACGCGCCTGCTGACGCGGCTGCTCGGCCGCTTCGTGCCCTGGCCGGTGGCGGTCGCGCTCGGCCTCGCGCTGTCCACCACCGTCGTCGTCATCGGCGCGCGCGACGTCGTGTGGGACCGCGGCGTGCTCGGCATCGCCAGCCGCCTCGCCGCCGCCAAGGACAACAGCACCGACCCGGGCGTCATGCGCCCGTTCTCCCCCGCCCTGTCGGGCAGCCCCGACTCGCTGATCGACTGGGACGACCTCGGCAACAAGGGCCGCACCTTCACCGGAACGGCCCTCACCGCCGCCGAGATCTCCGACTTCACCGGTACGGACGCGCTCGACCCGGTGCGCGTCTACGTCGGCCGCAAGGCGTACGACGGCTACGCCGACGGCGTGCAGCTCGCCGTCCGCGAGCTGGAGCGCACCGGCGCGTTCGACCGCGACGTCCTCGCCGTCACCGGCACCACGGGCACCGGCTGGGTCAACCCGACCACCGTCGAGGCGCTGGAGTACATGCACGGCGGCAACACCGCCGTCGTCACGATCCAGTACTCGTACCTGCCGAGCTGGGCCTCGTTCATGGTGGACCGCAGCGAGGCGGGCACGGCCACCCGCGCCCTCTTCGACGCCGTCTACGAGCGCTGGCGGCAGGAACCGGCGGACGACCGGCCGGAACTGCTCGTCTTCGGCGAGAGCCTGGCCGTCTCGGCGGTCGAGGCCGCCTTCGACGGCCTGGACGACATGCTGGCCCGCACGGACGGCGCGCTGCTGATCGGCCCGCCCGACTTCAGCACGATCCACAGCGAGCTGGTCGACCGGCGCGACCCCGGCAGCCCCGTGTGGCGCCCGCAGTACGACGACGGGCGGCACGTCCGCTTCGCCCAGTACCCCGACCGCGACCTGCGGCTGCCGCAGGGCGAGCCGTGGCTGGAACCGCGCGTCGTCTACCTCCAGAACGCGTCGGACCCCGTCGTGTGGTGGTCGCCCGACCTGCTGTTCCAGCGGCCCGACTGGCTGGACGAGCCGCTCGGCCCGGACGTGACCTCGGCCATCGACTGGTTCCCGTTCGTCAGCTTCTGGCAGACGACCGTGGACATGGCCGTCTCGTACGGCGCGCCCGCGCCCCACGGCCACCGGTACGGCGCCAACCCCGTCTTCGCCTGGGCCGCCATCTCCCCGCCGGACGGCTGGACGGCGACCGACTCGGAACGCCTCGGCTGGCTGCTGGAGATCCGGCACCCGCCGAAGCACGGCTGGGCGGGCTGACCCCCGCCGCGTACGGCGACGGCCCGGCCGCCGCGACCCGTCGGAGGTCGCGGCGGCCGGGCCGTCGCGCGTCGCGCGTCGCGCGAAAGGTCCTCAGTCGCCACCGGGCGCGGGCGGCGCCGGGGAGACCTCGGCGATCGTCGCGCCGCCGGCGAGCGTCTCCCGCCCGGCGCGCCGGTCCACCTCCTCCTGGTACGCCCGCAGGTAGCTGACGACCGTGCTCGTCACCGCGATCAGCGGCACCGCCACGACCGCGCCGGGGATGCCCGCGAGCATCGACCCGGCCGCGACGCCGAGCACCACGGCCAGCGGGTGCACGCGCACCATGCGGCCGAGGATGAACGGCTGGAGGATGTGCCCCTCGATCTGCTGCACCAGCAGCACCACGCCGAGCACCAGCAGCGCGTCGACCACCCCGTTCGTCACCACCGCGACGAGCACGGCCAGCGCGCCCGACGCGATCGCGCCGACCAGCGGCACGAACGACGACAGGAAGACGATCACCGCGAGCGGCACCGCCATCGGCACGTCGATCACGAGCAGCCCGACGCCGATGCCGATCGCGTCGATCAGCGCCACGAGCACCGTGCCCCGCACGTACCCCGTCAGCGTGATCCACGCCCGCGGCCCCGCGCCCGCGACGCCCTCACGCGCCGCGCGCGGCACCAGCCGCAGGAACCAGCCCCACACCCCGGCGCCGTCGTACAGCAGGAACAGCACCACGAACAGCGTGATGCCCGCGCCGGTGAAGAACTCCACGGCGTAGTTGACGCCTTCGAGCCCCGCCGACGTCAACTCGCTGCTGTGGCTGCTGATCCAGTCGTTGAGGTTCTCGACCCACTCGTCGAGGTTGTCCTCGGTGATGTCGAACGGCAGCTGCGTCACCCAGTCCTGCAGCTGCTCGATGCCGTCCCGCACCTGCTCGACGAGGTTGTCCGTGTTCTCGATTATCTGCCAGACGACGAACCAGCCGATCAGGCCCATCACGGCGAAGCCGCCGAACGCGGTCACCGCCGTCGCCGCGCCCCGGCTGAAGCCCATCCGCTTCAGCCAGCCCACGAACGGCTGGAGCAGCGCGGTGATCAGCAGCCCGGCGGCGAACGACACCACCAGCAGGCTCACGGCGCTGACCACCTGCATCAGCACCCACACGACACCCGCGATCACCAGCAGGCGCCAGCCGGCCTCCCCCGCCACGCGTACGCCCCAGGGGATCGCCTCCGCGGGCGGGGGACGGCGGCCGGGAGCGGGACCGGCGGGGCCGGTGGGCACCGGCGGCCGGACGTCACCGCCGCCACCGCCGCCACCGCCGCCGCCCGGCCCGTCGCCCACGGCCGTCGCGGGCGTCGCCGCCGCGGCGGCGGGTGCCACGGCGGCCGGTGCGGACGGGGGCGCGCCGGAGTCCCCGGGCCCGCCCGCGGACGTCCGCGCGCCGGTCACCCCGGCCCCGCCCCGTTCGTCCGCCTCGCGCACCCGGCGCTCCTGTTCGCGCTCCGCCTCGTCCCGCAGGCCAGAGACCCGCCTGCCGAGCCGGGACACCCTGGTCCCGAACCGGCCAAGTCGTGACATCCGTTTCCCTCCCCGTGCGGGAGCGGCGCTCCGCTCCCTCGTGCTCTCACTGCCGTCCGACGTTACCGCGCGCCGGTGGCGGCGCGGAGCCCCCGGGGACACGGCGAAGCCCCCGTGTCAGTTCTGACACGGGGGCTTGACCTGAACGATACGGGCGCCCGGGGGCGCTCCCCACCGGCTCAGTACCAGTTGTTGACCGTCCAGAAGTCCCAGGCACCGCACGGGCTGCCGTAGCGGCTGTCCATGTAGTCCAGGCCCCACCGGATCTGGGTGGCGGGGTTGGTCTGCCAGTCGGCGCCGGCGGAGGACATCTTGGAGCCGGGCAGCGCCTGCATGAGGCCGTACGCGCCGGACGACGGGTTGGTCGCCTGGTAGTTCCAGCCACTCTCGTGGTCCACGATGTTCGAGAAGCACTGGAACTGGTCGGCCGGCACCATCTGCCGGGCGAGCGCCTGGACGTCGGCGACGGAGTACGAGGACTGCACGGGCGCGGACGCCGCGGCCTCCGCGCTCGCCGCCTGGGCCTCCGCCGCTGCCGCCTCGGCCTCGGCGGCCTCCGCGGCACGCCGCTCCTCCTCCGCGCGCTCTTCCTCGGCGCGGCGGTCGTGGGCGTCCTCCGCGGCCTGGAGGCGGGCGGCCTCCTGGGCGGCGCGGCGGGCGTCCGCGTCGGCGGCGCTCGCCTGCGACTCCGCCTGCTGCGTCAGCGAGGCGGTGTGCAGCTGGGCATTCGCTCCAGCGGGTATCTCAGCGAGCAGCGTCGCGTCGGCAGCGACCACCTCGACCGGCTCGGTCGAACGGCCCTGCTCGTCCCCCGAGGCGACACCGACGGCAGCGCCGACGGTGGTCACCGCGGTGGCGGACGCCACTGCGAATCCACGGACCGAAATCCCGGTCACACGGTTTCCTTCCGACAGTCGACCGCGCGGCCGGAGCCCGCGGACGCAATCGTGCCCCTGACACGGGCCTCCCCTGGTGGTGGTCACAGGAGGCGCTGACCCGGCCGGGGTCCCGGTGAGGGGACCCGCGTGGTGCTTCGGGCGGCATACGGCGAGCGGCTTTTCAGTTGTGAAACGCAGTCGTTGAGGTGTCCTCGCGGAGACCAGGTGCCGTATGCGGGGCCTGACAGAGGCACACACTGCCGGAAGCCGCCGGGCGGTGGCAATTCAGTCCTGTGTGGGAAAGGTCACACGCACGCCGGTCTTGTCAACCGTCCCGGGACCGGTTCCACGCCTCCTGCCAGGGGTTTCGCCGGTTTACCCAGCGGGGCGAACGGCGAAACGCGCGGCGGGCGGGTGGGCGGCGTCACGGCGCCACCGCCGCGTCCGCCGCCGGAACACCCGCCCGCCGCGCGCCCCTGCCGGACCGTCAGCCGCGGTCCTCCTCCAGCATCTCCGTCACCAGCGCGGCGATCGGGGAGCGTTCGGACCGGGTGAGCGTCATGTGGGCGAAGAGCGGGTGCCCCTTCAGCTTCTCGACGACGGCGACGACACCGTCGTACCGGCCGACCCGCAGATTGTCGCGCTGCGCCACGTCGTGCGTCAGCACCACGCGCGAGTCCTGCCCGATGCGGGACAGCACGGTCAGCAGCACGTTCCGCTCCAGCGACTGCGCCTCGTCCACGATGACGAACGTGTCGTGCAGCGACCGGCCGCGGATGTGCGTCAGCGGCAGGACCTCCAGCATGCCGCGCGCCACGACCTCCTCGATGACCTCACGGGTCGTCACCGCCGACAGCGTGTCGAAGACGGCCTGGGCCCACGGGTTCATCTTCTCGGCCTCGGTGCCCGGCAGGTAGCCGAGGTCCTGGCCGCCGACCGCGTACAGCGGCCGGAAGACGACGACCTTGCTGTGCTGGCGCCGTTCCAGCACCGCTTCGAGGCCCGCGCACAGCGCGAGCGCCGACTTGCCCGTACCGGCCCGGCCGCCGAGCGACACGATGCCGACCTCCGGGTCGAGCAGCAGGTCGAGCGCGATCCGCTGCTCGGCGCTGCGCCCGTGGATGCCGAACGCCTCGCGGTCGCCGCGCACCAGCCGCACCTGGCCGTCCGCCGTGACCCGGCCCAGGGCCCGCCCGCGGTCCGACGAGATGACGAGGCCGGTGTGCACCGGCAGGTCGGCGGCGACGGGGTCGCTCACCTGCTCGGTGGTGAACAGCTCGTCCACCGCCTCGGCGCTCAGCGCCACCTCGACGAGGCCCGTCCAGCCGTCCGCGTCGGTGACGGCCAGCTCGGCCCGGTACTCCTCGGCGGCGAGCCCGACCGACGACGCCTTGATGCGCAGCGGCAGGTCCTTGGAGACGACGGTGACGTCGTGCCCCTCGGCCTGGAGGTTGCGGGCGACGGCGAGGATCCGCGAGTCGTTGTCCGCGAGCCGCCCCCGCTCGTTCAGCATGGCGGCGGGCAGGACCGTGGGGTCCGAGTGGTTCAGCTCGACCCTGAGGGTGCCGCCGAGGTCGCCGATCGGCAGCGGCATGTCGAGCCGCCCGTAGCGCACGCGGTACTCGTCGAGGCGTCGCAGCACCTGGCGGGCGAAGTAGCCCAGCTCGGGGTGGGCGCGCTTCGCCTCCAGCTCGGAGATGACCACGACGGGCAGCACGACCTCGTGCTCGTCGAAGCGCGTGAGTGCCGATGGGTCGGCGAGCAGGACGCTGGTGTCGAGGACGTACATGCGGCGATCGTTCGAACGCTTGTTGCTGGTGGCCACGTGTGGACGAACCCCCTCGGGACGAGGTGTGGGATCACGGCGCCCACGGCGCCGGGGATCTGCCGGCCGGCCAGGCCCCGCGACACACGGGGCCCGTTACCGGCCCTGGTCCCCAGTGGAGAGGGGGGATTCGTGGTGCGCAAACGGGCCTCCCGGGGACCGCACCCGCGCACGGTCCGCCGGGAATATGCCCGCTTCCCGCACAACTCATGCGGGCGCGGCCCGGGGCGGCTGTCCGCGTCCGGGCGTGTCGCCCGTGTCACCGCCGCCGCCGTACGGGGCGTACGCCAGGGCCGTTCGGGGGCCCTCAGACTCCGTATCTCCGGTGACGCGCCGCGTAGTCCCGCAGGGCGCGCAGGAAGTCCACCTTCCGGAACGCGGGCCAGTACGCCTCGCAGAACCAGTACTCCGAATGAGCGCTCTGCCACAGCATGAACCCGGACAGCCGCTGCTCGCCGCTGGTGCGGATCACCAGGTCGGGGTCGGGCTGGCCGCGGGTGTAGAGGTGCTCCGAGATGTCCTCGACGGACAGCGATTCCGCCACCTGGCCGAGCGTCTGCCCCTCGGTCGCACGCTTGGCGAGCAGGGAGCGGACGGCGTCGGCGATCTCCTGCCGCCCGCCGTAGCCGATGGCGACGTTGACGAGTATCCCCGCGCGGTCCCCGGCCTGTTCCTCGGCCTCGCGCAGGACGCGGCGGGTCCGCTCGGGCAGGACGTCCAGGGCGCCGACGTGGTGGACGCGCCAGCGGCCGTCGGCGGCGAGGTCGCGGACGGCGCCCTCGACGATGGACAGCAGCTGCTCCAGCTCGCGCGGCTCGCGGTTCAGGTTGTCCGTGGACAGCATCCACAGGGTGACGACCTCGACGTCGGTCTCCTCGCACCAGCCGAGGAGGTCGCGGATCTTCGCGGCGCCGGCCTCGTGGCCCTCCTTGGTGGTGCTGCCCGCCGCCTTGGCCCAGCGGCGGTTCCCGTCCAGGATGACGCCGATGTGCTTGGGCGCCCGCTCGGTGTCGAGACGCCCCTCCACGCGCCGTGCGTAGAGCCGCACGACCAGGCGGCGCAGTGTGTTCTTCATCGCGCTCTTGAACGCGCTCATGCCGTGTGCCCAACCCCTCGAAGACCGCTCGGGTGTCCCGGAACTCTACTGCCGTGCCGGAGGCCCTCGAACCGGAACCGGCGAATCCGGCCACCGGGGTGACGGGTGCGCGGCGGGGGGCGGGAACAGAAAGCGGGCCGGTCCGTGGGGGGGGTTACGGACCGGCCCGAGGGGGGGGTTCCACCGTAACGCATCGGAGACCGAACCGGGACATCCGCGCGCGGATATTTACCCGGGCGCGGCGAGTCCGCCGGCCAGCAGCCCCGCGAGCGCCCCGAGCGCCAGGAACGGCCCGAACGGCACGGCCGTCTTCCGCCCCGCCCTGCCGAGCGCGACCAGCCCCAGGCCGTAGCACGCGGCCAGCAGGTAGCCGGTGAACGTGCCCAGCAGCACGGCGGGCCACCCGTACCACCCCAGGGCGACACCGACGGGGACCGCCAGCTTGACGTCGCCGAAGCCCATCCCGCGCGGGTTGACGAGGAAGAGGACGAAGTGGACCCCGCCGAGGACCGCGCCGCCCAGCAGCGCGCGCGGCCAGCTCCCGCCCGCCCCCGGCAGGAGCGCCGCGAGCCCGAGCCCGGCGGCGACGAGGAGCGCGAGGGGCAGCGTGAGCACGTCGGGCAGGCGCTGCACGGCCGCGTCCACGGCGGCCAGCAGGACGGCGAGGGGGGCGAGGGCGAGCCACACGGCCAGTTCCGGCCGCTCCCCCACGGCCGCGGCGAGCGCCACGCACACGGCGGCGGCCACGACCGTCAGCGCCAGCGGCGTATGGGCGGTGGCGGGCGACAGCGCCACAGCGCAGTCGGCGCAGCGTCCGCGCCCCAGCCAGCCGGGGGCACCGGACGGGATCGGGTGGCCGGAGGGGCAGGCGGAGCGCCAGGGCGTGCCCGGTTCGACGGCGAGCCGGTAGCCGGGCCTGGCGATCAGCGCGCCGGCCAGCGCGCCCCAGAGGGCGGCCAGCGGGATCAGCAACGGGGCGGACACGGCCCTGAGCGTAACGGGGGGGGAACGTCATGCGGGCCGGTCTGTCCGAGTGGGGGGGAAGGACAGACCGGCCCGTTGATGGGGCGGTATCGGAGCGGGGGGGGTGGCTCACGATCCGCCCCGCCAGCTGCCGCCGGGGTGGGAATGGCGGCACTGGCCGAAAAAGATGGCAGCGACTGCCAGCACTGGGAACGATACCGCACCGTCAGCCGGGCCGTGACCCCCCGGAGCACAGCCCCCGGAGCCCGCGGCCGTAACTGTGCGCGATGACCCGCTGGGCCGCCCGCCCCAACGGCCCAGCTCCGCGCAGATACCACGCGGCCGGGCTGCTGACCGCCGTCACGGTGAGCGACACCTCACCGCCGGAGCGTCGTTCAACGATGAACGATTCCTCACCCCTTTCGGGGTGCCCCGGCAGCGTGCCGTAGGCGAAGCCCACGCGGTCCTCCTCACGCACCGTCCACACCACACGGCAGGGCGCGGTCAGCCGCAGCGGCCCCACCCCGAGCGCGAGCACCACCTCGGCCCCCGGCACGGCCTCGCCCTCCGCCGCCCGCACCCTCAACCCACTCGCACGGTGCATCTCCCACCCGAACACGGCACGCCCCGCCGCCTCCCACACCTCCACACCGGACCCGACCGCCACCCGCACACACATCACCCGCACCCCGACGGGCAACACCCCGCCTTCCCGCAGCTCACGGGTGACACCGACCCAGGAATAGGTGAAGTCCGCCACACACCCTGGCTACCAGACACCTCGACACACCCACAACACGCCGGACCGTGGCCACTAGGATGCGCTCCGCAGCCGACACACGAGTGGGGGGCCACCATGACAGGTCCAGCGACACCGTCACCGTTCCGGCCACTGGAAGCCGCCGACCCCCGGGAGGTGGCCGGTTACCGCCTCACCTCCCGCCTCGGCGCCGGGGGCATGGGCACGGTGTACCTCTCCTATACGCGCGGCGGGCAGCCGGTGGCGCTGAAGGTGGTCCGCGGCGAGTTCGCGGCGGACCCGGAGTTCAGGCGCCGGTTCGAGCAGGAGGTGCGGGCGGCGCGGCGGGTGCAGGGCGCGTACACCGTGCCCGTGCTCGACAGCAACACGGAAGGCGCCGCGCCGTGGCTGGCGACGGCGTACGTCCCCGGCATGTCGCTCGCGGACGCGGTGCGCGCGTACGGGCCGCTGCCGCTGGAGACCGTGCTGCTGCTGATGGGCGGGGTCGCGGAAGGCCTCGCCAGCATCCACGCGGCGGGCATCGTGCACCGGGACCTCAAGCCGGGGAACGTGCTGCTCGCGCCGGACGGGCCGAAGGTCATCGACTTCGGCATCGCGCGGGCGGCGGACGCGACAGCGCTCACGGGCACGGACGTACGGGTGGGGACGCCGTCGTACATGGCGCCCGAGCAGATCACGGGCGGGGCGACCGTACCGGCGACTGACGTCTTCACGCTGGGCCTGGTGGCGTACTACGCGGCGACCGGCGGCCATCCGTTCGGCGAGGGCGCGGCGCACGCCGTGATGTACCGGGCGGCGCGGGAGGAGCCCGACCTGGGCGCCGCGCCGCCGCAGCTGGCGGGGCTGATCGCCGCCTGCCTGGCGAAGGCGCCGGAGGCGCGGCCGACCCCGGCGCAGGTGATCGAGGCGTGCCGGGCGCTGGCGCCGGGGCGCACGCTCCAGCGCGGCGAGAGCTGGCTGCCGGCGCAGCTGGCGGCGACCCTGGACCACCGCGCCTCCACCCCGGCCCCGACCACTCCCCCACCCCCGCCCGCACCCTCCGCACCACCGCCCCGACGCAACCGCAGGATGGTCGCCCTGCTGGCTGCGACGGCGGTCGCGGCAGCGGCGGCGGGCGGTCTGCTGGCATCACAGCTCCTGACCGACGACTCAGGCACTCCCCGGACAACCGGCACGGCTTCGGAGACCACCAGCCCGCCCTCCACCCCGACGGACGACGCGGAGAACTCGACCGACGCGTCGGAGCCGTCCGAGACCCCCAGCCGGCAGCCGCCGCCCGACATCGACCCGGATGCGCCTTACTGGGAGGCCAGGAGCGGTGAGGAGTTGGTGATCCGTGCTCCGAGATATCGCGAGGACATCTACGTCGACATCACCGGACAGTGCTTCGACGCGAATGTGACCGTCGTCAGCCTCGAACGCCTGGAGGTGCTCAACGACATCGGGTTCGGGAGCATCGACCACAGGAACGAGCAGACGAGGCTGCAGTACCTCTTCTGCGACCATGAGAGGGCGCGGGACGACGGCATCTCGTACGACGCGGACACCTTCGTCGGCCTGGTGGACGACCCGGCGACCACCGCCGAGGAGTGCTACGCGGCGGCCCATGAGTCGCCCCTGCCGAATCCCGTGGCCCTGGACGACATTCTCCGGGGCCGTACCCTCCACGAGGGCGTCGGTCTCTGCGCCGAGAGCCCGGACGGATCGATCACCATGCTGTGGATCGACAGGGTGGAGACGGACCCCACCAACCACGACCTGCCGACCTACTTCACGACGGCGACCCAGTGGCAGCCCAACCGGTGACCGTGGCCGACCGGCCGTTCACTCGGAGGTCGGCCAGGAGATCTCCACGCGCCGGTTGCGCTGGCGCCCTTCCTCGGTGGCGTTGTCGTAGAGGGGGTAGTCCTCGCTGTAGCCGCGGACGTTGAACACTATGCCGGTCGGGTTCTCGATGAGGCCGAGCAGGACCTGATGCGTGTTGCTCGCCCGCTCGTCGGACAGCGTGCGTCCGCTCTCGTACGAGCCCTGGTCGTCGGTGAAGCCGAAGATGTTCACCCGCGACGGCTGGTACTCGTCGATGGCGGCGGCGACCTCGGCCAGGGCCTCCTCGGACTCCGGGGTGATCTCGCTGCTGCCCTCGCCGAAGATCACGTCGGTCTGGAGGGTGAACTTACGGGTGTTGCCCGTCTGTTCCTCGCGCTGGCCGCTGTCGTCCCCGCCGTTGGGGGTCTGGCCACCGGTGTCGGTGCCGCCGCCCGACGTGTCACCGTCCTGCGAGCCGCCGCCGGACGCGCTGTCGTCCTGACCGCCTTGCTCCGGCGCCCCGCCGACGTCTTCCGTGATGAATTTGATGTCCAGGACACGGGGATCGGCCAGGGTGGCTCCGTCGCCGAGCATCAGTCCCGGCGCGTCCGGGTCGATCTCCGGCAGTTCAGGTGCCACGTAGCCCGGGGGCTGGTCCACTTCGTCGCCCTCGTCCGCCAGAGCGGGCGTCGCGAAAGCCAGTACTGCGGTGCCGGTCAGCGCGGCGACGACCGCCCTCGCTGCCCACTGTGATCGGTGCGTCATCCGTCAGCTCCACTCAGCGGATCTCGATGGTGGCCGGGGGCATGTTGCCGACCTGGAAGTTCACCTGCGTGGAGCCGGCCTCCGGCTCCGGGAACTGCGCGAACCACGAGACCGTGGCACCGGCCTCGATCCCGTTGCCGAAGCCCGTGCACAGGCAACGCCCGGTCGTGTCGCGGAGGATGAGATAACGCTTCCCCTCCTCGGGGACCACGAGGGACGCGCCGGCCATGGAGAACCCGTTCTCCGCCAGTTCCTCCTCCTGCCCGGCCCAGGCACTGGCGAACCACATCTCCGAACCGTCGTTGCGCAGGGTGCCCTCGATGGTGAGGAAACCGCCCGCCTCGCGCTCGGCCCTCGTGACCGTCAGCGTGATGCTCTCCTCGCCCGTGACCTCGGCCAGGGCCTGCGCGGGCTCGTCCGAGTTCTCGTCGCCCTCCGGCGTCTCCTCGTCCTGCGGCTCCCCGGCACCGTCGTCCTCGGGAGCGGACTCCGAGGTGCCGGCCCCCCGAGACGTGTCGTCGTCGCCACCGCCGCCGGAGCAACTGGCGACCGCCACCACGAGCGCGGCACCGAGCGCCACGACGATCAGGATGAGGCGGGACTTGCTATCACGGAGATCCATCGGGCGCCGGTCCTTCGAATGTCAGCGAGTCGGTGGTCAGTCTTCCAGGTACACGCGGAACAGGTCCCGTGCCTCGGGCAGTTGGTCTTCGTCGTCCGGATCTATGGTCCACCGGTCATCCTCGCAGTCGAGCTCGACCGGCGCCGGATCGTCTTCCTCTTCATCGCCTTCGCCGCCTTCGCCGTCGCCGGGATCGTCCGGTTCCTCACCGTCGTCCGGGTCCTCCGGCTCCTCCGGCGCTGTCTCGACCAGGTCGCAGAGGCCCTCGATCACCGCCGTCGCCTCGGTCCGCACGGTCGTGGGCCCGCCGACACCCGGGATCACGGAGTCGATGTCGTCCTCGCTGGTGACCACCACGCGGTACCCGGGGCGCCCGCCGACCGGCGCGCATTCGTCGACCACCGCGCCGTTGCGTTCCGCCAGGCGGCCCGCCGCGTCACAGGCTCCGGGCGCCGCGATCCCGTCGCCCCCCAGGATGTCGCCGAGATCCGGGGCGCCTTCCCCGGCGGCCGAGTCGAGGACCCCGTCGAACAGACGATCGCGTGCCTCCTGCGCCGCCGCCAGCGCCGCGGCGTCCGCCGCCGACTGCCCTCCGCCACGCAGCATCGCCGCCTGCGCGAACACGAAGAACGCGAGCGCGACGAAGAGAAGGCCGGACACCATCCATATGTAGAGGGGGAACACCGCCCCGCGCTCCCGCGCAAGGCCCGCCAGGCCGGCTGCGCCTACTGGTTGAGGACCCTGTTGACCGCGTTCTGCACGGCGTCGCTCACCTGGTTGTCCAGATTCAGCCCGACGACGAGCGCCACGATGCCCGCGATCAGCAGGAGGAGGCCTGCGTATTCCACGAAGCCCGCGCCGCGGTCCTTGGTGTGGCCGTGGAGGTGGTTCGTGATGGTGTGCAGCCACCTCAGCGTCAGCCTGCTCATGGTGTCCCTCTCCTCCGGCCGGGGCCGGTGCGGGCGGCCGTTCCGGGCCTTTTGTGCTCCCGTTGCCACGGTACTGCCGCGCGGCCCGTGACGGTACGGGTGGTGGGTGGTAACTCTGCGCGTGACCGGGGCGGTTGACGCTTCGTCGTGTCATGTCGGCCCCCTCCCCGCACACCGGTCCGTACCCCTGTCGGCACTGACTGTGCCACACCGGCCGCGCCTTCGGCAGGGAGACCATCCGATCAGATGACGCCCCGTCGGGAACGGCCCGGCGCACACGGGACGTTGCCCGGTGCGCCGGGCCGTGAAACCCGTGCCGCGCGTGCTCAGACGGCCTGCTGGTCGCCTCCGCCGCCGCCGTCGCCCTCCAGGGACGCCTCCAGCTCGGTCTCGAACTCGTCGACCGTGCGGATCACCGTGTCGGCCATCTCGGCCAGGCCCTCCAGCTGTTCGCTGATGTCGCCCCGGCCGTCCTTCCAGCCGCTCACGAAGTCGTCCAGCGCGTCCACCACGCGGTCGTCGCCGAACGCGTCGTTGTACGAGTCGAACGTGTCGCCCGTCCGGTTCATGTACTCCTTGACGGTGCGCAGCTGGGGGCCGAATTCGGCCAGTTCCGTGAGCGGGATCGCCATCCGCTCGCCGCCGTCACCCATCTCCTGCCTCCCTCCCTGGTGCTCGCTGTCCTGCCCGTCACTCCGCCGTGAAGCGGAACGTGGAGGTGACCGCGTCGAACACGTCGAAGAACGAGTCGGCCAGGTCGAGGACCTGGCTGCTGCCCGCGACGAGTGCCACGGCCTGCTGGTCGCCCGGCAGCGGGATGAACGTCTGCATCAGCACCGCGCGGATCGTCCGCGTGTCGCCCGGGACGCTGATGTCCTCGACGCCCTTTGTCCGCGCCGCCTGGCCCACCTCCGGGATGTCCACGGTGGTCACGTCCCGCCACGCGTCGCCCTCGCGGCGGGCCACCCGGGTGCCGAGCCGGCTCACGATGGCCGCCGGGTCGGTCGGGAGGACCTCGCCCGACGCCGTGCGGGCGCCGACGATGGAGACGGTCACGGACGCGGTGATCGGCGGCCCGCCGCCGAAACTCTGTGCCATGCAGCCGCAGTAGACGGCGCCCGAGTCCCACGCCTGCCGTGCCTGCCGGCGCAGGAACGAGGCGACGACCTCGCGGTGCTCGGCCAGCTCCGGCACGTTCCTGACGCGCTCGTCCACCATGCGGCGGATGCTGTTGTCACGCGTCTCGGGCCGCAGGTCGAACTCCCACCACGAGTCCGGCACCGAGATGCGGAACCCCTGCCGTTCGACGGTGACGGTGTCCACCCATTTGTCGGCCATGCCGCTCCTCCCTCCGGGCCCCGCGCCAGTCACGGGGACTAGTCGCGGAGGCCTTCCTCCAGCTGCTGGTCGAGGTCGGAGAAGCCGTCGGCCGCTCCGTCGAGGAAGTCGCCGAGCCCCTGGAGGGCGTCGACCGCCTCCCTGGCACCCGTGGTGAACTCCTCGTACAGGGAATCGAACCGCACCGACGACTTGGACGTGACGTAGCCGTCGGACACGAGATCGGTGATGTACGTCCGCAGCTGGTCGAGTTTGATCTTCAGCTCGTCCTTGGCGTCCCGCAGGTGGTCCGCCGCGTCGTGCATGTCCTGGTACGTGACGTCGAGATCGCCCTGTGCCATGTGCAACACCCCCTCGCCGCCAAGCCTACGCGGCCGTCCGCGCGGGCTCCTCCACGGATTCGTAACAGCCGCCGCACAGCGGCGCAACAGTCAGTCGCCGAGGATGGCGCCGAAGTCGGTGCCCGAGCCGAGGATCATGCCCGTCACGATGATGATCATCGTCGCCGGGACCATGAAGACCAGCGTCGCCATCGTCGCCTTGGGGATGGCGCGGGCGGCGCGGCGGCGCGCGTTCTGGGCGTCGGTGCGGCGCATGTCGGTGGCGATCTGGATCAGCGTGTCGGCGATGGGCGCGCCCAGTTCCTCGCCCTGCTGGAGCGCGGAGACGAACTGGTTGACGGGCTCGGAGTCGTTGCGCCTGCGCAGCTCGTCGAACGCCTGGCGGCGCGGTACGCCCATGTCCATCTGCCGCAGCGTGATGCGTATTTCGTCGGCCCAGGGGCCCTCGTACCGCCCGGAGACGCGGTCGAGCGCCTGCCGGAAGCCGAGCCCCGCGGAGACGACGACGGCGAGGACGTCGAGGAAGTCGGGGAGGGTGCGGTCGATGACGTCGCGGCGTTCGCGGATGCCCTGCCATATGGCCGCGTCGGCGGCGAACGCGCCGAACGCCACGCTGAACAGGGCCAGGACCGGCTGCCCGGCCGAGACGAAGACCAGCGTCGTCAGCAGCCCGAAGACGCCGTAGACGGCGCGGCGCGCCGCGTAGCGGTCGAGGGTGAGGCCGCCGGGGTTGCCCGCCTGGTCGATGCGGCGGCGCTTGCGGTCGACGGCGCGCGGGCCCATCAGGCGCAGGACGAGCGGCGCGAAGCGCATGCCGAGGCGGTCCACGGCCGAGCCGCCCGCCGAGACGCGGCTCGAACCGATCTCCAGGGCGACGGCGAGGTCGGGCGGCAGCGGCGTGCCCGCGCGCAGGATGCGGATCGCGGTGACGATGCCGAGGACGGCGGCGCCCATCGCGAGGCCGAGCAGCAGTCCCACCATTGGTGTGTCCCGTTTCTTCCGTGTCGCTTCTTGTGCGGCGCTTCGTGCGTGGGCGGCGTGCCGGTCAGACGTCGATGCGGCCGAAGCGGCGCACGACGACGAAGCCGACGATGTAGAGGGCCAGCGCGACGACCATGGCGATCTGGCCGCCGGTGCTGCCGGTGACGCGGCCGAGCGCGCCGGGCGACATGCCGTTGATCATCAGCAGCGCGCCGACGCCGAGGAGCGGCACGGTGACGGCGGTCGCGTTGACCTCGGCGAGCACGGTGCGTACCTCGCGCCGTGTCTCCTTGCGCTCCTCCAGGGTGGTGGTGAGGTTGCGCAGCGACGCGACGATGGTGCCGCCGGCGCGGTTGGCGAGGATCAGCGTGGTGACCAGCACGTTGAGTTCGCGCGAGGGGAGGCGGTCGCCCAGTTCGGTGAGGGCCTCCTCCATGGAGCGGCCGACGGCCAGCTGGTTGGCGACGGTGGCCAGTTCGGCCCCGGCCGGTTCCTCCATCTCCTCGGCGGCCATGGACAGCGCGGTGCGCATGGCGAGTCCGGCGGCGGTGCCGTTGGCGATGAGGCGGGCGAGTTCGGGGAGCTGGCCGATGAACCGCTCGGTGCGGCGGGCCCGTTGCCAGTTGAGGAACGCGTTGCCGCCCCACAGCGCGACGACGCCGCACAGCGGGCCGAAGAACGGGGCGAGGACGGCCGTGCCGAGCAGCCACAGGACGGCGACGGCGCCGAGGACGTACGCCGCGTACTCGCCGGGGGTGATGTCGAGGCCGGTCGCCTGGAGTTTGCGGCGCAGGCCGCGGCCGAGCCTGGTGCCGCGCAGGCGGCGGTCGAGGGCGTCGAAGCGGCGCCTGCGGCCGGGGGTGTCGGCCGCGCCGCCGCCCGCGGGAAGGGCGGCGGTGGCGCTGAGGCGGCTCAGGAGGTCGCGGCGCTGGGCGCGCCCCGAGGACCAGAGCTGGAGTCCGGCGATGCCGCAGGCGAGCGCGAGCAGGGTGAGTCCGATGGTGAGGAGGGAGAGGTCGGTCTCCATGTCAGCTCGCCTCCCGGGTCGCGAGGTGGGAGTCGTCGAGGTGGACGCCGAACGCGGCGGGGACCTGTTCGCCCGCCAGGTAGAGGCGGTCGGCGACGGCTCGGGGCAGGGGGTGGTGGACGAACGTGCCGTGCACGCGGCCGTCGGAGCCCATCGGCTGGACGCGGAACTCGGCGAGCGTGGCGATGCGGAACGGCTCGCGGCCGTGCGAGGCGAGGACGGCGATCTCGGCGAGGCGGCGCGTGCCGTCGGGGTGGCGGACGAGCTGGACGAGGATGTCCACGGCGCTGTTGATCTGGTCGCGCAACGCCTCGAAGGGGACCTGCAGTTCGGACATGGACGCGAGCGTCTGGAGGCGCAGCAGGGCGTCCTCTGCGCTGTTGGCGTGGACGGTGGCGAGGGAGCCGTCGTGGCCGGTGGACATGGCCTGGAGCATGTCGAGGGTCTCGCCGCCGCGCACCTCGCCGACGATGATGCGGTCGGGGCGCATGCGCAGGGAGTTGCGGACGAGGTCGCGGATGGTGACCTCGCCCTTGCCCTCGATGTTGGGCGGGCGGGATTCGAGGCGGATGACGTGGTTCTGCTGGAGCTGGAGCTCGGCGGCGTCCTCGACCGTGACGATGCGCTCGCCCTCGGGGATCAGGCCGCTGAGCGCGTTGAGCAGCGTGGTCTTGCCGGAGCCGGTGCCGCCGGACACGATGACGTTGAACCGCGCCCTGACCAGCCCGGACAGCAGCATCACGAGCTGCTCGTCGAGCGTGCCGAAGCCGATCAGCTGGGGCAGGGTGTACGCGCGGGGGAAGCGGCGGATGGTGAGGGTGGCGCCGCTGAGGGACAGCGGCGGGATGATCACGTTGACGCGCTCGCCGGTGGGGAGGCGGGCGTCGACCATCGGATTCGACTCGTCCACGCGGCGGTTGACGGTGGAGACGATGCGTTCGATGGTCTGCATCAGCTGCTCGTCGGAGGCGAAGCGCAGGGGCAGCCGTTCGACGCGCCCGGAGCGTTCGACGTAGATGTGGTCGGGGCCGTTGACCATGATCTCGGTGATCGAGGCGTCCTCCAGGAGGGGTTCGAGGATGCCGAGCCCGAGTGCCTCGTCCACGACGCGGCGGATCAGGAGGGCGCGCTGCTGGGTGGAGAGGACGGGGCCCTCGCGGCTGAGGATGTGGCCGAGGACGCGTTCGAGGCGGTCGCGGCGTTCGGAGATGTCGAGGGACGACATCTCGGCGAGGTCGATCTCCTCCAGGAGCTTGGCGCGGTAGGTCGCGACGAGACGGCTGTCGCCCGGTCCGGGGGCGGCGGGTTCGTCGGGAGCGGTGACGCGGGATCGCAGGGCCACGGTTGCCTCCTCAGTCGCAGGGCATGGTGACGGTCCGGCTGGCGGTGCCGAGGTTCGGCAGGAACGGCAGGACGGACGGGATGCGGACGCTGACTGTGACGGTCGCCTCGTCCCCGCAGGCGGCGGTGCGTTCCACGGAGGCCTCGTCCGCCAGCGCGTCGCTGAGGGACGCGAGCCCGCCGGCGACGTACGCGTCCTCCGTCTCCTCCTGCGCGGCGAGCCGGGCGGCGGCGCGGGCGGCCGAACCGGCCTGGAGCGCGGCGTACCCGGCGACGCCGAGCTGGAGCGCGGCGAGGGCGACGATCAGCAGGATCGGCAGCCAGCCGGCGAACTCGATCGCCGTCACGCCCCTGTCGCGCTCCTGCGCGCGCCCCCTCCTCACGGCCGGTCCTCCTCGGCCGCGCCCGCCGTGCCGGTGACCGTCACGGGCAGGCTGAACGCGCCGGGGAAGAGGACGGGCACGCGCAGCTCGACGCGGGCGCGCCGTACATCCCCCTCCAACGGGCAGGACACCGACGCGTCCCAGGCGCCCGGCAGGTCCTCGCGGGCGGCCGCGGCGCACGCGCCCTCCGCGTCGCCCCGGGCGGCGGCGCCCGCGCGCGCCCCGGCGTCGGCGGCGTTCCCGGCGAGGGAGAACGTGTAGCCGATCAGGATGCACTGCCAGATGACGGCCATCATCAGCAGGATCAGCGGGAACAGCCCGGCGAACTCGACGATGGTGGAGCCCCGGTCGCGGTGTGCCGCGGGGCCGGTCATCCCCGCCTGCCGCGGCGCCTGCCGCCCCCGGGCGCCGCCTCGGGCGGGACGAGTCCCAGCTCGGCGGCCAGCGCCCACAGGGCCTTGCGTACGGGGGACTTGGGGTCGATGTCCTGGACGCGCCCGGCGTCCTGGGCCTCCTGGAGGTCGCGGTAGCCCGCCGGGACGACGGACCGCGCCACCTGCGTGCCGGTGATGCGGGCGATCAGCTGCGGCTGGATCGCGCCGCCGCGGCCCATGCGGTTGACGACGGTGAGGGTGTCCTGCGCCTTGCGGACGCGCAGCCGGTCCCACATGCGGACCATGCGGTTGACGGCGCGGACGGAGATGACGTCGGGCGTCGTGACGAGCAGGGCGGCGTCGGCGGTCTCGACGGCCGCCGCGACCGCGCTGTTCATGTGGGAGCCGCAGTCCACGACGACGACGTCGTAACGGGCGCGCACGGTCTGGAGGATGTGGCGCGCGGCGGCGTCGGTGACGTCCTCGCCCCGCTCGCCCTCGGCGGGCGCGATGAGCATGGACAGGCCCGTCTCGTGCGCGAAGACGGCCTCGGCGAGCACCTGCGGCGTGATGTCGGGGATGCCCGCGAGGTCGGCGACCGAGCGGCGGAACTGGACATCGAAGTACGAGCCGACGTCCCCGGCGAGCAGGTCGAGGTCCACGAGGACGGCGCCCCGTTCGTACGGCCCCGACTGCGCGGCCAGCGCGAGGTGCGCGGCGACGAGGGTGGTGCCGACGCCGCCCTTGGCGCCCGCGACGGTGACGACGCGGCCGCCGGGCGTGCCCGGCCCGGTGTCGCCCGCGCCGAGGTGGCGGCGCATCCCGGCGGCCCACTGGCCGGCGGTGCCGACGCGGGCGGCGAGTTCGTCGTACGACAGGGGCAGCCCGGCGAGGCCGCGCGCGCCGGCGTCCATGGCGGCCGAGTAGAGGCCCGCGGTGGGGTCGGCGGAGACGAGGACGACGCCCACGGCCGGGAAGCGCAGGGCGACTTCGCGGATCAGCTCCAGGGCGGGCAGCGGTCCGATCCGCTCGTGGACGACGACGACCTCGGGCAGTCCCGCGACCGACTCCTGGGCGAGCGACGCGAGGGTGTCGAGCAGCCCGGCCGAGTCGGGCACGGGGCGCATCGGTTCGCTGTCGGGCAGTTGGCTGAGCAGGGTGATCAGCGAGCGGGCGGCGTCCGGGTCGCCCACCGCGGGGAGGATGCGCGTGGTCATCGGGTCCACCTGGTCCTTACGGGACGATCGCGTCGAGATCCGCGTGCGGATCGCCGTTGATGTCACCAATGATGGTGTACGTGCGCTCCTGCGGCGGGACTTCCTGCTCGTCGCCTGGCGCGACGAGGGCGAGCCTGACCTGTTCGGCGAACGCCTCGGCGAAGGTGACGCGCTGGGCGTCGGTGTTGTCGAGGGCGAAGGTGATGGGGACGGCGTCGGTGGTGCCGTCGTCGTCCTCGACCTCGGTGAGGTCGCCGACCTCGATGACCTCGGCGTTGTTGACCATCAGCTGGACGATCTCGTACTCGCCGTCGTTGTTGCCGCCGTCACCGCCGCTGCCGCCGCCCTCGACGCGGTAGGCGGCGTACATATTGATGGTGGCGCCGGGATAGATCTTCCCCGCGACGCCGGTGGACGCGTCGATCATGACGGCGATCTCCTGCTGTCCCGGGTCGAGTTCGGGCCGGTCGGAGAGCATGTCGGTCTGGAGCAGCGACCCTTCGGACAGCGGGCCGACGGCGACCTGCCCGTCGATCTGGTCCAGGTCGGTGACGGTGGACGGCGATATGTAGCGCTCGGGCATGCTGACCTCGCGCAGCCGGTCGGCCGTCACCTCCTCATACGGCTCGACGTCCTCGGCGAGTTCGTAGGCCGTCCGCTCCGGGCCGACGCGGGACTCGACGTCGTTGACGACGGCGACGACCCCCGCGAAGGCGCCGAGCGCGAGGAGGCCGGAGAAGATCAGCAGCAGGGTGCCGCGTCGCTGGCGGGCGTTCATGCAGTGTCTCTACCTTCTCGTGCTCTCTTTAGGCCTGTCAGGCTGGGCAGGTGTGCAGGCTGGGCAGGCGTGTCACGCGGACCGGTGCGGGCCGCCGGGGGCCAGCGCGCGGTGCCGCGCCTGGCCTATGGCGGCGCGGGGGGTGCGGTCGGGCTGCACCAGGGGGGCGGAGCAGAACGCGCAGCGGTCGCCGATCAGCGTCAGGCCGCACCAGTGGCACGTCTCCTGCCGCATGGAACCGACCATCTGGTAGAGCAGCGAGACGTCGGAGATGGCGGCGGCGAACTCGACGAGCTTCCCCGTCCCCCACCAGGCGGCCGACTCGGCGGGCAGGGGCACGGGGTGGACGCCGCGGACCTGCCACTGGCGGGCGAGGCGGGCGGTGACCCACTCGCTGCCGTTGCCGAGCGCGCCGGGGGCGTAGGTCAGGGAGGTGGAGAACTGCGGGCCGCTGAGCGACCCTTCGCCGTCGGCGCGCACCAACTGGGGCGCGGGCCCGGCGAGTACGGCGAGCTGGCCGGACGGTCTTGGTGCGCCCGTCGGGTCGGCGGGGAGGGCGACGGGGACGCGGTCGAGGCGGGAGCCGGGGGCGAGGAGGGCGCCCGCGTACACGTAGTGGGCCAGCAGCCGGGTGGAGGCGCCGAGGACGCCGGGCGCGAAGTCGCAGACGGACAGCTGGCGCAGCTGCCGGACGAGGACGGCGGTGCCGAGCGGCGGGAGCGCGCTGGGCAGCAGGGCTATCCGGTCGGACTCCAGCATGGCGCGTACGGCGTGGAGCCGCTGGACGGTCGCGCGGGGCGTGGTCGTCGGGTAGACGGTGACGAGGTGGCCGTGCTGGTCGAGGAGCCTGGCGGTCTCGGCGAGCGCGTCGGGGAACTCCTGGGCGTCCGGCGGGGTGAGGACGTGGGCGCCGGGGGTGTGCTGGTCGGTGGGCGGGAGCACCAGGTCCGCGCTGGTGACCGCGATGGCGATCGGCATGCCGCTCCCCCCGGGCTGAACACCCGTCAGTGACGTCGCTGGGTCTGCCAGTCGGGAGCTTATCGATATCGCGGGCGCCGGGAACAGCGCTGAACTGCCTTGTCCGCCGGGACCATTGACAGCGGCGCTGGTCTGGACCAATCTCCTGCGTGACGGTGGCCACCGTTTCGTCCCACAGCCCCACACCCCCACAGCACGGAGACGAACACGTGGACAGCACTCCCCGGACGCCCGCCCGCGCGCGGGCGCCGCGCCTCGCCGCGGCAGCCGCCGCGCTCTCCCTCCTGGCCGCGGGCACGCTCGCCGCGGCCGCCCCCGCCGGAGCGGCGCCCTCCCCCACCGCCGTGCCCCGGCACGCGCTGACCGGCTACTGGCACAACTTCGACAACGGCTCGGTCGTGCAGAAGCTGCGCGACGTGTCGGACGCGTACGACATCGTCGCCGTCTCGTTCGCCGAGTCGACGGCCACGCCCGGCGCGATCGACTTCCGCCTCGACCCGGCCCTCGGCTACGGATCGGAACAGGAGTTCAAGGACGACATCGCCGCCAAGCAGGCGGAGGGCGTCTCGGTGATCATCTCGGTCGGCGGCGCCAACGGCTCGGTCGCGGTGACCGACCCGGCCTCCGCCCAGGCGTTCGCCGACAGCACGCTCGGGCTGATGGCGGAGTACGGCTTCGACGGCCTCGACATCGACCTCGAACACAGCATCAGCGCCACCTACCTCACACAGGCGCTCACCACGATCCACGACGCGGTCGGCGACGGCCTCGTCTACACGATGGCGCCGCAGACCATCGACATGCAGAACACGGGCAGCCAGTACTTCCAGCTCGCCCTGAACACACGGGACTTCCTCACGGTCGTCAACATGCAGTACTACAACAGCGGTTCGATGCTCGGCTGCGACGGCCAGGTGTACGCGTCGGGCAGCGTGGACTTCCTCACCGCCCTCGCCTGCATCCAGCTGGAGAACGGCCTCGCGCCGTCGCAGGTCGGCATCGGCGTCCCGGCCTCGCCCAGCGCGGCGGGCTCGGGGTACGTGGCGCCGTCCGTCGTCACGGCCGCGCTCGACTGCCTGACGCGCGGCACCCGCTGCGGCAGCTTCGTGCCCGACCGCACCTACCCGGACCTGCGCGGCGCGATGACCTGGTCGGTGAACTGGGACGCCGCCTCGGGCAACGCCTGGTCCGACGTGGTCGGCCCGCACGTGGCGGCACTCCCCTGACCGCACGCCGGGCGCGCGGGACACCCCGCGCGCCCGGCCACCCACCCGTACGCCCTCAGAAGAACGTGCGGATGTAGTCGGTCACCGTGCCGTCGCCCGCGACCAGCGGGATCAGCGGCCACTTCTCGAAGATCGTGCACGGGTGCGACATCCCGAGCCCCACCCAGTCCCCGACCTCCGGCGCCCCCTCCCCCACGACGAAAGCGTGCTGGTCCGCCAGCCGCGCCACGCTCAGCCCGCCCCCGCCGCGCACCTCACCGTCCACGGTCCGCACGGCCTGCACCTCCGGCAGCCCCAGGTCGTACGCCACGTCCCGCTTCCCCGCGTTCACCAGCGCGAGCCCCGGCTCAGGACGCGACACCACCTGCGCCCACAGCCGGAAACCCGGCAGCAGCGACCCCTCCTGCGGCACGCGGTTGAACGGCGTCACCTCCCGGTACCGCCCGTCGTCGTGGCTGACGTACGCGCCCGACCGCAGCAGCTTCAGCACCGGCCGCGACAGCCCAGGCAGCCCCTCGAAGACCTCGGCCACCACGTCGAACCACGCGCTGCCGCCCGCGCTCACCACGATCTCCGGCACCCCGGCGAACCGCCCCGCCGCGTCGAAGTCCGCCGCCAGCGCGCACAGCCCCGCCAGCCACGCCCGCACCGACGCCGCGTCCGCGCCCGGCACCTCCCCCTCGTACCCGGCCACGCCGACCAGCCGCAGCGTCCCCGTACGGGCCACCGCGTCAGCAACCGCCGCCGCCTCCGCCGCGTCCCGTACGCCGGTGCGCCCGCCGGGCACGCCCAGCTCGACCACCACCTCCACCGGCCGCCCGGCCCCCGCGTCCCGCAGCGCGCGGTCCATCAGCTCCACGCCGCGCGCCGAGTCCACGTAGCAGACGCAGCGGAACACGGGGTCGTCGTCCTGCTCGGCGGCGAGCCACGCCAGCGCGGCCGGGTCCACCACCTCGTTGGCCAGGAACAGGCGCGGCACCCCGTACGCGCGCGCCACCCGCGCCTGGTGCGGCACGGCGACGGTGATGCCCCACGCGCCGTGGTCGAGCTGCCGCTGGAAGAGCTGCGGCGCCATGGACGTCTTGCCGTGCGGCGCGAACGCCAGGCCGTGCCGCCCCGCGAAGCGCTCCATCGACGTCAGGTTGTGCCGCACCGCCTCGGCGGACAGCGTCAGCACGGGCGTGGTGAAGCCGCCGGTCCACAGGTCGCGCCGCTCCGCCGCCAGGTCGCGGACGGTCCTGCCGGCCGCGTCCGGGGGCAGTCCCTTGAAGCGGTGGTCCACGATCTCGTCGGCGAGCGTGTCGAGCGGGATGGTCATGGCGACTCCGATGGCCTGTGGGGGCGGACAGGGTGTGTGTCGCGGTGCCGTGCGCGGCTGGGAGCGTAGCGCCCCGCGCGTCCCGGCCGGGAGGGCGTCACCACCCGCGTGGGGGAAAACACACGGCGGGCCGCGTTACACGGTCGTAAGGTTGCGGGCATGACGCAGGTGCTCCAGTCGGCCAAGCTCGCCAACGTCTGCTACGAGATCCGCGGCCCGGTTCTCGACGAGGCGCAGCGCCTGGAGGCGGCGGGCCACCGCATCCTGAAGCTCAACACGGGCAACCCGGCGGCGTTCGGTTTCGACTGCCCCCCGGAGATCCTGGAGGACATCCTCCGCAACGTCGCGACGGCCCACGGCTACGGCGACGCGAAGGGCCTCCTGTCCGCCCGGCGTGCGGTGATGCAGCACTACCAGACGCGCGGCGTGCCCCTGTCGGTCGAGGACATCTACCTCGGCAACGGCGTCTCGGAGCTGATCCAGATGGCCATGCAGGCGCTGCTGGACGACGGCGACGAGGTGCTCGTGCCCGCCCCCGACTACCCGCTGTGGACGGCCTCGGTGTCGCTCGCCGGGGGCACGGCGGTGCACTACCGGTGCGACGAGCAGGCCGACTGGATGCCGGACATCGCGGACATCGAGCGGAAGATCACCGACCGCACCAAGGCCCTGGTGATCATCAATCCGAACAATCCGACCGGCGCCGTATACGACGAGGACATGTTGCGGCAGCTCGCGGACGTCGCGCGCCGCCACCGCCTGGTGCTCTGCTCGGACGAGATCTACGACCGCATCCTCTACGACGGCGCCACCCACACCTCGACGGCGGCGCTCGCGCCCGACGTGCTGACGCTCACGTTCAACGGCCTGTCGAAGAACTACCGGGTGGCCGGTTTCCGCTGCGGCTGGCTCGCGGTCTGCGGCCCGAAGGACCACGCGCGCAGCTATGTGGAGGGGCTCACGATCCTCGCCAACATGCGGCTGTGCGCCAACATGCCGGCGCAGCACGCGGTGGCGGCGGCGCTGTTCGGCCGCCAGTCGATCGAGCAGCTGGTGCTGCCGGGCGGGCGGATGCTGGAGCAGCGGGACGCGGCGTACGAGATGCTGACGAAGATCCCGGGCGTCACGTGCGTGAAGCCGCGCGGCGCGCTGTACGCGTTCCCCCGGCTCGATCCGGCGGTGTACCCGATCAAGGACGACCGGCAGATGGTGCTCGATCTGCTCCGGGCGGAGAAGATCATGATCGTGCACGGTACGGGCTTCAACTGGCCGGAACCCGATCATTTCCGCATCGTCACGCTGCCCTCGGCGGCGGAGCTGACGGACGCGGTCGAGCGCATCGGCTCGTTCCTGGACGGTTACGCCCAGTACTGACCGCCTTTGAGCGGCCCAGCACGTACGACGGCCCCCGCACGCCGTTGTGCGGGGGCCGTCTCGTGCCGCGCGGAGGTCAGCCGAGACGTTCCGCCTGCGCGCGGTACTCCTCCCACAGCCCTTCGGGCGTGTGGCTGCCGAACGTCTTCAGGTGGTCGGGGACCAGCGCCGTCTCCTGCCGCCAGATCTCCGGGTCCACCTCCAGCAGGAAGTCGAGCTGCTCCTGCGTGAGCCCGAGGCCCTCGGTGTCCAGCGCGCCGGGCGCGGGCAGCACGCCGATCGGCGTCTCGACGCCCTCGGCCCGCCCGTCGAGCCGCTCCACGATCCACTGGAGGACGCGGATGTTCTCGCCGAAGCCGGGCCACACGAAGGAGCCCTCGGCGTCCTTCTTGAACCAGTTGACGTAGTAGATCTTCGGCAGCTTCTCCGGGTCGGCCGCGCGCTCGCCGACCTTCAGCCAGTGGCCGAAGTAGTCGCCCATGTTGTAGCCGCAGAACGGCAGCATGGCGAACGGGTCGCGGCGCAGCTCGCCGACCGTGCCCTCGGCGGCGGCGGTCTTCTCGGAGGCGACGTTGGCGCCGAGGAAGACGCCGTGGCGCCAGGAGAACGACTCGGTGACCAGCGGCACGGCCGTGGCCCGCCGCCCGCCGAAGAGGATCGCCGAGATCGGCACGCCCGCCGGGTCCTCCCACTCGGGCGCGATCGTCGGGCACTGGGCGGCCGGGACGGTGAACCGCGCGTTGGGGTGCGCGGCCGGGGTGCCTGACGCGGGCGTCCAGTCGTCGCCGCGCCAGTCGGTGAGGTGCGCGGGCGGGGTGTCCGTCATGCCCTCCCACCAGACGTCGCCGTCGTCGGTGAGGGCGACGTTGGTGAAGACGGAGTTGCCCCACAGCGTGGCGATGGCGTTGGCGTTCGTGGCCTCGCCGGTGCCGGGCGCGACGCCGAAGAAACCGGCCTCCGGGTTGATCGCGTACAGCCGGCCGTCCTCGCCGAACCGCATCCACGCGATGTCGTCGCCGATCGTCTCGACCTTCCAGCCGGGCAGCGTCGGCCGCAGCATGGCGAGGTTGGTCTTGCCGCAGGCGGACGGGAACGCGGCGGCGACGTACGTCGGCTTCTCGCCGCCGGGCGGGGTCAGCTTGAGGATCAGCATGTGCTCGGCGAGCCAGCCCTCGTCCCTGGCCATCACGGACGCGATGCGCAGGGCGTAGCACTTCTTGCCGAGCAGGGCGTTGCCGCCGTAGCCCGAGCCGTAGGACCAGATCTCGCGGGACTCGGGGAAGTGGGAGATGTACTTCACCTGGTTGCACGGCCAGGGGACGTCGGTCTCCCCGGGGGCGAGGGGCGCGCCGACCGAGTGCACGGCCCGGACGAACGCGCCGTCGTCCCCCAGTTCGCGGAGCACGTCGGCGCCCATGCGGGTCATGGTCCGCATGGCGACGGCGACGTACGCCGAGTCGGTGATCTCCACGCCGAGCGCGGACAGCGGCGAGCCGAGCGGGCCCATGCAGAACGGGACCACGTACATCGTCCGGCCGCGCATCGAGCCGCGGAAGAGGCCCTCACGCCCGGCGAAGATGTCCCGCATCTCCGCGGACGCCATCCAGTTGTTGGTCGGGCCCGCGTCCTCCTCGCGCTCGGAGCAGATGTAGGTGCGGTCCTCGACACGGGCGACGTCGGTGGGGTCCGAGGCGGCGTAGTACGAGTTCGGCCGCTTCTCCTGGTCGAGGCGGGTGAAGGTGCCGCGCTCGACGAGGAGGGCGCACAGGCGGTCGTACTCCTCCTGCGACCCGTCGCACCAGACGATCTCGTCGGGCTCGGTGAGGGCGGCTATGTCCGCCACCCAGGCGAGCAGGTCGCGGTGGCGGGTCGGGGCGTGGGCGGCGACGGGAGCTGCTGGAGTCAGCGTCACGTTCGATCCTGACAGTTGAGGGTTTTCTTCTGCGAATCGCACACAATGCACGGGTGCTCATCGGATGAGCGGCCCCGCTCATCTGATAGTGCCTGCTTCTCTCGTCTGTGTCCAGAGCGGCTCATGTGAGCGGAGCTTGAAGAGGCGTGCGAGGCCAGTACCATCAGCGGCATGACCTCGCTCGCCAAGCCTTTGCTCCGTGGCTGGCTGCACGCCGGCATGTTCCCCGCCGCCCTGATAGCGGGCGTCTTCCTCACCGCACTCGCGGAGACACCGCGCGCCCGCCTGGCCTGCGCGGTCTACACCCTGACCGCCTGCCTGCTGTTCGGCATCAGCGCCCTGTACCACCGGGGCGAGTGGAGTCCGCGCGTCGCCGGGCTGCTGCGCAGGCTGGACCACGCGAACATCTTCCTGATCATCGCGGGCACCTACACGCCGTTCACCATCCTGCTGCTGGACGGCGCACGGGAGCAGATCCTGTTGTGGGGGATCTGGGCGGGCGCCCTCGCGGGGATCGCGTTCCGCGTGTTCTGGGTGGGCGCCCCGCGCTGGCTGTACACGCCCTGCTACATCGCGCTCGGCTGGGCGGCGCTGTTCGTCCTGCCCGACTTCCTGGAGACGGGCGGCAGCGCGGTGCTGACGCTGGTGCTGGTCGGCGGGCTGCTCTACAGCGCGGGCGGGATCGTGTACGGGCTGCGGCGGCCGGACCCGTGGCCGCGCTGGTTCGGCTTCCACGAGGTGTTCCACCTCTTCACGCTGGCCGCGTTCATCGTGCACTACATCGGCGTGTCACTGGTGGCCTACCAGCACGGCTGACCGCCGGGTCCCGCCCCGTTCAGGCGTCGCGGCCCAGCTGTCCCGCGAGGGCGGCCGGGTCCGACGTCGGCAGTTCGCAGACGAAACCGCGGCACACGTACGCCGTCGCCCGCCCGTCGCGCGCGGTGCGGCCGTCGAGCAGCGGCGCCGCACCGTCCCGTTCCCCCTGCCCGCCCAGCGCCACGACCGCGCCCGGCGCCGTCGCCCGCAGCGCCGCCAGGTGCAGCAGCGCCGTCGCCGGGTCGCCCGGCGGGCCGACGACCGCCACCTGCCGCGGCCCGTCGAGCGCCGCCTCGGCGACGGCGAGCCCCCAGCCGATGAACCGGGGCGCCCGGCCCGCCAGCGGCGTGACGATGCCGAGCGCCGTCTCCGCCGCCGCGCGGTGCCGGTCGCTGCCGGTCAGCGCGGCGTAGGACAGCAGCGCCCCGGCGGCGGCGGTCCAGCCGGACGGGGTGGCGCCGTCGGACGGGTCCTGCGGGCGGCTGATCAGGCGCTCCCCGTCGTCGGGGGTGTCGAAGAGCGCGCCGTCCGGGCCGCGGAAACGTGTCAGCACCGTCTCCAGGAGCGCCCCCGCGCGGGCCAGCCACACGGGGTCGCCCGTCACGCCGTGCAGCGCGAGGAAGCCCTCGGCGGCGTCCCCGTAGTCCTCCAGCACGCCCCGGCTCGTCCCGGCGCCGCCGTCGCGCGACGTACGGACCAGGCGGCCCGCGCCGTCCGTGTGCAGCTCGGCGAGCAGCACGGCCGCCTCGGTGGCCGCGTGGACGAGGTCGGGCCGGTCGAAGCAGGCGCCGGCCTCGGCGAGCGCGGCGACGGCCAGGCCGTTCCACGCGGTGACCACCTTGTCGTCGCGCTCGGGGCGCGGCCGCAGGGCGCGGGCGGCGAGCAGCCGGGCGCGCAGGTCGTCGGGCGGCGCGGCGGCGGGGTGCGGCAGCCGCAGCACGGGCGCGTCGTCGGTGAGGCCGAACGCGGCGGCGGCCCGTACGGCGTCGCCCTCGCCCAGCGCCTCGGCGAGCTGCGCGCGGGTCCACGTGTAGAACGCGCCCTCCTCGTGGCCGCCGCCCGGCAGCTCGCTGTCGGCGTCGAGCGCGGAGGCGAAGCCGCCCTGCGGGGTGCGCAGTTCGCGGACCATGAAGTCGCACGTCTCCAGCGCGATCCGGCGGGCCCACACGGCACCGGTCGCACGCCACAGGTGGGTGTACACACGCGCGAGCAGCGCATTGTCGTACAGCATCTTCTCGAAGTGCGGCGTCACCCACTCGGCGTCCACCGCATACCGGGCGAACCCTCCACCGAGCTGGTCATAGATCCCGCCACGCGCCATGGCTTCACACGTCCGCTCCACCATGTGCAGCGCCTCGGCCGAGCCGGTGGTGGCATGGTGCCGCAGCAGGAACTCCAGCGTCATCGCCGGGGGGAACTTCGGCGCGCCGCCGAACCCACCGCGTTCCGCGTCGAACTGCTCCGCCAGCTCCCGTACGGCCGCCGCCAGCTCGTCCGCACCGGGCGGACGCGGCGCGTCGTACTCACGCTCGGCGCCCGCCAGATCGGCGGCGATCCTGGCCGCGACACCGTCCACCTCACCACGCCGCTCGCTCCACGCGGCGTGGACACCTTCGAGCACCTGCCGGAACGACGGCAGCCCGTGCGCGGGCCTCGGCGGCAGGTAGGTGCCGAACCAGAACGGCTCCCCCTCCGCCGTCATGAACACGGTCATCGGCCACCCACCCTGCCCCGTCGCGGCCTGGACCGCCGTCATATAGACGGCATCCACATCAGGCCGCTCCTCACGGTCCACCTTGACAGCGACAAACCGCTCATTGAGATACGCCGCCACCTCAGCGTCCTCGAAACTCTCCCGCGCCATGACATGGCACCAGTGACACGAGGCATACCCGACACTGAGCAACACCGGCACATCACGCCGCCGGGCCTCGGCAAACGCCTCCCCAGACCAGGGCCACCAGTCCACGGGGTTGTCGGCATGCTGGAGCAGATACGGCGAGGTCGCTTCACCGAGTCGGTTCACGCCGCCACCCTCTCACGCGTCCACGACACAGGTACGCAGCCGCCGCGCTCGCGCTCCGGTCCCCCGGCCCCTGTGATCGTCCTGACCTCCGACCGCGACAACTAATCAAGGCTCTGCGGAAGCATCGGGGATGTGTGAAGCCTCAGGGGGTTGGTGGGTCACCGGTCTGTCGAGGCGAGAACCCTGTCGACCAGGTCTTCGATGAAGTCTCGTGTCGCCGGTGCGCCTTGCAGGGCCACGCGGACGAGTACGCCGCCGGTCAGCAGGGCCACGCAGGGGGTGACCGCTTCTTCCGGCAGGTGGGAGGCAAGGATCGCCTCCAGGGAGTGTGCGCCCTCGGCGTAGAGCTGCTGGCGCATCTCGTCCACGGCCGGGTCGGTCCCCGCACGTTCGAACACGCCGCCGAGCACGCGGGTCAGGTGGCCTTCGGAGAGGTCGCCCGCGAAGTCGAGCAGGTCGCGGATCAGGTCGGCGCGCAGGTCGCCGGTCGGCTGCGGATGTTCGGTCGTGCCGCAGATCCGGCCGACCGAGGCGCGGACGAGGTCAAGGCGGGTCGGCCAGTGCGCGTAGACGGTCACCTTGGAGTATCCGGCGCGGCGGGCGACCTCGGCATGGGTCACCGCCGCCCAGCCCTCGGACTTGAACAGCTCCGTGGCGGCGTCGACGACATCACGGCGTGTGCGCTGGACCCGCGGGTCGACAGCGCCTTCCTCCGACGTCCCCATGACGGGCAACCCTACCGAAGCTTCCCAGAGGGGTCCTGGGGTCTTTACCAGTCGCCATCTTCTGAAAGACTTGTTCAGTACTGAATATGTCGTCGGGAGATCGAAAGGACATCATGAACGTTGCCTACTGGGTCGTCGCCGGGCCGCTCGCCCTCTTCTACGTCTACGGGGGCGGAGTGAAGCTCGTCCGGTCCAAGGAACGGCTCCAGCCGATGATGGCCTGGGTGGACAGCACGCCCATGCCGGTCGTCCGGGCCATCGGAACGGTGGAGGTTCTTGGTGCCGCCGGGCTGATCCTGCCCCCGGTGACCGGCATCGCGCCCTGGCTCGCGCTGGCCGCGGCCATCGGCTTCGTAGTGCTGCAGATCCTGGCGACCGGGGTGCACCTCCGCCGGGGAGACCGTCAGATCGCACTCAACCTCGCACTCATCGCCGTCGCGGCCGCCACCACCTGGCTGGCGACGACCTGGCTGTAGCGGCGGCGGCACCTCGCCACGCCGGACGCCCCCGAGGCGCCCGGAGAAGGACGGTGGGATCGAGCGGCGCCTCGACCCCAGCACCCCACTTCTTGTGCAAGTGACAGTAACTGCAGTAGCTTGCCGACATGCAAGATGAGGCGTGGTCGCCACCTCCTGTCCTACTGACAGTCGATCTCGTGATCCTGACGCTGCGGAAGAGTCGTCTGCACGTTCTCCTGGTGGAGCGGGGCGAAGATCCCTTTCGAGGCATGCTCGCGCTGCCCGGAGGATTCCTGAACCACGATGGCGAGGAGATCCTGGACGCCGCCCATCGCGAACTGAGTGAGGAAACGGCACTGACCTCCGGCTGGGTGCACCTTGAACAGCTGGCCGTGTACGGGAGGTCGGGTCGCGACCCGCGGGGCCGAGTCGTCTCTGTGGCTCACCTCGCAATCGCACCGGGGCTGCCCGACCCTGTCGCGGGAACGGATGCCACCGATGCCGCGTGGATTCCCGCAGAGGCCGTTCTGTCCGGCGAGGCTGTCCTTGCCTTCGATCACCGTCGAATCGCCGCGGACGGGATCGAACGCGCGCGTACCAAGCTCGAATTCTCGGCACTGGCCACTGCGTTCTGCGGGGAGATCTTCACCATCGCAGAGCTGCAACAGGTGTACGAGGCTGTCTGGGGCACCACACTCGACACCCGCAATTTCTATCGGAAGGTCCAAGCCGCGAAGGGATTCATCGTCCCCGTCGGCGCGGCCCGCAGGACCACGGGAGGACGGCCCGCCCGGCTTTACCGGGCCGGTCCGAACACCGTGCTGTTCCCACCGCTGATCCGACCCGCGCCATCTGCGACGGAAGAGAACACGAAAGGAGAAGAGGAGTAGATGCCGAAACGCCCGGTGGTTATTCTCACCGCCCTCAATCTCGAATACCAGTCCGTGCGCCAGAGGCTGGTGGATCTGGAAGTGCGTCGCCATGAACGCGGCACCAGGTTCGAAGTGGGCACCGTAAGGGGCACATCGTGCCGCGTCGCGCTCGGTCTGACGAACAAGGGGAACCATTCCGCCGCGGTGATCGCGGAACGCGCGATCCAGGAGTTTTCACCGGTGGCCGTGCTGTTCGTCGGAGTCGCCGGTGCCCTGTGGGACGCCACCAGGCTGGGTGACGTGGTGATGGCGTCACACGTGTACGCCTACCACGGCGGGACCAGCGAGGACGACGGACTCAAAGCCCGTCCCCGGGTGTGGGAGGCGCCGCACGGCATCAGCCAGCTCGCCTCGCACGTGGCCCGTTCGGACGACTGGGCGGATCCCGCACCCGGTCATGAGGACGGACCGGCGGTGCGTTTCGGGGCGATCGCCGCCGGCGAGATCGTCCAGAACTCAAGGATCTCAGCCGAGGCGAAGTGGATCCGACAGCACTACAACGACGCGCTCGCCATCGAGATGGAGGCGGCCGGTGTGGCCCAGGCCGGCCATCTCAGCGGAGCGCCGGTGGCCATCGTCCGGGGAATCAGCGACCGGGCGGACGGCACGAAGAACAGTGCGGATGATCGCAACTGGCAGCCGCGGGCCGCGGCGAACGCGGCGGCGTTCGCCATCCGGTTGGCAGTGGAACTGGTGGGCGAGCAGGAGGAGGCCGCAATGCCCAAGGAGGACAGGGCGGCCGGTTCGGCCGACCGGTTCGACCGGCGAGTCAGCAACACCGTCCACAACAGCACCGTCGGCATCATGGCCGGCTCAGTCACGGGCAGCAGCGTCTACATGAACGCGGCCTCGCAGGCATCCGGCCCGCCGGGCCTGATCACAGAACTGAACGCCTTCCGCGATCAGCTGGGGTGGCACCGCGCCGAGGGCACCCTCGACGAGGACAGCTACCGGGAGGCCCTGAACGATCTGGAGTCCGCCCTCCGGTCGGCCGGGGAGCGCACTCCTGAAGCGTCGAAGCGGACGGTCATGACGCTCAAGAGGCTGCGCGGACTGGTCGCGGAGTGCCCTGCCCTGGTGGCCACATTGGCCCCCATGGTTGCTGCGGCCGGTGACTCGGCATGAGCAATGACGACGGGGCCGCGTACAGCTCGGCCGCCTACAACTCCACCATCGGAATCCAGGCCGAGACCGTACACGACTCCACCATCTACATCGTCCCTCCAGACGCCTCGCCGCAGGAGAAGTACCGGGTCGGCGTGCAGCTTTTGGAGGACGGCGTCCCCAGCCGAGCCCGAGAGATGATTCTTGATGCGATCGTCCGGGGCTACGACGGCACGGAGGTTCGTTTCCATTGGGTGCTCGCCATGCTCAGCGCACGCACCCATCACGACCTGAGTACAGAAGAGGTCCAGCGGCTGCGTTACATCTCCGGGCACGTTCAAAACTACGCCCAGGACGAGTGGACAGCAGCACTGCGCGTCACATTCGATCTGTTGGCGGCGCTCAGCACCGCCGGCAGCGAGACCGGCCCCGTGCTGAAGCAGCTGCAGGACCTGCCGCGCCGCCAGCACGACGCGATCCTCCGCCACCTCGACCTCATGCTCACCGGAGGGCTGAAGGACGACCTGTGGGCGCAGACCCTCGAACGGGCCAGGGCAGAACGCTTCGGCAACGACCGGGCCCAGAGGGTCTGGGCATACTTCACCCCCGCCCCCATCGGGGCACGGGCCGTTCCGCCCCGCCCGAGCACCGCTGCCGCCGCCAGAGCGGCCATCCCTGTCCGGGCGGCCCTGTTCGTCGTCAGCAGCGCGCTCCTCTGGACCCTGGCACTGATCTCGAATCCGGCCCAGGCGATCGTCGAGTTACCGGTGGCACTCGGCGCGGGCCTGACCGCGGGCCGCTTCGGCGTCCGGTGGTGGGGCAGGGAGCCCAAGCCGGGTTCCGCGGCCGGGGCCCGCGTGCCACACCCGCGCGACCCCACCTCCGCCGAGGACGGGTTCACCAAGCGCGTCCGCCATTCGTTCGATCACTACTTCAGCATTCGCAGGCCCCACGGGTTCACCTCGGATGCCTGGCTCGACCACACGGTTCAGATCCGCGCCAGCCTCGCCGCCGAGATCGCGGATCTCTACAGGGAGAGCCGGGTCGGTGTGGAGCGGGTCGACTGGCTGATCCGGTACCTCGCCGAGGACGTCCGACATCGCCACAACAACGGCACCTTGTCCGATCAGCACCGCCAGGACCGGACTCCGGCCAGGACGAAGGCCCTGACAGTGGCGGCCCTCGCTGTTCTCGGCGCGGCAGCTCTGGCCGCGTTCGCCACGGCGGTCTCCGATGCCGCTCAACCGCAGGCTCTGTGGGCGTTCCTGGCCGTGCTCGGTGCGGCCTGGTCCGGGCACGCGACCGCTTGCCTGTGGCTGGAGGTCCGGCGTGAAGAGCACCGGCTGGACCGGGAGACTCAGGAGTACCTGGAGCAGCTGACCGCACGACAGATCGCCTACCGGCGCTGGCGGTCGTTCCTGGACGATACGCGCCCCAGCGAACTGGAGATGGAGACCTGGCTCACTTGCGACAAGACTTCCTTCGTCGATGAGGCACTGCGGCACCACCGGCTCACCTGGCGCGACCTGATCACCCACACCATCCTTGTTGCCCCGGCGCCTTCCTACAAGCGGGGCCGGGTCCGAGGCGGCCCATGGCGGTACTCGCACTACGTCTTCCGCTTGTTCCTGTTCACCCAGGACGGCATCCGCGAGGTCAGTTCCGAGTTCAACTTCGCCGACGCGACACGCAAGAACGAGCAGCGGAACAACTACCGGTTCGACGCGCTGACCTCCGTGCAGGTGACGGAGAACACCGACGTCGGCTACGACCTGGAACTCCTCCTCGCCAACGGACCGGCCAGGAAGATCCGCGTCAAGGACGCCGACGCCCATCAACTGGCACCGACCGAGGACTCCGAGGAGATCTCAGAAATCAACCTCAGCGCGGCCGGGTCCACCCACACCTTCCGCCTCCTTGAGGGGATAGCGGCGGACGGAAAGAGCTGGATCGAACGGCACGGTCCCGACAACCTCGCGCCCTTCCAGACAGCCGGCTGATCCTGAGCTTGAGCAGAGGAGTGCCCTGTGACCTCCACGGATGATGTCACCGAGAGCAAGATCCTGCTGGCCGAGTACGACCGTCTCAAAGAGGAGCAGAAGACCCGCATAGGGTTTCGCGACAACCTGCTCTACTTCACGCTCGCCGCAGCCACCGCGGTCATGGCGATCACCGTCCGGAGCGGACAGTTCCGGCTGCTGCTCTCCATCCCCGCGATCTGTCTGATCCTGGGCTGGACCTACCTGGTCAACGACGAGAAGATCTCGGCGATCGGCTGCTACGTCCGCGACCGGCTCGGACCTCGCCTGGGGGAACTCACCTCCGCCCAAGGCGCAGTGTTCGGCTGGGAGGTCTACAACCGCAACGTTGCGGGCCGCACCGTGCGCAAGCGGCTTCAGACGGCGGTGGACCTGTTCACGTACCTGGTTCTCCCCATGGTCTGCACGACCGCGTTCTGGTGCTCTCCCGTCGTTCAGCCCGTGCTCATGTTCGCCTCTCTCGGGCAGACGCTCGCCCTGGCCGTGCTGGGCTGGCAGTTCCTGCGTCGCACGGAGCAGTAGCACCGGGCCTCGTCAGGCACGCGTACGACACCTCCGGCCGCAGGGTGCAAGTCGAACGCCGCTCTCAATCAGCGGACGTCCGGCTCGGGCAGTTCGATGGGGAGAGGGCCCAGGTCCGGGTGGTGGATCAGGGGGTGTGCGGGTGTGTGTGGCGGCTGGTTGAGGCTGCCAGTAGTGCGCCGGTGAAGAACGCTGTGGCGGCGAGGATCGTGGATATGTGCAGGCCTGTCGTGAAGTTGCGCGATGTGGTGGTGAAGGTGCCGAACAGGGCCACGCCGAATGCGCTGCCGAGCTGGCGTGCGACGTTGAAGACCGCGGCGGCGATGCCCGCGCCCTCGGTGGGGGCAGACTCGATGATCGCGGCGGTCGCGGCGAGGGCGGTCGTGGTCTGCCCCAGGCCGGTCGCGGCGAGGGCGGCCAGCAGGACCGGGTACGGGGTGTCGGAGGAGGCGAGGAGCCAGCCCAGGAATCCGGCCGCGCCCAGGAGGAGGCCGCCGGTCATCGGCGCGTAGGGGCCGGTGCGGGCGGCGATGCGGCTGAACAGCGGAGCGGCGATCAGGCCCATGCAGGCCGACGGGAGCAGCGCGAAGCCGGTCGCGAGCGTGGACCAGCCGCGTTCCTGCTGGAAGTAGAGGGTGGCGAGGAACAGCATGCCGTAGTAGCCGAGGCTGATCAGCATGCCGATGAGCGCCGTGGCGGAGAAGGCCCGGGCGCGGAAGAGCGACGGCGGCATCAGCGGGGCCCGTGCACCGCCGTCGGCGGCGCTCCGTTCCAGGGAGAGTTCGACGCGGGCGAAGGCGGTCAGGGCGGCGGCGGAGACGGCCAGGGCGCCGAGCACCAGCGGGGACGTCCAGCCGCGCGTGCCCGCCTCGTTCAGCGCGGTGGCGCCGGAGACGAGGCCGATGATGCCCAGGATCTGGCCGACGTGGTCCGTCCTGTGGGACGGTGCCGCGCCGGTGCCCGCGCCGATGTGGCGGGTCGTGAGGACGACCGCGAGGAGGCCGACGGGAACGTTCAGCCAGAACACCGCCCGCCAGCCGAGTCCCGAGACGAGCAGGCCGCCCACGGCGGGACCCGCGCCGAACGCGATGGAGGCGACGGCGCCCCACACGGCGATGGCGCGGGCCCGTACCGCCCGGTCCGGGTAGGTGCGCTGGAGGAGGGCGAGGGACGCGGGCACCAGCAGCGCGGCGCCGGCGCCCTGGAGGAGGCGCCCCGCGACCAGCGCGGCGGTGGACGGGGCGAGCGCGCACAGGGCGGAGGAGCCGGCGAAGACCGCGAGACCGGCCAGGAAGACCTTGCGGTGGCCGAGGCGGTCGCCGAGGCTGCCGCCGAGCAGCAGCAGCCCGGCGAAGACCGTGCTGTATCCGTCCACGATCCACTGGAGGGCGGAGGCGTCCGCGGCCAGGGACCGGCGGATGTCGGGCACCGCCACGTTCACGACGGTGACGTCGAGCATCACCAGGAAGTAGCCGAGGCTCAGCGCGATGAGCGGGGCGGTGCGGAGCGGGCCGCGCCTGGTCTCGGTGGCTGTCATGGTGCCGAGTCTGGGCGCCGGACACTTCGTCGGGGAACGAAGTGTGGGTGTCGTACGGTGGGGGCGTGAGCGAACCCCTGAAGCAGCAGACGGACATCGCGCGGGCCGCCGCCCTGGTGGCCGATCCGACGCGTGCCCGGATGCTCAAGGCCCTCGCCGACGGCCGGGCCCTCACGGCGGGCGTGCTCGCGGAGGAGGGCGGGGTCGGCGCCGCGACGGCGAGCGTCCATCTCGCCAGGCTCGTCGACGGCGGGCTGGTCACGGTCGAGCGGCGCGGCCGCAACCGCTGCTACCGGCTCTCGGGACCTGACGTCGTCGCGGCGCTGGAAGCCCTCGCGCTGATCGCGCCTCCGCTGCCGATCACATCCCTGAGGGAGAGCAGCCGGACCAACGCCCTGCACAGGTCGCGGACGTGCTACGACCACCTGGCCGGGCAGCTCGGCGTCGCGCTGATGCGCGCCCTGCTCGAACGCCGGATGCTGGTCGGGTACGACGGGGTGCACCGCCCCGGGGAGGCGGTCCGCGACCGGCCGGCCTCGTACGGACGGGACGTGGTCTACGAGCTGACCGACACCGGGCGGCGGGAGTTCGCGGCGCTCGGCATCGACACCGACCGGCTCCCGCCGCGCCGTCCGGCCGTGCGCTACTGCGTCGACTGGAGCGAGCGGGAGCACCACCTCGCCGGGGGGCTGGGCGCGGCGCTCGCCGCGCGGCTGTTCGACCTCGACTGGGTGCGGCGGGGTCCCGCGCCCCGCGTGGTCCGGCTCACGGACGCGGGGGCCGAGGGCCTGAGGCGGCACCTCGGCCTGCCCGCGTACGACTGACCCGGCCACCCGCCTTCGCCCTACGATCGCGTGCCCGGGTCGCCGGGCGCGCCGTTGGTGGGGGGGCGCGCCCGGCGTTTGGTGTCAGTTCGACTTGGGCCTTGTGAGGCGGAGGGTTGTCAGTTCGAAGGGGCGCAGGGGGATGTCCAGTGTGGATTCCTCCTGTGGGCGTTCCAGCAGGTCGGTGCGGTGCGTTCCGGTGACGGTGAAGCTGGGTGTGACGTGTGCGGTGGTGCGGGCGCCGTGGGATTCGTAGAGGCGGACCACCACGTCGCCCGATCCGTCGTCCGCGAGTTTCACGGCGCTGACGACCACCCCGGCGCCGGTGACCTCGACCAGGGGCGGGACCTCGGCCGTGCTCCCGTTCAGGCGCCGTGGCGGCAGGTTGAACGCGTAGCCCTCGCGCACGGCGTCGCCGATGGCCGCGCCCGGGACGAGGGCGTGGCGGAAGCGGTGGACGCCCTGGTCGGTGCGGGGGTCGGGGAAGAGGGGGGCGCGCAGGAGGGAGGCGCGGAGCGTCGTCGTGGTGCCGGTGCGCGTCACGTCGTGTCCGTACGTGGAGTCGGTGACCAGGGCGACGCCCCAGCCGGGCTCCTCGACGTGGACGAAGCGGTGGTTGCAGGACTCGAACTTGGCGGCGTCCCAGGAGGTGTTGCGGTGCGTCGGCCGGTAGTGGTGCCCGAACTGGGTCTCCGACGCGTAGCGTTCGGCGCGGACGTCGAGGGGGAACGCGAGCTTCAGCAGCTTCTCGGTCTCGTGCCAGTCCACCTCGGTGGCGATCTCGACGCGTGCCGTGCCCGGTGCGAGGGTGATCACCTGGCGGACGTGGGAGGAGCCGAACGAGCGGGTGACGCGGACCGATGCCTCGCCGTCGGCGGCGAGTTCGTCGCGGGCGAGGAGGTCGGTCACCTGGTTGCGGTAGAAGCTGTCGATGTCCCAGGCGTCCCACTGGTTGGGGAAGTCCGCGTGGATCTGGAGCAGGTTGGCCGCGCTTCCGGCGGGGATCGTCTCGCGCCCGGCGGCGAGGTCGTACACCGACACGAGGAGGCCGCGGCCGTCGATCTCGGCGCGCAGCAGGCCGTTGTCGAGGACGAAGCCGCCCGCCGGGCGGGGCGTGACGCGGGTGGTGGAGCCGGCCGCGGCGGGTGAGGCGGCGCCGCCCGCGGGGATGCCGTCGCGGGGGTGCGGGGCGGCGTTGAACGTCAGGGTGTGCGTGCCCTCGCCGGCGAGCGCGCGCTGGGCCGCGGTGACGATGCCGTCCAGTTCCTCGGTCAGGCGCGCGTAGGTGGCGCGTGCCTCCCGGTGCACCCAGGCGATCGAGGAGCCGGGCAGGATGTCGTGGAACTGGTGCAGCAGCACCGTCTTCCACAGCCGGTCCAGCGCTTCGTAGGGGTACGGGAACCCGGTGCGCACCGCCGCGGTGGCGGCCCACAACTCGGCCTCGTACAGCAGGTGTTCGCTGCGCCGGTTGCCCTGCTTGGTCTGGGCCTGGCTGGTCAGCGTGCCCCGGTGCAGCTCCAGGTACAACTCGCCGACCCACACCGGCGGGTCGGGGTACTCGGCCTCGGCGCGGGTGAAGAAGGCGGCGGGCGTCTCCCAGACGACCTTCGGGGAGCCCTCCAGATCGCGCAGCCGCGCCGCCCTGGCGACCATCTCGCGCGTCGTGCCGCCGCCGCCGTCGCCGAACCCGGTGGGGGCGAGGGAGCTGCCGGCGGCGCCCTTCTCCTTGAAGTTGCGGGCGGCGTGGGCGAGTTCGACGCCGGTCACTTCGCAGTTGTACGTGTCCACGGGCGGGAAGTGCGTGAAGACGCGGGTGCCGTCGATGCCCTCCCAGGCGAACGTGTGGTGCGGGAAGACGTTCGTCTGCGACCAGGAGATCTTCTGCGTCAGCAGCCACTTGGCGCCCGCCGCCCTGATGATCTGCGGCAGTCCCGGCGCGAAGCCGAACGTGTCGGGCAGCCACACCTCGTCGTTCTCGATCCCGAACTCCTCCAGGAAGAACCGCCGTCCGTGCACGAACTGCCGCGCCATCGCCTCGGAGCCCGGCATGTTGGTATCCGACTCGACCCACATGCCGCCCGCCGGGACGAACCTGCCGTCCGACACGGCCTCGCGCACCCGCGCGTACACCTCGGGCCGGTGCTCCTTGATCCAGGCGAACTGCTGCGCCTGGGACATGGCGAAGACGAAGTCCGGCGCGTCGTCGAGCAGGGCCGTCATGTTCGCGGCGGTGCGGGCGACCTTGCGGACCGTCTCGCGCAGCGGCCAGAGCCAGGCCGAGTCGATGTGCGCGTGGCCGACGGCGCTGACGCGGTGGGCGGACGCGGTGGCGGGCGCAGCGAGGACACCGGCGAGTGCCTCGCGGGCGGCGGCGGCCGTCGCGTTGACGTCCTGGAGGTCGAGCGCGTCCAGGGCCTGCTCCGTCGCGCGGAGGATGTCCCACCGGCGCGCGGCGTCCAGCGGGAGTTCCGCCGCGAGTTCGCCGAGCACTTCGAGGTCGTGGACCAGCTCCCAGACCGTGCGGTCGAAGACCGCCAGGTCCATGCGCCGCAGGGTGTACTGGTTCGCGACGCCCGCCGTTTCGCGGTCGCCGAGCTCCGTCGGGAGGAACGGCATGCCGGGGCCGAGGATGACGGGGTTGGAGGCCGCCTCGATGTGCAGCAGCACCTCCTCGCCGCCCGCGACCGGGTCGCCGACGCGCACCCACTGGTTGCGCGGGTTGAGCCCCTTGACCGGCGAGCCGTCCGCCCGGTGGACGAGCCCCTCGCACTGGAAGCCCGGCATGTCCCCGTCGAAGCCGATGTCGAGCAGGGCCTCCACCGTCCGGCCCGCCCAGGCGGCGGGGACGGTGCCGGAGACGGTGAACCAGCTCGTTCCCCAGGGCGCGCCCCACGTGTCGCCCACCGCGATGGGCGTGCGCGGGGCCGCCATCCCCTCGGCGACCGGGACCGGTTCGCCCGGCGCGTGCCACACGGTGACGTCGAGCGGGACGGACGCGGGGTAGACGGCGGGGCGGACGCGTTCGTCGAGGACCCGGCGGAGGCGGGCTTCCATCAGGGAGTGGTCGCTGTGCATGGGTGAAGTCTCCCGAAGCAGGGTGAGGAGGGGTGGAGCGAGGTGGGTCAGGGGACTTCGTGCCCGTCGGCCGCGACCGAGAGCACGGTGGGCATCTCGGCGACGCGCAGCCGCGCGAACCCGTACGGCACGAGTGTGCGGTCCACGACGGGCGAGCCGGTCACGACCGGGCTGTCCGGCGGCTCCGCCGCGCTGCCGTCCCGGAGGTCCCACGACGGCACGGTGGCGGCGCGGCCGTGGATCGTGACGGGCACGGCGCGGCGGTCGAACGGGACGGCGGAGACGGGGGCGCGTTCGACGCGCCAGTTCTCCAGGCCGCCGCGGCCGCGCAGGTGGAGGCCGTAGTTCCAGGAGGACAGCGGGACGACCTCCCACTCGCCGAGGCCGCGGGGTTCGGGCAGGGGGCGCCACCCCTCCTCGACCGGGACGACCATCACGAGCGGGCCGAGCCGGACGCCGACCGCGTTCCGTTCCCGCCGGACGCGGCGGATCGCCATGGGCAGGCGGAGTTGAAGGGTGTCGCCCGGCCGCCAGGTGCGGCGCACGGTCGCGTAGCCGTCGTCCCCGGTCTGAAGGGGGTGGCGCTCGCCGTTGAGGAGCAGTTCGGGCGCGTCGCACCACCGCGGGACGCGGAGGCGCAGGGTGAACGCGGTGGGCTCGGACACGTCGACGGCGAGGCGCACCGTGTCCTCGAAGGGGTAGTCGGTGGACTCCTCGATCGTCACCTCGGCGCCGCCGACGCGCGTGCGCAGCGTGCTGGGGGCGTACGCGAAGACGGCGAGCCCCTCGTCCTCCGGCAGCCGCATCCACAGGGACGCGGCGAACTTCGGCCAGCCCTGGTGGAAGTTGGCAAGGCAGCAGCCGTAGTGCGGTTCGAGGCCGAAGATGTTGGCCTCGTCGGAGCTGTGCGTCCAGGGGCGGCGCTCGACGGTGGCGGAGACCTGGGTGGCCTGCTGGTGGTACTGGTGGGAGAGCATCCGCTCGTCGCAGCTGGCCGCGAGGTGGTTGAAGGCCACCAGCTCGGCGAGGTCGCCGAGTTCGCCCTCGCCGAAGGCCAGCCCCGACTGCTCCAGCGTGTAGAGGTACTCGACCACCTGGCAGGTCTCGACGCCCTGGTACGCCTCGCGGCCGGCCAGCCACTCGTCGCCGGAAAACATGCCGTGCGCCTGCCCGTGCCAGCGGTCGAGCGCCGCGAGGCAGGCGCGGAGGTCGGCGTACCGCTCCTGGTCGCCGTCGATGAGGGCGCGGACCGCCGGTTCCTTGAGGCCCATGGCGACGTTGGGGCCGTGCGTGAGGTGGTCGAAGACGGTGGCGCGGCCGGTGATCAGGTCGCCGGTGAGGTAGCCGGTCCAGTCGGCGTTCTGCTCCAGCAGCCGCGCGCACAGCTCGGGCCAGCGCGGGTCCGGCTCGCGGCGGTGCAGCCACAGGACGGCGAGGACGTTCTCGGTGGCGCGGTAGGCGCCCCACTCCTCCAGGGGCCGGTCGGGGAGGTGGGCCAGCTGGTAGGCGAAGTACCGGGCGAGGAAGCCGGGTACGCGGTCGTCGCCGGTCGCGTCGGCGTGCTGGACGAGGACCTTGAGGGCGACCATGCGGGGCCACCAGTCCTCGTTGGTCCCGGGGCCGAACTGGCCGTCGGGGCGCTGGCCGGCGAGGATCGCCTCGATCCACTTCTGCGCCTTGCCGAGCAGCGCCTCGTCCCCCAGCACGTGGGCCAGCGGGACGAGTCCGTCCAGGTAGTAGGGGCCGCGTTCCCAGTCCTCGCCGTCGCCGCCGAGCCAGGCGGACCGGGGGCCGGTGTCCGGCCAGATCTCGTCGAGGCGGCCCGTGAGGCCGGTGGCCTGGAGCTCCAGTTGGCGGCGCAGCCAGCCCTCGGGCCGTATCTCGCCGAGGCGTACGGGTTCGTGGCGGATGCCCATGGGGGTGCGTTCCTCTCGTGCCGCGGACTCGCCGCGGGGTCAGTCGTCTGCGATGGTCGAGCCGCGCGCCACCAGCCGGGGCGCGACGAACTCGGTGCCGCGCGGTCCGGTGTCCGCGCCGGTCTCGGGCTGTATCTCGCCGAGCAGGCGTTCCGCCGCCCGCTGGCCGAGCCGCTCCAGCTCCATGTCCACCGTCGTGAGGGGCGGCCGGCTGGCGGCCCACATCACTTCCCAGTTGTCGTAGCCGGTGACCGCGACGTCGTGCGGGACGCGCAGGCCGCTCTCCCGCAGCCGGTCGACGGCGGCCCGCGCGAGCTGGTCGGACGCGCACACGAGGGCGGTGAACGACGGGGTCTCCCGGTCGCGCAGGAGCAGGCCGACCGCCTGCCGGCCCCACGGTTCGCTCCACTCGCCGAAGAGGGGCTCCCCGACGAGTTCCATCCCGGCCGCGGTCAGGGCCTCCCGGAGCGCGGCGAGGCGCACGCGGGAGCTGTTCTGGTCGGGGCGGCCGCCGATGTGCGCCACCCGGCGGTGGCCGAGGGCGCGGAGGTGGTCGACGACCATGCGGACCCCGGCCGCGTCGTCGGGGACCACGGAGATGTCGTCGGGATCGGTCGACGGCGCCAGGGCGTAGACGACGGGCACGGGGACGTGGATCGGCGCGCGGGCGTCGGTGGTCTTGCCGGTGACGATGATGCCGTCGACCCGCCGCGCGACGAGTGTCCTCAAGTGGTGCTGCTCGCGCACCGAGTCGTGGCGCGCGGTGGCCACCAGCGTGGAGATCTCCCCGACGGTGAGGGCGTTCTCCGCGCCGAGCATCACGGGCATGCTGAACCGGCCGACGTCGTCCGTGCTCAGCAACCCCACGATGAACGTCCGCCGCATCGACAGCGCGCGGGCGCCCGCGTCCGACACGAAGCCGAGGCGCTCGGCCGCCGCGCGTACCCGTTCCCGGGTCGCGGGCCTGAGGGAACCCGCGTCGTTGAGGGCCTTCGAGGCGGTGCTGGGGGAGACGCCGGCGGCCCGCGCGACATCGACGAGGCGCACGGACCGACCTTCCTGCTTCATCGTTCCTCCGGTTTTCCGTGCGTTCCATCTGACACTACGAGGACCCACCCGTCAACGCCCATCATGGCGCCGACATGCCGCTTCAACTGTGGACTTCGGGGTTGACGCCCCGCGAAGAGCAGCCTACCGTCACCGGAAACCGGTTTCCTAATTTTCTTCAGGGTTTCCTCTTCGGGAAGTTGAGACATGAGATGGAACTCACTCGGAGCCGCTTCCTCGCACTCCTCGGCGGCGGCGGTGCGGCACTGGCGCTCGCCGGCTGCTCCCGGGCGTCGGCGCCGCTCGACGTCGGCGACGCCGCGCGCGACCCCGAGCCCTCGGGCACGGTGCGGCTGTGGGCGCGCGGCGGCCTCAGCGCCACCGTGCAGGACGTCGTGGACCGCTTCCACGCGGCCCAGGACAGGGTCCACGTCGAGCTGACGCCCGTGCAGGACGGCCAGTTCGTCACCAAGCTCGCCACCGCCATCCGCGGCGGCCGCGAGCCCGACCTCGTCGACATGGACGACGTCAACTCCGCCCTGTTCATCCACCGCGGCGTCTTCGCCGACCTCACCCCGCTGCTCGACACGCTGCCCTACCGCGACCAGTTGAGCCCCGGGCACCTCGCGGTCGGCAAGCGCGACGGCGGCCACTACGCCGTACCGTCCCTGGCCGACGCGTCCGCGCTCTGGTGCAACCGCGCGCTGCTTGACCGCGCGGGGATCGGACTCGACGAGGCCACGGGGTCGTTCGCCGGCTACCTCGAAGCGGCGCGGGCCGTCTCCGCGCTCGGGGACGACATGTACGGCTGGTCCTTCCCCGGCAACGCCAGCGGGGCGCTCGCCTTCACCGTCCCGCCGCATGTCTGGGCGGGCGGCACCGACTTCGTCACCGGTCCGGTCGAACGCCAGCGCGGCCACATCGTGGACAACGAACCGCTGCGCCAGACCCTGGAGTTCCTGCGCACCCTCTGGGAGGAGCAACTCGTGCCGCAGGGCTGCTACTCCGACGACGGTATCCGCTGGTCGGCCGACTTCCACGCGGGCAAGGTGGCCATGCTGCCCGCCGGTTACGGGGTCGTCTACCCGGACGCGTCGCAGGACCTGCGCGACGAGCTGGCGGTGCGGCTGCTGAGCGGCCCCGACGGCGGCCGCGCGTTCTTCGACGGCGGCAGCAACTTCTGTATACCCAACGGCTCCGGCAACCCCGCCGGTGCCTTTGCGTTCATGCGCTTCAGCCTCGATCTGCCGCAGCAGCGGCGGCTTCCGGAGAACGGCTACACCCCCGTCCGCGCGGACGCGGCGTCGGCGGACTTCCGCGCCGAGTACCCGCTCTCCGTGCCGCCCCTGGACGACATCGACGCGGGGCGCGCGCCGCTCAACCTCGCGTACAACCGCATCTTCAACCAGTCCGACGGTCCCTGGCTCGCCATGGTCCGCCAGGCAGTCTTCGGCGGCCAGGTCGAACGGGCCCTGCGGGACGCGCAGCAGGCGTTCGACGACATCCTTCGACAGGGGGACGCATGAGCACGCTCGCCGCCGACACCCAGACCGAGACCAAGCCGAAGGCGCCCCGCGCCCGTTCGGGCTCCCTCACCCACCGCCCGCGCACCGGCCTGCTCCTCGTCTCGCCCGCCGTGGTGCTCGTCGCGGTGTTCGCGCTGGCGCCGCTGGGCGTCGCCGCCTGGATCTCCCTCACCGACTTCCCCCTCATCGGACCGCACCGGTTCGTCGGCCTGAAGAACTACGAACTCCTCTGGTCCGACCCGGCGTTCGGGCGCTCCATCGGATTCACGCTGCTCTACACGGTCATCGTGACACCGCTGATCCTCGGCCTGGGCTACGGACTCGCCGTCCTGGTCCGCTCGAACCGGCGCGGCGCCACCGTCCTGCGCACCATCTTCTTCCTCCCGTTCATCATCGGGCTGAGCACCATCAGCTTCGTCACCCTCCTCGAAGCCCAGCCGAGCAGCGGGATGCTCAACACGGCCCTGGAGGCGCTCGGCCTCACCGACGGCACGACCGCCTGGCTGGTGGACGGCCCGCTGGCCACCGGCCTCATCATCGCCATGGTGGTCTGGGGGACGTCCGGGCTCACCATGGTGCTGCTGATGTCCGCCATGCAGGGCATCCCCCGCGAGGTCTACGAGTCGGCCGAGCTGGACGGCGCCGGCTGGTGGCGCACCGAGCGGCACATCACCCTGCCCATGCTGCGCCGCGCGATCACGCTGAGCACGGTCCTGTCCGTCGTCGGATCGCTGCTCGCCTTCCCGCAGTTCTACATCCTCACCCAGGGCGGTCCCGGCTCGGACACGACGACCGCCGTGATGGCGCTGTGGCGACGCGCCTTCGTGGACCTGCAGTTGGGCGCCTCGGCGGCGATGTCGCTCGTCCTCGTACTGATCGTCGCCGCCGTCGTCGGCCTGCAGTTCTGGCTGCTTAGGGAAAAGGACTGAGTGCCATGACCACCACCCTGACGAACCGCCCCGAGGCGGAGCAGCACTCCCCCCGGCCCCCGGCGCGGCGGCTGCGCGCCGAACGGGCCGACCGCCGCCTCAGGAACCTGCTGTACGCCGTGGCCGGGGTCGGCGCGGCGCTCGTCTTCCTCGTGCCGCTGGCCCTCGCGCTCGTCCGCGCGGTGCAGCCCACCGACGTCGTGATGAACGCGCCGAGCGCGTCCACCTTCTTCGACTGGACCACGGACAACTTCACCGACATCATCACCACCGGCATCCTCGGCCGCCCGGTGCTCAACAGCCTGCTCGTCTCGCTCGCGACGGCCGCCCTCACCGCCGTGCTCGCGACCCTGGCCGGCTACGGCTTCGCGCGCTTCTCGTTCCGCGGCCGGGGCGCCATGTTCGGCGCGGTCACGCTGACGATGATGGTGCCCTTCCAGGCGATCCTGACGCCGCTCTACCTGCAGCTGAACACCATGCGGCTCACCGACTCGCTGCTCGGCCTCGTCCTCTTCTACACCACGGTCAACATGCCGTTCGGGGTGTTCGTGATGCGGTCCGCGTTCGCCGCCGTGCCCGAGAGCCTGGAGGACTCGGCGCACGTGGACGGGGCGGGGCTGGCGCGCATGCTGCTCTCGGTGCTGCGCCCGCTGATCACACCGGGCGCGGCGACGGTGGCGCTGTACGCGTTCCTGGCGTCGTGGACGGAGTTCCTCGGCGCGCTGACGTTCCTCACCGACGAGGACCTGTACACGCTGCCGGTGAGCCTCGCCAACCTCCAGCAGGGCACGTACGGCCAGGTGGACTTCGGCCTGCTGGCGGCGGGCGCGGTGGTGGCGATGGTCCCGTGCGTCGTGCTCTTCGCGGCACTGCAGCGCTTCTACGTGGCGGGCCTGGTGACCGGCGCCGTGAAGGGCTGACGGCGCCGGGTCCGTCACCGGTTCAGGAGCCGGTGACGCGGCCCGCGTCGAGGAAGCGTTCGAAGGAGCCGATGGGTTCGCCGCCCGTCTTGGCGGTGATCACCTCGCGGGAGTACTGGGCGAGGTAGACGCGGCGGTAGCGGTCGGTGAGGTTCGGGCCGCTGCGGTGGATCATCACGCTGGAGAACACCGCGATGGACCCGGCGGGCACGGTCACGGGCACGCCGGGGTCGGAACCGAAGTAGCAGACCTGGTCGTTGGTCCGCTCGTCCTTGATGTGCCGGACGTACGACCGGATGCCGGAGCGCGAGTACGGCAGCAGGTGGACCGCGCCGTTCTCCTCCGTCACGTCGTCGAGGGCGATCCAGCAGGTGACGTACGGCTCGTGGTCCTCGTGGACGTAGCCGGAGTCCTGGTGCCAGGCGAACGAGGTGTCCTTGTCGGCGGCCTTGATGACGTACTGCTCCCAGAAGAGGTAGGCGTCGGGTCCCAGGGTCGCCCGGCAGATCTCGGCCATCGTCTCGCCGAAGAGGAAGCCGCGCAGCTCCGGCAGGTCCTGGTAGATCATGTTGCTGAAGTAGCGCTTGCCCCGCGCGTTGATGCCGAGCCGGTCCACCCCGGCCGCGTCCATCGCCGCGTCCGCCTTCTCCACGGCGTGCCGGGCGCCGCCGCGCAGCAGTTCGAGTGCGTCGGGCTCCAGGGCGCGTTCGATGACGAACCAGCCCTCCTCCCGGTACTGGGCGGCCATTTCGGGTGTGACCAGTGGGGTGCGGTCGTGCGCGGTGGGAGTCATGGCGGTCTCCTGAACTGATCGCTTCTGCCCGGTGGTTCGTCCTCCGGTTCCGGTGTCGGCGACGCTATGGCGCGGCGGCGGGGCGGGGGAATGGACGCCGTGACCGGCGTATGTACATTCTGGGCCGATGGCACCTGGCATACGGATCCTCCGGACCGACGGGCGGCGGACCCGCCTCGGCCGCCTCCTGCTCGCGGGCGAGGTCGTCGACGCCGAGCCCGCCCCGTCGCGCGGGCTGCGGACGGCACCCGGCTGGGTCCTGTCGCATGTGGTCGAGGGCAGCGGCACGTACCGCGACGGCGACGGCCGTGTGGAGGCCATCGGGCCCGGCATGGTCACGGCGGTCGCGCCGGGCGTGCCCCACACGTACGGCACCCCGCCCGGGGGCCGCTGGACCGAACTCTTCGCCATCGTCACCGGCCCGCTGGCCGACATGCTCGCGGCGGTCGGCGTGCTGAACGGGAACGGGCCCCGGTCCCCCCGGACCCCCCTGCCGGCGCCCGCCCTCCGCGCGGTCCTGGGGGCCGCGCAGCCGAGCACCGCCGCCGCCGAGCACCAACTGCTGGCCCTCGCCGACCTGTTGATCGACACGAACGCGCCCGCGTCCCCCTCCCCCGGCGACCCGATAGCGGCCGCCGAGGCGCTGCTGACCGCGGATCTGCACACGCGCGTCAATCTGCGCGAGGTGGCCGCGGCGGTGGGGATGCCGTACGACACGTTCCGCCGCCGGTTCACGGCGGAGGTGGGGCAGGCCCCCCTCGCCTACCGGACCGCGCACCGGCTGCGGGGGGCCGCCACACTGCTGCGGACGACCACCATGACCGTCCGGCAGATCGCGCGGCTCTGCGGGTTCGAGGACGAGTTCCACTTCTCCCGCCGCTTCCGCGCCCGGTTCGGCGTGCCCCCCGGCGCGTACCGGCGGGGGGCCGGCTGAGCCGCGCCCGTCACAGGCTGCGGGCGGTGATGTCGCCGTACGAGGTGGTGGCGTGGATGGTCAGGTCCGGTGCGGTGGCGCCGGTGTTGACCAGAGCGTTGTGGACGCGGCCGTACGCGGTTCCGGCGTCCAGGGTGGCCGAGGTGCCGCGGGCGGCGCCGACCGAGATGGCGCCGGAGTCGGTGCGCAGGGTGAGCGCGCCCCGTACGGCCTCGGTGACGGCAAGGTCGCCCTTCCTGGTGCTGATGTCCGCGGGGCCGGTGAGGCGGCCGACGGTGATGTCCCCTTCCTGGACGGTGAGGTCGGCCCGCGCGGCCTCGTCGAGCTTGACCGTGGCCCGCGCGGCGTCGAAGGTGACGTCGCCGAGCCGTCCGACGCCGCGCAGTTCGGCGTCGGCGGCCTTCACCTCGACGCGGGAGCCGGCGGGCAGCCTGACGGTCACCTCGACGGAGCCGGAGGAGCCGAGGACGCGGTGCTTCGGCTCGGGGGCCTCGATCCGCAGCACGCCGTCGGCGTAGGTGACGCCGACCTGCCCGGCCGCCTTGACGTCGCGCCCCTTGGCGGCGTCGGCGGGGAGGACCTCGACGGTGGTGTCGGCCCGGTCGGCGGCGATGAGGCGGACGCGCCCGGCGGGGACGTCGACGACGGCGGCGATGGCGGCGGGGGTGGCGAACTCCTGCATGGTTCTCTCCTTGGCTTCGCTGTTTCGAACAATGAGAACGCTACGTTGCGTTCGCAGTTCGGGCAACAAGCTTGTTGCACAGAGATAATGTTTGCGCAGCTCAGAGCAGCTATTTCGTTGCAACAGTTCTGAATCTAACGCAACGAAGCTCCGCCATCCGTTGCAATGAGATGACGGTGAACGCTAAGCTGGCCGCGTCACAGCGCACGCGCACCGAGGAGGACCCCGCGATGCCGGGAGGCAGGCTCACCCAGCAGGAACGCCGTCAGATCGCGTCAGGACTGGCCGACGGCCTCGCCTACGCCGAGATCGCCCGCGCCCTCGACCGCCCCACCTCGACGGTCACGCGCGAGGTGATGCGCAACGGCGGCCCCACCGCCTACCGCGCCGAACTGGCCCACCGCGCCACCGAACGCCGCGCCCGCCGCCGCAGGCAGCCCGCCCCCCAGGGCCCCGAGGCGCCCGCCCGGACCCACGGGCGCGACCCGGACGCGGTGGCGGAGTACGAGGAGGCGTTCACCACCGTCCTGATGGCCACCGGCGTGCCCAAGATGGGCGCCAAGGTGCTGACCTGCCTCTACACGACCGACGAGGGCAGCCTCACCGCCGCCGAACTCGTCCGCCACCTCCAGGTCAGCCCCGCGTCCGTCTCCAAGGCCATCGCCTACCTGGAGGCCCAGGGCCTGGTCCGCCGCGAGCGCGACGAGCGCCGCCGCGACCGGTACATCTCGGACAACGACGTCTGGTTCCAGGCCATGCTCGACAGCGCGAGGTCGAACGCCCGGCTCGTCGAGACCGCGCGGCAGGGCGTCGCCGTCCTCGGCCCGGGGACCCCGGCCGCCGTCCGGCTGGAGAACATCGCCCGCTTCCTCGACTTCGTCGGCGAGAGCATCGCCCGCGCCGCCGAGCAGGCCCGCGAGGTCCTCCACACCGGACCGGGGACGGACGCGGACGGGGACGCCGCCGACAGACCCTAGCCGGCCCCGCCGGTGTGGAGGTCGCCGTGCTGGACGGCGTAGACCGTGCCGGAGTCGCGCGCCGTGTTGTGCTGCTCCAGCGTGGAGGCCGCCCGCCCGTCGCCCGCCAGCGCGGCCCCGACGTCGGCGGTCAGCCGGGCGAGCGCCGTACGGCAGGCGGGCTCGCGCAGCAGCAGCCCGGCGAGTTCGACGGTCCACACGCCCGCCAGGGCCCGCCGGGCGTCGTCCGGGACCGTCGCGTCCCGCACCGTGGCCGCGTCCTCCGCCAGGCGGGCCGCGACGGCGTCGCCGCGCTCGGGGTCGCCCCGGCGGAAGAGCTGGAGGACGGCCTCCCGGGTGCCGTGCCACAGGTCGGTGGCCATCGTCGTCACCACGGCCAGGGCCCCCGCCTCGGCCAGCAGCGTCAGTTCATCGGTCATGGGACGCCCCCTCAGCCTTTCCGGCCGACGTTCATGGTGCCGTTCTGCACGGCGTAGACGGCGCCGTGGCCCGACGCCCTGTTGATCATGCGCGGCGCGCCCGCCGCCCCGCCCTCCCCCGCCCCCACCGGCTCCTGGGACGGCTCCGCCTCGTACGCGGGCACGTGCAGCCACGCGTCCGCGCTGAACTCCTTCTCCCGCACGGCCACCCGCCGGAACGCCCCCGGGTCGATTCCCGGCCGCCCCTGGTGCACCGTGTCCTCGTGGAAGTGGCGCGAGACGAGCAGCGCCGCCGTCGCCCCGGGCTCGCGCTCCAGCGCGGCGTGCGCCGGGACCGAGTCGAGCAGCCTGGCGAGGACTTCGAGCGGCCGGCCGACGACCGTGCCGTCCGGCCCGACGTACACGTCCCCCGCGTGCAGGGCGATCCGGACGCGGACCTGGGTGAGCGGCCCGGCGAGCCGGTTGTGCGCCCGGAGCCGCGCGGTGAGTTCGTGGACCAGCGGGTGGAGCAGGCGCGTCTTGGGCGTCCCGGCGGGGGCGGCGACCCGTACGCCGTCGCCGAGGTCGTGCCGCAGGCAGGCCCCCCAGTCGATGCCGCTGCGGGCGAACGCCTCGCGCAGCGCCGTCCCCAGCGCCTCGCGGATCTGCCGGAGCGCCACGTCGCCGCGGCCCGCGGAGCCCGCGATGTCCACCGCGAGCAAGGCCCGGTATTCCGGCACGTCTTCCATACGGCCCCTCCTCGTCGTGCGCCCGTCGTGCGCGTGCTCCCACCCTGCCCCGATTGAACGGGCGACATCCCGTCGCAATACTGGATCGGCCCGATGTCGCGCGGCGGGAGGCGGGAGGCGGGGACGCATGGACGGCACGACGCCAGGCCGCGGCCCGTCCTGGCCGCCGTCGAGCCTGCTCGGCTCGCTCGCCGGACCGGCCCGCGAGCGGCTCCTCGCGCTGGGCGCGCGCACGCGGTACGAGGCGGGCCGCGTGCTGATGCGCGAGGGGGAGCGGACGACGTTCGTCCTCGTCCTCCTCCAGGGCGTGGTGAAGGCGACCGGGCTGACGCCGGACGGCCGGGACGCGCTGCTGGCCGTGCGCATGGGCGGCGACCTGGTCGGGGAGCTGGCGGCGGCGGACGGCGGGCCCAGGTCGGCGACGGTCACGACGTGCGGGCCCGTGGTCGCGCGGGTCGTCAGCCAGGAGGAGTTCCTCGGCTGCACGCGCCGCGACCCGGGCATCGCGCAGGCGGTGAACGCGTCGGTCGTCTCGAAGCTGCGCGTCGCGAACGCCCGCCGCGTGGACTTCACCGGCTGCGACGCCGCGACCCGGCTGGCCCGCGTCCTGCACCAGATCGTGCTGACCCACGGCGAACGGTCGGGCGCGGGCGCGGTGATCCGCTGGCCCCTCACCCAGCCGGAGCTGGCGACCCTCTCGGGCACCGCCGAGCCGACCGTGCAGAAGGTGCTGCGCAGGCTCCGTGAGTCGGGGGTGATCTCCACCGGCTACCGCACCGTGCGGGTGGAGGACCTCGCCCGCCTGACCGCCATCGCCTTCGGCCCGCGGCCCTGACCGTGTGTAAAGCAAATGCGCGGAAACAGTCGTACGACGGTTTTCCGGCGCGCGTCGGCCGCTAGCGTGCCAGGCGGAGTCAACGGGTGAGGGAAGTGGGGAGGGCCATGGCAGAGACGGACGGCGACGACGGGGACGCGCCGGAAGGCGGCGGCAGCGACCACCGCGTGCACGTCGGCGGCGACGCGACGGGGACGTTCATCGCGGGGAACCACAACGTGGTGATCGACGCGCACGGTTCGACGGTGAACGTCCTCCCGCCCCAGCGGCGGCCGGCGCCCGTGCGGCGCGGCCGCGTCGCGCTCCTCCCCCGGCGGCAGCCCGAACCGGTCGGCCGCGAAGCCGACTTGGCGAGACTGCGGCACGCCCTGCTCGCGCACGGGCTCGTGCAGGTGTGGGGCCCGCCAGGCGTCGGCAAGAGCACCCTGCTGCGGCACGCGGCCCACCACCTCGAACCGGGCCCGGACGGCGTGCTGTTCCTCGACGCCGCGCACCGGGAGCCGGGGGATCTGGCCCAGGAGGTCTTCGAAGCCTGTTACGACGCGCCGGGTTACGCGCCGACCGGGCCCGAACTGCGGCGCCTGATGGCCGGGATACGGGTCACGGTGTACGTGGACGGCGGGGACGACGGGGACCTCACCCCCGAGGGCCTGCGGCTGCTCGCGGACGCCGCGCCCGACGCGACGTTCGTCTTCGCGTGCCGGGAACGCTCGTTACCCGGCGAGAGCGGGCACCTGGAGCTGCGCGGCCTCGACCCGGCATCCGGACTCCGCCTGCTGGAACGGGAGTTGGAGCAGCCGCTCCCCGAGGGCGAACGGGCGGCGGCCGACGAGCTGTGCACGCTGTCCCTCGGCCTCCCCCTGTTCCTGCTGCGCGCGGCGGGCCTCGCCGCGCCCAACGCGTCGGGCGGGGTCACCCTGCCGCGCCCCGCCGCGGTCACGGGCCTGCTGCCGCTGCTGCTCGACCGGCTCGACGCGGCGTCCGTCCGCACCCTGCGGCTGTTCGCGACGCTGAACGGCGCCGGGCTGGACCCGGTGCACGTCGGCGCGCTGTGCGGCGTGCAGGGCGCGGCGTCGGTGTGCGGCCGGCTGGCACGGCTCGGCCTGCTGGCGGCGACGGAACGCGGCTACCGGAGCGCCGCCGACGTCGTCCCCGAGATCCTGCGCCGGTCCCCGGAGACGTACCCCGCCGACCGGCTGTGCGACCACTTCGCCCGCTGGGCGGAGCTGCCGGCCACCACGCCGGCCCAGGTCGCGGACCACGGGCGCGCGCTGGAGCTGGCCGCCGCGCTGGCGGAGCGGCAGGGGCGGCCCGACCTGGCCGTACGGCTGGCGCGGGCCGTGTCGCCCTACCTCGCGCAGTCGCTGCGCTTCGGCGTGTGGGGGCGGCTGCTGGACCAGGGGCACGACGCCGCGCGGCGGGCGGGCGACACGGCGGCCACGGCGTACTTCACCCACGAGAAGGCCATCCGCTGCCTCCTCATCGGGCGGCGCGTGGTGGCGGCGGCGCTGCTGGCCGAGGCGGTGGTGCTGTGGCGGCAGCTCGGCGACGACGCGGGCGTGCAGGCGGCGCTCGACGCGCAGCAGTACACGCCGCCGCCGTCCGCCCAGCCCGACCCCGGCGCGGCGACGTGGACCGACCCGGGAACCACCGCGCCACCACCCCAGCCCGACCCGAGCACCGCCACGTGGACCGACCCCGGCACCACCGCACCACCACCCCAACCCGACCCCACCACCGCCACGTGGACCGACCCCGGCACCACCGCACCACCACCCCAACCCGACCCCACCACCGCGACCTGGAGCGCCCCCGACCCCGCCACCGCCTCGGCGGTCAACCCCGGCCCGCCGCCCGGCGCGGACGCGTGGGCCGCCCCGCCCTTCCCCGCCGATCCGGCGACACCGGCGGCCGCCGCCGCCCACTCCTCCGCCGCGGCGTCGGCCGGGGGTGCCGCCGCGGGGGGCGGCACCGCCGCTGCCGCCGGGGCGGGGGCGGGCCTGGTCGCCACCGTGATCGGCGCCATCGCCGCGATCGTCATCGGCGTGGGCCTCTACCAGCAGGCGTCGGACGACGGATCGTCCGGCGACCCGGCCTCGTCGGCGTCCGGCGAGCTGGCCGGGGTCTGGCAGGACGGGATGGGCAACGTGTTCCAGATCGCCGAGGCGGGGGACGGCGCGTACCGGTTCAACGTGCAGGGCACCTGCGGCGATTCGAGCGTCGTGGAGATCACCGGCGGCTCCGGCAGCTACCGGGGCACGATGCCGGTGTGGGACGACACGACCTGCGGTACGACCCTGGGGGAGGCCGACATGACGATCTCGCTCGCCGCCGACGGCGCGAGCGCCGACGTCCTGACCACCGAACGGTCCGACGGGTCGTGGGAGTGCTTCAGCTGCGGAAGCGACACCTGGACCCGCCTGTCCTGATCCGACCAGACGAGACCAGACCCGTCAGCGAGGGGAGAACCCACCATGCCGCCTTCCCAGGGCGACCGGTTCACGATCAGCATCGGCGGTGACGCCAACGGCCCGGTCGTGGCCGGTCACCGCAACACGGTCGGCGCGCGTCCGCCCGCCGGGCCCGGCGACTCCGCGCCGGGCCCCGCCCAGACGACCACCGCCCGCGACCACGGCACCGCGTACACCGTCATGGAGGGCGAGCTGCACGTCCACCACGACGCCCCGGCCCCGCCGTCCGCGGAGGGCTGAGACCCCCCGCGGACGGCGCACGGCCGTCACGGGGCTCCTGGTACGGGGCTGTGGGGGGCCGGTCCGCGACCGGCGGGCCGCCACGCGGCGGCGAAGAGGGGACGGTGGCCCGGTGGTGTGTGTCCCGCGCGCCGGGGGCGTTCGTTCCGCCGCCCGCTCCGGCGCGCCGCCGGGCCCGTACCGTCGTCGTCCCGCCCGCGTCGGGGCAGGGACGGGGGGTGGGTCAGGCGGCCTGGTAGGGCTTCGCCGCGAGGACCTTCACATGGGCGGTGCGGCCGTTGGGGAGCGTGTACTCCGCGTCGTCGCCGACCTTCTTGCCGAGCACCCCGGCGCCGAGCGGCGACTGCGGGGAGTACGTCTCGATGTCCGAGGTGGCGAACTCGCGCGAGGCGAGGAGGAACGCCATCGTGTCGTCCTCGTCGCCGTCGAACGCGATGGTCACGACCATGCCGGGCGAGACGACGCCGGTGTCCGCCGGGGCGGCGCCGACCTGCGCGGTCTGCAGGAGCTGGGTCAGCTGGCGCACGCGCGCCTCCATCTTCCCCTGCTCCTCCTTGGCGGCGTGGTAGCCGGCGTTCTCCTTCAGGTCGCCCTCCTCGCGGGCGGCCTCGATCTTCTTGGCGATGTCGATGCGCGCGGGACCCGACAGGTGATCCAGCTCTGCCTTCAGCTGGTCGTACGCCTCCTGGGTCAGCCAGGTGACAGTGTCGCTGGTCTGGGTCACAGGTGCTCCTCGGGTACGTGATGGGGGATGGAACTGAGAACATAAAAACGAAGCCCGTCCCGGATGGCTACGCTCCTGGGCGGGCGAAACAACGATCGAACTGTTGACTCTAACAACGACGATCGGTGTGCGGAAGGATTACCCTCCGCTGCCGCGCGCGAAACCGCCACCGGTTTTCACCGGGGCGGCGCGCCGGCCGCGCGGCCGGGCCGGTGGTCATTGTCCGCCGTCCGCCTCGGAACAGCTCAGCAGCTCGGCGGCGGTGGCCCGTCCCGTGGTGCGCAGCGTCACGGTGCGGTGGACGCTGTCCGTGTCGTCGTCGAAGCGGAAGTCGGCGCGGCCCACCTCGAGACCGTCCTCGGCCTGCGCGCGGACGGTGCACACGCCGTCGGTGTCCGACGGCTTGCGGACCTGGAGGTTGACGTCGACCTCCTCGTCGGAGACGACGTCGAAGCCCGTCAGCTCGCCGGTGACCGGCTGGCCCGCGATGTACGACCAGCCCGCCCAGCCGACGAACGCGAGGAACACGGCGAGCAGGACCAGACCGGTCACCTTGAGGTGCCGGTCGGTGCGGGCGTCGGCCGACGGGTCGCGGCCGTACCGCCCCTCGGGGAGCCCTGCGCGCGCTTGAGCCATGTCGTACGTTCCTCGCCGGACGGACGCGGATGGGACGGGTGCCGGGCGGGCCGCGGGAAACCCCTGGGTATCCCGGAATAGCCGGCCCGGTCCATCAGTCACTATAGAAGGCGCAGTCGGAACGAGATGACGAGGACCGAGCTGGTGACAGAGAAGCTGCGGCTCATGGCCGTGCACGCCCATCCCGACGACGAGTCGAGCAAGGGCGCCGCCACGATGGCGCGCTACGCCGCCGAGGGCGTGGAGGTGATGGTCGCCACCTGCACCGGCGGGGAGCGCGGCTCGATCCTGAACCCGAAGCTCCAGGGCGACCCGTACATCGAGGAGCACATCCACGAGGTCCGCGCCAAGGAGATGGCGGAGGCCCGCGAGATCCTGGGCGTCCGGCAGGAGTGGCTCGGTTTCGTGGACTCCGGGCTGCCGGAGGGCGACCCGCTCCCGCCGCTGCCGGAGGGGTGCTTCGCGCTGACGGACCTCGACGTGGCGACCGAGCGGCTGGTGCGGCTCGTGCGTGCGTTCCGCCCGCAGGTGATCCTCACCTACGACGAGAACGGCGGCTATCCCCACCCGGACCACATCATGACCCACAAGGTCTCGATGGCCGCCTTCGAGGCGGCGGGGGACCCGGGGCGGTTCCCGGACGCGGGCGAGCCGTGGCAGCCGCTGAAGCTGTACTACCACCAGGGCTTCAACCGGCAGCGGACCGTCGTGCTGCACGAGACGCTGCTGGCGCGCGGCCTGGAGTCGCCGTACGCCGAGTGGCTGGAGCGCTGGGACAAGTCGGACATGCCGGAGCGGACGCTGACGACCCGCGTGCCGTGCGCGGAGTACTTCCCCGTACGGGACAAGGCGCTGATCGCGCACGCGACGCAGATCGACCCGGACGGCGGCTGGTTCCGCGTGCCCATGGAGATCCAGCAGGAGATCTGGCCGACCGAGGACTACGAGCTGGCCGTCTCCCGTGTCGATACATCCCTACCCGAGTCGGACCTCTTCGCGGGTATCCGACAGAATTGACGTCATGGACGATGTGAGTGCGTGGCTGCCCCTCGCTTCGAAGGACCTGAACGAGTACACGGTGACGCCCGGTGTGCTGGGCTTCATCGTGTTCGCGGTGCTCGGTGTGGGCGTGTGGATCCTGCTGAAGTCCATGAGCAGGCACCTGGGCCGGATCAGCGTGCCGGAGGACGAGCCGGAGCAGGGGGCACGGGACGGCGAGCCCGCCGGTACGGGGTCGCGCGCGTCCTGAGGGCGCGGACGGCGGCCTGACCGGCGTCGGCCGGCAGGGACGCAGGACCGGACATCCACCGGTCACCTGCGGTCATCAGATGAACACTTATCGTCTTCGGATGTCCGGGAGCGGGCGGGCGGCGGCCGGTGGCCGCCGCCGTCACTCCCCGACGCCGAAGACGTCACGCGCGGCGCGGCCCGGCACCATGCCCAGGCGCCATGCCGTCCATCCCTCCTCCGGGCCCTGGCCGCGCTCCAGCAGCACGGCATAGCTGCGGGCCGCGTCGGCAAGGCGCGGGTCGCGCAGCGGGTGGTCGTCGGCGAGCAGCTCGGCCAGCTCCTGTTCGGCGACGGCCTGGCCCACGACCGAGCCGCCGGGTGACGCGAGCGGCAGCAGCGTGACGCGCAGGAAGCGCGCCCAGTCGGCGCCGCGCCGGTCGGGGAGCCCTTCGCCGTAGCCCTCGGTGAAGGCGGCGAGCGCCTCGTCGGCGAGGCCGAGCGCCTGGCCGTGCCGCTCGTTCCCCGCGTCGACGACGGCCAGTTCGAGCCGGGACCAGGCGGCGCCGTGGGGGACGCCCGCCCGTTCGAAGTCGCGGCGGGCGTCGGTGAGGAGCTGGCGGGCGAAGCCGCTGTTGCGCAGGGAACCGGTGGCGGCGGCGCGCATGTCGCGCGTGACGCGCGCCGAGTGGTGGCGGGCGCAGGCGAGGCCGTAGATGTCCCGCATGCGGCTGAACATGCCGCGCGCGCTCTCCAGCGCCCTGACCGCCCCGGCGGGGTCGCCGGCCTCCTCCAGGGCGTGGCCCAGGTCGTAGAGCGTCCACGCCTCGCCGCGCGCGTCCTCCGTCTCGCGGTGCTGGGCCAGCGCCTCGCGCAGCTGCTCCTCGGCCGCCGCCGGGTCGCCGGCGTGGACGCGGGCGAGGCCCAGCTCGGTGCGCGCCCAGGCGACGCCGCGGACGTCGCGGGAGCGGTCGTACAGGTCGAGGGCGAGGCGCAGCTCCTGCTCGGCGGCGGGGACGTCGCCGCCGTACAGCAGCGTCTGGCCGAGCCCGAAGCGGGTCCACGCCTCGCCGTGGACGCTGCCGCTGCCCTGGTGGAGGTGGAGGGCCTCGGTGAGCAGCGTGCGGGCGGTGCGGAGGCGGCCGCGTTCGCGTTCGGCGGCGGCGAGGGCGTGGAGGGTCCAGGCGCGGTCGCCGGGGAGCGAGTCGGCGGGCTGGAGGGCGAGGGCCTCGGTGAGCTTCTCGCCCGCCTCGTGCAGGCGGCCCTGGTGCTGGAGGGTGATGCCGAGGTCGCGCAGGGCGCGGGCGGTGCCCGCGTCGTGGTGGTCGCGCTGGTAGGAGGAGACGACGGAGCTGAGCGTCGAGTTGGCGCGGTCGAGTTCGCCGAGCTGGCGGGCGGCGACGCCGGTGCGCCACTGGACGGAACGGGTCAGCAGGCCCTGGCCGAGCGCCTGCGCCAGCTCGTTCAGCTCGCCGAGGCGGTAGAGGTCGCCGCGCAGCAGGCAGTGGTCGCACAGGGCGCCGAGGAGGTGCTGGACGGCGTCGCGGTCCACGCGGGGGTCGGCGTGCCTGAGGGTGGCGGTGATGAAGCTGGTCTCCTCGTCGAGCCAGCGCAGCGCGGAGTCCAGGGAGCCGAAGCCGTGGCCGCCCGCGGCGGCGGGGAGGATGTCGGCGCGGGTGGAGGTCTTGCCGTCCACGAGGCGGAGCACGGTGTCCGCCAGCTCGGCGTAGCTGCGGATCAGGCGTTCCTGGGCGGCGGAGCGGTCCTCGTCGGTCTCCTCGGCGTGCAGGCGGGCGCGGGCGAAGCGGCGGACGAGGTCGTGCAGCCGGTAGCGGTCGCCCCGTACGCCGTGCAGCAGGCCCGCGCGGGTGAGGGCGGCGAGGCCCTGGGCGCCCTCCTGCTCGGTGACGTCGAGGAGGGCGGCGGCGGCGCGTGCGCCGAGGCTGGCGCGGCCGACGAGGGCGAGGCGGCGCAGGAGGCGGCGGGCGTCCTCGGGCTGCTGGGCGTAGCGCAGGAGCAGGACACGCTCTGCGGGATCGGCACCCGCGGGGTCGGTGCCCGCGGGGTCGGTGCCCGCGGGAACGGTGGCGGCGAGGTCGTCGGCGAGCCGGCCGGGCGGGAGGTGGTCGAGCGCGCCGCCGAGGAGGCGCAGCAGGAGGGGGCGGCCCCCGGCCAGCTCGGTGAGGCGGCGCCAGCCGTCCTCGTCGTAGGGGGCGGCGGCGCTGGTGCCGGTCTCGGTGACGGAGGCGCGCAGCAGTTCCTCGGCGGCGGCGGTGTCGAGGGGGCCGAGTTCCAGGTGGTGGACGGTGGCGGGGAGGTCGGCGGGCAGCGCGAGGGGTTCGGCGGCGGTGACGAGGACGAGGGAGTCGGAGCGCTCAGGGACGAGGGTGGCGACCTGCCCGGGGTCGGTCGCGTCGTCCAGGATGACGACGACGGGCTGGCCGGTGAGGTGCTGGTGGTAGCGCTCGGCGAGGCGGCGCAGCCTGCCGGGGTCGTCGCCCGGGCCCGCGTTCTCCCGGAAGAGCAGCTGGTCGCGGGGGGCGCCGAGGCGGTTCATCAGGTGCAGGAGCGCGTCGCGGGTGGGGAGGGGGTCCTCGCTCTGGCCGCGCAGGTCCACGAGGCAGGCGCCGCGGAAGAGCTCGCGCGTCTCGTGGGCGGCCCAGCGGGCGAGCATGGTGCGGCCCGATCCGGCGGGGCCGTGCAGGACGACGACGGTGGGGCGGGTGTCGGTGCCCGCGCGGTCGCGGCCGACCCACTGGACGATGCGGGTGAGCTGGGCGCGGCGGCCGATGAACGGGTCGCCCCGGTCCGGGAGGCGGTCGAACGAGCGGGCGAGGACGGCGCGGGTGCGTGCGGCGCCGCTGCGGTCCCTCGTCCGGTGGGGCGCGAGGCGGCGCTGCGGGCGGGCGCGGCGGGTGCCGGGGTCGTCGCTGTCGGCGGCTGCGCCGCTGCCGCTGCCGCTGTCCACGGCGGCCGGTGCCCCGGCGGGCCCGGGCGCGTCCTGCCTGCCGGACGCACCGGCGGTGGCGAGGGGTTCACGGCGCGGCGCGACGGCGCGCTGCTGTTCGAGGAACGGGCGCAGGCCGCGGACCTCCACGGCGTTGCGCCAGGCGAGGCGGAGCTGCTCGACGCCGCCCGGCTGGTTGCGGCTGCCCGCGCTGCGTTCGGCCGTCCACAGGTGGGCGACGACGGCCTGGAGCGAGAAGCCCGCGAAGGCGGCGGCGATGACGATGACGGCGTCGGCGAACGCGGTGGCGGGCGAGTCGATGCCCCCGATGAGCAGGAGGGCGGCGAGCCCTGAGGCGAGGGCTCCGGCGGCGGTGCCGCCGAGCGCGCGGGCGCCGAAGCGTTCGCCGAGCCGGGTGGGCGCGCTCTCGGCCTCGGCGCGCGCGTAGGCGGCGTACTCCTCCTCGGCCGGGCGGACGATCTCCGGCAGCGCCGAGCGGACGCGGTCGAGCAGCCGGGCGCCGTCCACCCGGCCGTCGGAGCGGCGGACCTCCGCCTCGACGGCACGCGCCAGCATGCCGTCGAGGTCGGCCAGGTGCCGTTCGTGCGGCAGTTGCTCTCGGTGCAGGTGTGTGCGGACCGGCATCGCGTTCCCCCTCGGTCACTTTTCCGGCCCCTTGCCCACCTCCCGTCACTTCACGCCACTTCCGAGGCGTACCGAGACCAAGTCGTTGTAGCAGGCCGTTTGTTCACGGCGGGGCGGGGCCGGAAGGCGACCGGGGGCGATCAGCCGGTGGCGCGCTTGTACTTGCGGACCGCGAGGGCGCGGAAGACGGCGATGATCAGGACGGACCACAGCAGGGTCGCCAGCTGCGGGTGCTGCATGGGCCAGGCGTCCGGGGCCTCGTAGCCCGGCGGCAGGTTGCCGAACAGGTCGCGGACGGCGAGGACGGTGGCGCTGAACGGGTTCCACTCGGCGACGGGCTGGAGCCAGCCCGGCATGTTCTCGGAGGGCACGAAGGCGACCGACACGAAGGTCAGCGGGAAGAGCCAGACGAGCCCGCCGGACGTCGCGGCCTCGGGCGAGCGCACCGACAGGCCGATGAGGGCGCCGATCCAGGTGAACGCGTAGCCGAGGAGCAGGAGCAGCCCGAAGGCCGCCAGGGCGTCGAGCGGGCCGTTGTGCACGCGCCAGCCGACGAGCAGCGCGACGACGGCCAGGACGGCGAGGATCACGGCGGTCTGCGCGAGGTCGGCGAACGTACGGCCCGTCAGGACCGCGCCGCGCGCCATGGGCAGGGAGCGGAACCGGTCGATGATGCCCTTCTGCATGTCCTCGGCGATGCCCGCGCTGGCACCGGCCGTGGCGAAGGTGACCGTCTGGGCGAAGATGCCGCCCATCAGGAACTCGCGGTACGCCGAGGCGCTGTCCCCGGCGCCCGGAATTCTGATGGAGCCGCCGAACACGTAGCTGAACAGCACCACGAACATGATGGGCTGGATGAGGCTGAAGACGACGACCTCGGGGATGCGCAGCATCCGCAGCAGGTTGCGCCTGGCGACGACCAGCGAGTCGTGCAGCCCTTGCCGGAAGCCGATGCGTTCACCCGTCCTCGGCATGGGCCGGACGGTGGCGTCCTCCTTGGTGATGCTCACTGCGCGTCCTCCCCCTTCTCCGTCTCCGTGCCGTCGCCGTCGCCGTTGCCCTGGGGGCGGCGGGCCGCCGCCCGGGCCGAGTCCTTCGAGATCTCCATGTCGTCGGCCGAGTGGCCGGTGAGGGAGATGAACACGTCGTCCAGCGTCGGGCGGCGCAGGCCGATGTCGTCGATCTCGACGCCGCGCCCGTCCAGTTCGCGGATGGCCTCGGCGAGCGACTTGGCGCCGCCCGAGACGGGGACGCCCAGCTTGCGGGTGTGCTCGACGAGCGTCGTGTCGCCGTCGCCGATCCGCCGCAGGACCTCCTCGGCGGTGGCCAGGTCGGCGCGGTCGTGGACGACCAGTTCGACCACGTCGCCGCCGGTCTGGGTCTTCAGCTCGTCGGACGTGCCGCGCGCGATGACACGGCCGCGGTCCACGACGGCGATGCTGTCGGCGAGGTGGTCGGCCTCCTCCAGGTACTGCGTGGACAGCAGCAGCGTCGTCCCGCCGCCGACCAGTTCCTCGATGACGTCCCACAGCGCCTGCCGGTTGCGCGGGTCGAGACCGGTGGTCGGCTCGTCCATGAACATGACGGGCGGGCTGACGACGAGGGCGGCGGCCAGGTCGAGCCGCCTGCGCATGCCGCCCGAGTACGTCTTGGCCGTGCGGTCGCCCGCCTCGGCGAGCGCGAAGCGGTCGAGCAGCTCCGCCGCCCTGCGCTTCGCGTCGCGCCGCGTCAGCTGGTAGAGCTGGCCGACCATCTCCAGGTTCTCCCGGCCGGTCAGGTACTCGTCCACGGCGGCGAACTGGCCGGACAGGCCGATGGAGCGGCGCACCTCGTCCGGCCGGGTCAGCACGTCGATCCCGGCGATCTCGGCGCGGCCGCTGTCGGGCCTGATGAGCGTCGTGAGCACCCGCACGGCCGTCGTCTTCCCCGCGCCGTTCGGCCCGAGCAGGCCGAAGACGGTGCCTTCCGGCACGTCGAGATCGACGCCGTCCAGCGCCCTGACGTCGCCGAACGTCTTCACCAGACCCTCGGCGTGGATGGCGCCTGCCATGTCTGCTGTCCCCCTGTCTGCTCGGTGGCCCTGTCCGCCCGGTGGCGCGTGGGTGGGCGGATATCCACGGTGGCCCCTGCGGGGCGCGTCCGCCACTCTAGATCATCGCGATACATCGCGACAGTAGCTCATTCGGGTCATCTTTCCCCCGAAGTCCCGCCGGGCGGCGCGGAGTGGGGAAGCGAGGGTTTGCCGGGGCGATCGTCCCGGTTGTGCGCGGCGGGGGGTGGCGCCCGTTCGCCTGCGGCGCCGATGGCGCGCGCCCTCCGCGGACCCGGGGCCGAACTCGCCGCAACTCCTCGACACACGTGCGCAGTGACACCCCGTGAGTGGCCGACGGATCGCGCCGAAGTGCTTGGTGACGTGTCATCGGGGTCTCTAGGATGACCGACGACCGGCACACACGTTCGGTTGTGTACGGAAGCAAAGCCAGCACGGCTCATGAACCCCTCGGGGAGGACGCATGGCGGACAACGAGCCTGGGAATTGGAGTGTCAACCCATGGCCGGCATTCTTCGAAGGCGAGATCGGCAAGACGCCCTGGGCGGACACGGACACGTTCGTCGCGGAGATCGACCCGGGACAGATGGCCGAGCACGCCACCGTCTACGCCCGGGCGGCCGGGGAGGCCGGCACGGCGTCCGACCTCGCCAGGATCGCGACGCAGCGGGCGGGCGAGGCAGGGACGGCCGACGGTGACCCCCTGATCGGCATGGGCGAGCGCATATCCGTCACCGACCGGGACCTCCAGCAGGGCGACGGCGGTCTGGACGACGTGGTGCACCTGCTCGTCCGGGTCATGAACCTGGCGGTGGACACGGAGAAGCGCGTGTACGAGACCGTCTACGGCGACGGCGGACTCGACGACACCCGCAAGGAGGCCGTGCGCGAGGCCCAGAACCACATCCAGAACATGGAAGCCGCGTTCGAATACGCCCAGGAGTCCTCGGTGCGGGGCCGGGTGGGCAACGAGGGCGAGTCCATGTCGGTCGAGGGGATCATGCGGGGCTGGCGCGAGGAGGCCGAGAAGCGGATGGTCGAGCGCATGACGGACCCCGTCACCACCGCCGCCGAGAAGGTGCGCGGCGAGATCGACGGGTACCAGGCCAAGCTGCTCGACTACGGCGCCGAGCTGATCGGCCACGGCTACCGGCTGACCGAGGGCCCGCTGAAGCTGTGGACGTCCCCGTTCATGGCCGAGCACGCCGCGCGCGGCGTCGCCTGGGAACTCGCCCACGGGGCCGACCGGAGCAAGCTCGCCGACCTCACGAGCGTCCTCGGCGAGATCACGGCGCGAGCCGGCCGGCTCGGGGAGGGCGAGGAGCTGAGCCCCGAGGAGATGACGTACCTCAGCGCTTTCCTCAACCAGCTCGGGCAGAAGGGCGTCGTCAGGCTGGGCGAACTCCAGCCCGACGCGACCGCCATGTCCCCGGGTGCGGTCGCCCTCGACCGCGAGGCGGTGCGGAACGTGGCCAACGCCTGGAACCTGCTGGGGGACCCCCGCTTCGACTGGCAGGGCCGGCACGACACGTACTGGACGGACTTCATGATCGATCCCGACATCGGCGCGACCGAGGAGAACGTGCGCAACCTCAACGCCGTCGGGCACCTGCTGGCCGAGGCGACCGTCCCGCCGCACGAGGGCTGGGCCATGAACACGGCGAAGACGGCCGTCGAGATCCAGGCCGACTGGGAGGACCGCCACCGCGACGGGCGCGACGGCGGGGGCCCGGCGTTCACCGGGGCGAGCGACGTGCTGCGCAACGCGGCGCGCAGCGAGACCGGTGCGCAGCAGCTGCTCGACGACGAGGAGTTCCGCGACAACCTGCTGAGCCGCACCTGGCAGGACAGCTCGGGCGCCGCCGCCCTGATCGACGGCGGCACCCGCGAGGCGCGGTCGGTGCGCGACTTCGCCGTGCTCGGCACCATGGATTCCCACAAGGACGAGATCGCGGGTTCGTCCGACGGCGCGGAGCACTCGGCGCTGCGTGACAGCGTGGACCGCCTGAAGGAACGCTGGGGGCAGGACTGACCCGTCCGGCACGGCGACGGCGCCCCGGTGCGGGGGGCGCGTCAGTCCAGGCTGTGTCAGTTCAGGACGCGGTAGCCCGCCGCCGTCAGGGCCGCCGTGAGCTGCGCGCAGTGGTCCTGGCCCTGCGTCTCCAGCTGCACCTCCACCTCCGCGTCGCCCAGCGCCAGGCGCGGGTCGGTCCGCAGGTGGTTGACGGCGAGGACGTTCGCGTCCGCCACGGACAGTTCCGCGAGCAGCGCGGCGAGCGCCCCGGGCCGGTCGGGCACGGTGAGGCGCAGCGACAGGTAGCGGCCCGCCGCGGCCATGCCGTGCCGCAGCGTGCGCTGGAGGACGAGCGGATCGACGTTCCCCCCGGACAGCACGGCGACGACCGGCCGGTCCCCGAACGTCCCGGGCGCCGACAGCAGCGCCGCCACCGGGCTGGCACCGGCGGGTTCCACGACCATCTTGGCCCGTTCGAGGCACAGCACCAGCGCGGCCGACAGCTGGTCCTCGCTCACCGTGCGCACCTCGTCCACCAGGTCGGCGACGATGCGGAACGGCACGTCACCCGGCCTGGCCACCTTCATGCCGTCCGCCATGGTGGCCACACTGTCCAGCGCCACAGGGCGCCCCGCCGCAAGCGACGCCGGGTACGCGGCGGACCCCGCCGCCTGCACCCCGATCACCCGCACGTCGGGCCGTACCGACTTCACCGCGAGCGCCACACCCGCCGCCAGTCCCCCGCCGCCGATGCCCAGCACGATCGTCCCCACCTCGGGACACTGCTCCAGGATCTCCAGGCCAAGCGTCCCCTGCCCCGCGACCACGTCCGGGTGGTCGAAGGGGTGGATGAAGACGGCGCCCGTCCGTTCCGCGTGCTCCTGCGCCGCCGCGAGTGTCTCGTCCACGACCTGACCGGTCATCCGCACCTGCGCGCCGTACTCCCGCGTCGCCGCGATCTTCGGCAGCGGGGCGCCCACGGGCATGAACACCGTGGACTCCACACCGAGCAGCGACGCCGCCAGCGCGACGCCCTGCGCGTGGTTGCCCGCGCTGGCCGCGACGACCCCGCGCGCCCGTTCCTCCGCGGTGAGCCCGGCGATACGGGTGTAGGCGCCGCGCAGTTTGAACGAGCCGGTGCGCTGCAGGTTCTCGCACTTGAGGTGGACGGGCGCGCCCACGAGCCGGGTCAGGTAGCGGCTGCTCTCCAGCGCCGTCACCCGGGCGACCCCGGCGAGGGTCCGCCTGGCGGCCAGGACGTCGTCCGGGCCCGGCGCGGGCCGGTGGTCTTTCACGGGCATGCCGCCAGTGTCGCAGGCCGGGAGCCGGAAGGGCCTGACGGGTTGGCTCATTGACGGCCCGCCTGTCGGCGCCGCCAAGTACGCTGTGGCTCGGCCGCGGATAGCCCTTCCGCACGCCCCTCCCCCGCGCCCGCGCGACCCCGCGCGTTCGAGAGACGGACCCGAGACCCGGACCATGACGCCTGACGACACCGCATCAGCGCCCCTCCCCCGGGAGGTCGCCGACCCGATCCTGCTCGACGCGCTCCAGCACCAGGTCGCCGTCTTCGCCCGCCGCGCCGAGCAGACCAGGCTGGCGGGCTCGGGACCGGCCAGGGGCGCCATGGACCGCGCCGCGTACCTGCTGCTCAGCAGGCTGGACCAGAACGGGCCCACCGGTGTGAAGGCGCTCGCCGCCGGGATGGGCATCGACTCCTCGACGGTCACCCGGCAGGTCGCGCCGCTCGTGGACGCGGGGCTCGTGCTGCGCGACGCCGACCCGGACGACGGGCGGGCCGTCGTCCTGCGGCTGTCGGACGCGGGGGGCGCGCGCCTGGAGGAGGTCAGGGCGTCGCGGCGGCAGCTGATGTCGCTGCTGACGGAGGACTGGACGCCGGAGCAGCGCACCGACTTCACCGTGCTGCTGACGCGGTTCAACGCGGCGATCGGCGACTGGCAGAACGCCCCGGCGACCGGGCGCGCGCCCGTCGCCACCGACAGCGACCGCCCGCCCGCGTAGCCGGCAGCCTGTGGTGGCGACGGAGGCGGGGGCGTTCCTGCGGGGCCTGCGCCTGGGCGCGGTGCACGGCGGGACGGTGACGGCCCTGGCGCCGTCCGGCGCGTCCGTGGTGCTGGACGGCCAGCCGCCCGGCCCCGCCCTCGGCCTGATCAGGGTCCCCGAGCTGGCGTGGACGCCGTGCGGCGACCCGGCCGGGACCGTGTGCGTGCGGGAGCGGGTCACCGTGCAGGTGCTGCGCGTCGACGCGGAGCGCGGCCTGGTGTCCCTGTCGCGGCGCGCCCTGCGCCCCGACCCGCTGCCCTGGCTGGCGGAACGGCTCGGCGCGCGCTTCACGGGCCGGGTGACGCGGGTCGCGCCGTCCGGCATCCGCGTCCTGCTCCCGTGCGGCGTGGAGGGGCTCGTACCGGCCGTCTGGTGGGGGGAGCTGCCGCGGGTGGAGCCCGGTGACGAGCTGGCGGTGACGACCAGCGCCGTGGACCCGAGGGCCCGCCGGGTGTGGCTGCTCCTCGCAGGCCCTGGTCAGGAAGCCACCATCTTGTAGCCGACGCCCCGCACGGTCAGCAGGTACCGCGGCTGCGAGGGGACCGGCTCGATCTTCTCCCGCAGCCGCTTCACGTGGACGTCGAGCGTCTTGGTGTCCCCCACGTAGTCCACGCCCCAGACCCGGTCCATCAGCTGCGGCCTGGTGACGACGCGCCCCTCGTTCCGCAGCAGCAGCGTGAGCAGGTCGAACTCCCGCAGCGGCAGCTCCGTCCGCCGCCCCGCGACCACGACCACGTGCCGCTCGACGTCCACCCGGACCGGCCCCGCCTCCAGCACGGACGACTGCTCCCGGTCCGCCCCGTACTCCCTGCGCCGCCGCAGCACCGCGCGGACCCGCGCGAGCAGTTCCCGGGGCGAGCAGAGCGCCCCCACGTAGTCGTCCGCGCCCAGCTCCAGGCCGACGACGCGCTCCGTCTCGTCGTCGTCGTCGGCCGCGGCGCTCAGGACGATCAGCCCGGCGCCGCCCGCCCGCGTCAGCAGGCTCCGGCACACGTCGATGCCCGGCGCGTCGGGAAGCGCGGAGTCGAGCAGCACGATGTCGGGCCGCCACCGGTCGAACGCCGCCAGCCCGGCGCGCCCCGACCCGACGGTGACGACCTCGTACGTCTCCCGCCGCATCAGGGCCACCAGGGCGTCGCCGCGTCCGTCCCCGCCATCGATGACCAGCACCCGCGTCACAGTGCGTCTCCCTCGCCACGGCCACGTCCCCGTTCACCCCTTGTTGTTCCGGGGCACAGCGGGCGTTACCCCGCCCGGGGAGGGGCGGGCGGGGTCATGGGCGGGGCGTGTCAGCCGAGCGCCCGCGCCAGGTCCTCCAGCAGATCGTCCACGGCCTCGATGCCCACGGACAGCCGCACCAGGTCGCCGGGCACCTCCAGGGCCGAACCGGCCGCCGACGCGTGCGTCATCCGCCCGGGGTGCTCGATCAGCGACTCGACGCCGCCGAGCGACTCGCCCAGCGTGAAGACCCGCGTACGGTCGCACACCGCGACCGCCGCCTCCTCGCCGCCCGCGACGCGGAACGACACCATGCCGCCGAAGTCCCGCATCTGCTTCGCCGCCGTCTCGTGCCCCGGGTGCTCGGGCAGCCCCGGGTAGAGCACCTGGGTGACGGCGCGGTGCGCGGTCAGCATCTCGACGACGCGGGCGGCGTTCGCGCTGTGCCGGTCCATGCGGACGGCGAGCGTCTTGATGCCGCGCATCACCAGCCACGAGTCGAACGGCCCGGCGACCGCGCCCATCGCGTTCTGGTGGAAGGCCAGCTCGTCGGCGAGGCCCTTGTCCGCCGTCACGAGCGCGCCGCCCACGACGTCGGAGTGGCCGCCGAGGTACTTGGTGGTCGAGTGCACGACGACGTCGGCGCCCAGCGCCAGCGGCTGCTGCAGGTACGGGCTGGCGAAGGTGTTGTCCACGACGAGCCGCGCGCCCGCCGAGCGCGTGATCTCCGCCACGAGCGCGATGTCGGTGATGCCGAGCAGCGGGTTCGACGGCGTCTCGACCCACACGACCTTCGTCTCCGGCCGCAGCGCCGCCCGTACGGACGCCGGGTCGCCGGTGTCGGCGACGGACCAGGCGACGCCCCACCGCTCCACGACCTTCGTGATCAGCCGGAACGTGCCGCCGTACGCGTCGTCCGGCAGGACCACGTGGTCACCGGGCCGCAGCACGGTCCGCAGCAGGCAGTCCTCCGCGGCCAGCCCCGAGGCGAACGCGAGGCCGCGCGTACCGCCCTCGAGCGCGGCGAGGTTCACCTCCAGGGCGGTGCGGGTGGGGTTGGCGGAGCGGCTGTACTCGTAGCCGCCGCGCAGCCCTCCGACGCCGTCCTGCTTGAAGGTGGACACCTGGTGGATCGGCGGGACGACGGCGCCGGTGACGGGGTCGGGTTCCTGCCCGGCGTGGATGGCCAGCGTCTCGAAGCGTTCCGCGCTGTGCTGCTCGTTCATGGCACCACGGTAGTGGGCCGTACGGTGGAGTCCGTGCGCCGCGAGCCGTGCACGCCGCCGCGCACACCGCACTGAGGACTGTCCACAACGACGACGGAGAGCCGCCACCGCCATGGAAGCCCTGATGTTGCTGTTCGCGATCGCCGTGATCTTCGGCGTCGTGGTGATGCCCGCGCTGCGCAGGCGCAGGGAACGCCAGGATCTCGAACGGGCCGCCGCGACGGCGGACGCCATGACGCGGCGGCCGGGCCCCGTCTCGTTCGACAAGGCGGACCACGCCGGCCACGCCGACACGGGCCACGAGGGCGGCCTCGTGCCCGCCGACCAGCTCGACGTACGCCTGCCGGGCCCCGACGACGACCTGATCGCCGCCCTGGAGGAGACGCAGCGCACGCAGGACTGGCGCCCGGTGGGCAAGCTGCTGGCGCTGACGGACGAGCCCGAGCTGCGCTGGCAGCGCGTCCAGTCGCTCGCCGGGGCGGCTTCCCTGGAGCTGGCGCGGCACCGCGCGACCGGCCAGGGCACGGACGCGGGCTGGCTGCGCATGTGGCGCGCGCAGGAGCCGGAGGAGGCGGGGGGCGCGGAGCTGTACGCGCAGTTCCTCGTGTGGGAGGCGCTGCGCGACGGGGCGGCGGGCGAGCGGCGGGTGATCCTGGAGGAGGCCGCGGCGGTGTGCGCCGAGGCGTCGCGGCTGGCCCCGGCGGACGACCCGGTGCCGGGCATCATCAACCTCTACGCGGCGCGCGGACTCGGCGGCCGCCAGGACTTCGACGCGCTGTGGGCCGGGCTCGCGGCGCGGGCGCCGCAGCACATGGGGGCGCACATCGCGGCGATCTCGTACCTGTCGGAGCAGTGGCACGGGTCGCGGGCGGACGCGGAGGGCTTCGCGCGGGCGGCGGCGGGTGCGGCGGGGCCTGGCAGCCTGCTCCCGGCGCTGCCGCTGTTCGCGGTGTACAACCACCTGCCCGACATGCAGCACTCGCCGGGCATGTTCCAGGGCGCGGTGATCGGGGACGCGATCGAGGGGGCGCAGTTCGCCCTGAACGCGGCGCCCGCCGACCACCCGATGGCGCCGCACGTGCGGCATCTGCTGCTGTGGTTTCTCGTGCGCGCGGAGCGGTACCCGGAGGCGGCGGAGCAGGTGCGCGCGGTGGACGGGTACGTGGGCGCGATGCCGTGGGTGGCGGGCGGGGAGCCCGTGCGGGAGTACACGGCGTTCCGCGCCCTCGCGATCGCGCGACAATAGAACAGAAAGCCGACCGGAGCGCCACGCAAGGAGCGAGTGGACCACCATGCTGTACACGCGGGCACACAAGAACCGCCTCCCCACCCCGGAGGAGGCTCTGCCGGGCCGCGACGAACCGCTGTCCGGCGTACCGGGGACCCACACCGTCCTCGGCACGCCGCTGGCCGGCCCCCACCCGGAGGGCCTGGAGACGGCGGACTTCGCCCTCGGCTGCTTCTGGGGCGCCGAGCGGCGCTTCTACCGGACGCCGGGCGTGTGGACGACGCTGGCCGGCTACCAGGGCGGCCTCACCCCGCACCCCACGTACGAGGAGGTGTGCAGCGGCCTGACCGGGCACACCGAGACGGTCCGCGTCGTCTTCGACCCGGACGTGGTGTCGTACGAGGACCTGCTGAAGGTGTTCTGGGAGTCGCACGACCCGACGCAGGGCTTCCGGCAGGGCAACGACATAGGCACGCAGTACCGCTCGGCGATCCACACCCACTCGCCACGCCAGCAGGCCGCCGCCGAGGCGTCGCGCGCGGCGTATCAGCGCGTACTGGAGCAGTCCGGCTACAGCGCGATCACGACGGAGATCCACCCCGCCGCCGACCACACGTTCTACCCGGCCGAGGGCTACCACCAGCAGTACCTGGACAAGAACCCAGCCGGCTACTGCGGCCTGGGCGGCACAGGCCTCTCGTGCCCCGTGGGCCTGCCGACACACACCCGCTGACCCCCACTTGCGGCGGGGGTCCCCCGAACGGGCGAAGCACCGCGCAATCCACCCCCGGCTCCCGTGCCTCCGCCTACCTTGGCGGCTGTGCGGGAGCGCTACGGGATCGAGGCAGAACCAGAGGTACGGGCCGGGCCGGGGGCATCTCCCCACCGGACCGTCGAGGAGCTGCCGTGAGCGCGGGCTACCGCACGCCGTGGACGATCCCCGCGGCGTACCGCCCTGACCCCGCCTACGTCGAGGCGGGCGCCGCGCTCGCCCTGGGGCAGGCGGTCCACGACCGGCGCACCGCCCTGGGCTTGGACCACACGACGCTGGCGGAGCGTACCGGCCTGTCCCCGGACGACATCGAACGCCTCGAAGGCGGGGCCACGCCCCCCACCCTCCCCTTGCTCCGCACGCTTTCGGCCGCCCTGGACGCAAAGCTCGACATGTCGGTCGACCCGGACGACACGTACGTGTCCTTCATCCCCCACCCGGCCTGAGCAGCCGTATTCCCTGAGCGGTGGGCGGGCTCTGCTGTCGGCTGATCTGCCGAGGGGAGAGATTGCTTCGTGCGGGGGGTGGCCGGGCCGAGGGTGGTGGGGACAGCTTCTCGAACGGAGGACCGGCCCATGACGCCAGCCCCACACCTGTACGTCCCCCCGCGCGCGGCCGATGACGAGACGGCTCCGACGCGTTTCGACGACCATCTCGCCGAGCAGCTCCTGACCCGGCGCATCATCTTCCTCGGCACGCAGGTGGACGAGGTCTCGGCCAACCGCATCTGCACGCAGCTCCTGCTCCTGTCCGCCGAGAATCCCCGCGCCGACATCACCCTGTGCATCAACTCCCCCGGCGGCTCCGTCACGGCCGGGCTCGCCATCTACGACACGATGCGGCTGATCCCCAACGACGTGGCGACGCTCGCCATGGGGTTCGCGGGCAGCATGGGCCAGTTCCTGCTGACCGTGGGGGCGCCGGGGAAGCGGTACGCGCTGCCGAACGCCCGCGTGATGATGCACCAGCCGAGCGCGGGCATCGGCGGCAGCACGTCGGACATCGCGATCCAGGCGGAGAACCTGGAGTTCACCAAGTCCACGATGGAGCGCCTGATCGCGGAGCACACCGGTCAGAGCGAGGAGGTCATCGCGCGGGACAGCGACCGGGACCGCTGGTTCACGGCGGAGCAGGCGAGGGAGTACGGGATGGTCGACAAGGTGGTGGTGTCGATGGACGACATCCGTCCCGGCACGGCGCAGCGGAGGGCGGGTTTCTGATGAGCCAGTACACGATCCCCACGGTGGTGGAGCGCACGTCGTCGGGCGAGCGCGCGTTCGACGTCTTCAGCCGGCTGCTGTCCGAGCGGGTCATCTTCCTCGGCACCGAGATCGACGACGGCGTGGCCAACGTCGTCATCGCGCAGCTGATCCACCTGGAGTCCGACAACCCCGACCGCGAGATCGCCGTCTACATCAACTCCCCCGGCGGCTCGTACACGTCGCTGATGGCCATCTACGACACGATGTCGTACGTCACCTCGCCCATCTCCACGATCTGCGTCGGGCAGGCCGCGTCCACGGCGGCGGTGCTGCTGGCGGCGGGCGATCCGGGGCGGCGGATCGTCCTGGAGCACGCGCGCGTCCTGCTCGGCCAGCCGCAGAGCGGCGGGCAGCGCGGCACGGTCGCCGATCTGCGCGTGCAGGCCAAGGAGATGCTGCGCATCAGGGCGCAGGTCGAGGAGGTGCTGTCGCGGCACACCGGGCACGACGTGGCGCGGCTGCGCGCGGACACCGACCGGGACCGTGTGTTCACGGCGGAGGAGGCGGTGGCGTACGGGCTGGCCGACCATGTGCTGAGCCGGCGCAGGCCCGCCGCCGTCTGAGCGCGCCGCTCAGGCAGCGAGCCGTACGTCGCCCCGGCCAAGCGGGCGTGCGCGCAGGGTGGTGAACGAGGTGGCCGCGCGCCGCCGTTCGTCCGGCCGGGGCGGCGCGAGGCGGATGATCTCGCGGTGGACGAGCGCGAGGAGTTCGGCCAGCGTCAGGCCGAGGGCGCGGGCGGCGGCGGCCAGGACCTCGGAGGACGCCTCCTTGCGCCCGCGCTCGATCTCGGAGAGGTAGGGCATGGAGATGCGGGCGCGCTCGGCGACGTCCTTCAGGGTCCGTTCCTGGGCGCGGCGTTCGCGGCGCAGGACGTCGCCGACGACGTCGCGCCACAGCGGCTCCCTGGCCGGGGGCGGCACCGGCGGGGAGGAGGGACGGAGGACCGGGTCGGCTGCGTCGCTGCTCACCCCCTCAGGGTAGGAGCAGCCGGGCGGAGCGGCCCCCCGTGGCCGTTCCGCCCGGCGCGAACGCGGGCCGCGCGCGTCACCACGGCCGTTCGGCGAGAAACTCCTCCCATGTCCTGGTGCCCCGGTCGGCGCCGTCGAGCGACAGGTTGGCGCCCGCCCGGTAGGCGCGGCCCGCCGCACCGGGGAAGGGCACCGGCAGCAGGGGCCGCCGCTTGCCGCGGGCCGCGAGGTAGCCGCGTGCCAGGTCGGCCATGGTGTACTCGCGCGGCCCGACGAGGTCGCGGACGTGTCCGTCCGGCGCGCCGCCCGCCAGTTCCACGAGCCGGTCGGCGACGTCCCGCGCGTCCACCGGCTGGAGGCGCACGGCGCGCGGGGCGGGGAAGACGGGCAGCTTGCCCATGGGGCGGAAGGCGTTCAGCACGAAGTCGTGGAACTGCGCGGCCCGCAGGTTCGTCCACGGCACGCCCGACGCGGCGAGGATCTCCTCGGCGGCGAGCTTCGAGCGGAAGTAGCCGAGCGGGAGGTGTTCCGCGGCGGTGACCGAGATGTTGACCAGGTGCTTCACCCCGGCCGCCGACGCGACGGTGGCGATGTGGCGCGTCACGGCCTCGTTGTTCTTGGCGTCGCCCGCGAGGTGCAGGACGGTCGTGACGCCCTCGACGGCCGCCGCCGCGCCGGTGCCCGCGGCCAGGTCGCCGGTGACGTACGTGACGCCGTCCTCCGGGGGGCGCGCGTGCCGGGTGAGGACGCGGACCTCGTGCCCGGCCGCCCGCAGGCGCGGCACCACGTGCCGGCCGAGGGTGCCGGTGCCGCCGGTGACGAGGATGGGCGCGGTCATGGTTCCTCCCGAGGTGCTGGTGAAGGGATCTACAGTGACGACACCCCGGAAGGAAGATGTGTGACACGGTGGACGGAGAAAGTGCGCTCGCGGTCCGTTTCGAGGCGGAACGTCCGCGTCTGCGTTCGGTCGCGTACCGGATGCTCGGCTCGCTGAGCGAGGCGGACGACGCGGTGCAGGAGTCGTGGCTGCGGCTCGGGCGCGTGAAGCCGGGCGAGGTGCGCAACCTCGCCGCCTGGCTGACGACGGTCGTGGCCCGCGTCTGCCTCAACGTGCTGCGGTCGCGGGAGCGGCACCCCGAGGAACCGCTCGGCGTTCACCTGCCCGATCCCCTGATCGGCGCCCCGGACGGCGATCCCGAGGGGGCGGCGCTGCTGGCCGACGCGGTGGGGCTGGCGCTGATGGTGGTGCTGGAGACGCTGGAGCCCGCGGAGCGCGTCGCGTTCGTGCTGCACGACATGTTCGCCGTGCCGTTCGACGTGATCGCGCCGCTGGTGGAGCGGTCCCCGGCGGCGGCGCGGCAGCTCGCGAGCCGGGCGCGGCGCCGCGTGCGGGACGGGGCGCCGGTGCCGGACCCCGACCGGGCGCGGCAGCGTGCGGCGGTGGACGCGTTCTTCGCCGCCACGCGGGACGGCGACCTGGAGGCGCTGCTCGCGGTGCTGGCGCCCGACGTGGTGCTGCGGTCGGACAACGGCGCGGCGCGCGGGGGGCGTGCGGTGGTGCTGCGGGGCGCGAAGGAGGTCGCGGGGCAGGCGGTCATGTTCCGGGCGCTGGCGGAGGCGGTGCGCCCGGCGCTGGTCAACGGGGCGGCCGGTGTGGTCGTCGCGCACCGGGGGCGGCCGCTGTCCGTCATGGCGTTCACGGTCACGGGCGGACGGATCGCCGCGATCGACGTGCTGGCCGACCCGGCGCGGCTGCCGGACGTCACGGCGGCGTTCCTGGCGTCCTGAACGGCGCGCGGCCCCGGCGGGACCGCGCGCCGGGTCAGGCCTGCTGCGCGCCCGGCCGCCCGTCCTCCACGACGAAGCGCGCGGGCGTCGTGACGCCCGAGCCGGGGCTGCTGACGTACGGCAGCACGCGGTAGTCGGCCGTGAAGTCGGCCTCACTGGCCCGGCAGACGGTGTAGCCGCGCTGGGAGTTGTGCCACTTCAGGTGCGGGTTGACGCCGGGGGCCATCCAGTCGAAGCCGAACGTGTCCATCGCCGTCCCGTCCCCGCCCGAGCTGACGGACGTCCCGGCGAACTCGGTGGCGACCACGGGCGAGTCCGGGTCGTCGAAGTCGAGCTTCAGGTCGGCGACGACGCTGCGGTGGATGTCGCCGGTGAGGACGACGGGGTTGCTGACGCCGCGCCGGTGCATGCCGCCGAGGAGCCGGTCGCGGGCGGCGGCGTAGCCGTCCCACATGTCGAGCCCCGAGGAGACCACCGCCGGGTCGGGGTCGTGGTCGACCTGGGCGACGAGCGTCTGGTTGGCGAGGACGTTCCACCGCGCGCCGGAGGCTTCGAGGCCGTCGAGCAGCCAGCGTTCCTGGCCGGGGCCGAGCATCGTACGGGCCGGGTCGGAGCGTTCGGCGTCGCAGCCGGGCTTGGTGCCGTCGCCGCAGACCTGGTCGTCGCGGTACGAGCGGGTGTCGAGGACGTGCAGACCGAGCAGGTCGCCGAACGCGAGGCGCCGGTAGAGCTGCGCGGACGAGCCGGTGGGCTTCTGCGGCAGCCGCAGCGGCAGGTGCTCGTAGTACGCCTGGAACGCGGCCGTCTTGCGCGCGCGGAAGCTCGCCGGGTCGTCGTCGGGGAAGCCGTCCTTGTCGATCTGCGCGGTGTCCCCGGCCCAGTTGTTCTCCACCTCGTGGTCGTCCCAGGTCAGGATCCAGGGGAAGGCGAGGTGGGCGGCCTGGAGGTCGGGGTCGAGGCGGTAGAGCGCGTGCCGGTTGCGGTAGTCGGTGAGGGAGTACGTCTCGTGCTGGAACGACGCGTCGAGCGTCATGCCGCGCACGCCGCCGTTCGCGCCGACGCCGTACTCGTAGAGGTAGTCGCCGAGGTGGACGACGAAGTCGAGGTCCTCGGCGGCCATGTGCCGGTAGGCGGTGTAGAAGCCCTCGTACCAGCACTGGCAGGACGCGAACGCGAACGTGACGGCGGCCGGTGACGCGCCCGCGTCGGGGGCGGTACGGGTGCGGCCCGTGGGGCTGATGTCGCCGCTGCCGTCGACGCGGAAGCGATAGAAGTAGTCGCGGCCGGGCTTGAGTCCTGTGACCTCGGCGTGGACGGAGTGGGCCAGTTCGGGGACGGCCTGCGCGGTGCCCTGCTGGGCGAGGCGCGTGAACCGTTCGTCCTCGGCGACCTGCCAGGACACGGCGACCCGGCCGTCCGGCATGCCGCCGCGCCCGTCGAGGGCGAGCGGGTCGGGGGCGAGGCGCGTCCACAGGACGACGCCGCCTGGCAGCGGGTCGCCTGAGGCGATGCCGAGCCCGAAGGGGTCGGCGGCGAAGCGGGGGGCGGCCCAGGCGCGCGCGGTGCTGAATCCGGCGCCGAACAGGCCGAGGGCGGCGGCCGTGCCGAGGAATCGGCGTCTGGTGTGGTTCATCGCTGGCACCATCGCCGCAGCGGGCGGCGTTTGCGCGGAGGCACGCCCGACACTCCGCCGTGCCGGTCACATGTGCGGTCCGCCGGGCGTGGCGTTCAGCCGAGGTTGGCGCCGCCCGCGAGGTAGCCGTACCGGGTGCGCAGGCGCTCGATGGGCGCCGCCTCGTGGTGCCGCAGGGCCTCCTCGATCTCCTCGGGCGGCGCGCTGACGCCCGCGTTGAGCATCCGGTGGGAGGACTCGATCATCGTGAAGGTGAGGAAGAAGGCGATCAGCGCGGCCAGGGCCATGCCGCCGTACAGCCAGACGGTGAGGACCTCCACGTCCCGGTCGAAGTCGAAGAGCCACACGGGGTCCGAGCTGATGACGGCGGGCATGAAGCCGAAGACGGCGAGGAACGGCAGGGCGGTCACCCACGCCAGGTCGGCGCCCTGGGCGAAGCGTGGGCGGCGCGACGCGAGCGCGAGCCACAGCGCGGCGTTGGCGAGGAGAGCGCCGGTCTCCCCGGCTATGCCGAGCCAGGCGACGCCCGGCATGCCGGGGAACGCGGTCGGTGTCAGGAGGGTGGCCGCGCAGGCGACGGCGGCGCCGAGCAGGGCGAGCACGGCGTAGAACCAGCGTGCGCCTGCCCCGCCCGGCACGGGCGTGGACGGCATCCAGCGCGGGGTGACGGGCCCTGAGCCGGTGTCGCCCTCGGCGGGGGCGCGCAGCCGTTCGGGGTTGTCGGGGAAGCGCTGGCCTATGAGCCGGCGGCGCAGGTGGACGCGGCTGTCGTCGCCGGGCGCACCGGGGTCGTACCAGACGTCGAACTCGTTGCCGAGGACGGGCGCCCAGCAGGGGTACTCGTTGATGCGTATCGTCACGTCGCGCGGCCCCTCGGGGGTGGGCCAGGTCAGCCCGACGAGGAAGACGGGCAGGGCGTCGAGCCATTTGCCGGTGCGTTCCACACGGGTGACGCGCGCGGTCTCGTGGGTGCCACCGTCCAGCACGGCGCGGAACCGCTGCCGTTCCGCCTCGTGTCGTTCGCGGGCGACACGTATCTGCGGCAGTTCGAAGCGCAGCGTGAGCAGCGCGATCACGACGAGCAGCACCGTGCAGAGGGCGGCGAGCGCCTGCCGCCACCAGGCGGCGTCGGCCCACGCGCCCCAGGGCAGCAGGACGAGCGCGACGGCCACGCCCGCGAGGCATCCGGCAGCGGCGGTGCAGCGGTTGACGGGCAGCCCGTGGGCCGGGGCGTTGCTGTTGCTCCTCGTGCCGATGAGCATGTGGGTGCTGTAGCCGTAGATGAGCTTCTGGGCGCTCCCGGCCACCGACATCGCGGTGAGGGCGATCATCGGCAGGACGAGGTAGGTGCTCAGCGGGATGAACGGGCCCATGTCGGGCGCCGGGACGAACGGCTCACCGACGAACAGCCCCGTCGTCACCCCGGAGAGCAGCGCGCCGGACACGCACCACAGGAGCGCGACGAAGACGAGCCGCACACGCAGGCTCCGCCGCCGCGCCCGGACGATCACCGGGGACGCCGGACAGGGAAAGGTCTCCCCCTCCGGATCGGCCAGCGTCAGCGCGAATGTCACGGTGTGCCCCCCTTCGTCTCCCGCACCACCGCGACAGATCCTACGGGCCCGCACTGACATCGGGAGGGGGAACGACCCAGCCGAGCCCCGACGGTGACGTGACGTCAGTCCGTCCTGCTACCCGGGCCCCGGGCTGCCCTCCGGGTCCCGGACGGTGCACAGATACGCCTCGGCGCCCGACCCGAAGCGGGTGCCGTGCGGGGGTTCGAGCACCTCGCCGCCCGCGTCGCACACCCTCCGGTGGACGGCGTCCACGTCCTCGGCGACCACGTAGACCGCGCTGGTCCCCGCCCGCATCCGCCCGTGCACGCTGTCCTTGTGCCTGGTCGAGCCGAACACCAGCGCACCACCGCCGGGCCAGCGCAGCTCGGCGTGCCCGATGCCGCCGTGCTCGTCCGGCGCCGTGACCGCCGTCTCGAAACCCAGTACGTCCACGAGGAAGCGCAGCGCCGCCCTCGTGTCGTCGTAGTGCAGGACCGGCCAGACGGAAGACGGGGGCTCCTCGTGCGACATGCCGATCATCGTAGATCCCCCGCCGACACGGGCACCGGCCCGGTCGGACCGGGCCGCCACGAGGTCACATGGCTTCCTTGATGCCCCGCCTGATCAGCCACACGTTCACCGGCCAGGACGTGCAGAACCCGGCGATCATGCCGAGTTGCATGCCCGCCCAGTAGACCGGGCTGTCCGGCGCGATGTGGTCCGGCGCGGGGAAGATGACGAAGTACTGGACCGCCATCCAGGCGAACAGCCCGATCTCGAAGGCCGTCAGCGACAGCACGTCGGCCTTCGCGGCGGCGACGAGCCCGGCGCGCGGCGACAGGCCGCGCATCGGCGCGATGGCGAAGTACTGGAACGCGATGCCGAGGAGCAGCGCGAGCGTGAAGTCGCCGGCGTACTCGGCGAAGAGGCTGTGCCCGGCGATCTCGGCGCCGACGGCGAAGACGGCGAACCCGGCGATCACGTCGCCCAGCGTGCAGCCCGCGCCGCAGTGGGAGACGCCGAGCGCGGTGGACGCCCATCGCGGGCGCCTCGTCGCCCCGGGGCGGCCGAACGCGCGGTAGGCGGCGACGGCGATCGGGCCGAAGTACAGCGCGGTCACCGGCCAGACCGCCTCCATCACACGCATCGGCTGACGGCACCCGCGCCCGTAGGTGTCGTACAGGATCCACCCGGCGCACGCGAACGCGACGCCGAGCGACACCCAGGAGAGGGCGACGAGCCAGTCGGGCGGGGTCCTCATGACGCTCACCTCGCGTCCCGTGCGGCCTTACGGACCCACCCATCCCACCCCGGCGACCCGCCGCACGACGGGAGCGACGCTCCAGCCACGAACGCACGCCGCGTCTCCACCGGAAACGCGAGCGGGACCAAGACGCCGTCGTCGTGGTCGGCCCCCGTCGGCAGACCGGACCGGAACGACGTCACACCGGCCGCGTATGTCGCGGAAGGTGCCGAAGACGAGTCGCGGGCCCATGCCGTGCGTCCCCGGGCACGTGCGGGACTACCTGTCGTCCAGGGCTTCGCCGAACGTGACGTCCAGCTCCGCGGTGAGGGCTTCGGCCATCTGCAGTGTCTGGGCCCGGTCGATGATGATCCGCTTGAGGGAGGCGAGACCGCGAACGTGGGAGAGGTCGTTGCCCCGGAAGTCCGTGCCCCGGTAGCTCCCGCCGTCGAACTCGGTCAGTCGCAGGTCGCATTCGTCGAACATGGCAGCGCCGAGGTCGGCGGCGGAGAAGGCGGTTTCTCGCAGGGAACATCCGGTGAAGATCACGGGTCCGGCGGCCCGGAGCCGGGTGAGGGTGCTGTAGTCGAGCTTGCAGTTCTCGAACAGGACGTTGTCGAGTGTGACGTCTTCGAGGGCGGCGCCCATCAGCTTGCAGTCGCGGAAGACGACACGGGACAGCTTGCTGTCGGTCCACTGCAAGGAGGCCAGCTCGCAGCCGGAGAGTTCCAGGGAGTCGACGCGAAGACCCTCCAGCCGGGCGCGCGGGGCCCTGAGGCCGGTGATCCGCCCGTCCAGCAGGTGGGTGTCAGCCAGGTCAAGGGTCCTGAGATCGGCGTCGGCGTAGTGGAACTCCGCCACGCGGCCACGGCTGCTCTCCAGCGAGGTGACGTGGGAGAGGCGGAGGCCCGGCTCGTCCAGGGCGGGCAGAGCAACGCTGGTACGGCGGATCGTGCGCGTGTCCATCAAAAGCCTTTCGGCGCGGTGACTCGGTCGCCGGCACCCCAGGGCGCCGCCGGCGGCACGGCTACTTCTTCTTGTTCCAGTTGTCCCAGGTCGGTCGGTTGTCGAAGGGGGCCGGGCTCTTCGCCCAGTTGTCCCACGTGGGCCTGTTGTCCCACGCCGCTCCGGCGGTCGCAGGGGGCGCGACGTGGCGCGTGGCCGCCAACTCCATCGACCTGACGGTACAGATCCATGCGGTGCAGCAGGCTCAATCCGTCCGCGACGGCGCCGCGTCCGGGCCGCCGATGTCGCCCACGGCGACGCACGGGTGAGTACCGGCGTTCTCCAACGCATCGTGGCCGCCCCCGCACCACAGACACTCCCACCACACCGGCCCCACTCACCGATCAGCAGTCCGCACCGAGTCGACCGTCCATCCCGCCGGGGTCGGTTCAGCGGGTACCTTGCGAGGACGGCGACCCTCGGGCAGGAGGACTGCATGGTGCAGTGGAGTGGCTACTCGGACGGCGAGCGCATCAAGCTGCTGCGGGGCGCGGAGCTGACGCAGGAGCAACTGGCCGAAGCCGCAGGAGTATCGGTCGCGACGATCCGCAAGGCCGAGCGGGATCTGGGCGTCAGCCTCACGACGCTGATGCGCATCTCGTCGGCACTGCACACGGACGTGTCGGTGATCCTCGGGCAGCAGGCGCCCCGGCGGGCGATGCGTGGAGGAGATCGCGCGATGCTGCGGGAACTGTCCACGGCCGTTCACGACACGGCGGTCGGAGTCGGTCTCGACGTGGAGCCCATCGCGCCCCGGGAGGTGGCGCTCGGGCTGGCCTCCGCCTGGGAGCGCTATCGCGCCGGTGACTTCATCGGCGCCGGAACACGGGTCGCTCCGGCGCTGAGAGAGACGGCGGTTGCCGTGGGAGGGGCACGCCCGGGGGAGGAAGGAGCGGCACGGGGGCTGCTCGCCGACGCATATCGGCTGGCCGCCTACGTGGCGAATCAGTTCGGTGCCCGGGACCTCGCCTACGCGGGCATCGGGCACGCGCAAGCCCAGGCCGAGCGCTCCGGCGACATCGTGCGGGAGGCCATGATCGCGTCGGGGAGGTCCTGGATCTGTCTTCGGGATTCCCGGCTGGACCAGGCTGCGGTAGCGGCCAGGCATTCGTTCGAAACGATCGAGCCACGCTACAGCGACCGGGACGCCGCGCATCTCGCGACCTACGGGTGGCACGTCACGTTCGGCGCCGTTGTGGCGGCCAGGTCGGGAGACGTGGACACCGCCGAGGACATGCTTTCGCACGGCAGGGCGGTCGCTGCGCGGATGGGCCGTGATGTCGCCGTCAACGGGACGGCCTTCGGGCCGGCCACGGTGAACGCACAGGCAATCGGCATCAGCGTGTCCTCCGGGCGTCCGGCCAAGGCTCTGAGTCTCTACAGGGAGATCGGCGACACGTCGGCCCTCACCCCCTCGGCGCGTCACCGCCTGCTGCTCGACGTGGCACTGGCTCAGGCCGACACCCGCCAGCCGGACGCTGCCCTGGACACCCTGCTCGACGTGTGCTCTTCCGCCCCCGGGTGGGCACGGCACCAGGGCCTTCCCGGTGTCATCGCACAGAAGGTCGGCTCAAGCAACGCCACCACGTCGAAGATGCGGAAGCTGGCAGCGATCCTGGGCACGGCGGTGGGCGTCCGCTGATACATGACTGCTACGTCCCGTATCACCCGGCGCCGTATCGGGAGGTGGACTGATACGCCCTGAAGATTCACTCACCGCGCATCGACGGTCACAGTGGAGGGTGTCTGCGGTGCCGACTTCCGGTGCCGGGATGTCAACCGCTGAGGAGAGCGCGGCATGGAGCAGGGAACGAGCGAGGAGTACGAGCCGCCGAGTGCCACCCGGATAGGCACGCTGACCGAGCTGGCCGCCGGCAGCTACAGCGACGGCGAGTCGGACGACGGCGACTACTGGACCACCAAGTACAAGCCAGAAGGCAGCGGTTGTGTCGGTTCCATCCGCTGAATGGTTCGCGGTGCTGCCGGGTCGGCACCCGGCAGCACCGCGAGCCCGTCGTGCGCTGGAAGCCGCCGATCCGGGCAGCGGGCTCCTTGGCCGGCTCGGCCGGGACATCGTGGTTGTCGGCCGCGCCGCACGGCCGTTGTCCATGGCGAACGGGCGGGACGTGGGCGTCATGCTGTGCGGCGACCATGACGCGTCGGCCGGAGAGCTGATCCGGGTGGCGGGGCTGATTTCCCGGGGGCATGCGCCGGAAGACGTCCTGACGGTATTCAGCGGTTGCTACCACGCGATCGCTGTCGTGGCGGGTGGATCATGGGTGGCGGGAGACGTGGCGGGCATCCGGCAGGCGTTCACCGCACGGATCGACGACTGCCCGGTGGTGGGGTCCGACGCTGCGGTGCTGGCAGGAGCGCTGGGTGACGGTCGGCCGGACACCGGTTTCCTGGCGTCGGCACTCCTTTCGCCGGTGGCGCCCCTGGCCCTCTCCGAGTCCGGCGCGAGCGCTTTCACCAGGGTGAGCAGCGTTCCGCCGGGGTCGTCGGTGCGGATCGACGGCGACGGCCGGATCACCTCCCGCAGGTGGTGGACACCTCCGGACGACGAACTGCCTGTGCGGGAGGCCGCTACAGCTCTGCGGGCGGCCCTGAAACGGGCGGTCGCAGTCCGGGTACCGGACCGGGGAACGGTGGGATGCGAGCTGTCGGGCGGCATGGACAGCACGTCACTCGCCTCGATCGCCTACGGACAGTGCGGTGCGCGCGTGGAACTGTTCACCCGTGGCGCAGCAGCGGATCCGACCGACGACGTGCACTGGGCGGAACTCGCCGCTGCGGCAATGCCGGAAGCCCGGCACCACCTGGCAGGTCCCGAGGTCATCGCCGCCCCTCTCGACGGCCTCGGCGACGTACTGCCGATGGATGCGCCAGGCCCGACAGGGCTGTCGCCTCGGCGGTCGGTGGGCTGGTGGCGCACAGTCGCCCGTACCGGTGCGCGTTTGCTGCTGAGCGGAAAAGGCGGCGACGAGGTGATGCTGACCGCGCTTCCGTATCTGCACCACGCCCGGCGGCGCAACCGTCTGGTTGCCCGTGCGCATCTGGTGGGCTGGGCGGCGCTGTGGAACGCACCCCCGGCCCGGCTCCGCGTGCAGGCGGCACACCCAGGACCCTACGAGCGCTGGCTCGCACTGTCGCTGAGCCCACGGCGCAGGAGCACGCCTGGCTGGGAGGCCCCACCGATGCTTCCCCGGTGGCTGTCCCAGCAGGGCCGCGACGCGCTGCAACAGGCCCTTGCCCAGGCGGGACCTCTCCCCCTGCACGACCGGCCGCACCAGCACACCGCCGTAGCGGCGGTCCGTGCCATGGCGAGGCTCAACCGGCTCCAGGCCGCCGCCGCCCTCGCCAGAACGGACCTCCGGATCGGATACCCCTTCGCCGACCGCCAGGTGATCGAGGCGGTGCTGGGCTGCCGTGCCGAAGAACGCACGTCACCGTTCGAAGTCCGCCCGCTGCTGCGGGCCGCGATGCGCGGCATCGTGCCGGACGTATCCCTGACCCGTCGCACCAAGAGCGGCTACGGCGCCGGGGACGACCTCGCGGCACGCCAGCACCGGCGTGCGGCCGTTGAGCTGCTGGAAGGAAGCAGCGTTCTAGTGGAGCTGGGCCTGGTGGACCCCGGCCCGCTGACAGCGCCCCTCGCGCAGTGGGGCGACGGCGGCCCTGACGACCTCCTGGTCGCGCTGACGCTCCAGGCCGAGGTCTGGGCGCGCGGCGCCCTGGGCCGCCATCTCCATTCGCGGGAGGACGGATGATCGCCGCCGACGTCCGATGGGTCGCGGACCCCGCCAGCGGGCGGGCCACTCTGGTGACCGGCGACGGCAGCGTGTGGCTGCTCAACGCCCCGGCGGCCACCGCACTGGCCGCCCTCGTGGAAGGGGGATCGGCAACTGCCGCCGAGGACGCGCTGCTCCGCCGGTGGCCGCACATACCCCGTGAGCGGTTGCGGGCGGACCTCGCCCATTGTCTGGCGCCCCTGCGTCAAGCCGGGGTGGTCCGGTGAGCCATCCGGTCGCGCTGCCGCCCCGTATCGGCCTCACCCCCCGCCAGCGGTTACGCGCGTGGGGGGCCGCTGTCGTGGCCACCCGGTGTGCGCGACACCCGGAGCGTGTCGTCCGCGCCGTGATGCTAGGAGCCCGGCCCGCGACATGGGGTCAGGCCGCGCATGCCGTCGCGGCCGTCGTAAGTGTCCGGCTGGCTCTGGGAGGCACCAGCGCCTGCCTGCCCCGGTCGCTCGCCGCCCTGCTGTACTGCCGCGCCACATACGGCGCTGTGCCCGTGCTGGTCGTCGGCGTCCGTCCCGGAACCGCGATGGTGCACGCGTGGGTCGAGGGGGAAGGACAGCCTGCGGGCGAGCCCGCCGATCCGCGCCGCATGTATGTACCCGTCCGTTTCCATCACCCTTGGGAGCACATGTGACCGTTACTGATGGCTGGCGTCCGCGCGCAGCCGCGCTCGTCGCCTCCCTTCGCGGGGAGGGGGCCGTGCGGAGCGAAGCGGTGGGCCGTGCCGTCGCCGCCGTGCCGCGCCATGCCTTCATCCCCGGTTACTACTCCGGTGGTACGCGGATCGCCGCCGATCCGGCGGCCCCCACCGCCGAGTTGCTGGACCTGGCCTACGCCAACCGGGGCATCATGACCCACCTGCCGGGCGACGCGGCCAGGACGTACTCCAGCGCGTCACAACCGTCCGTCGTGACCAGGATGCTGGACGCGGCGGATCTCCAGCCCGGTCACCGGGTCCTGGAGATCGGCAGCGGCACGGGATACAACGCCGCCCTCGTCCGCCACATCACCGGAGCGCCCGTCGTCACGGTCGAGGCGTCGGCAGTCGTCGCCGACGAGGCCAGGTCCGCCCTGGCCGCGACGGGCACGACCGGCGTCACCGTCCACACCGGCGACGGGTTGGCCGGCCGTCGGGACGGCGGCCCCTACGACCGGATCGCGGTCACCTGCGGAGTGGCGGGGATCGCGACGGCCTGGCTGCGACAGCTCGCCCCCGGAGGCGTCATCGTCGCCCCGCTGGCTCTCGGCGGACTGCACCCCCTGACCCGGGTCACCATCGACGGCGGACAGCCCCGGGCCGTACTCCTGGCCTCCGCCGACTTCATGGCCGCCACCGGCGCCCTGTACGAGCGCGCCGCCCCTTCCCCCTCGGCCAGCGGCACGGCCCTGCCGGAGCCCGACCCGGCCGCCGCGCGCACCGTCGCCGAACTCGATCCGCACAGCAGTTACATCGACCTGTGGCTCTACCTCGCTCTCCACGACGGCAGGACCACCTGCGCCGGGGGCGCCCACGCCGGGTGCGCGCTCACCAGCCCCGGGGAGCCGCCGGCCGCCGTCTACCTCCGGCCGGACGGCACCCTCCTGCCGTCGTCCGGCGCGCGGCGGCTCGCCGACGACGTGGTACGGCACGCCGCTCGGTGGACCGCGCTCGGCCGGCCGGCTCTGACGGCCTGGCACACCCGGCTGGCGCCGTCCGGCGACCGGCTCCACGTACCGACCCGGTGGGGGATCAGGCCGGGTCGGGGGTGGTGAGGTGGGTGGTGATCTTGTCGCCGATGGTGGTGAAGGCTGTGATCTCCTCGGGGGTGAGGAGGTCGATGAAGTGGCGGCGGACGGCCTCCACGTGGCCCGCCGCGGCCTGCTCCAGCTTCCGGCGGCCCTCGCCGGTCAGGACGACGACGGCGCCCCGGCCGTCGTCCACGCAGTGCTCGCGGGCGATGAGGCCGCGCTGCTGCATGCGGGTCAGGTGGTGGGAGAGGCGGCTGCGGGACCACAGCATGCGGTCGGCCAGTTCGTTGACCCTGCGGCGGCTGTCGGCGCTCTCGCCCAGGGTGGACAGGACGTCGTAGTCGGGGTCGGAGAGGCCGCAGTCGTCGGCGAGCTCGCGGGAGATGCGGGCGTTGAGCAGGAGCGTCATGCGGCGGTACGCCTGCCAGGCGCTCTGCTCCTCGGGGGTCAGCCAGCGGGGGGAGGAAGTCACGGGACAAGCGTACGCCCGACCTAGTTGACATGTCACCTATCCCGCCGTACGCTGCTTGCGTGACACGTCAACAAACAGCGCGCCTCTTCGGCGGGCTCGTGCTCTTCGGCGTCAGCGTGGCGCTGATGCTGTCGGCCGGGCTCGGGGTCCCGTCGTGGGACGTCCTGCACCAGGGCGTCGCCGACAGCACCGGCGTGCCGTTCGGCTGGGTCGTCAACGCGGTGGGGGTGCTCGTACTCCTCGCGTGGATACCGCTGCGCGTGCGGCCCGGCGTCGGGACGATCGCGAACGTGCTGGTCGTCGGCGTCGTCGCGGACGCCGCGCTCGCCCTGCTCCCCGAGCCGGACGCCCTCGCCGTGCGCGCGCCGCTGCTGCTGTCGGGCATCGTGCTGAACGCGGTGGCGACCGGTCTCTACGTCGGCGCCGGCCTCGGCCCCGGGCCGCGCGACGGGCTGATGACCGGCCTCGCCGCGCGGGGCGTCTCGGTCCGGGCCGCGCGTACGGGCATCGAGATCACCGTCGTCGCCGCCGGGTGGCTGCTGGGCGGGACGGTGGGCGTCGGCACCGTGCTGTTCGCGCTGGCCATCGGGCCGCTGACTCAGCTCGCCCTGCGCCGCCTCACCGTGCCGCCGCCCGCCGCACCCGCCTGACCCCCCTCGGAAGAAGTGAAGGAACCCCCATGGTCCGCACCCTGCACGTCCTCTCCGCGAGCACCCGCCACGTATCGGCCGGACGGCCCCTGGCCCGCTGGATCACCGGCCTCGCGCAGGCCCGCTCGCACCTGGCGACCGAGCTGATCGACCTGCGCGACATCGACCTGCCGCTCCTCGACGAGCCCGAACTGCCCTCCGAGGGCCGGTACGTCCACGCGTCCACGAAGGAGTGGAGCGCGACGGTGACGGCGGCCGACGCGTTCGTGATCGTCATGCCGATGTACAACGGCGGCTTCACCGCGCCGCTGAAGAACGCGATCGACACCCTGTACGGCGAGTGGCGCGACAAGCCGGCCGGGCTGGTCAGCTACAGCGCGGGGCCGTCCGGCGGCGCGCCGGCGCTGGAGATGCTGCGGCCGGTGCTGGGCCGCGTCGGGCTGCGGGTGGCCGAGCCGACCGTGTCGATCCCCGGCATCGCGGAGCACATCGGCGGCGACGGGGGCTTCGTGCCGGGCCCCGACCTGGCCGACCGTGTCAACGCGCTGCTGGACGCGGTGACCGCCGACGCCTGACCCGGACCGGCCGCCCCCGCGGGCGGCGTCACGCCCACTGCCACCCCCGGCGAAACGGATGTGGTGAAGGCGGTGCGATGCGGGCACCCGGGAGAGATGGACGCGGCGCGGACCGCCGCACCCCGGGGAGCTGGGAGGTTGGAATGGGGCAGTACTTCCGCTACTTCGCCGCCACGCCCGACGAGGCCGCCGCCTGCGTGGTGAACGGCCCGGAGAGCACCGGCGTGCCGCAGACCGAGGTGAAGTGGGTCGATCCCGTCGTGCTGCTCGGCGAGTTGTGCGCGCTGGCGCGCGGGCAGGACTTCACGGCCGAGGAGGGCGTGGCCCGTTACGCCGACGACGAGCCGCCGGAGGAGGGCACGGCGCCGCTGCTGCGGCTGCACGGCGAGGACGTGACCGTCCTGTCCGCCCTCGCCGACGACGCGCTGCTGCCCCTGGCCGCGCGCTGGGCGGCGTCCGAGAACTGGGTGATGCCCGAGGACCCGAACGAACTGGCGGACGTCATCGGCGAGTTGCGCACCATCGCGCGCGCCGCCGAGCGCGACGGGCACGGGATGTACGCCTCGTTCTCCGTCTGAGACCCGCCGCCCCGTACCCTCGCCCCATGGGGACATGGCGCGAGCGCCGCCGGCTGGCGCGGTGCAGGGGCAGGCTGGGCCACGACCCGGCGCCCGGCGAGCCCGTCGAACGGGACGGGCGGGCGCTGGTGGCGTACCACTGCGCGGAGTGCGGCACGCGCTGGACGAGGCCCGTCGAGCAGGACATCGGCGAGGAGGACGTGGTCCGCGTCGATCTGCCGGACCGCACGGTCTACGGCTGGGTGGCCTCCGTGGACGGCGACCGCATCACGATGACCGACTCCGCCACCCGCACCCGGCACACCGCCGACCGCTGGCGCGTGCGGGTCTACTGACCGCCTGCCCCCGGGTCCCCAACGCGCTGAGCAGGCATGCCTGTTCACAGCAACGGCAAGAACTTGTCACTTTCTGTCGCGAGTGGTTAACATCTGACGCTTCGTCGTCCGGCCCCCCACCCCAGCCACGGGGACGACGCGGCTCACGCGGCGCTGCCCACGCGCCGTTCGCTCTGCCCTGGGGGGCCCATGAGGACACGCACGCGATGGCGTGCCAGCAGCGCGCTGTGGACGATGCCGTTCGCGATGGCGCTGACGCTGTTCTACTACGCGTCGACGGAGACCTACGGCAACGACTACGGCTACGCGCCGACGCTGGTCGTCAGGCCGCTGAACGCCGCGTACGCCCTCTCCTACGCCACGGTGTCCGCGCTCGGCGCCTGGGAGAGCGGCCGCCTGCGGCGCGGCGGCATCTGGGCGCTGGCACCGGCCCGTTCCCGCTTCCGGGTCGCGGCCGACGCGCTGCTCCCCGTCGTCGCCCTCGGCTGGCTGATGCTGCTCGTCCCGGCGGGCCTCTCCCTGGCCCAGGGCGGCGCCTGGCCCACCCCCGACAGCCTCCCGCCGCTGCTCCTCGGGCTGGCCCTGTGCTGCGCCCACGCCGTGATCGGCTTCGCGGCCGGGCTGCGCGTGCCGCCCGTGATCGCGGCGCCGGTCATGGCGGTGGCGGTGTGGCTGACGGTCGCGACGTCCGGCACGGGCGAGTCGTCCGGGCGCAGACACATCTCCGGTGACTTCGGGACGACTCCGCAGTTCGGCGAGGGCGCCACGCTCGAGTCCGTCGTCGCGCCGCTCCTGCCGACCGCCTCCCTCGCCGTGGCCGTCGCGCTGCTCTGGGTCCGTGTGAGCCGGCTGCCGGTACGGCTGGTGGCGGCGGTGGCGCTGGTGGCGGCCTGCACGCTGACCGCCCAGTCCATGACGCGGGACTGGGGGTTCAGAGCGCCGATGCGCCACAGCCTCGTGGCGATGCGCTGCGCGGGCACCGCCCCCGAGGTCTGCATGCCGGAGGCGACGGTCCGCGACATCGAGGCCGTACGCGCCGAGGTGACCGCCGCCGTGGAGGACCTGGCCGAGATCGGGCTCGCCCCGCCACCGCGCCTCGTCACCGACTCGACGTCCGAGGGCTTCGCGCACCTGCCCTCGACGGCGGACACCTGGCACATGGGGCTCACCGGCGCGGAGCGGCGCGGGGATGTGCGCTACGTGGTCATGTGGGACGCGATGGACCTGCCCTGCCGCACCGGGCGGGCGGGCGACACCAGACCGGCCGTCCTGTGGCTGCTCACCCGCATGGGCATCGCCGAGGGCTACCCCGAGAGCGCGGAGCACGTGCCCGAGACGTGGCGGTCCGTCGAGGAGGTGCGCGCGATGGCCGAGGAGGCACTCACGCTGCCGCCCGATGAACAACTCGCCTGGTACTACGCGCAGTTGGACGAGGCATGCCGGACCGGCCCCTGATGCCCCTCTGGCTGAGGGCACGGGCCGCCCACCTCCTGGTGCCCGCCGGTCTCGGGTCGCTCGCGCTGCTCGCCGTCCTGCTGCGCGACAGCACCGCCATGCTGCCGTCGCTGAACCTGGGCGCGGCGGAGACCGTCCTCATGATGTACGCGCCGATCCCGCTGGCTGCGACGCTCCTGCTGATGCTCGACTCGCGCCTGCCGGGGCCCGAGGCGTCGGGCGGCCGGCGGATCGCCGTATGGGACGCCGGGCTGGTCGCGGCGGTCATGGCGGCGGCCGTCGCGCTGTGCGCGCTGCTCGGGCTCCTGCTGGACTCGGACGGCGTGCTGAGCGCGGCGCGCAACGCGCCGTTCCTCGCCGGACTCGCCCTGTGCGCGCGTCCGTTCGCCGGGCAGGCGGCGGTCATGGCGACGGTGGTGTGGCCGGTGGCCGTGGCGATGCTCGGCTTCCACGGACGGCACGACCCGTACCCCTGGACCGTGCTGCCCGAGCCGCTCGGGGCACCCCACGCGGCGGCGGCGAGCGCCGTCGTCTTCCTACTCGGACTGGCCGCCACCGCGCGCGGCCCAAGGAGCGCGTCATGACGGTGGAGTTCTCCTCCTGCACCTACCGGTACGGATGGCGCCGCGCCCCCGTCCTGACCGGCCTCGACTACCGCGTACCGCCCGGCCTGACGATCCTGCTGGGGCCCAACGGCGCGGGCAAGTCGACCCTGTTGAAGCTCGCCGCCTCGGTGATCGCGCCGACGGGCGGCGCGGTGGGCATGGCGGGTGTCGCGTTCGGCTCGAAGGCGTACCGCGCGGCGGTGGCGTGGATGCCGCAGACGATCACGCCGCTGCGGTCGCTGACGGCGCGCGAGTACGTCGCGTACACCGGCTGGCTCAAGGGCATGTCGCGCGCCGACGCCTGGGACCGGTCCCTGCGCGCGCTGGAGCGCGTCGAACTCGCCGACCGCGCGGACGAACGCACCACCCGCCTCTCCGGCGGCCAGCTCCGCCGCGTCGGCCTTGCGGGCGCCCTGGTACACGACGCGCGGGTCCTGCTGCTGGACGAGCCGACCGCCGGGATGGACCCCCGGCAGCGGCGGGTCTTCCGCACGGTCCTGGCGGGCCTCGGCGACGAGGTGGACGTCCTGCTGTCCACGCACGACGTCGTGGACCTGGCGGAGGAGGCGGACAGCGTGACCGTCCTGGACGAGGGCCGTGTCCTGCACACCGGCGACACCGCGTCGTTCCTCGCCCACGCCCCCGGGGACACGCCGCCCGGCCGGGTGGCGGAGGAGGCGTACACGGCGCTGCTCACCGCTCCCGTGCGGGGGGATGTGAGGGCTACGGCGGTGTGACGACCACCAGCGCGACCGGCGTGGTGGCCGATTCCTCGTGCAGGGCCGCGCGGACGTCCTCCCACGGCAGGCCGCCGAGCCCGGCCGCCACGCGTGGCAGGGCGATCCGGCGCACGCCGTGACCGGCCGCGTGCGCCACCATCGCGGCGACGGCGGCGCGGACGTCGGGCAGCCGTGCCGGGGAGCGCCAGTGCTTCTGGGTACCGAGGTTGTAGACCCACAGGCCGTCCGGCGCGCGCCACGGGAGGACGGCGCCGGGCACGAGACGGCCGTCGCGGCACGCCGCGCGGTAGTCCTCGTACATCGCGGGCCAGCGGTCGCGGAAGGCGACGGCGATGCCGCGGCCCATGGCTCCGGCGCAGTTGACACCGTGCGCGAGGGCGTCGGCGTCCGCGAGCGTGACGGCGGAGAAGAGGTCGCCTTCGCGTTCCTCGACCGTCATGCCGCGCCCCTCACGCGGATTCTCCCGTCGCCCTTCTCCAGGCGCCTTCGAATTCCTCGCGGAGAATGACGAAAGCGGTGAATTCAGCCTGCGCCCGCACTTCTTCGATGTCCCCGAACGGCACGTCCGCCAGCGACGTGCCGCCGTGCTCGCGCCGCTCGTCCGCCCACCCTGTGCGGCCGCCCCTGAACTCCTCCACCCGGCGCGATTCCCCGTCGTCAGGGCCGATCTCGCTGTAGATCGCGACGGGCTCCGCGGTGAAGTCGTGGTGCCAGTAGACCTTCCAGTACCGCACCCCTAGGTGCTCCTCCCGCTGCTGAGAATCCGGCCGGTGAGATCGAGATTACCCTGGTTGAGAATCACGAAGACGTCCGGACGGTCGGCGGCCTGGATGACGTCGAGACCCTGCACATTGATCTCGACGTAGTGCGTGAATCTGCGGCCCGCCCACGGTATGCGCAGGAACGCGTAGGACAACTGCCCGAGCGTACGGGTGCCGGGGACGATGTCGGTGAGGTACTGGCCGTCGCCGTAGCGGGCGTCCTTGGGGTTCGTGGCGCGCAGGGAGGGCCACATCTCCTGGCTGTCGAGGATGCCCTGGAGGCCGTCCTCGTCCGTGTAGTGGTATAGGCGGCAGGGGATGAGTCCGAGGGGGTCGGTCCACGCCGTGGGGTTCGGCACGTAGCCGTAGCAGTCGGGGGCCGCGGTGAGGCCGAGCGGGTCGGGGGTGGTGTAGGCGGCGATGTCCGGGTCGTAGTGGCGGTGCAGGTTGTAGGACCACTGCGTCTCGGCGTCCGCGTACTGGCCGGGGAAACGCAGGGGTACGGGTGAGGGCGCGCCGTCGTCGGCGCCCCAGAGGGTGCGCCGCGCACGCCATACGGTCGCGCCGCCGTCGTCGAGCAGTTCGACGGGAGCGCCCACCAGGTCGGTGACGATGGCGTAGAACCGGCCGTCGATGTCGTCGGCCGAGGTGCGTTCGGTCTGCGCCAGCGGCACGTCGGCGGTGTAGTCCCAGGTCAGCGACGTCCGTTGGGCGCCGCTCGCCGAAGTCTGCTCGACGAGCGTGGTGTCGTCCCAGGTGAAGCGGGTCTCCTCGGCGACCGAGCCGTCCTCCGCGAGCCGTTGTTTGGCGACGCGGCGGCCGAGGGCGTCGTACAGATAGCGCCAGACGGTGCCGTCCGGGGTGGTGGCGGAGGTGAGGCGGTCCTCGGCGTCCCAGGCGTACGCCCAGGTCTCGTCGGCGCCGGAGAGGCGCTTGCGGCGGCGGCGCGTGACGCGGCCCGCCGCGTCGTACGTGTAGTGCACGGCCCCGGCCCGCTCCACGCGGGTGCCGGTCAGCGTCACGGTCCGGTAGTCGGTGGCCCCGCCGCCGGACGGGGGTGCGGTGCGCGCGGTGGAGGTGAGGCGGCCCGCCGTGCCGTACGCGTAGCCCTCCGTGGCCTCCGGTCCGTCCACGGCGGTGACGCGGCCCGCCGCGTCGAGGGTGAACGAGGCGGTGCCGCCGCGTGAGTCGCGCACGGCGGTCAGGAGCCGGTCCGCGCGGTGTTCGTACGCTCGGCGCCAGCCGGTGGGGCCGGTGAGCGTCTGGACGGTGACGGTGCCCGCCGCGTCCGGCTCGCGCCCGAGGGCCGCCGCGAACGGGAGGCGCCGCCGCGTCTCGCGGCCCGCGGCGTCGTGGTCGAACGCGACGACACGCCCCGCCGTCACCAGGCGCTCCGGCCGCCCGGTCGCGTCGCGGTGCCAGGCGCTCGTGTGCCCGCTCGGCGTCGTGCGGGTCAGGGGGCGGCCGAGGGGGTCGTACGTGTGGGTGGTGCGCCGGCCGTCGACCGTCTCGGTGAGCGTGCGGCCGAGCGGGTCGTAGGTGCGGGTGAGGCCGATGTCCCCGTGCCGGGCGGCGACGAGGCGCCCGGCGGCGTCGTAGGCGAACGCGGCGTCCACGCCGTCGCCCGTCTTGCCGACGAGCCGCCCGAGGCCGTCCCGCTCGTACGCGACACGCTGACCCGCCGCGTTGACGCGCGCCGCGAGCCGCCCGGCCGCGTCTGTCTCGTAGGCGACGCGGCGGCCGTCCCAGTCGGTCTCGCCGCACGGGCGGCCCGCCGCGTCGTAGGCGTACTCCCAGGTCAGGCCGTGCGGACCGCGCGCCTGGGTGAGGCGGGTCTCCGCGTCGTACCGGAACTCCCAGCGGGAGCCGTCCGGTTCGGTGAGGGTGCGGACGAGGTCGAAGGGGCCGTATGTGAAGCGGGTCGTGCGGCCGGTCTCGTCGGTGTGCGCGGTGCAGTTGCCCTCGCCGTCCCACTCCCAGGCCATGGTGGCGCCGAGCGGGGATTCGTGGCGGGCGAGGAGGCCTTCGGGTGTCCAGGTCAGGCGGGTGACGGCGCCCAGCGGGTCGGTGATCTCCGTGGGGCGGCCGAACGCGTCGCGCCGGTAGTGGGTGGTGGCGCCGAGCGGGTCGGTGACCTCCACCGGCAGTCCCGCGGCGTCGCAGCGCACGGCCGTGGTGGCGCCGTCGGCGCCGGTGACGGTGAGGAGGGCGCCGCGTCCGTCGTAGCGGTACGTGGTGCGGTCGCCCGCCGGATTGACGAGTTCGGTGCGGTTGCCGCGCCCGTCGTAGGCGCGGCGCCAGACCGTGCCGTCCGCGTCGGTGACCTCGACCGGCAGGCCGCGTGCGTCGGCGCGGACGGTGACCTGGTGCCCGTCGGGGCGGACGACGGCGGCGAGCGACCCGTACTCGTCGTAGCGGTAGGCGGTGGTGTGGCCCAGGGCGTCGGTGTGGGTGAGGAGCCGGTCGTACCGGTCCCAGGTGTGGTGACTGGTGTTGCCGAGGGGGTCGGTGACGGTGCGGAGCTGGTGGCAGTCGTCGAACTGGTACGTGGTGGTGTTGCCCAGGGCGTCGGTGAAAAGGGTGCGGTGGGCGTCGGTGTCGTAGGCGACGCGGCTGGAGAGGACGCCGTCCTGGCCGGTGGTGGCCACGCAGCGGCCGGCGTCGTCGTACGCGTACCGGTACCAGGTGCTGTTGCGGTCGCACCAGCCGGTGAGGCGGTGATGGTTGTCGTAGGTGAGGGTGAGGGGGAGGCCGGAGGTGTTGGTGACGTCGGACAGGTCGCCGCGGGTGTCGTAGGCGTAGCGCAGGAGAACGGGGTGAGCCGGGTCGCTGAGCAGCGTCAGCCGGGTGATGCGGCGGCCGGTGGTGGTGACGGCGATGTGGTGGCCGCCGTGGTGCACGATGTCGGTGGGGGCGCCGTGATCGTCGTGGTGGATGTGGATCTCGTTGCCGTTGCGGTCGGCTATGGCGGTGAGGGGCAGTTCGCCGCCTCTGCGGCCGGGGACGGGGGCGAAGCGCAGGAGGCGGCCGGTGTCGTGGCGGTGGACGGTCAGGGGGGTGGCGGGGCTGCCGTCCCAGGTCAGTTCCCAGCGGGGGCCTTCCACGGGCAGGACGGGCGCGCCGGGCAGCGGGCGCGGGTAGTCGAGGACGCGGCCGTCCTCGGTGACCAGGCGTGCGCCGGTGTCGTCGAGGATGAGGCGCTGGTCGAGCGTCGAGGTCCACGAGGGGCCGAACCAGCGGCCCTGCCGCATGCTGCTGCGGTGGTGCCGGGTGAGGATCAGCGGGAGGACGCCGGGGAGTTCGACGTCGGTCGCGTCCATGACCACTTCGCCGGTGGCCATGTCCACGGGGTCGGTGCGGCAGACCAGGTCGTCGCCGCCCCTCGCCATGCCGCGCAGGCGCTGGCCGAGACCGCGTACGCCCTGGGTGATGCCGCGTAGTCCGGTGCGTGCGGCGCCGATACCACCGCGGATGCCACGGGCGAGACCGCCCAGCGTCGTCAGCCCCCGCATCCCCGGAATACAGTCCAGCGCAGCGAACGCCACATCCAGCAAAGACCCCTCACCCCGCGCGAACTTGATCAACGTGTC